>CAVWKC010000006.1:0-104852 GCA_963755525.1 uncultured Solirubrobacterales bacterium | reverse complement strand
GCTCGCGGCGGGCACAAAGCTCGTCCTGGTCATAGATCCGGCCCGCCGGACGGCCACGACGTACCGAGGACCGGAAGACGTGCAGGGCACACGGGCGACACGCTTCTCGATCTCGGCGATACGGTCCAGGTTGGCGCGCCGCGCTGGCTGATTTTCCGTTGAGATGCGATCGGCCCCATCTCGCCGGTCGCCGCGTCGCGTCCGCAGAGGCAGTGCCACAACTGGAATGGCTGAGGGATGCTGGCGCTGGAGCGGCTCGGGATCTCGGCCGGGAAGGCCATCGTCATCGAGGACTCGCGGATCGGACTGCTGGCAACGGTGGCGGCAGGTTTACGTTGCGTTGTGACCTTCAGTAGCGATACGGTCAGCGAGGACCTGTGTGAAGCGGCGCTCGTCGGTGTCGGCCGGCGCGAAGACCGGCCGACACCGCCACCGCCTAGAAGATGCGGACCGCGACCTCGGCGGGATCATCGAAGAGTTCGTTGAGCTCGTCGTCGAGCTTGACCAGGGTCAGTGAGGCTCCGGCCATGTCGAGCGAGGTGCAGTACTCGCCGACATAACTCCGTGTGACGTTGATGCCACGGTCGGCCAGTTGCTGGTGAGCCCGTCCGTAGGCCAGGTATAGCTCGGAGATCGGGGTGCCTCCGAGACCGTTTAGCATCAACGCGACCTCGTCGCCGGAGTTGTACGGGAGATCGGTGACGACCGCTTCCAGAAGCTCGTCGACGATCTGGTTGGCGTCAGCGAGCTTCACGCGGCGGCGCCCCGGCTCGCCGTGGATGCCCACGCCCATCTCCATCTCGTCATCGCCGAGCTCGAACAGTGGGGAGCCCTTAGCCGGGGGCGTGCACGAGGTCAGCGCCATGCCCATCGTGCGCGTAACCGAATTGACGCGCCCACCGAGCTTGACGAGATCCTCGAGTTCGGCGCCACGCTCCGACGCCGCACCCACGGCCTTGATGACGAAGAAGTTGCCCGCCACGCCGCGGCGACCGACGGTATAGGTCGAGTCCTTGACTGCCACGTCGTCGTCGACAATGATCGTCGCCACCTCGATGTCCTCGGCCTCGGCCAGCTCGCGACCCATGTCGAATGCCATGCGGTCGCCCGTGTAGTTGTTGATGATGTGCAGCACACCCTTGGCGCTTCGCAGCAGCTTCGTCGTCTCGTACACGAAGTCGGACGGGGGAGCCGAGAAGACGTTGCCGGGACATGCCGCGTCGAGCATGCCCTTCCCGACGACCATGACGTGTGCGGGCTCGTGACCGGAGCCCGATCCTTGGATAATCGAAACCTTGTCATCGCGCGGCGCGTCGGCGCGCATGATCAGGTTGTACTCCGGGACGTACTTGAGCCTGCCCGGATTCGCCAGCTCGATGCCCTTCAGCATCTCCGGGACGAAGTCCTGCGGGTCATTCACGAACTTCTTCATCGCATCTCCTGTCATTTGACTTGGTTTGCTTGTCGATGCTGATAAGTCACATCAACACCGCTGCGGTGCTCCGCAAACCGGATGCGTGGCGAGCTCAGGCGAGCCTCGCCCCTGCCTCGCTCCAGGCCTTGCTCACCGCCTCGAGCAGGACCGCCACGCCGATTGCACCCGCGTCTACGGAGTCGCGGCTCCGCTCGCCCGTGTAAGACGCACGACCGCGCTTGGCCAGCATGCCCTTCGTCGCCTCGGCCCGCTCGCGCGCCGTCGCGGCCGCGCGCTCGAGCGCCACATCAGGCCCCTCCGGCAGCGCAGCTTCAAGCTCGTCGACCGCCGGCACGAGCGCGTCGAGCAGCGTCTTGTCGCCGAGGTCGCAGGTCCCGCGCTGCTTGATCCCCTCGATGGCCGAGCGGAGCGCGGCGATTACCTGCTCCCCGGTCGGTTCGTCGGCCCCCGCCAGCGACCCCCCTGCGCGCAGGAAAGCGGTGCCCCAGATCGGACCGGAAGCGCCGCCGACTTTCTTGCTGAGGACGATCGCGACCCGCTTGAGGAGGCCGCCGATATCTGAGTATTCGAGCGAATCCCAGTCGGAGATGACGACCTCGAATCCGCGGGCCAGCGAGTAGCCGAAGTCTCCGTCGCCGACGACGGCATCGAGGTCGCAGAAGTACTTCTCGTTGTCGACAGTGGTTTGGGCGATCGTATACACGACCAGCTCGCCGGCGGCTAGATGGGTGTCACTCATGCGTCCTCCTTCTCCAGTAGTGATTGCAAGCGGCAGAAGTCAGGATCCGCGAGCGACACGGGTCCCCCGGGCTCGCATGCGCTGCGGTTGGCCAGGAGCCGCACCGGTTCGCCGGGATCGCTCAGGCTCGTGCCACGTCTCAGCGCGGCCCCGCCGCGCCATGCTCGCGCACGAAGCTCACCATCCCGTCGGTAGCCTTGGAGAACTCCCGGGCGGTGCTCTGCAGACACGTGAGGTCGTCGAAGTCGTCGACGGTCAGCCCGTCAGGCTCGTACCCACGGGTGAAATAGGGGATCTTCTCCAACCGGGCCATCACCTCGCGCGGTATGTCCTCCCAGATGCGAGGCGTCAACGACAGCGCCTCGCACTGCGGAATGAAGTCGCTCAGGAAGGCGGGCGGCAGGGTGAACACGACGTCCGCGCCAGCCGTGTGCTCGAGATGCCAGCAACCATGCTCCTCGGGTCCGACCCGGACCGAGCACAGGAGCATCTTGCTCGGGTACGCACGCTCGCGGAACAGCCGGAATGCTCGCTTGAACACGGCGATGCCCGCCCACCGGCGATCCTCGAGGGTCAGCTCGATCCCGCGCTCCTGGGCGTCCGTCTCGAAGTCTGGGGCGGCCTCCCAGCGGGCGATCATGTCGGTGACTACGGATTTCCATCCGGTCAGGTCGACACCGTCCGCCCGCGCCTCGAGCAGCCCCGCTTGGACGTTCTCGGCAGCCGCTACGAACTGCCCTACCGTGTAGGCGAGGGTGCAGTTCGTCGAGATGCCACGGCGGGTCAACTCGCGCAGGACCGGCATTCCCTCGCGGGTCCCAGGGACCTTGACCATCACGTTCGGGCTGAGCGCGGACAGCTCGATCGCCTGGCGGATCATCGTCTCGGTGTCGAACGCCTTCCGGGGGTCGACCTGCGCGGAAATGTGCCCGTAGCGGTAGCCGCTGGCCAGGTGCACAGGCATGAACGAGCTCGCCCCCAGGCGCACCACCTCCTTGTAGGTCGCCCAGAACATCTCCTCGTCGCTCGCCCGCGGGTGGGCGGTGCGGTACGCCCGAATCCATGCCGCCCAGCGGTCGGGGTCGTCGCGCATCGCCGCCAGCGACAGCGGCGGATTGGTGGTGACGCCACGAAACAGCGTGGCCTCCGGATCGCTGGGATCCCAGAGACGCAGCAGTGCGGCCTCGACATCGGCGCGCTCCTCAGGTGCTGCGGCCTCGAGCATTTTCTCCCGCCACGTCTCGTACACGAGCGGGGACGAATCCCACCAGATCTCCGTGCCAGGGTTGACGGCGGTGAGCCGCTCCACGACCGACCGCGTGACTGTCGCCTTGTCTGTCAGCACAACCATCGTCTGTACCTCCTGGGAATCCCGCCTGGCACACTTGCCGCAACTGAATCGGCGCCGCTAATGACGACACACGGGCCGCATTTGCGTAATCGCGAGTTGGCCGTCACGGCCACCCTCCCTTGGACCCAAGAGCGAGAACCGCTATGACGCGCTTGCACGAATCGAATCTTGGGCCACTACGGCAGGGACGCCATCGTGGCCACCTACCGTGATGGCTGCGGATTAACCGCGGACTAGTCGGATCTCGTTCCGGGCCTGTTGCCCGCCCTGGCAGCCGGAAATCCTCGGCGCGGCGCGCATCTACCGACCTCGTGGTTCCCAGCCGCGGGCGGACGGACACCCCCGATCCAAGCTACAGCCGAGCCGTGGCCAGCAGCCGTCGAAGCGAAAGCGTCCTGCGCCCCGCGCTGCCGGTCGACCAGCAACGCGTCGGCGCGTCCACCTCAGCAGTCTGGTCGCCGCACGCGGGCGTGCCCGAGTACCCTGGCGAAGCAGGAGCGCGATGGTTAGCCCCTCGCCGCCGTACGGGTTAACCGCGAGGTCGCGATGCATGCGACGGTTTCACCTCGCGATGGAATGTGCCCCGACGCCTCCGCGGCGCCAGCCGGAGGGAGGTCGACCACGACTTCACTGCCACGCCAGCTTGGCGCCGTTATCGGTCCGGGTCGGATGGCGGGATCGTCATGGTACGGTCGCTGTCGCAGCCCTCAGCAGAGCAGCCGGTGCAGCCGACCTCCACGCATTGTCCCAGATGCAATCGTGTGAAACTGCTGCGGCGACATCGCCGGCGTGACTGTGTTGTAACGCAGACGTCATTGCTAGCGCGGACGCCGTCTCGATTGGCGCGCGACGGCCGTCCGGTCCCCGAGGATGGGGCGGACATCGAGAGCCTCCGCGCTGGGTGTTCGTGACGGGCTGCGGCTGCTGATTATCCCGGGAGCTCGATGTGGAGGATGAAGCGGCCGATAAGAGTCGCGCCGCTCACCGGCATCGGGCTTACCGCAGCTACCGCAGGGTCATGCCGAAGTACGCCCGGCGGAATCGCGCAGATTCGCGGCGCCTTCGGCGAAAGCTGCCTGCGCCTCGGGCGAGCTCTCGATCCGCCAGTCCGTCTCCTTGCGGAGGTTGAACCAGATGATCGAGTGGATGTAGGGGCGGCGACGGATCTGGGCGAACATGGTGCGAATCCACTCGGCCTTGTCGCCTCCCTGCTCGGTGCTCCCGACCTCGGTCAGCTCGACCGGCTTGCCCGGCGCAAGCGCGTGGATCGCGTCGAGCGACGGGTCGAAGAGGCCGGTGAACGAACGCCACCGTCTGGCGTAAAGGATCGTGCCCCCGTTGAAGCCTGAGAGGCCGACGACGTCGACCTCGGAGGGGCCGGGGTACTGCCAGGCTGGGATCGTCCCGACCACCGGCGACCAGATCCAGGTGACGTTAGTCGCGCCGGCCGCGGCGAAGATCGCGTGGACGTGGCGCCAGGCCTTCACGAACTGACCCCGCGAGTTGCCGTTCTGCGACTCTGACCACGGGTACCAGGTGCCGTTCATCTCCTGCGCAAAGCGCAACCGCACCGGCCCTCCGTACCGGCGCACGGCCTCGGCGAAGCGGCGGATATAGGAGTCGTGGCGGCCGTCGATGATGCTCGCGAGTGTGTACTTTGGCTGGGGGCGCCGCAGCCCGACGCGTGAGTCCCACGGCTCCCACGAGATCTCGGGAACGCTGCCGCGCTTCGCGACGGCCCGCGCCTGGCCGGCGTCGAACGTGCCGCGCTCCCAGTCGGTGAACCACATGACAATGTCAGCGTGGAGACGTGCATGCTGCTCGAAGGAGTTGACTTCAACGAGATCGGCCGGCTGCCAGGCGCGGAGCGAGTTGCGCGCGAGCGAGACCGTCGTGACGCCGATCGCGACCGTGCTGGCCTGCGTGACCGGCCATGGCTTTGCGGGCGACGGTTTCGCGTCGGCCCACGGCCCGAGCGATTGAAGCGCCAGGAGGCTGAGGATGACCGCCACCAGCACCGCCGACAACAGGTATCCGCGCAGGACCCGCCACGTCATCGGAATGCCTCGGTCAGGGGTGCCCATGCGACCGCCACCGCCGCCGCCGAGGCGGCGAGCAGCACCGCGAGCGTGACCAGAACGCCTGCGCGGGCGCGTACCGCCGCCCCGCGGCTTCCCAGCCGCCGCCGCAGCGCCCCCAGCTCGAGCCCGATCGCCGCGATCAGGAACGCCAGTACGAATGCGGAGTTCAACAACACGAGCCCGAGATAGCCCTGAGCCTGCCCATGGCGGATCTCAACCGAGTAGACGAGGACCGCGCTCAAACCGACCGCCAGCAACCCGAAGAACAACCCGTACAGCCGCAGCCCGTTCGGAACGGCGCCCGACTTCGTCCCCTTGCGCGTGATCATGTACGGGCGCTTGATGCCCAGGATCACGTTGATCACGGCGAGCAGCACGATCGGCCAGCGGGCGGCCTCCAGGACGATGGCCCGCCACGACAGCCGGACCTCATCCGGCTGGAACCAGTGGCGGCTCGCCCACCACATCAGCGTTGACGTCGCGACCGTCGCCAGGTAATAGGCGAGGAACTCCCCCAAGGGCAATGTCGTGATCGGCCGGCCGCTGTACAAGGCAGCGATCGGCAACAGCCAGAGCACCGCGATCGTCAGCGACCAGAACGTGTACCAGCTCTGCGCGATCAGGAACTGAGTGCTCTGGCGCCACGTGTAACGCCGCAACAAACGCGGCATGTGGAACAGCAGGATCTGAACCATCGAGTACGCCCAGGCAAACTGCTGTCCGAGGTATGTGCCCAGGTCCTCAGGCCCCTCGCCCTCGGCGATGATCTCGGGCACGTAGACCCCCGTGTGGCCGGCGGCGGACAGCACGACCGTGTCGAGGTGGTCCTCGGCGCGCGTCGGTTGAAAGCCGCCGATCGCCCGCACCGCGGCGGTGCGGTAAGTCGTGTGCGAACCGATGATGAACGGCGTGCCACTGTGCCCGTAGAAGCCCATCTGCAACGGACCCTGCAGCACGACATCCTGCTCAGCCTGGCCGCGCGCGGTCCACGAATCTAGGTTGGCGTTGACGCTCGGCGCCTGCACCCACGCCACAGCCGGATCTGTGAACTGCCCGAGCGTGCGGTCGAGGTACTCAGGCCGCGGCCGGTGATCGATGTCGAGTTGAACGAAGAACTCGTAATCGTCCCCCGCCGCCTTCAGTGCATCCAGCCACGCGTTGACGTTTCCCGCCTTCGTCCGTGCTTGGAACGGCGGACCCGGCTGACTCCACCGTGGCACACCCTTGCGAGTGAAGTAGCGCACACCGAGCGAGCACGCGAGACGCTCGACATCCGGATCGCCGCCCTCGTCGAGCACCCAGCTGTCGTGCGGATATCGAACCCCCACGATCGCCCGCAGCTGGCGCTCGATGACGTCGATCGACTCGTGCGAGGGCACGCACAGCGTGATCATCGCCACGCGCAGACCAGGCGGTGCCGGCACCTGCCAAGGGCGGCGCATCCGGCCGACATAGAACCAGTAGAACGTCGGCAGGCCCGTCATCAGGTACGCGAACGCAAGCGTCGCCGGAATCCACAGAGCCAAGGCCCCACGATGGTCCGGCGCAAGCCAGAACGCCCAGAAGCGCACGTTGACGATGAGCCAGAGCCCGAGCAGCAAGACGTAGACCACCCGACGACCACGCGACAGGGCTGACCTGCCACGCCCCGACATGGCCGGTTCAGGTGCAGCGATGCTCGCGCCCGCATCCGGAGCCTCTAATTCCACAAGTTGCGAGTTGCTAGAGCTGCCCATCACGCTTCCCCTACAGAGATGCTGATGGACGCCCCGCACTTCGACATCCGAAGCTTTCACTCCCAGCCACGTGGGAAGTTACGGGCGCGGTCCCGAGTCGCGCAACAGCAGCTCGACCCCTCGCACGGTTCTCATCCACCAACGCTCACGAGAGCTCGCGAAACAGATATCAGAAATTGCAGGGGTTCCTAGGTGCTGGCTGGGTCGCCGGCGCCGGTCCTGTCCGGGGCGAGGAGGGGGAAGTAGCGCCACGCGACCTGTCTGAAGACTTCGATGATGTCCTCGGGCGTGGGTTCGGCGGCGGGGTCTTCGAGTTGTGACGGGAGCTCGAGTCCGAGCTCCCGGGCGTGCTCGATGATGCCGTGTCCCATGCTCTTGCCGAGGCCGCTGAGCCCGTTGCCGAGGGCTTCTTCATCGAGGTGCCATGCCGGGACGGGAAGCGCCTTCGCGGTCGTCCAGGTCTCGGGGTCGCGCGGCGTCTCGAGGGTGAAGAGGTCGTCGAAGGTGCGCGCGGAGGCGTCACGCTGGGTCAAGGCCTGACCCAGATTCCAGGTCTTCCGCAAGGTCGCGATCAGCGACGTGTGGCGATACTCGTCGTTGAACACGGACCCGTTCGGGACCCAGGGGGAGACAAGGATCGCGGGGACACGGTAGCCGGATCGGTCGAACGTGAAGCCCAGCTCGCCGGCCGATGCGTCGGGGTCGGGCGGAGGGACAGGTCCGGGAGGCACGTGGTCGTAGGTTCCGCCCGGCTCGTCCCAGCCGATCAGCAGCGCGGTGTTCCAGACGTTTGCGCCCGACTCCGACGTGCTGGCGCGGTAGGCGTTGAAGATGCGCTCCAAGAAGGCTTCGCCGGCCAGCATCGAGGACGGAGGATCGAGCGTCGTCACGTCGACGGCGCGGCCGAGAGAGCGGCCGAACGCCGGGTGGTAGTCGCCGTGCCCGGAGATGAAGTTCGGCTCGATGAGCGAGAAGTCAGGCAGCGTTCCGGCGGCCGTGTCCCGCTCGAACTCGGCGAACGGCACCACGTTCGTCGCCAGCCGATCCTTCAGGCGCGGGTAGTGGATGATGCCGTGAAACGACAGCGGCATCGGCTCCATCACGTAGATCTTCCAGGTCTTGCCGTGTTGCTCGAGCCGGTCGAAGATCGTTTCCGCGTCGTTCTTGGTGAACCACTTCTTCACCGGGCTGTTGACGACGATCCCGGACGATGTCGCCGCCGTCCAGAAGGAGCGGTTCATGAACGTTTGCGACGGCACCTCGGAGAACCAGTGGTCAAACACGCCGAACTCGCGCGCGATCCCGTTGAGCACCGGCAGCTGCTCCGGCGTGTACCCGGTCATGATGTGGGCGTACTCCTCGTAGGTCGGCTGGCGACCCATCTCAGCGGTGAACGTGCTGATGTAGTCGGTGACGAACCCGTCCATCGTTGGCGTCGCGCCCGGCGGGGGCGCGTTCCACGGTTCGGTCACCTCCTCTGCGCCCTTGAAGCGGTTCTGCGCGTCGAGCACGTTGAACAGCTGCGTATTCGTGTGAAACCACTCCTCACCCGAATCCGGGTTCGGCGCGTCCATGTCGGTCGCGACCGTATACGGCACCACCTTGCGGTCGGCGCCGTGCTGCGCCCAGTCGGGGATGGGGTTGCTCAGGTCCTTGCCGATGACCCCGTCGAAGTTCTTACCGTCCTTGGGGCCGTACAGGCGCCCGAGCACGTTGTCGAGCGAACGGTTCTCGAACAGCACCACCACGATCTTGTCGATCGCGTGGGACCTATCGCGGGCGGCCATCAGCCACGTCCTTTCCCTGACGGATCGGTCGACGGCGGCTCGGTCGTTTGGTCCCCTCCGCGTGTCTCGGCCTCGGTGTAGAGGGCGCCCTGCGCGGCGGCCGAGCCTGACATCCCGCCGCCGGGACCGCGGAGACCAAATGCGACGGCAACCGCAACAGCGGCACCCGCGATCGGCCCGGCGATGTAGACCCAGTAATCGGTGAACTTCCCCCCGACGAGATCCGGGCCGAACGTGCGTGCCGGGTTCATCGACGCCCCCGAGATCGGGCTTCCCCACAGCCCAGCTAAAGCGATATAAGCACCTACCCCTAACGCGGCGATGATCCCGATGTTCTGCGCCCCCGAAGCCGTCCCCAGGATCACGCTCACCAGGCCGAAGGTCAGAAGCAGCTCCATCCAGAACCCCGCGCCGGCGCTGTACCCCGACGCGACGTAGTTCGAACCGTGAACGGCCGACACGTTGATCACCGCGTGCAGGACCAACGCAGCCAGCGTCGCGCCGATCAGCTGGACGATGATGTAGCCGGGCACCCGCCGCCACGGAAAGTCCCGGCGCAGCGCGAACGCGATGCTCACCGCGGGGTTCAGGTGAGCGCCCGAGACCTTCCCCATGAACATGATGATCCCCATCACCATCAGCCCCGGTGCGACCACCGCCGCGGTGCGACTGATCGTGTTCGGGAACGCGGCCCCCATCATCCCGCCGCCGGCGGCGACCGTCACCAGAAAGAACGTCCCCAGCAGCTCCGAGAACAGCCGGCGCCACTCCTGATCCGGATTCTCGAAGTCGGCAATCGGCTGGATGACGTTGTGCTGCAGCTCCGCCGATATCCACCCCGCGACGCCGGCATCCCCACTAGCGACCTGATCTGGCACGAATCCACCACCTCCACTCGAGTGTCGGGAAGCCAAACGTCTCCCCAACGGCAAGTCATCATCCAGATCGGGTGAGCGGGTCAGCGTCTGATGTCCGCATAGGCCAGCGCGACCAGTGCCGCTGCGCCGAGCGCGAACAGGAGTGGGTAGTCCTGCCACCCGCGGAAGCGGAACACGACTCGATGCGTGCCCGCGGGGACGGTCGTGGCGACGAGCGCGGGCGCGACCATCTCGGTCGGCTGCCACCGTCCGTCGACCGTCGCGGTCCACCCAGGGTCGAACGATGCGCTCAGCACGACGACTCCGGCCCGGCGCATCCGCACGCTGGCCGCCGTCAGTCCCTGCCCGAGCTTGTCGGACTCCGCGAGCACGGTTCCGGCCGGCGTCGCGCGCGACGGTTGCGGTAGCCGGGGCTCGGGGCCGCCGGGCTGACCGTACGCGACGCGCAGGTAGTCGCCGGCCCGCGCGAGCCGCGAGTTGAGCAGCGGGACGCTGCGCGTGCCGATGTCACTCCGGTTCGCGGTCAGGCCACCGACGATCGTGCCGGCGTGCAGCACGCCGCCGCCGGCTGGCAACGTCCACAGCGAGTAAGGGCCTGCCCGGAGCTCGAGCCGAGCCGGGAGGGGAGGTCTCGAGCCGGTCGGGAGGATGAGGTAGTCGATCCCGAACAGCCGGTAGTCACTCGGGTTTCGCTCATCGAAGTAGTACTCGGGGTCGGTCATCAGCGAGGCGGTGCGCAGCGTGTAGCCGACCTCGTCGACGTCACGACTCTCGAGATACTTGAACACGGGCACCGCGCCGACGGTGAAGTCTTGGCCCCAGTTCGACGGCATCCCGGCATACGTCCGCCCGCCGCCGGCTCGGTTGATCGCCGTGATGAGCCGGTCGAGGTCTGTGCCCTGGGTGTTGTCGGCGTGGCGCTGAGCTTGGATCGCGGCGCTGTCGTGGCGGTCGTAGGCGCCGAGCTGAAGCCAGGCGGGCGCGAGCACGGCGATCGCCGCCACGAGCACGGCCGCCGCGGACAGGCCGGGCCGCCATCGCGGAACGCGCGCTTCGAGCTGGCGTACGCAGCCGGCCGCCAGCCACGCTGCTCCGCGACCTGCGAGCAGCAGTGCGGCGAGCTGCACGCCCATCATGAAGCGGCGGAAGAAGATGTCGCCGCTGCCCGGAACGAGATCGACGAGCGACCCGAACGTCGTGCGACCGAACGCGAGCAGCAGGCACACCGCGAGCGCTACCAGCAGAGCGCGTGCGTTGGCGTCCGAGGACCACGCGAGCCACGCCAATCCGAATCCGAGCGCCGCGAACACGGTCACGACCGGCAGCCGGCCGAAGTCGAGTAGCTGCCCCGAGATCAGCCAATCGAGCACGTGACCCGCGCCGTAGCCGTTGACCAGTCCTGTGTGCTGGAAGGGCTCGTTGACGGCCGCCCACGTGCGCTGGTCCAACAGCGGGACAATCACCCACGCCGTCGCGAGCAGCGAGCCGCCAAGCAGGACCGCGGCTCGTCGGAGTCGAGTGAGGAGTGGCCTGCCAGCGACCAGCGGCCACACGAGCAACACCGAGAGCGCCAGGTAGCCGGTCTCGAAATGAAGCGCGGCCGTGAGCGCCGAGAACAGCACCGCTTTGAAGTAGCCGCGCCCGTCGCGGATCGCTCGCCAGCTGAACCCCCACGCCAGCGGAAGCGTCCACGACGCCCACAGCTGTGTCCACACCCCGTAGCCGGTCCACACGTACGCGTGCTGCTCGTAACCGACCCCAGTGGCGCTGAACAGGAACGGGGACATCGCGGCCGAGGCGGCCGCGGCCGGTCGGCCCGCCCCGAACGCGCGGGCCGACAGATACACGCTGATCGGCCACAGCGACAGCAGCATGTACAGCGACCAGCGAAACGCCACGTCAGGCCCGGTCAGCAGACCCAGCGCGCCGGTCAGGATCGCGGGCAGGCTCTGGTAGTGAAGAAACTGCGGCGACCCCTCACCGAGGAACGGAAACCAGCTGGTCAGCGGCAGGTGTCCGGCGCGCAGCTGTGCGGTCGCAAAGCGCACCATCTGCTCGTGCATCGAGCTGTCGTTCAGGTACGGGACCCCGATCGTGACCGCGCGAAGACTCACGAGGTTCCAGCAGACCGCGGCGGCGACGAGCAGCCACGGCAACGACGAAGCGGTCCGGCCCCCGACATCACGCGGGGGCCGGACCGCCGACCGTGTCATCGCCGGCGCCCGCGCGGAGCGGGCGTCGGTGACCGTCACTGGATCAAGTGGCACGCCGCTCGACCGCGCCTCGGCGGATCGACATCAACAGCACGTTGCGCGCGATGCCGTAGACCCACGGCGCAGCCGAGCCGTTAGCCTCGTCACGGAACCGGGCGCGGACAAACCACGCCTGGGCAAACGTCTCGGCCGTGAGATCGAGCGCCGTCGCCCGGCTGCCGGTGCGACGCACGAAGTACTCATGCACCGCCTCGGCGTAGCGTTCATACAGCTCCCGGAACGCGTCGGGATCGTGGCGCGCGGCGGCGAACAGCGAGGCGTCGCTGGACACGGCCGGCGCTGGGAGGGTGGGTGAGGATGTCATCGGGGGGTGCATTGCACGAACGCCGCGCGGTGTTACCGGCTCACGTGATCACCCCGCCAAGAAGGAGTAGTCGGCCGGCAGAAAGCTCGGCAGCACCAGCCCAGCCGACTACGTGCATCACATCGGAACGTCAGCTCGAGCCGTCCAGCCCGCGAATCGCCTCCCACGGTCGAAGAGGCTATCTACTCGCTTCGAGCGACTACTGGCGTGCGCGCCGCCGGGCCGGCTCCGCAGTCCGGCCGGCGTGGTCCGCGTTCCTAACGATGCTCGCGGGTGGGAGCTGGGTCCTTGTCTGGTGAGACGCGGGCTGCTTGGCGCTGGCCGCCCCCATGTTGACGAGCGCCACGCATGCGACCGATGTGGCCACGGCAGCGGCAGTCGCGACGCGAGTCCGAGCGAAGCAGGCCAGACGACAGCCGAGTCCGTGGACCGCAAGTGAGGAGAGCAGACGGATCGGCGAGCGGCGCTCGAGCCGGATCAGATCCAGCGTCAGTTCCGCGATCTCCGGCCCGTAGCGCCGACGCATCTGGCGCGGGTACAACAGCAGGACCCATGCAAGCACCCGATCCACGGCTACTCCGCGAGCGCGATCCGCCGCAGCCCGAGGCTGGCGATCCTGGCCGACTCGGCCAGCCGGTCGGCCAACGCAGCCCGTCCGGCGGTGGTCAGCCGATACGGGTGCCGGCGGTCGTCTGCGTCCAGACGCTGGACGAACCCGTCCTCCTCCAACCGCGCAAGGGCCCCGTAGAGCGTCCCAGGCGACAGGGCCACGCCCGAGAACGCCTCGACGTCCTTGATCAGCGCGTACCCATGCTTGTCGCCGCCGGCGAGGCTGGTCAGGACGAGAACGCTCCGCTCAGGCAGCTGCATTTGCGTCTCCATATGACCGAGACATCTCGCGGAACTATATCGGTACCCGACTGCTTCCAAGTCCGTAATGTCAGTGGATAGCGGCTCGACGTGCCTCGCTTTCCGATATAACTCGGTTTCCGACTCATATGGCCCGGAGGGACACCCCAACCGCAGCACCGACCCGCCAACGCGCCGGCATTGTCCGGAGCGCACTGGAGACCGTGGCGATTGTCGGGGTGGCGCTCGCGCTTGCCCTCGGGATCCAAGCCGTCTTGGTCAAGCCGTACCGCATCCCCAGCACGTCGATGTGGCCGACGCTCGAGAAGAATCAGCGGATCCTGGTGGACCGGCTCGCCACCCATCCCAGCCTCGGCGACATAGTCGTGTTCCACCCGCCCATGGACGTCGAGGAGGAGACGTGCGGCGATCCGTCCCAAGGCCTGGGACGTGCCCAACCCTGCGACCACGCGCTTCCCGAGGACACCTCGACGACCCCTTTGGTCAAACGCGTCGTCGGCCTCGCTGGAGACCAGCTGCGAATCGTCGGTGGCCGCGTCTGGCGCAACGGCGTCGAGGAGAAGGCCCCCTACGCCCAACCCTGTGACGGTGGATCCGCCTCTGGGTGCAGCTTTCCCGAGACGATCACCGTGCCTGCCGGCGAGTACTTCATGATGGGCGACAACCGCGGCGACTCCGACGACAGCCGGTTCTGGGGCCCGATCCATCAACAGTGGATCATCGGCGAAGCGTTCTTCACATACTGGCCGCCGTCGCGACTCGGCTCGCTCTGAGCGTGAGCTTGACAATTTCGTACGAGCGTACTAACTTTCCCCCATGCGTACGAAGCACGTCGGCGACGCCGGATCGGCCACGTTCACGCAGCGCAAGCGGCGGGAGCAGCTGATCGACTGCACGATTGACGCCGTCGTCGAGCTGGGCTTTCAGGGCGCGTCGGTCGGGGAGGTCGCACAGCGCGCGGGCGTGAGCAAGGGCGTCGTGACCTATCACTTCGCCGCCAAGGACGATCTGATCTTCGCCGCCGTTGCGCGGATCTTCGACTCGATCACCGAGGCGCTGGAGAGCCGACTCGGCGGAACGTCTCCGGAGACGTTCGTCGCGGACTACATCAACGCGTGGGTCGACTACTACCGGACGCAGACGCGATACATGCTCGCGATCCGCGAGATCTGGGACAACTTCCGCGACGACAGCGGGGACCAGCACTTCGGCGCGCAGGCGGTCTCAGGTGAGCTCGGCGTGGTCCAGCACGTGCTCGAGTACGGCCAGGAGCACGGCATCTGCGGGCGGTTCGACGCTCGGGTGATGGCGGTGAGCATCAAAGCCGCACTCGACGCGCTGCTGAACCAGCTTGCGGCCGACCCTGAGCTTGATCTGGAGGCCTACGGCGCGGAACTCGTCACGCTGTTCGAGCGCGCCACCCGACCAGACCCCTGACTTATTCGGCCCCGCTCGCGGCGGCCGACACAGCGCTAATCCATCCAAGACCTGAGCTTCCGAAGGGAGGGACGCATGACCGTTCCTCTGAACCATCTGTACTTGGCAGCCGTGATCCGTCCCTATTTCCAGACGCAGCCCGAGGCTCTCGCGTTCTGGCTGCTCATCAATCTCGCTTCGTTCGGGTTCGAGTTCGTCCAATGGCAGCAACGACGTGCCGAGGCCACGAAGACCGACAAGGGCAGCTACGCACTGCTGCTGACCTGCGCGGCGGCGGGACTCGTGTGGCTCGGGGTGGCCCCAGCGATCGCGCCGGCCGCGATGATCCGGCCTTCATCCGCCGCGTTCGCCGTCGGTCTCGCGATGTTCCTGGCCGGCTTCGGCATGCGCCGGTGGTCTGAGATGACACTCGGCCGTTACTTCACCTTCACCGTCATGACGAGCGCCGACCAGCCCGTGGTCACCTCGGGTCCGTATCGCTTCGTGCGCCACCCCGGTTACGCCGGAGTGTTACTGATCGTGATCGGCGCCGGCCTGGTGAACAGCAACTGGATCGGGCTGGGCGGGTGGACGCTCCTCATCCTCCTGCCGCTCCTCTACCGAATCCATGTCGAGGAGAACGCGCTGCTGATCGCGCTCGGCGATCGCTACCGCGCCTACGCAGCTCACCACAAGCGCCTCGTGCCGCTGATCTGGTAGGGGCTCGACCCGCCCGCCGCTGATCGAACTACACGGATCCTCACGAATCCTTAAGCAAGTTCTCAGCTTCGGGCGCGGCCCGCTCAGGTAGCCCTGCTCCACTTGGGTTGTGGTTTGGCCGTGACATACCTCCGCGCCCGCTTACCCTTTGTCCATGAATTCGCCGCGGTCACCGAGCCGTGGAGGCCGGGGATGAACGGGCGCTGATGGAGGCCGCTGAAGTTCGTGCTGGGCGCGTGCTCGTCGTGGACGACGATCCGGACGTCCGGGAGGCGGTTGAGACCGCGCTCGAACTTGAGGGGCACAGTGTCACGACCGTGACCGACGGGCTCGCGGCGTTGAAGCGCCTGGGGCAGGCGGGGTTCGACGCCGTGGTCCTGGATGTGCTGATGCCGAACCTGGACGGCTTCGAGGTCTGCCGGCGCCTGCGCGCGTCCGGGAACCGGACGCCGGTTCTGTTCCTGACCGCGCGCGACTCCGAGGAGGACACGATCCGTGGTCTGGACCTGGGCGCGGACGACTATCTGGTAAAGCCGTTCGGCTTGGGGGAGCTGCTGGCGCGCGTGCGGGCGCTCCTGCGGCGGACGCGTCCGGCAGGCGAGGACGCGCCGCTGTGGTTCGCCGGGCTGTCGCTCGACCAGCAGACGCGAGAGGCTTCCCGCGGTGGACGCAGGCTCGAGTTGACGCGGACCGAGTACGCGCTGCTGGAGCTGTTTCTGCGCAATCCACGTCAGGTGCTGACCCGCGAGGTGATCGTGGAGCGAGTCTGGAACTACGACTTCGGCCCCACGTCGAATCCGCTCGAGGTCTACATCAGTTACCTGCGTCGAAAGACGGAGGCGGGTGGCGAGCCGCGCTTGATCCACACCGTGCGCGGCGTCGGCTACGCGCTGCGAGAGCCGTGAGCCTGCGCGGACGGTTGACTGTAGCTGGGGCCGGTGCGGTGTTCGTCGCGCTGGCTATCGCGTCGTCGGTGATCTATTTCGCCGTGCGCTCGAACTTGCAAGAGCAGGTCGACGCCTCCCTGATCCAGTTGGCCGAGGGCACGGCCTCAAAGTGGAACGTGGAGAACACGATGGAGTCGACGAAGCCGCCGAAGGCTCGGTTCGCGACGGGCGCGGCTGCCGGCAAGCAACCGCCAGCGCCGGGGCCTCTCTTCAGCAGCAGCGACGGGGGTGACAGCTACTTCCAGGTCATCCCAAACCTCAGCTCCGCGACGAACGGCGGGCTATCGGCGGCACCCGGGAAGAGCCCCGTCGGGCAGAGCCTCGACCGGTTCGTGCCGGCGATCCCGTTGGACGCGTCGGTGGCAAAGGGCGTGGCGCCGCCGTACTTCCGGGACGTTCGCTATCGCGGCGTGGCGATGCGGCTGTACACGATGTCACTGTCGTCGACGCGCGACGGGCTGATCCGGACGGCGCGCCCGCTGACCGCCACGAACGCGACGATCGCCGACGTCCGGTGGCTGCTGTTGGCATTGACCCTCGGCGGGGCGCTGACAGCGGGCCTGCTTGGACGACTGGCAGCGAATGCCGTGCTGCGCCCCGTGCGCGCGCTCGCCGGGACGGTGCGAGAGGTGAGCGCGACTCGCGACCTCAACCAGCGGATCCCGGTAAGCGGCCGGGACGAGCTGGCAAGCCTCGCATCCGACTTCAACGGGATGCTCGCGGCGCTGGCCGAGTCCCAACAGGCTCAGCAGCAGCTGATCGCCGACGCCTCGCACGAGCTGCGGACGCCGCTGACGGCGCACCGCGCCAACCTCGAACTGCTGGCGCGGCCGGACCTGCCGGCGGACCAACGCCAGCGCGTCCTCGGCGGAGCCGTTCGGGCGATGGAGAGGCTCTCGGCGCTCGTCGGCGACCTGATCCTGGCCGCCCGGGACGGTCGGTCGGTCGACGCGCGTGAGCCGCTCGCGCTCGACGAGCTCGTGGCGGCAGCGGTCGAGCGGGCGCAGCACCGGGCGGCGGAGCTGCGCTTCGACAGCCGTGTGGAGCCCTACCGGGTCCTCGGCGCTCGCTCGCGGGTGGAGCGCGCAGTCGACAACGTGCTCGACAACGCGATCAAGTGGAGTCCGCCCGGCGGCGCCGTCGACGTCCGGCTCGCCGACGGTGACCTCACCGTACGCGACCAGGGGCCAGGCATCGCTGACGCCGATCTGCCGCATGTCTTCGACCGCTTCTATCGGGCCGCGGCGGCTCGCTCCCTGCCCGGCTCCGGGCTCGGGCTCGCGATCGTGAAGCAGACCGTCGACGACCACGGAGGGAGCGTCAGCGTCGCCAACGCTGACGGCGGAGGGGCGCTAGTCACGCTCCGCTTCGACGCCAACGGCCGGCACATGCTCTAAGCAAGCTCTCAGCAAGCTCTCATCCAGAGCGGCGATCCGTTCAGGTTGTCCTGGTGAGCTTGCGGCATGAACGTCGCTCCCACGATCGACGCGGCACAAGCGCAGCAACGGTTCCTCGTTTACGCCGCTCACGAACTGCGCGGCGAGATCAGCCTCCAGCTCGCGCTGACGGAGGCGACGCTCGCCGACCCGAACGCAGACCCCGCCGCCCTGCGCGAGATGGGCGAGGGCGTCGTCGCCGCCTGCTGGCGGCAAGAGCGGTTGCTCGAGGCGCTGCTTACCCTCGCCCGGAGCGAGTGCGGACGTCTGCGGCGAGAGCCCGTCGACCTGGCCGGGACGGCCGCCGAAGTCCTGCGAGCCCACGATCATCACGGCCTCAGGAGCGCGACGGCGCTCGAGCCTGCCCGAACAACCGGCGACCCGCAGCTGGTCAAGCGCCTGGTCGCCAACCTGGTCGCGAACGCCGTCCGCCACAACGTTCCGGGCGGCCGGCTCGACGTCCTCACGTACAGCGTCGCAGGACGCGCCACCTTCACGATCGCGAACACCGGACCGGTGATCCCGGCCGGCGAAATCCAGCGTCTGTTCCAACCGTTCCACCGGCACACCTGTAACGCAGGCGCCGCCACCGACGGGGTCGGCCTCGGCCTCGCGATCGTGCAGGCGATCGTCAACGCCCACGACGCCACCCTGACGGCGCAAGCCCGAAGCGGCGGCGGCCTCGGGATCGACGTGTCCTTCCCCGCCCTCGATTGAAAGGAAACGAACATCGTGCGTTGCCGCCGTCCGCTCATTCCCACCTCCGTCGTGGCGATCGCCGCGGCCTCGCTGCTCGCGGCCGGGTGTGGCACGAGCTCGTCCAGCTCGTCCAGCTCGTCCAGCTCGTCCAGTTCTTCCAGCTCGAGCGGCGCTCCAAGCCAGGCTCAGATACAGCAGGAGAACCAAGAGCTGATCAGGTTCACCGACTGCATGCGCTCGCACGGGGTGCCCCGCCTCCCCGACCCGACCAGCGCTCCCCACGCCTTCAAGGAGGCGTTAGACCCGACCACCGAGCAGTCGCCCGCGTTCGGGTCGGCGATGACGGCCTGCCACCACCTGCTGCCGGGCGGCCCTCACAGCCAGCCCACGCCGCCCAGTCCAGCGCAAACCGCCGCGCTGCTGGCGTTCGCCCGCTGCCTGCGCAGCCACGGGTTCCCGAGGTTCCCCGACCCGAGCAGCACCGGCGACATAACCCACGAGATGCTGGCCAGCGCCGGGATCAACCTGCAACAGCCCGCGGTCGTGCAGGCGGCCGACTCGTGCACGAGCGTCACCCACGGACTTCTCACCAGGTCCGACGTGGCTCGCTTCGTCGCGGGACACTAGACCGGACGGTGGCGAACCTCAGCCGGCGCCGACCGCCGCTCGCCGCCGGGAATGAGACCGCGATCGTGAGTCCGCCCTCCGGTCGTGCGTGCGCGTTCAGCTCGGCGCCATGCGCCTTGGCGATCGCCTGGACGATTGAGAGGCCAAGGCCGTGGCCGTTATTGTGCCGCGTACGGGCGGCGCCGAGTCGTTCGAAGGGTTGGAAGAGGCGGTCGATCTCTTCGGGCGGGACCGCCGGCCCGGAGTTCGCGATCGACACGAACGCGTGCCGGTCGCGGGTCCCCGTGGTGATCTCGACGTAGCCGCCCGAAGTGTTGTGGCGAATCGCGTTATCGATCAGGTTGGTGATCAGGCGCTCGAGCAGTCGTGGATCGCCAGGAGTCGGTGCTGGGTCGAACGTTGCGCGAACGTCGAGGTCGCGGTCCGCGATCTCCGATTCGTGAGCGAGCATCGCCTCGGAGGTGAGCGCCGCGAGGTCGAGGCGCTCGCGACGCTCGAGCCCAGCCTGGCCGCGGGAAAGGGCAAGCAACGCGTCGATCAGCTGCTCGAGGTGTTGCTCGGAGGCGAGCACGCGCTCGTGCGCTTTTCGCAGCGAGGCGAAGTCCGCGTCGGGGCTGGCAAGCGCGACCTCGATCAGGGCTCGCTGGCGTGTCAATGGCGCGCGCAGCTCGTGTGAGGCGTTGGCGACGAACTGGCGCTGCGCCCGATACGAGTCCTCGAGCGGTTGGAGGACGCGCCCGGCCACCAGCCATCCGAGGCCGAGCGACAGCAGCGACATCGCCGCGAGCGCGATCCCGGACTGGATCAGCAGCTGTTGCCGGACGTGCGTGCGCCGGCTCAGGTCCTCGGGCGTCAGGATGCCGGGCTGGTCGAACCCGCACGCGCCCGCCGCCTGGGCGAATGCCGGCGACTGCAAGCTCGTCGATGGAATCACAAGGATCGCTCCGTCGCGATCGCTCACCTCACCCACGGAGCGCAGCTGCCCCGGGACCGAGGTCGTCGGGTCGGGGAAGCGGGAGATCCCGTGCTCGCGCATGCACTGCGCCACGTTGCGCCAGTGCGCCAATGTCTGCGCCGAGGGGTGGGTCGTCGACCCGACGCCGGGGAAGGCGGCCGAAGGATCGGTGCGGACCGTGCGGTTGGCCGCTCCCGTCTCGGCGCTCGCACTGTTCCCGATGGTGAATACGAATCCGGCGTTCACCAGCAGCGCATACGTGATCGCCATCAGCGCGGCGCCAGAGACCAGGAACAGCCCCCCGTACAGCAGCGTCAGGCGCATGCGCACCGTCCGGTGCGGAAGGTGTCGCCCAACCGCGAGTTGGGTGATCCTGCGGTTCAGCGTGGCACCGATGGTCATATGCGGTACCCGGCCTTCGCGACGGTTTGGATCACAGGAGGGTCGCCGAGCTTGGCGCGCAACCGGCTGATCGTAACCTTGACCGTGCCCGTGAACGGGTCGGCGGCCTCGTCCCAGACGCGTTCGAGCAGCTCCTCGGCCGAGACGACGCGGCCCTGGGCGGCAAGCAACAGCTCGAGCAGGCCGAACTCCTTGGGCCTCAGATCAAGCGGCCTGCCGGCCCGCTGCGCGCAGCGCTTGGCAGCGTCGAGCACGATGTCGCCGTGCTCGAGCACGGGAGGGATGCTCGGCTGGGCACGGCGGGCCAACGCTCCGATGCGCGCCACCAGCACGTCGAAGGCGAACGGCTTGGTCAGGTAATCGTCGGCGCCGAGCCCGAGCCCGTCGACGAGGTCCTCGTTCTCAGCCGCCCCGGTCAGCATCAGCACGCGGCTGCGGCCGCCGGCGGCTACGAGCTTTGCGCATACCGCGTCGCCATGGACGACCGGGAGATCACGATCGAGCACGATCACCTCGTAGTCGTGTAGGAGCGCGCGCGCCAGTCCGGCCTCGCCGTCCAGTGCGACATCGACCGCCATCCGCGCCTCGCGCAAGCCGGCAGCGACGGTCTCTGCCAGTTCCTCGTCGTCCTCGATCACAAGCACGCGCATCCGCCGCTCCTTGTCAGATCACGGTACCGCGCAGACGTTGCACGGGGGTTTCACCGAGGGCGACACGAGTGGGGAAACCGAGCGGAAACCACCCGTCGCGTAGAACCGGTGCGCACCCGCATGGACACGGCAGAAGGAGACCCACATGCAAGACAGCATCCACCCACACCGGCTCATCCGCTTACCGAGAGCGCGCCTGCTCGCCGCTGCCGCGCTCGTCAGTGGCTTGCTGGCGGCAGGATGCGGGGGAAGCTCGCACAGCCCAACCGCAGCAACGACGTCCAGCGCGAGTACCTCGGCGTCGACTACAGCGACCGCGCGTGCCGTGACCACCGCCCTATCGGGCGCCGGCGCCCTGTCTGCGCTCGCGTTCTCCGAGTGCATGCGGTCCAACGGCGTGCCCAACTTCCCCGACCCAAAGCCCGGCGGGGGC
The DNA here is from genome assembly GCA_963755525.1 of uncultured Solirubrobacterales bacterium. GTDB lineage: Bacteria > Actinomycetota > Thermoleophilia > Solirubrobacterales > Solirubrobacteraceae > Palsa-465. Next base: position 83,113 of record CAVWKC010000006.1, on the reverse strand, counting down.
TTCGAGTTCCCCGTGGGCGGTGGGAATATCGGATCGCCCGCGTTCAGGAGCGCACAGGCGAAGTGCAGGAAGCTGTTGCCGGCCGGCGGCCCCCCGGGTCCCGGCTCGACGACCCACCCCTCCGCACAGACGATGGCGAGGCTCGTCAAGATCGCCGCATGCATGCGCGCGCACGGCATCTCGCAGTTCCCTGACCCGCGGACATCCGTGCCGTTCGACCCGGCCGGATACCAGGAGATCACCGACTTCGACGGAGCGATCCTTCTTTTCCCCAGCACGATCAACCTGCAGTCCCCGGCGTACAGGCAGGACCTGGCCGCATGCGGCGCGCCGCCACTCGGCCTCCATCACTGATCGCCGCCGGACCGCCCGGGGGCGGCTACTCGGGTGTCGTGTGGCCGAACTGGTGCGCTGCCTCAAGCAATCCGTCGTGATCGGCCCGGCAGCCTGGGCAACACTCGAGGTGGATCGCGGTGAGGGGATACACGCGCGTGGGAGCTTCACCTCCGAGCTCGGATTCGACGTAGACCGCGAGGCTGTCCATGGTGACATCGCAGCCGAGGTCTCCGCGCCGGGCACGGAGGAGGAGTTCGAGGTCACTTGTCATCCTCGAGCAATGAGGTCGAATCTGACGGCCGTTCTAACCCATGAGCAGGGTCTCAGGGGTCGGTTCTTACCGCGGATCGGTCGCGCAAGCCGGTAAGAGTTGCCGCGCGCGCGGCCACTGATCCCTCTAGAAGGCGACGGCGCCGCGCTTGCAGGTCAAACGGCAAGGCGGGGTGTTCACCTACCACGAACGAAAGGCTTCTCATGGCTGACCGACCGATCATCGTTTTCGACGTCAACGAGACGCTGCTGGACCTCGAGACGATCCGCCCCACCATCGAGCGGATCTTCGGCGACCCGACCGCCATGCGTTGTGGTTCGCCAACCTGATCACGTACTCCGAGGCGCTCACGCTTGCCGGCGTGTACGTGCCGTTTACCGATATCGGCGGTGCGGTGCTGAGGATGATGGCTACCACGCGCGGCATCGTGATCAGCGACGCCGACGCCGATGAGCTCACCAATCGCTTTGCGTCGATGCCGCCGCATCCCGAGGTCCCGGCCGCGCTGCGCCGACTGCGCGACCATGGCTTCCGACTGTTCACCCTGACCGACAACACGCTCGAGATCTCCGGCCGACAGTTGGAGCAGGGAGGCATCATCGACCTGTTCGAACGCCGTTTCAGCGTCGATGAGACCGTGCGGCGCCACAAGCCGGCGCAGGAGGCCTACCACGCGGTGGCCATGGAACTCGGCGTCGACCCTGGCGACATGTGCATGGTCGCGTGCCACGTATGGGACACCCTGGGCGCCCTCGCGGCGGGCTGGCAGGCCGGTTTGATCCTGCGGGAGGGCAACGCGCCGCTCGACGTCGGGCCGCAGCCTGACTACATCGGGGACGACCTCGATGCTATCGCCGACCAACTGATCGACCGCTACCCCACGTCGACGCCCGAGATGGCCCGCGGTGTATAAGGAGGCTTCAAAATGCCCGTGACCCGTATTGCAATCCGTGAAGGCAAGACGCCGGAGTACAAGCAGGCGCTGATGGACGAGATCTACCGGGCGATGCTGGAGACCGTGGCCATCAAGGAGGGGCGACCGCTTCATGGCGGTCACCGAGCACGGCGAGCACGAGTTCGCCTACGGACCGTTTCTGGGACTCGAGCGCACCGACGAACTCGTTCAGATCCAGGTTTTCTGGGCGCCGGGCAAGGCCGTCGAGGCGAAGCTCGCGATGTACAGGAAGATCGTCGAGCGCCTCGGTGCCAACCCGGGGGTGCGACCCGAGGACGTGCTGATCTCGGTGGTGGAGACGGCCGCCGAGAACTGGTCGTTCGGCAACGGCGAAACGCAGTTCTACAAGCTCCCCGAGCCTGAGCGCGTACCAGTGTGACGAGACCCGAAGCCGGGGCGGCGGGCACGCCCGAGCGTGCGCCCAGTGGCGCCAGGTATCTCGGCGCCGGGGGGACATTCCGGTTCGAGCCGCCCCGGCTCCGCACGACCGGGGAACCAAACGAAGAACGTCACGCGACGTGGTTCGAGCTGTTCTTCGACCTCGTGTTCGTCGCGGCGGTGAGCCAGCTCGGTACTGCGCTGGCGCGCGAGCCGACGGCCGCGGGGTTCGCGCGCTTCGCGGCGCTGTTCGTGGTGGTCGTGTGGGCGTGGATCGTGTACACGCTCTACGCCAACCGCTTCGACACGGACGACCTCATCTTCCGCCTCGCGAAGTCCGGCGCGATGCTCTGCATCGCGGCGATCGCCGTGAACATCCGTCAAGTGATGGACGGCCGCGGCGGAACCGTCGGCTTCGCGACCGGTTACGTGGTGATGCGCGTGTTACTGATCGCGTTGTACTTTCGCGCCCTACGCCGCGTCGTCGGCGAAGGCCGCACGCTCTCAGAGATATACATCCTCGGCTATTCGGCCACGACCGGACTGTGGCTCGTCTCGATCTTCGTGCCAGGTCCGTATCGGTACGTGCTGTGGGGCGTCGCGACGGTCGTCGATCTCGTCATCCCCACGCGCGGCTGGGCGATTCTGAAAGATGTCATGAGCAGTCCGTCTGACCCGACGTGTAGGGACCTCCTCAGCTCAAGCGCGGAGCGTGTCCGCGCAGGCGTTCAAACCGTGGAGCTTGAGGAGGCCCCGAGTGAGCATCGTAATGGGACTTGACCAGCATCGAGGACAGATCACCGGCGAGTGGATCGATACCGACACCGGCGAGCTGCAGCGCACGCGCGTCGCGCCGGCGGACCGCGCTGCCGTGCGGAAGTTTCTGTCGCGCTTCCGCGGCCAGGAGTTGGAGGTGGCGCTGGAGGCGACGACCGGCTGGCGGTTCGTGGTCGAGGAGCTCCGGCGGGTCGGCGCCGAGGTGCATCTGGCCGAGCCGGCGGAGACCGCGGGGCTCAGAGGCCCAAAGAAGCGGGCGAAGGGCGATCGCGCGGACGCCCGGCATCTGCGGGAGCTGTTGATGGTCAAGCGGCTGCCCGAGTCGTGGATCCCGCCCGATCACATCCTCGATCTCCGTGCACGAGTGCGGTTGCGGCACACGCTGTCTGAGCAGCGGGGGGAGTGGCAGCAGCGGATCCAAGCGACGCTGTATCACCACGGCTGCCCGCAGCGGCGCAACCTGATGGTCGGCGACGGGCGGGAGTGGCTCGCCTCGCAGCCGCTGCCGACGACCGCGCGCGAGCAGGTGACGGTGGCGCTTCAGATGATCGACGCGCTCGATCGCCAGATGGCACCCGTGGAGAAGGAGCTGCGCGCGTACGCTCGCCGCCAGGCGGGCTGCAAAGCGCTGATGGCGCACTACGGGATCGGGGAGCTGACCGCAGTCACGATCCTCGCGGAGCTCGGCGACTGCACCAGGTTCTCCTCTTCGCGCCAGGCGGTCCGGTACGCCGGGATGGACATCACCGTGCACCAGTCCGACCAGCGGCGCTCGCCCGGGCACCTCTCGCGCCAGGGGCCGCCGGCGCTGCGGTGGGCGCTGTTCGAGGCCGCCCAGTCAGCCTGCCGACAGACCAGCCCTGACCGCGACTACTACGGCCAAACGGCCGAGCGGCTCGGGCACAACCGGGCGTGTCTGGCGATCGCACGCAAGCTCCTAAAGCGCAGCTACCACACCCTGCGCGAGCTCGGCGAGGAGGCATTGGCACCCGCATGACCTTCACGGTGCGCGCCAAGCCCTCATCGTCACAGATGCGCCGCGGCCAGCTCCCGGCAGTGTCCTGCCGCCACCACCTGGTGGACGGCCTTGAAAGACCGAGCGGCCGCAACGCTTCCCCCAGCGGGGTCACCCCATCAAACATCATGTCGCCGGCCCGGAGCCAACCCGGGTCGTGGACCGAAGTAAGGCTGGGCGCCCGCGCGCACACAACCCGCACCATCAACCGCGCACACGCACCACCAGCACCGAGCAGTTCAACCCTGACAACCCCGGACCCCTGCGCTTGACGTGGGGCCCCTGCACAAGTAAGGACACGCGGTCGTCGTCTCGCACGTCACCGAGCGATTCGGCACGTTCTTCATCATCGTCCTCGGCGAATCGGTGGTGGCCGTGGTGGCGGGGGTGGCCGGGTTCGAGCTGCACTTCGAGTCGTGGCTCATCGCCGGCGTCTGTTTCGTCATCGCGCTCTGCATGTGGTGGATCTACTTCGACCTCGCAGACACCTCGGTCGTCGGACGCGGCGTTCTCGGACTCGTCTACGTCTACGGCCACTTTCCGCTGCTGGCCGGTGTGGCCGCGTTCGGGGTAGGTACGAAGCTGGCCATCGGAGAAGCAGTGCAAGCCGGGCTGAGCGCCGGCACCCGCTGGGCGCTCGCGGGCGGAATCAGTGCATTCGCGCTGGCCCTCGCGGCTCTCCACATCGGCGCCGAATGGACCTCGCTTCGCGACCGCACGTTCATCGGGCGACTGTGCCTGGCCGCGTTCGCCCTCGTGCTGGCGGCGGCCGGCGGCGGCATCGCGCCGCTCGGATTTGTCGGGCTGGTTGCCGCCGCCGTACTGGCGCAGCTGTTACTCGAGGCGTTGACGCCCAAGCCGGGAGCGGCGAGCGTTTGGTACCCGCCCGGGCGCGGCGTTGGTGAGAACGGCGTGACCAATGGCACTGATGTGGAGGTAGGCGACGACGAACTGCCGGCCCCCGAGGAAAGTGAGAGCAAGTGAGCGCCCAACCCAGCACCGCAGACGACCGGTCGTCGCAGCTCAGCCGAAGCGAGCTGACCGCGCTCGGCAAGACGACCGTTCGGGACCGGCTGGAGAGCCTCGGATGCGTCGTGAAGATGCCAAGCAGCCTGATTGACGGCCGACTCGAGGTACAGACTGCGTCCGGCCGCTCGATCGAGGTTTTCGTATCAACTCAACGCGTCGGCGGCTACGCGTTCTGGACCCAGCGACGCTTGCCGCTCGCGAGCAACCGCTTCGCGGCGGTCGTGCTGCTCGCCGACGCGGACGATCCGTCCGTGTACCTGGTGCCCAGCACTGATTGGCGCCACGCCTCGCCTCCGTTGAAGAACCGTCCCAATATCGGTAAGAAGAGCGAGCCCGAGTTCGGGGTCTCGCTGGCCCGGTCGTCTCTCCCTGCGCTCGCGCGCTACTCCTGGGACGCGGCGTCGACGCAGGACCACTTTCGCTAGCCCGGCGCCGCGCGGCGACTGAGAGAGTTAGTCAGCCGCCGCCTCGAGCGCGGCCGCGAGCTCGCGCCGGGAGGAGATGCCGAGCTTGGCGTAGGTGTGCGACAGGTGGGTGTCGACGGTTTTCGCGGTGACAAACAGAGCCTGGGCGACCTCGGTGTTGGTCCGGCCCTCCGCCGCCAGCTGCGCGACCCTGAGCTCGCTGGCGGTGAGAGCGTCGCGTCCGGTGGCGCGCTGGCGCCGCGGACGCGCGCCGGTAGCGGTCAGCTCGGTGCGGGCGCGCTCGGCGAGCCGCGTAGCGCCGCAGGCGACGGCGAGGTCGAGCCCGGAACGGAGGGATTCGCGGGCGGCTCGCGGCTCGCGCGCACGTCGAATCGCGGCGCCAAGCTCAATCAGCGCGCGGGCGTGCTCTAGCCGCGCCGGGGAGCCGTCGAGGACTCGGACGGCCGTCTCGAGGTGGGCACGCCCGGCCGGCCCAGGCTCGAGCAGGCCAAGCGCGCGGTGGGCTACGCCGAGCGCGCGCGGCTGCCCCGTCCGGGCGGCCTCTTGAAGTTCCTCCGCGGCGAGGCGGCGCGCCTCGCCTGGATCGTCGTCGCGGAGCATCAGCGCGAGCGTCGAGCGCCAGCTCGATCCGCTCGGGTTGCGGAATCCGAGCGGGCGGTAGATCTCGCCGGCGTGGCGGAGGTCGGCGATTCCCTCCGCGGTCCGGCCCGCGGCGTGCCGGATCTTGCCGCGCGCCTCGAGGAACAGCGCGTCACTGCCGGTCCCGGCGAGCGGGCCGAGCGTGGTTGTCTCGGCGAGGTGGGCGAGCTCGGCCACGCCCCGCTCCATGCTCACGTCCGATGCGAACCACAGCAGCGAGGGGATTCCGAACAGCATTGCGTGCTCTTCGATCGGATCGAGCGCAGCCCGGAACTCGGCCTCCGCAGGGGCGAGGCGCCCCGCTCGCGCTTCGATCCAACCCGCGTAGATCGTGCCTCCGATGTATGTGTACGGGGAGCCACGAGCGCGGGCCTTGGCGAGCAGCTCGTCGGTCAACTGCCGCGCGAGCACGAGGTCGTCGACGATGATGGCCCCGCCGATGCCCTGGAGCAGCGTGAGGTCGTCGACGGGCGCCTCGAGCACGCGTCCGCCGTACCAGCCGCGCCTGACGAGCTCGATCACGGTACCGGGATCTTCGCTCCGCCACGCGTCGACACAGGCGAGCAGTAGCGCAAGCGTTCCGCTGGCCTGGCCACCGGCGTCGGCAAGCCTGCGGAGAACCGGGAGGCGACGGTCGAACGCGTGCACCTGCCGCGGGTCGTACGCCGCGGCCCCGGCCCGGAGCCGCTCCAGGCGGAGGGCCAGCTCACGGTCGCGTTCTTCGAGTTCGGCCAGCGCCTGCGCAGTCACGGCCGCGGCCTCGTCGTTCTCGCCGGTGTAGATCAGGAGCCGCGCGAGCCCGAGTGAGATCCGCCCGCGCAGGACCGGATCCTCTGCGAGGCGGCGCGCCTCGCGGTAATGCTCAAGTGTCGACGGCTGACCGCTGAACGCGGCCGCGCCGGCGAGCTCGAAGGTCAGCTCGGCCATCTGCGAACGGCCGCCGCCCTCCCGGAGCGCACGGGTGAGATACGCGAACGCGTCGTCAGGGGCCGCGCGGGCCATCGCGAGCCGGGCCGCCTCGCGGAGTTGCGCGACGACGTCCTCCGAGCCCGTCGGTTCGCTGGCCAGGAGCTGCGCCGCAACGGCGTCGATCTCCGCGCCCTCGGCCGCCAGCAAGCCGGCGGCCTGGAGATGGAGCGCCGATCGCGTGCCGGGTGGGATCTCGTCGTAGATCGCGGCGCGGACGATCGGATGGACGAACTCGAGCCGCGGTCCGCGGTCGATCACCTCCGCGGCAACGAGCGCGTCGAAGGCGTCAAGCGCCCGCTCACCGTCGAGTGCACCGAGCGACGCCGCGCGTGGGAGCGTCGCGTCGCGGCCGAGGACGGAGATCGCCCGCGTGAGCGCAACAGCGCCCGCCGACGATCGCCGCAGGCGGCCCAGCGTCGCGCGCGCCACGGTCCCCGGTCCGAGCCCGCGGACGCGCGCGGACCGCTCGGGAGTCGGCTCGATCCCGTCCTCGTGCAGCGCCGAGACGAGCTCACGTACGAGGAACGGCACGCCGCCGGTCGCGCTCTGGCACGCCGTGACGAACTCCTCATCAGGCGGGCGGCCGAGCCCGGCCGCCACCAGGTGCGCGATCGTCGCCTGTCCGAGCGGTGCGGGCCGCAGCGTTCCGAGGTGGGGCTCGAGGAGCAGCTGCGCGAGAAGGTCGCTGCTCGAGCTCTTCTCACCGGGGCGGATCGACACGAGCACGGCGGTGGCGACACCCTCGAGCCGGCGAGTCAGGTGGAGCAGGAACCGCAGCGAGGGGCCATCCGCCAGCTGCGCGTCATCGACGGTGATCAACAGCGGCGCCCGCTGCGAGAGGTTGACCGTGAGCCAGTACAGGCCGTGAAGGTGACCCAGAGCCGCATCCTGGGGTTCGGCGGACGCGGGTGAGTGATCCGCCTCGAGCACAACGGCACCCGCCAGCTGCGCGGCGCCGGCGAGCAGACCCTCGCCTGACTTCTCCTCGAACGGCACGCTCGAACAATTGGCGGACGATCCCGTAGGGGAAGTGCTCTTCGAGCTCGTGCCCCCGCGCCGCCAGAACGGCCATCTTGTGCTGCTCCGCCGAGGCGTGGGCCGCCGCAAGCAGCGCGGTCTTGCCGATTCCGGCCGGTCCCTCGATCACGAGCGCCGAGCCGTTGCCCGTCTGCGCCTGGCGCAGGGCGTGGTCGATCGACCGCAGCTCCTGTGCGCGCTCGAACAGTTCCACGGTGGCCCCCGGCAGGTCGGCCCCGGACATGGGCAGCAATCGTAAAGATCAGGTGTCGTTCCCGATGACACGACGGGGCGCGCAGAGCACGATTCGCGACGTGGGCGATGGCACAACCCGTATCACGGTCGAGTTTGAACCGGGTGAGCCGGTGCAGGGGCGGCTGGTCGACGGCCGCGGCGCGGTTCAGGCGTTCTACGGCTGGCTCGAGCTGAGCCGCGCGCTGGAGTGCGCGTATGACCTTGGCGAGCCCACGGCGGCCGTCGTCGAGGCGATCGATCCGCCGTGGGAGCCGGAAGCGTGAGACGCCGAACGGCCTGGGCGATGGTCGCGCTGGCGGGGCTCGCCGCCGCGGGGGCCGTGGATGTCGCGCCGGCGTACGCGGCGATGCCGCTCGGACAGATCCAGACGTACACCGTCCCGACCAGCTCGGCCTTTCCGTTCGGGATCGTGGCAGGACCCGACGGCAACCTGTGGTTCACCGAGGAGGGTGCGGCGAAGATTGGCGTGATCAGCACCGCCGGCTCGTTTCTGCACGAGTACACGATGCCGGAGGGCACGAGCCAGCCGACCGGTATAGCCGCCGGTCCGAACGGGGAGCTGTGGTTCGCCGAAAGCGGCGAGCACCAGATCGCGGAGATCTCCACAAGCGACTCGTTGACGGAGTTCGAGGTCAGCGGCGCGGGGATGAGCGCGTTTGTCATTAGTCATGAACGCTGCTGCCCAGCGGACTCGGCAGCGGAAACTGCGTGATCGAGCCGCTCGCGCTGACTTCGCCAATGCCGCCGTTGTCCTCGGTGAACCACATCGAGTCGTTCGGTCCGGCGGCGATGCCGCCCGGGCGAGCCGTGGCGGTCGGCGGGTCATGCTCGGTCGCGGTGACGTTCACGCCACAGTCGGGCGGCAGCGACAGCGCGACGTTGAGCGTGACCGACGACGCGCCCGGGAGTCCGGTCGATCGTGTTCGCATCGCCGGGGCCCGCATCGTCGGGGTCGTGCGGCGCGAACTCGACCAGCTTGCCCTGGGGCGCCAGCACCGCGGTCAACGATGTCTCGAACGCCTCTGCGCCGGCAGTCGCGTTCCGCGAGGCGAGCTCCCGTCCGATCTGGCGACCTGTGGTCTCGATGCCCGTCGATCCGCGCGAGCCGGGTCGGAGCGCTCGCGCCAACCAGCGGCAAAGATCGCGGTAGGCGCCCGGCGGGTCCCCCGCCCAGCCGCGCCCCGGGGGCGATCCGCCATGCGTCCGGAGGCCGACCTCGCTGGCGACGGACCCGGGCTCGCTCCACCAGGCCCGCCTGGGCCATCCGCTCGAGATGATTCCGTACGGGTCACACGGCAACGGCGAACCCGCACGACGCGGTCAGGACGGCGCCGGCGTTCCGAAGGATCCGCGACACATGCATCTGCGAGACGCCGACGTGGCCGGCGATCTCGTCCTGCGTCAGCCCGAACCCCAGCCGCAGCAACAGGACTTTCGCATCTCGGGGGCCGAGTTTGCCTAACGCGTGCCCGACCCCGACCGAGACCTCGACCCGCTCGTACTCGGTCTCCTCACCACCGATCACCTCGCGAAGCGCGAGCCCGTCGCCGTCCGGGCCTGAGGCCGGCTCGTCGAGCGACCGAGGCCATTGAGCCTCCATCGCAAGTCGTGCCTCGGCGACCTCCGCGGACTCGAGACCGAGATGGTCCGCGATCGGGTCCGTCGCGACCGCCGAAGCCGGGACCGCGGCCAGCTCTCTTTCGGCGTGAACGATCTGCGCCGCCCGGTCTTTGATTGGGCGCGGAACGTGCACGCGCCACGTCGTGTCGCGGAAGTGGCGCCGGATCTCCCCCAGGATCACCGGTCGCGCGTAGGCCGGGAACGAATCGCCGCGGTCGAGCGAGTAGCGATCCACCGCCTTGATCAACCCCACGCTTGCTGCCTGGCAGAGGTCGTCGAGCGGCTCGCCGCGCCCCTCGTAGACGCGCGCTAGCCGACGCGCGAGCGGCAAGAACCGCACGATGATCGTCTCCCGGGCGCGCGGGTCGCCCGCCGAGCACAGCCTGAACAGCGTCCTCAGCTCGCACGCCGGCGCATCGTTCGGCATTACCGCACGCGCACGCGGTAGCAGTGCCATATGTATGTCACTCTCCCGGTCTCTCTCGGGCCTGCGGGGTTAGCTGACGGGCTCGCGATCAGCGACCGCTACAACCGGAACACCGGCTGATTCGCCCCAATGACTTGGGTTCCCCGTCCACCGCAGTTCGGTGCCGCGGCGGTTCGGCTATGTGGCCGCGACTATAACCTCGATCGCCGACGCGAAACAAGTGGTAGGGCTGAGGCTCTTTTGTGAGCTTTAAAAAGCCCTGGAAATTCCCACTACATCAATTGCTTCCGTTCCAAGTCACGCTGAATCCGGTGCCGCCCGCGCTGAGCGGTCCGGGCGATGCCAGGATGTCGTAGCTCGATCCGACCGGCTCGATCATCTGGAGCGGCTCGTTCGTGAACGACGAGATCGGGCCGCTGGTCGCGGTGTCGGTGGCGGTCGCGTCGGTGAACGCGGCGCTGCCGAAGTCCGACAGCGAAGACAGCGAATTGTTGATCTCCGGCCGCTCGAGGATCCATTCGGCCGAGATCTGCTGCGGGGCGGGGTTGGGCTGGGCGATCGGGGTGCTGAACTGCCAGCCCGCGGTGGCGTCGCTGATCGCGAGGGTCCAGGTCGAGCCCGCGAACGAGACCGAGGCGGACATCGCGTCCCCGGGTGCCACCGGATAGGTCGTGGTTGAGAGCTCGACCTCGTAGCCCCCGTTGACGGCGTTGTCTCCGAACATCTCGTACCAGGCGTCGTAGCTCGGAGCGCCGCTGAGGCAATCGGACTCCGTTCCGTCCTGCTCGACGAAGTTGTCTCCGTCGCCGTCGATGCCGATCCACTGAGAGGAATACGTGGTGGCGCTGCCCGTGCAGGTCACGGCCGGCGCGGTCCAGCTTCCCGTAACCGTGCTGAACCCCTGACCGGTCGCAGCGTATCCCGACCAGTTCCACGACTGATCGACGACCACCAGCCACGCGGCGTTGGTGGACACGGTCCCGCTCAGGTTGGTGAACACGGCGCGGTACTCGTAGCCGTTCTGGCTGGTCACATGGAGCATGTAGCTTGTCGAGTTGGCACCTGGGATGTTGCTCCAGGCCTGCCCGCCGTTGGTGGAGACCTCCCACTGGACGCTCGGAGTCGGGGAGCCGGACGCGGCAGCGGTGAACGTGGCGTAGCTTCCGCTAGTGACATCTTGGTTAGTGGGCTGGGTCGTCACCTGGGGCGCGCTTGGGCCCGGTGGGGCCGAGACGGTCAGGGTCGCCGCACGGGTCGTCGTGGATCCGGCCGAGTTACTCAGGACCGCGCGATACTCGTAGCCGTTCTCACTCTCCGTGGCGACGAACGAGTAGCTCAGCGCGGTCGCGTTCGGCACATTGCTCCAGTCCGCGCCGCCGTCGGTCGAGACCTGCCACTGCATGCTGGTGACCACACCGCCGGCGACGGTGCCGAACGTCGCCGGCAGGCCGCTCTGGACATTGTCGTCGGACGGTTGAACGAGGACCTGGGGCATCGGCGTTGCCCCGGACCCGCCGGACCCCCCAGATCCGCCGGAGCCGCCCGACCCGCCGGAGCCGCCCGACCCTCCGGAGCCGCCCGACGATCCTGAGCCTCCCGCACCCCCGGAACCGCCCGAACCCCCGGAGCGTCGGGAAGCTGCCCCGACTGCCAATCGAGCCGCTCGGGTTGTCGCCCGGCCGGACGCGTTCGTGAACACCGCCCGATACTCGGTGCCGTTCTGCGAGTGCTTTGCCGTGAACGTGAAGGTCACGCGGCGCGCGCCCGGGATGTTGGTCCACGTCTTGCCCCCGTTGATCGAGCGCTGCCACTGCGTCCTCGGCGCCGGCGTGCCCGAAGCCGCGGCGGTGAAGCCGGCGAGACCACCGGGAGACACCTTCACGCTGTGGGGCTGGACGATCACCGCTGGGCGCCGGTGGCCGCCTCGCGGGCGCGCCGGCTGCGCGGGCGCCGGCCGCAGCCGCATCAACGGATCAGCCGCGACGCCGGTGGTGGTGCGCAGTGCGGTGCCGGCGGTCGTGCTGACTCTGGTGGCGGTGGTCGTGCGCACACCGGCACGCCGGACCGGGCGGGAGTGCGGTCCGGATGCTATGCCCACGGCCACGACGACCAGCCCGAGCAGGGCGAGCAACGCGCTCGCCCTGACGGCTGCCGGTAGGGACGCAAAGCGGTCCACATCCGCGCATCGGCGCGCCCGGGGCGGGCCCCGGGTCCTCCGATCAACGCTCGACGAACGTCCGAGCGATCCGCGACGCGATCAGCAGCCCTGGCCGGGCACGCTGCCGCCGGGGGCGAGGCAGCCGATCTGGATGCGCGGGCCCTGCCGGGAGCGAACCGTGAAGCTATAGAACTTGCCGACCCAGTTCGGGCGGATGATCTCGACCGTGATCCGGGAACCGACGCCGAGGTGGCGCTTGGCGAAGCCGGGCGTGATCAGGAAGCTGCCGGAGGCCGCGCACATTCCCTTCGTCTTCTTCCCGCACCGCGCGCGCTTACCGAGGAGCGTCGAGTGGTGTGCGAACGGACAGCCCTTCCCGTGGCACTTCACGAGCACAGTGGCTCCAGGGAGCGCGCCGTTGACGACCAGAGCGCGGACCTGGGTGAAAGACGGGGTGAAGTAGAAGGCCCACTGCATCGTTGACGTGATCGTGCCGAGGATGTTGGTGGGAAGCGGGGCCGCGCTGACCGACTCAGCCGGCGAGCTAGAACCGGTGAAGTTGGTGTCCCCCACGTAGCGGGCTGTTATCTGGTGCGCGCCAGCCGCCGGATAGGTGACGGTGCAGGTCGCCTGGCCGGCGGCCAGAGTCTGGCCCGTGCAGGAGGTGATCGGTTGCCCGCCGTCTAGAAACTCGACCGAACCCGTCGGCTCGACCGGGCCCAGGCGTGCCGCGGGGGGCGCAACCGACGCCGTGAACGTCGTGCTCGAGCCGACGTTGACCGACGCCGTCGCGTCGAGTGAGGTCGTGCTGGCGTCGGGGCCGACGGCGAGCGCGTCGACCGGGCTGACCGAGCCTTTCAGAACCGAGCCGGAGGTGGGCGTGAACACCGCGCTGAGCTGCGCCGCCGACGCCGCGAACGACGTCGAGCAAGCGACCGTCGCGCTCTGCCCGCTGGGCGTGACCGGCAGGTTCACGCAACCATGAATCGCCGCTCCGCCGTCATCGAGGGTCACCGTCCCCCAGAGCGCGGTGCTGGCGCTCGAGCTGGAAGTCACGGTGGCGATCAACGTCACTGCCTGGTTGGTGACGGCCGACGCCGGTGACGCCAGCAGCGACGTCGTGGTCGGCTGAGACGCCGCCGGCGTCGGGGCCGCAACGACTTTCGCGGTCTTGTTGCTGTTCACCGGCGTGCTACCACCGGGGCCATTCGCGGTGATCACGCAGACGATCGTGTCGCCGATGTCCGCCGCCGACAGCGTGTAGCTGCTCGACGTGGCACCCGGGATCGGCGCGCAGTTGTTGCCTGAGCTGTCGCATTCCTCCCACGCGTACGTGTACGTGGTCGCGTTGCTCCACGTCCCGTTGTTGGTAACGCTCAACGTGACCCCCTGCTCGGCGGTGCCCGCGATTTGTGGCGCGACGGTGTTCGCCGGTGCCGGCGGCAGCACAGGCCCCACGCTCGCGCTCGTCACCGGGCGTCGCTCCGCCGGCGTTCGACGCCGTTACCGTCACGCTCACGAGCTTTCCGACGTCGGTTGAGGCGAGCTTGTAGGTATTCGAGGTCGCGAGCGAGATCGCCGCGCAGTTGTTCCCCGAGCTGTCGCAGTCCTGCCACGCGTACGTGAACTTGGTTGGACTATTGCTCCAGGTTCCGGTGCTCGCCGTCAGCGTCTCGCCCTGCTGCGGGCTCCCGCTGAACCCGCTGATCCCGGGTGCGATCGAGTCCGCCGGCGCCGCGGGGAGTACGGTGCCGACGGCCGCGCTCGTCGCTGCCTTCGAACCGCCGGCGTTTGATGCGGTCACGACCGCGACGAGGTAGTGCGTTACGTCGGATGCCTGCGGCGTGTAAGTGCTCGAGGTGGCGCCGCTGATCGCCGAGCAACCGCCGCTCGAGCTGGTGCAGTCCTCCCACACGTACGTGAAGTTCGTTGGATCGTTGCTCCAGGTCCCGTTGCTCACGCCGACGGTGGCGCCCTGCTGCGGCGGGGTTGGGCTGATCGCGGGCAGCTTCGCGTTGGCGGGCACCGCGGGCAGGACCGGTCCGAGGATGTTGCTGGTCGCGGGGTTCTGTCCGCCCGCGTTCGACGCGGTCACGACCACCTCGACGATGCTTCCTACATCTGTGGACGCCAGCGTGTAGCTGCTCGTGGCGTTATTGATCGTCGTGCAGGTGCCACCGCCGGTGGGGCAGTCCTGCCATTGATAGCTGAACTGCGTCGGGCTGTTGCTCCAGGTCCCGTTGTTGGTGACGGTCAATTTGTCGCCCTGCTGGGCGGTACCGCTGAGCTCCGGCGCGACCGAGTTCGCCGGCGCCGCCGGCAGCACCGGTCCGAGACCGTTGCTCGTGGCCGAGTTCTGCCCGCCCGGGTTCGACGCCGTCACGACGACCTTAACCGTGCTTCCTACGTCCGACTGCTGCAACGTGTAGCTGCTCGTGGCGTCATTGAGCGCCGAGCAACTGCCGCCGCCGCTCGGGCAGTCCTCCCACACGTAGGTGAAGTTCGTTGGATTGTTGCTCCAGGTCCCGTTGCTCGTCACGGTCAGCGCGTCGCCCTGCTGCGCGGTGCCGCTGATCGTCGGCGGGCCCGAACCGTTCGGCACCGGCGCCTCCGGGAGCGCCGGCCCAAGACCGTTGCTGGTCGCGGGGTTCTGCCCGCCCGCGTTCGACGCCGTCACGACCACCTCGATCGTGCTCGCCACGTCGGTCGACTGCACCGTGTAGGAGTTGGCCGAGGCGGCGCCGCTGATCGGAGCGCAGACCGTGCCCGTGCTGTCGCAGTCCTCCCATACGTAGCTGAACTGGGTCGGATTGTTGTCCCAGTTCCCCTTGGTAACGGTCAGCGTGTCGCCCTGCTGCGCGGTCCCGGTGATCGTGGGGGCCGGACCCGAGGGGTCGAGCACCGGCGCCGCCGGCAGGACCGGCCCATCCGTTGAGACGGTCACCGATTGTGTTCCGGCGTCGTTCGTGGCGGTGACCGTGACGCTGACGGCCGGCCCCACGTCGGCGGCCGAAAGTACGTCGGTGTCGCCGACGGTTCCGTCTGACCAAAGGTATGTGAAGGTGATCGGGTCGCCCGTCCACTGGCCGGGATCGACGGTCAGCGTGTCGCCCTGCTGCGCGACGCCCGAGATCGTCGGCGGCGTTTGATCCGTTGGGCCGGGATCCGCGTACGCGGTCCCGACGACCAGGCAGAAGCTCGCGGCGATCGCCACGATCGCCACCGACAAGAGACGCCGAGCCCCCCCGCTCGGGTGCGAGCAGCGACGTCTATCTAGATCCACGCGATATCGGTCCCACGCACGACTGCATCGGCCACCCCGCCGATCGAGGTTTGCGCAGATAATCACGGCGCCCCCCACGCCCCACCATAGGTCTGGGGTCTGGTTTTTCGCCGGACGACTGGACTTTCGTCCGGGGGCTGGGCTTTTGCGGGTCTCGGCTCGCCGGTATCTTCATCCGCTCAAGCACCTCGCGCGAGTGGATAAGGAGGGTGCGTGCGATCGGTTCGGTACGGGGCTTGGAAACCGGCTCCGCTTCTGCCCGGAGGGCAGGGCGAGCAGCATCAGAGCAGGCCTCCCGCGCTCAGGGTTGAGATATGGCCAGTGGCGAGCCTTCCAATCGGACGCCGTGGGTGCAGCGCGCTGCCCCCGTGCAGCGCGCGCAGATCGGCGAGGCCACTTGACTGATTCTCTGGTCGCCTATCGTCCCGCCGACGAGCGCGGTGATGGTCACGAGGCGTTCGAACTCGCTGTCTTCCTCGCCGAGCAGAACCGCCTGGCCGAGGCCGAGGAGGCGCTCGCGCGCGCCGATCGAACGCGGCCACGCCGCGGCCGCGACCAAGCTAGGCATGCTGCTCGAGGAGCGAGGCGACGTCGCCCGCGCTGCGGCGGCGTACCGGCGCGCCGACGAGCGCGGCGACGCCATGGGAGCGTTCGAGCTGGCGATCCTGCTCGCCGGCGAGGACAAGCTGACCGAAGCCGAAGAAGCGTTCGAACGCGCCGACCAGCGTGGCCACGGGGCGGCCGCCTACAACCTCGGCGTTCTGCTCGAGCACCGCCAGGACATGAGCGCCGCGGAGGCGGCGTATCGACGCGCCGACGACCGCGGCGTCGCGGACGGAGCATTCGAGCTCGGGATGCTGCTCGCCGCGCAGGACAGACTGGACGAGGCCGAGGAAGCGCTCGCGCGGGCAGACCAGCGCGGCCACGCGGCCGGCGCCGCCAAGCTCGGCATGCTCCTCGAACAGCGCGGCGATATCGCGGGCGCCACCGCGGCGTACCGGCGCGCCGATGAGCGGGGCGATGCCCACGGGACGTTCGAGCTCGCGATGCTGCTCGCCGACCAGAACCGGCTGGAGGAGGCCGAGAAAGCACTCGCGCGCGCGGATCAGCGCGGTCATGCAGCCGCCGCGTACAACCTCGGAGTGCTGCGCGAGAACCGCGGCGACATTCGCGGTGCGGAGTCGGCCTATCGCCGCGCGGACGACCGCGGCGACGCCGACGGCGCGTTCGAGCTCGGCATGATGTTCGCCGCGCAGAACAGGCTGACCGAAGCCGAAGCGGCGTTCGCACGCGCCGACGAGCGGGGCCACGCCACCGCCGGCCACAACCTCGACGTGCTGCAAGAGCACCGCTCCGGCCTCGACATCCCCGGGCCGGCGTACGGCGAGCCCGAGTACACGGGGACGGAGCACCTCGACGAACCGGCTGCCGCGCCCGTCGAGGACCTCGGCGGCGCGTCCGAGCTTGCCGAACCGGCGCCCGCGACAACCGACGACCTCGCGGGCGCCGAACAGCTCGCCGAACCCGCGCCCGCGACAACCGACGACCTCGCGGGCGCCGAACAGCTCGCCGCCCGCCCGCGACGATCGACGAGCTCGATGCCGGAAGCGAGGTGCCCGCCGCACCTCGCAAGAAGCGTGGTCGGGTGCTGTTGCGTGTCCGGGTACCGTCGCCTGGCCTGAAGCGCTCGGAGCGGTCGCGTGCCGTCGAGCCCTCGCCCGGCGTCAAGCGGTCGCCTGAGGTCGAGCCCTCGCCTCGCGTCAAGCGGTCGCGCGGCCGGCTGCAGCGAGTTCGCTGGCGCCGCCTCAGCCTTCTACTCCTCGTCCCGGTAATCGGGATCGCGGGCGCGATCGCGCTCACTTCACGCGGCGCCGGATCTGACGCACTCACGCCGGCAACCGCCGCGCAGACGAAGCCCGCGACCGGCGCGCCGACGACGGACGCCATCTCGCCTACCACAACCCAACCGGCGAACGTCCAGCCGAAGACGGGCGCGCTTCGCAACCCCGCTGCCAAGACGTCGAAAACACACGCGCCCGCCCCGGCGAAGAAGAAGGCCAAGTCCGCGAGCGCGCATCACCCCTCGACCCCGAGCCACACCAAGACGACGCCGGCGACGGCTTCTCACTCGCCCTCCGTGAACACGACTCCAGTCCACTCGAGCCCGCTCGCTTCGACGCCGACAGTCTCCAGCCGCCCCGTCACAACCGCGCCGCCGCGCACGAGCAGCACTTACACCGGCGCGACGCACAGCACCGGCTCGGGAAGCGGATCTCCAACGACGAGCGCGGGCAGCGGATCACAGACCGGAGGCTCCCATTCGGGCAGCGGCTCCGGATCCGGGAGCAGTTCCGGCGGAAACGGCACAGGAACGGTCAGCGGCGGGGGCTGAGCCCCTCAACCCGTACGACGCGGACCCGGCCAGACCGGCCGCCGCGCCGTAGCCCGACCGCCACCTGCATCCAAGCGCCGCCGGTCCCTCGTCACCGCTCCACCGGTCCCGGCGTTTACGCGCTCTCGCGCGCGGTGTTGTGTTCGAGATCGGACGCTTTACTCTGTATCGCAGCACGATATCGTGGTACGATTGGCGGTCCGGAAATAAAGGAGGATCGAGATGAGATCACCTACCCTGGATCCGACAGCCGGCGAGAGAGCCAGACGGCTCCGCGCGAACCCCAACACCCCGCTGCCCGTCTCCGATCCGATGGACCCGCGCTATGGCACGGTCGTCGAGGCGACCCCGACGCATGCCGCCTCTGTCTCGCGGATCGTCGATCCCACCGACCCAGCTTGCGGGGAGATGGGCGACTGAGCGCCGGTTTCGTTGCACACACGAACCTAGGAGGAGACCGCCTTGTCTCGCGTATGGCACACGGCGACATTCGACCCTGAAGCCAGCCCAGACCGGATCCGGAACGAGTTCGCGTGTCCGGTGTGCGGACACCAGGATCCGGGTGAGGCGCATCTGCCTCAGCGCAGGTGCGGCGGGAGCCGAACGCTTTCGATTCCCGGCGGCTGCTCGGGCCACACGAGCAGCACCTGGCAGGGCGCGTGGTCGAGCACGAAGCGGGTCCGGGGCCCGATGCTCTTCGGGCCGAGGCGCGCCTCCCCATCGCGCGCGAGGACGAGCAGATCTGCGCCGGCGCTCGCCTCGAGCACCTCGCGCTCGATCTTCCCCCGCCGCGCCACCGTGCGCGCCGGCCGGGCCAGCCGGGCCAGCGCCTCGGCGAGCAGCGCCTGCGCCTCCTCCTCGGCGATCGCGCGCACCGGAGGTCCCGGTGGCGGGGGCGGGTGGCGACCGAGCAGGCGGGCACCGGGGTGCGAGGCCATCTCCTCCACGTCCGTGGGCGCCACGTGGAGCAGCGTCACCTCCGCGCTTTCGGGCACGAGCGCGCGCGCCTCATCGACGCAGGCCTCCCAGGTGTCCTCGGATATCCAGATGACGACACGCATCACACGACCTGTAGAGCCAACCACAATGCGACCGTGCAGGCCACCAGGCCAGCCGGCACCGTGAGCAAACCGAGACGCGTGAACTCGGCCATGTCGGTCTCCTCATCGTGGGCGTGCACGATCCGTCGCCACAGGAGCGTGGCGAGCGACCCGACGTAGGTCAGGTTCGGACCGACGTTGACCCCCACAAGCATCGCCAGCACGGCCCCCGGTCCGCTGACGGCCACGACCGGCACGATGATCAGCGTCGCCGGCAGGTTGTTCAGGAGATTGGCGACCGCGGCGCTGACCACGGCGATGAGAAGCAGCGCCGGCAACGCGGTGCCGTGCGGCAGGAGCGCGTCGACCGCGGTCGAGAGGCCATGATTGCCGGCGGCACGGACCACGACGCCCAGCCCGAGCACGAACACCAGGAACGTCGGTTCGGCGGCCCGCAGGAGCTCCTTCGGGGCCGGGCGCTCGCGCGCCACCATGACGACGGCGCCCGCGGTCGCGACCCAGACGGGCGCGATTCCGACCAGCGAGCTCAGCACAAACCCGGCGAGCGTGAGCCCCACGACGGCTAGCGCGAACGTCGGTAGCTCTGGCCGCTCGACCGTGCGAGTCGATCGGGGGGCGGACCGCTGCAGGTCGCCGGCGAACGAGCGGCGCAGCACGACCCACTCGATCGCGAGCGCGACCAGCCACGGGAGCGCCATCAAACCGCCGAACCGGGCGAACGAGAGCCCGCTGGCGCGGAACGCCAGCAGGTTGGTCAGGTTCGAGACCGGCAGCAGCAGCGACGCGCTATTGGCCAGGTGCGAGCACGCGTACACGTGCGGACGGGCGTTCGTGCGCAGCCTCGCCGCGGTGGCGAACACGATCGGCGTCAACAGCACGACGGTCGCATCGAGGCTGAGGACCGCGGTTGTCCCCGCCGCAGCGAGGAACACCATCGCGAGCAGCCGGGTCGGCCGTCCCCGAGAGCCGAGCGCCATCCACGCGCCCAGCGCGTCGAACAGGCCGGCGCGGCGGCAGCCGTCGGCGAGCACGAGCAGCGCGGCAAGAAAGCCAACCGTCGGGCCGAGTTCGCGCAGCGCCGCGCGCGCCCCCGCGAAGCTGAGGATCCCGACCAGCACGAGCACGACCGCGCCGCCCGCGGCGACCGCCCAATCGGGCGCCCAGCGCGGCCGCGCCACCGCGGCGGCGAGGCATGCCGCCAGCACGACAAGCGAGACGACCTCGCTCATCTCGACTGGCCTACCTCACGCACCGTTCAATCATGCCGCGCACGCGCCGATCCTGAGCCGCGGCACTCCCCGGTGCGCGGGCTCGCCGCAGCGGTCGAGCCGCCCGCCCGGGCCCGCGCGTCCGTCCCTGCCTGAGTCGCTGGACGTGGTGCAGAACTCGCCAAATCGCGTCGTCTCGCCCCGGCGTGGCTGGATAAGCGCCCGGGGGGCGCTTATGTTGCCGGCGCTCAAACCCGCAGAGAGGCTTGGCGAGTTGTGCACCCCCTGATCAGCGGACCGCTTCGATCCCCCGGTAGAGCATCGCCACCAGCACGACCACCCACACAGCGACCGCGATCCAGACCCATACTCGCGCGAAGGCGGTGATCCCCCCGGCACCCACAGCCGCCCCGACGACGAACGAGCATGCGGCGTACATGCCGACGGGGAACACGGTCGACCACCGGCGAACGTCGTAGCGGAAGCGGCGATGCGTGATCTCGGCGACGACGAGCACCGGCAGCCACAGCATCGTCAGCACCCACAGCGCGAGCATGACGTCCTTCAGCACCCCACCCCCGCTACCGAGGATCGCGAGAGCTTTCGCGCCGCCGAGAAGCTTGCCCGCGGCGAGGGTCGAGATCGCGAGCGCACCGCCGGTGATCCAGTGGTCGCCGTACCCGACGGTCAACTGGCCCAGGTCGAAGCGGGCGATCACGAACACGTAGAAGCCCAGCCCGAGGACGAACGGCACGAGCGCGATCACGAGCAGCCACTCGGTCCGTTCCATGACGCTGAGCGTCGCCGCCAGCACCGCGAGCGACTCCGTGGCGACGATCAGCACCAGCGACGACCCATCGGTTGGCGTCTTCCAGTGCTCCAGCACCGGCCCCAACAACAGCGCCCACACGACGACGGCGATCGCAAGCGCGGCGATCCCAGCCCACTCCCAGCCGAGCATCGCGAGCCGGGTGCCGAGCACGGCCGTGCCGGCGACCGAAGTAAAAGCCGCGGGCGTCCTCAGCTCAGCGCGGAACCGAGCGCGAACGCACCACCCGCGCACCACCACCACCGCAGCCAGCATCAGCCACGTGACCCCCGCGGTCACCAGCAGGATCCGCGACAGAGTCTCGGATCCGTCGAGCGACAGCGCCACCGACACGATCCCGGTGCCCATCACCTCCGCTCCGGCGGCGGGCGGAGTCCAGTCCAGCACGCGTACGAAGGCGCCCGGAGTCGCGCGCTCGGCGAGGGTCATCCTGCCACCGCGATCGCCATCGACTCAACGTATACCGCGGCGTCCGTGCCGGTGCCGGCGGCACTCATCGGCTCGGTCGTTGCTCGCGCACGCCGAGGCCGAGGCCGCCGCCGGCGATGAGTCCTGGCAGCAGTGGGTCGCGGAGTACCGAGAGGGCGAGGCCCTGATCCTCAACCTCGAGCTGAGGGTGGAGCTGACCGGACGCGTTCGCCGCGCTCGGCGAGCGGCTCGCTGAACGTGGGCACGGGGTCGACGCACACGAGCTCGGCGAGATGTATGTTCACGTCGAGCTCGACGCCGACATCCGCCGGGCCCCGTTTTGCACGCGGGTGTGAGGGCGCCAAGGGCCGGTTTCGCAGACCTCCTAAGAGCGTTCACACGAACAGCCCCGGGGGTGCGCGCACCCATTTGATCGTGCAACGCAAATGGCGGAACCGCGTTTTCGCCAACGTTGATCACCTTTTTGTCAAGCTTGCACCCCCGGTCCCGTGCAAGCACGACCTCGTGCTGCGCCGACTCTTTACTAACGCAAGCTCCTTGATATAGCGTCCCGCCGCACTAGGGGTCTCGGCCGCGATAGCGCCGAGCGGGTGGTCCGAGCGTGGCGACCGTATGGTCGCGGGTACCGGAGCGGAAGGTGGAAGATGCGGTGAGCGCTACGTCGCTGGTAGAGAGTCCTCCCCCGTTCCAACGCCCGAGGACCGAGCGCGAGCTCGACTGGCACTCGCTCGGCCCGGTCGCCGCGGGGCTCGAAGCCGCTCTGGTGGCGCGCGCGCCCACCGTGCACGTGGGCACGCCGCTGCTCTGCAAGCTCGCGGCGCAGGCCAGCCGGCTGCTCGGCCTCGACGAGCACGAACGGATGGCGGTCGATGTCTGCGCGCGCCTGCGTGACATCGGGATGATCAGCCTGCCCGACTACGTGATCCTGAACGCGGGCGCGCTGTCCGCCGGCGATCAGGCACTGCTGAACCGCCACCCCGTGATCGGGTCCGAGCTGCTCCAGTCGCTCTCGACGATGGCCGCGGCGGCCGCAATCGTGCGCGGTCACCACGAGCGATGGGACGGCGCCGGCTACCCCGATGGCCTCCGTGGCGAAGCGATTCCGCTGGCCAGCCGCGTGGTGGCGGTGTGCGACGCGTTCGTGACCCTCGCCACGGACCGGCCCGACGGCCGCGGGCTCGGCGCCGAGGGCGCGCTCGAGTACGTGCGCCGGCATCGCGGATCTCAGTTCGACCCGCGGGTCGCCGATTCCCTCGTGGCTGCGATCACCGGCAAGGACGAGCGCCCTCGTCAGACGCCCGCGCGAGACGGGGATCCGCCGACCGAGCGACCGCGCGACACGGTCCACGGGGCGCCCGCGCGCGTTCGCGACCTGCGCAGCGCGCTCGCGCGGTTCGACGTCGTCCCGGCGTTCGCGCCGGCGTGCGACCGGGTCCTGGCCGCGCCGGCGATGATCACGGACCGACGCAGCGCGCTGGTCAAGGCGATCGAGAGTGACATCGGTCTGACGCTCGCGGTGCTGCGCCGCGCGCAGGAGGTCCCCGGCCACACCGAGATCGCTAACGTGAGCGACGCGGTGGCGGTCCTGCGCCGCGACGAGATCACGAACACGGTCGCGTCGCTCCCGCGCGCGGCGTTTCCGTGGCACACGAGCTTCGACGCGTTGCTGCTCCGATGCCGGCTCCATTCCTTGTCCGTCGCCCGCGCCGTGGAGCGGCTCGCGAGCATGACCAGGCCGTTCGAAACCGAGAACCTCGTCGCCGCCGCGCTGCTCCACGACGTCGGAAAGCTTTTGCTCGCTCGGGCCCGGCCCGACTACGTCCCGCCGACCTCCGCCCGCTGCACGCCCGAGGAACGCGCTCGCCAGGAACAGCGTGAGCTCGGCGTCGACCACGCGAGCCTCGGGGGACTGCTGCTCGAGCGATGGGGCCTCCCCGAGGGGCTCGTCAACGCAGTCTTCCGGCATCACCGCGCGAAGTCCGCCGGCGAGCCGGCGTCGCTCGTGCGCCTCGGGGACATGGTCGCCCACCACGCCCAGGGCAACGCGGTCGACCGCACCGCGATGCTGCGGCTGGCGGCCGACTGGGAGCTCCCGTTGGACGCGCTGCGGGACGCGGTGTTCGATCAGCCACAAGCCCTCGGCCCACGCCGGCGAGCCGAGCGCTCGCCACTGTCGTCGCGAGAGACCGAGGTCCTTCGACTCGTCGCCGACGGCAAACGCGATGTCGACATCGCCGCCGATCTGCATCTGTCGGTCAGCACGGTGCGCAGCCACCTGCACAACGTCCACGCCAAGCTCGAGGTCGCGAGCCGCACCCAGGCCGTCATCCGCGCCACCGAGATGGCCTGGATCTGACCCGGACCACGAGGCCGGGTCTCCGGTGCTTCGCCTCATCCTGATCGGGTGATGGCGGCGTGAGCCAGCCGCGATAGACGTAGTCATGGCAACGGAGCACGGCGGCAGAGCGCGGCCAAGCGCTTCCCTCATCCTGTGAAATGGGAGCTCGCGATTGTCGGCGCGGCCCTGCTCCTCGTGGCGGGAGTGTCGCGGCGCCTCACGAACACGATGTTCACGCCCGCGATGGCGTTCGTCCTGATCGGGCTCCTGGTCGGACCGCTCGTGACCAGCGAGGTGACCGTGGCGCCGGCCGGCGCGACCGTGCGCACGCTGGCCGAGGCGACGCTTGCCGTGGTCCTGTTCGCCGACGCTTCTCGCATCAAGTTGCGCCTGCTGCGGCACGAATATGCGGTGCCGTTGCGCCTGCTCGGCATCGGACTTCCACTGACGATCGTCGTCGGCGCGATCCTCGCGATCGTGATCTTCCCCAACCTCAACACCGCGGAAGCGCTCGTCCTGGCGGTGCTGCTCGCGCCCACCGACGCCGCTCTCGGACAGGCGGTCGTCACTGAGCCGCGACTTCCATCCCGCATCCGGCAGGGACTCAACGTCGAAAGCGGGCTGAACGACGGCATCTGCGTTCCGCTGCTGCTGATAGCGCTCGCGGCGGCTGACATCGACGACAAGGTGACCACCAGCCACCACGCGATCACGATCGTCCTCGAGGAGATCGGTTATGGGATTCTCGGCGGCGCCGCCGCGGGATTGGTGACCGCCGCGGTCGTCACGATCGGGCGTCGCCGCGATCTGATCAGCGCGCCGTGGCTTCAGGTGATCCCAATCGCCGGCGCCGCGCTCGCCTACGGGATCGCCGCCGCGCTGGGCGGTTCGGGCTTCATCGCGGCGTTCCTCGCCGGGGCGGCGTTCGGAGCGCTCGCCTCGCACGAGTCCGAGGAAGCCTCACGGCTCAACGAGGAGCTCGGTGACGTGCTCGGGGGGCTCACGTTCTTGACGTTTGGCGCGGTGCTGCTCGGGACCGCGCTCAAGCACGTCACGTGGCAGGCGGCGCTCTACGCAGTGCTCAGTCTCACCATCGTTCGCATGCTTCCCGTCGCGGTCGCGATGATCCGCACCGGCGCCAGTCGGCAGACCGTTGCCTTCCTCGGCTGGTTCGGCCCACGCGGTCTGGCCTCGATCGTGTTCGCGGTGATCACGATCCAGGAGGCTCACCTGGCCGGATCCAACACCATCCTGCTCGCGACGTATCTGACCGTCGGCGTCTCGGTGGTGGCGCACGGGATCAGCGCAGCTCCACTGGCGAAGCGGTACGCAGCGTGGTACGAGCAACACCCACCCCACCGCCGGCCGGCGATGGAGAGCGTCCCGGCGCCCGACCATCGTGCGCGGGGCGTCCGGGCCGCCGCGCGGGCACCCGGACCCGGTTAGGCCCTCTCTTTCGAGAGATCGACGGAGCCGGCGCGTACGCTTCGGCGCATGGCACCCGTATCGGGCACGCGCCGGGGTTCGGTGACGCGCGTCCGCATCGGCGCATGGTGGCGATCACCCGAGGACCAACCCGGGTGGGCGCGGCCGGCGCTGCTCGGTCTCACCGTCGTGGCGGGGTTCCTGTACGGATGGAGGGCATACGGCAACCTCGAGATCTACTACGCCGCCGCGGTACGCAGCATGTCGATGAGCTGGCACGACTTCGTGTTCGCCGCGTTCGACCCCACCGGGACGATCACCATCGACAAGCTCCCCGGCGCATTCTGGGTGCAGGCGCTGTCCGTGCGCGTGTTCGGGTTGCACGCCTGGGCGATCGTGGCGCCGCAGGTCGTGGAGGGAATGGCGAGCGTGCTCGTTCTGTACCGCGTCGTCCGCCGCCTGTCCGGGGCGCTCGCCGGGATCGTGGCCGCCGCGGTGCTCGTCGTGTCCCCGGCGACCGTGCTGCTCAACCGCGGAAACATCCCGGACACCCTGATGATCCTGCTGTTGTTGCTGGCGGCCGACGCGACGGTAAGTGCGATCCTGTCGGGCCGGCTGCGGAGCCTGGTCGTCGCGGGGATCCTCGTCGGCCTGGCGTTTCAGGCCAAGATGATCGAGGCGTGGCTGGTCCTGCCCGCGCTCGCGCTCGCTTATCTCGTCGGCGCGCGCGAGTCCGTGGGTCGCAGGCTGGCGCGCCTCGGCGCGGCCGGGGTGGTGGTCGCGGCCGTGTCACTTGCCTGGATGGTGTTCGTGTCGCTGTGGCCGGCGAGTCACCGCCCGTACGTCGACGGCAGCAGCAACAACTCGATCTTCCACCAGGTGTTCGTCTACAACGGCTTCGGCCGTATCGACCAGGCGTCGCCCAACCAGTTACTGACCAAGGCGATCGGTCTGACGCTGGGCTCGACCCAGCCGGGCTGGGACCGGCTGCTCAACGGCGTCGACGGTCACGACACGGCATGGCTTATTCCGGCAGCGCTGGTCGCACTCGTCGCCTGCGTGCTCGCGAGCCGGCGGGGGGATCAACTGATCCGCGCCGCCACCGCCATGTGGGGAACGTGGCTGGTCGTGTTGTTGATCGTGTTCAGCGCGAGCACGACGATCAACCCGTACTACCTGGCGGCGCTGTCACCCGCGATCGCGTCGCTGCTCGGGATGGGCGTGGCCCTCGCCTGGGAGCACCGCACGGAACCGGCGGCGCGGCGTGTGGTCGCGGCCACGGTCGCCGTGACCTGCGTGTACGCGATCTGGCTGCTTCCTTCCCAAGGCGTCGGCGTCGTCTCCTGGCTACCGGAGGTGGTCGGAGTGATCGGCGTCGCCGCGGTCGCGGCACTGCTGATACCGGTGCGGATGCTGACCCGCGCGGGCGCGCTCGCGCTCGCGCTCGTCGCGGTGCTCGCGGTTCCCGCGGCAGCGTCGATCTCGGTCGTCAGCGAGCGGTTCGGACCGTTCGACACCCCGTTCGAGGGCGCGGGCGAGTCGGCGATCGCCCGGAACCTTGGGGGCGTCGCGAGGCAGACGGAGGCGCTGCTCCCGGCGATCGAGACCGCGGCCCGCAACCAGCCGGATCTGATGGCGACGCAGACCTCGGCCGTGGCCGCGCCGTTCATCTACGACAGCGGCCGCGAGGTGGTCCCGATCGGCGGGTTCACGGGGACGATCCCCGAACCGTCGGGGGCGGAGTTGAGGTCGATGATCGCCAAGGGCGACTTCCACCTCGTGATCCAGTCGCCGACGGTCACCGACCCGCGGCTCGTGGGAATCGAGCAACGCTGCTTCCCGCTCCCCGCCGCCTCCTCCGCCGCTCCCGGCACCCCCCGGTTCGCCGTCTACTACTGCGGCCGCGCACCGACCCTCTGATCTAGGGCACGGGCCCTACGGCGCGAGCCCGCTCTGCTGCGCCAGCGACGACAGCGTCGACGGCGGCTCGCCGATCATCAGCCAGCGGTGGCGCGAGGTGTGCACGATTCGCCCGTGATCCTGGAGGCGCGTGAACGCGGTGCTCACCGACGGCCGCTGGGCGGCCACCATCTCCGCGATCTGCGAATGGGTGAGCGGCAGGTCGAGCATGATCCCGTCCGGCGTGACCCGGCCGAACCGGTACGCGAGCTCCCAGAGCGTCACCTCGAGCCGCTCCTCGATCCGCGACAGCGCGTTGACCGCCGACTGCAGGCTGAGTCGCCGCGCACGGACGATCGACCGGTGCATCAGCGCCGCGTGAATCTCCGGCCAGCGCGCCGTCCTGATCGCGAACCGGCGGTCGAGCAGCGCGACGCGCGCCTTGGACACGACCGAGGCGGCCACGACCGACGGCACGGTCAGCTCCTGCCCGGAGCCGACCCACGGGCTGATCACATCGCCGGCGCCGAGTAGTTCGATGTGCGCACGGGTGTCGGCGTTGATGCGGATGATCATCAGCCCATCGAGCAGCAGCGCGCCGAAGGTGGCGGGATCCGGGGGCGGCGAGAACCGCCAGGGACCGCGCTCGAACTCGAACACGGGCGCCAGCGATGCGGCGACCGCGAGCGGCCACTGAACCCTGTCGATCCCGCCCCCGAGATCGGGGTCCAGCTCGAGCACCCGTATGGCGGCCGACGTCGTCTCGGAATGCGCCCGGCGAGCCTGCTCGAGGTTGGTCACCGACGCCAACGCCGGGCTACTCAGTATCTCCAGCGCGACGCATACAGCGGTTTCTACGCCAGCGCCACCGACGTGTCAAACCCGTGGACCGCCTCAGCGCGGCGCCGCCCACTTGGGCGCGGGTACGCCCATCGCGCGGTTCAGGCACCACCCGGCGATCGTCAGCAGTAGCACGCCGATCAGGATGTCGAGTATCTGATGCGGCTTGGCCAGCAGCCCGGAGGCGACGATGATCGTGGTTGCCCCCGCCGGCGGGTGCGCCGATCTCAGGAGCCGCAGCACGCCGCCCGTCAGCGCAACCGCGAGCGCGATCGCGCCCACCCGGTTCAGCCCTACCCCGGACACGTACACGCTCGGAGCGCTCAACAGCCCGAAGATCGCCAGCGAGAGGAGGCCTGCGGCGACGCCGACGCTGTGTCCGATGATCGTGTTCCGCGGCGTCCCGACCTCGGCCATCGGCGTTTCGAAGATCAGGAACGCGGTCGCACCGAGACTCGGGAACACGAGCGGCTGCTTGACCAGATACGCCCAGAATCCGCTCAGCCCGATCGCCAACAGCGACCCGACGAACGTGTAGACCGCGTTTCCGCTGTTGTGCCACTTCGTGTACAGCCACCTCTTGAGCCCGTAGGTCCCCGGGATGCCCACCAGCGAGCCCTGGCGCTGGAACACCCGGACCCCCGAATCGGCGAACTCCGCGATGTGATCGAGCTCTTCCTTGGGATCGAAGATCATGCTCACGGCGGGCAAGCCTAGCCGTCGCCTCCGGCGGCATGTCGAGCTCGCCGCAGAGTGTTCGAGATCTGACCGAAAGGTCGACGGTTAGGGTTAGCCCCCGTGAGCCCCTCCGCCCCGCGGAGGCCCTTTGCGCCCACCCGGACCGAAACCACATGCCGCCTGGGCTTGCTTGAACGCGGGCGCCTGCGGGTCGAAGTCGGAGCCGACCGGAAACACGATCCCCCGGAAGAACAGGCCGGTATGGGCGCCGCTCGTCGACGGGTCGGGGAAGTTCGGCTCCCCGTGCTTGCGGACGCACTGAGCCCACACGAGCGCCGCGCGGACGTCGCTGGCCGACGGCGCCGGCGCCGCTGACGCACTCGGGCCGCCCCCGGGCACCAGCTTGTTGCATTTCGTGACGGCCGACCCGAACGCCGGCGAGGACTTCAGCGCAGAGCCCGGGCCGAACGCGGGCGCTGCGCTCTCGCCCGGGTCGGGGAACTGCGGCACGCCGTGCGAGCGCATGCACTCGGCGAACTGGAGCGCGGTACCCGAGCTTCCGGTCGACTCGGACACGCTCGAGCTGCCCGAGAACCCGCATCCGGCGAGCGCCGGCGCCCAGGCGAGCGCGACGAGCGTGAGAACGGTGCGGCCGGTCGGCACGGCCGCAGTTGTACGGACCGCGAGCTAACGGGGGCGTAACGCTGTTATGCCGTCGTTATGCGGCCGGATCGGCGGCGAGCGAACCGAGCGGCGTGTCCGGGTCCCGGAGCGCTGCCGCGTCGACCGGCCGACGAGAGCGGATCAGGGCCTGGACATCCTCGTTGACGTCCCAGACGTTCACGTTCATGCCGCCGACCACGCGGCCCTCGGCCAGCCAGAACGCGATGTACTCGCCACTCTCGCGATCGCCGCGGAACACGACCTCGTCCCAGCTCGTCGCGTAGCCCGAGTACTCCATGCCGACGTCGTACTGGTCGGAGAAGAAATACGGAATCCGGTCGTAGCTCACGTCCTCGCCGAGCATCGCCCGCGCCGCCGCGGGCCCCTGGTTGAGCGCGTTGGCCCAGTGCTCGACCCGGATGTGCCGCTCGTAGAACGGATGCCACGCGTTGGCGGCGTCGCCGGCGACGAAGATCCCAGGCGTCGATGTCTCCAGGCGCTCGTTGGCGACGATCCCGTTTTCGACCGCGACGCCGGCGTCGCTCGCCAACCCAGTCCGCGGCGTGATACCGATGCCGACGACGGCGAAATCGCATTCGACGACCTTTCCGGCTGTGGTGCGCACGCGCGCGACCGCGCCGTCTCCCTCGAACGCCTCGAGACCCTGCTCGAGCAGCATCTCAACGCCGTGCTGAACATGCACATCGCGATAGAACGTGCCGATCTCGGCGCCGAAGATCTGCTCGTTGGGAACCGCAAGCGGGTCGATCACGGTGACCTCCAGTCCTAGCTGGCGCGCCGACGCGGCGAACTCGCTGCCGATCCACCCCGCGCCGACGACCACGACGCGTCCACTGTCAGCGAGGCGACCGCGCAGGACGTCGCAGTCGGCGAGCGTTCGCATGTAGTAGATGCCGTCGAGCTCGGCTCCCGCGGCCGAGATTCGCCGCGGTTCTGAGCCCGTGGTCAGCAGCAGCTTGCCGTACGAGAGCTCGCCACGGCCGTCGAGCGTGATCCGGGATCCGTCCGGGTCGATCGCAGTCACGGTCGTTTCCGTCATCAGCTCGATCTCGTGCTGCTCGCCGCAGGCTGTCGTGCTCCTCGGCGCAGGCCGGGCAGCCCTCCAGGTGCGCATGCATTCCCGGCACGCGTTCGTCCGCGTCCTCGCCCGCCAGCTCGGACTCGACATACACATCGAGCTGCGCGAAGCACTGCTCGCAGGTCACCTCCGGACCCGTCGGACCGAGCAGGCCGGCCAGCAGTGCGGTGGTAGCGCGACGTGAATCAGATGAGGGCGTCATATTCGGCTCCGACCGCGTTTCGCAACTTGCGCCGCGCGTCGTGCAGGGTCTTGTACAGAGCGCCGCGAGTGGTGCCGAGCGCTCGCGTGGGAAGCATCGACCAGGCGTGCGGGTCGAGCGGAAGCTCGCGCTCCTGCCAGGCGCGTCGCCGCGCGCGCACCGCGGCCTCGAGGATCGCGAACTTGTACGCCCAGGTGGTGAAGCGGCTCTCGAATCTGTAGTCGTCGAGCTTGCCGAGAATCGCGCTGAGCGCGTCGTCGGCGCTCTGCATCGCGAGGTCGTCGAGCGTCTCCCGGGAGATACCCGCGAGCGTCCGGCGCCGGCGGCCCAGCTCAAACCGGGCAGCCCGCAGGAGCATGGCGTGGAGGGTCGCAGCCGCCATCTCCCGCTCGGCGCCGGTGGCGCCCAAGGCCGCGATCCACCGACGATCCTCGGCCTCCCGGCCAACGGACCTGACGCCGGGGGCCTCGTCCATCACGGGCACGCTAGCAGCGAGATGTCCTATGCCCGTTAGCTGCTCGAAGGTGGTACTTCTTACGTGTCCAGAGCACGCGGCGACTAGAGGAGCAGCGCGATGGCCAAGTTCCTGATCCAGCCCCACGTCCGCCTCCACGAATGGGTGGCCGAGGAGAAAGGGCTCTTCCGCGACGAGGGGCTCGACTACGAATTCGAGGCGCAGGGGCTGGCGGGCGCCTCGCTCACGACGTCCTCGGTCAGACCCGCCGACGCGGCGCCGGTGCAGGCGCGCAGCGGCGCGTTCGAGGACATGGAGAGGGGGCGCTCGTGCGACGTGTCAGGCGCGTGCCACTGGGCCGTCAACGCCGCGGCCTCGAGCGACCACGGCCGGATGTGGGGCAAGGCGTACTCGATCTGCACCTCGGGGATCTTCGTGGCGCCGGAATCCGACTACCAGCGGCCGGAGGACCTGGCCGGCGTGGAGGTCGGCGTCGGCTACCACTCGGGCAGCCACTACTCCGCGATCCAGGGGCTCGAGCCGTTCCTCGAGCCGGACCAGATCAAGCTGGCATTCGTGGGCTTCCCGTTCGACCGCGTCAGGCTGATGCGCGACCGCGGGATCCCGGCCGCGAACGTCTGGGGAGCGCAGTTCTATCTGCTCGAGCAGTGGGGTTTTCGCAAGCTCGTCGACACCACGTTCATGATGGGGTTTCTCGTCAGTGCCGAGTCCTCGGCCGAGGACCTCGAGCGTTACTTCCGCGCGCTACGCCGGGCCCAGGCCGAGCTCGACCTCGAGCCCGAGCCATACAAGCGCCACTGGCTGAACGAGATGCCCGAAGACCTGAGCGCGGCGGCCGACGTCCGGCGTTTCGGACCCGGTGAGCGGATCGTGTTCGAGCCCTACACGCGCGAGATGTTCGAGCGCACGCACCGTTGGATGGAGCGCTGGCAGCTCGCGCCCCCGACGCGATCGAGGTATGACGAGGCGGTTCTGACTTAACCGAACTTTGGCGATCAGGTCACATATATGTAACCGCATCGCCGGGGTCCCCTAGGCGCGGCAGAGCAGCTGTGCGAGCGCGCCACGGACCGCGTCGTCCCGCGACGCGCTCGCGTCGTCGACGGCCCGCCAGGCCACGATCCCGTCGGGGCGGACGAGCACGGCTCCGGTGTCCGCGATCCCGTAGGCGGCCGGGAACTGCGGATGTCCGATCACGTGGCAGTCGACGGGCACCCCGAGCTCCTGGGCCGCGGTGAGTGCAGTGCTGCGCCACGCCTCACCCCCCGGGGCAACCAGCAGCACGAAGCCGCGGCCGAACAGATCAAGCGTCGAGACCCGAGCGCCGTCGCGCTCGACGAACACGTGGGGAGCCCGCGATCCGGGACGGCCCTTCGACTCGCGCGGGTGCTCGTGCAACGCAGGGTCCTGATCCGGCCCGAGGACCACCGCCGGCGAGTTGCAGCGGCACCCGATCTCCAGCGAGAAGTCGTCGACGAGCGGCTGCATGCCGTCGGTGCCGAGGTACGGCGCGACCCTCGTCACGTACCGCGTGTACGCCTGCTCGACCATCAGCGCGCCGATCGCGCGGCGCTCGGTGTCGTAGGTGTCGAGCAGTCCCGGGCCGGCCACGCCGTTCAGCACGAGCGCGAGTTTCCAGGCCAGATTCCACGCGTCCTGGACGCCGGTGTTTCCGCCGAACCCGCCGTTGGGCGGCATCGTGTGCGCGGCGTCGCCGGCGAGGAACACGCGTCCGTCCTGGTAGCGCTCGGCGCTGTCGGCCACCGCCCGCCAGATCGCGATGTCCTCGATCACGACGGGGATCCCCGGGACTCCGATCGCCGCCCGTAACAGCTCGAGCGCCCGCGGCTCGTCGATCGTCTCGGCGACGTTCGCCCACGGCGCGTCAGGGTACGCCGCGACGATCTCGGGCCGCGCCGTGTCGCCGACGAGGTTCACCACGAGGAAGCCGCGGTTGCCGCTCCGATCGAGCCGGAAGAACCCGCGCAGGACCGGGTTCGTGACGTAGTTGACGCCCTGGTCGCGCCCCGAGAGCAACGGGGCGAGGTCGACCTCGGAGCGAAAATAAATCGTGACGCTGTTCGATAGCAGACCGTGGCCGCGCATCACGATCCCGAGCTGGTCGCGCACCGGGCTCCGGTTCCCGTCGGCGGCCACCATGTACTTCGCGCGTACGGTCCGCATAGAACCACCACCATCGAGATCGCGAAGCGTCGCGGTGACCCCGGAATCGTCCTGCGCCACCGACGTGCACTCGACCCGGTACCTCAGCTCCGCCCCCAACTCCTCGGCACGCCCCCGGAGGATTGGCTCGAGCGCATCCTGGTCGATGAACAGCCGCACGGTCGGGCTGAACTCCTCGACCCCGGCATTCAGGTTCGCGAAGTAGCTCGCGATCTCGCGGCCGGCGAGCGACTCGACGTTGTTGATGCCACCGTTCGGGTGGTACTGCTGCTCGCCCGTCCGGCGGACCGCTTCCTCGAGCCCGGCCGCGCGCAGGATCTCGACCGTGCGGAGCTGGAAGTGGCCGGCACGCGGATGGATCGCGGTGCTCGCGTGGCGCTCGACCGCGAGGCAGCTCACGCCGTGCAGGCGCAGGAACAGCGCGGTCGACAGACCGACCAGACTGCCGCCGACGATCAGGACGTCGGTCCCGTCACTCACCCGACCTTCTCCACATCATCCCGGTAGAGGTCGTACGCGGCCGAGTACTCCATGACGCGCGCGACGTCGTCGACGAACTCGTCGCTGTACCCCGCCCGCCGGAGCAGGTGGAAGCCCATCTCCATTCCCGACGTGATCCCGCCGGCGGTGACGATCCGCCCGGCGTCGACCACCCGCGCCCGGCTGATCTTGCACGCCGGCGCGATGTCGGCCAGCCTATCGATCGGAACCTTCCCCGACGGTCCGGACTCGAGCTTGTCCGGCTCCTTGCGGTTGGTCGCCGGCAGGCCGTCGAGCAGTCCCATCCGCCCGTACACCCACGAGCCCGTGCACACGCTCGTCAACAGCGTCTCCGCGTCGAGCGAGCGGATGAACTCGTGCAGGCGCCGGTTGTACATCTCCTGCCGGGTGCCGAATCCGCCGGGGATCAGGAATGCGTCCATCGCCGGTCGGTCGTCGAAGCTGTAGTTCGGCAGCACGGTGAAACCGGCCTGGGCATGCACGGGGCGCATCGCGTCGGCGATCAGGAACGCGTCAAGCTCGGGGTCATACCGCCTCGCCACCGACCAGACGCCATGCGGCGCGGCGAAATCGACGATCTCCGCGTCCTTGAACACATAGATCCCCAACCGGAATCCTGCCATCTGTAACTCCTCTCGGTCGACTGCAAACCGCATGTTGACGCTCCAGTCGAGCGCCGGGGGGCTAACTTGCCGCCGATGGACGCTCTCGCGTTGCTGCTCGTGGCCGGCTCGCTTGGACTGAACAACCTCGCGGCGTCGATCGCGATCGGCCTGTCCGGGGTCGACCGCGCCGCCCGCACGAGAGTTGCGGTCGCCTTCGGCGCGTTCGAGGCGGGCATGCCGGTCGTCGGGTTGGTGATCGGCCACCAGCTCTCGCACGCGCTCGGCTCGGCGGCGCACATCATCGGCGGGCTGCTGCTGATCGCGGTCGGCGCCGAGATCACGATTGCGGCGACACGGTCCGGCGACCGCGGCGCCGCAGACTCCGGGAGCGAGTCGACGCTCGCGAGCGCGCACTTCGGACGGCTCGTACTGCTCGCCGCCGGGCTCAGCATCGACAACCTCGTCGTGGGATTCGCGCTCGGCGCCTACCGCGCTCCGCTCGCCGTCAGCGTCGCGGTCATCGCGGCAGTCAGCGTCGGGCTCTCGCTCCTCGGCCTCGAGCTCGGGGCCCGGCTCGGCGCCCGCGTCGAGCACCGCAGCGAGTTACTCAGCGGAATCGTGCTCATCGCCACCGGGCTCGCGATCCTCACCAATCTGTTTTGAACGCAGCGTGTGCAACGCGCGCACCACCTGATCGAGCTTGTCCTGCGCATCCTCGACGAGCTTGGTGATCTCACCAACCTGGTCGGCCTGCGTCTTGGCTTCGTCAGTCACCTGACCACCCCCGAGAGATTGCGATCGACCGGTCCAACATCGCCGATTATGCGCCCCCGTGGCATCGTCACGGGCGTGGTCGCCGACGCGCAACTGATCCTCGCCGGCGATGGCCGACACGGCGTGACCGCGATGCGCGCGTCAGGCCGAGTCCTGCGACGGACGGCTCGCGGGATCGCGCCGCTCGTCGACGGCAGGACCGCCCCGGGCCAGTCCACGCTCGAGCGCGCGGTCGCGCTCGGCCTCCGGGGGACGCCCGGCGAAGCTGACCACCATCTCGAGCTCCTCGTCGCAGTCCGGGGAGCCGACATGGTGGGCCATGACGGCGTTACGCCATGACGCCGTTGTCGCGAAACCGCACGCGCGACAGGAATACAGCGGCACGTCGCTTCGATTCCCGTACGCCCGAGCCTTGAAACCGGCAATCGGCAAGCTCTGCGGACATGCCGCAACGCCCGGCGGCGGGTCGCGCGAGCGGCTGCTCGTCAACTTCTTCTACGCCCCGCCGGTGGGCCACGCGGTCGAGGCGCTTCATTACTGCCTCGGACATCATCTCGCCGACCCCGAGCGCGAGGTCTCGGTCGTGTTGAACTCGGCCAGCTCGGTCGAGCTCGCCTGCTTCTGCCCGTTCGTGTCCCGAGACGTTTGCGGTCGAGCATCCGATGCTCGAGCCGTGCCCAGACTCGGCGGCGCGGCAGGGCGCGATCCCCCGCCATTGGGACTGGGTGCTCGTCGACCACCGGCGCCATCAGCAAGTCCAGCTCGACCTGTTCCCGGGCCTGCGCGACTACTACGTGGCCAGCGACCGGCTGCTGACCGTGTCCCAGGGCCGGACGGTGGTCAGCGCGAGCGCGGCCGGATACGTCGCCCACCAGCAGCTCCGGCTCGAGCTTCCCGAGCCGGGGCGGGCCGCGGCGAAGCAGCGTTTCGACCCGTCCAAAGCGGCGCGAATCGCGGTGATGCCCGCCGGCTCGGGCATGCGATGTGTTCCTCGCTCCGCACACCGGCTTCGGCATGGCCGCGCTCGCGGTCGGCACGCCGTGGCTGGCGCTGTCGGGCGGGCGCTGGTTCGAGTTCTTCTTCAACCGCGTCCCGTTCCGCTCGATCATCCCCGACCCCGAGCGCTATGCGAGCTTCACCCAGTTCGCGCTCGCGCCCGTCGTGCAGGACTCGGACGGCGAGCCCCGTACGCCGAGCATGACCGGCGCGCGCATCCGCGAGGACCTCGAGCGGATCGTCGCGGCAGCGCGAGAGCTGCTCGCCGGCTCGGTCACCTACGAGCAGTGCCTCCGCGACTACTTCCCGGCATTGGTGGCGGCGCAGGGCGGTGACGCGCGCGCGATCTGGTCGATCGACGGCGTTCACCTCGCATACGTCTGAGCTTTCACAGCGCCACCCGACCCGCGTGGCGGTCACAGCTCCATCGTGAATATCTGGCCCTGCCAGCCGTTCGACTCGAACCGGTTGGACCGGGTGAACCCCTGCTTCTCGTACCAGCGGACGAGCCCCGGCGCGTGCGCCCAGCAGTCGACCCGGAGGATCTCCGCCTTGCGCTCATACGCGAGCTCGATCGCCCGGTTGACAAGCGCCGCGCCGATCCCGCGCCCGACGAGCCGGCGCGAGCTGAGCAGCAGGATGATGTACAGCTCCGGCACCGGCGCCGGAGGAGCGTACGCCGGAGCGGGCCCGACGACGATCACGCCGACCGGCTCTCCGTCGCTCTCGGCGATGTGCAATCCGCCACCGACCCTGAAGCCATACACGCGCTCGCGGATCCCGGGACGCTCGGAGAACGGAGTGGCCCCCCACTGCCCGGTTTGACCCCGTTCGACGAGCCACGCCACCGCCTCGTCGAACATCTCGATCACGGCGTTGCCGTCGTTGTCGTCGCCCGGCCGGATCGTCAAGCCGCTCACTGACATGCAGTACCCCATTATCGGGGAGCTGATTCGTCACAGCTCGGGCCGCTGTCCGCTCCAGTAGGCGATGAAGCCGTTTCGCACGCCGGGCAAACGACTAACGAGCCGCGTGAGATCGATGGTTCGATGAGCGCCGGCGGTGTCGACGGCAGCGATGTCGTTCTCGACGTTGCTGTACAGCAGCCACACGCCGCGCCACTGGACGTGGGCACCTTGGTTGCAAACGCCGGGCGTGACCGTCTCGTGGTGGAGGGCGGTTGCCCTGTGCCGCCCCGGCCGCAGGATGTACACAGTTTCGGTGGTGTGGATCCGGCCGTTCGTGGCCGTGTAAGCGACGGCGCGCCCGTCGGGCGCCGGAACCACCTGGCTAGAAATGCCACCGTAGCTCCACTCGCGCACCTGGCGTGCAATCAGGCTCCCGACCGGTGACTCGCGAGTCGCGACCGGGAGCGCGCCGCCGGCCGTATGGATGCGCATGATCCGCTCGTCACGAGCGATTTCGAAGCTCACGGAGCCGGCGGTGATCACGATCGGCGCCGGGAGAACCGGACCGGCGGCCCGGGACCCGGACGCCAGCACGCCCGCGCCCACCGCGATCGTCAGGAGTATCGCCATGGTGGCGCGCACGTCACCAATACGACGCGGGCGCCAACACAGGTCCGCTCAGCCGCGGCGGTACTTCCAGACCGCGATCGGGAGCGACACCGCGATGATCGCGACCGTCCACGCCAGCGACCGGCTGACGAGGTACGAGGTTGGGTGACCGAGCAGCGCTTGCGCGTGCGGGCCGAGCGTCAGCGACCGGACGGCGTCGACCATGTACGTCAGCGGTTGGTGTTTGGCGAACACCTGCAGCCAGCTCGGCATCGAGCTGACCGGCACGTACGCGCTCGAGACGAACGCGAACGGGAACACGATCATCCCCAGCCCCTGAGCCGCCTGGGCGTTGCCCGCGAACAGCCCCATCGTGATGAACACCCACTCGAACGCGAACCCGAACAGCACCACCAGCCCGAACGCCGCGAGCCCGTCGAGCGCCGAGCCGTGGAGCCTGAACCCGACGGCGTAGGCGACGGCCGCGGTGAACGCGGTGCCCCACGCGAGGATCGTCGTGTCCGCCGTCGCCCGCGCGATCAGGACCGAGCTCCGGGGGATCGGCAGCGAGCGCAGCCGGTCGACGAATCCCTGCTCGAGGTCTTCGGCCATCGCGGTGGCGGTCCCGATCCCGATGAACAGCACGCCGGTGGTGATGAACCCGGGGACGAGGAAGTCGACGTACGACATTCCGTCGATGTGGATCGCGCCGCCGAACATGTACCGGTAGATCAGGAAGAACAGCGACATCTGGACCGTGGCGAGAACGATCAGCTGCGGCGTGCGCACGTAGCGCAGGAGCGCACGGCGGGTGACGGTCGCGGTGCTCCGGGCGAGCCCGGTCCTCCCGCCGGCGGCGCCGTGGGCGATTGCTGTTGTCATTTTTTTTGATTTTTCCTTTCGGTTTTCGCTAGGCGGCCGTGGCCGCCATCGAGCCGCTGTGGTCGGCCGGCCGGCCGGTCAACGACAGGAACACCTCATCGAGGTTCGGTTGGCGCATGGCGATGTCCTCGAGCTCGACGCCCGAGTCCTGGAGCGACCGGAGCGCGGTCATCAGCCCTTCGCCACCGGACGTGACGCGCACGCTCACCCGGCGGGTCGCCGGGTCGGTGTGCACCTCGCCGTGTTCGAGCCGCGCGAGCATGCCGGCGACGCGCACGAGATCGTCGTCGCGGCGCACGTGGAGCTCGACGATGTCGCCGCCGATCCGGCGTTTGAGCTGGGCGGGGCTGCCGTTCGCCACCGACTTGCCGTGGTCGATGATTACGACCTGGCTGGCGAGGTGATCGGCCTCGTCGAGGTACTGCGTGGTCAGCAGCACGTCGGTTCCGGCCCCGACCATCTTCCGGATCGCCTCCCACAGCTCGATCCGGCTGCGCGGGTCAAGGCCGGTGGTCGGCTCGTCGAGTAGCAGCAGACGAGGCGCTCCGACGAGGCTCGCGCCCAGGTCCAGCCGCCGGCGCATACCGCCCGAGTAGGTCCTTGCCAGCCGATCGCCGTCCTCGGCCAGCCCGAGTTGCTCGAGCACGGCGGCAGCGCTCGCCTTCGCCGTGCGGCGGCTTTGCCCGAACAACCGGGCGACCATATCGAGGTTCTCGCGCCCGGTCATCGCCGGCTCGATCGCGGCGAACTGCCCCGCGAGCCCGATCACCTGCCGGACCGCGGCCGGCTCCTTGCGGGCGTCGTGGCCGGCGACCAGCAGCGTCCCCGCGTCGGCGCGTAGCAGCGTCGCCACCGTGCGGACGAACGTCGTCTTGCCGGCGCCGTTCGGGCCGAGCACGGCCACGACCTGCCCGGCGTCGGCGACCAGGTCGAGCCCGTCGAGCGCGGTGGTCTTGCCGAAGCGCTTGGTGAGCCCACGGGCCTCGATCATCGCTGTCATCTAACGGTCCTCCTCGTGTTGTTGATCGTCAGCGGGGAGGAACTTGTCGGCCAGCTCGCGCAGCCACTCCTCACTCCAGGTCAGCCGTCCCTCACGCAGGTCGTCGATCACGCCCCGGACCCACGAGAGCTCGGCCGCGAGCATCGCCTTGCGGTACTCCTCTTCGAGCAAGAACAGACGCGGCAGCGCTGCCGGCGCGTCCGCGAGCGACTGCTCGGTGAGGGCCAACGCGGACTCCAGCTTCTCGGCCCGGAGCTCGAGCTCGGACCGCGCCTCGTCCGGCGGCAGACCGAACAGGATCGACACGGCGGCGAGGAACTCGGGGTACTCGCCCTCGGTGTTGCGGAGCATCTCCCGCAGCCACTCGCGCGCGACCACGCGCCCTTCGTCGGTGATCGCGTACACGACCCGGTCGGGGTACCCCTCCGCGCGTTGGGTCTCGTACACCTCGACCAGCCCGTTGCGCTTCAGGCGCTCGATCGTCTGGTAGAGGCTCGCCCGCGACCGCACGTTGACCACCCGGGCCTTGCCCTGCGCCTCGAACATCTTCTGCATCCGGTACACGTGCATCGGCCCCTCGAACAGCTGCCACAGCACGATCAGGCCAAGCGACGAGGGTTGCGGGATCTTTGAAGTCGGCATAGTCACGACAATATTAGTTATTTTCTAACTAGTCAAGCTATGACGTGCTGTAATCGCCGGCGACGGCCCCACGAGTGCCGCCGCTTCTACCCCGACAACTCGGCCGGCAACTGCTAACGGAACAGACGCTTGGCCCGTGTGGCCCATCGTCTACCGTGTGCGGCAGATTTCGGGACCACCACGCGCAGTCAGGAGCAGCCACTGATGTCTACCTACGACCAGCCCGCCTACGGTGCCGCGCTCACGCGCGATCAGACGCGCGCGGTCTTCGGCCAGGTCATGGGTCTGGTCGCGGTCACCACCGGGTTCGCCGCGCTCGGTGCATACATCGGGCGCAACCTCACTGGTGGGGCAGGGATCCTGTTCTTCATCGGCGCGTTCGCCTGCATCTTCGGCCTGAACATCGCGAACTCGCGCGGGCGCGAGCAGCTTGCGGTCGCGTTGCTGTTCGGCCTAGGGCTGCTGCTCGGCCTCGCCGTCGCCCCCGTGATCGCGTACTACGCGCACGCCGACCCCGCGGCGCTGTGGCAGGCCGCCGGCGCGACCGGCGGGTTCGTCGCCGGCTGCGGTGCGTTCGGCTACGCGACGCGCCGCGACCTGTCGGTGTTCGCCCGGACCCTGTTCTGGGCGCTGCTGGCCCTGATCGTGTTCGGGCTCGTGACGATCTTCGTCTCGATCCCGCACTCGAACATCATCTACTGCGTGCTCGGGCTCGTGATCTTCGGCGGGTTCACGATCATCGACTTCAACCGGCTGCGCCGCGCGAACAACTACGCAGCCGTTCCGATCGCGGCCGGGATCTTCCTCGACATCTTCAACGTCTTCCTGTTCTTCCTTCAAATCTTCGGCGGCGGCGACCGGCGCTGAACTTCGCCCTTCGGTTCCCGGCGGCGGACATCGAGGGGCTCGCCGCCCGCTTCCCGGGCATCGATGACCCTTCCCATCTCGCGGTCGGCGCGGCGGCGCGCGTCCGGGGGTACTACACGCGCGCGGAGTTCATCGAGGTTTGCGCCTGGAAGACCGTCCGCAGCCGCCCCAAGGTCGCAGCCAACGGTGAAGGCGCAGTTGTCGACGCCACCGGTCGAGCACTGGCGGCGACTGATGAGACGATCCGGATCACATCGTTGCTCGAACTCGAGGGAGTCGGGGTGCCGACCGCGTCCACGCTCCTGTACTTCGCGTTCCCCGACGACTACCCGATCCTCGACGTCCGGGCGCTCGAGTCGCTCGGAGTCGAGCCCCGGTCGCAGTACCCGGTGAGCTTCTGGCTCGGGTACCTGGCCGCGTGCCGGCAGATCGCGCGTGACGCGGGCGTGAGCATCCGCACGCTCGACAAGGCGCTCTGGCAGTACTCCAAGGAGCTAAGCCTCCCAGGCGCCCATCGATGACTTAGCTCCCGGCCGGGGGTCTATTTGTGACGGGCAGTCCAACGAGAGGAGTGCCGTCGATGCCCACGCATGAGAGTGCCGTCGATGCCCACGCATGATCTACCCGAACGCGCGCGCGAGGTGTACCAAGCGTTCGCGTCCGGAGACCGCGCCGCGATCGAGCGGCTCCTGACCGACGACTTCTCGTTCTCGAGCCCGGTCGACGTGGGGCTCGACCGCGCCGGTTACTTCGACCGTTGCTGGCCGGCCGCGGGCGGCGGGCAGCAGTTCGACTTCGTTCGCCTCGTGCAATCCGGCGAGGAGGTAATCGTCACATACCAGGTGAAGCACGCCGACGGCCACACCGGGCGCAACACCGAGGTGCTGACGTTCAGGGGCGACAGGCTGTGCAGGACCGAGGTGTATTTCGGCTGGAACGTAGAGTGAGGGCATGGAGTCCGCCGGATCACCGCCCGATCATTCGCTGGCGGATCTGCTCGCGGTGGTGCCGTTCATCGCCACGCTCGGGATCGAGGTGCTCTCAGCACGCCCCGAGGAGGTGATCGGGCGACTCGCGTGGCGCTCGGAGCTGTGCACGGCGGGCGGCGCGCTCAACGGTGGCGCGTTGATGTCACTCGCGGACAACATGGCCGGCACGTGCGCCTTCCTCAACCTGCCCGCCGGCGCGGGTACCGCGACGATCTCGTCGTCGACCAACTTCCTGCGCGGCGTTCGCGACGGTCACGTGACCGCGACCTCCCGGCCGCTGCGGGTCGGCAAGTCGGTGATCGTCGTCGAGACCGAACTGCGAGACGACGACGGCCGGCTCGTCGCGCACACGACCCAGGCGCAAGCGGTGATCGGACCGTGATGGGCTAAGCCACGGCGGGCGCCGGGCGCTCTGGGGCCGCCGGTCCGATCCCGAGCGCGCGCAGCTTCTCGTCGAACGCGACGATCCGCGCCGTGTCTACGTAGAAGTCGTCGTGCTCGACGATCTTGCCCCACCGGGTCCGAGCGACGATCACGACCCGGTTGGCGTACAACTCCTCGCCGTCCGGCCCGACCGCCCGATCGTCGAACCGCGCGATCAGCGTCATCGCCCACGGCGGGCCACCGATCCACAACTCGCGGATCTCGCCCTGAAGCCCGGCGCCGGCGAATTCGCGCAGGAAGCGCTCGATCGCCGGCTTGCCGCGGTGATCGCCCGACCACCGGTGCGGGCCCTCGTTGAAATGCAGAACCGCGTCGTCGGCGTACCCGGCGAGCACCGGCTCGACATCGCCGGCGTTGAGCCGGCGGACATCGCGGCGCAGCTTAAGCAGCGCGACGCGTGGCAGCAGCGCACGGGCGGCGATCGCCGCGCCGGCGCCGGCGATCAGGCTTCGCTTGTGGATCATGGGCGGATCTCCGGGGTCGTGGATTCCGGCAGCGCCGCCGCGACCAGCGCGACGGCTGCCGCTGATGAAGCCTTCATCGGGTCGAGGCTCCGCGTCGACCGGCTGAGCAGGAACGCTCCCTCGAGCAGCGCCAGCACGCTCAGCGCGAGTGGCCGGGCTCGCTCGGCGTCGACGCCGGCCTCGATCGCGTCCTCGGCGAGGGCCGCCAGCCACGACTCGAACACGTCCGCGGTCGCGCCGCGAAGCACCTCGCGCGTGCTTGCGATCTCGCCGGCGACGGTCGCGATCGGGCAGGCGTCGGCGTAGTCGCTCGCCGCAAGCGTTTCGCCTGCGCCCGCAAAGAAGTCGGACACGGCGGTGACGAGGTCCGGGGCGCCGTCGGCAATCGCCTCGTACAGCGCAAGGAAGAAGCGCCCGCCGATCCGCAACACCTCGTCGGCGAGCTGCTCCTTGCCACCGGGAAAGAAGTGGTACAGCGAGC
Organism: uncultured Solirubrobacterales bacterium; assembly: GCA_963755525.1. GTDB lineage: Bacteria > Actinomycetota > Thermoleophilia > Solirubrobacterales > Solirubrobacteraceae > Palsa-465. The sequence continues at coordinate 39,675 of CAVWKC010000006.1, read as the reverse complement.
CGAACGGCGCCTGGGCATCGGTCGCGATCTGCTTGAGCCCCGTCCCGGCGTAGCCCTGCCGGCGGAACAGCTCGGCGCTCGCGTAGATGATCCGATCGCGGGTCGGGATCCGGTCGCGGGTGGCGGTGGCGGCGGCGGTGGCGGTCGGCATCGAGGCACGCCACCGTATCACAAGTAGAACGTTCTATCTAATACGTTGAGTCGCCTCGCGTGGGCGCGGTTTTGGATCGTCGTACGGTTCGAGACGTGGACTGGCCCGCTGCCGAGCCGCTCCAAACGGCGCGCCTGACGCTCGAGCCGTTGCGAGTCGAGCACGCCGCCGAGATGGTCGAGGTCCTGAGCGCCCCGGCGCTGTACGAATTCACCGGTGCCGCGCCTCCCTCGCTCGAACGGCTCCGCGCGCGATACGCGCGCCAAGCGGTCGGCCATTCATCGGACGGCCGCGAGGGATGGCTCAACTGGATCGCCCGAGAGCGCGACACCGGGATCGCGGTCGGCACCGTGCAGGCGACGCTCACCACGCGGGATGCCCGCCTGGAAGCCGAGATCGCATGGGTCATCGGCGCCGCCCGCCAGCGCCGCGGCTACGCCACCGAGGCCGCCGGCGCGATGGTGCAGTGGCTCCGGACTCAGGGCATCAAAACGATCACCGCCTACATCCACCCGGACCACCAGGCATCGATGGGCGTCGCGAGGCGTCTCGGCCTCGCTCCCACCCCCATCATCGATGACGGCGAGACGCGCTGGGAGGGACCTCTTGCGCGACCCGATCCGTAAGGGAGACGATGTCCGTCGATCGTGTCCAGGTTGGGTGAACCCGTGCCGGCCGTGGCGGAGAGCCTCGCGGTCACCGGCGAGCTCGGGCAGCCGCGCGCCCGCCCACCGCGGTCCGAACAGGCGCTGATCCGCGGGGCGCTAGCCGGGTCCGAGGCCGACGTCGAGGCGCTGTTCCACCGCTTCTGGCCACGGGCGTACCGCGCCGCATTTCTGATCGTCCACGATCATGCCGCCGCCGAGGACATCGCCCAGGAGGCGTTCGCGGCCGCGATCCGCCGGCTTGACCGGTTCGATCGAAAGCGCCGTTTCGGTCCGTGGCTCGGCGCGATCGTCGCCAACCGCGCGATCGACTGGGCGCGGGCGCGGTCGGCGCGGCGTGAGACGACCGACGCCGCCGCCGACCCGGCCTCCCCACCTGAGATCCAGCTCGGCCGCTACTCGCGGGAGGTGCTGGCCGCATTGGCGTCGCTGTCACCCGAACACCGGGCGGTGATCGTGCTCCGCTACCTACTCGAGTACAGCCCCGGCGAGATCGCGCGCGCACTCGAGTTGCCGCGGGGAACGGTCAACTCCCGGCTTCGCCGCGGGCTCGACACGCTCGAGACCCGCCTGCGGGAGATGGAACGTTGACCTCACAGGTCAAGAAGCGGCTACGGGAGTTCCGCGCGCCCGACGAGATCGGCGCCGAGAGCCGCGCCTGGGACGTCGTGCGCTCGGCCTACCTCGAGCGGGAGCCGGTGGTCGCGCGGAGGCGCCCTCGGTGGCGCCTTGCGGCCGCGCCGGCGGCCGCGGTGGTCATCGCGGCACTCGTGCTCTCGCCGGCCGGCGCTTCGGTCGGACGGCTGATCACCCGAGCGCTCGGCGAGCGGCACGCAGCGCCGGCGCTGTTTTCGCTCCCCTCGCCGGGCCGGATCCTCGTCTCCGGTCCGGGCGGCACGTGGACCGCCGCCGCCGACGGCTCGACCCGTCGCCTCGGTCCCTGGTCGCAGGCCAGCTGGTCGCCGCACGGGCTGTTCGTCGCGGTCGCATCCGGCGACCGGCTGGCGGCGGTCGACCCGCAGGGCACGATCCGCTGGGCGCTCGCGCGGCCGGCGGTCAGCGATCCACGCTGGTACTCGCCGAGCGGCTACCGAGTCGCGTACCTGTCGGCGGGGACGCTCCGCGTGGTCGCGGGCGACGGCACCGGCGATCGGCTGCTCGCGACCGGGGTCGCGCACGTCGCGCCGGCGTGGCGGCCGGCCGGCGCCGCCGGTCCGTACGAATTGGCGTACGTGACCGCGAGCGGCCGCGTGGTAGTCCGCGACGGCGATAACGGCGCCGTCGTCTGGTCGACCGCGCCCGGCCCGAGGCCGTTCGAGCTGATTTGGTCCGACGATGGGCGGCGCCTGCTCGTGCTTTCCCGTCGGGAGGCAAGAACGTACGCGGCCGGCGGCGCGGTGACCTCGACATTCGCGCTCCCCGCCGCGGCGAGTGACGGCGCGCTGTCACCCGACGGCCGCTCGCTCGCGCTCGTGCTGGGCGGCCGCGAGGTCGTCGTCGGGACAGAGGGCTCGTTGCGGCAGGCGCTCGCCGGCCCCGGTGTCACAGCGGTCAGCTGGTCGCCCGACGGCCGTTGGCTGCTCGTCACCTGGCCGGCCGCGAACCAGTGGGTGTTCGTCCGCGTGGTCGGGGCTCCCCGGATCGAGGCCGTGTCCCGGATCTCCGATCAGTTCTCGAGCGGCGGCGTTCCACGCGCCTTTCCGCAGCTCGACGGGTGGTGCTGCACGGCACAGGGTTCGGCGAAATGACCAGGCGCTCGGCATTCGCCGCGGTGATCCTGGGGGCGATGGCGGCGGGATGCGGCGGGGGGTCACACCACGAGTCGCAGCAGCGATCGCGCCCGGGGACCGCGGCGACGGTCGCGGCCGTCGGCTCGCCGGCCGTCCGGCACGCGCCCGCCGCCATCCCACCCGCCCAGGCGTTCGTCACCGACGAGCAGCAGAACCGGGTGCTGGTCGTCGACCTCCCGAGCGGGCGGGTGGTCCGCCGGCTGGCGATGGCGCGGGACCCCGAGGACGTCGCCGCCAACAGCGGCGCGTGCGCGAGCGTCGTCGTCACCAGCGCGGCGGCGGGAAAAGTGACCGTGCTCGATCGAGAGACGCTCGCAGCCCGCGGTGTGATCGGAGGGTTCGGCACTCCGCACATCGCCGAGATCGCCCCCGGCGGCCAGTACGCGTACGTGACCGACGACGCACGCGGGACCGTCACCGTGATCTACCTCGGCGACTCGCGCGTGACCAGCACGCTCGACGTTGGCGCGGCCGCCCACCATCTGAGCTTCGACGCGGCGCATGAGCTCGCCTGGGTCGCGCTCGGAGAGTCGGCGCGCACGATCGTGATCCTCAGCACCGCCAAGCAGGCGCATCCGCGCGTGATCGGGCAGTTCAATCCCGGCTTCCCCACGCACGACGTGTCGTTCGCGCCCGGAGGAAATCAGGTGTGGGTCACCTCGGCCGACGGTCCCGACGTGGCCGTGTGGGGCGCGGTCGACCGGCGGCTCCTGTTCCGCGTGCCGGTCGGCCAGGGACCCCAGCACGTCGCGTTCGACGGCCGCTTCGCCTACCTGACCAGCGGCTATGGCGGCGTGATCGAGAAGGTCGACGCCGCGACCGGACGAATCGTGAAGCGTGTCGCGGCGCCATACGGGTCGTTCGAGCTCGACGCCGGCCAGGGATACGTCGTCGCCTCCTCGCTGCTGCGCGGGACGCTCGCGATCTACAACCCGCAGCTCCGGTTGCTGCGCGTCGTCCACCTCGCGCCCGCCGCACGCGAGGTCGCGATCTCCACTTCTTGAAGGTAGTCAGGCGGCAACGATGCGCAGATCGTCCGCGCCTACGCGCACAACGTCACCGGGATGGAGCTGGCGGCCGCGACGCAACTCGCGCTCACCGTTGACCGTCACCTGACCGGTGGCGATCAAGGCCTTGGCCTCCGCGCCGCCCGAGGCAGCGCCGGCGAGCTTCAGTAGCTGGCCAAGGCGGATCATCTCGCCGGAGATTTCGATCAGTTGCTCCACACCGGGCTGTCAGTTCTCGAGCCGGAACCCGAGCTTCAGCCCCACCTGGTAGTAGTCGATCGCGCCGTCGTCCTTGAGGTGGCCGCGGATCTCGGTGACCTCGAACCAGTCGAGGTGGCGGAGGGTCTTGCGCGCGCGATCGAGGGCGTTCCGGATCGCATCGTCGACGCTCTCGGGGGACGACCCGACGATCTCGCTGACGGAATAGACGTGGTCGGTCACGTTGAGCTCCTCGGTTGTTGAATACGGGGCCGGGCCAGCCTACGCCCCGGCCGCTGCCGGCGGGGACGTAACCGTTCGCCGCGGCGGGCGTACCTCTCGCTAGCTGCTTGCAAGGCAGCCGCTAACCGGCAAGCACAGACATCGCTTGCACGCTTGCTATGTATGTGCTAATCTGCAAGCACACACCCGGAACAGAAGACTCAGGAGACACCTAATGGCAACCACCACATCCACCAAGACCGGCGTCCCGACGTTCGACAGCGCGTTCGAGCAGATCAAGGACTCGAGCGAGCAGGTGCTCGCCGCCGCCCGCAAGGCCGGCAACCTGTACCTCGACTCGTACGAGAAGGCCGTCGACCGCACCGTCGAGCTCCAGCTGAAGCTCGCGGGCGTCACCCAGCAGGAGTGGCTCAAGAGCCTGATCGAGGCTCAGGCCGACGTCTCGAAGGAGCTCGCCAGCTCCTACTCGACGACGGCGCGCGCGTTCCTCAAGTAGAGCATCCGTCGGCGTGCGTTAGTAGCGTGCGCTAATAGACGTTATTTAGAAGCACCGGTGGGTTACCGCCGGTGCTTCACCGTTTAACGGTATTTCGCTGGTACTTCGCAGTTTCTTCGCAAGGAGGTCGAATATGACCGTTGTGCCGCAATGTCCCCCGGTTCCTTCGCCAGGTATGGCTTCGGGGCTTCTCGACAGCTGGTTCGACGCCGGCGCCGCCACCCTCGAAGGACTCGGCAAGTGCTGGGCCACGACCTTGCAGCGCGGTCCGGCCGCGCTCGACTTCCCGCGCTGGCTCGCCGTGACCTCGGAACGGCGGGCGCCGTCCTGGGCCACGCCGCACGAGATCGTGTTCGAGGGCCCGCTCGCGCGGCTGCGCGACTTCTCGGTCTCGAGGCGCCGGGTCGTGCCGACGCTGGTGCTGCCGCCGCAGGCCGGCCACGACTCGTGCATCGTCGACTACTCGCCTGAGCAGAGCCAGATGCGGACGATCATCGCCGCCGGCCTCGAGCGCGCGCTGTCGCTCGACTGGGTGGGCGCGACGGCCGAGACCGCGAACGCGTCGATCGAGGACTACATCAAGGTCGTCGATCGCGCCGTCGAGCACTGCGGCGGGCGCGTCAACCTGATCGGCGACTGCCAGGGTGGGTGGCTCGCGACGATCTACGCCGCGCTCCACCCCGAGCGGATCAACACGCTGACGATCGCGGGGGCTCCGATCGACTTCCACGGCGGCGAGCCGGTGATCCACGAGGTCATGCGCCGCGTCGCGCCCGACGGCAATCTGCGGTTCTACGAGGCGCTGGTCGCGTCCGGCGGAGGCATCCTCCACGGCCGCCACATGCTGACCGGGTTCATCATGATCCAGCCCGGCGCCGAGGTTTCCCGCCAGATCGATCTGTTGCTCAACCTCGACGACCCGGCCCACGTCGCGCGCTACCAGGAGTTCGAGGACTGGTTCAAGCACACCCAGGACGTCCCTGGCCAGTTCTACCTGTGGATCGTCCGCAACCTGTTCCGCGACAACGCGCTGATCTCGGGAACGCTCGAGGTCCGCGGCGAGAAGGTCGATCTGAGCCGGATCGACATGCCGCTCAACCTGCTCGCGGGCGCCACCGACCACATCACCCCGCCCGACCAGGTGTTCGCGCTCGCCGACCACGCGTCGACGCCCGCGGACTCGATCACGCGTCACACGAGCCGTGGCGGACACCTCGGGCTGTTCATGAGCCATGAGGCGCTCGCCGAGCACTGGCCGCGGCTCTTGTCCGCGGTCGTACGTCACTCGCGCGCGTCGGCACCGTCGGGCCGGGGTAGCCATCGCTAAAGAGACCCCGGAGAAAGGGAGTAGCGATGGGAGATCGGACGCAACGAGCCGAAGGCAAGACGGAAGAGGTCAAGGGCCGGCTGAAGAGGGCGGCCGGAGCGGCCACCGGCAACCGGAACACCGAGGCCGAGGGCGCCGGCGAGCAGCTAAAGGGCAAGGCCAAGAACGCCGTCGGGAAGGCCAGGAGCGAAATCAAGAAGGCGACGCGCTAGCGCGCGGCTCACTCCGCCACGTAGTGGCGCTCACCGGCGGGATCGACCCACACGCGCAGTACCCGGCGCGTGCGCGGATCCCGGAACCGTTCGCTGGTGGGCTGCCAGTCAGGACCTGGCTTGTCGACCTCGCCGTGGCCACGCCCGCGGCGGGGTCGCCGGGCGGGTTCGCTGACGCCGGCAAGCGCCGGCAGGTCGACCACCGCCGCCGCCGCGGCCTCGCGCGTCTCCGCGTTCGCCACCAGCGCCACCCGGCGCTCGAGCTCGGCGATGTCGAGTCGCCCTTCGGCGGCGTGGCGCTTGAGCGTCTCGTAGAGCTGTTCGCGCTCGGCGTCGCCCAGCAACATGGCCGGGGTTACGGGGTGCGGTCGACCTTGACGGCCGTTCCGTACGCGACGATCTCTGTGAACTGGTTACCGATCTCGGACGAGTCGAAGCGAACGGCGACGATCGCGTCGGCGCCGAGCAGCCGAGCGTTGTCGGACATCCGATCGATCGCGTGGCGTCTGGAGTCCTCGAGCAGCTGCGTGTACTCGGGGATCTCGCCTCGACGCAGGCCCTTGAACGAGGCGGCCACGCCACCGGTGAAGCCCATGCTCCTGACCACGAGCCCGTAGCAGACGCCGAGGTTCTCGCGAATCGTCATTCCCGGCAGCTCGATGGCTGTCGTCATCGGAAGATCGACGGCGGGCGCGGACTCGGACACGCGCCGCAAGTTATCACCGTGGACTGCGGCGGGGGTACCGCAGTACATCTGCTACCTTGCGTCGTAGATGAACGCGCGCCGCGTCCTGATCCTGTTGTCGCTCGCGTCGGCGGCACTGCTCGCGGCATGCGGCGGCAGCAGCACCACGAGCACGAGCAGTCAGGCCGCGGCATCCTCGTCGGCGTCCTCGAGCAGCGCGCCTGCGACGAGCTCGACGACCGCCGCGACCTCGACTACCTCGGCCACCGGCGGCAAGACCGAACTCGGCCCCGAGGGCATCCCGCTCGAGCAGGGGCCCGACCTCGCGCCGGCGGGAACCACGTCCCAAGGCGCCACCGTCGACGGCGTGCAATGCGCCCCGATCGAGCAGCTCGCCTACCACATCCACTCCCACCTCCAGGTGTATGTGAACGGTCAGCCGCGCGCGCTCCCCGCGGCGATCGGGATGGTCGGGCCGGTGGCGCAGCAGACCCCGTACGGTCCGTTCTACGGAGCGCAGCAGTGTTACTACTGGCTCCACACCCACGCCAGCGACGGCATCATCCACATTGAGTCGCCGTCCGCCCGCGTGTACACGCTCGGCAACTTCTTCGACGAGTGGAACCAACCCCTGAGCGGCACACAGGTGGCCGGCGAGAAGGGCAAGGTCAGCGCGTTCGTCAACGACAAGCCGTGGACGAAGTCCCCGCGCGACATCCCGCTGGTTCCCCACGAGTCGATCCAGCTCGACGTCGGCAAGCCGACCGTGGCGCCGCACGAGGCCTCGTTCGCCGGCACGAATCTGTAGCCCGGTTCACCGAACCGGGCGCTGCCGGCGCCGACGCGCGACCTCGATCCCGACCCCGACGAGCACGAGCACGACCAGCCCGATCGCGGTGACCCAGCCGACGTCCGAGATGACGTCGATCACGGGCGGTCCGATGTAGTAGGAGGCCAGGCCGATCCCGACCGCCCAGACTGCCGCGCTCACGACGTTGGTCACGTTGTACATGACCACCCCGACCCGATGGATTCCGGCCACCCACGACGGCGCGAGCAGGATCGCGATCACGGTGAGCCGCTCGAACACCTCCTCGCCTCGCTCCACCGCGCGCAGGCGCAGGCGCCGCAGCGGACCCGGCGCGGTCATCACCGTCCGTCCCGCCACCAGCCCGACCCACCAGCCGACGATCCCGCCTGTGACCGCCCCCACGAACGCCCAGATCAAGACCGGGGTGATGTCGAGCTTGTGCTTGGCGGCGACGATCGCCGCAGCGATCAGCAGGGGCTCGCCGGGACCGGGCAGCCCCACCCAGCTCGCGAACGCCCCGAGCGCCAACGCGAAGTAATCGATCTGGGCTGCACTGGCGACACGGTGGTGGAACAGGTGGAGGGCGAAGACGAACAACTGAGCGTCGATCGTGGCACACGTGGTGCCTAGACTCCGCAGGGTGCTGATCATCCCTCCCGGACACGCCGAGACGCTCCGCGACCGCCGGCGCCTCAGCCGGCGCGAGGTCTGGATGGTCGGCGGCGTCCTCGGCACGGTCGCGGTGTTAGCGCTCGTGCTGGTGATCTCGTTCGCGTCGTCGGGCCCGAGTTCGAAGTCCGGCTGCATCTACGCGACGATCCCCGCGGCGACCGGCGCCCAGCAGATCAGCCAGTGCGGCGCGGCGGCGCGGTCGACGTGTTCCTCAGCGCAGACGCCGGGCGCGTTCACGGCCCAGGCGGCCAAGGTGATCACGGCCGAGTGCCGTAAGGCCGGGTTGCCGGTCGGCTCGTCTTAGAGGCCTCGCTCCGCTCGGCGTCCTCCGGATGAAATTGCGGCAGGCCCGTTAGGCGAGGCAAGGATGCCGAGCGGGCCGTCGCCGTAATGCCGTTCCGCAGGGCGTCCGTGCCCTGCGGTCGCGCACCCCTGAATCGCTGAGAGCCAGCGAATGGAAACGACGGGCATCTGAGGGTGGGTGCGGTCCTCCCGGGGGCTGGTCGTGACCCGCGACATGCATAGCTCGACAACGGAGCCGATCCGGGGAGGCCGTGCCGTACTACGCATGTATGGCACGCGTCACACGGCACGGCCGACGCAAATGCCCTCAATTGCCGTGTTATGCATGATCCGCGAGCCACCCCGCGCCTGCGACCCGCCCCCACCCACCCTCAGGCGCCCCGCCGTCGGACCCAATCCGCCGGCGACACGGACGCACACAGAAAACAAAAACTAAGGCCGCAGGGCACGGACGCCCTGCGGAACCGGCATTGCGGCAACGGCCCGCTCGGCATCCTTGCCTCGCCTAACGGGCCTGCCGCAATTTCGTCCGAAGGACGCCGCCGCAGGCGGCCCCATACCCGAAAAACGCCCGGAATCGCGCTGATTGCGGGATCCGCTTATCCCAATGTCCAGACACCCCCCTGGTTTGCTGGACCTGAGGACATAGAAGCCCCCGCGGGCGAAGAACACACTGGATGCGCAAATTGGCGTCGCCAGGCCTTGCCCTGGGGCGTAGTCAAGGACAAGGAGATCCAGTTGCCACTTGAAGCACCGAGTTGGCTCAACTCAGGAGACACGTCGTGGCAGATCACCGCCGCGACCCTGGTTGGCTTGATGAGCGTGCCTGGCCTCGCCGTGCTCTACGGCGGGGTCATGCAGAAGCGCTGGTCGATCAACAGCATGATGCTGACCTTCGGAACGTTCTCGATAGTGCTCCTCTGTTGGGTGCTGTGGGCGTTCAAGATGGGCTTCGGCTCGCCGTTCCACGGCCTTTCGCACGCCGGCTTCTTCGGGAACTTCATCGGGAAACCCGGGCCGGTGCTCTCGCACACCGCGCTTCAGCACCAAGCCAACATCCCGTTGATCGGGAGCGACGCGTTCCCGCAGTCGGCGCTCGTGTACTTCCAGTTCGTGTTCGCGGCGATCACGCCGATCCTGGCGTTGGGGTCAGTGCTCGGGCGCGTGAACTTCAAGGCGTGGCTCCCATTCTGCGTGCTTTGGATCACGTTCGTGTACGCGGTCGACGCCTTCCTGCTCTGGGGCGGGGGATTCTTCGCCCAGCACGGCGCGGTCGACTTCTCCGGCGGCTACGTGATCCACCTGAGCGCCGGCGTGGCCGGGTTCGTGGCGGCGGCGGTGATCGGGCCGAGACTCCAGCGCGACCGCGAGATCGACGCGCCCAACAACGTGGCGATGGTCGCGGTCGGGGCCGGACTTCTGTGGCTCGGCTGGAACGGGTTCAACGGCGGCGACCCGTACGCGTCGAACATGTCGGCGGCGGCGGCGGTGCTCAACACCAATCTGTGCACCGCGGTCGCGCTGCTGGTCTGGGTCATGTGGGACTACCTGACCGGCCGCAAGCCGTCGATGATCGGCACGGTCAACGGAATGATCGTCGGACTGGTCGCGATCACGCCGGCGGCGGGCTACGTCAACGGCTGGGGCGCGATCGCGATGGGGATCATCGCCTCGACGCTCGTGTACTTCGCGCTCAATTACATGAGCCGTCTGCGGCCCTTCCGCAACGTCGACGACACGCTCGGCGTGATCTACACCCACGGCGTCGCGGGTCTCGCCGGGGGCCTGCTGGTCGGGGTCTTCGCAGACCCGCAGATGGCGCTGTTCTACAAGACCAGCAAGCACGGCCTGATCGCGAGCGGAGGCGTGGCGGGCCTGATCCACGGCAATGCCAAGCTGATCGAGTGGCAGTTCTTGGCCGCGCTGTTCGTGATCTGCTGGACCGCGGTGATCACGTTCCTGCTGCTCAAGCTGGTCGGCTTGTTCATCCCGCTGAGGATGTCCGAGGCGAACATGGAGATCGGCGACGTCGCTGAGCACGGCCACGAGGTCTACCCGTCCGACGTCCCGTCGCTCGGGTACCCGAACGGCATCCCAGGCACCGTTCCGGCCGGCCCATCCGTCCCGGCCACGCCAACGACCGCATGACGACAGCGGACCACTGGGTTGGGGGGCGCTTCTGAGCGCCTCTCGGCCCACGCCGCTGGCGATCGTCTCGCGGGCTGTCGCCGGCGACGATGGTCTCGAGCGCGTCGCGTGCTCCGCATCCGACGCGCTCGCCCGTCCGGTCGCGATCGTGCTCCCGTCGCTGGGGGCGCCGGTCGTGTCACCGGTGGACTCGATCCCGGCCGCGCTCCTCGGCGAGTTGGTGCAGTACACGCTGGCGGCCGTGGCGGGCGCGGCCGCCGGTGAGCCCGCGGCCGTCGCGCACGCGGTGCCAATCCGGATCGGAAGCGAGGTCGTAGGGGTCGTGGCGGCGATCGGTGTCAACGGCGCCGGCGCCGCCACGGCGGGGTCGGCTGAGGACCGTGCCTGGCTCGAGGCCGCCGCCGCCGCGGCCGCGGTCACCAGGTTGATGGACGAGGGGCGCTCGGGCGACACGCGACGGGCCTTGCTGAGCGCGTTGATGTCCGGGGCGGCGCCGGAGCCGGCGGCGATCGTCGCCGACGGGTACCGCCTCGGTGTTGACCTCGCGGCCGGAGCGATCGCGGTGTACGCACGCGGCGACGGCGAGCTCCCGGCCGATTTCGATGACGGCGGGGCGCTCGTCGCCGAGCTCGAGCCCGGGCGCGTCGTCGGGCTGGTGCCGCTCGCGGGCGAGCACCCCGACCGCGACGCAATCGCGCTGGCGGAGCGGCTCGGCACCTCCGGGCTCGAGGCGGCGGTGTCGGCCCCGCGCCGGGAGGCGTCGCAGTTGCGCGAGGCCGTGCGCGAGGCGATGCTGCTGGCCGAGCTGGCCGGCGCGCCCGAGGCGACGCTCCCCGGCGTGCCGGAGGTGGCGCTCGCCGGCCAGGAGGAGACCTACCGCCTGCTGATCGGGGTGCTGCTCCGGGACCCGGACGAGCTCGAGCAACTGCGCGCGCGCACGATCACGCCGTTGCTCGCGTACGACGCCGAGCACGACACCGAGTTGCTGGTGACGCTGGGGACGTTCCTCGCGCACCACGGCTCGACCACCGAAACCGCCGAGGTGATGGGGCTGCACCGCCACACCGTCGGCTACCGCCTCTCGCGCGTGCACGAGGTGTCGGGGCTCTCGCCATACGAGTCCGACGGCCGGGAGCGTCTAAGCCTGGGACTCAAGGCCGCGCAGATCCTCGCGGCGCAGGAACGACTATGAAACCTAGATAGGCTCGCGCCTACCAAGACTCAAAGGAGAGAAGAGTGGCCACCACAGAGAGCGATCAGACGGCAATGGCCGCTGGTGCCACCAGCCCCGCCGAGGTGCTGGACTTCGCCACCGAGCACGGCGTCGAAATGGTCGATCTGAAGTTCGTCGACCTGCCCGGCACATGGCAGCACATGACGCTGCCGATCGGCGCGCTCGACGCCGAGGATTTCGAATCCGGCCTCGGATTCGACGGCTCCTCGATCCGCGGCTTCCAGGAGATCCACGAGTCGGACATGCTCCTGATTCCAGACCCGTCCACGGCGTTCATCGATCCGTACTACACACGCGGGACGCTGTCATTGATCTGTTCGGTTGCCGATCCAGTGCTGGGCGAGCCCTATGCCCGTGACCCCCGGTTCGTCGCGCACAAGGCCGAGCAGCATCTCGTCGCGTCCGGGATCGCCGACGTGGCCTACTTCGGCCCCGAGGCCGAGTTCTTCGTGTTCGACCACATCGCCTACGAGCAGGTCGAGCACCGGGCGTTCTACGAGGTCGACTCGAGTGAGGGCTTCTGGAACACAGGCGGCCCAGCGACCGGGTCGCCCAACCTCGGCTACAAGCTGCGCCAAAAGGAGGGGTACTTCCCGGTCCCGCCAGCGGATTCGATGGCCAACCTTCGGAGCGAGATGGTCGCGACGATGGAGACGCTCGGGATCCGATGCGAGTTCCATCACCACGAGGTGTCCTCGGGCGGGCAGGGCGAGATCGACATGCGCTTCCAGCCGCTGTTGCGGATGGCCGACCAGATGATGATCTACAAGTACGTGGTCAAGAACACCGCGCACGCCGCGGGCAAGATGGCCACGTTCATGCCCAAGCCGATCTTCCAGGAGAACGGATCGGGCATGCACGTGCATCAGTCGCTGTGGAAGGACGGCGACCCGCTGATGTTCGGGCAGGGTGGCTACGCCCACCTGAGCGATCTCGCCAAGCACTACATCGCCGGCCTGTTGACGCACGCGCCGGCTCTGCTGGCGTTCTGCGCGCCTACGACGAACTCGTATCGGCGGTTGGTGCCGGGATACGAGGCGCCCGTCAATCTCGTGTATTCGGCGCGAAATCGGAGCGCGTGCGTGCGCGTGCCGATGTACCACGAGGCGCCCAAGTCCAAGCGGATCGAGTTCCGCTCCCCCGACCCGACGGCCAATCCGTACCTGGCCTTCAGCGCGCTGATGCTCGCCGGCCTCGACGGGATCAAGCGCGAGCTCGACCCGGGCGAGCCGCTCGACGCCGACATCTACGAGCTGCCCGAGGCGACCCTCGCCAAGATCGCCACGGTGCCGTCGTCGCTGGAGGCGTCGCTTGACGCACTGGAGGCGGATAACGCGTTCCTGTGCGAGGGCGACGTGTTTACTCCGGGGCTGATCGAGGCGTACGTGCGGTACAAGCGCGAGGAAGAGGTGGACGCGATCCGGTTGCGGCCGCATCCGTGGGAGTTCGCGCTGTATCACGACGCATAGTCGTTTCGGGGGCGTCACCCCCGGTTCGCCCGCCGCGATCACGTGTGTTGCGGTTCGGATCGTGGTCGCGGGTTCCGCGAGTGCGGGCGAACGGGGATGGCGCCCCCTTCACTCTCGCGTCCCGACCGCCGGCGAACCCCCCGGCGCGCTACATGCGGCTCCGCGTCTGGGAAAGCTGATCGAGACGCCAACGGGGTCGCCTGCCACGCCTTCCGCTCCCCCACGCACGCTTTCTGCGCCGGCGGCCCTCCCGCGATGCTCGCTCCACGCGCCCTCCCGCCTGCACTCCCCGCTGGCCCACGCACAGCGCATAACTCGCCAAACCTCCCCGAGGCGGCCGCTTTGGCTACATAAGCGCCAGGGTGGCGCTTATGTGCGCTGCGCGCCGGCGCATCCGGGGATTTGGCGCGTTTTGCACCCCCGACTTCGCCTACCGGCCGCGCATCCGCGCCACCAGGCGGTCCCACATGCCCGGGCTCCCGGGGCTGGGTCTTCAGCCATTCCTCGCGCGTGGGGAGCTTGCCGGCCTTGCGGGCGGCGAGGACGCATTCGGTGTGGGCGTGACGCCGGCCGCTCGAGTCGCCCTCCGGGTACATCAGCAGATGCTCGCTCAGCGCCGGGAGGTGGCGGCCGCACAATGGGCAGCGATACGTGGCCGGTTTGAGGTTCTGGGCGCGGCGGACGTACCACCACCGGGTCGGCTGGCGCTCGGCCATGTGTCCAAGGATTGCATCGCGAGCCCCCAAGGCTGGGTATCTTCGAGGGCAGATGGAGCATCGCGACGAGCGAATCGTGGTCGAGACCGACCGATACCGGATCACCGGGATCCTGCGGCTGCCGCGCGACGGGTACCGCAGCCGGCTCACCGACTATCTCAATTCGTCCGAGCGCGCGTTCGTGGCGCTCACCGACGTCGAACTCGTGCCGTTCGACGGTGGCGACCCCGAGCGGCGGCCGTTCCTGGCCGTGTCGCTCAACCACGTGGTGCTGGCGATGCCGCTCGACGGCCACCTCGGCGACTGAACCGGCCCCGCGCGGTCGGACTCCGCGAGGGCGTTCCCGTAACGTCGGCGCAGCAGAGATGTATCGTGTTGAACATGGCCACACGCGGAGCCGACGACATCGAGGGCCTCAGCCGCAGCGAGACCCTGCGCGCATCGCCGCGCATGTTCGACTCCTCGCTGTTCGAGAAGTTCTCGCGTGTTCACTGGAGCGTCCCGCCGATCATCTTCGTCCCGACGATCGCGATCCTGCTGATCGAGGGCTTCGTCCACGGCGCGGGCTGGTCCGTCGTCTACTGGCTCCCGGCCGGATACCTGTTCTGGACGCTCACCGAGTACTGGCTGCACCGGATCGTGTTCCACTTCGAGCCCGAGAAGGGCATCGGCGCCCGGCTTCACTGGATCATCCACGGCGTCCACCACGACCACCCGAACGACCCGCTACGCCTGGTGATGCCACCGGCGCTCAGCGTCCCGCTGGCCGCCATATTCCTGTACGGCTTCTACCTGGTGATCGGGAGCCCGGGCTTCCTGCCCTTTGGCGCCGCGTTCCTCACCGGGTATCTGGGCTACGACATGCTCCATTACCACGTCCACCATCACCGGCCGAAGTCGGCGCTCGGTAAGCGACTCCGCGAGCTGCACATGCGCCACCACTTCCAGGACCACGAGCGTGGTTACGGAGTGAGCGCGCCGTTCTGGGACCACGTGTTCGGAACCGCGCCGAAGAAGACGACGACCCGCTAACGCGGGATCGGTCGAGGGATCTCCGGCAGACAATGAGCTTGGGCGCGCGGATCGCGGGCGTCGCGATGGCGCTCCCCGACCGGTTCGTCACGAACGAGCAGATCGCGGCGGGTCTCGACGTCGATGCGACCTGGATCGCCAAGCGGACCGGCACGCGCGAGCGGCCTTGGGCCACCTCGGACGAGCGACTGTCAGAGCTCGCCGCGGACGCCGGCCGGGCCGCGCTCGAGCGCGCCCGCGTCGAGGCTCGCGAGCTCGACCTGGTGATTGTCGCGACCTCGACGGCCGACGAGATCACGCCCAACGCAGCGCCGCTCGTTGCCGGCCTGATCGGCGCCGAGCGGGTCGGTTCGCTCGACGTCGGCGCGGCCTGCACGGGCTGGCTGTCGGCGCTGGCGATGGCATGTGGTCAGATCGAGTCCGGGCGCGCCCGGCATGCGCTGGTCGTGGGCGCGGACTTCCTCTCGCGGTTCCTCGACTTCTCCGATCGCGACACCGCGCCGCTGTTCGCCGACGGCGCCGGCGCCGCGGTTGTGTCGGCGACCGAGGACCCGGGCGGTCGGATCGGACCGATCGTGCTGCGCACCGATCCGTCGGGTTCGCACCTGATCCGGCTCGACCGGGGCGATCTCATCCGCATGAACGGGCAGGAGTCGTTCCGGGCGGCGGTGGTGGCGATGTCGGACGCGACCACCGAGGCGCTCGCCTCGTCCGACTGCCGCCCCGAGGACATCGGGCTGTTCGTCTACCACCAGGCCAACTCGCGGATCATCCGTGCCGTCGGCCAGCGCCTCGGGCTCCCGGACGATCGCGTCGTCGACTACGTCGACCGGTTCGCGAACGCTTCGACCGCCACGCTGCCGATCGCGCTGTCCGTGGCCGAGTCCGAAGGACGGCTGAAGACCGACGACCTGGTGCTGCTGGCCGCGTTCGGCGGGGGGCTCACCTGGGGAGCGACCGTCATGCAGTGGAGCGCGGGCGTGCCGAGCCCGCCGTGCTGCTCAGCCGAGCGTGACGCCGACCCTGTAGAAGGCGACGTGCTTTGAGCGCGCGGCCGGGGACTGCTTGGTCACGCGCAGCGTGTGCCGGCGCCGAGTCAGCGGGTGATCTTTCACCTTGCCGAGCTGGCAGTCCGCCTTGATCAGCGCCGCCTTGACCTGCGTCAGCGTCATGTGGCGGAGGGCCTGGGGACCCGGCACGGGATGGCCGAGAACGGCACGAGGCCACGGTCGTCGACGCGCACCGCGGCCGGATTCGACGGGACGAGATAGCGGTTCTTCGGCCCGAACTCCCAGTACGCGTCTGACGGGAGACCTTCGACCACCGTGCCGACGGCCGGCTTGTATATGAGGCGGGTGAGGGGGTTCGAGACGTTGGAGATGTCCCACGGATCGATCGTCACGGACGGCTGGGTGCCTCCAAACGGCTTCCACGTCGTGACGCCGATCGGCGCGCCACCGGCGACGCGGTAGTTCAGGCCGGTCGTCGTTGTCAGGAACGTCCCGTTCACCGGCACGGCGTTCAGACCCGAATACGGGCTGCCGGCGTTCTGGACGTCCCATATGTCGACGAGCACGGGCTGCACGGTGCCGAACAGCGCCAGATCGCTGACGTATATCGGCGCGCCACCGGCGATCACGTACACCGCGCCGTTGTCGGTCTCGATCATCGTGCCGTCCGTCGGTACCGGACTCAGCGAGTCGAACTGCTGCTGGGTGATGACCGTGTAGGGCTGCTCGCCGCCGACGTCGTTCCAGGCCTCCACAAGCAGCGGCGCGCCGCCCACGATCTCGAAGAAACTGGACCCGCCGCTGATCTGCACGAAGGTGCCGTTCGGGAACAGTGCCCCGCCGCCCGCCCCGCCGGCATCGACGTAGTCGCTGTCGATGTTGATCGTCGCGCCACCGTAGGTCGCGTTGTGTCCGCCCTGGTACTGGTGGATGCGCTGATGGTTGGCCCAGTCGCTCGCCGGAACATCGGGGTCGCTGGTGCTCTGCTGGCCGTTCCAGTCGGCGATCCAGATCTCATCGGGCTCCACGAAACCGGTGCCTTCGGCCGCGACGAAATCGCTGATGCCGGAGTTCGCGCTGCTGTACACGCCGGACAGATAGCCGTGCGCATGGAGCTCGGTCGTCCACGCCGACAGGAACGCGAGCACCGACTGCGTGTTGGTCGTGGTCCGGTTGTACGCCTCCATGTCGTCGTACAGCGGGTTGCCGGGCCCGATCCCCACGGCCTCGGCTTGGTTGATCGCGTCGTCGGCCGCGGCCGTTCCCTCGGCCGACGCCTGCGCGGGGACGATGCCCGCGCATCCGCAGCCGTTGTTGGGCGCCTGGAGCCCGACGTAGATCGGGAGCAGAACCCAGCCGGCCGCGGACTCCTGCTCGACCCATGCGGGGGTGAGGTTGGGCTGCGAGCACGCCTCGTTCGCGCCGCCGATGTAGAGGCCGATCGCGCGGTAGGGCGACGAGCTCCAGGCGGACATCGTCGACGAGCTCGGCGTCGAGCAGGCGTCGAACCCGAGCCCGGTGTAAATCTCATCGCCGGCCTTGTGGGTTACCCGCGGGCGAGCGCTCGCCCCCCGGGCGACGGCGGGGCGCGTGCGGGCCGCGGGCAGCGAACGCACGCCGAGTGCCCGCGCGACGATCGACGGGTCGCCCTGCCACGTCGCGGTCACGACCACCCCGTGGGACGGGATCGCGAGTTGGGCCGACGATCCCTGCGGGGGCTGCGCGCTGCGCTCGCTCAGCTGCGGGACGGCCGGGCCCGCGGCGGCGCCCGCGCCGGCGCCGTGCGCCGTCAGCGGGGCGACGAGGATCGCCTCGGTGCGCCCGATCGCGTACGCCGGGCACTGCTGGCGCGCGCTCGGCTGGCCCAGGTACACCGCGTGCCGGTTGAAGCGCACGCACACCGACGGGTCGGCGGCGAGGTTGTACACCGGCCACGACGCGGGCACCACGACCCTGTAGCCGTGATAAGTGACGGCCTTGGTTCCGGTCATGCTGAGATGCAGACGCGACGGCCGTTGTCGGGGCCGCCAACATCACCAGCAGTGCCAGCGTCGTAGGTCTGAGTCGCAGTCGGAGTCGGGGCAAACGCATCCGCTCGTCATCCGGCGCGCCGGCCCGCGCTCAGCTGACCAATTTCGCTCGCTCTACCGCGCGAGCTACCTGGTCGAGCCATCCTAGCGAGGTCGGCCGACGCTCGCAAAGATGGAGATTCTCATGACGGTCGGTGACGCTCGGTGAGATAGGAGAATCCTCATAATCGGCGAGCGTGGGCAGACATAGGATCCCGCCCGGACCTGGGAATGAGCCGGGAACGAAAGGAGGGGAGAAGGTCCCGAGCCGCGTCTAACCGGTGGGGCGGAGGACGCGCGCGTGAAGGAGGAGGTCGGCGACCGGTCGCCGATAAACGTCCGCGTTACCGCAGAGGAGTCTCATGTCGTCAAAGCTTCGTTTGGCTCTGCCGATGGCCTGCATCGGCGTCGTGGGAGCCGCGTGCTTCCTGTTGCTGCAATCGGGTGCGAGCGCACGCGTCACCATGAACTACGCGCATCTGAACAAGATCCAGAAGCGCATCATCTCGGAGACGCTGGCTAGCGCGCTCGGCCCGCAATCAAGCGGCACGAAAGCGCACATTACGGTGCCGATCTCCGATGATGGGAGCGGACCGGATGGCGCTCCGTTCACGCCGCCGAAGTCGTACAACTCGCCGAGCAGCGGGTCCGGGTCCGGGACGCTCAATTACTTCCCCGGTTCGCAGGGGAATTGCTCGGCGAACTTCGGCAATAACGTCAAGGTGAACCAGAACTGCCTAAACCTCACCGACTCGAACCTGCAGGGGCGCGGGCAGGCCAACAACGAGCCATCGATCTCCGTCGACCCGTTGGACTCGCAGCGCCTCGTCGCCAGCGACAACAACTACATCCGCGGCGACGGAACCTGCGGCTCGTACTTCTCCCAGAACGGCGGCCGGTCGTGGTCGAACACGACGATTCCGAACGGCTTCACCAACGGCACCTCGTTTGCCCGTGAGTACTGGCAGGCCGGCGGTGACACGTCCGTGGCGTGGGACACGCGCGGGAACGCATACGAGAGCTGTCAGCTGTTCAACCGCGGCACCGTGGCGTCGGCGAACCCCGACCAGTCGAGCACGTTCGTGGTGTTCCGGGCAACCCAGAACGGCGGTGCGTCCTGGAATTTCCCCGGGCACTACTCGACGACGTTCACGTTCGACCCGACCGGCACCGCGGGCGTCCTTCAGGACAAGGCGCTGATGGCGATCGACGACAACGTAAAGAGCCCGTTCCGCGACCGCATCTACGTGACGTGGACGGACTTCGCGGCCGACGGGACCGCCTATATCTACGAGGTCCACTCGAGCGACTACGGCCAGACGTTCTCAAGTCCGGTCCTGGTCAGCGCGAGCACTCCGACCTGCACGAACACGTTCGGCGTGCCGACTCCGAGCGGAACCTGCAACGAGAACCAGTTCTCCGACCCGTTCATCGGCAAGGACGGAAACCTGTACGTGGCCTGGAACAACTTCAACAACCCGCCCACGAGCGGGAACAACAACAACTACCAGGTGCTGCTGGCCAAGTCGACCGACGGCGGCCAGACCTTCTCGGCGCCGGTCCAGGTCAGCACGTACTACGACCTGCCGGACTGCGACACCTACCAGGGAACGGGAGCCGATCCGGGGCGGTCGTGCGTGCCCGAGAAGAGCTCGTCGACGGTGTCGGATTTCCGCGCGACCAACTATCCGTCCGGCGCGGTCGATCCGAACAATCCCAACGTCGTTGCGGTGACGTTCGGGTCATACATCAACAAGGACTCGAACGAGTCCACCGGTTGCGCGCCGACCGGGTTCGCCGACTCTGGCAACCCGACCTATACCGGCGTCAAGACGCCGGGCGTGTGCGCCAACAAGATCCTGTTGAGCGTTTCCACCAACGCAGGCGGGACTTTCACGGGCACGGGAGCCGGTCCACGTATGGAGACGCTCGTCACGCAGTCACCAGGGCAGAAACACACCGACCAGTTCTGGCAGTGGGCCGCGTTCACGCGTGACGGCAAGCTGGCGGTGGATTACTACGACCGCCAGTACGGCAACGACGAGGCGAACGGCTCGTCGGACTTCAGCCTGTCGGGCAGCGACGACCTGACCCACTTCGGTCAGATCCGCCTCACGACGAGCTCGATGCCGGCGCCGACCCAGTTCGAGGGCCCATTCGGCGGCCAGTTCTACGGCGACTACGTCTGGCTGTCGGCGGGCGACAAGGCCTATCCGATCTGGTCGGACACCCGGGCACAAGATCTGTTCCTGTGCCCAACCAGCGCGACCGGTCCAGGGAATCCGCCGCAGCTATGCGGGGCGAAGGAGACGAACAACGAGGTCGCCAACGACGAGGAGACGTACATGGCGGCCGTGAACGTGCCGACGGCAGGGAGTCACAGGCACTGGTGACAGCGGCGTGTGGGGCCCGGCGCCGTCCGGGCCCCACGCCTTTGTTAGCGCGCTAATCTCCTCGCGGGAGGTACGACATGCGAACACCATCGAGTCGGACGCGATTTCGTCGACACGGAGCGGTTCTGGCCCTGCTCCTCCTTGCGGCAGCGGCTTGGATCGCGGCGACTGGCCTGGCCAGCGCCACCACGAGCAGTCATCGAGCCGCCAAGCTGGCGCTCGTAGGGAATGACCCCGCCACCGTGCGCGGAACCGGCTTCAAGCCAAGAACTCGGGTTCGCGTGACGTTCGACGGCACGCAGGTGCGCCGGCCGGTAGCGAACGCGCAGGGCGCGTTCACGGCGACGTTCCAGACGGTCGTCGATCGGTGCACGACGTGGTCGGTCACGGCGAGCCAGCCGGGACGGGCTACGGTCGTGCTGAGGGGACCGGCAAAGCCCGAGTGCGCGCCGGCGTCGACGCCGTAGCCGCGGCGTCGTCTGCCGGCGGATCGACCCGCCCCGCGCAGATCGGGCGCAGCGCGGCTCGACCGGCCCGCGCGGATCGGGCGCGGCGCGGATCGACCGGCCCGCGCGGATCGACCGGCCACGCCAGCGGAGGGGGCGGGATTCGAACCCGCGGTCCGCTTGCACGGACTCTGGTTTTCAAGACCAGCGCATTCGACCGCTCTGCCACCCCTCCGGGGGTCGCGGGCCCGATGCTAGCCAGACGAACGCACGAACGCTCCTGCTGTCAGGCTCTACACTGCCGCAAGCGTTTGTCCGGCAAGCGCTTGTCCGGAGAGGTGGCCGAGTGGCTGAAGGCACTCGCCTGCTAAGCGAGTAAGGGGTTCACACTCCTTCGCGGGTTCGAATCCCGCCCTCTCCGCTCCGGGAGGCCGCAGCCACTGGCGATGCGTCGTCGGCGCGGATAGGATCCGCCTCATATGACCGACACCGCGATTTCCCCGCCCGCGATCGAGCACGAGCACGCCCCGCCGGCGGCCTTCGAACGTCCGGATTTCGAGATCGTGCCGCGCCGCGGGCTCGTGCTCGTCGCCGTGGTGGCGGTGCTGCTGATCGCCGCGATCGAGTCCAACAAGCTGTGGCCGCTTACGTTCTTCCACGTTGCCGGCGGAGCCGCATGGACGATCATCGATCTGTTCTTGGGGCTGGTGCTCGGTCCCATCATCGGGCGGATGTCGATCCCGGCCCGGATCGAGTTCACGACCCGCCTGATGCCGAAGATGGTGCTGATCATGCCGACGGTGGTCACGGCGACGCTCGCGGCGGGCTGGCAGCTCGGCGTCAAGCTCGGCACCGTGTATTCGTTCAACCCGCTCCACGGCTGGGTCGTGGCGAGCTACATCATCGTCGGCGTGATGGCGGTGCTCGCGCTAGGGCTGCTCGAGCCGGCGAACATCGCGGTGCTCGTCGAGCTGAAGAAGCCCCGCCCCAACCCGGCGGTGATCGAGCGGCTGATGAAGCGGTTCCTCTACTGCGCGGGAATCCTCGGCGTGATGCAGATCGCGACGCTCGTGATCATGACCAAGCTCTCGTCCGGATGAACGAGCGCCAGTTCCCGCCGGTGACCGAGCTGGGCATGGCCTCGCTGGCTCTGATCGTGGCGGGCGGGATCTATCTGTCCGCGCATCTTCCGCGCCACGTACCGCTCGGGCCGGCGGTCGCGCTGCTTGCCGCCTCGGTTCTGCTGCTCGTCGTGAACATGGTGATGCTGTCGCGCATCCGCGATTTCGCCTGGGAACGCTTCTTCGCCGTCGCCAAGTGGTCGCTGCTCGCGTACATCGTGATCGCCGGCATGATCGAGTACGCGTTCCTCAAGGATCACGTCAGCGGAGGCTCGCTCGTCGTGCTGACGCTGTCGCTCGCGGTGTTCGCCGTTCACGTCCCGATGCTGATGGGGTTCACGGTCGCGCGGTACGCCGACTCCCCCGCCGGGGATCGTGTGGCCGCCTGAGGCGCTCGAGTTCCTCCGCGAGCTCGAGGACAACAACGACAGCGACTGGTTCAGGGCGAACCGCCGGCGCTACGACGACTATCTGGTGGCGCCGGCCCGAGAGCTCGCGGAGAAGCTGAGCGACCTCGGCACTCCCCGCTTCTTCCGGCCGTACAACAACCTGCGGTTCCGGCCGGGGCCGCCGATCAAGGAGAACCTCGGCGTCGCGATCGGCTACGGCGCCGCCGGCGGCTTCTACTTCGACTTGTCGCTCGACGGCCTGCTCGTCGCCGCCGGCCTGTACCAGCCGGCCGCCGACCAGCTCGAGCGATTCCGCGCCGCGATCGACGACGACCGATCGGCGCGAGGGTTCGAGCGCGGCCTCGCCGCGGCGCGGCGCGGCGGGTTGGGGCCGGGCGAACCCGAGCTCAAGCGCGCTCCCCGCGGCTACCCGATGGACCACCGCCGAATTGACCGGCTCCGGATGCGGCAGCTGACCGTCTCATGCCGCTACCCACTCGAGCCGTGGCTCCACGAGCCGATTTGCGACGAGCGCGTCCGCTCAGGGCTGGTCGCCGCGCGGCCGCTCGTGAAGTGGCTCGGGGAGAACGTAGGCCCGTCGACCCAGGCGGGGGGCTAGCGGCGGTGGGCTTCCGTTCGCGTGGGCTGCGGTTCGCGTGGGCCGCGGTTCGCGTGGCGGCTGGCGGGCGGACGCAGGGTCGCTGGACCCGATCGGGACGCTAGGATGGTCGGGATTAGCTGGTCGCGGGCGCCCGTAGCTCAGCTGGATAGAGCGTCGGTCTACGGAACCGAAGGTCGGGAGTTCGAATCTCTCCGGGCGCGTAGTCAAGAGTCCTGCTAAAGCGGGACTTTTTGTTGGTTCTGGGGCGGCTTCATGTCCTTGACGTGGACCGGGCAACCGTCGCGGGCAACGGTAAGCCGGTCGAGTCGGCAAGTCGGCCCCACGCGCGACCCACGTCGGTTCGTTGGTGGGAGGCGCTATCGTTTTCCCACATGGAGCTCATGCGTGGGACAGCCCGACTGGACGCCCGGGGGCGTTTGGTTCTACCGGCCGAGTTGCGTCGCCGGCTTGGCCTACAAGCCGGCGACGAAGTGAGGATCAGTGAGGAGGCTGATGGCGCGCTCCGCGTCGAGACGCGACGGGCAGCCGCGCAGGCACTCATCGGGTTGGCCGGCACGCCAGAAGACTCCGCCGTCGGCGAACTGACGGCCGAGCGACAGCGGGAGACGGAGATCGAGGAGCGCGACGCCCGGCGTTTCCGATCCGCCCGGGGTGTCCGTCGCCGCAAATAGAGTTTCTCGACAAATGCTCCGCACCGAACCCCCCGACGACGCCTTTCTCGCAGACATGCTGACCGCCAGTCAGCTCCTGGCTAGGTTTGCTGGCGTTGGTGGGCCGGATCTGCACGACCCTGCCAGCGTTCATAAGCGTCGCCCGCTGGCGTCGTGGGGACTACCCACATTCGCGCGGTGGCGCAAACTGCGACGCGAATCGAGTTCCGGTCGGCCGGCCTCTATCGTCGCCGTGGGGGCGCCGAAGCTGGCGATCGGCGTCACCACCGCCCGGTCCGCCAACGCACCGCCCGCCCAGCCGGGCGCGTAGAGACCGGCTACGAGGATCAACTGCGGGCCGCTCGGTCCGCCACGCGCCCAGCCGCAATGAAAGCCGCGCGGCCTGCGGTGAAGGGACATGACGCATGACACAGCAATCGAAGGACGTTCGGAACGCTCCCGATCCGGAGGGTCCCGAACAACAACCTGACGAAGCATCGGCTCCAACCATCGCCGTTCTCGACGCCTCCGCACTCTTGGCGCTCCTGTTCGCTGAACCGGGGGCTGAAAGAGTCGCGGACGTGATCGCGGACGGTGCCGTAATCAGCACCGTCAACCTCAGCGAGGTCGCGGCGCTCCTAGTCCGGCACGGGCAGGAACCCGAGAAGATGCTCGTCCCTGTCCTCGAACAGGTCGCGGTCGAGCTGTTCACTCCGGAGGACGCCCTCACCGCGGCCAAGCTCAGTCCGCTGACCGCTCCGAAGGGGTTGTCTCTCGGTGACCGGGCCTGTCTAGCGCTCGCCGAGCGTCTGGCCGCCCGCGCCGTTACCGCCGAGCGCGCATGGGCACAGCTCGAGGTTGACCTCCAAATCGAACTGATCCGAGCGTGAGCATGCTGATACGTCGAGCGATTCGTCAGCAGCGGCGCGCGGGCGCACACGAGCGCGACCCCGTCCCAGCCGACACGCCGGGTTCCCTCCGCGGCGGGCGAGATGTGGACCACCGAGGACGGCACATGCGACAGGCCGCCGACGTCTGAGGCGGTCACGACCTCATCCCTGGTCGACCCCCTGTCACCGGGCGACGTGAGCTCCGCCCGCTCGTCGATCTGTGGAGCCGTCAGCGCCACGGCGATCACCATGCGCAATACGTGCAGACGGCGCGACCGCATCTCGGGACATCTTGCAGGACGTCCTGGGACAACTTCGGACATCTTTGCCGCCTGCGCTAAGAAACCCCTGCACACCCTGGTTCTTGCGTTCTTACGGCTCGCGCAAGGTGGCACCGAGATGGCGAACAAGAAGGTGCGCCAGACCAGCCTGACCGCCGTGGAGCAAGACATCGTCTGTTTCAACCAAGATCGTCCCGCGGTGCCTTTCGGCTGAGCGGCTCGCGGATCGAGAACCCGCTGGGTTCGCCCACGCGCTTCTTGATCGGCGAGATGGCCAATGTCTCCCCGGCGGGTACGCGCTGCACCTCAACAGCCCCAGCTGGGGGCTGCCGCCTCTCACGCCGTCTCGGCCGCGCCGGTGGCGCGCCGTCCCGGAGCGCCGTCGGCTGACCATGCCTGCTGCTTCCGGCCCGGAGGCGTGTCCTCACGGGCCGGCCCGGCGCCCCCGATCGGCCTGGACAACTTGCCGCATCTTCAGCGGTCAGCACCCAGTGCGTGGAGTGTGTCGCCGTTGTCGTTGGGGTAGCGGATAGGTATTGGAGGTGCGGGCAGGGAGCCGCCGAGGTGCGCTCGAGCAGCGACGGTGGCGGGTGGCCCTATAACGCGCGTCGCGTCAAAGCGGGCGGCCGCAGGGTCGCCCGAGCGGGACAGGTCGGAGTGTGGTGGTCATCATCTACGCGCGCGAGGACTCGTTACCGAGCAAGGACGCGAGGGGAAGCCTCGGTGTCCGCGCGCGTGTAACTCGGTCGTTTCGGTGACCAACGGGCACGACTTCCCCGCCGTCCATCCGCGCGCGACGTTCCAGCCGAGCATGGACGCTCGGCCCGATCTCCGTGCGCGTCGCGACCGGTCGTAGGGCGAGCACGGTGTCCACCCCCAGGTGCCGCCGTTCGTGATCGGCCGCGACTTCCGCGGAGGTCAAGGTGCGTTGGGGTGCGGACCGACGCCAAGATCACACGTTCGAGCACAGTGCAGGCGACGCAGCTGCAGACGGCGCTTCTCTTCTCACATGGCATAGCAGCGATGCGTTAACCAGGATGGATCGCTCCTGCTAGTCGTCCCGCAGCAGCACTGAGCCAGCGACTGGACCGTGCTTGTGCTGCTCCTGGCGGAGCGGCAGTCGACCGTCAGGCCCGGGGCGCGCCGCAGATTGTGCGCTCGCCACAATCCGGGCCCTGGCGTCGATCGCGATGCCTCGAAATCCGAGCCGCGGCCAGAGCACTCCGTCTGCTTGCGGGCCGCTGCGCGACCGTACTCGTCAGCATGCCTGCCGTGGCGAATCGGAGGCGCGCGGCGCCGCGCGGGCCGAGACTTGCTTTTACTCCGCGCAGGTATCACGAGCGTGGTGCCGGTGGCTGGTTGTGTCCCGTAAGGAGGCTGTCGCAAAACTGTTTGCGCGGGCTGGGTCAGGTGTGTGGTGGCGGGGTGTGGCGGTCGTGATCGGCGCGGCGATCGTGTTCGCGATGGCGTGGTAGTCCTCGATGGACGCGCCGTGTGCGCCGATCAGTCCGTCCCACGTCCTCGCGCCAAGGCGTTGGCCGCACCCGGTGTGGCGGGTGTTCGTTCGTCGGGCTGTTCCGGAGTTAGGCGGTGGCTGCCGCGGCGCGGTGCTGGTGGAGCTTGAGCATGTTCGCGGCGAGGTGGATGAACGCCCACTCGCTGCGGACAGCGCTCAGGCCGCGCCGGCGGAAGCTGCGGATCCCGCGGTTGTGCTTGCGGTCGCCGAAGATCGGTTCGATCAGGCTGGAGCGCTGGGCGTAGGCGGCGGCGCCCTGGGAGGTGCGCAGCAGGTGTTCCATCTCCTCGATGGGTGTGGCGTCGGGGGGTGGCGGGCCGGAGGTCTGCCCCAGTTCGCGGGCGGCGCGACGCCGCTTGTGATCTTTCGTGGTGGCGATCAGTCGGTCCGGGCCGGGGGTGGTGGCGTTGTTCTCTGACCAGTAGCCGGCGTCGGCGAGCACGAGTTCGACCTCGCTGCGGATCCCCGCGGCGGTGAGCGTCTGTGTGAGCGTGTCGGTCATCGGCTGATAGAGCTGGGCGTCGCCGGTGTCTTGGCTGACCTCGCAGGCGAGCACGATCTGATGCTGGTTGACGACCGCTTGGCCGTTGTAGCCCTGCACCCAGCCTTTCTGGGTCTTCATGATCCGGCTGTCGGGATCGGTGATGTTCGCCCGACGCGCCGCGGGCGCGTTCTTGACCGCCTCGCGGGCCGCGGCGAGCGCGAGGTCTGCCCGCTCCAGCGCGCGCTTGGCCCGCTCGATCCGGCACGGTGGCGGACCCTTGACCTGTTCCCCGCGCGCGGCCGCGGCGAGCTTCGCCGCCCGCGCGGCCTGCAT
The DNA here is from genome assembly GCA_963755525.1 of uncultured Solirubrobacterales bacterium. GTDB lineage: Bacteria > Actinomycetota > Thermoleophilia > Solirubrobacterales > Solirubrobacteraceae > Palsa-465. Next base: position 12,312 of record CAVWKC010000006.1, on the reverse strand, counting down.
CGTGTTCACACGCTCGGATGCGGCCGCATGATCGATCTCGGCACGCGCGAGCGCGGCCAGCGGCTCTTTCGGCTTGCGGCCTGCGAGCCTGCGACCATGCTCGGCCTCAGCGGCCGCCGCGGCCGCCTGATCGGCCGCCTCAGCAGCCCGGGCGGCGTCCTCGGCCTCGATCACCTCAACCGCCGCGCGCAGCCTGGCCATCCGACCGGTCGGGGACGAGATCTCAGCGACCGCCTCCACGCCCGGTAACCCCTCCGAGCCGGCTGCGGCGCCCTGCGCATCCTGGCCCGTCACCGCCATCAACTTCGCGACCTCCCGCCGAATCCACTCCCCGTCACGATTACGAGCAAGCGACGCGTCAGCCGCGATCTTCGTCCCATCCAGCGCAACCACCGACAGATCCGCCAGCCCCGCCGCCGCGCACAACCGCAACCCCTCAACGAACAACCCCTCAAGCGCCTGCTCCTGATCTGCCACGAACCGTGCGATCGTCGCGTGATCAGGCACCAACCCACCACAAATCACCCGAAACGCCGCGTCCGTCCGGCACGCCGCCTCGATCCGCCGGCTGGAACGGATCCCACAGCAGTACGCGTACAACACCAGCGCGCACATCATCTCCGGCTCATACGGCGGACGACCCAGCACCACCCCCGCACCCCGATGCAACGCACCCGTGTCCAGCTCCACGACCACGTCGAGCACGAACCACGCTAGATGCCCCTCCTCCAACCAATCGCGCATGCACACCGGCAACAAGAACAACTGATCACGCGCCGGACACACATACCTGCGCGCCACACCCGCCTCACCACCACACTCATCCCCCGCCGGCCGACCGCCCCCACCCAGCTGCCCATCAGTCATCATCACACCGCCTCCTGACGCAGGCCCCGGCTGCTCGTATCAGCCATAAAAGACCTGCTCAGGACGCACTTTTACCACACCAACCGGACGGATCCCGACCGCCGGGCATCGCCTCACAAACTGATCAAATTCCCCAAACCCCGCTCAACCCAGCCGGGTTTTGCGACAGCCTCTAAGGAGCAGTCTTCGACAGCAGCGTCGGCGTTGCCGGCGCAACTGCTTTGCTCGTGCTCGATCACGAGGAGCCCGGTCGCGGTCGGCGACGCTCCTGCTCTCGCACCACGTGCTTGCACACATGCCGCGCCGGCGTTCCCACCGGAGCTGGACGGCGCGGCGCGAGGCAGGCGGCCTGTCGGTCGCGACGAGATGCTCGTCACGCAATAATGCGGCAGCTCGACGCGCGTCGACCAGGGTGCTGCCGTTCCTCAAGCGGCTGTCGAGGCCGATTGTGGGCGGTTCTGCCTCGTCGGCGTTAGGGCTGTGGGAGTGGATGTATCCGCGTCTACTCGTTATGGATGTGGACGCGGCGTGTGGCGATGCTGTTTTCGGCGGGAGGCGGTCCGTGTCCAGGTCGGGTCTCGGCGATGGGCCGGTCGTCCATTCCCGATTGGGAGCTGGTGTGAGCGCGAACGGTTGTCGTGCCCGAGAATGGTATGTCGGGCCGGCGTGAAGGGAAGGTCGACGCGGTCGTGTGCGGCTCGCGCCAGAGTCGGTGTTCGAAGAGCATTGGCGATTCATCTGTTTCGGATGATGTCCCAAGGGGGCACGCGCTGCTTGAGTTCCCGGGGGTTTCTTCAGTTCTTTTGAGGCAGGGTGGATTGTGATTAGACACGACAGACGCGGTGTTGGCCAGATCGACGAGCGCGCGACGGTTTGTCGATTCGGGGCGGGAGCGTTGATGGTGGATGCCATGGCGATCGAGGCTTCGGCGACTGGTGCGGTAGAGCCCGCGGTTAGATCCGCTTCCATAGGTTCGGCGACCGCTTGCTCCAAGCGGCCTCGATTGCAGGCGGTGGCGGTCCTAGGCGAACGCCTACCTGAGGTATTCCAGACCGCCTCAGCATGCAGGCCGACGAACCTCCGGATCAAGGTCGCTGAGCTGCAGCCCGCCTTCGCGACGTTAACCGAGGGCATAACGTTCGCCGCTCAAGCGAGTGTCCGACGAATGGGAATCGGTCGCAGCGCACCTAGCCTGGCCGGGCTTTGGGCCGCCGATCCCGTGCGTCGCTGATGAGTTTGGGCGCGTGATGACCGGTGGAGACGCAGCGGTGTCCCCCGCAGTGGACGCGGCGAAGCGCGAGGCGGGTGGGACTGGGATCGTGCTGGCGACGCTGGCTGCGGGCCAGTTCTTGATGACGCTGGACAGTTCGGTGATGAACGTGTCGATCGCGACGGTCGCCAAGGACGTGGGCACTGACGTGACCGGCATTCAGACTGCGATCACGCTTTACACGTTGGTGATGGCGTCGTTGATGATCACCGGCGGCAAGGTCGGTCAGATTGTCGGTCGCAAGCGCGCCTTTTCGATCGGATGTGTGATCTACGGGTGCGGATCGTTGACGACTGCGCTGTCGCCGAGCCTGGGCGTGTTGATTTTGGGGTGGTCGTTCCTGGAGGGGGTGGGCGCCGCGCTGATTCTGCCGGCGATCGTCGCACTGGTCGCGTCTAACTTCTCGCCCGCGGGACGGCCGCGCGCGTACGGGCTGGTCGCCTCGGCGGGCGCGATCGCTGTCGCGGCGGGGCCGCTTATCGGCGGGCTGTTCACGACCTATCTGTCCTGGCGGTGGGCGTTCGTCTCCGAGGTGCTGGTCGTGATCATCATTCTTGCCCTCGCCCGCCGGATGGCGGACACGGTCCCCGAGACCCGGGTGAAGCTAGACCTGGTCGGGACCGCGCTGTCGGCGCTCGGGCTGGCGCTGATCGTGTTCGGAATTCTCCGCTCGGGCGCGTGGGGGTTCGTCCAGCCCAAGCCGGGAGCCCCTGAGTGGCTCGGCCTGTCGCCGGCGATCTGGCTGGTGCTCGGAGGCGGAGTCGTCCTGTGGCTTTTCTTCGGCTGGGAGGACCGCAGGGTCGCTCAGGGCGCCGAACCGCTCGTGAATCCCGCGATCCTCAAGAACGCGACGCTCCGCGGCGGCCTCACCTCGTTCTTCTTCCAGTATCTCTTGCAGGCCGGGCTGTTCTTCGCCGTTCCCCTGTTCCTGTCCATCGCGCTCGGGCTGTCTGCGATCCAAACGGGCGTCCGGCTCCTGCCGCTGTCGATCACACTGCTGCTGGCCGCCGCCGGTATCCCGAAGGTCTTCCCGAATGCATCGCCGCGCCGGGTTGTCCAGCTTGGCTTTCTCGCCCTGTTCGCCGGCATTGTTGTGATGGTCGGCGCGCTCGACGCGGGCGCCGGGCCCGGAATCGTCACCTGGCCGATGCTGCTCGCGGGTCTCGGCGTCGGAGCGTTGGCTTCGCAACTCGGCGCCGTCACGGTGTCATCCGTCCCAGATCAGCAAAGCGGCGAGGTCGGCGGCCTCCAGAACACGGTCACGAATCTCGGCGCGTCGATCGGCACCGCGCTCGCCGGCGCGGTGTTGATCGCCACCCTGACGACATCGTTCATGACCGGCATCCAAAACAACCCCGCGGTGCCCGCCGAGGTCAAATCCAAAGCCCAGGTCGAACTCGCCAGCGGAGTCCCGTTCGTCTCCGACGCCGACCTAAAGACCGCGCTCGACAAGGCCGGGGTGCCAACGCCGACAGCGAATGCAATCGTTGACGAGAACGCGACCGCGCGCATCACTGGCCTGCGGTCATCCTTGTCGGTGCTGGCTGTGATCGCCTTGATCGCCGTGTTCTTCAGTCTTCGCATCCCAACCGAGCAGCCCGCCTCCGCGCGACCGACATGATCGGGGCCGTCGCCGCGTGCGCCGTCGGTCGTCCCGGGCAGGGGCTGCCGGCGTAGAAGCCGAGCACGGCGCGGGTGCGGTCGAGGTCACCGTTGCGCCCGACTGCGTGTCAGTCAGCCCTGGTGAGCGCCACACGTCGACCGTTGGCGCGATGGGCCGTGCGTTCTTCCGGATCGTTGCCTCCGAGCTTCTATCCACACGATTGCAGCTTGCCCGTTGCGATCGGCGTACCTGACATAGACCCGCTCGATGGTGCCGTTGAACTCGAATAGCGGCTTGTCGTAATAGTCCGGGGACGCGGCGAGCCGAGCGCGCTACCCGATGCAGACCTCGTCGTCGACTTGAGCGAGCGAGAGCGGGATGCTTGTCGTTGTCCGTCAGCTCGCCATCACCCGGAACGGATGATGGTTGGCCCTCGGCGACCGGCAGTGTCCGGCCAGGCATTCATGACGTCGATGGCTGAGGCTCCCGCTCCCGCAGAACCGACGGCCGCGCAAGCTGCGGAGACGATGCGGAGCCGGCCCTACGTGGCCTTACTAGTGGTGGCGGCGGCGATCGGGGGTGATCGTGTCGCTGGCGGCTTGGTGTTACCTGGGGTTGGTTTTCCAACTCCAGCAGGAGCTGTTCACCCATCTTCCGCGCGCGCTCGCGTATGAGCACGGGCCGCCGTTGTGGTGGTCGCTCCCGGTGCTCGCGGTTGGCAGTTTGATCGTCGCTCTGGCGATCACGCGTCTGCCGGGAGACGGCGGGCACGTGCCGGCCAAGGGCATGACCGAATGCGGGCTCCCCAGCCCGCTCGATCTTACCGGCGTGATCCTCGCGGGCCTCGCCGGGCTCGGGTTCGGGCTGGTGCTCGGCCCCGAGGGACCGCTGCTGGCGATCGGTTCGGGTCTGGCGATGCTGGCGATTCGCCTGTCGCGAAGGGAGATGGCGCCCCCGGTGCTGGCCGTGATCGCGGCGGCTGGGAGCTTCGCCGCGCGCTCGTTCGTGTTCGCCTACGCCGCTGGTCGCGGCCGTGATTCTGATCGAGGCGACGGCCGTCGGCGGGGCACGCCAGCGGCTCGTGCTGCTTCCCGGGCTGCTCGCCGCCGGGATCGGAACGCTGGTCTCGCTCGGGATGGGGTCGTTCACGGGGCTGAGCAGCCGCGACTACGCGCTGGGGCCGCTGCCGCTGCCTCATTTCGGCCATCCCGACATCGCTCAGTTCGGCTGACGATCCGCTGGCGATCGCGGTCGCTCTCATAGCGAGACCGATGATGGCGGGCGGGCTGTCCACCCACCGTGTGGTAGCGCGACGGACCGTGATCCTGCTGCCGGTCGTCGGCCTGACAATCGCGGGGCTCGCGATCGCGTTCCACGGGGCCACCGGCAAGAGCGTCAACGAGGTGCTGTTCTCCGGACAGGAGGCGCTTCCGGGGCTGGTTACGCAGGCCGGAACGTGGTCGCTTTGCGCGCTCGCGCGGGTGATCGCGTTCAAGGGCCTGGCTTACATGCTGTCGCTCGAGAGCTTCCGTGGCGGGCCGGTGTGCCCGGCGATATTCCTCGCCGCGGCCGGTGGGATCATGGCTTCGCGTCTGCCTGGGTTCACTTTGACCCCGGCGGTCGCGGTCGCGATGGGCGCCGCGATCGCCGCGGTGCTGCGGCTGCCGCTCGCGGCGGTCGTGCTCGCCACGCTGTTGACCGCCAACTCCGGAACCGGGGATGCGCCGCTCATCATCGTCGGCGTCATCGTCTCCTACCTGATCACCTTGGTGATCTCCGCGCCGGCGCATGCTGCGTCTCAGGCCGGAGATCGTGCGGTCGTCGCACACACGCCGGCTCCGGGCGCTGCGGTCGTCGCGCCGACCGCCGCACTCGGCGCCCGCTGAGCAGAACCGACACTTGGCGCGCGGTCAACCCTTACGCGCCCGGGTGGGTGGTGACGGCACGGTGGGCTCAGCCGGCGAGTGTGGCCGCTACGGCTGCGCCGGAAAGGCTGTTCTCGGCGGGGGCGGCGCGGTCGAGTTCGCGGGCCGCCGTGATCGCTGCGCGTCCGAGCGCGTTGGCGTAGGTTGGGAAGGAGAAGGGGACGAGCGCGAGTTGCTCGACCGTCATATTGGCTGCCATCGCGATCGCCGCCAGTTGAGCGAGTTCGACGGCGCGTTCTCCGACAATGTGGCAGCCGAGGATGGTGTGGTGCTGGCGGTCGGCGATGAGCTTGCAAAAGCCGGTGAGGCGTCCGTCGATGATCGGTCGTGGCAGGGACTCGAAGTGCTGGGTCGCGACGACGACCTCGCGGGTCTTGCGCGCCGTCGCCTCGGTGAGTCCGACGGAGGCGTATTCGGGGTCCGTGAAGCTGCCGAGGGGGCTCACCTCTGCGGGTAGGGCGGTCGTGGTTCCAAGGACCGCGTTGGTGGCTGCGAGGTACGCCTCGCGGGCTGCTTCGTGGACGACCATCACGTGGCCGGTGACGTCGCCGGCGGCGAAGATGTGCGGGGCGCTGGTGCGAAGCTGGGCGTCGACCTGTAGGTAGCCGCGTGGGTCGGTCTGGACGCCGGCGGCGGGGAGGTTGAGCTCGGCGGTGTTGGCGACCCAGCCGACGGCGACCACTGTGATCGTTGCGTCGATGTGGTGGGGACTGCCGTCGGGTGAGTAGGTCAGCCGGACGCCGGCTGGGGAGGGTTCGAGGCGGTCGATCCTCCCGGCGTTCTCAAGGACCTGGATCCCGGACGCGGCTAGCGCTCCGCTGACCGCGGCGGCTACGTCCTGATCTTCGCTCATGAGGATCCGGGGCGCGGCCTCGAACAGGGTCACGTTCGAGCCGAAGGCGTTGAAGATCGAGGCGAGCTGCACTCCGGTCGCGCCCGCGCCGATCACAAGCATCGAGGCCGGGGCGGAGGTGAGGGTCCAGGCGTCGCTGTGGGTGCACGCCAGCTCGAAGCCGGGGAGGTCGAGTCGGCGTGGCATGCCGCCGCTGCAGATGATGGCGCTTGTGGCGTGCAGGGGTGGGGCGTGCTCGGACTCGATCACGTGCGGCTCGGTAAACCGAGCGACACCGGCGTGCTCGTGAAGCGTGACCCCGGACTGCCTGAGCTCTTCGCGTAGCAGCGAGTGCGTACGCACGTCGCTCGTGACCTCCCGGACGCGATCGAGCAGCCGCGCGTAGTCGAGCGCCGGCTCGCGCGCGCTGATGCCGTAGCGTGGGAGCTGGGAGGCTTCGCGGATCAGCCGGGCGGCGTGCGCCAACGTTCGGACGGGCACAGGTCCGTCGTTGGCGGCCATCCCTCCGAACTCGTCGCGCGTGACGAGCGCGGTGCGGGCTCCGAGTCGGGCCGCCCGAAGTGCGGCGACCACGCCCGCCGGTCCGGCGCCGATCACCACGACGTCGAGGCTCGTGGCGCCCGATGAAGTCACGGGGATGATTCTCCGGGCGGAGGTGACGGTCGGCGTCCTCCGTTTCGGGTGACGCAGCGTCGGCGGGGCTGTGGGATTGTGAGCGGCATGCGTGCGATCACGGCAGTGCCAGGCCAGCGGGGAACTGTGAGCGTCGAGGACGTGCCGGGGCCAGGGAAGGAGGACGGGGCCGTACTGGTCCGTGGGCTCGGAATGGGCGTGTGCGGCACGGACCGTGAGATCGCCGAGGGCGGATACGGCGAGGCCCCAGCCGGCGAGAGCAAGCTGATTATCGGCCACGAGAGTCTGGGCGAGGTGCTCGAGGCACCGGCCGGGTCGGACTTCAAACCCGGTGACCTGGTGGTCGGGATCGTGCGCCGTCCCGATCCGGTTCCGTGCCCGGCGTGCGCCGCCGGCGAGTGGGACATGTGCCGCAATGACCGGTTCGCCGAGCGCGGGATCGTCCGCCGCCACGGATACGGCAGCGAGCAGTGGCGCGTCGAACCAGACTACGCGCTCCGGATCCCCAGCCAGCTCGGTGACCTGGGCGTGCTGCTCGAGCCGACGTCGGTGCTAGCGAAGGCGTGGGACCAGGTCGACCGGATCTCGCAGCGGGCATTCTTCCTCCGCGGCCGGGCGCTGGTCACCGGCGCCGGGCCGATCGGGCTGCTGGCGTGCCTGCTGGGTGTGCAACGCGGGTATGAGGTGCACGTTGTCGACCTGGCGACCGAGGGCCCCAAGCGCGACCTGGTCGAGGCCCTCGGCGCGCACTACCACGCCGGCGCGGCCGCGGATGTCGACGCCGACGTGGACGTCGTGATCGAGTGCACCGGCCTCGGCGCAGTCGGACGTTCGGCCGCGCAGCGGGTCGTCAGCGGCGGGATCATTTGCCTGACCGGGATCATGAACGTCGAGCCGCAGTTCGACGTCGACGCGACCACGATGAATCGCAACGCAGTGCTGCGCAACCTGGTGCTGTTCGGGACGGTGAACGCCGGGCGGCGCCATTGGGAGCAGGCCGTAGACGCGCTCGCGACTGCCGATCCGGACTGGTTGCGGGGGATGATCACCCGGCGCGTGCCGCTTACTCGCTGGCCCGAGGCGCTCGAACGCCAGCCGCAGGACATCAAAGTCGTCGTCGACCTCACGGCATGACTGCGCCAAGCGCGGTTCCGTGGTCGCCGACGCCGGGGCGGCTCAGCGAGGGACCGCGGTGGCACGAGGAGCGCCAGGAGTTGCTGTGGGTCGACATCCTTGGCCGACACATACATCGCGGCACGCTCGCCGGCGACGGCAGCCTCGACCACGTGGTCACGATCACCGTCGACCGGCACGTCGGCGCGGTCGCGCCCGCCCTCGACTGCGGATACGTCGTGGCCGCCGGGCCGGGGTTCCTGTTCGTCGACGAGGACGGATCGGTGTGGGAGCTGGCCCAGCCCGAGGCTGGCCGGACCGATGTGCGGATGAACGACGGCGCGTGCGACCCGCAAGGTCGGTTCTGGGCCGGAACGATGGCCTACGACGAGTCGCCCGCGGCCGGGGCGCTCTACCGCCTCGAGCTTGACGGCAGCTGCACCACCGTGCTCACCGGCCTGACGATCGCGAACGGGATCGGGTGGAGTCCCGACGGCAGCACGATGTATCTGAACGACAGCGGCACCGGCTGCCTGTACTCGTTCCGGTTCGATGGCGGCAGCGGGGCGATCACCAGCCGCCGCACGCTCATACGCAGCACCGAGCACGGCGTCGTGCCCGACGGGCTCACCGTCGATGAGGAAGGCGGGATCTGGGTCGCGCTCTGGGGCGGCGGGGCCGTCAACCGCTACGCGTCCGACGGGTCGCTCCTCGCCAGCCTCGAGCTGCCGTGCGAGCGACCCACCTCGTGCGCCTTCGGCGGGCGCGAGCGGGCGACGCTCTTCATAACCACCGCCCGGGAAGGACTCGACGACGACGCACTGGCCCGGCAACCCGACTGCGGGCGCGTGTTCGCGATCTCCGGCCTCGGCGTACGCGGGCTCCCCTGCCAGCCCTACCGCGGACTGATCCTCAACACCGCGCCGACTCTATGAGAACCGACAGGCCGGCGCAGTGAAGCACACGTCGGTCGACATCTACCTGGTGATCGACACCTTCCTGCTGCTGCTGATCGGGATCGGTCCGAAGATCGCCCTCGTGCCGTTCGTTGAGATCACCGCGCCACTCGACGCGGCGACCAAGGCCCTGGTCGTCCGCAAGATGCTCACCACCGCCGCCGTCGTTGCCCTGATCCTCGTCGGGCTCGGCGAGTTCCTCTCCAGGCTGCTTCACTTCTCCACCGGGTCGCTCTCGGTCGCCGGCGGGATCATCCTCTTTCTGATCGCGATCACGATGGTCCGTGGGAGCGCGGAACCCGACGGCAACCAGGCCGTCACCGGACGCGATCCGATGCGGATCGCCGTGTTCCCGCTCGCGATCCCGTACCTCCTCAATCCCGCCGGGATCGTCGCCCTCGTGACCCTCTCAGCCGAGGCCGACTCAGTCGCCGTCTTTGCGATGGTCCTCGGCGTCCTCGCCGTGGTGCTCGCGCTCGACGTGGCCGTGTTCCGGCTGGCCAACCGCGCCAGCGACCATCTGGACGAAAGCCGGATGCTCGTCACCGAGAAGATCTTCGGCATCCTCTTGGCGGCGCTCGCTGTCCAGCTCGTGCTCGACGGCCTCGACAGCGTCGGCGTCATCCACCTAACCGGCCACTGACCGTCCGACCGCCAGACGACGACCGCCGGCAGGGCGCCTCACCTCACCCGGTCCTGCCTACCGTCTCCATGCTCGCCCCGGCGGTGGTCAGCGGGCGCGGCCGGTGCGAGGCGCCTCGAAACCGCTGAGTGATTCGGCGGTGCCACCTCATCGAGCGACGACTCGGCCTCGTCGACCGCTCGCTGACCTCGTCGAGCCGTCGCGCCACCTCCGGCTCGGGCTCGCACTCCGCCAAGCGACCCCCTCCGACCTCAACCAGCGACGACGCGACCGAAGCAGAATCGCCGACCCCGCGACGGAGACGTTCTGACAGCCGTTCCCGATTAGCGCGAAGGGCGGGTCCGCGCGGTCACAGCTGCTGATGCCCTACCGATAGCCTCCCTCTCGAGTCCGACCACCCCCACAAGACCGCACTGTCGCATCACCCCAATGAAATGACGCTCCTAGCGCTTAATCCGAACGGGATGATGCGTCGCTGGAGGATCGCGGAGACGATGCGCAGATGGTGTCGGCAATCGGTTGTGATCCAAGCGGGTCATCAAACAAGGAGCCGCAGGCTTGAGTACCACGGGTGACACAATCGCCAGTGCCACGCACGTCGCAGCGCCGCGATCCGGAGGCAAAGGCGAGGTTCCCCATCTCTCGTTGGGCGAGCGTGCAGCGCGGGGCAAGGCGGAGCGGGCGGAGGTGCCCCGCAGCGTGCATGGCGAGTGGTCGGCGCCGGCGGGTCGTCGCGATCCGGTCGGGCTGTTGGAGGAGCAGGCCGCCACGCGTGTGCCGGACTTGGTGCCGATCCGGTACGGGCGGATGCTCGTTTCGCCGTTCACGTTCTATCGCGGTGCGGCGTACTTGATGGCGGCCGACCTCGCCGGCTCGCAGAGGACCGGTCTGCGCGTGCAGCTGTGCGGCGATGCGCACCTGTCGAACTTCGGCGGCTTCGCGGCGCCCGATCGCCGGCTGGTGTTCGACGTCAACGACTTCGACGAGACACTGCCCGGGCCGTTCGAGTGGGATCTCAAGCGGTTGGTGGCGAGCTTCGCGGTCGCCGGTCGCGACCTCGGGTTTCCCGTCAAGGAGCGGCGGGGCGTGAACTTGACCGTGACGCGTGCGTACCGGGAGGCGATCCGGGACCTTGCGTCGATCAAGACGTTCGATCTGTGGTACTCGCGGGTCGATGCCGAGGCGCTGCTCGCGCAATTTCGGAGCGCGGCGAGCGCGAAGCGCCGCAAGGTGATGGAGAAGAACCTTGCCAACGCCCGTTCGAAGGACAGCCTGCGAGCTTTTACAAAGCTGACGACGATCGTCGACGGTGAGCCACGGATCGTCAGCGACCCGCCGTTGATCATGCCGATCGAAGACCTCGCCGGCGGCGGCGATATCGAGCAGTTCGCACGCAGCGTGAACCGTGGCTACCGGCGTACGTTGCAGGGCGATCGTAAACATCTGCTGGAGCGCTTTCGCTACGTGCACGCGGCGCGCAAGGTCGTTGGTGTCGGCAGCGTCGGCACGCGCGCGTGGATCATGCTGATGCTCGGGCGTGACAACGACGATCCGCTGTTCCTCCAGCTCAAGGAGGCGCAGCCCTCGGTGCTCGAGCCGTTCCTTGGCAGGAGCCAATACACGAATCACGGCCAGCGAGTGGTCGAGGGCCAGCGACTGATGCAGGCCGCGAGCGACATCATGCTCGGCTGGCACCGCATCGATGGCGTCGACGGCGTCAGGCGCGACTTCTACTTCCGCCAGCTTTGGGATAACAAGGGCTCGGCGATCATCGAGGGCATGAAACCCTACGAGCTCGCCGGGTACGCCGAGATCTGCGGCCGGACGCTAGCCCGCGGGCACGCGCGCTCCGGCGACGCCTGCGTGACGATCAGCGCCTACCTCGGCTCGGGCGACGCCATGGATAGGGCGCTGGCCGACTTCGCCGAGCTCTACGCCGATCAGAACGAACTCGACTACGCGGCGCTGTCAGCCGCTGTCAAGACAGGACGCGTCAAAGCGCAGACAGGCCTCTAGCGCGCAGAGATCCGGCCAGCCTTCGCGCAAGCTCGCTGGCATTGGATCCGGATCGTGCTCTGGGGAGCGGCAGTAGGGCTGCGCTCGCGTTCTCGACTACCATCGTCACACGCTGGGGCCGGGCGTGGTTCACGATTTCGCTGGGAATCGTCGTCGGCGTGATGATGGTCAGCTACGTCGCCGTGCCCTCGCGGCTGATCGGTGTGAAGAAGCGACGACAATCAACGCGCGACACACTGTCGACGAGTGTGGTAGCCGGGGGCTCGAGCACGACCGTGTGCACGCTGGCCTGGGATCCTCGGAAGGCTCGGGATCCTGATGCTCGGATCGAGCATCCTGCTGATTCCCGGGATCTTCCTGCTCACTCCAAGCAGGCGCGACCGGCGCAGTCATAGCCATCAAGATGAGCGACCCTCACCACGGCTCCACGGCC
>CAVWKC010000005.1:0-373010 GCA_963755525.1 uncultured Solirubrobacterales bacterium | reverse complement strand
TGGCGACAAGCGCGGCTTTTGCGGAGTGCGGGCTGACACCTGCGTTCGTGTTCGCGCGGGTCTGGGCGTTAGTTGATGTCGCGCCGGGTGGTTAGGGCGATGCCGATGGCGGCGAGTGCGGCGGCCCAGGCGATCAGGATGACGGCGCCGGAGCCGGGCGAGAGTAGGTGATGGCCTTTGAGGCCCATCATCGAGTCCGCGGCGTGCGTCGGCATGAACCGTCCAATAGACGGCGCGAGGCCGAGTAGGAGGTTGTCGACGACGAACCCCCAGGCGAGCAAGGCGATGACAGCACCGACCTGGTTGTGGATGATCCCGCCGAGGGCGGTGCCGATCGCTCCCCATACCGCCACGCCGGCGAGGCCTCCGAGCGCGAGCAGCAGAACGTCGCTGCTGCCGAGCACGATCGTGATGCCGCGTGCGTCGAGGATCGCAATTCCGATCGCCCAGCCGATCGCCTCGCCGGTGACTCCGAACGCGACGCCGGCGAGTGCGCCGGCGAAGACCTTGGCGGCCAGGACGTGTGAGCGCGCGGGGTTGAACAGGATCGTCGGACGGATCGTGCCGAAGCGGTACTCGCTGGTTACGAGCAATACCCCGGCCAGGGCTGCGAACACGCCGGTGAGACTGCTTACGCTCAGCAGCGTGCGCTGGTTTTCCTTGCCCATTAGTATTAGTCCGCTCGGGTGGCTGAGCAGTCCGTCGAGCAGCGTGAAGATCAGGATCAGCGCGATCATTCCGAGGATCAGGGCGATCGTGGTTCGGGTGGTGCGGATCTTCAGCAGCTCGGCCTTGGTCTGCGCGATCATGCCGGCGCCTCCGTCGTCTCCGTGGTCAGTTGCAGGAAGATGTCCTCCAGCGAGCCGCCGTCAGTCGCCAGCTCATGAACTGGAACGCCGGCGGCGAAGGCGATCTCACCGACCCGGTCGCTCGATGCGCCGTTCACGAGTAGGGTGTGGTCGGTGCCGGGCGTGACTTGTAGGTTCTCGCCGCGTAGCGCACTGGCGAGCTGGTGCGGGTTGGCGCTGCGGACGCGGAGCGCACCGCCGGCTCGGGCGGTCAGCTCCGCCAGCGGCGACTCGACCACGAGCCGCCCGCGACTGATGATCAACAACTGATCGACGGTCTGCGCGACCTCCGCCAGCACATGGCTTGAGACGAGCACCGTGCGGCCCTCCGAGGCCAGGGCGCGCAGGAAGTCGCGAAGCCAGCGAACGCCTTCGGGGTCAAGGCCGTTGGCGGGCTCGTCGAGGATCAGAAGCTCCGGGTTGCCGAGCAGCGCCGCCGCGAGCCAGAGTCGCTGGCGCATCCCCAGCGAATACCCCTTCACGCGCCGTCGCGCCGCACCGTCGAGCTCGACCAGGCGCAGCACCTCGTCCGCGCGTGAGTCAGGGACATCGACGGCTTGGCCGAGCATTCGCAGGTGATCGCGGCCCGAACGGCCGGGATGGAAATCGGTCGCCTCGAGCACCGCCCCGATCCGCAACGCCGGACGCGTCAGCTGGGCGTATGGCTTGCCGAACACGAGTGCGCGCCGCTCGTCGGCGCCGACAGCCCCAGAACCATCCGCAGCGTCGTCGTCTTGCCAGCGCCATTCGGGCCGAGAAAGCCCGTGATCGTCCCCGCCTCTAACGCAAATGACAAATCCGTGACCGCTGAGACCTCACCGAAGCGCTTGGTCAACGACTCGGCTTCGACGACCGCCGTCACCCTCGTACCTGACCAGTAAACGGGATCGCGAAGTCCTGGTAGGTATCCTGACCAACTTCGCTGGGGAGATAAGTGATCCGCAAACCCATACCGGCCACGCGTATGTCGACGTTGTGCTGTTGCTGGTCGCTCCAAGCCTCCAGCGATCCCGAGGTCACTTGCCACTTGGCGCCGTCGATCTGCCCGTCGCCGATTGGCACGAACGCCTCCCCATGTGCGGGTTCGGTCCGCAGGGTCAGCTCCGGGCAGCGCGCGGCGAGCGCTTCCGCTTGGTCTGTTGGGATGGGTCGGCACCACTCGATCGGACCGTCGCTGTCCTCGCTGACCTCGCCCCAGAAGATCTGGAAGAACGCGCCGGCGCGCCCCTCTAGGGCAGGCAGCCGGTAGTGCCGGAGGAGGGCGATGAACTCCTTACCGAATGCCCATGCCGCCTTCTCGCCGGCAACGTTTCGCTTCACGCACAGCAGGCTCCGCTCGGGGATCTCCCTGGTGCTTACCTCGTACATGACAGACCTCTTTCCGCTCAGCTCGTCGATCACGTACGTGGCGAGCGCGCGAAGGGACGAGTGCTGGCTCTCGACTGCGGCCCAGAGTTGGCGGACACGCTCGGCCGCCTCGGCCGGCTCCAGTGGCAGGATCGCCTGGATCTCCGCAAGCGAGAAATGCAGCTGGCGCAGCACCGCGATCAAGCGCGCCTGCCTCAGCTGGTCGGGCTCGTAGAAGCGGTAGCCAGAGTCCTCATCCACCCGTGCCGGCGGCAGTAGACCCTGCTCGTCATAGAGCCGCAACGCCTTCGCGGACAGCCGCGAACGTGTGGCGAACTCCCCGATGCTCATCTGATCCACGTGCTCGCTCCTCATCGACATGACAGTTGCCGGACAAGTCTGCGGCTTCCCCCAAGGTCAAGGTCAAGCCGTCGCGTCGACGAAACATCGGTCTGTACCCAGTACGGGACAACCACGCGGCTCGGCGTGACCAGCACGGAAAGCTCGTCTAAGCCCAAAGCAAGGCCAGCCTCTCCTACACCGTCGGCTTTGGACACTGCGGCGGGATCCACCAGCTTGTGCCGCCCCAGCTCGTAAGGCGTCTAGCCAAGCGGTCGACCTTCACACAGGCCGAGGCCTGCATTCGGCTTAAACGCAACTCCGCCGCGACTCCCAGAAGACACGGTTTGCGCGCGGATCGGAGGGCGCCCGGCTCGAGCGTCGCGCCGAACATCGGCGTGAGACGCGAGTTTGGCGAATACGAGGGCGGTCAGCCTGCTGGCCGTGGCACCTGCTTCGCGCTGACGGGGGTGCTCCGCTCGGGTTGCGGGAGGTCCTATCTTCCGAGGCGTCCCCGGGCTACCTCGCGGGCGGTGTGATCTTGGGCGCTTGTTGGCGGGCGAGAGCGATGCTGGTGATCGCCGTGATCGCCGTGATCGCCGTGATCGCCGTGAGCGCCATTGCCGCAATGCCGATCAGTGCTGCCGTAGTTTAGGCGCCGTCGACTGGGGAGCTATGCCCGGTGTTGGTGCCTGCGGCCAGCATTAGGCCGCCGAAGGCGCTTCCGAGCGAGAACGCGACGCTGCGGACGACCTTGTTGAAGCTCATCGCGCTCGACGTCTCCCTTTCTGGGGTGACGGCCAGGATGACTCCGGGCATGGCGAATGGGAAGCAGACGCGAACACGGCGAAAGCGACGAGGACAACAACGGAGCCGCCGCCCAGGAGGACGAGCGCGACGACCCGTTCGCGTAGGCGAGGGGTGAGCTTGCCAGGAAACGAACCCAGCGCTGAGAACCGCACTAGAACCACGCCAGCTACAAAGGTGCTGAGCCCGAAGCCGTAGCCGGCATTACTCACTCACGCCCACTCTTCTCGCGCGTAATCGAGTCCTGCGAGGTGGAGGAGTTCCGTGATCTCGTCGAGCTTCGTTAGGGGAATGGCGCCCGCTGGTTCGAGGAGATCTGAACGGGACAGCGTTGTCAGCCAGGTGCACGGGACGAGACCTGGACGCGGAAGCGCGACGCGCACGACGCCTTCGAAAGGCAGTCCTTCGACGTTGCCTATGGCGACCTCCAACGCGACGCCGGTGATGTCGGTCGGGGCGGCAGCGATCACTTGTATTGCCCGAAAGCCCGAGGGTTCCTCATCGCCGAGCAGTAGAACGGGGCGGCGCTCGTCGAAATCAACCCACCAGACTTCACCGCGATGCATTGGGCCTCCTGGCCTGGGGCTGTTGGCTTTGGCGAGGATTTGGTCGGTGGTTTGGTCCGGACGAAGGGTGGGTGTGGAACCATTGCCTCGCACCACCAGCCAGCTACGCACTAACGACGCGCATCGCTAGCTGTGACCACCAGCCAAGTTGCCGACGCGGTACTTGACTGGTGCCGACGCGCGCTCGCCGGGGATGCGCCCGCGCGCGAGTTGCAGGAGTAAAGCAGAGCCATCGACCCGCTTTGATGCAGCGACGCGCTAGCGAGGCACAAATCCCCGGACGCGCTTTGCGCGGATTCCGAGACCGCCGCGGGCCCTCAGCCACCGCGAGGCGGGAGCTGGGCCGCGTGGTTGTGCTCGCCGCGCAAGGGAGGGCCATCAACGTGGCGGCCGAGAGGCCCGATGTGGCATGAACGCAGGTGTGGCTGCATGTCGTCAGCGCCACTGGGCCGCGGCGCCTGGTGGTTGCGAGCCATCGACGCTCCTCGGTTCGCTGTGTCTTGAGTGCGACGAACGGGCGATCGGGACGCGGGAATAGTCTCCGCCTACCTGGCGCTGTCCAAATCGACTGGTGTGTGGCGACGTAGGGGTAGTGGCCGCGTATCGTGCGGCCGTACCGATAGGAGGCGACCGTGCCGGAGTACATGTTGTTGCTTTATGGGTCCGAGTCTGCGGATGAGGCTGAGCGGGCTGAGCGGTGGGCGGAGATGCCGCTCTGGGACCAGGTGAACGCGAGCCTGCAGGAGGCGGGGGTGCTGGTCAAGCACGGGCCGCTGCACTCGGTTGTGACCGCGACGACGGTCCGGGTCCGGGGTGATGAGACCGAGTTGACCGATGGTCCGTTCGCGGTGACCAAGGAGGTCCTGGCCGGCTATTACGTGCTCGATTGCGCCGATCTGGATGAGGCGATCAGGCACGCTGCGAGGCTGCCGTGGGCGCGCTACGGGTCGGTCGAGGTGCGGCCGATCGTGTCCGATGACGAGATCCCGCGGCCCGATCGGAGCGTCAGCGCGTCTTGAGCTCTCCGGAGCCGCCACGCGGCGCGAGCCCCGATCCGGTCGGCGCCGCGATCGCGGCGGCGTTCCGCGCGGAGCGCGCGGCGGTGCTGGCAACGTTGATCCGACATGTGGGCGACTTTCAGCTGGCGGAGGACGCTCTGCAGGACGCGTTCCTCGACGCGGTTAGCGCGTGGCGGCGCGACGGCGTTCCGACTCAGCCGGGCGCGTGGCTTACGGTCGCCGCGCGGCGACGGGCGATCGATCGGATGCGGCGCAACCGGTCGGTGGCGGATCGAGCAGATCGGCTGGCGGAGCTGATGCGGCTCGATCGCCAGGAGCACCCTGACGAGAACGAGGACAGCGCGATCGTCGATGACCGCCTGCGGCTGATCTTCACCTGCTGCCATCCGGCGCTCGACCTGCCAGCGCGGGTGGGGTTGACGCTGCGCGCCCTCGGTGGGCTCACGACCGGCGAGATCGCCCGCGCGTTCCTGGTGGCGGAGCCGACGATGGGCAAGCGGATCGTCCGCGCGAAGCGCAAGATCGCCGAGGCGCATATCCCGTATCGGGTGCCTGAGGACGAGGAGCTGCCCGACCGGCTGCGCGGTGTTCTCCGCGTGCTGTATCTGATCTTCAACGAGGGCTACTCGGCGACCGGGGGCGAGCGGCTGGTGAGGGCAGAGCTGTGCGGCGAGGCGATCCGTCTCGCGGGGCTGCTGTGCGAGCTCATGCCCGACGAAGCCGAGGTTTGGGGGCTGCTGGCCCTGATGCTCCTGCACGATGCTCGTCGCGATGCGCGTGTGGCGCCTGACGGGCGCTACCTCGCGCTTGAGGAGCAGGACCGCTCGCGGTGGGATCGTGAGCGGCTCGGCGAGGGGCTCGAGGCCCTCGACCGGGCGATGCGGTTCCGCAGCCCGGGCCAGTACCAGCTGCAAGCCGCGATCACAGCCGTGCACGTCCGCGGGGCGGATACGGGCACGACGGACTGGGAACAGATCGCGGAGCTCTACGGCGCGCTGGGCGAGATCGCGCACTCGCCGGTGGTCGAGCTGAACCGCGCGGCGGCGGTCGGGTTCGCCGTCGGACCGGAGGCGGGGCTCGAGCTACTCGAGCCGCTGCTGGCCGACCCCGCGCTCGTGCGCTACCAGCCGCTGCACGCGGCACACGCCGACCTGCTCCGGCGAGCCGGCGACCCAGCGGCCGCCGCGCGGGCGTACGAACGTGCGATCGCGCTCAGCGCCAACGAGGTCGAGCGGGCCGAGCTGCAGCGGCGCCTGTCGACGCTCGACGCCGACTGACGGCTGCGGTTCGCGACCGAACACCGCTCGCGGCAGCCGGCAGCTCCTCGCGAGCGGATCGTTCCCGGTCTCGCGCCGCGGCTGTCCAAATCGGGCGCGGTGCTGCGACGTCCTCTGTGAAGCCGCCAAAACGGGCGGCGCAACCCGAAGACCACTGGAGGTCCAATGACGTCGCAGTCACCCCATATCAATCGCTGGCGGGCGTTTGCGCTGCTGGCGGTGGCGTTCTTTATGACGGTGATCGATCTGACGATCGTCAACGTCTCGCTGCCGACAATCGGCCACGACCTGCACTTCTCCCAGACCAACCTGCAATGGGTCGTGACCGTGTACGCGCTCACGTTCGGCGGGTTCTTGCTCCTCGGTGGCCGGGCCGCCGATCTGCTCGGCCGCCGCCGCATCCTGATGCTTGGGCTCGGGCTGTTCAGCGCCGCGTCGTTGGGCGCTGCGCTGGCAACGGGTGCCGGCTTCATGGTCGCAGCCCGGGCGGTCCAGGGCATCGGAGCAGCAATCATGCTGCCCGCCGCTCTGTCGATCGTGATGAACATGTTCGGGGAGGGCGCCGAGCGCAACAAGGCCCTCGGGATCTGGGGCGGGCTCGGCGCCGGCGGCGCGACCGTCGGAGTGATCGCCGGGGGCCTTCTGACCCGGTACGCCGGCTGGCAGTACATTTTCTACCTCAACGTCCCAATCGGCGCGGTCGCGCTGCTATTGGCGCCACGGATCGTGCCTGAAAGCCGCCTCGACGGGGCGCGGCGCAAGTTCGACGCGCTTGGCGCGCTCTCCGGCACGGCCGGGCTTGTGCTGCTCGTGGACGCTATCTCCCAGGCACCGCAGTACGGCTGGGGCGCCACGCGGACGATGGGCGTGCTCGCTGCGGCAGCCGTGCTGCTCGCCGCGTTCCTGCTGATCGAGCGCCGGGTCAGCGATCCGATCCTTCCGTTGTCGATCTTCCGGCTGCGGACGCTTTCGGGCGCGAACGTCGCCGGGCTGCTGTTGGGCGGCAGCTTCTACGCGTTCATCTTCGTCGGCACCCTGTACATGCAGCAGGTTCTGCACTACAGCGCGCTGCAGACCGGCTTCGCCTGGCTGGCGGCGTCACTGACATCGATCGCGCTCGCCGGGCTCTCGCAGTCGCTCGTCACGCGGGGCGGGGCGAAGATCGTGATGGCGACCGGGATGACGCTGATCGGCGCCGGGGCGCTCTGGGCGACCCAGGTGCCCGTCCACGGCCACTTCGTTGGCAACCTCCTCGGGCCGTTCATGGTCGCCGGCGCAGGCACAGCCTTCGCGTTCATCCCGATCTCGATCGCCGCACTTGCCGGCGTTGAGGAGCAACGGGCCGGACTCGCGTCGGGGCTGCTGAACAGCTCTCAGCAGCTCGGCGGCGCGATCGGGATCGCGATCGCCTCGAGCGTCGCGGCCAGTCATACCCAAACGCTGCTTCACGCCGGTCACACCGCCCCCGCGGCGCTGACCGGCGGCTTTCAGCAGGGGTTCTGGGTGCTAGGCGCGATCGGCCTGCTCGCCATCCCGGCGATCTTGGCGCTCGTGCGTCGCAACGAGCTCTCCGACGCGGTGACCGAGACCATCGTCGGCGAGCCGCAGCCTGCCCTCGCCGCCTCGAGCTGACCTGCTTCCGCCAACCAGTGCCAAGGAGAAACAACGATCAGCGAAATTTCAGACAAGACCACGATCGTGGTCGGCGCGTCCCGCGGCCTGGGCCGCGGGATCGCCACCGCGACACGCCGAGCGGTACACAACAACCACCACCCAACAGGAGTTAACAATGCGCCACACGATGGTCACCTACACCGTCAAGCCAGGACGTGAAGAGGAGAACGCCGCGCTCGTTCGAGCCGTCTTCAACGAGCTCGCACAGACGCAACCAGAGGGATTGCGGTACGCGGTCTTCTATCTCCCAGACTCGCGCCAATTCATACACCTGTACACCGACGAGGGCAGCGCAACGGGCGTACAAGGGTTGGCCTCCTTCCAAGCCTTCATAGCCGGCGCGAAGGAAATCCACGAACAGCCGGCCACCTTCACGCAGCCCGAACTACTCGGCGACTACCGCACATTCGACGAGTGACCGCCCAGTATCCGCCGGCGGACCTGCACGCCCAGCGTCCGCCGGCGGACCTGCGCGGGCAGCGCAGCGGACACTCGCCGTAGCCCCATACGAGACAGGAGGACAGAAGTCATGCGCAAGCTAATCGAATCCACACTTGTCTCCCTCGACGGCGTCATCGGTTCCCCGGACCGCTGGTCTCCGTTCGACGAGGAATCAAGGCAATTGGCCGAGGAGGAACTGGAAAAGTACGACGCCCTGGTCCTGGGCCGGGTCACCTACGAGTTCTTCCGGGCGAACTGGGGCACCCCCACCGGCGACCCGTACATCGACCAGATCAACGCGATACCCAAATACGTCGCATCCCGGACGCTCAACGAGGCGACGTGGAACGCCACCCTCCTCGGACCCGACATCGTTGGCGCCATCGAACAGCTGAAGGCGCAGTCCGGGAAGGACCTGTTCAAGATGGGCACCGGCCGCGTTGACGACACACTCCTCCGCAGGGGCCTCGTCGACGAACTCCGCCTGTGGGTGATGCCCGTCGTGGTCGGCACCGGCCAGCGCCTGTTCGAAGACGTCGACACCTCGTCCCTGGAGCTCACGCTCACCGACGTGCGCAAGCTCGCCAACAGCTCGGTCATCCTCACCTACGTCCCGAGCTGAGAATCAGGCGCGTAGGCGACGAGTCATGAATCGGGGAGCTCTCCATTCGATCAGGTGAACGCCGATGTGCTGCCTACTACCGCTGCCCGCGCGCCGGGTCGTCTGCGCCGAAGCTCACCGGCGCGGACGCGGCCGGTTCCCACGCGGACTGCTGCAAGCGCATCATCACGGCGAGCGCGGCGACGGCGACTACACCGCCTGCAATAAGCGCGGCGACCAGCGAGTGCTCCGAAGCGGCGGCGGCGAGCAGCCCGATAGCGGAGCCCGCGAGCACCGCCGTGATCACCGCCACCATGGCCGCGACCGTTCGGAATGCTTGCCCGCGCCCTGCCCGCAATCCGAGCACGTGAAGGGCTCTGGTCCCGGGACGCTCATCAGGTACGAACTGAGCTGCGGCGCCTCATCGAAGTAGTAACCGCGCAACAGGTCGATGCGACGCGCATACCCCACATCCTCCATTCCGGACTACATCACCCGCTCGAACGTGACGAACCCGACGAACGTAAGCGTCGGGAGGAGAACGAGGCCGAAGGCATAGAAGGCGGTACCGGCCCGGGTCGCGGTGGCGATCAATCCCAGCGCCACTAGGCCGCCGGACACGGACAAAGGAACATGCTCGCGCGGCCAGTCGACTCGGCGATCGTAGCCGCCAGCGCACCCTGAAGGGTGAAGTGCTCGGTCGTGGCGAACGTGACAGCTGCTGGCCGCGGATCCCTGTGTGACCGATGGACGGCCATCCTCGGAGCGACGTCCGTCGTGTCTTGGCTTGATCGCTTCTCGTGTCTTCGGGCATGAGCCGGGTCCTTTCGATTTCCGGCGCCGCTCGGGGCGCGATCGTCGCGTGCCCAAGCAGGTCTCTCCCGGCCGCTGCCGGTTCGCGGCAGCACCCATCCGGAACGATCCCGACAGCAAGCTCGACACGGACTCTCGCGCCAATAGAAACACGGCTGTCGCTTGATGTCAGCTCCCACTTGCGGTCGGCCGCGCTGACGGCCAGAGCGTGCGGAGCTGCGAGCCGCCGTTCGGCTCCACAACGCGTGTCCAAATGCGCGGCCGCGCTCCGTCGTATTGACAAAGCCAACGATCAGGAGCACAGCATGGTCCATCCACAGATCACATACCTCGGCCCCGCACACCCGGAACGCCCAACCAAGATCGGGATGACGACGCGCGAGCTCGACAGCCGCACCAGCGACGGGATCCATGTCCGTCTGCTCTGGCACCCCCACGACGCCCGCGTATCCGTGGCGGTCCACGACACCAAGACCGGTGACGCCTTCCAGCTGCCAGTGCCCGACGGAAGCCGAGCGCTCGACGTCTTCCACCACCCCTACGCCTACGCGGACGGGCGCGCGCCCGCGCTACCAAGCGGTTCTCCGGCGCCCATGGCATCTCATTCACGGCGCACAGAATCGGCCGCGCTCACGACAAAGCCAGCTGATGATTGACAGGGGAAGTTCCAGATCGTGCCGTGATCGAGTGCGCACCTATCGCGCCCGCGCGGGCGACCGCGAGCAGCTGATGGCGCTAATGCGCGAACTCCCGGTCAACGCCCGAGCGCGGGATGCCCGATGACGCAACTGTTTCTCGTCTCCGAACGGCGTGGCGGCCCATGGACTCGTCGAAGGATCTCCGCGAGCAGGAGCTGTTTGACGAGCATGCTGAATTCATGGACCGGCTCGTCGACGAGGGGTCTCTGGTCCTCGGAGGCCCGCTGGACGAACGACGTCTTGCTCGTTGTGGACCGCGAGAGCAACGCGGCAGTCACCGCGCGCTTCGTTCCCGATCCGTGGATCAAGAACGGGATGCTCACGATTACAGGCATTCGTCCGTGGACGATCCTCCTGGAAGGGAGGCTGGGGACCGCACGCCGGCCCCCGCCCGACTCGCCCGAGCCGTAGTCCCTACCGGCCCAGCCTCGACATCCATCGCCAAGTAGCGGAACGACCGCGCTAATAGCAAGGGAGGTCTCCGCTGATCAATCGACGCCGGTCCCCGTATTCGCCAGTTGCGCAACCCGCGCGACGCAGGGAAGCCGTCGACCGCATTCGTGAACCTGTGCTACGGCATAGCGGGTCTCGGTCGCGGACGGCGAAGACGCTTTGCGCCGCTCGCCCAGGCAAGGATCAGCGTGGCTCTCGCAGCCGCATTCAGCCCCGGAGGACCTGTCTTGACGCGGCGGTGGGCGGACTCCCTGCCTCGTGCTCGGGCGGCTCGCAGAGTTGGGGATCGCGAAACGAGCCGGAGTAGTCTTCGAGGGCGAGCTGGTCGCGCGGATTTCGACATCAGAGGGAATCGGGTTGATGGGAGACACCGTTCTGGGACCGATCGACTACCTGGCGGTCGAGTGGCCCGACAGGCACGTAACCGGCGAAGGGTTCCGGCTACTGATGGACCTCGTCGACCGCGGGGTCGTCCGCGTGCTCGACATCGTGTTCATCGGCAAGGACCCCGAGGGGAACGTGTCGAAGGTCGAAGTGGCTGACGTGGAGCATTCCGATGCGCTCGATGAGCGGCTGTGGGGCTTGTCGTCCGGCCTGCTTGATGAATCGGACATCGACCAGGTCGCAGCGGCGATCGAGCCGGACAGCCTGGCCGGGATCCTCGTGTACGAGAACGTTTGGGCGGTGCCGATGTGGACGGCGATCGACCGGAGCAGCGCGCGGCTTATCGGCGCTGGGCGGATTCCGGCCGGCGACCTGATCGCGGCGCTCGACACGCCTGATCCGTCGTGAAGACCTCTTTTGAACGGAGACGGACATGGGACTGTTGAAGACAGGGTTGAAAGCGGCCGTCGCGGTGAAGACGGCTGACGTGATCCACGAGCGCGTCCTCGCCCGTCAGCAGGAGCATGCGGCCGCCCAGGGCCACCCAGCGCCGGCGGCCGCGGTGGCGCAGCCTGGCTCGGCCGCGCCGATCGCCGCGACACCGGCCTCAGCTTCGCCGAACATGGCCGACAAGCTTGCGCAGCTCAAGCAGCTCGGTGAGCTGCGCGAGTCGGGCGTGCTGACCGACGCCGAGTTCGAGACCCAGAAGGCACAGCTCCTGAGCGCCTGAGCGGTTCAGATCGGCCCCCCGGACGATCAAGCGAACGAGGTAGTACGTGACTGTCGCTGAGCCCAATGGTCTTGAGCGGATCGGGCACATTGTCGTGCTGATGTTGGAAAATCGCTCGTTTGATCACATGCTCGGTTACCTCTCGCTCGAGGGTGGCCGACAGGAGATCGATGGTCTTCGGTCAGGGATGGCCAACGACCTCGGGGACCGGCGATACCCGATCCACCATCTCGGCGCGACGTACTTCCCCAATGAGCGTTGGGATCCTGAGCACACGGCGGCGGCCGTCGATCGGCAGATCAACGGCGGCGCTATGGACGGGTTCCCCGCGAGTTACGCGGAGACGCTTGCCGCTCGCGGTGTCGATGATGCCGATCCGGGCGTCGTGATGGGCTATTACAACGCCTCCGACCTGCCTGTCTTCGACCACTTCGCAGAACAGTTCTGTGTCTGTGACGCCTGGCACAGCTCGGTCGCGGGAGCGACTTGGCCGAACCGGCTCTACGCGATCGCCGGGAGGGGCGCCGGGAGCCGCGACGACCCCAAGGTGCCGATCTACCACCAGCACTCATTCGTGCGCTAGCTGGATGCCGCCGGCGTCTCGTGGCGCTGGTATTCGCACGACGTCGCGACGCTCCGCCTCGCTGACGCCCGGTACCGCGTCGGACACCGCGAGCATTTCGCCTACGTACAGAAGCTCAAGCTGGTGTTCAAGACGCGTGGCCGAGGTCTGCTGTACCTCAATGAGGATGCTGCGAGCTTTTTCGAGGACGCCGCGTATGGTCAGCTGCCTGCTGTCTCGTGGATCGATCCGAACTTCAAGGACTTCAACCTCATTGGGTCTCCTCCAAACGACGACCACCCGCCATCGGATGTCACTCACGGGCAAGAGCTCGCGCTGCTCATCTACAACGCGCTGGCCGCTGGTCCGCTGTGGGAGAAGACGCTCCTGCTGGTCTTCTACGATGAGCATGGGGGGTTCTTTGACCACGTCGCGCCGCCCGAACACCCGCCCGATAACGAGCCCACGACGTTCACACGCTACGGGGTGCGCGTGCCTGCGTTCGTGATCTCCCCATGGGTGAAGCCAGGCTCGGTCTCCCATGCGCTGTTTGACCACGCAAGCATCCCGAAGACGATCCTGCGTCGTTTCTGTCCGACCCAGCTCGAGGCACACTCGCACCCCAGCGGTGTCGCGCATCCGCGCGAGACGCGCCATCCTGGCTCTCTCAGCCGTCGCGTCGCGGAAGCAGCTGACCTCGGCCAGCTCCTGACCCTCGATGAGCCGCGGTCGGCACCGGACCGCAGCGCCTTGGTGAACTGGTTCGCGGACGAGCAGGCCGCACGCGCCAGACGGCTGCTCGAGGATCCAGCCGCGGTGCTACGTAAGGCAACGGCACACAGCCTGACCGATCTCCAATCCGGACTCCTGGCTGCGCACCGACACCTCCGCGACCACGGGCACTCCCTCGACCACCCATAATTCCACGAGGGCGAACCGACCGAGCACAATCGCCCCGCAAGTGACTGGATTGCACCGGCTTCGGGGACACCTCATTACCTCGTCGTGGCCGATCGGATGCCCCACGCGGCGTAGTCGATCCAGGCGCTTTGTTCGGGCCGAGTTGAGAGGGCGTGTTCGATCACTCGAAGGATGAGTCCGAATTCGGCGTGGTCGATGCCGACGATTAGTAGGCAGCCGGCGTGTGACTTTCCGGCTGCGGCCCATTCGGTGGTGATCCGGGCGAAGTCCTTGACGTTGAAGGTGACCATCATGCGTCCCTGCTCGGTGGCGAGCGCGAGGAGGCGTTCGTCGTCCCAGCCATCGAGCTCGCGTTCCTCATCGGCGGCGCGGACATCATGTTGCTCCCGGAGGGCCGTCGCGATGCGGCGTCCAGAGACGTGCGCGTCGAGGAACAGCTTCACGGTTTGCTAGTCACCGACGGCGATCGTGTCGATCGTCGGGTACTGGCGCTGAAGCTCTCCGAGGGGTCGGTCGTTCTCAGCGATCGCGGCGTCGATCTCGTCGGAGAACTGGGCGTAGTAGGTGAGCGCCAACCGGATCTGCGGCTCGGTCAGATCGGTCGCGGCCGCCATCTCCGTCGGCGTGCCGTAGGCGCGTGCAGCCGCGACGATCTCCCAGACGTCGAGCGCCGTGCCGATCACCCAGGGACGGCGGTTCCAGTCACTGCCGCGGAACGCGATCCCGGGAAACCGGCGGGTCCGGAGCGCCTCCTCGGCGAGCGCTTCCACGACGGCACCTTTCGTTCGCCGCGTGCGCCTCGCCTCCTCGGTCACGAGCTGATCGGTGACGTCTGAGAGGCGCATGCTGAACGGAGCCGCCTTCGGCATAGCCCAATGATATCACAGGAATTACGCCGTAATTGTCGTCAGAACGGCTGAGGTACCGATCCCCCGCACACGGCGCGATCAAATCTCGCCTTGAGGCAGGCTTCCGCGCCGCCGGCTCGAACTGGAAGCGTCGGCCGGTTCCCTTGACCGGCCCGTAGCTGTCCCTTCTAGTCCCTTCTGGGTAGTGATGTCGAGCGAGCGACGGGCTTCCGCAATCGCTGTGCGAACGGCACGCGAGCGGCCGGGCGTGGCGATCGGGCGCAGTTGAGTCAGCGTGACAAGCTGATGGTCTCGGGCGCTCTCCTGTCGGCGCTGCGGAGAGCCACGGAGATCGCGAATGCCTGGCCTGTTGTTGTCGGCGCGGATAACGTCGCTCGGGGCGCAGGTGCGCGGCTGAACGCGAGTCGCTCAGCGCGCTCCAGCCGCTTTGAGGGCTGCGGCCAACAACTCATCGCCGTGCGTGCGTAGCTCGTCTCGGCGCATGCGGAGATAGTGCGCAAGGGTGCGCAGTTGCGGGTCCGACGCGTCGAATGTGCGCTCTGAAAACTCATTGGCGGCCTTGTCGCCTAGGGCCAAGAGCGCGTCCGCGGCCGTCGCGATCAGCCGGTCGTCTTGGCGTGGGAAATGAGTCTCTGACGCCTGGTGGCGGAGGCGTTGGCGTTGCTCGCTGGGGCCGGGCCCCGGCACGTTCGCCAGGTGCTCGAGCAGCGCATGGGGGGTCTGTGTGTAGGAATCGACCTCGAGCCAATCGGTGCCGAACTGCTCCGCCATGAATGCGCTGTCGTTTGTGCCCGGATGCTGGTGGCGACTCTCCGGTTTCAGCACGCCGATCACCCGCACCCCTTCGCCAGTCGCCTCGCGTACTGCTTGAGCGCATTGTGCGGCGTCGTTCGCCGGAGCGTCGGTGACCACGACCACCAGCTTGTGCTTCGCGGGAGATGACTGCAGCATCCTGTTGGCGTACGTGATCGCCTCGGCCGTCGGGGTGCCCCCGCCGCCGCAGTCGGTCACCAACATCATCGCCCGGTCTGCTCTGTTGAGCGGCGTCTTGAACTCGAACAGGTTGACGTAGTCGCCAAAACCACTGAAGCCGAGAATCCCGACCCGGTCACGCTCTGACTCGAAGCTCGCGAAATGCCACGCCAGCTGCACCTGCTGGAGCTCGTCACGGTCAAACAACACAGAACCTGAGCGGTCGACGAGCAGCCAGCACTCGAGGGTCTCAGCCTCATCGAATCCGAGCGCGACGCGCAGCTCACCGACTTCCGGTCTGAAGCGCTCCTCGGGCATTTGCCCACTGGCATCGGCGGCTAGGACCCGGAGCTCGGCGTGCGAATGCAGGGTCACGCGCGGAGGCCGGTCTTCCGAAATTGCGCTGTAACCCATACGCTCAAACCTTCCCGGTGCACGAGGCGCGTTCAGAATGAGAACCACACGCCAATCGTCACGGTCGGAAACCATCTAGCGTCATCACGCTCTGGTTTAGGGACCCCCGATGTTCCCACCTCATTTGTGCGGCGGCATCCGGACCAGCCCCCCGTCGCAGTCCGCAAAAAGCTGCAAGATGGCCGAGGATCCGACAGCAGTCGCGCATTGCTCTGCGGTGGGCTGCCGCAACCCCAAATGGGTGGCGCATCGGTGAGGAGGGGCGTTGGAGAATTCTCCGCACGGCCAAAGCTGCGCTTCCGAGCACGGCGAAGATCGCGCTGGGCCCGATACGCGCCCGTGTTTCGGCAGGTACGAGCGCCGAGCTGGCCGGCGGCACAGGCCGCAAGCCGTCGGCACTTACGCTCCCGCGTTAGATGTGTTTGACGACGGCGTACACGACTCGCTCGGCGAGATCGATCACGTTGTCCCCGATCCGGGCGTAGCGACGGTCAAGCTCCGTCGTGCGATGCGTTCGGCTCGGTCCTCGACTTCGAGCAGCGCGGCCGTACCGCGACGACGCCGACGTATGCCTTCAACGGGCAGGGAAAGCCCGCGCCGATGTACGACAAGCACCCGCATTCGCCCAGACGCAGCGACGACTCCCCGACCGTTAGGACCGTCGCTCGTCGACCGAGGCGGCGACACGCGGATGCCGGAACGGCCACCTTCGCGCTGCTCAACCGGACATAGCAAGGCTGCTTCTAAGATGGGTGACTGCCAGACGTGAGGAAGGACGAGGAGGCTTCGACGATGACCGAGGATCAGCAGGCTGACCATTACAACGTCGCCGAGTGGCATGGCAAGATGCTCGTCGATCGTGACGGCGAGAAGATCGGCAAGCTCCAGGACGTGTACGTCGACGTTGAGAACGATCAGCCGCAGTTCGCCACCGTCAAGGAGGGCTTCATCCGCCGCCACCTGACTTTTGTTCCGCTGGGTGGGATCACGGTGGGTCCCGATGATCTGCAGGTAGCGGTTACCAAGGCGCAGGTCGAGTCCGCGCCGAACATCGAGCAGCACGGCGAGGAGCTCTCACAAGCTGACGAGTCGG
Source organism: uncultured Solirubrobacterales bacterium (assembly GCA_963755525.1). Classification (GTDB taxonomy): domain Bacteria; phylum Actinomycetota; class Thermoleophilia; order Solirubrobacterales; family Solirubrobacteraceae; genus Palsa-465. Next base: position 356,182 of record CAVWKC010000005.1, on the reverse strand, counting down.
CGCTCTACCACCACTTCGAGCTCAACTACACCCCACCTGACACCGAGAGCGGACGTCGGCTCGCCCGCCGCTGACGCGTCACCGCAGGCGTCTGGACGACCTGCGAGAACACGCCCAGTACGTGAGGAGCGGCGCGCTCGCAGGACGGGGGCACCTCCTCGCCAATCTCAGGGTCTGATCAACTCAGAATCGTGCGCTGTGGGGATCAGGGCCCATTGGTGCCTCTCCCTCGGGCGTCGAGCCGGCGCCGCGGGCAGGCGCTCCTCGGGATGGACACTCAGCTCGCAGGGGTGACGGCCTCCGGTTCCAATCCGCTCTGGCGGACGGTCGTCGAACTGGACTGGGAGGATCGTGGCCCGGCGGGGGTCCGGGGCTAGGGTTGTGCAGATGATCGCCTCGCCTTGACTGAGCTGTGCGAAGGTGTCGGATCCGATTCTGAACTGGCGGACGCGTCGGGCTGAGCCGCGCCCTGAGTGGTTTGAGCCGTGGCCGGTGGTCTGGTTTGTCGATTGCCAGAGGGCTCTGGTTCCCATGAGCTTCGCGAGCCAGTCACGCGATTCGGGGGCGGTCTGCCGGTGTGCGACGACGCCGGAGAAGGTGTCGGTCAGGCTCGAGGCGGCGGGCGTTGAGCCGGCTGGGGTGGCGACGCAGAAACGTCAGCGCGATCGGCGGGTCGATGGCACAGAACACCTTGCTCGCCCCGGGCCAGAAGCACGCCGGTTGATCGCGCAGCTGGTTGGCCAGCGCGACCCTGGTGTGGACGAGATCCTCCTGCGCTAGGGTGAGCGCCCGCAGGGTCTTCGTCCTGGCGGTGTCGGGCGTGAGCACCCTGAAACGATGGCGACGTGCGGGCGAGCTCGGTTAGAGTGGGGGACGGTATGTCGGGGACTGCGGACGTCGATTGGGTTGTGGTCGGCTCGGGCTTCGGCGGCAGCGTCGCCGCGCTGCGGCTGGCTCAGAAGGGCTACTCGGTTCGGGTGCTGGAGAGCGGGTCGCGTTTTCGCGATCAGGATTTCGCGGGTAGCACGTGGGACGCGCGGCGCTACTTTTTCGCGCCGCGACTCGGCCTGCGCGGGATCATGCGGATGACGCTATTCCCGGACGTCTTGATCGTGTCGGGCGCGGGCGTCGGTGGCGGCAGCCTCGGTTATGCGAACACGCTCTACCGCGCCCGCGACGCGTTCTTCGAGGACCCGCGCTGGCGTGACCTGGCCGACTGGAAGGCCGATCTCGCCGCGCACTACGGCACGGCAGAGCGGATGCTCGGCGTGACCGACGTGACGTTTGATTCCGACGGCGACATCCTTTTGCGCGAGCTCGCCGCGGGGCTGGGGGTCGAGGAGACTTATGGTCACACGCGCGTGGGCGTCTATTTCGGTGAGCCCGACGTTGAGCACCCCGATCCGTATTTCGACGGGGAGGGTCCGGCCCGGACCGGCTGCATCCGCTGTGGCGAGTGCATGGTCGGCTGCCGCCATGGGGCCAAGAACACGCTCGTGAAGAACTATCTGTGGTTCGCCGAGCGCCTGGGGGTGAGGATCGACGCCGATCGGACGGTCACCGACGTGCGGCCGCTCGGCGCCGCCGACGGGTCTGAGGGGTATGCGGTCACGCACGTGCGCAGCGGGGCGCTGTGGCGTGGCCGCGGGGAGAGGATCACCGCCGGCGGCGTCGTCCTGGCGGCCGGTGCGCTGGGCACCAACCGGCTGCTGGCCAGCTGCCGGCACCGCGGTTCCCTGCCGCGCGTCTCCGGGCGCCTCGGCTACTTGGTCCGCACCAACAGCGAGTCGATCGTCGCCGTTACCGCGCCGGACGACGCGCGCGACTTCACCGCTTCGGTGGCGATCAGCTCCAGCATCTACCCGGATCCCGACACGCACATCGAGTTGGTGACCTACGGCAGCGGCGGCGGCGCGATGAAGACGATGTTCACCGCGCTGGTGGGGGATGGCACGCGGGTCACCCGGCCGCTGCGCTGGCTGGCCGCGATCGCCCGCCATCCCGTGAGCTTCGCGCGCCTGCTCGTCACGCCCAACTGGTCGCGGCGCACGCTGATCGTGCTCGTGATGCAGACGGTCGACAGCGCGCTGCGATTCAGGCCCCGGCCGCGGCGGTTCGGCGGCGGCGTGCGGCTCACGACCGAGCAGGACGCCGCGAATCCCAACCCCACGTTCATTCCCGCCGCAAACCACGCCGCCCAGTGGCTGGCCCAGCGCATCGGCGGCACCCCGCAGAGCGGAACCACCGAGGCGCTGTTCAACGTGCCGTCGACCGCGCACATCCTCGGCGGCGCGGTCATCGCCGGCGACCCCTCTCAGGGCGTCGTCGACGCCCGCGGCCAGGTATTCGGCTACGAGAACCTGCTGATCACCGACGGCTCGGCGCTCCCCGCCAACCCGGGTGTCAACCCGAGCCTGACGATCACGGCGCTGGCCGAACACACGATTGCCCAAGTGCCGACCACCCCCGCCGCCGAGCGCGCCGCCCGTCACCGCCCTGTACTCGGCTAGCCGCTAGCCGTCCTGAGTTGCGAATTGAACGACACCGGGGTAGGTAGAGAGTTAGTACCGAAACCGGGGCGGTAGCGCCGAGCGTTGCGTCCCTGAAAGGTTGGCAGGAGCAGCGCTCGCATCACGGGTCCGCGACGGCGATGCCGTAGCGCTCCTAGTGCTGCTGATGCACTCGCCAGCCCGGTTGCACGAGCGCCGGCAGTGTGGCCGACGGCGCGGGACAGCGTCGGCTTCGGACGGCGTGAACCTGCCTGACGGCGGTGATGGTGCGGTCTCCGCCGGCCTATACGCTCTGGCTCGTGAAGCGCGTACGGTGGGTCGCAAGGCGCTCGGTCGTCTCCTTCTACCACGACCAGGCGACACACCACGCCGCAGCGCTCACCTACTACGCGCTGATGTCGCTGTTTCCGTTGCTGCTTCTGGCTGTGTCGCTGTTGGGGAGTGTTGGGCGAGTTTCCGTCGACCTACAACGCGATCGTCGGCCACCTGCAAGGGGTTGTGCCCGCGGTCACGTTGGCGCCGCTCACGGCCGCAGTGAAGGCGGCGCTGAGAGACCGAGGGACCGCCGCGGCGGCCCTCGCCGTAGCAGTAGACACGGCCCTTTACGGGGGGACCGGATACCTCGAAGCCGTACGGCGAGCCCTCAACGTCGTGTTCGAGGCGCAGCACGGGCGCGGCTTCGTGCGCCGGAAGCTAACTGATGTCGCGTCGCTGTTCGTGCTACTCGCGCTGCTGCTCACCACTCTCGTGCTGGTGTTCGCCGCTGGAGGCGTCGCGCATAGGGTGCTCGGACCCGAGGCAGCCTCGGTGTGGCGGATCGCCCGCTGGCCGGGAGCGTTCGCGAGCGCACTGCTGGTGTTCTCGTTCATCTACTACGTAACGCCCGACGTGCGTCACCGCGGGTTTCGATGGATCATGCCGGGAGCGTTTGCCGGAGTAGCAGTCTGGCTCATGGCATCGGCCGCCTTCTCGGAATACCTCGCCAACTTCAAGAGCTTCAACGTGACCTATGGCTCGTTTGCCGCAGCGATCATCTTTTAAGTCAAGTCGGATGAGGTGGTGTAACGCTGGGAGCTCGTCGACGTTGACGTTCGCTTCTCAGGCGGCGTTGAGCTCGGCGACCTCCTGGTCCGGATGTTGTTGTTCGAGCGAGGGATCCCCGGACCACCCAGCGGAGAGGATCAGGGCCATCGACTCGGCGGAGAGGTAGCGGCGCTGGACGAGCCATTCGTCATTCTGCTCGGAGAGCAGCGCGCCGGCGAGGCGGATCACTGAGGCGTCGTTGGGGAAGATCCCGACGACGTCGGTCCGCCGGCCGATCTCCTTGTTGACACGCTCCAAGGGGTTGGTGCTGCGGAGCTTGGTCGGAGTAGCGTCGGATGAGCTGGACCGTCTCCGCGACCGCGGTGAGCCGATCGTCTACTCTTCGCTACATGAGTAGCGAAGCGATCCGAATTGAGTCCGAGACGTTGAGCGCGCTCCGCGAGCGCAGCGCTCAGAGTGGCGAGCCGATCGTGCGTCTCGCTCAGCGCTACATCGGCGAAGGTATGAGGTTGGATCGTCATCCCGGGATCATCTTTCGAGATGGGCCGGCGGGACGCCGCGCGGTCGTGATCGGCGGGCCGGATGTGTGGGAGGTGATCGCGGCGGCGCGGAGCGCGTCGGAGCGTGGCCAGGAGCTGGTTCGGGCGCTTGCTGAGCGGATCGGCGTGCCGGTCGAGAAGATTCGGATCGCGGTGAGCTACTACGGCGAGTACCCGGACGAGGTCGACCGGTTCATAGCCGCCAACGAGCAGGAGGCTGAACAGCTCGAGCGCGCTCTCGAGACTGAGCGGCGCCTGCTCGGATGAGGCTGGTGCTGGACGAGATGTACGCGTCGACGATCGCCGAGCAGCTTCGCGCGCGAGGCCGCGATGTGGCCTCCGTGCACGATCTGGAGCACCGGGCGCTCGAAGGGGAGCCAGGCGAGGAGGTGTGGGCGGCGGCCCTTGCCGCCGACCGAGTGCTGGTGACAGAGAACGTTCAGGATTTCCGGCGCATCGAGACGGACGCGCTCGCCAGCGCGCAACCCACGGCACGCCTCATCTTCACGACCGACCGTCAGTTTCCGCGTGGCGACCCCGCGACGATCGGCCGGCTCGTCACCGCGCTGGACGCGCTGTTCATCGCGGAGCCAGAGCTGGCCACCAGCCTGTTCCTCAAGCCCACGCCCTCTCCCTGATCGCTCGATCTAGACCGGAAGGGTTGAGGGCTTCGACGCCGTCGGGCCTGATCGTGCTGAAGCGTCGGTTCGCGGAACCGTGGCCGCGATGCGGGTGCCGTGGCTCAGCTCGGAGACGATCGTGACACGACCGCCGACGGCGCCTAGTCGATCTCGCATGTTTTGCGGTCCCACGCCATCGCGCATGTCGTCTAGCTCGAACCCCGGGCCGGCGGCCTCCGCGGCGCGTCAGGCGGCCATATCCAGAGCGGGCTCCATATCGACGCCCTTGGGGAGTGCCGGGTTGGATTCGACGAGCGCGGCCGCGAGGAGCGCCGCAAGCGCGGCCAGGGCCGCCAGCGCGTAGAAGGCGATCGCGAAGCCATGGGTGAGGGCGCCCGGGTCGCTTGCCACGGCTCCGGGATGCGACTGGAGGTAACGGCTGGTGGACGTGGCGGCGATCGTCGTGGCCGCGGCGACGCCGATCGCGCCTCCGATCTGCTGGCTGGTGTTGATCAGCCCGGACGCGATCCCGGCTTCGGCCGGTTTCACCCCGGCGAGGGCGCCGATTGTCATCGGGATGAACGCGAAGGCCATCCCGACTCCGCTCAGGACGAACGCGGGAAATAAGTCCCAGAAGTAGTGTCCGTGCACCGGGAGCCGCGCATAGAGCACCAACCCGGCGGCGGCGAGCAGCAGCCCCGTCGGCAGGAGGAGCCGTATCCCGACCCGCAACGCGAGAGCCTGCGAGACGTTCGCGAAGATGATGATCGCAAGCGTCAGCGCGATGTAGGCAACCCCCGTCTGGAGCGCCGAGTAGTGGAGCACCTGCTGCATGTACAGGGTGAGCAGGAAGAACTGCGAGAACAGGGCTCCGCCGAGCAACAGCCCGGCGAGGTTCGAGCCCGAGAGCGTGCGCAGCCGAAACAGCCGCATCGGCAGGAGCGGGGCGCTCGAGCGGAGCTGGATGGCGACGAACGCGAGGATCAACGCGCCAGAGGCGGCAAGCAATCCGATCGTCTCCGCCGAGCCCCAACCGTGCTGCGCGGCCCGCGTCATCGCGTACACCAACAGCATCAGCCCGCCGGTGATCGACGCCGCGCCCGGGACGTCGAAGTGGCGGTGGTCGACCGCCGCGCGGCTCTCGTCCAGCAGGCGCGTGGCGATTGCGAGCACGACCAGGCCGACCGGGACGTTGATGAAGAAGATCCACGACCAGCTGAGCGAGCTCGTCAGCGCGCCGCCGAGCAGGACGCCGGCCGCGCCGCCGCTGCCCGAGACCGCGCCCCAAATGCCGAGCGCCAGGTTCCGTTCCCGGCCCTCCTCGAACGTCGTAGTCAGGATCGAGAGCGCAGCCGGCGAGAGCAGCGCAGCACCGAGCCCCTGCGCTGAGCGGAAGGCGATCAGCGAGCCTTCAGACCAGGCGAGCCCGTCGAGCAGTGAGCAGGCCGTGAACAGGGCCAGCCCCGCGAGGAATAGGCGGCGGCGGCCGAGCAGGTCTGCCATGCGGCCGCCGAGCAGTAACACGCCTCCGAAGAAGATCGAGTAGGAGGTAACGACCCACTGCAGGCTCGTTTGCCTGAAGTGGAGGTCGGTCTTGATCGTGGGCAGGGCGACGTTCACGATCGCCACGTCGAGCACAACCATGAACTGAGCGGCGACGATCACCGCCAGGCAGAGCCAGCGCCGGGGGTCTGGCTCCGTGGGAATTCCAACCGTTCGGGTCGCATGCGCAGTCATGCCTGGTCTCCTCCTGCTCGGGTGTCAGCGAGTGTCGGACGCTGCGTGTGGTTGCGGGCTCCGGGCTCGGAGGCGCCGGGCCCGGAGCGCCGCACACGAGACGCGCGCGCTCCGGCGAGGTGACCAAACGCCACCCGGTCTGCCAACCGCGCCGCGGTGGCTTCGTCGCGAAGCTCATTGATTCGGACGAGCGCTAGTTGATATGTGATCTGATTGCTGGTCATGCTTCGCCTGCGCTGACGGTTGGGAATAAATGCGCGTACGGGTGGTGGAATGCATCGAGCGCGTCGGGCCCCGGAACGATGAGCTCAAACAACTCGCCGCTTCGCTGGTCCTCGACGGTGACGAACACGTGATTCGTGCGCTCGCTCCACAACAACCTGACGTCGATGCCATCGTTCGTCCGGTGATCAAGCTCGCGGATCGCCGTATGCTCTGTTGTGAACATGGAACATCGTGTGAAAGCGTCCCACCATCGGACGACTACGAGAATGCGGCTCACCGGTGTTCCAGGTACGGCTAACCGCACCCGGGTGACAACCGTCTAACTGCGCAGGAAGGTGAGTACGGCGAGCACGCGGCGGTGCGTGGCTCCCGCCGCAGGAAGATGAAGCTTCTGGAAGATGCTGGTCACATGCTTCTCGACAGCGCGCTCGGTGACGACGATGCGTTCGGCGATCGCGATGTTCGACAATCCCTCAGCCATCAGCTCGAGCACCTCGCGCTCGCGCGGCGTGAGCTCGGCGAGCGGATCGTCCCGGCGCCGGCGACCGACCAGCCGAGACACGACCGAGGAATCGAGCGCCGAGCCACCCGCCGCAACCCGGCGCACGGCCGCAGTGAACTCCGGCAGATCGTTGATGCGGTCCTTGAGCAGGTAGCCGATCCCGTCCGCGCAATCCTCGAGCAGCTCAATCGCGTAGCCGGGTTCGGCGTACTGCGAGAGCACGAGCACCGCAGTGCGTGGGTGCTTGGCCCGGATCTCCTTCGCGGCCCTGAGGCCCTCGTCGGTGTGCGTCGGGGGCATCCGTATGTCGACAAGTGCGACGTCGGGCTCATACGACCGGACCTTGAGCAACAGGTCGGCGGCCGTGCCACTGCGCCCGACGACGTCGAAGCCGGCGTCCTCGAGCAGGCGTGCGACTCCCTCGCGCAGTAGCACCGAGTCATCAGCAACGACGACGCGAGTACGGTCGGCGACGGCTGCCTCGTCGGGCCCGGCGGGTGGATGGGCAAGTTTGGTCATATCTCAGTAAACAGGCGCATTTCTAGGCCGTGGACACGCACCCTCATCGACAGGCACCGCCGCTTGCGCAGACGAGGGCGAGCATCGCAGTCGTGATCATGGTAGGCCCCGGCTCAAGCTTTCAGGCACCTTCCGAGGCGCCCGCGGCAGGCCGTCTCGCACATTGTCATGATTCTGACTACCCGAGCAGACGCCTTGCTCGTGTGATCTGACACCGCGAAATTGTCGGGATCCTGACACACACGATTCCCGATCCGGCGGCACCGTACATGGAACAGATCTGCGCGCTAGGCTGACTCGTGGAGGCGTATGTCGTGAGCGCAGAGCTAGTACGGGGTGCGCGTTACCCTCACCCGCTGCTGTCAGGCCTGCGACGAATTACGCCGTGGGGTCTCGTGTTGGTCGGCTCGGCCGCGACGCTGCTCGTCGCGGGTGCCGTGCTCGGTGCCGTGTGGCTTTCGAGTACCGAGACTCGTACTGTCTCGTCACATCTGCCGGCGTCGCTGGGGGGGATTGAGCTCCACGTGCAGTCGGGCGACGTCGCGATCGTCGGCGGGAGCCAGACAGGGGTGTCGATTTCGAGCTCCGATCGCTCCGTGTTTGGACACGGCCCGCGGGAGCAGCGCTCGCTCCGCGGGGGCATCCTTCGGATCACCTCCGGCTGCCCGCACATGGTGGTTGGCTCGTGCAGCGCCAGCTACCGCATTGACGTCCCCAACAATGTGCCGATCAGTATTCGGACCGAGCACGGAGACATCCGACTGGACGGCTATCGCGGCTCTGCGGACATCGCCACGGACACGGGCGCGATCAACGTCGAGGGCTATTGCGGGTTCGTGCTTGGCGCCGCCTCGGCCAGCGGAGACGTGACGGTCTCGACCGCATGCTCGCCGGAGCGACTCACGCTGCGCAGCGATAGCGGGGACGTGTCCGCCACCGTTCCACCGGGAAACTATGGGATCCAGGCCGCCTCCAGCGCTGGCTCGACCAGCGTGAGAGGGCTAATCGACGATGGCGGAGCACCATGGGCGATTCAGGCCCTTTCGAACACGGGCAACGTCAGGTTGAGCGCCGGATCATGACGGCACTCGAACTTCGTGCGACCGGACAGCTGGCGATTCCGCGCCGGCTGGTCGACGCGGTCCGCACGTTGCTGTTTCTGCTGGTGAGCCTGATGGTCGGTATCGGCGACCTGGTCTTCCTGCCGATCGCCGCAATCGCTGGTCCCGAGGCGGTTCGGCGCATGCTCGAGTTCGAACGAGCGCTTGTCAATCGGCTGCTGTGCGCGCGGGTCCCGGCTCCGCCGCCCCTGCCGCCCGACACCCCGGTGACACGACAGCAGCTCGCGATCCTGGCCGGAAAGCTTCCGATCAGCTTGGGTGCGGCGATCCTGTGTGCGCTCCCGACGGCGGTGTTCGTCGAGCTGGTGGCGCACTCGATCCAAGGGCTCACTGCGAGCACCAACTCATACCTCGGGCCGTGGCCCCTGGGTCCCGTCCTCGGCCTTGTGCTCCTGCTCCTCGCCATACCGGCCCTGATGCTGTCCGTTGGTGCTCTTGGGGCGACGGCGGAAATGATTTCGCAAGTCAGTCGCCGTGGCCTTGCGAGCCCGGCAGGCGCCATCGTCCCTGTGCGGGAGGCGCTCGCCGAGCGGCTGGGGGATCGAACGCTCGCGATCGCGTATTGGCTTCCCGAGCGGCAGCTGTTCGTCGACGAGCGAGGCCATCCGGTCACGCTTCCCGAGCCGGGCACGTCCAAGGCATGGACGGCTGTGGAATACCAGGGCAACCGGGTAGCGGCCATCATTCACGACGCGGAGCTGCAGGCCCGCCCCGAGCTCGTGGAGGCGGCGGCGGCTGGAGCAGTGCTGGCGCTTGACAACGAGCGGCTCAAGGCCGACCTCAACGCCCGGCTCCAGGACCTGCGCGCCTCCCGGCGACGGATCGTTGAGGCAACCGTCGAGGCCCGCCGCCGACTCGAGCGCGATCTACACGATGGGGCTCAGCAGCGCCTGGTCTCGATGTCTGTCGATCTCCAGCTTTTGCGTGGTCGGCTGGCGGACGAGCCGGCTCTCGAGCTGCTCGACAGCGCCGTTACCACGCTTGGTGAGGCGCAGAACGAATTGCGGGAGCTGGCCCGCGGGATCCACCCGCCGATGCTCGCCGAGCGCGGGCTCGCTCCGGCGCTCGACGCGCTTGTCCAGCGGTCCCCGGTCCCGGTAGAGCTCGATCTGCGGCTGAACGGACGGCTCGCGAAGGAAGTCGAGACCGCGGGCTATTTCGTCGTCGCCGAGGTACTGACCAACGTGGTCAAGTACGCGCGCGCGACCCATGCGCGGCTGACGGTCTCGGACGCCGGCGGCGTGCTCTGGCTGGAGGTCGGCGACGACGGTGTCGGCGGCGCCGATCCGGCGAACGGCAGCGGTCTACGGGGGCTCAGCGACCGTGTCGCCGCGCTCGACGGCAAGCTGGTCCTCGACAGCCCGGTCGGCAAGGGCACGCGCGTGACCGCCAGGATTCCTTCGTCAGAGGCCCAGGCGTGAGCAGTCGCGTCCGCGGCCTCCTCCCGATCGCCTTGGGTTCCGTAGTGGCGCTCGTCGTCGCAGGCTGCGGGGGCCAGGCGCCCAACTCGCTCCCGCAACAGCCGGGACTGCCTGCGATCAAGGCCGACCCGGCGAACGCACCCGTGGGTGCCGCCGCGGGGGTCAACATCTTCGGACAACGCGGCCGGCGAATCCGCTTCTTTGTGATCACGCACGGACAGGCGTCCGATCCCTTCTGGGCTGTTGTCCAAAACGGTGCCGAGGCAGCCGCCGCCCAACTCGGCGTGTCCGTCACCTACGAAGCGCCTGATACGTACGACATCGCGCGCATGCGCGAAATGATCCGCAACGCCACCGCGACGGGGCCAGCGGGCCTGGTCGTGTCGCTGCCGAACCCGGGTGCGCTCGCGCTGTCGATCCGCGCGGCGGAGCGGGCCGGGATTCCTGTCGTGTCGATCAACTCCGGCAGCGATGCGTTTCGGAGGCTCGGGACGCTGCTGCACGTCGGGGAAGACGAATACGACGCCGGGTACGCGGCAGGTCGACGCATGAGGACCCGCCATGTGCGCCATGCGCTGTGCGTCATCCACGAGGCCGGCAATCTGGATCTCGAGCAGCGCTGCCGCGGTTTTGCCGCCGCGCTCGCCGCGGCCGGGGCGCGCACCAGCACGCTCGACGTAAACCTCCAGCGCACCAAGGCGGCCGAGCAGCGGATCGCCGCGGCGTTGCGCGGCGGGCTTTTCGACGGACTACTTACGCTCGGCGGGGCGGTAATCGCAGGCCCCACGCTGGACGCTCTACGCAGCGACCACCTGCTGGGCAGGATCACGTACGCCACGTTCGGCATCGGTCCCCAGGTGCTCAACGCTGTTCGCGCCGGCCGGATCACCTTTGCCGTCGACCAGCTGCCGTATCTCCAGGGCTACCTGCCGATCGTCCTACTGACTGAATACCACCTGTACGGAGTCCTTCCTGACCGAGGAAAGCTGATCTCCACTGGTCCTGTCTTCATCACCAGACAGAACGCCGCTCATGTCCTCGAGCTCAGCAACCAGGGTGTGCGGTGACACCGATGTCGAGAGCTGCGCTACACGAGGAGACGGCGCTCAGTTCACCAGCGCGGCGAGCGCGGGACCGGACAGCTCCGCCTTGGCGAGGAAGCCGCGCGCACCGCATCGTGTGATCATGTCGCCGAAGTCACTGCGGTCGCGGATGGACGTGAGCACGACCGCAGGGGGCTCGAGGTCATGGGTCAGGCGCAACGCGACTTCGAACCCGTTCAGGTCAGGAAGCTGTATGTCAAGCAGGACGACGGCCGGCCGCAGTTCCTTGGCCGCGACGAGCGCCGAGGCGCCATCCGTGGCCTCACCAATGACTTCATAGCCGGCATCCTCGAGAAGGCGACGAGCGCTGCTCCGAAAGCTCGGATGGTCGTCGACGATCAAAACGGTGTGTGCCATGGTGCGATTGTGGCCCGCGATCGGGGCGGACACGGTACGGCTACCCGCACCATGCGCGGGGTTATCCGCACCGAACAACACCAGCAGGCCGCATCGTCAGTGACGGTCGGGGTTGCGACGCTCTCGGGGTGGCTTACACCGATTCATGGGAGGGACGAGCGATGCAACGAACAAACCTCGCGGGGCGCGCCGGCAGGTGGAGCTCGCAGCACCGCAGAACGGCGATTCTCGGCTGGCTTGCGTTCGTCGTTCTGGCGGTCTTCGTCGGCGCAGGGGTAGGTACCAAGCACATCCCGCAGGACAACGACGGCGTCGGCGAGTCGGGCCGTGCGCAGCAGGTCCTACACGACGAGTTTCCGCAGCCGGCCAACGAGCAGGTGCTGATTCAGAGCGCCGCGCGTACGGTGGGGGATCCGGCTTTCCGAGCGGCGATTCAGGACGTGACCGGGCGGCTGGCTGCGCTGGGCACAGTCCAGAACGTCCGCTCGCCGTTGCTGGCCGCCAACCGTGGCGAAGTCTCCCGAGACGGTCACTCGGTGCTCGTCTCCTTCCAGATCACCGGCGAGGCCAGTAACGCGGACAAGCGCGTTTCCGCGTCGCTTGCGGCGACCGCCGCCGCGCAGCGCGCGCATCCCGATATGCGGATCGAACAAGCTGGCGACGCCAGCTCCACGAAGGCGTTGAACAAGAGTTTCAGCGACGATTTCGCCAAAGCGCGGACGCTTTCGTTGCCGATCACTCTGCTGATCCTCGTGGTCGCATTTGGCGCTTTGCTGGCGGCGGGCATCCCAGTGTTGCTCGCCGGCACGGGCGTCGCGGCGACGCTGGGGTTGATCGCCCTCGTCAGTCAGATCGCCGCCGTCGATCAGGTCGTGTCCGAGACAGTCCTGCTGATCGGGATGGCCGTGGGTGTCGATTACTCGCTCTTCTACATGCGTCGCGAGCGCGAGGAGCGCGCCGCGGGCAGGGACGAGCAGGCGGCCCTGGAGGCTGCCGCATCGACATCGGGGCGCTCGGTTCTGGTCTCGGGACTCACCGTGATGGCCGCGATGGCCGGCATGTACCTGGCCGGCAACAAGACGTTCGCCTCGATGGCGACGGGCACGATCATGGTCGTCGCTGTCGCCGTACTGGGCTCGCTGACGGTGTTGCCCGCATTGCTGTCAAAGCTCGGCGACCGAGTGATGAGCGTGCGTGTGCCGATCATCGCTCGCGGCCGGGAGGCCGGCGGTGAGCCACGGGTGTGGAGCGCCGTCGTCGATCGCGTCCTGCGTCGCCCGGTGGCGTCGATGCTTGTCTCCGGCGGGCTTGTCGTCGCGCTCGCAATCCCCGCGTTCGGGCTTCACACCTCGCTTCCCGGGCTTCAGGGCCTGCCCGCGGGGCTTCCGATCGTCAAGACGCTGAACCGGATCGAGGCCGCGTTCCCAGGCGGTCCACTACCAGCCTACGTCGTCATCCAAGGCGAAAACGTGACTAGTCCACAGGTACAAACGGCGATCAACAGCCTCGAACAGAACGCGCTGGCCACTGGGGAGATCCATCAGCCCTTCAAGGTGCAGGTCAACGACCGCCATGACGTCGCCGTGGTGTCGATGCCGCTCAGCGGCAAGGGCACGGACGATGCCTCATACCGTGCGCTCGACACGCTGCGCCAGCAAGTGATCCCGGCGACGATCGGGTCGATGACGGGCGTAAAGGCACAGGTCACCGGCATGACCGCCGAGTCAAAGGACTTCAACGACTCGATGAAGTCCCATGCGCCGCTCGTGTTCGGATTTGTCCTGGCGATGGCATTCATCCTGTTGCTGGTCACGTTCCGCTCGATCGTTCTCCCGATCACCGCGATCGTGCTGAACCTGCTATCGGTGGGCGCCGCCTACGGTGTCCTCGTACTCGTCTTCCAGCACACCTGGGCGCAAGGGCTGCTCGGCTTCAAGTCCACGGGAGCCATCACCTCGTGGTTGCCGCTGTTCCTGTTCGTGATCCTGTTCGGCCTGTCGATGGACTATCACGTGTTCATCATCAGCCGGATCCGCGAGGGTTATGACCGGGGGCTCCGCACCGAGGATGCGATCGCGCACGGGATCAAGTCGACCGCCGGACCCGTGACGAGCGCGGCGATCGTGATGGTCGCGGTGTTCGCGATCTTCGGCTCGCTCGGCGCGCTCGAATTCAAGCAACTCGGTATCGGCCTTTCGGCGGCGATCCTGATCGACGCGACCGTGGTCCGGGCCGTGTTGCTGCCGGCGACGATGAAGCTCTTGGGCGACGCCAACTGGTACCTGCCCAAGCGTTTGCAGTGGTTGCCACGAGTCGCACACGAGCCGGCGCGCGTAGGTGCGTGAGGCAATGTCGCCGGCGGGCGCCCGTCTCGACGACGGGCGCCCGCGCAATCCCCTGAGCAACTTAAGGAGCCAGACACATGACTACCAACCCGAACCAGGAGCCCGGCGGTGAGCTGACTTCCGGAGCCAAGCCCCGTCGCGAGCCCGGCGTCGAGCTCCGTGCCGTAGCGAAGACATTTCGCACCGCCGGAACAGTGGTGCCAGCGGTCAAAGGCATCGACCTCTCGATCGCCGCCGGAGAGACGGTCGCGCTGCTCGGCCCCAACGGCGCCGGCAAGTCGACGACGATCGACATGCTGCTCGGCCTGACGCGGCCCGACCGCGGCAGCGTGTCGCTGATGAACCGGCCGCCCGAGCAGGCGGTCGCGGACGGCCTCGTGGCGGCGATGCTCCAAACGGGCGCACTGATCCGCGACGTGACGCCGCGCGAGCTGTTGACGATGATGGCGGCACTCCATCCGAAATCGCTCGGAGTGCAGGAGACGCTCGCGCTCACGGATCTGACCGAGATCGCAGACCGGCGCACGCACAAGCTGTCCGGCGGACAATCGCAGCGCGTCCGGTTCGCCCTCGCGCTTGTCTCAGATCCGGCCGTCCTCGTCCTCGACGAGCCGACCGTCGGCATGGACGTGGAGGCCCGGCGTGGCTTCTGGGCGTCGGTGCGTGAGTTCGCCGCGCGCGGCAAGACGGTCGTCTTCGCGACCCACTATCTGGAAGAGGCCGACGCGTATGCCGACCGCGTCGTCCTGATGGCCCACGGCCGTGTCGTGGCCGACGGCCCCACGAGCGAGATCCGCGGCCGAGTAGGCTCGCGCACGATCCGCGCGACGCTGCCGGACGCCGACCGCGCGGCGCTCGCCTCGCTACCCGGGGTGACCGCGGCCGACCGCCGGGGCGAGGCGGTGGTGTTGATCTGCTCGGACTCCGACGCCACGATCCGGGCCCTGCTTGCGGCGTACCCCGAAGCCCGCGACATCGAGATCGCCGGCGCCGGACTCGAGGAGGCGTTCGTCGAGCTGACGGGCGACGGCGACGAAACGACCGCCGCCACCGAGCGGCAGGAGGTACTGGTATGAGATCGCTGGCCTATACGCGGTTTGAGCTCGTCCGCACGTTTCGCAATGTGCGCCTGCTGGTGTTCTCGTTCGGGTTTCCGCTGGTCCTGTATTTCCTGATCGCGGCGCCCAACCGCCACCAGCAGAACTTCAACGGGTCCGGAATCCCGATCCCGCTCTATTACATGGTCGGGCTGGTCGCCTTCGGGGCGATGACGGCGCTGGTCTCGAGCGGATCGCGAATCGCGGTCGAGCGGACCGACGGCTGGACGCGGCAGCTGAGGATCACACCGCTCGCGACGAGCGCGTACTTCGGCGCCAAGGTCGTCACCGGGTACACGCTGGCCGCGCTGACGATCGCGCTGTTGTACGCATCGGGGGTCTCGCTTGGCGTCAGCCTCTCGGCCGGACGCTGGCTTGGGATGACGGGGCTGATCATCGTGGCGCTGATCCCGTTCGCGGCGCTGGGCATCTTCCTCGGCCACCTGCTGACTGCCGACTCGATCGGTCCTGCGATCGGTGGCCTTGTGTCGCTGCTGGCGCTGGTGAGCGGGACCTGGTTCCCGATCGGCTCGCACGGGATCCTGCACGACGTCGGTCAGTTCCTTCCCTCCTACTGGCTCGTGCGCGCCAGCCATGTCGGCGTCGGAGGCCAGGCATGGAGTGCCACCGGCTGGATCGTGATCGCCGCCTGGACGGTGACGCTGGCGACGCTCGCGCGATTTGCCTATCGGCGCGATACCGGACGCGTCTGACATCCACCCAACGAACGGAGAGTGAGAGATCCCATGAGCACCACAACCCGCTGGATCATCGACCCCGACCACTCGAGCGCCGAGTTCCGCGTCCCGAATTTCTGGGGGCTGGTGAAGGTCAAGGGTCACTTTGACCGCGTCGACGGCTGGCTCGAAGTGGACGACGCCGGCTCCCGTCGCCTGGAGCTGATTATCGACGCCGCCAGCGTGAACACCGGCAACCGCCAGCGCGACGAGCACCTCCGCTCAGCGGACTTCTTCGACGTCGATCGACACCCTGATGTGCAGTTTGTCTCAAGCCAGGTCAGCGACGTCGATGACGGCCACCTTCATGTACGGGGAGAGCTCCTCGCGGCCGGTGGCCGCATGGCGCTTGAGCTTCGGCCCGCCATGCGGCAAATCGACGACCAGATCGAGATCGACGCGAGCGCCATGGTCGATCAGCGCCAGCTCGGCATGACCTGGAGCCCGCTCGGTATCGCCAGAACCCCGACGGTGCTCACGGTGCACGCGCACCTATGCCCCCAGCGATGAGCGCGACGCGAATCGATCGCCCACACCGATCGCGGCCGGGACCAGTTCATGCGAGGCGATAGCAACTCCCATGAGCACCATCGCAATTCCATCACCTCGAGGTATCCGGAGTGCCTGGAGGACTGCGCACGCCGCCGTGACCGGGGTCACCCGCCGGGCGCGGCTCATGGGGTGAGGTGGTCCCACGTTGGGTCCCCGGCCTGTGATCGCGGGCGCGCTGGGCGCGGCCGTCCTAACCCTCCTCTGGACGTCGGTGGCGGTTCACTTCGCGCTTGGGCAGCGGATCGACGGCACCCCGCGGTCGGCCCTCGCCTCCCTCAACCTACACGACTGGCGGGGCGTGCTCGCGGTCGCCGCCTATGCACCACTGTGCTGTGGGGGCCGCTGCTGGCGGCGGTGACGATCGCCTACTACAACAGGCGTCGACGATGAGAGCTCCGCGGACAGGAGACTGGCGATGACTCCCGGCACCGTTCCGTCGGACGTCACCCTCGAGCCGATCACCGACTGGCTCTATTGCCTACGCACCCCGGTGGTCGCGGTTTACGCGATCAGGCAGTCGGCCGACTTCGTCCTTATCGACAGCGGTGTCGTCGGCTATGAGCGCGCCTACCTTCACGCCCTGGCCCAAGTCGCGGGCGGTCCTCCGGGGGATGTGAGCGTCACCGGGATCCTGCTCACCCACGGGCACGACGACCACACCGGCTCGGCCGCGGCACT
The DNA here is from genome assembly GCA_963755525.1 of uncultured Solirubrobacterales bacterium. Lineage (GTDB taxonomy): Bacteria > Actinomycetota > Thermoleophilia > Solirubrobacterales > Solirubrobacteraceae > Palsa-465. The sequence continues at coordinate 339,075 of CAVWKC010000005.1, read as the reverse complement.
GAAGGAGATCACCGGCGCGAAGGTCTACGGACCGGCGCTCGACGCGGACGTGATCGAGGGCAGAGCCACTCGTCTCGACCCGCGACTGCAGGACTGGGAAATCCCCCTGTTCGAACGGTTCGGGCACGTCGCTCCCGCGCCGCCGGTCACGCTTGACCAGCTCGTCGATGCCGGCGACCAACTCGGCTGGGAGCGATCGGCCCAAATCGTCGCGGCACCCGGTCATACGCGCGGTAGCGTCGCGGTCTTCCTGCCCGATGACCAGGTCCTGATCGCCGGCGACGCGATCGCGACAATGGGTGGCGAGCCGAGGCTCGGCGTGTTCAACGTCGACCCCGAACGGGCAACCGACAGCTTCCACCGGCTCGCCCGACTCGACGCGCAGATCCTCTGCGTGGGCCACGGCCCGGCGATCACCCGCGACACGCAAGCACGACTGGCCCGCGCCGCCAACCCTGGAGCTTCGCCCCGCCCGCCAACCGGCACGGCCTGTTGAGACGGCCGCCCCCCGGGATACTCCAGCGCGGCCGGAGCGACGCGCGTTCGGACGCGGTTGGGCCCGGTCTGCGTTGCCTGCAGCCGACGTCATGTTTTGACCACCACGCAGCACCCGAGCGACAGCGAAGCCAGAACGGGGCCACGCGACGGTCGCGTCCCAGGTATCGGACCCGTTTCATCACGCCGCTTCCTGCTCGGGCTCGTCCAGCTCGCGCTCGCGGACGGTGACCACGGCCGCCAGCCGCCGCGGCGAGCGCAGCGTCAGCAGCGCGATCAGTGCCCCCACGCCGAACGTGGCGGCGGCGACTGGTGAGGTCAATACGCCGCGCCGGCCGACAGCTGGAGCCGGAAACCGCCCGCCGAGGTTCAAGGCGGAAGCGAACAACCACCGTACACCCGGTCGCAAGGCGCGGGCGGCAACCTCGAGCGTTCCCGTTCGGGGGCTAGAATCGAATTGGCTGGAGCCGTCATGAGTTATCGCGAAACCGAGCATCTGCGCGTGCTGATCGCCAACGAGCGCAGGGATCGCTTGGCTCTGGTCGCGCCGATCGTCACGGCCCTGGGGCACGAGGTGATTGCGCGCGAGATCGACGTCGCAGACGTCGGAGCCGTGACCGCGCGCGAGCGACCCGACGTCGCGCTGGTCGGGCTCGGGGAAAGCTCGGACCACGCCCTTGAGCTCATCGACAAGATCGTGCGGGAAGCCGCCTGTCCAGTGATCGTCCTGCTCCACGCGCCCGATCCTGGCTTCGTTAAGGAGGCGTCCAAGCGCGGCGTGTTCGCCCACATCAGTGACGCCGACGTCGAAGACTGGCAGAGCTCCATAGACATCGTGCTGCGGCGCTTCGCCGAATATCAGGACCTCGAAGGCGCATTCGGGCGCCGTGCCCTCATCGAACGTGCCAAGGGCATCCTCATGGAACGCCACTCCATCAACGATGCGAGCGCCTTCGAGATGCTTCGCGAGCAATCGCGTACCGCCAACCGCAAGCTCATCGACATCGCGACCGCCGTCGTCGACGGCCACCGCTTGCTGCCGAAGCATCCGCACGCGCCGGCCTAGAGACGACGGCGTGAGGGCGCGCATGCCGGCCCCGCGTGAACGCTTGGGGAGGTAGGGGGATGGAGCGTATGCTGGGCCGCGGGGCACGCATCAGGTGTCCCTCATCCGAGGAGGCCACGATGGAAGATGCTGTGATCGTCAGCGCCCTACGGACCCCTGTTGGTAGCTTCGGCGGGCAGTTCAAGGACGTCACGGCCACCGAGCTCGGGGCGCGCGCTGTGCGTGCCGCGCTCGAGCAGGCCGAGATCGCTGGCGAGGAGGTGGACGAGGTCGTGCTCGGCTGTGTCCTGACCGCGGGCCTCGGCCAGAACCCGGCCCGCCAGGTAGCGATCGGCGCAGGGATTCCGAAGGAGGTGCCTGCGACTACGATCAACATGGTCTGCGGTTCGGGTCTCAAAGCGGTTGCGATCGCCTCGCAGATGATCCGGGCAGGCGACGTGAACATCGTCGTGGCGGGCGGCATGGAGAACATGACACGCGCTCCGTATCTGATGCCGTCCGCGCGTTTTGGCGCGCGGATGGGCGACGTCCAGATGATCGACTCGATGGTCCACGACGGCCTGTGGGATGCCTTTAACGACATTCACATGGGCATTACCGCGGAGAACCTCGCCGAGCAGTACGGCATCAGCCGCGAGGAACAGGACGAGTTTGCCGCGGGCAGCCAGCAGAAGGCCGAGCGTGCCGTCGCGGCAGGAATCTTCCGGGACGAGATAGTGCCGATCGAGGTGCCCGTGAAGGGCGGCACGCGCATGGTTGACAGCGACGAAGCGCCACGCGCGGGCACCACCACTGACACGCTGGCAAAGCTGCGCACGGCGTTTCGCCAAGACGGCGGCACCGTGACCGCGGGCAATGCCTCGGGAATCAACGACGGGGCGTCAGCGATCGTCGTGATGTCGGCGACCACGGCCAAGGCGCGCGGCCTGCGGACGTTTGGGACTGTTGAAAGCTACGCCTCCGTCGGGGTCGAGCCGAAGATCATGGGCATCGGCCCGGTGCCTGCTGTACGCAAGGCGCTCGCCAGGGCGGGGCTCGAACTCGGCGACATCGATCTGTTCGAGCTCAACGAGGCGTTCGCGGCACAATCGCTCGCCGTGCTCAGAGAACTCGACATCGACCCTGACCGGATCAACCCCCGCGGAGGGGCGATCGCGCTCGGGCACCCGATCGGGGCCAGCGGCGGCCGGATCCTCGTGACTCTCTTGCACGAGATGCGCCGGCGCGACTCGCACCGCGGCCTCGCCACGCTTTGCGTCGGCGGCGGTCAAGGGCAGGCTGCGATCATCCGCAATGGCGCCAACCAGTAGATACCTCGCTGGCTGAGAACCACGTTGGCCTCGCACTCGAACAGATCGCACCCGCGGCCGTCTCAGCTCCCTGACATCACGGACCTCCCTGCCTCTCTCGTCAGCCGCCGACCAGCGGCGTCTCGCGACACGATGGTCCGGTCACACTGACCGGGTTCTGGGTGAACGGTCGCGCCTGCTGGGGGTCAAGAGCCTGCTGGCCTGTCATTGAACCCAGGCCGCCGGCACGCAGCCGACCGCCAGCAGCAGGCTGGCGATTACTCGCTCGTTGCTGGGCGATCGAGCGCCCGGTTTGACCCGTGGGTTGCGGTGAGGATGTCGAGGAGCTGCCCGATGTTCTGCTCGTGCGCGATCGTGTCGGGGAGCGGGAGGTGGGCGTTGATCGTGTAGTGGTTGCGGCGGCCGTTTCGGTGGCGTGTGATGTAGCCGGCGTCGGCGAGCTCGGCGACGATTCGATGCGTGGCCCTTTCGGTGATCCCGACGCGCACGCCGATGTCGCGAAGGCGAACGCCGGGGTCACGGGCGATGGAGACCAGCACCTGGGCGTGGTTAGTGAGAAACGTCCAACTCGGTGCCGCGTACGCGTGCTCAGCCATCCACATGAGCATATCATTTCTAGACTTATTTTTCATGCTATGATAGTCACGCGCTTTGCCTCGTGCTCGCTCCGTTCTTCGCGTGGTGGGAGCCACCACGAGCGCGACCTCGACGTTCGCGTGGGTCCAGGAGGGGCTCCGGTGCCGGCTCGCTTGGCGGGCGTCGCGGTCACGCATCCGTGATTGTGAACTTGGTGGTGCGGGAGCTAGAGCGTCCGCTCGGATCGCTCGCGGTGATCGTCAGCGTGTAGGCGCCCGGAGCGAGCTTGTGCTTCTGCGACAGTCTGCCCTGGAACCTGATCTTGTCGGTGCCGGCATGGCCTCCTGTGAGGATCAGGTTGCCGACCGTAACGCTACGCATACAGTGGCGATGGTGCTCGTTGTGCCCGGTCGGTCCCACGCACTCGTGTTTGACCTCCCGGCCCTTGACGCGGTGGGTGAACGTAAGCTCGATGGTCGCCGGGGTGTTCAGGGTGAACGTGAACGTGGTGCCCACGGGCGGTTTGCGCTTGTGTCTGACCGACGCGATGCTCGCTAACTGCACGCCCTCGCGCCAGGTCTTGTGCGATGTGTGGATCGCGCCGAGCGCCGGCACCGGCGGCCCGACCGTGTAGCTGACGGTCGTGGTCGCGCTCATGCCGTCGTTGGAGGTTGCGGTTACCGTGAAAGCGTGCGATCCGGCTGTACTGGTGTCGATCGGCAGGCCGCTCGCGACGGAGCCAACGCACGTGCTGATGGTTGCGGGCGCCGGCACCGCACACACGTAGGACGCCGTGACGGTCTGGCCCTGCGTATAGGTGGCGCCGTTCCCGGGTGCGGCGATTGAAACGGTTGGCGGCGGGCAGCTCGGCGAGGGGGCCTCGTATGCGCCGACGTCGGGCAGTGCGGGCGCACCGCAGGCGTGGGCGACTGCGCGTGGCGCGCCCGTCACGTCCGTTTCGCCGGCCTGCACAGCCGACGGGTCACCGGCGTCGAACAACGGCGAGTTTGGGGCCAGACTGAGGTCGCTGCCGTCGATGCTGTTGTAGAAAGGCAGCGCGTGCCGCCGCTGTCGTTGCCGCCATTGGCGGCGGTCGCGACATACCGGGTGATCGCGGCACTCGCAGCGCTCACACCAAAGCCGGGACAGACAACAACGGCCAACACCGCGATGATCAATCTGCGTTTAGTCATCTCGAACGACGAGCGCTTGGCGCGGCTTGAGGATGTCTTCGGTCCACAGCTCGCGCCGTTCAGGTTCGTCGATCGGCGGCGTGTTGTCGTGAGGGATCGTCCCTCAACTTTCGCGTTGCGTCGCCGCTGCGGGGGACCGGCGGGCATGAAGGCCCTCGCGGTCGGGCAGCGCGTCGAGTTCACGGTAGGTTTCCGGGATGGGCTGGTTGCTGGAGCGTGATCGGGAGCTCGAGCGCATCGGTGTACTGCTCGAGGGTTGCGTTGCGGGGGAGGGCGGGGTGCTGTTGGTCGAGGGGCCGGCTGGGATCGGCAAGACGGCGCTGCTGGAGTCGGCTGGCGGGCGGGCACGCGAAGCGGGGGTTCGGGTGCTGGGGGCGCGGGCCGGGGAGCTCGAGCGTGAGTTCGCTCACGCGGTCGTCCGCCAGCTGTTCGAGCCTTCGCTCGCAGCGGTCGGGGCTCGGGCGCGCGCCACGTTGCTGGCGGGCGCCGCCGGTCTCGCGGCGCCGGTAGTCGCACCCGGTCCGGCGCCGGCGACGGCGCTGGTTTCGGACCAGGCCTTCCCGGTGATTCACGGCCTCTATTGGTTGACGGCCAACCTCGCCCGCGGCGGTCCCGTACTGCTGGTCGTCGACGATGCCCACTGGTGCGACCGACCATCGCTGCGTTTCTTGCTCTATCTCGCGCGGCGGCTCGAGGGACTGCCGGTCGCGATCTTGCTAGCCGCGCGGATGCGCGAGCCGGGTGGGGAGGTGCAGCTGCTCGATCAGATCGCCGCTGAGCCTATGACGGGCGTGCTGGCGCCGGGCGCGTTGAGCGTCGGCGCGGTTGGCGAGCTGGTCCGGGCCAGCTTGGGCAGTCCGGATGAGCGGTTCGTGCTCGCCTGCCACGACGCCGCGGGGGGAAACCCGTTCTTGACACGCGAGCTCCTTGGGGCGCTCGAGCGTGACCGGATCTCGCCGACCGCGGCCGCAGCCGGGCAGGTGAGCGAACTGGGGCCACGCACGGTGCGGCGCGCGATCGTGCTGCGGCTCGCGCGGTTGCCCGGCGCGTCGGGCAGGCTGGCGCAGGCCGTCGCCGTGCTGGGGACCGGGGCGCAGTTGCGCCAGGCGGCGTCGCTCGCTGGGCTGGACGAGCGCTCGGCGTCCGCGGCTGTCGACACGCTGGCTGCTGTGGAGATCCTCAAAGCACAGTTGCCGTTGGAGTTCGTTCATCCGATCGTTCGCGCCGCTGTGTATGACGATCTCGCCCCTGCCGCACGCTCGCTTGCCCATGCGCGGGCCGCGCGCCTGCTCGCCGCTGAGGACGCCGACCCCGAGCAGGTCGCGGCACAGCTGCTTGCCCGCGAGCCTGCCGGCGAGCCGTGGGTCGCGGAGCAGCTCCGCGCTGCGTCTCGCACGGCGCTCGCGCGGGGTGCCCCCGAAACCGCCCGCGCGTATCTCGAACGGGCGCTCGCGGAGACGCGAGGATCGACGGATCGTGCGTCGCTGCTCTACGAGCTCGGCCAGGTCGAGGCGCTGACGCGCGATCCGCTGGCGCTCGCGCACCTGCAGGAGGCATTACGGCTCAGCGACGAGCCCGCCGCGCGTGCGCTGATCGTCGACCAGCTGTTCGGCCTGCTGCTGTTCGCCGGACAGTGGGACGCCGCGCTCGCAATGGTCGATTCGGCGCTACGCGAGCCCGCCGGCCGCGATTCCGATGCGGTGACGCGGCTGGAGACGATGCGAGCAGCGATGGCAGGCGTCGATCCGCGGCTGGTTGAGCACGTCGACCGCGATCTCGCTCGACTCAAGGGGCTCGCCCGCCGCGGCGGCACAGCCTCACGACCGCTGTCGGTGCTGCTCGGCGTTCTCGCCGCGTGGCGCATCGACGACATCGATCAGGCCACCGGGCTCGTCGAGCGCGGGCTCGACGGCGGTCGACTGCTCAGAGAGGAGGGCGCCGAAGCGTGGCTCCCACAGGCACTGACCGCGCTTATCGCCGTCGATCAGCTCGACCGAGCGCAGCGACTGGCGGACGAGATCCTCACACAGGGATCGAGGCGAGGGTCGGTGTTCGGGGTTTCAGCGGGCTCGTCGTTCCGCGGCTGGGTGCACGCGCAGCGCGGCGCGCTGCGCGACGCCGAGGCCGACCTCCGAGTCGGGTTCGGACTAGCTGTCGAGCACGGGCTGACGTTCGCGCTGCCGTCGATCTTCAGACACGCGATCGACGTTATGCCCGAGCGACCCGGGCTCGCCGACGTCGCTGCGCTCGTCGAGCAGGTGGAGCTTCCTCCCGCATTCGAGGCCACGGCTCAAGGCGCGCAGTTGCTCGACGTCCGCTCCCGGTTGCGGCTGCTGCGGGGCGAGGTGCCCGCGGCGATAGCGGACCTGCGCCGCTGCGGCGAGATCCTCGACGCCACCCACTTGACCAATCCGATCATGTCATCGTGGCGCTCAACGCTCGCGCTCGCGCTGCGGGTGACCGCGCCAGACGAAGCGGCACAGCTAATCGCCGAGGAGCTGGACCTCGCCCACGCCACCGGGCTGCCGCGACCGCTCGGGGTCGCGTTCCGCGCGGCGGGTCTGCTCGCGGGTGATGAGCGCGGAATCGAGCTCTTGCGCGACGCGGTCTTGACCCTCAGCCGGTCCCCCAGCAAGCTCGAACAGGCGCGCGCGCTGACAGATCTCGGCGGCATGCTCCGACGAGCCGGCCGGCGCGCGGAAGCCCGCGAGCCGCTGCGCGAAGGCGTTCAGCTCGCCCGCCATTGCGGCGCTTCACGCCTCGCCGAGCGGGCCGAGCGAGAGCTGCGACTGGCAGGAGCAAAGCCTCGCAGGCTTGCGTTCAGCGGCGCCGAGTCGCTGACAGCTTCGGAGCTGAGGATCGCCGATATGGCGGCAAGCGGGCTGACGAACCAGCAGGTCGCCGAGGCATTGTTCGTGACCTCAAAGACGGTCGAGAACCACCTCGGCCGTGTCTACCAAAAGCTCGGGATCCACTCACGCGACGCGATCACGGACGCGCTCCGAGCCGCCGGCGGCTCGGCGACAGGGCCCCCGGCGTCGCCCGCCGAGTAGTCCAGATCCGAAAAAGATGAGGGAGGACCCCTCACGACGAGATGACGCCGGGAGGAGATACTTCCGCGCGTGCCCGTCGACAAACGCCACACGCGCACGGTCACCCTCGAGGTCGACCCGACTAGCGACCCGATCCAGGGGATCGCACGCGACGAGCGCGGAGCGGAACGTTCGTTCAGCGGCTGGGTCGGCCTTGCGGCAGCCCTCGAGCATGCGCTCGAGCTGGACTCGCCGCCCGCCACCTGGGTCGGGACGAAGGCGAGGCCAGAGTGACGCTGACCAGCGCGGCCTCAGTTACCAGGGTGGTCATGCTCGGGCTGGTCATCGCGGTCGCTTCGTCGGTGGCTTGCCCCGCGGCGGCGTCCGCGGCCGTGCTTTTCGACGCTGCGCCGGCGATGCCGACACCAACCAGACCTCGGCGTCGTTCAAGTTCCACGACAGCAGCGGTCCGGCGGGGTTTGAGTGCAAGCTGGATTCGGCCAGCTTCAGCGCCTGCACCTCCCCGGTCAACCTCTCGAATCTGTCCGAGGGTTCGCACGCGTTCTCGGTGGAGGTGGCGACCGGTGCCGGTCAGCCGACGCCGAGCACCTACGAGTGGACGGTCGACCTGACGCCGCCGGCGACACAGGTCACCGGGCGCCCGCCGGCGTTGACCAACTCGACGACGGCCACGTTCACGTTCACCTCCCCGGACTCGACGGCGACGTTCCGGTGCTCGCTGAACGGCGCACCGGCGCAGCAGTGCACCTCACCGGTCGTGTACTCGGGCCTGGCCGACGCCACCCGGTCGCTTCTGATCCAGGCGGTCGATCCGGCCGGCAACGTCGACCCGACGGCGCAGCCGATCGTCTGGACCGTGGACAGCACGCCACCGGACACGGCGATCGCGAACCCGGGGAACGTCGTTGGGAACGACGTGGTGGTGTTCTCGTTCACCTCGACGGAGGTTGGCTCGACCTTCCAGTGCGCGTTCGGGAACGCGCCGTTCGCCGCGTGCACGTCGCCGGAGCCTGTCGATGTGCTGGGATCCGGCGCGCAGGTGTTCAAGGTCCGGGCGATCGACGGGGCCGGGAACGTCGATCCGACGCCAGCCGTGTATCGGTGGACGAGCGACCTGACGCCGCCCAAGCGGCCGAAGGTCACGATCTTCCCAGATCCGGTGGCGAGCGCCGGCCGGGTCGCGCCAGTGCCGGTGGCCCAGCGGAATCCGGGGCTCGGCGTGACGTTCACGAACCCCGCGGCGAACATTCTGAGCACTCCGACGTTCACGCTCGGCACCCGGCTCCGGGCCCAATGGTCGAGCGATTCGACCGCCAAGTCCTACGACGTCACGATCGATTAGTTCCCGCAGGACTCGAGTGGGATGGACATCCACGGCAACGACGTCGTCCTTGTAAAGGAGTACTCGCACACCAAGCGAACCGCGCTGATGCTGCACCTCTTCGCCGGGCACCACCGTGTGCGTCAAGGTGGACGCCAGCGACAAGGTCGGCAACACCTCAAGGACCAGGACCGCATGCACGACGATCCCAGTCTCGCTCACGCCGTTGCGATGTCAGCCCCCCGCTCGATAAGGACCCGAAGGCGTTCGGCGGCTACTACATGGTCCTGGGCGACAAGGGCAATGAGTTCGTCCAGGACATCGGCGACGATTTCTTCTTCACGCCGACGCATGCCGCGATCGTTGCCGAGCGCTGCGGCACCTGCGGCGTGGTCGAGTTCGACTTCGACAGGTTCGTCGGCAATCCCCACAACAAGCTCCACAAGCTGGCGACGGTGAACCTGAACGGATCGGACAAGAGTGGCGACTTCGATCTGATCAACGTGGCGCTCCCGGTCCACCGGCTGGAGCGCGACGGGATGGGGGACCTCGTGATCAGGGCCGTCTCGGGACGCCCGCGGATCGCCGGCATCGGGCTCTCCAGCTAGTGAGGGCAGTCACGAGTTTGACGGTCGGTCATCACCTGACGGGAAGCATCTGCGCGGTCGACCGGTCGGGCGGGCGATGGCCGCGGTGACGGTGGTGTGCTTGGCGATTGCGGTCGCCGCGCCGAACCTCGCGGCGGGCAACACGCCTCGGCGCGGATCTACGAGCCTGTACAAGCTGTCGCTCAAGATTTCCAGCAAGCGGTTCCTCGGAAGTGGCGCGGAGAACCCGATAGCCGTCGACCGGCACGGCAACGTGTACGCGTTCAAGGCCACCCGGACCCAGCAGGGATCGATCCCATCCGGCGATGCGCCCGACGTGCTGGAGCTATCGCCGGCCGGAAAGACGACCCGCTCGTTTTCGACCACCTTTCGTGTGCGCGGCCAGAGGCTCCACATGCAGGTCGATGGGCTGGCGGTGACTCCGGGTGGCCAGGACGTGTTCGTGGTTGGCAACTATTCCGAGAGTCTGAGCGGACTGGTCGATTCAAAGCCGTTCCTGGCCAAGTATTCGGCGTTGACCGGCGCGTTTCTCACGGGCTACGAATTCGATCGAGAGAGACGCGTCTCGGGAGCGGAGTGGCGGTCGACCCGACCGGCCAGCACGTCTATGTGGGTGATGAACGCAACCCGTTCGTCGGTTCACACGACCGCGCGAATCTACGAGTTCGACGTCGCGGGCCTGCACGAGGTGCGCCGCTTCAGTCTGGCCGGCAACGACCTGTGCTGTGACCTGGCCGGTCACGCCGGACGGTCACCTGTTCGTCCAGGTCGGCCCTCAGCACAGCACGCAGGTTCTGCTCCAGGAGTACAGCTCCACCGGCGGTTACGAGGACCAGTTCATCAGCCCGCAGGGCGGTCTGGCGATCGGTCCGAGCGGGGATATCTTCGCCGGCTCCAGAACCAAGCGCCAGATCGACCGGCTGTCGCGCAGCGGCAAGTTGCTGGAGACGCTCGGCGCCGGTGACTTCACCGGCTTTCCGGTGGTGGGGGCCGTCGACTCGGGCCGGCGACGTCTATGCATTCGACGAGGCCAAGAACGACGTGTCGACGATCCTCAAGTTCGCTCCCGTCGTCCCGCAGACGACGATCACGGCCCATCCGCCGTCGACGTTGAAGATCCCGACGGCAACGTTCCGGTTCAAGAGCTCCATTCCCGGCGCGACACTGGAGTGCCGTTTGCGCCAGGCCGGCGCCAGTCCGCCCGCGTTCAAGCCGTGCTCCAGCCCGACGACCTACAACGCCCAGCACAACGGGAGCTACACGTTCGAGGCAAGGTCGATCTCACCAGCCGGCCCGGTCGATCGCACGCCGGCCACGTTCAAGTTCAAGGTCCAGCTCCTGTATCCCCAGACGGTGATCACCTCCACTCCGGCCAGCACGATCGGAGTGACGAGCGCGACGTTCGCGTTCAAGAGCTCCAGCGTGGGGGCGAAGTTCGCCTGCCGCCTCATGCTGGTCGGGTCCCCGCCGCCGGCATTCAAGACGTGTCCGAGCCCGGTGACCTACGTACAGCTGAGCGACGGGATCTGGAGGTTCGAGGTGCAGTCGATCTCGACGCACGGCGTGACCGACCCGACACCGGCGACCTATCAGTTCACGATCGACACGACGCCGCCGAGCGTAGCCGCGCCGGCTAACCCGACCATTCCGGTCGGCGAACAGCTACAGCTCGATGGAACGCTCGGCGTCCAGGAGAGCTGGTCCGCGAGCGATACCTACAGCCCTTCCTCCGCTCTGCTCTACACGGTCGAGCAGAGCGCCGGCGCGACCCCCGCGAACCTTGGGTCGTTCGCCGCCATACCCGCACTGACGAACATGCGGGGGACGACAGCGGCGGTCGTGCCGATCGCGCCGGGTGGTCCGTATCACCAGCTGCGTGTGCGGGCCGAGAACCAACTCGGCGTCGCCGCCGAGAGCCCCGCAGGCGACCCGTTCGCACTCCACGTGATCGACGACGACGATGCCTCGATCGTCTATTCAACCGGCTGGGCGTCGACCAGCGACAGCGCCGCATACGGCGGCAAGCTCGAGATCACCAGCACCGCCGGCTCCACCGCGACGATGATGCTCTCCGGAACGTCGCTCGCCGTCATCGCACCGGTCGGTCCCGCCTACGGACCGATCCGGATCTGTCTCGACCCCGGCGTGAGCAATGCTGGCTGTACCACCTCGACGCTTCATTCGACCACCACGGTCGAGCGCGACATCGTCTACGTCAGCGGTCCTCTCGCCGCCGGGTCACACACCATCCAGGTCACCGACCCAACCGGTTCGCCGATCGCGCTCGACGGCTTCCTCGTGCTCGGCTGACGACCCCGCCGGCTCCGGCCCGCGAAATCTTCCCGACCGACGCGAGCCCCCAGAAACGCTTCCCGATACCGCTGGGTCCTGCTCGGCCCGTCACGGATCGGGATCCCGTCCTCTAGCGACGTGTAACTCCGCCTGGCCCGCGACCAACCCCCAACGCGCGGGAAGGGTGAACCGGCCGAGGGCGCGGGGGACTTGTAGCGGATGGCTAGATCTGGCGCATGGACGTCGCGAGGTCTCAATCGTTTGCGGCGTGATCGAGTATCGGCTGATCGCCTTGCTCGCTATTCGTGTCGCTTGCTTGGGTGACGCGAGCGCCCGCGCAATCACGAACGCGAGCGCAGCGCCGCTCGGGGGATCCCGCAGAACCGGGGTGAGCTGCTCAGTGCTGGCGTGGTAGCACCCGCGACGCGTGAATGCACGTGCAAGCTCGGCGACGACCGCTCGCCGCGAGCCCTTATACGCGGCCGCGCCGAGCAGCAGCGCGATTGTGCCGTGCGTGCGAGTGCCCGCCGTGCCTACCCGCGGCGGTGAGGCGAGCTGCTCGCCCATCGTGAGACGAACCTGCAGGTCCGGGATGTTGACACCACTCGCGGTTGCGTTGGCCGGTTCGACGGTTCGCGGATTGCACTCGATGTACTGCGGCGCTCCCTGCTCATGCAGGTAGTCGAGCGTTAGTCCTCCATGCCACGTGAGCGCTTCGCCGAGGATCGCGACGTCGCGCCGAGGTTGCGGATGATCGACGCTCAGGCGGGCTGCAGCGCTGGGGCCGATTCCGGTCCCGACCTGCACACTCGTGTGCGCAGCCACCAGGCGCCCGCGATCGAACAAAGCTTGGACCTGCCCGTACTGACCGACAGCAGGTTCTTGCGCCATCAACGGCCCGCCGGTCGCCGCGAGCAGTTCGTTAGTAGCCGCGGTGCGCGATCGCTCGTCACTCACAAGACGCACACCGCGGCCGGCGGTGCTGAACGCGGTCTTCAGCCAGTATGGAAACGTCAGCCCCGTCAAGTCGCTCTGATCAGCGACAAGACGCCATAGCGGCTGCAGTAGCCCGATCTCGTCGACCAGTCGGGCGAACTCGATCTTGCTCTGCACCCGCCCAAACGAGGCGATGTCCGCAACCGCGACCGGCACACCCGACAGCAATGGACCGGCAGCGGCGAACAACCACGTCTGCTCGTGAGTCGGCAACACGACGTCAATCTGACGCTCGTCGACCACCCGCTTGACGAGCTCCAGATAACCAAGGGGATCGGACCCGGAAACCGGACACCGATGGACCTTCCTCACCCATCGGCTCAACCGGGCAATACATAGCGGATCCGGATCAACAGCCTCCACGTGATAGCCGACGGGGCCCAAACACGTCACGACCTCCCGCGCGCTCAGACTCGAGCCTTCCGACAGCAGCACACGGATCACACCCACACGGCCAGTGTCCCATTCGCAGCGGAACTCGAGCATGTCGTAGCCGCGCTGCCGGCAAGATGCAGGATCGGCGGCCGAGAGGCCCTTTCCGCGCGTTGCAGGTCAGTAGCGGCGCGCTGCGAGATGCTCGTCTCAATCGGTGAGCGGGTCTGCACAAGCTAGCCCCGTGTCAGCGCCGGAGTGCTCGTCTTGCCAGGCGGGAACGCTCTCTGCGCAGCTCCTATGAACAACCACGTCGCCATCGCTGATCGACTCGGCCGCAAGCGACGTCGCGTACCCCACTCGATCGATGATCTTGATCAGCGGCTCGTAAACGCCGAGCACGTCACCGCACACCGGGCATCGCCGTCGCACGTTCCCCACGGCAGTCAGCCAGTCGCCGTCCGTCGACCGACCGGACGGCACATCAAGCCCGCTCCGATGGCAGTCGCCACTTGCCGATCACACGGGGGACGCGCCGTCACACCGGCTCGTGCCGTGCGGGCCCGCTGCCCACTGCCGACTGCTCGCATAATTTCGTGTCGTGACGACGAGAATCGGTCCATGAAGAGGGACGCCGTAACGGCTTGTCGGTTGAAGGCAAGCTAACTGGCGGTCGCCACGACCACGTCCGTGTTTTCCCACAACCGAGTCGTGGAGCCTACGTACTGATAGTCACCGGAGCCATGCGGCCGTTCCGCGCGAACGACGGGGCCGCGCCGCGCGAGCAGAGAGTGTGGCTGCCCCAATCGATCGGGCCGGGACTCTCGCAGGCCGATTCAGAAGGGGCCGGCGCCGGTTTGCTGTCGATCGCGCCCGATCGCGAGACCGGCGAAACCAGCGAGCGCCACGACCGCTTCCTGGTCCTCGTCGGTGAAAGACTCGCCGCCCGCTTTTTCGGTCAGGTACAAGCTCCCGTCCGGCACGTGGTCAACCAGGATCGGGACGCCGAAAAACGAGCGCATCGGCGGATGCCCGGCCGGCATTCCGTAACAGTGCGGATGCTTACCGACGTCGGCGAGGCGCAGCGGGACGGGATCGAGGATCAGATCGCCGAGCACGCCGCGACCGCACGGCCACTCGCCGATCCTCGTGCGCGCGTCATCGTCGATCCCCGCCGTGAGAAATACGGCGAGGCCGTCCCTGGCACCGTTGAGCACGCACAGCGCCGCGTACCGCGCGCCGGTCAGCTCCTTCGCGGACTCCAGCACCCGATCAAGCGCAACCTCCAACCCCCGCCCGTCGAGCACGAACTCGCTGGCGTCCGGCACGCGGCGCCGCAATAAAGACATCGCGTCCTTTCAGGGGAACCGGTGAACCTTGCCTAGGAACCGCCCCCGCTTGCCGCTCTTTGAGCCGGCCGCGAACGCGAGCTACGCGTAAAACACAGACCCTCCGTGCACCCCCGGTCAGGCAGCGCAGCCGAGATCCAAGTCTCGCTGCCAGCATACACCCGCCCCGACCAGCCGAAAGACCTGAGTTCCACAGGACACATCGGGCAGGATCCCCCTCGACCGGTCGGCAACCAGCCGATCGGGTGCACATCCGACACCCCTCAGCGCACGGGATCCGCCGCAGCATACCCGGGGCCAGACCGAAGCACGGCTCCTGCATATCACCGCTGCTTCCCTGCGCGTCGCCACGAGCGCGAGCGTCGGCACCCGGCGGCCGACCGAGCGAGTGACCGCCCTCGCCCGCCGCGCAACGCAGGTGGATCGCCGGCACGGCAATGACGCGCGCGGCGGCGCGAAAGAGGGTGTGCGCCCGTTGTCCGGGGCAGCGACTCGCTCGCGACAGCTCTTCTGCGTCCATATGGCGTATGAGCCGGCTGCGACCCACGAGGGGTCGCTGCTGCTGGTCCTGCGTAGCGAGGGTCCGACGGTCCTTGATCTGGAGCAACGTCGGTCATCGCCGGTCTGCCGCCCAGTCGTCGTACCGGGCAGTGGATCCTCAACGGCTATACGCTGACGCTCGCCGCGCTGATCCTGCTCGGCTGTCCGGCGTCCTCCCGGCGGTGATCGTCTTTGGTTTGGGCCTGACCTTGGTCGTCGCGCCGGTCACGGCCACGGTGATGGCTGCCGCGGATGAGCGGCACTCGGGCATCGCCTCGGGGATCAACACCGCTGTTTCGCGGCTCTCCGGCCTGATCATCGTCGCCGTCCTGCCCGTGATCGCCGGGCTGACCGGGTTGAAGTTCTACGACCCGGTGACAATGACCCACGGCTTCCACGTCGCGATGCTGACCTGCGCCGCTCTCGCCGCAGCGGGCGGGGTACTGGCCTGGTTTACCATCAGCTCTGAAGTCCTCCAGTCCGAGCCCGCGCCCGGCGGGGACCTGCCGACCGGCGTGCTGCACGACTTCTCGTGCGCCGTCGCGGGTCCGCCGTTAAGACCCGGACGCGAAGCGGAATGCCATCCCGTCGTCGCCGACCCGGCGGCGGGGTGAACCCGGCGCCCGCATCAGATCGCGCACAATCCTCCGCATGGACCTCGACGATGTGCTCTCTTATTTGCGCGGTTGCGAGTGGATCGACCTTACTCACGCGTTCGAGCCGGGGATTCCACACTACGCTCCGTTCCCTGATGAGGAGCGCCGTGTGGTGTTCGGCTTCGAGCCGAGCCAAGGGACTCTGGGGTCGGGGTTCTTGGTCCACGAGTACCGCCACGTCGGTCAGTGGGGAACGCACGTCGATCCGCCCGCGCACTTCATCGACGGAGGTCGCACGTTGGACGCGCTGCCCGTCGAGGAGATGGTGTTGCCGCTAGTCGTGCTCGACGTTCGTGAACAGGTCGATTCCGACGCCGGGTTCGCTGCCACCGACGCCACGATTGGCGCGCACGAGGCCGAGTACGGGCAGATCCCTGAGCGGGCGTTCGTGGCCTTGTTGACAGGCTGGGGCGCCCGCTGGCCCGACGCCGCGGCGATGGACAACCGAGACGCTCACGGTAACTCACGCGCGCCGGGGTGGGACGTCTCGGCCCTCCGCGTGCTGTTTGAGCAACGAGGTAGCGTCGCGATCGGCCACGACGTCACAAGCACCGATCCGGCGGCGTTGGTTGATCGCGGCCAAGTCGAAGCCGAGATGTACGTGCTGGCGCGTGACCGATGGCAGATTGAGCTCATGGCGAATCTTGACCGCGTCCCGGTGCGCGGGTCATTGCTTGTCGCGACCTGGCCAAAGCCGATGGCCGGCTCGGGGTTCCCCGCCCGATGCTTCGCGATAGCGCCCAGGGCCGCCGACTGAGACCCCGAGGAGCGCCCTTGTCGTGAAGTGCACAGCCGGCATGTCGAGACCAGCTTCGTGATCGCGGCCGGCTACGGTGCGGTACTCATCCGACGAGGTAGGTCTCGTAAATCACGCCGGCGGCCTGGCGGGCGGCCGCGCTGATGAAGATGCCCTTGTTCAGCCAGCCGAGGTCGGCCGCGCCAGTCTCGATCCGGGTTGAGGTACGGAACGTGTACTCGCTTGGGTCCACATCCTCTCCGCGCCCGAGGCGTGCGAGCACCTCCGGGCTGCCGTGGCGGATGCTCTGTGACTGGACGTACAGGAGGTCCCCCCGGTCGGTCTCCAGGACGTAGCGGATGTCCCCGAGTGCGGTTCCGTCCAGGAGGATGGTCTGCCAGTCGGCGCTCGTGCCCGGCAGTAGCCTGCCACTTATCTCAGGACCGGTGAATGTCCCGCCGGTCAGCGGCACGATTCGCCGGTGGCCTTGGCCTGTCTCCCCGAGCTCGAGCGGTGGCGCGAGCGTGGCCTCCAAGCGGTAGACCTGGGTCAGGCGAGGTTCGGGAACGCGACTGCTCATGGCTGCCTCCTGACGGTGATGTGGAACGCATTGCTGGGCTGCCGGATCGTTGGGATGGGGCTCCAGCGGGGTAAGCGTGACGCACATCCAGTCGTAGAGCGGCAGCGCGCGCATCAGGCCCTTACACGTCGAGCCGAAAGAGACTTGTTTTTATGGCACGCCCATGTCCCGTCCGTCAGCCGGGCAGATCTTCGGGCCGCTTCTTGGCGAGCTCGCCGTGGAGCAACCCGGTGGACTGGCCGACTTCGATCATGTAGCCGTCGGGGTCTCGCATGTAGCAGCGGATCTCGGCGCCGCGATCGAGTGGCGGCGTCACGAACTCCGCCCCCTTTGAGCGCCACTGCTCATAACAAGCGTGGATGTCTGCGACGCGCAGCCTGAGCGCAGCCTACGCGGATCGCGGGGCAACATACTGTCCGGTTCGGTGGGTCGTCGACCACCGGGTCGGTGAGGTCCCGGGAGGAGATTTTGTGCAACGGATTGACCTGACGTACCTGAACGGCCTGGACATAGCGCGGTTGGCGCTTTCGGACGAGGCGATCCTCGCGGCCGTGGAGGAAGGGCTGCGGGCGCAGGGACGCGGTGAGGCCGTGATCGAACCGCGCGTCCATCTGCGGGGCGATCCGTCGGTCGACGGGCACTTCAACGTGCTTCGCGGATCCATCCCGGCGATCGGGCTGGCGGGGGTGAAGGTGGTCGGCGACTTCGTCGAGAACTACCGGAAAGGGCTTCCGTCGGAGATGGCGGTGCTGAATCTGTTCGATCCCGCGACGGGGATGCCGAAGGCGGTGCTCGATGCCACCTCGATCACGGAGATGCGCACGGGCGCGGTCACCGCGACCGGCGCGCGATACCTGGCGCGGGAGGACGCACGGGTCCTCGGTCACATCGGGGCACGCGGCACCGCCTACTGGAACGTGCGACTGCTGGACCGATTGTTCGATTTCGCCGAGATCCGGGTCCATTCTCGTCGGCCGGAGAGCAGGCGGGAATTCGCCACGCGGCTCGCGGAGGATCTAGGCAAGCCGGTCTTGGCGACCGACGATTGGAAAAGCTGCGTTGAGGGAGCGGACATCGTTGTCGAGGCGTCGCGTCTCAGCGAGCCGACCCCGATGCTGAAGACGCGCTGGATATCTCCCGGGGCGCTGGTCGTCCCGTACGGCACGATGAGCGCCGTGGAGCTGTCGCTGACCGACATCATGAGCAAGGTTGTCGTCGATGACTGGGGCCAGTGTGCGACCGGCCAGTTCGGTGCGCTCCGTCGCCACGTCGAGGAGGGAAAGCTCACGCTGGACAGTCTCCATGCCGAGCTGTGCGAGATCGTCGTCGGCGCAAAGCCGGGGCGCGAGTCGCCGCAGGAGACGATCTTGTGTTGGCATCGTGGCCTGTCGCTTTCGGACATCGCCCTCGCGCGCGCAATGCTCGAGCAGGCCGAGGCCGAGGGCATCGGACAGCGGCTCAGGTTCGCGTGAGGAGCGGGGTGGGGCGGGGCCCGCTTTGGGACTCATGGTCTTAGATGGGCGCAGTCTCAGTCCGGCTGCGGTGGCGGCGGTCGCTCGCGCCGGCGAGCGTGTTGCGGTCGCGCCGGACGGTTACGACCGGGTCCGGCGCGACCGAGCGGTGGTGGACGATGCGGTGGCGCGGCGGCTGCCTGTATACGGGGTCACTACCGGTCTCGGGGCGAGGTCGACTTTCAGCCTGCCGGCGGAGGAGCTCGCCGAGTTCAGCGTCAGGACGGTGCGGGGCCGGGCGAACGCGGTCGGGCCGCCCCTGCCGCGTGAGGTAGTCCGGGCCGCTTTGGTGGTTCGCTGCAACGGCATCGTCCACGGTGGCAGTGGCGTACAGCCGGCGGTGCTCGATTTGCTCGTCGCGATGCTCAATCACGGTCTGCACCCGATCGTCCCCGAGATTGGCTCGATCGGCGCCTCCGATCTGAACCAGATGGCGCACGTCGGTCTAGCCGTGATGGGGGAGGGCGAGGCCGAGTTTCGCGCAGAGCGGCTACCGGCGGGCGTCGCTCTCGAGCGCGCAGGTCTCGCGCCGGTTGCGCTCGCGCCGAAGGACGGCCTTGCGCTATGCAACAGCAACGCGCTGAGCGCGGGGAGTGCCGCCCTTGCCTATCACGACGCCCGGGGGCTGAGCGCCGCGGCGCAGGTGGTCGTGGCCCTGAGCCTCGAGGGCTTTAGAGGGAATACGACGCCGCTTGACCCGCGCGTGCAAGCCGCTCATCCAGCTGCTGAGCAGCAGGCGTGCGCCGCCGAGCTGCGCGAGCTGCTGGCCGGCGGCAGCCTGCTCGACCCGCGCAACGCCCGGCGCGTGCAGGACCCGATCAGTTTTCGCTCGGTCGCGCACGTGCATGGCGCGCTCCGCACCGCTATGGGGATGCTCGCGGGGGCTCTCGACGCGGAGCTCAACGGCGCGGGAGACAACCCCGTGGTTCTCGCCGACGAGGGAGAGATCCTGTCGACTGGGAACTTCGCGACGCCGGCACTGGCGCTCGCGCTCGACACAGTGGCGCTCGCGATCTGCCAGACCGCGAGCATTTCGACGCAACGCACACAGCGGTTGCTGGCGAGCTCGCTGACGGAACTGCCCGAGAATCTGTCTCCCCACGGACCGGAGCGCTCGGGCTACGCCCCCTTGGTCAAGACGGCGCAGGCGCTGCTGACGGAGTTGCGGCACCTGGCCGCGCCACTGACGATCGATCCGCAGTTCGGCGCCGCCCTCGTGGAGGACGACTCGAGCAACGCCCCGGCGGCGGCCCGCCGGACTGCGCAGATGCTCGATCGGCTTCGTTACGTGCTCGCTATCGAGGCGCTCGTGGCTGCGCAGGCGGTCGACCTCGCCGCGCCGGGGACGATCGGCCGGGGGCCGGCGGCCTTGTATCGCGCCGTCCGATCGCACGTCGCCCCACTCGACGAGGACCGGTCGTCGGCCGACGACGTCGAACGTCTGGTAGCCGAGGTGTTCGGCGTCCGTACCCTCGCGGAACTGCTCGAGGAGGCCGGGATCGGGGCGGACTGGCCGTAGACAGGGGCTTGGGGCTTGATCGCAGGACGCCTCGGTCGCTCAATGCCGATGGCGACTGATCAAGCGCTCAGGATGTTCGCCTTCTGGACCTCGAACTCAGCGTCGGTCAACACTCCCGCTGCCCGCAGGTCACCAAGCTGCTTGAGCTGCACGAGCTTCTCGCTCATGTCCGGTGATGCCGGAGCCGGTGCGGCGGTCATCGCCGTGGGGGTCCCAGCCGGCGCCGCCGCGGGCGCCGCGTGACCCTGCCCGGCCGCGTGTGCCTGCTGGCGCGCGAGGACGCGCTCATGGATCACATCGGCCGTCTTCACCGCGACGGCCGCTTTCAAGCCGGTCTTCAACAGTCCCATGTCGGTCTCCGTTCGCAAGAAGGTGTTCACGCCGGGTCTGGGGCGTCGAGCGCGGCGAGGAGATCGTCGGCGGCGATGCGCCCAGCGCCGACGAGCCGAGCGCTGCTGCGGTCTATCGCCGCCCACATCGGGACTGCCCAGACGTTCTCGTACACGAGGATTCCCGCAAGGCTCCCTGGTGCGATCGCTGAGCCGACCTCGTCGATGTCCGATTGGTCAAGCAGCCCGGACGTCAAACCCCACAGCCGCTCGTCGAGCGCGTCGGAATGCTCCACGTCGGCCACGTCGACCTTTGACACCGTTCCTTCGGCGTCCTTGGCGATGAACAGGAGATCGAGCACGCGGACGATCTCGCGGTCGACGAGGTCCATCAGGAGACGGAACCCCTCGCCGGTCACATGCCTTCCCGGCCACTCGACCGCCAGGTAGTCGATCGGTCCCAGAATGGTTTCTCCCATGGAACCCACCTTCCATGTCGAATTCCGGCGCCCCGAGCGCGTTCCTACTCTACCGCCAGGCGCCGGCCACGCCTGAGGGATTCTGTGCGCGGGCGGGGCGTGACCGCGTTCCTCAGCCGCGTCGGAGCAGCCGGCCGACGGCGGCCATCATCTCTTCGGTGCGCTCGTCCTGCTGATCTGGCTCCGCGCCGATCACGCAGGTGTGCGCGTGGCCGTCGAGCAGCCCGAGGGCGACCTTGTCGAGTGCGGCCTGGGCGGCTGAGATCTGGGTGAGGATGTCGATGCAGTACCGGTCGTCCTCGACCGTGCCCTCTATCCCGCGGATCTGTCCTTCGATGCGTGCCAGCCGCGCGAGCAGCTGGTCCTTGGTGGCCGTATAGCCCCTGGTGGGTGTCTGAGTCTTCGCCATGACGGAATCGTATCATTTACCTCTACCCCCTAGGGGTATCTGATACGGTCTTTGCATGAGCGTCCTCGACGTCATCTGGCACGGCCTGAGGGACTCGTTCTTGATGGCGTGGGAGGTGTGGTGGGCGCTGATGCTGGGGTTTGGATCTCGGCGATCGTGCAGGCGTGGGTGCCGCGGCAGAGCGTCGGGTCCTGATGCGCGGCTCCGGCGCCCGGTCGATCGGTTGGGCCACGGGGCTCGGCGCCGCCTCGTCGTCCTGCTCCTCGCGGCGATCGCGATCGCCGAGTCGCTGTTTCGAAGGGCGCCAGCGCGGCGTCAGCGCTGGCGTTCCATTGGCCTGGACCAATCTTGTGTGGGAGCTGGGGCTGGTGCTTTGGGTGCTGATCGGGTGGCAGTTTACGATCGCCGAGTATCTAGGCGGGATCGTGATGATCGTGCTGATGACGCTGTTCTTGCGGCTGTTCGTCAGCCCGCGGCTCGAGGAGCAAGCGCGCGAGCACGCGATCGACGCGGACACCGGCCATGAGCATCACATGGCCAGCGAGCAGCTCTCATGGCGTGAGCGCCTGACCTCGGTCCGGGCGTGGTCGGATGTGGCGCACAACTTCCGCGGCGACTGGCAGATGCTGTGGAAGGAGATCACGCTTGGGTTCCTGCTCGCCGGGTTCATCGCCCAGTTCGGCAACGGCTTCTTCGAGCACCTGTTCATCCGCAACGCCCCGCAGCCGCTGCCGACGATCGAGAACGTGATCATCGGCCCGATCATCGCGGTCCTGAGCTTCGTCTGCTCGGTCGGCAACGTCCCGCTCGCCGCGGTCCTGTGGTCGGGCGGGATCTCATTCGCGCGGCGTCCTGGGGTTCCTGTTCGCCGATTTGATCGTCGCTCCCGATCCTGTTGATCTACCGCAAGTACTACGGCACCCGGTTCACGGTCCGGATCGCCGCCCTCATGTTCATCACGATGGTGGTCGCGGCCGTGATCGTCGACGGGATCTTCAGCGCCCTGGGGCTGGTCCCGACCGGGCCGCGTCCGACGCGCGCGGACATCTTCAGCTCGATCGCGGTCAACTATAAGCTGGCGCTCAACGTGCTCGGCCTGGCGATTTTCGCCGCCCTGTTCTGGTTGACGACAAGACGGGGGGCGACGGACCCGGTATGCGGGATGAAGGTCGACCGCGACAAGGCCCTCACCAAGGACCTCCACGGCGAGACGTACTACTTCTGCTCTAACAACTGCCTGCACGCGTTCGACACCGGCCCCGACAAGCACCTCGGCGGCCCGGCGTCGCCCGCCGAGCACGTGCGCGTCGTCCACGCCAAGCACTAACCCGTGACCGAAGCGGTCGGTGCCGGCCGTTCTATGCGCTCGTCTGGGCCTGCGTGTCTGCGAGGCGCTGCCAGTTCTGCGCACCGTGTTGGAGCGCGTCCCACGGTGAGCCGAGAGGTGGCGTGTAGGAGAGGTCGAGCTCTGAAATGCCCTCGACGGTCATCTGGTTGAAGATGGCGGTGGCGGCGATGTCGATGCGCTTGGCGATCTCGGACCCGAGGTGGCCGACGAGCTGGAGGCCGAGGAGCTGGCCGGTGCGGCGGTCGCCGGTGTAGCGCATGGCGAGCTTGTGGCTGCCGGGGTAGTAGGCCTTGTGGTCGTCGGCTTCCGAGGCGACCGTCGCCGGATCAAAGCCGGCGGCGGCGGCCTCGTGGTCGCGTAGACCGGCACGCGCGGCCACGAGGTCGAATACCCTGACGACCTGGGTGCCGAGGCTGCCGGCGAACTCTCGGGTGCCGCCAAGAGCGTTCTCGCCCGCGATTCGTCCTTGTTTATGGGCGGTCGTGCCAAGCGGCAAGTAAGTGGTTCCGAGGAGTCGGTGGTGGGTGGTGACGCAGTCGCCGGCGGCCAGTACGTCGGCGAGGTTGGTCCGCATCTGGCGGTCGACGGCGATTGCTCCGCGCACGCCGAGCTCAGCGCCGGCCGCGGCGGCGAGTTCGCTGTCGGGGCGCACCCCTACCGACACGAGCACGACGTCGGCCGGAAGACCAACCGGATCTTGACTGGCCGAGATTGTCCTGACCTCGAGCGGGTGTGTCGATCCCGGAATCGTCTTCTCAATCGCGTCTACGCGCGTGTTGCAAAGGACGTTGACTTCGCGGCGGTGGAGCTCGGCGTGCACGAGCGCCCCGAGCTCGGTGTCGACGGTCGGAAGGACCTCTGGTAGCTGCTCGACCTGGGTCACGGCGAGCCCACAGTTGATGAGGGCCTCGGCCATCTCGAGTCCAACGTAGCCTGCGCCGACGATGACCGCCCGACGGATCTGGCGGTTCTGGAGGGTACGCATGAGTGCGAAGGTGTCGCCCATCGTGTGCAGGAGATGCACGCCGTCGGTTGGCCCGAGATGGTCGAGCCCGCTAATGGCTGGTCGGATCGGCACGGCGCCCGTCCCGATGACCAGAGCGTCGTAGTCGAGCTTTTCCTCGCGCCCGTCGGGCGCGGCGACGAGGACTCGGTGGGCCTCCGGATCGATGCGGTGGGCGACGGTATCGAGCCGTAGTGTCGTACCGGTCTGTTGGACGTCGGCGACCGTGCGGTGGGCCAGGTTGTGCCAGTCGCCGACTTCGCCGGAGACGTAGTAGGGGATCCCGCAGATCGAAAAGTTCGGGTAGGCGTCCGCCAGCACCACGGTCACCTCGGCGGTCGGGTCGAGCTCCCGGGCCCGGAGGGCGGCGCTGATGCCGGCATCGCTGCCCCCGATGACCACGAGACGTATCGTCACTACCCCGTGTCTGTCACTTGGGACGCGGCGTGCTCGAGGACATGGCACGTCTCGTTGCGCAGGCACTCGCGGCTTTGCCGGTACGCGATCGAGAGGATGTGACTTCGGATGGGGACGTCGTCATAGTCATCGAGGATGCGGTCGGCGCAGCCGCGGATCACCTCGGCGGGCCGGGCCTCGCCAAACTCCTCGATCAGGGACGGAAGGAGCTTGGCTAGCCGCCACTGATGAGAGGTCCGATCGGACTCGATCTCATCGATCCGGTCGTGGACGAGCTCCCAGATCCGCTCCTGGATCAGGTCCCGGATCTCACGCACCTCGCCTATCGATTTGCCGGCGGGGTCGGGGATGTCCCAGTCATCGACACGTGTCGGGACGTATGGGCACACATCGCCGCAGCCCATCGTGACCGCCCAGTCGGCGTGCAGCTGCATCTCGACGGTGAGGCGCTTGGGTTTGCGCCCGGCGAGGTCGATCCCGACCTCGCTCATGACCTGCACCACCTCGGGCCATACCTCACGCGCGGGATCGGACCCTGCCGACTCGGCCCCGCAGTTGGGGTGACTGCAGTCGCGCTCGAAGAATGCCTGCGCCATCTGCGAGCGCCCAGCGTTGTGTGTGCACACGAACAGCACGTACTTCATTTCAGGAGCCTCCCTCCTGGCTATGCGGCAGCGACCAGCTTCTCGGCGTACTCGCCGGGGAGGCCGGCCGCGGCGACTTCATTGGCCACCGCTTGGGCGTCGTAGGGGACCCGTTCGATCGACGCGCGCACCTGGCCCGTCTCGTCGAGCTCGAGGATGGCGAACCCGGCGCGCGGGTCGCCGTCCTTGGGCTTGCCGACCGAGCCGCAGTTGACGAACAGGACGCCGCCGTAGGTGTGGATCCATGGTTTGTGGGTGTGCCCGAAGACGAGCACGTCGCACTCGGCCAAGCCGGCGAGCCGTTCATAGAGACGCGCTGGCTTGTCCTCGAATAGGTACTCGTTGAGCTTCCGCGGTGAGCCGTGCACGAGCCGGATCCGTCGGGAGCCGAGCTCGAACCGAAGGTCGAACGGGAGCGCGCGCATGAAGTCCTTCGAGCGCTGATCGGTGTGCGCGAGTGTCCACGCGACGGACTGCTGCCCGAGCTCACGGTCATGCTTCGTGACGTACGCGCACCCGCAGTCATCGAGGTCGCGCGCGATCGCGTAGTCGTAGTTGCCGTAGATCGTCGGGATCCCGCGGTCCTCGATCAGCGTGCACACGTCGTTCGGATGCGGGCCGTAACCGACCAGATCCCCGCCGCAATAGATCGCGTCGACGCCAATCGCTTCGATCGCCTCAAGGCTCGCCTCGAGCGCGGGGAGGTTGCCGTGGATGTCGGTGATGACCGCGACGCGATTCAACTATGACCTCCTTTCGGTCCTTGTAGTTCGAGGAGATTCGCGGCCGGCACGAGCGTCTCGATCAGCTCCCAGACGTGGTGGTAGAGCTCATACCGAATCCGTCTGACGACATCGATGCCCCGACCGACGGGATCCTCGACCGGCCAGTCCTGGTAGCGCTTGCCGGGATACACCGGGCACGCATCGCCGCAACCCAATGTGACCACGACGTCGGCGGCGCGGATCACCGCGTCGGTGAGCGGCTTCGGGAACTCGTGGCTCACGTCAAGACCGATCTCCGCCATCGCAATCACGACTGTCGGATCGATCTGTTCATCGGGATGTGAGCCGGCCGATCGCACCGCGATCCAGCCTTTGGACAGGTGATGCGCAAGGCAGGCGGCCATTTGGCTGCGTCCGGCGTTCCGCTCGCACACGAAGAGGACTTCGGGCAGCGCCTTCTCGACGACGCCGGTCGACTGGGCCACCGCCCACAGCTGCTCGCGCGCGTACCGCTCGATGATCACCGGGACGAAGTTCGGTCCGACCGTCGGCCGGTCGCCGATGTCGGCGTAGGACGCATCGACGTAGCGCGTCACCGTCTCAGGTGAGAACACGCCGTGGAACTCGTCCGAGAGCTTCGCCGCCGTCGTCTCGAGGCAGTAGCGGAGCAGCGGTGTGAGATAGGTGGTCAACGCCGGTCTCCAGGAGAACACCCCGCAGTGTATACATTGACAACCGTCAGTTCAATCGATATAAGTAGATAGATGGCCGTCAATATGGAACTGACCCCGAAGACCAAGCGCGCCCCCGGTGAGCCGTGCTGCGAGCCGGTCGTGTACCCCGACGTCGAGCGCGAAGAGGCCATCCGGATGGCCTCGGTCGCGAAGGCGCTCGGCGACCCCGTTCGGGTGCAGCTCGTCGACGTTCTGCGCAAGCACGCAGGCAAGGTGTGTGTGTGCGAGCTCGTGCCGCTGTTCGACCTCTCACAGCCGACGGTCTCCCATCACCTCAAGGTCCTGCGCGAGGCCGGCATCGTCGGCTCAGAGCGCCAGGGCCTTTGGGCGTACTACTTCGTGATCCCCGACGCTCTCAGGGAGCTCTCCGCATGGCTGAACTGAACACCGAGTGCTGCACGCCGACAGCCCAGGAGGCGTGCTGCGAACCTGACGCAAAGGCGTCCTGCTGCGGTGAACAGCACACCACCGGGTGCGGCTGCGCGGCCGGCGCCGAGCCGGCGTTGACCGTCGGAGCCGTCGCATCGGCCGGGGACATCCGGGAGAGGGTCCGCGCGAAATACGCCGAGGCCGCCAGGTTGGCCGCCGGTGGCGAGTTTCCCCAGGCCCGGGCGGTGGAATCCGAGTCGGGGAAGGACAAGGACTTCTATGGCTGCGGCCCGGCC
Organism: uncultured Solirubrobacterales bacterium; assembly: GCA_963755525.1. Taxonomy (GTDB): domain Bacteria; phylum Actinomycetota; class Thermoleophilia; order Solirubrobacterales; family Solirubrobacteraceae; genus Palsa-465. The sequence goes on along the minus strand of CAVWKC010000005.1, from coordinate 312,149 downwards.
GATCGGGCCGGCGTGTTCGGGTCCGCGCTGTACGACGAGGCCTACCGCGAGGAAGTGCCCGAAACGTCCGTGATGGCATCGCTCGGCTGTGGCGTACCGACGGCCGTTGCCGACCTCCATCCCGGGGAGGTCGTCCTCGATCTCGGCTCCGGCGCCGGCGCCGACGTCCTGATCTCGGCGAGACGCGTTGGTCCCACCGGCAAGGCGATCGGGCTCGACATGACCGACGAGATGCTCGAGCTCGCGCGAGCTAACGCCACCGAGGGCGGTGTCGAGAATGTCGAGTTCGTCAAGGGGTACCTCGAGGACATGCCCCTCGACGACGAGACGGTCGACGTGGTCATCTCCAACTGTGTGATCAACCTGTCCGGCGACAAGCCGCAAGTGATCCGCGAGGCCGCGCGCGTGCTCCGCTCGGGCGGCCGCTTCGCCGTCTCCGACGTGATCGCCGACCCCGACATAGACGACCAGACACGAGCCGATGTGGCAGCGTGGACCGGCTGCATCGCCGGGGCGCTGACCGAGGCGGAGTTCCGCTCGACGCTGGAGAGCGCCGGGTTCGGAGAGATCGAGATCACGGAGACGCACCGCGTCCACGAGCACGCCGGCGCGGCGATCATCCGCGCTCGGAAACTCTCGTGATGACGGTCCTGGGCGATCGATTGACGATCCGCCCGGCGCAGCCCGGCGACCTCCAGAGCGTCTCTGACATCTACAACGCGGGTATCGCCGAACGCGTCGCCACGTTCGAGACGGCACCGCGCACGGTCGACGACATCAACAGCTGGGTCGAGGACGGCCAGCCGTTCATCGTCGCCGTCGAGAACGGCCAGGTGGTCGGGTGGGCCCGGGCCGGCTCCTACTCCGATCGCTGCGTCTACCAAGGCGTTGGCGAGCACGCCGTCTACGTCCACCCAGACGCCCGCGGTCGTGGGCTCGGCAAGAAGCTGCTGATCGACCTCTGCGCCGAATCAGAGCGGCGCGGGCTCTACAAGCTGACCAGCCGCCTGTTCCCCGAGAACGAGCCCAGTCGGGCCGCACACCGCGCCGCCGGGTTCGAAGAGATCGGCATCCAGCGACGCCACGCCAAGCTCGACGGGCACTGGCGAGACGTCGTGCTCGTAGAGCGTCTCCTCGGCGACGCGGCGGTGCCCGACGCAGACGAGGGACCAGGCTAAGCAGAGGGCATAGGCTGGCTGCTGCGATGGAGGACCGTTCCATGGCACTGCACCAGCGTCTTCCGGTCTCGCTGATCCTTGCGGTCTCGATGGTCGCGGCCGGCGTCGTGTACCCGGTCACCGACTCGGCCCTGAAGCACACCTCGCCGATCATGATCGCCACGCTCCGTGCGCTCGTCGGCGGACTGATCCTGAGCCTGATGCTTCCGCTGCTGCGCAGCCGGTTGCCGCGGACTCGCCGGCTGTGGGGGTGGGCGTTCGCGATCGGGTTTGGCAACACGACACTGACCCAGGTCGGGATCAGCGTTGGGACCGATCGAGCCGGTGCGGCGGTCGCGTCGGTACTGCTCAACTCTTCGCCGTTCTTTGTGGCGCTGCTCGCCCGGTTCTGGCTGCAGGAGCCGATCACGCGTCTGCGGGCGATCGGGCTCGTAATCGGTTTCGCCGGAGTGCTGCTGATCGTGCTAGCCGACCCCGGCAAGATCGCCCACGGCTCCCGATTGGCGATCGGATTCGCGCTCGCGCTGCTCGGCGCGCTCGGCTGGGCCGGCGGCGGATTGGGGATGCGCGTGCTCACGCAGCGCGAGCCCGACCTCGACATCGCCGGCCACACCGCCGCCCAGTTCCTAGCCGGCGGTGTCCCGCTAATCCCGCTCGTCCTGCTCGACGGCGGCACCACCACCTGGAGCAACCCGACCCTGATTGCACAACTCGCATACCTGGTCATCGGCGGTCAGGTGCTCGTCTACCTGGGCTTCAACGCTGCGCTCGCCCGCTGGCCGTCCACCCGGGTCTATGCCTGGACCTTCCTCGTGCCCGTCGTCGCCGTTCTCGTCGACGCCGCTCAGGGAATGCTGCCCGGCCCGGCCGCGACCGTCGGCATCATCGTCGTGATAGCTGGCGTCGCGATCGTCAACCACCCACGCGCAGAAGCGTTAGCCGTAGATGTCGGTGTAGGTACGGCAGCCGGGTGATGTGCAACTGGACACGGCACCCTTCTGCTCCAATGGACCGAGCCGCCAAGCACAAGTCGTTCAGACGTAGACGTTGAAGGGGCTCGGCCCGGTTGCCGCATACGCTGTCGTGGTGCCTCAGGCCCAAACCCCCCGAGAGTGGACGACGTGGACGCTGATCACGCGCTACAAGGTGGCCGCGATCATCGGAGCGCTTCTGCTGGCCGTGGTGGGGGCGATCAATCGCGGCTGCCAGGACGCGTTCACGAATGACGTCGAGGACACCGTGAACGTCGTCGACGCCATCAAGGAGCAATAGCCCGGTCGAGCGCCTGCTCGATCGGGACCTCGCCGGCGCTGACGTACAGGATCCGGCCGGAGGCGCGCCCGTCGGTGAGGAGGACGTCGAGCAGGGCCGCGACGTCTTCGCGGGGGATCTGGCCGCGGAATGGCTCGAGGTCGACCCGGACGGTCCCGCTGCCCGGGTCGTCGGTCAAGGGCCCGGGTCGCACGATCGTCCAGTCGCGGCTGCTCGCCCGAACTGCCTCGTCGGCCTCGGCCTTGGCGCGTAGGTAGACGCTGAACACGTCATCGTCGCCCGGAGGTGACTCGGCGCCAACCGAGCTGACGATCAGGTATCGCGCCGCGCCGACCTGCTCGGCCGCCGCCAACAACTTGATCGCGCCGTCGCGGTCCATCGTCAGCTTGCGCTCCGCTCCGCTGCCCGGTCCGGCGCCGGCGGCGAACACGACCGCGGAAGCGCCGGTGATCGCAGCCGCGATCTCGGACACGTCGGCGCGCTCGAGGTCGCAGACGACCGGCTCTCCGCCCCGCGCCCGGACGTCGTCGGCGTGGTCGGGGTCGCGGATCAGGCTGATCACCCGCTCGCCGCGTCCGCTCAGACGCTCGGTCAGGCTCAGCGCGATCTTTCCGTGGCCTCCGGCGATCGCGACCATCACCTCATCCTACGACCCGGAGCCCGTGGGTCGGTGCCTGACCTAGACTCGGGGCGATGTCTTTGCATCTCTTCGCGGGTTTGCGCGTCCGGGACTTTCAGGCGGCGCGAGCGTGGTATGACCGGTTGCTCGGCGAGCCGACGTCCTTCCCTCATGCCACCGAGGCGGTCTGGACGCTCGCCGAGAACGGCTCGGTCTACGTCGTGGAACACGTAGGCGGCGCCGGCAACTCCGTCGTGACGCTGTTCGTCGACGACCTCGACGAATGGGTCGCCGCGATCGCCGCTCGCGGGCTCCAGCCCGACGAGCAGGAGACGCTCTCAAACGGCGTACGTAAGGCGGTGTACCGCGACCCCGACGGTAACGAGGTTGGATTTGGCGGCGCGCCTGTCGACGCGGTGCCTAGGACTCTGCCCACCGCACCAATTGCCGCTACCGGGCTGATCGTCGGTTTCGGCGTCGCAGTGTTGTCCGGATCTCGGGCGCTCGGCGGAGTCGTGCTCGCGATCTGCGGCCTTACCTGCATCGCGATCTGGCTGCGTCGCGACGGGCGTCGAACGGCAATCATGCTGACGATCGCAGGGTTACTGGCGTTCGCCCTATCGCATCTCTTGGGACTCGTCATCGGGGCATGGCCCGCCGTGCTCCTCACGGCGCTAGTTACAGCTGCGCTGTACTGGCGTGTGTCCGATTCCAGAGTGAAATAACCGGGCGGCGGATGCTAGTGCCGCTCCCGTCAACCTCTGCCCTGTTGGACGGCTGCAAACCTTCGGCTGGCTTTGCCCTCGGAGTCTCGCGTAGCGCTGCTACGCGTCGACTCCTGCGTCCGCGCCATCCTCGGTTTTCGCTCGCCCACCAGGGCAAACGTTTCCGGTCACGCCACTAGGTGGTCGCGGTACTCGCGACCGCTTCCGTCGCCAGCTTGAACAGCTCGCCGTAGTCGTACGCGGCCTCGGGGTTGGCGCGGATCACCGAGTCGAGCGTCGTCGCGTCCCTGCCGATCAGGATCCGCCACTTGCCCGAGCGCACGCCGTCGAGGATCGCGGTCGCGGCGGCCTCCGCGGTCACGGGCGCCTTGTCCCTGAAGTCGGTCTCGAACTGCGCCAGCAACCGGCGCAGGTCGTCGGAGGAGGCGCCCTTGCGGAGCAGGCCGGCGTTGACGAGACCTTCCTGAGCGTCGGCGGGGATCGTCTCCTGGATGACGGCGTCGCTCATGTCGTGCGGCTCGGCACGCCCGTGGGCGCGACGAGTGTTGGCGAGGATGTCGGTGCCGACGTGCCCGGGCATCACGAGCACCGCGCGGACCTCCGGCGCGTTCGAGCGCAGGTCCTCGATCAGCGCTTCGGTGAAGCCCCTGATCGCGAACTTTGCGGTGGCGTAGGCGCTGTTCGGCATGCCCGGCCCGAGGGCAGCCCAGAATCCGTTAACGCTGCTGGTGTTCACGATGACGCCGTCGCCGCTCGCGATCAGCAGCGGCAGGAAGGTGCGGGCGCAGTTGTAAACCCCCGACCAGTTGACGGCGAAGGTGCGCTCCCACTCCTCACGGTCGCCCTTGGCGAAGCTGGCGCCGCCGCCGATGCCGGCGTTGCTGAACACGAGGTCGACGTGGTCGGTCGCGTGCTGGTGCAACACCTCGTCGCCGAACCGCCGGACCTGCTCCTCGTCGGATACGTCGCAGGTGTGCGCGGTGACGAGGGTGCCCTCGGGCGCGCCGGCCTGCGCCGCCGTCGCGGCGTCCGCCACGGCATCGGTGTGCCAGTCGCATGCCGCGACCGAGCAACCCTCCGCTGCGAGTTGGCGGACGAGCGCGCGACCCATACCCGAGCCGCCGCCCGTCACGACCGCGAGCTTGCCCGCAAACGTCTCGGCGCCGCGTTCGAGATGGGAGTTGTGGTTCGCGGCTTCCATTGGCTCTCCCACGGACAAGAGGTACTGATATCAGAATAATAGTACCACGCTAGCGTGCGGCCGCTGGGGTCGTGCGCAGGTTTACGACGGTGGCGTTCCGCGAGACCGATCACGACCACTCCTGAGCACGGGATCCGCCCCCGCGCCGTCCGGGATTGACGTCCGCGAGTTGACTGAGTCGAACTCGCGTCTATAGGCTCCGCCGGGTTTAACCCTCAAGCCACGCTCAGAAGCGAGGAGGCACACATGGCAGACAGCGTCTACCGCGTCACCGAGGTCATCGGCGTCAGCGGGGAATCGTGGGAGGCGGCCGCCCGCACCGCCGTGGCGACCGCGGCGAAGAGCGTTCGCGACCTGCGCGTTGCCGAGGTCCTCCGTGAGGACGTGACGATCGAGAACGGAGCCATCGTCAGCTACCGGGTCCGCCTCGGTATCTCGTTCAAGTTCGAGAGCGGAGACTGAACCCGATCGGTCGCAGGGGGCGGTGACGCCCCCTGACGCCCGCGGGGCCTGCCCGAGCGCTGACCCGCCGCCTCAGCGGTAGGTCACGAGATCGTCGGCTGCCCGCGTCCTCGAGGTGGCCGTGATCGTTGTAGGACACGAGCGTCTTGCCCCGGCTGCCGACGATGACCTTGGTGATCGACGCGTTCACCGACACCCGGTTGAGCGGCACGAACGCGCGCTCCGGGACTCCGATGAGCGAGGCCGCGAGCGCGGCGATCACCCCGCTCGAGGTGAATGCCATCGCTGTCTCGCCGCTGCGCAGTCCGGCGCCGAGATCGTCGAGCGCAACGTTGACCTTGGCGAGGAAGTCCGGCCAGGTCTGCCGCGCCGGGCTTGCCGCGCCCGCGTCGACCCACTCTTGGAGGGCCTGGTCGAACACGACCTGAAAGTCGCGTGAGCTGAACGCCGGCCCGGTGTCGCCGGGGCGCCGCTCCAATCGCGTCTGGACCGCGGAGTGATGAGAGAGCACGTCGTCGTTGTCGAGCTCGTTCCAGCGCTCGTCGATCGTCGCCCCCGCGTCCGCGACCTCGGAGGACCACGGGCGAGCGGTGTCACGCTGCCGGCGCAGTGACCCGCTGACGACGCGGTCGGCGACGATGCCCCGCCGCTCGAGCGAACGGTGGAGCGCCTCCACCTGGGCGTGGCCGCGTTCGGACAGCACGTCGTAGTCGGCCGTCCCGAACGACGCCTGGGCGTGGCGGATCAGGAGGACGATCGGCATCCAGCGGGCTAGGCGACGAAGTCGCCGGCGCCGAGGCGAAGGCTCGTGAGCGTGTCGCTGATCAGGTCGAGGTCGCGGTCGGGCATCGGGGCGGTGCCGAACTCCGCCTGGTTGAGCACGCGGGTTGCCTTCTTGGCGACGTCGCGACCGCGGGGGGTGATCGTCCCGAGCGTCGTGCGGCGGTCGGTAGGGTGGGGGGAGCGCTCGGCCAGGCCTTCGCGCTCGAGGCCGTCCATGAGGTTGGTGACGCTGGTGCGGTGGACCTGTAGGCGGTCGCCCATCTTTCCGAGCGGCAGCGAGCCCGTGCGGCTGTAGTAGAGCAGCATCAGCGCCTCGTACCGCGGGAAGGTCAAGTTGTAGGGGGCGAGTGCGTCATTAAGGCGGCTCATCAGGATCTGCTGAGCGCGCATGATCGAGGTGACGGCACGCATCGGCGGCGTGGTCTGCTCGCCCCAGTGCTTGCTCCATTGACGAGCGGCTTCGGTGATCGGATCGAACGGCAGCGGTGGCGGCATCCAGGCAGCGGGCTCTACCGTGCCATCGCGCGTGCGATCACGACGCGCTGGATCTCGTTGGTGCCCTCGTAGATCTGGGTGATCTTCGCGTCGCGCATCATGCGCTCAAGCGGATATTCGTTGACATAGCCGTAGCCGCCGAGCACCTGGATCGCCTCGACGGTGACGCGCATCGCGTTGTCGGACGCGAACAGCTTGGCCATCGAGGTGTACTTCCCGACCCCGGGTGTCCCGCGGTCGACGAGCGCGCACGCTTTGTAGAGGAGCTCACGCGCGGCCGCGGTGCCGGTTTCCATGTCCGCGAGCTTGAACTGGATCCCCTGAAGCTGGTTGATCGGCTTGCCGAACGCGATTCGCTCCTTCGCGTAGGCGTTCGCGTAGTCGGTGGCGCCCTGGGCGATGCCGACCGCCTGGGCGGCGGCGCCGAGCCTCGTTCGCTCGAGCGTCGCCAGCGCCACGTTCAGCCCCTTGCCCTCGGTGCCGATCAGGTTGCTATCTGGGACGCGGACGTCCTCGAGCACCGGCGATCCGGTCGGCGACCCCTTGATCCCGAGCTTGTGTTCGACGTTCCCGATCGAGAACCCCGGGCGGTCCGCCTCGACCACGAACGCCGAGCTGCGCCCCGCCTCGCGATCGGTCTTGGCGAACACCACGTAGACGTCGGCGATGGTGGCGTTGCTGATCCAGTTCTTGGTCCCGTTCAGCACCCACTCGTCGCCGTCGCGGACCGCGGTCGTCCGCATCGCAGCCGGGTCGGACCCGGCCTCGGGCTCGGACAGTGCGAACGCCGGCGCGAGCTCGCCGGTGGCGAACCGGGGCAGCCACTTCTCCTTGAGCTCGGACGAGCCGAACAGCGAGATCGGGAGCGATCCCAGCTCCTGGAGCATGAGGATCAGCGCGCTGCTGGCGCATACCTTCGCGATCTCCTCGACGGCCATCTGCAGCATCAACGTCCCGGTGCCGGTTCCGCCGTACTCGGTGGGAAACGGCAGCGCCAGCACGTCCTGCTCGGCCAGCAGCCGCCGGACGTCCCACGGGTACTCGGCGGCGCGATCGATCTCGGCTGCGCGGGGCGCGATCTGCTCCTGGGCGAGCCGGCGCACCAGATCGCGAAAGTCGAGGAGGTCCTGCGGTATGTCGTAGAGGTCGGGGTGCGCGGATTCGACGGTCATGGTGCGAGTCTACGGGAGGCCGAAGGGCTTGATCAAAGAGCGTGGACATCCTACTATTGGATTTCCAACTAAACCAGCCGACCCGCGGAAAGTCTGACCATGAACGCCATTCCCGTCGCCGGCGACCAGCCCACGCTCGAGGGTTGGGAGCAGGCCTACGCCGCCACCCCCGAGCGAGATGTGCCGTTCACGACGCTGAGCTCGGAGCTGATCGCGCCGCTGTACACCGCAGCCGACCTCCCCGCGGACTTCGAGGAGCAGCTCGGCGTTCCGGGCCAGTTCCCGTTCACGCGCGGCGTGTATCCCTCGATGTATCGCGGGCGGCTGTGGACGATGCGCCAGTTCGCCGGGTTCGGGACCGCAGAGGAGACGAATGCGCGGTTCCGCTACCTGCTCGATCACGGGCAGACGGGACTGTCGACCGCGTTCGATATGCCGTCGCTGATGGGGCACGACTCGGACCATGCCTTGTCTTTGGGGGAGGTCGGGCGCGAGGGGGTCGCGGTCGACACCGTGCAGGACATGGAGACATCTGTTCCGAGGGATTCCCTTGGGCGACGTGAGTGTGTCGATGACGATCAACGCGCCGGCGGCGATCATGCTCGCCTTCTACGTGGTGGCGGCCGAGCGTCAGGGGGTCGGGCCCGAGGCGCTGGCGGGGACGATCCAGACGGACATTCTCAAGGAGTACATCGCGCAGAAGGAGTGGTGCTTCCCGATCGATCCGGCGATGCGGCTGGTCACGGACATGGTCGAGTGGTGCTCGCGCGAGATGCCGCGCTGGCACCCCATCTCGATCTCTGGCTACCACATCCGCGAGGCGGGATCGACTGCCGTACAGGAGTTGGCGTTCACGCTCAAGGACGGCCTGACGTACGTCGAGCACGCGCTCGCGCGGGGGCTCGATGTCGATGAGTTCGCGCCGCGGCTGTCGTTCTTCTTCAACGCGCAGATCGATTTCTTCGAGGAGATCGCGAAGTACCGGGCGGCGCGGCGGGTGTGGGCGCGGGAGATCAGGGACACGTTCGGGGCGAAGAAGCCGGAGTCGTGGCGGATGCGGTTCCACACGCAGACTGCCGGCGTTTCGCTGACCGCGCAGCAGCCGCTCAACAACATCGTCCGCACCGCGATTGAGGCGCTCGCCGGCGTGCTCGGTGGCACGCAGTCACTCCACACAAATTCGTATGACGAAGCCCTCGCTCTGCCGACCGAGGAGGCGGTGCGCGTCGCGCTCCGAACCCAGCAGATCATCGCGCACGAGACCGGCGTGACCAACACGATCGACCCGCTCGGTGGCTCGTACTTCGTCGAGGCGCTGACCAACGAGATGGAGCGCGGCTGCTACGAGTACTTCCGCAAGATCGACGAGCTCGGAGGCATGGTCGACGCGGTCAAGCGTGGCTTCCCGCAGCGCGAGATCGCCGAGGCGTCGTTCGAGCTGCAGATGGACATCGATGCCGGCCGCCGGGTCGTCGTCGGCGTCAATCGCTTCACCGGAAGGCGATCACGCCGAGACGCCGATCCTGCGCATCGACCCCGACTCCGAACGGCGTCAAGTCTCCTCGCTGGCGGCGGTCAAGGCGGCGCGGGACGGCGAGGTGGTGGCGGCACGGCTGGCCGACATTCAGGCGGCCGCCGGCTCGGGCGAGAATTTGATGCCGGCGCTGATCGAGGCCGCCCGGGCGTCGGTCAGCGAGGGTGAGATCGTGCATGCGCTCCAGCAGATCTGGGGCGGGTATCGCGAGACGCCGGTCTTCTGACGAATAGTTTGGGCCGGGGGCCGCTGGAGCGGCTCGGGCGGTCTGGTAGATTGCCCTGGCTGGGGCTGAGCGGCCGCGGGAGCGCCCTTTTACCCGAATTGGGGTTGAGGGCAATGATCGTGGATGGGGCTCGTCGGGCTGGCTGGGTTGTCGCGCGCGCGTGTCGCGGTGCCGTCGCGGTGTGCGCGGCGACCGCGGGTGTGTTCGCGGTGTGCGCGGTGGCGTTCGTGGGCACCGCGTCGGCGTACCCGGCGGGTTGCTCTCAATCCGGGACCACTGTGACCTGCACGTACACGTCCGGGGGGCAGACGGCGTTCGTGGTTCCCTTCGGCGTGAGCTCTATCAACGCGACGGTCGTCGGCGCTCAAGGCAGCGTGGGCTACGCCGGAGGCGACGCAGGAGGACTCGGGGCGACGGCCGCGGGGACGGTTGCGGTCACGTCCGATGAGACCCTGTATCTGGAGGTCGACGCGCTCGGAGGGGGCGGCGGCAGGGATGACACGGGCTTTCTCCTTGGCGGTAACGGCGGCGGCGAGTCCGACGTGCGCACATGCGCCGCCTCCGGCCCGTGCTCGTTCGGAACCACACTCGGGTCGCGTCTCTTGGTCGCGGCCGGAGGCGGGGGCTCGTCCGTGGTCTCCGGTGGCGGCTACGGCGGGGTGGGTGGCAACGCCGGGACCACGGGCTCAGGGTCGACCGGGCAGAATGGCGGCACCCCGCCGGCGGGTACCGGCGGCGGGGGCGCGACCCAGTCTGTCCCGGGAACCGGGGGGACCGGAGCCAACGGCGGTTCCAACGGCACGAACGGAGCGTTCGGGAACGGCGGGGCCGGGGGTGGCTCCAACGAGTTCAACGGAATCCCGGCCGGCGGGGGCGGTGCCGGCTGGTACGGGAGCGGAGGTGGCGGCGGGGCCCAGTACGGCTCGACCTCCGGCGGCGGTGGAGGCGGCTCCAGCCATGCCGCCGCGTCGGTCACGAATCCGACGTTCGCGCAGGCGACCTCGGGTGAGGCGCCGTCGGTGACGCTCACCTTCCAGGCCCCGCCGGTGGTGACGACTCCGAGTCCGACGACCGCGACGCTTGGGGCCGGAGCGCCGACGCTGAAGGACTCGGCCGTCCTGACCGAGGCGAACCCGCCGACCGGGACGATCACGTTCACGCTCGTCTCGCCGGCCGGGGCGACCGTCGACACAGAATCGGCGACCATCAGCGGGAACGGCACGTACTCGACGCCCACCGGCTACGCGCTGGCCGGCGCGGCGGCCGGCACCTACCAGTGGGACGCGAGCTACTCCGGAGACTCGAACAACTCGGGTTATACGGACGACAACGATCCCGCCGAGCAGGTGGTCGTGAGCCCGGCCAGCCCGAGGTTGGGCACTACCTCGGAGCCCCCGATCGTCGACCTCGGCTCGCCGGCGCCGACGTTGAAGGACTCGGCCTTGCTGTCGGGTGGGAGCGCGCCGACGGGGACGATCACGTTCACGCTCGTCTCGCCGGCCGGCACGGTGGTCGATACCGAGATGGCGACCGTTAGCGGGAACGGCACCTATACGACTCCGACCGGTTTCTCGCTGTCCGGCGCGGCCCAGGGGACCTACCAGTGGGACGCCAGCTATAGCGGCGACGCCAACAACCACGCGACTTCGGACCGGAACGACCCGGATGAGCAGGTGGTCGTGAGCCCGGCGAGCCCGACGCTCACGACGACCCCGAGCCCGACGGTGGCGACCGTCGGCACCGCGACGACGCTGACCGATTCCGCCACGCTGTCGGGTGGGAGCGCACCCGGTGGGACGATCACTTTCACCCTGTTCCTGAACGGCGGCGGGGCGCCAGTCGATACCGAGATGGTGTCGGTGACCGGAAACGGCACGTACGCGACCCCGACCGGTCTGTCGCTCGTGGGGGCGACGGCGGGCACCTACCAGTGGGACGCCAGCTACAGCGGGGACTCGAACAACAACGCGATGTCGGACACCGGCGCTCCGGGCGAGCAAGTGGTCGTGAGCCAGGCCAGTCCGGGGCTGGCCGGGACACCGGCCGCATCGGCGGTGACGCTCGGGAGCGGGACCACGACGTTGACCGACTCCGCGGTATTGGCGAGCGGCGATGCACCGACGGGCACGATCACGTTCACGTTGTTCCTCAACGGCGGGGGCGCGGCGGTCGACACCGAGTCGATCCCGGTGAGCGGAAATGGGACGTATACGACCCCAACCGGCTACACCGTCCCCAAGACGCCCGCGGGCGTCGGCACCTACCAGTGGGACACGAGCTACTCGGGCGATACGAACAACAGCGCTGAGGCGGACAACAACGATGCGAACCAGCAGGTCGTGGTGAACGCCGCCAATCCGGCGGCGGGCATCACCTCGCCGGCGAACGGGGCGATCTACCTGGTCGGGCAGAACGTGGCGTCGAGCTTCGCCTGCACCGACGGCGTCGGCGGCCCGGGGATCACGACGTGCGTGAACCAGGGCGGTCAACCGTCTGGACACACGGTCGATACCTCGACGTTGGGCGCGCACACGTTCACGGTCACGGCGACGAGCGGCGATACGCAGACCGGTCACTCGAGCGTCAGCTACACGGTGGCGGCCGCGCCGTCCGCGGCGATCTCGTCGCCTGCCTCGGGTGCGGTGTACGCGGTCGGGCAATCGGTCGCGACGACGTTCGCCTGCACCGAGGGCGCCAACGGGCCGGGGATCCAGTGCGTGCGCGGACAGCAACGGCGCCAGTGGCGGCAGCGGCCACCTCGACACCTCGAGCGCGGGGCCGCACTCCTACACGGTGACCGCGACCTCCAGCGACGGCGGCACCGGCACCACCACGGTCAGCTACACGGTCGCGAACGGCCGGTGGCGACGATCGCTCGACCCGCCGATGGCGCTAGCTATGCGTTCGGCAAGGCTGTCGCGGCCGAGTTCAGCTGCGCGGACGGCCCCGGCGGGACCGGAATCTCGTCGTGCGTCGGCACCGCCTCGAACGGCTCGAACATCAACACGACGACGCCGGGAACGCACACGTTCACGGTCACGGCGACGAGCGCCGACGGCCAGACGTCGACCCGGTCGGTTACGTACACAGTCCTGCCCAACAACCGCGAGGAGACGCACTTCAAGCCCCTTGCGAACGGCACGTTTGTCGTGACCGTGCATGTGCCCGGCCCGGGAACGGTGAACGTCCTCGTGACCGCGTGGAACGACAACCTCGCCCAGCCGGCGAAGGTGCTGAACCCGGCGCCGGGGCGATTCGTGTTCGCGCGCGCTCACGTCACCGCGAAGCACGGCCGGACCCTTCAGATCACCGTTCGGCCGAACGCTCGCGGGCGCCTATTGGTCGCGAACCACACATTCCGGGTCACGCTCCGGGTGTGGGTCAGCTACACGCCGCGTGGAGGCCGGCAGCGCGACATCGGCTACTACCACGTGCTCCTGCCGTAGTTGATTTGAGGGCCGTCGCATCCACCCTCGAGTCTGGAGAAGCTCGGGCCATATCCGAGTGAATCCGAATTCACCGGATGGCGGGACGCGAGTGTGGAGAAACTCGGGATGGGATGGCGTTGGGGCCGCCTGCGGCGGCGTCCGTGGGGCCGGTTCCGCGCGGCGTCCGTGCCGCGCGGGCGGTCGCTTGGGTCCGCGGTGGTCGTGGGGCGGGTTGGGTTTTTAACGGCGGGCACCTGGAGTGGGGTGGGGGCGGGTCGCCGGCGGGGTCTGGGTCGCGGATCATGCGTGACGCGCCATTTGACGCGATCGCGGTCGGCCGTGGCGTGTCAGGCACGTGGGGCATGCGTGAGAGGCCACGGCTTCGCCGGCGGGCGCAGATTGGCGCGTCATGCAGGTCGGGGTCCCGCGAGACGGCCCCCGGGGACCATTGCAACCGCCTCGGCGGTCGTGGGGTGGATTGGGTTTTGAACGGCGGGCATCTGGAGTGGGGTGGGGGCGGGTCGCCGGCGCGCGGGGGCTCTCGGAGCGTGCATAGCTCGACAATCGACGCGTCCGTCCCGAGCCTTGCCGTGCTTACGCGTGCCATACGTGCGTAGTACGGCACGGCCTCGCCGGATCGGCTCCGTTGTCGAGCTATGCATGCCCGGCGGGCCGCGACCCGTCTCTGGGACGACCGTACCCGCTCAGGTGCCCGCCGTTATCCCCGGCGAACGCCGCGGCACCGCCCCGGGGGACCACTGCACCCCCCTCAGATGCCCGCCGTTATATCCGCCGGCCGTCAAAGCCCGGACAGAGGGTCGCGACCACCTCCGCCCGGCACGGACGCCGGGCGGAACGGCCCCATGGACGCTCCGGTGCGGCGGCCTTCGCGCCTGCTAGACCTGGGCGCATGACGCTCCTCGCCGATGTGGTCGCCGCGTCGACGCTCGTCGGCGAGACGAGCGCGCGCTCGAAGAAGGTCGCGATCCTCGCCGAGCTCCTGGGCGAGCTCGAGCCGCAGGAGGTGCCGATCTGCGTCGGGTTCCTCTCTGGTGTGCCGCGCCAGGGCCGCGTCGGGATCGGCTACGCGACCGTCTACGCGATCCGGCCCGGGCCGGCTGGCGAGCCCACTCTGACCGTGATCGACGTCGACCGGGCGATCGACGAGATCGAGCGCGCCACCGGGCCCGGATCCGTTGCGGCGCGGGGCGACGTGCTCGCCGACCTGCTCGGACGCGCCACCGAGGCCGAGGCGGCATTCCTGCGCCGGCTGTTCACCGGCGAGCTCCGGCAGGGCGCGCTCGCCGGCGTGATGGCCGACGCGGTGGCGAAGGCGGCCGGCGTCCGCGGCGAGACCGCGCGCCGGGCGCTGATGCTGTCTGGCGACCTCACGCGGATGGCTCAGGTGGCGATGACCGAGGGCGAGCCGGGTCTACGCGCGATCGGGTTCGAGATCTTCCGGCCGATCATCCCGATGCTCGCCTCCACCGGCGCCAGCGTGGCCGACGCGATGTCGGGCTTCGAGCTGTCCTCGGTGGAGTGGAAGCTCGACGGGATCCGGATCCAGATCCACCGCCGCGAGCGCGACGTCCGGATCTACACGCGCAACCTCAACGAGATCACCGCGACGCTGCCCGGGATCGTCGAGGCGGCGCTCGGCCTGCCCGTGCGCCAGGCGGTGCTCGATGGCGAGGCGTTGTGGATGCGCGACGGGGCGCCCGCCGCATTCCAGGACACGGTGTCGCAGATCGACAGCGACGCGCCACCGGAGGGCATCGTGACGTTCCTGTTCGACCTGCTCCACGTCGACGGCGAGGACCTCCTCGACCAGCCATTGGGGGATCGTTTGAAGCGGCTCCGGGAGATCGCGCCGGGGTTGGTGATCCCCGGCGAGCTGACCGCGGACCCGGACGAGGGCGAGCGCGTGCTGGCGGCGTCGCTCGAAGCCGGCCACGAGGGCGTCGTCGTCAAGGACGCAGCGTCGGCCTACGCCGCCGGCCGGCGCGGCGGTGCGTGGCGCAAGGTCAAGCCGGTGCGGACCTACGACCTCGTCGTGCTCGGCGCCGAATGGGGGCACGGGCGCCGGCAAGGCTGGCTGTCGAATCTCCACCTCGGCGCCCGCGACCCCGAGTCGGGGGACTTCGTGATGGTCGGGAAGACGTTCAAGGGGATGACCGACGAGCTGTTGCGCTGGCAGACCGAGGAGCTGCTTTCGCTCGAGACCAGTCGCCGAGGGATCGCCGTGATGGTGCGCCCGGAGTTGGTCGTAGAGATCGCGCTCGACGGCGTCCAGTCCTCGACCCGGTATCCCGGCGGGGTCGCGCTCCGGTTCGCGCGGGTCAAGCGGTACCGGCCGGACAAGGACGCTGGCGACGCCGACACGATCGACGATCTTCGGGCGTTGTTACCGGCGCGGGCGTGATCGCGGTGGCGGCTCGTCCACCACGGATCGCTCAGCTCAGGCGATCACTTCAGCTTCGAGATGTCGATCGCGTTTGCCGGCGCCGTGAGCGTGACCGGCTGATTGAAGCCGTTGAATACGATGTGACCGCCGCCCGAGCCGCTCTTGACGATCTCGATCGGGTACGGCTTGCCGGTCGTGGCGACGTACAGCGTCCCGCCGTTCGTGGTGTCGGTGACCGGGACCACTTGCTGGCCCTGGATCGTGGTCGTCTTGCCCTTTTCCAGCTTGCCGTGGCTCGAGAGCAGCTGACCGAACAGCTTGTGACCGTTGGTCAGCGTCGCCAGCGAGGAGAGCTGGCCGGTCGCCGGCGCCTTCAGCCATTTGCCGCTCAGCAGCGCCGCGGCGGGGGCTCCGCCGAACTTGGTCCAGAACGACGAGCTGCCGTTGATGTAGACCTCCTGACCGAGGGCCACGATCTGGAAGCTGAGGCCGCTCTCGGACATCGAGCCTTTGCCGCCCTTTCCGTTGACCAGGGTCAGGTCGAGCGTGATCGGCTGGTTGGCGTTGGGAACAGACCCGGCCACGTGGACCGCGCTGACGTTCGAGACGGCGTTCGTGGCCGCGGTGACGATTTGCTCAGGCGACTTCGATGCGATCCCGTTCGAGGACCCGCCGCCGCTGCTCCCGCACGCGGAAATCGCGAGCACGGCAAGCCCGGAGACGATGGCTGAGACGAGGCGGCGGCGCATGTAAGGTGACAACCGTACACGCTCATGGCGTGTCGCCGCGCCACCCTCCGCCGGCCGGACTAGGCGCTGTCGAGGCTCTCGGCGATCATGATCGCGGCGCGTTCTTGGGCGGCGTAAGTGGCCTGGAGCGCCGGCACAACGTCCTGTCCGTCGGCGCCGAGCGGCGGCGGGTCGGCGACGAGCAGCGTCCGCACCTCCCGGCCGAGCGGCTCACCGCCGACGGCGTCGGCGAGCGCTGACAGCGCGTCCGCGCGAACCCGCGCGCCCTCGACGAACGAGGCGATCACGGTCTCCCGCGCGAGCGGCGCGCGGCCGAACACGCGGGCGTGGAGCACGGCCGGGTTGACCGCGTGGGGGCGGATGAGCGCCCGGCGCTCGCTGATCGACATGCCCGAGGCGGCCGCGAGGTAGTCGATCGCCTGGGTCACGCCCTGGGCATCGACTGGGAGCGATGCGCTCAGGTCGGGCGGGAGCCTGGCCAGGAGGCTCGCGTGCTCGGCGGCGGCGTCGGCCAGGAGCGTTTCGACGCGGCTACGGTGACTGCCCTCCACGTCCGGCCTCAGGCGTCGCCCCGCCAGCCGAGCGCGCGCCGACGGGCGCGGGGCAGCTTGCTGACGACGAGGTCGTAGGAGTCCTCGATCATGTCGCCGATCGCCCGGGGCGCCAGCGAGCCGTCGATGATCACGGTGTTCCAGTGGCGCTTGTTCAGGTGGTACCCCGGGATCACGGCGGCGTGCGCCTCGCGCAGTTGCTCGGCGAGGGCAGGCTCGCACTTGAGGCTGATCCGCAGCGGGGTGGCGTCGAGCCGGGAGAGCGCGAACACCTTGCCGGCGACCTTGAAAACGGAGTTCTCGGGGCCGAACGGAAAGGTCTCCTCGGCTCCGGGGAGGGCGAGGCAGCGATCGCGTAGATCGGACGGCTTCATCGCCGCACATGGTGCCTGGTCAGCGCGGCGATGAGCCGACGGGATGAGGAAGAGCTACGTCAGGCTCAAGCCGCAGCGAGCTCCTGCTCGGCGCGCAGCCAGTCTCCGAGCTCGTCGCTGTCGCGCTGGTCGAGGTGGATGAAGTAGGCGCGTTCGCAGATCTCTGCGTGCGTCGGCTGGTGCCGCTCCGATGCACTGATGGGCTTGGGCTTGGCGGTCCGGGTGCGCCGGCGCGGCGCCGGCTTCGTCGTCTTCTCGGTCATCGAGGTCCTCCTGGTGCTGATGGACAGGGGCTGGCACGCCATCCCCCAATGGCAGTTGCGCAGGTTTTCGACGCGCGCGCCCTCGGCCCTTTCGGCCCGGGCGGATCAGTAGCCCACGTCGTTGGTCGTCGATGTGAACACCCCGGAGACGAACACGAGAGTCCAGATGATCGAGGCGACGATGCTGATCGCGATGATCCACCGGCCGTGCCGGGCGGTCGCCCTGGCCGGCCGCGTCACGGCAATGATCCCGATCACCAGCCCGATCAGCGGCAACGCGACCGCCGTGATGTAGCCGAGCACGACGAGCCGGCTGAGGCCCGGGCTTGGGGCGTTCGCCGTGGCGCCATTGCTCGACGGGTAATCGCCGGTCCACGGCTTGCCGTTCGGGGTGGGTGGGCGCGTCGCGCTCATCGACATCAGAGCGTAGAGGTACCGCCGCCTTTGATAGAACCGCCGCAACCCCCTTCCAGCTGAGGAGAAATATGAAAGTGATCGGGGCAGGTCTGCCGCGCACGGCGACCACGACCCAAGCAATCGCGTTCGAGCAGCTCGGATTCGGGCACTGCTACCACATGCGGGACCTGATGATGGACTTTGAGGCCGGCCTCGGCCTGTGGGAGGCCGTGGCCCGTGGCGAGCCGGATTGGGAGGCGATCTTCGGCGACGCCCAGTCGACGGTCGACTGGCCGGGGGGCTGGTGCTACCAGGACCTGCTCGAGTACTACCCGGACTCCAAGGTCGTTCTCAGCGTCCGCTCGCCCGAGAGCTGGGTCCGGAGCATGCGCGAGACGATCTGGCCGATGTATTTCGGCGATTCCGTGATGCGCCACATGTGCATGGCAAGAGCGGCGGTCGATCCGGTGTGGCACCGGTTCATGGACCTGATGATTCACATGACCTGGGCCGACGGGACCGGGGGGCTCGCGCCACCGGAGGACACATACACGGACGAGGGACTGGCCGCGGCGATGGATCGTTGGAACGACCGGGTGAAGCGAGACGTCCCCGCGGACCGGCTGCTCGTGTGGGAGCCACGCGACGGGTGGGAGCCGCTGTGCGAGTTCCTCGGCGCGGACGTGCCCGACGAGCCGCTGCCGAACGTCAACGACACGGCGGCGTTCAAGGAGGGGATCCTCGGCGGCGCCATTTCGGTCGTGAACGATTGGTGGGACCAGCGCGAGCGGCCGACGGGTGGCCTACACGGCGCCGCGGTCGAATGACGAGCCGCTAGGCCACTTCAGTCCGCTGGCGGCGAGCGGCTTCGAGTCGCTCCTCAGCGACGCGGCGCGCGGCCGCCAGCGGTGTGATCGCGTGCTCGAACGCGGCCGAGAACACGGCCTCGAGCGAGTCGGCGACCGCGCCAACGCGCGCGACCGCGTCCTCGCGCGTGCAGCCTTCGAACTCCATCGCGCTGCCGTAGATAACTCCGCCGGCGTTGACCACGAAGTCGGGCGCCCACAGGATGCCCCGGTCGCGCAGGGCGTCGGCGACGCGGTCGTCGACGAGTTGGTTGTTGGCGGGACCGACGATCGCGGCGCAGCGCAGGGTCGCCACCGAGGCGTCCGTGAGGAGTCCGCCGAGCGCCGCCGGCACGAGCAGGTCGACGTCGGCGCGCAGCGCCGCTTCCGGGTCGGTCCAGGCCGCGCCCAGTTCATCCGCGAGCGCACGCTTGGAAGCGTCGATGTCGCACACCACGAGGTCGGCGCCGGCCGCGGCAAGACGGCGCGCGACGCGTGAGCCGACCTGTCCGAGGCCGATGATCGCGATCCGCCGCCCCGAGACCTCGGCGCTCCCGAGCGCCCGCTCGAGCGTGACTCCGATCGCCGCGCGGACGCCCTCGGCGGTCGGCTCGGACGGCTCGCCGGCGCCTCCCTCGGATTCCGGCAGGCAGTACGCGTAGCGGGTCCGCTCGCGCGCGATCAGCATGTCCTCGGCGGTCGTGCCCACATCCTCGCCGACCCCGTAGCTCCCACCGAAGCGCTCGACGGCGTCGCCGAGGTCGAGCATCGCCGCGCGCCTTAGGTCGGGGGTGAGATCGGTGTCGGGCGACAGCGCGATAACGCTCTTGCCGCCCCCGAGCGGCAGCCCTGCGAGCGCGCACTTGAGCGTCATCGCCTCCGACAGCCGGAGCGCGTCGTCGAGCCCGTCGCGCCAGTCCCCGTAGCGCCACAGACGGCAGCCGCCGACCGCGTGGCCGAGCGCGGTCGAGTGCACCGCGACGATCACGGGCAGCGCCGAGCGCTCTCCGACGGCGATCGCCACTTGCTCGTGCTCGAGCATCGCCACATCGTATGGACCGGCGCCGCGCTACGTTTGCACCCGCGGTCATGAGCGATCCTTACGGGCTAGAGCGGTTCGTCTCCGCCCAGAATCAAGCGGACACCTTCGCGACGGCGGCCGCCGAATTACGGGCTGGCGCCAAGCGCAGTCACTGGATGTGGTTCGTGTTCCCGCAGATCGCCGGACTCGGGCAGAGCCCGACCTCCCGGAGGTACGCGATCGCTTCGCTCGACGAGGCGCGCGCGTACATGGCCCACCCCGTGCTCGGGCCGCGGTTGATCGACTGCGCGCGGATCCTCTGCGAACTCGGGGGACGGACCGCGCAGGACGTCTTCGGCGGCATCGACGCGATCAAGCTGCGCTCGTCGATGACGCTGTTCGCGCGCGCCGCTCCGGACAATCCCGTGTTCGAGCAGGTGCTCACCGCGTATTTCGGCGGGGTTCCGGATGAGGCCACAGACCGGTTGCTCGCGGTGGATCGCTGACACAGGCGAACGACCCGGGGTGGAGGGGGACCCCGGGTCGTTCGGTCGGTCTGCTTGTGGGCGAGCGAGCTCGGCTAGCCCTTATTGCTCACGGGTGTGGCTAGCTGGCGGACGTGGATGTGGCGGGGAGAATCACCGAGATGCCGCCGACGGGCTGGCCGGTGGTGAACACGTTCTGGCCGAGCAGCTCGTTCAGAGACGAGGCGCCCTCGCTCGACAGCGCGGCCGTGAGGCCGCTCAGGCTGAGCCCGCCGTCCGGCGTGGCCGCCTGCTCGAGCTGGGACGTGTCGATGTCGAACAGCTTCACCTCGGGACCGCCGTTGAGCTCGAAGCTCAGGGCGGAGCCCTCGGTTCCGGTACCGAGCGTGAGCTCAGGGTTCGTCAGCGACACCGACGCGGCGCCGTTGTCGAGCTGCAATCCGCCGCTGAGCGGAATCGTGCCGGTGAGCGTTCCCTGGTCGAAGCTGCCGCCGGCCGTCGACCCATTCAGAGGAAGGGTCACGCTGCTGCCGTCAGCGCCCGGGATCGTGGTCGTGCCGAGCGGTGCCGGCAGTCCACCCGATGCGGGGACCAGTGGCAGTCCTGACAGCCCGGCGGAGTTGAGCAGCGACACGAAATCGGGCGTCAGCGCGAGTCCGAGTCCCGAGCTCGAGCTCGGGGTGACTCCGGTCGCACCGGGCGCGCCGGGGGCCGGAGAGCCGGTGATCGGCGCCGTGCTCACCCTGACGGTGAACGATCCGATCGATTGCCCGTTGCTTAGCGCGCTCTTGCGCAGGGCTTTGTCGAGCTTCGTCGCGCCGGCCTTGGTGAGCTTCGCAGTCATCCCACTGAGAATCTCGGTCGCGCCACTGTGCTTGACCTTCACCTTGCCAGTCACACTGAACAACTGGACCTTGTGACCGGCCAACTTCACCGACACCTGCCCGTTACCCTTGGCCGGACGCGTGAACGTCACCGACTTCATCGCCACCGACCGCTTCCCGACGACAACGTGCAGCACGCCCTTCAGATTGAGCGTGCCCGTCGCCTTCGCGAAGTTCCACTTACCGGAACTGTCCGGGAGGGCGTAGGTCGACTTGCGCCGTGTCGCCGGCCGCTGGGCGGTGAGCGAGACGTGCTGGCCGCCGAACGAGCGCTTTGCTTTCGCCGACAACGTGAGTGTGGCGCCATCGCCGCTCTGAGAGGTGACGGCGGTGTTGGTGCTGGCCGCCGCATCGGCTCCGAGCGGCAGCATGAGGGCGAGGACCGCGGCAAGTAGCAGCGGCCGAAAACGGACATGTGACATGGACGGGCCTTTCCTCGGCTTGCAGCGAACGAGACGCGAGCGTCGGTGCTCGGCGCCCGGGCAAGCAAAAGCCCAGACCCCATGCGGGATGTAATTACAGCTTTACCCGTGCGGCCTGCCTCCGCACCGGCTTTCTGTCTCACCGGCAGCGATGCCCCTGGTCAGCAAAACCTAAACAGGTCGATGGTTACTGTCCGCGCATTCGTCGCCGTGCATTGTGCAGTTTGTAGTTGGCTTGATGAGGTTTCCCCATGCCGGCCGCGCCGCGGTGTCGTGGCCGACATCGCGACCCTCGAGCCGGGCCGGCCGGACATCACCGACCGATCGGTCGCACGATCGATGGCTTCGTCGCCGACGTTGGCCGCCTTGAGCAGCGCGAGCACGCAGGTGACGAACAACACCCACACCGACGAAACGACCAGAGCGATATCGATCAGATCCAACACGCCTCCCACGGCGAAGGACCGGAACGATTCCACCCGCGGCGGCGAGCCGGACCGGATGTGGAGAATTAATGGAGATCTGGGGTGGAGGCTGCAGCGGTTCGCGAGAGCGCGTCGCGTCGCGTCGCTGCAACCTGACTGGCCGCCTACGCGGCGTGGCTACGCCAGCGAGTGGAGCGTCGGTTCCCGGTCCGGCTCACCCGTCCCGCCTCCTCGAGTTGCGCGAGGCGGTTGCGAACGACTGCGGGCGACACGCCGAACTGCTTGGCGATCGCGGATGCCTGATCCTGTCCCTCTTTGAGGGCGTCGAACACCGCTTCGGTCGAGGCGCTGCCGCTGCGGCGCGCGCGACGAGGCCGCCCCGCGGCGGTGCTGTCACCGTTCCCCGCAGCGCCAGCGCCAGCGCCAGCGCTTTTCGCGGTGGCGCCGTCGCTCTTCGTCGCGGCGGCGCGCGTCCGCTTGGCGGCGCCGCGTCGGCGGCCGTTCGAGGCGGTGGCACTGCTGGGGGCTGCGCCGGCCCGACCGCGGAGGGCGGCCAGCGCGCGCTCGTGGGCGTCGATCTCGGTCTTCAGCTCCGTGATGCGCGCCTCGATCTTGTGTGCGAGGGCTTCGCTGTATTCCATGAGTCTCCTTGACGACGATTGGGCAGCGCAGAGTACCTATTTGTCCACGCCGGCCGAGGCAGCCTCGCGCAGACCGAGGCTCAGCGGCATCGAAGGATCGCGTCCGTCGCGCGCCAGCCAGGGGTACCGGTCGGTGTCGAGACCCGCGTAATCGGGATCGAGATAGATGAAGCAGCGCTGGATCAAGAAGTCGCGGACCTCGAACACGTCGCACCACCTTCCCGCGTGCGTGACCCCGGCGCGCCATTCGCCGTCCTGATGCTCTCCGAAGCTCGTCCCCTCGCACGCGAACGTGTCGGTGCCGGTCATGATCCAGTTGAGGTTCGCGTAGTCATGGACGATCCGCTCCAGCGTCGCGCCGACGTCGCCGAACATCCGGCCGATCGCGTCCTTGCCGGTGGCGAGACCCCACTTCGGGAAGCTCACCTGCGCGTCGTCTGCGAACAGATCGAGGATGCTGCCCCCGGTCGACGTCGTGCCTCCGTTATCGAATGCCTTCAGGTACTCGAGCGCGACCGACTTGCGCTGCTCGTCGTTCATCGGCTGCTTGGAAATCGCCATCTCGCTCTCCTCCGCTCGGCTGACCCTGGCGCCGCCCGTCGGTCAAGTGTCCCAAACCGACCTCGGCCCGGCGTAGAATCATGACGCGGTCGATACGGGTGACCGCTGGCAGGTGGGACGGAGATTGGGACTGTCGAGTCATCTGAGGCTGGACACGGAGCGCATTCGCGACGCGCGCCGTCGTTTCGGTTTGGGGCGATGTCGACCTAACCACGTTTGGTGCGGTCAAGTCGGCGCTTGACGCCGCGCGTGGGGGAGCTACCGTCCTGGTCCTCGACCTACGAGCGGTCGGGTTCATGGACACCTCCGGTTTGCGACTCGTCATCTCAGAGCAACAGCGTGCCGAGGCGGGCGGATATCGCTTCGCCGTCGTCTGCGGCTCGGGCAAGATTCAGCGGCTGTTCGCGATCGCCGGGTTCCCGGATGGGCATTCGCTGTTCACGGGGGCGCCGGCCGAGCTTGACGGGGGGTGATTCCGGTTGAGCACGGGGCCTGCGGGCGACCGGTTTGAGCTGCTCGCCGCCGCCGGCGAGATCGCGGATGGCACGTTGCTGGTCGAGAACACCGTGGCGCGGCTGCTGGAGCTGGTCGTGCCGACGTTCGCCGACATCGCGACGCTCGACATCATCGCGTCCGACGGCCAGCTCCGACGGATTGGATCGCGAGTCGATGCGCCACGGCGGCGCGAGGAGCTCGAGGCCGCCCTACTTCGGCGGCGTCCATTGCCCGATGCGCCGGTCGGGTTGCCCCGCGCAATCGTGAGCGCCGAGAGTCAGCTCCTTCCGGGTGTGACCGACGAGCAGCTGTGGATGATCGCCTCGGGCGACGAGGACTTCGAGCTCCTGCGCGCGCTCGAGTTGCGCTCGGCGCTGTTCATCCCGCTGCGCGCGCGGGGACGCACCGTCGGCGCGCTCGCCCTCGGCGTCGGCACTTCGGGCCGCAGCTACGGCGAGGACGATCTCCGCTACGCCGAGATCCTCTCCGGGCATCTGGCGCTCGCGCTCGACAACGCGACGCTGTCTCAGACGGTGACCGGGCTCGAGCGCCGGCTCGAGGCGACGCTCACCAATCTCGGCGAGGCGGTTCTCGTCCGCGACCCCGCCGGGCAGATCGTGTTCGCCAACTCGGCGGCGGCGCGGCTGCTCAGCGTCGGCTCGGTCCGCGAGGTGACCGACGCCCAGCGCGGGGAGCTGATGGCTCTGTTCGACGTATTCGACGAGGCGGGGAGGAGCTTGGAGCTCGGGGACCTGCCGTCCGCGCGCGCGGCTCGTGGCGAGGTCGCCGAGCCGCTGCTGGTGCGCAACGTGATCCGCGCCACGGGCGAGGAGCGCTGGCTGCTGAACAAGGCAACTCCCGTGTTCGACGCCGACGGCTCGCTGTCGCTGATCGTGAGCGTGATCGAGGACCTGACCGACGTCAAGCGCGCCGAGCTTGCCCAGCGGGTGCTCGCGGAGGCCGGGCAGGAGCTGTCCTCCTCGCTCGACTACGAGCACACGCTCCAGCAGGTCGCGCAGCTGACGGTGCCGAGACTCGCGGACCGGTGCGTCGTCGCGATGCGCGGTGACGGCGACGGGCATCCGCGCAGGTTGCCATCGCTCCCGCCGGCGCCGGCAACGACGCGCTCGCCGGTGAGTTCGAAGCGGGCGTCGCCGAGGTGATCCGTTCAGGGCAGCCCCAGGTGCGAGCTCAGCTTCTCGTCGTTCCGCTCGCGATCGCCGATCAGCCGCCGATCGGTGCGCTGTTGCTGGCGATGGCGGAATCCCGCCGGACGTTCGGGGAGGGCGATCTGGCGCTCGCCGCGGAGCTCGGGCGGCGGGCCGCGATCGCGGTCGAGAATGCGCGGCTGTACGCCGAGCGCTCCAAGATCGCCGCCACGCTCCAGCAGAGCCTGCTGCCGCCCGACCTTCCCGAGATTCCGGGTTTCTGCCTCGCGAGCCTGTACCGGGCCGCCGGCGACCAGAACGAGGTCGGCGGCGACTTCTACGACGCGTTCGAAGTCCCCGGGGGATGGATGATCGTCGTCGGCGACGTGGCCGGACGAGGCGCCGAGGCGGCCGCGCTGACCGCACTTTCGCGGTACACGCTTCGCACCGCCGGGAAGCTGCTCGGCGATCCGATCGGGTCGCTCTCCGAGCTCAATGCCGCGCTGCGCGAGAGCCCGGGCCTGTCGCTCGTCAGCGTCTGTTGCGTGCTGCTGCGCAGCGCGGATGACTACGCACATGCCGACCTCGTGCTCGCCGGCCATCCTCCGGCGTATCACGTCCGCCGCGGGTCCGCGCGTCCCGTCGGCGTGTTCGCGCCGTTCCTGGGCGCCTACGAGCACGGCGGCTGGGAGGCGATCACGGTCAGGCTTGAACCGGGCGACCAGCTCATCCTCTACACCGACGGCGTGATCGACACCGTCGGCCAGGCGGAGCGCTTCGGCGAGGAGCGCCTAGCCGAGACGCTGCGGCGCGCGGGCGGGGCGACCGACGCGGTGCAGCGGATCGAGGCGGCGCTCGTCGAGTTCGCCCGGGGGTCCCAGGTCGACGACACCGCGGTGATCGCGGTCGAGCGATGGTCCGGCGGGCCCTCGGCGAGCGGTGGCGCGGGTCGCGGCGATGCGGCTAGAGTCGCTCGCAACCGAGAGAGGAGCCTTCCATGATCGAGCCCTACCAGGTCGTCGGACTGATCTCGACGATGCGCGGGATCCGCCGGCGCGAGGAGATCAGCTGGAATCTCGAGCACATCTCGCACATGGTCAAGGCGGCGTCCTGGCTGTCCAGCATGGATCTCCCGGTGCGGCTGATCTGCATCCCCGAGGGAGGGCTGCAGGGATTCACCGACGAGGTGCTCGACCTCGATCATGAGACGTACGCGCTCGAGTGCGCGATCGACATCCCGGGACCCGAGACCGACTACCTCGGGCGGCTTGCGCAGCAGTGGCACGCGTACGTGATCGCGCAGGCCAAGGCGCGCCACCCCGAGTTCCCCGGGCGGTTCTTCAACGTCGGGTTCGTGATCGAGCCCGAGGACGGGGCCGTGATCATGAAGCACCACAAGCTGGTGCCGCTGCTCCCGGTCGAGCACTCGGTCACGCCGCATAACGTGTGGGATCGGTGGACCGAGCTGTACGGGCGGGGGCTCGACGCGTTCTATCCGGTCGCCGACACCGAGATCGGGCGGATCGGGATCATGATGGCCAACGAGGCGTCGTATCCGGAGAACGCGCGGGGCCTCGCGATGAACGGTTGTGAGATCGCCTACCGCGGGCCGTATCCGGCTCCCGGAGTAATGAGCGGGATGTTCTCGGTGCAGAATCGGGCCCGGGCGCTCGACAACAACATGTATGTGATCGGGATGAACCTCGGCACGTATTACCTCGACAAGGACTCGACCACGCCGATCGACACCTTCTCCGGCGGCTCGCAGATCGTCGACTACCGCGGCCAGGTGGTGACCGAGGTGCCGTACGGCGCCGGCTCGACGTGGATCGCCGGCACGATCGATATCGAGGCGCTGCGGAACTTCCGGCAGACCGCGCAGTGGGACAACTGGATGAAGGACCTCACCACCGAGCAGTACCAGCTCGTGTATGAGCAGCCGATCTATCCGAAGAACCTGTACCTCGAGCGCGCGCCATATACGCACGCCGAGTACCGCGAGCACGTGACGCGCAAGCAGGTGGAGCTGCTCCAGGAGCGTGGGGTGTGGGCGCGCCCGGAGCGTTCCGCGGCGCTGCGAGCACCGGCGGTCAGCTGAGCGCGTGGCCGGCTGGGACGACGTGCGACGGATTGCGCTCGGGCTGCCCGAGACCACCGAGGGGACCGCGTGGGGCAACGCGTGCTGGCGCGTGCGCGACAAGCAGTTCGTGTGGGAACGACCGTTGCGCCAGTCGGATCTGCGAGCGCTAGGCGACGCCGCGCCCGCCGGTGCGATCCTAGGCGCGCGAGTGGAGCATGTCGGCGCGAAGGAAGCGCTGCTCGCCGACGACCCGGCCGTTTACTTCACCACGCCGCACTTCGACGGGTATCCCGCGATCCTCGTGCGACTCGAGGACATCGCCGTCGACGAGCTCGAGGAGGTGATCGTCGAGGCGTGGCTTGTGCAGGCGCCGAAGCGGCTGGCCAGGGAGTACGCGGACGCTCACCTGAATGAGGGGTGACACCGGCGCCGGCGGGGCTGACGCGGCGGACCGCGCCAGCCCCGGGGCCGAACGGTTTACGGCGCGGCGCAGGACTGCGCGTACGCGCAATCGTTGAACGACTCGCCGTCAGAGGCGAGCGCGGACGGCGTGGCCTCGTTGACCACTCCCGGCGAGAGGTCGATCTGCGTGGGGTCTCCGTCGGCGATGGTGTGGGTGGCACCGCCGGAGGTGTACGTCGAGGTCGGACCGAAGTGGGCCGTGCCGACGTCCGCCAGCGTCGTCTGGGCGACGAGCGTCGGGGCCTCGAGGATCCACTCGCCGGAGGACTCCGACGAGGTGTAGTTGACGTCCTGGCTCCAACTCCACTTGCCGGCGTCGGTCATCGCGATGCTCCACGTGTCACCCGACACCTGGCTGATGTTGACCGTGATGTTGTCGCCCGGGGTCACGGTGCAGTTGGCGTCCCCGGTGCAGTTGGTCAACTGCGTCTCGCTCGCCGGCAGCAACTCGTACCACGCGTAGTACTGATCGCCGAGGAGCGGATTGCTCGGCGTCGAATCCTCGGACGCCCCGGCCTGGATGAGGTCGCTCGTGTTGTAGCCGCCGATCCCGGTCCAGGTCGCGGCGAACCCCGGCGGTACCGCGGCCGCGGTCGGCACGGTGAAGCTCGACGACACCGCGGTTATGCCCCCTCCGCTCGGAGTGACCGCGTACCCGGACCAGTTGAGGCTGTCGGCGGTGCCGCCGTGGCGCGGCAGCAGCTCGTTCTTGGTTGTCGGCACGAGCACGCCGAGCCCTCTCGAGCCGCGTGCGGCGTGGCTCTTGGCGGCGGCGGCGCTCGCCCCGGTCAGCATGACGACGGCGATGATCGCGGCGGTGAGTCCGCTCCCGGCGGCTCTGCGCATGAGTATTCCTCCCGTGGGGGCTGCGGCGAGGGGGTTCCCTGCCCTGGACAGTTGCCGACCGTACTACCCGAATCCGGCCTGCGCGCCACCTGGAATTAGGTGCATGCCGCTGAATACGTTTGCAGCCCGCGCGCGGCCTTTGTTATCATAAGTGAGATCATTCTCGATTCTGAGAAGCGGCTTAGGCGCGACGACGAAAGGAGTGCGGTGCTTGCTTTCACCACAACCGTCTCAGAGAGCGGCGATTCGGGAGCCTCGCGCTCTCCGCGCCGTCGCAAGCGGCTCGGGATTCTCGCCGGCGCGATGCTGGTGGAGACGATTCCGCTCTTGCGCCATGGGTACGGCGTCGGCGGCAACGTCGTCGTGAGATGCCACAAAGGTCACCTGTTCACGACGATCTGGCTTCCCGGAGCATCGGTGAAGTCGCTGCGTCTCGGCTCGCGCCGGGTGCAGTGGTGCCCCGTGGGACACCACTGGTCGCTCGTGAAGCTGGTCAGGGAATCGGACCTGTCAGCGCGCGAGCGGCGTAAGGCCCACGCGCACAAGGACGTCCGGATTCCCTGACGCGATTTCGCCTGTACCTGTGGACCCGGCCGCCGAGCCCACTAAGCGACGGGGCCCACCGTCTCGCGCTCGGGCGCCGGCTGGGTGGCCGGGGCGACCATCTCGTGCGCGCCGGCGATCCGCGCCGGCTCTGCGTGCACGACGGGCGTCTCGCCGCTGATCGACTCCTTGAAGCCGCGCAGGCCGGAGCCGAGCGAGCGGCCCATCTCCGGGAGCCGCTTGGCCCCGAACACGAGCAGCAGGAGCACGAGCAGGAAGAGGATGTGAATTGGATTGTCGAGTCCCATCATGGCTTGCTCCGATCGGTTGGTTGTATGGGTCCTTACGCGCGCGACGGGAATCTGGATCAATCACACCCGCGCCACGATCACTGCCCGGGTCGTTGGCACCCGGCTGCCGCCGGCAGGCTCGACGGTCACGAGCACGCGCGTGATCCCGGTCACCTCGCCGGGCACGCCAAGCACGGCCGCGCCCCGCGAGGTGACCTCGAAAAGCGTGCTCGGCGCCGGCGGACGGTTCCCGCGCTGGAGCCAAAGCTCGTAGACGCGATCCGGTGGCGCCGGCGGCAGATGGTCGACGATCAACTCGCCCCGGCCGCCGGCGATTTGCAGTTGCGCGTGGCCGACGCTGGCTTGGATCACACGCGCGGGAGGCTCGTCCGATCCGCGCGAGCCGACCGAGCCGGCCGCGATCACGACCACGAGCGTGACCGCCAGCGCGACGGCTGCCGCGACCGCGGGGGTGCGGAGTGCGGGCCAAGATAGGCGGGGCGGTCGCCGCAGCCGGCGGGCGGCTGCGCTCGAGACCTTCGGCTCGGACCGGACGGCTTGCATCACCCGGCGGCGAAGCGCCGCGTCGACTTCCTGTCGGGGGACGCAAGACGGCAACACGTCAAGTACCGGCGCCAGCATCGCGACCTCGTTGCGGCAGGCGGCGCAGCTCCGCATGTGGTGGGCGAACGCCTGCGCTTCGGCGGACTCGAGCGCGCCGAGCAGGTACGGCGCGGCGTCGTTCTCGCAGCCTCGCTCCCGGGTGGTCCGATCGGGCTCGCTCACGGGAGCGCTCCCGCGGGCTCGCCGAGCGCGATCCGCAGCTTGCTCAGCGCGAGTCGCATGCGTCCCTTGACGGTGCCGGCCGGGAGCCCGAGCGCGTCGGCGATCTGCGCGTGCGAGAAGCCTCCGAAGTACGCGAGCTCCACCACCTGCCGCTGATCGGCCGGCAGCCCGTCGAGCGCGCTGCGTACGAGCCGGGCGTCGTTGCGGCGCTCGACTTCGTCCTCGGTGCGCTCCCGCGCGGGAAGTGCGTCGGCGATCCAGTCGTCCGACACGTCGTGGCGCGCGGTCGACTGCTCGCGGCGAAACGTGTCGACCGCGCGGTTGTGCACGACCCTCAACACCCACGAACGGACGCTCCCGCGGGCGCGGTCGTAGCGCGCGGCGCTTCGCCACAGCGACATGAACGCCTCTTGGACGATCTCCTCGGCCAGCGCTCGGCGCCCGCACATGCGGTACGCGAGCGAGAACGCCGGGCCGCCGTGCCGGTCGAAGATCACCTCGAACGCCCTGGCGTCGCCCTCGTATACGAGCGCCATCAGCTCCTCGTCGGCGAGCGCCCGTAGGTCGGCTGAGAAGAAGCGGCGCGGTTGACGAATCACGCCAACGCTTACGGAGCCGCGCGCGATCCGGATCATCGAACCGCCTGAGGACAAATGATCCGACTCGGACGGACACGCGTACAAGCGAGCAGATGCTTTACGCGATCCGCACCTCAGTCCGAAAGCTCGACCACGGAGACGAGCTGAGTATCGTCGGTCATCTCGACGAGCTGCGCACGCGGCTGATCATGTCGCTCGTGGTGATCGCCGTCGCGTTTGGCTTCTGCTTCTGGCAAAACAACGCGCTGCTGAGCGTGATCAATCGTCCGCTCGCGCACCAGACCCAGGCACAGGTTCGCGCCGGCCACGGCCCGCTCGGCGCCACGTACACCGTCGCCCAGAGTGCCCGCGACGTCGCGCGCCAGCTCGACACGGTCGTAGGCGTGCTCGCCGGCCCGGGCCAGCACGAGCCTCCGGCGGCCGAGACCGCGCTCCACGGTGTCGCCCGCAACCTCGCCCGCGACGTCGACAGGCTGTCAGTCCCGCCGCAGGGCGACAAGCCGGTCACGCTCGGGATTGGTGAGCCGTTCACGACCACGGTGACGATCTCGCTGCTGTTTGCGTTGATCCTCGCGCTGCCGTTCGTGCTCTACCAGGCGTACGCGTTCCTGATGCCGGCGCTGCATCCTCACGAGCGCCGTCACGTCCGCCCGCTGGTGGTGTCGATTCCCTTCCTATTCGCCGCCGGCGTGCTGTTCGGGTATTTCGTCGTGCTCCCAGCCGCACTGCACTTCTTCCAGAACTTCAACAGTGACCAGTTCAACGTGCTCGTGCAGGCGAACCAGTACTACAAGTTCGCGGCGACCACGCTGGTGGCGATGGGGCTCTTGTTCCAGGTGCCGGTCGGGATCGTGGCGATCACGCGCGCGGGGTTCATCACCCCGGGCCGGCTGCGAAAGAACCGGCGGTACGCCGTGATCGCGTGCGGTGCCGTGGCCGCGTTCCTCCCGGGTGACGTCGTCACACTACTGCTCGAGACCGTGCCGCTCTATCTGCTGTTCGAGCTCGGGGTCCTGTTCGCGAGCGTGGCCGAGCGCCGCGCGCGGCGCGGTGCCCGCACCGGCACGACCGCCGAGCCGAGTTACGGAATTAACACATCCGGCGAGTGATCCACTTCACCGCCGCCTGCGAATGGTCGGTGAAAGTCAACCCCCATTGACCGGAGGGCAGTCATGAGTGACAGTACAAGGCGCGGGTTCGTCAAGAACTCGGCGGCCGCGGCGGCGGGCATGACCGTCGTTGGCGCGCTCGTAGCCGAACAGGCCGACGCGAAGGCGGCGGCCAAATCCGGACCGGTCGTCGCCTACATCCGCGATCCCCGCACGGGTGAGATCTCGGTGATGGCCGGCGAGCGAGAGGTGAAATTGCACGATCGCAAGATCGCTGCCCGTATCGCCCGCGCGGCGGACTGAGGAGGCGACGATGTCATCTCACCGCGAGGCGCCGGCGATCAGCAAGGATCCGGTAGCCGACAACACCGACCTGTACGCGTTCGTCTCTCCCGACGACCCGGGCACGGTCACGATCATCTCGAACTACCTGCCCCTGGAGGCGCCGTACGGAGGACCGAACTTCTTCGAGTTCGGCCCCGACGTCCGCTACCGCATCAACATCGACAACGACGGCGATGGCGACGCCGACATCATCTACGAGTTCGCGTTCGAGACCCAGGTCGCCAACCCGAACTCGTTCCTGTACAACAGCGGCCCGATCCTCTCGCTCGACAGCGCGAACTGGAACCGCAAGCAGTTCTACTCGGTCACCCGGATCAGCCACGAGCGTCGCCAGGTGCTCGGGGCCGGCCTGACCTCCCCGCCGTGCAACATCGGGCCGCTCTCGACCCCGGACTACGACATGCTGGCCTCGCAGGCGATTCACAGCCTGCCGGGCGGGCGGACCGTGTTCGCGGGGCAGCGGGCCGAGGGCTTCTACGTTGACCTCGGGTCGATCTTCGACCTGGGGAACCTGCGGCCGTTCGAGAACCTGCACGCGACGTTCGGGCTCCCGGCGCTCAACGCGGCCGTTGGCGTCAACGGCACCGACAACTTCAGCGTGCACTCGATCGCGCTGAAGGTTCCGATGTCGGACCTGACGCGCCAGGGCACGACGCCGACGAACGCCTCGTCGCAAGACTCGGTGGTCGGCGTGTGGGCGTCCGCGAGCCGTCAGGCGGCGACGGTGCGCACGCCGTGGTCGGAGTACGTGCACGAGG
This sequence comes from uncultured Solirubrobacterales bacterium, assembly GCA_963755525.1. Classification (GTDB taxonomy): domain Bacteria; phylum Actinomycetota; class Thermoleophilia; order Solirubrobacterales; family Solirubrobacteraceae; genus Palsa-465. The sequence continues at coordinate 279,572 of CAVWKC010000005.1, read as the reverse complement.
CCGGCGAGTGGATGCAGGTGTCGCGTCTGGGCAACCCGCTGTTCAACGAGGTGCTCGTCGGGATGGGGTTCAAGGACCTGTGGAACTCGCTCCCGCCGTCGGCCGACAAGCGGTTCGTCGGCGGGGTGCAGCATCCCGAGTTGGCGACGTTGCTGCCGGTGCTGTACCCGGGCGTGTTCCCGAACCTGGCCAAGCTCACAGCGCCGCGTGCCGACCTCGTCGCGATCCTCCTCACGGGCATTCCGGCGGGGCTGATACCGGGCTTCCAGAACAACACCGGAAGCACACTCGCCGACATGCTGCGGCTCAATCTGGCGATCCCGCCGGCGAGCAAGCCCAACATCCTCGGGTTGCTCGGCGGAGACGTGGCCGGGTTCCCGAACGGGCGTCGGGTGCAGGACGACGTGGTGACGATCGAGTTGCGCGCGATCGCGGGCGTCACGTACCCGCTGGTCAACAGCAGCTACACGCCGGACGCCGCCGCCGGTGCGGTCACCGACGGTCTGACGCCGGCGAGTCTCAACATCCCGTTCCTGAACACGTTCCCGTATCTCGGGACGCCGCAGGGCGGGTATCAGACCGCGCCGCTCGGAACGGTGTGAGCGATGGCGACCGCGACCACACAGCACCCAGCACCCGGGCACGGGGCGCATGAGGGCGGAGCGCTCGCGCCCGCGGCGGCGTGCGCGAGCGTGGCGCTCGACATCGGCACCGGCTCGGGGGCGTTGATCCTGTACCCGAGCGAGCGCTTCCGCGGTCGCGAGATCGAGATCAGCCGGCTCGACGGTCACGGTCGTCGGGTCCACACCGGGGTGCACGAACGCACCACCCACGCCGGGTCACGGTTGACCGCGGTGTTCGGCAGCCTCCCAGTCGGCGATTACGTCGTCTGGGAGGACGCCGGGACCGCCGGACCCGTAGTGACGGTGGCCGATGCCGCCGTCGCCGAGGTCACGCTCGCATGACCGCCAAGCTGAACCCGGCCGAGCGGCGCACGGTCGCCGGCATGGCCGCCGCGGTGATCGGCCTTCACGTGATCGGGTTCTTCATCCTGATCGTGCTCGTCGCGCCGCATCACTATCACCTGGGCCCCACGGGCGGGTTCAGCATCGGTCTGGGGCTGACCGCGTACACGCTCGGGCTGCGCCACGCGTTCGATGCCGACCACATCTCGGCGATCGACAATACGACGCGCAAGTTGATGGCCGAGCGCAAGCGCCCGCTCAGCGTCGGTTTCTGGTTCTCGCTCGGGCACTCGAGCATCGTGTTCGCGCTGTCGTTTCTATTCGCGATCGGGATCCGGGCGCTCAGCGGACCGGTGCAGCACGACGGCTCAACCCTGCACAACGTCACCAACTGGGTCGGGACGAGCGTGTCCGGCACGTTCCTGTACGTGATCGCCGCGCTCAACGTGGTGATCCTGGTCGGGATCATCAAGGTCTCGCGCGAGCTGCGGAGCGGTTCCTTCGACGAAGCTGCGCTCGAGCGCCAACTCGAGGCGCGCGGCCTGATGAACAGGCTGCTCGGGCGGTTCACCGAGACCGTCACCAAGTCGTGGCACATGTACCCGGTCGGCCTATTGTTCGGACTCGGATTCGATACCGCGAGCGAGGTCGCACTGCTGTTCCTCGCGGCCGGCGCGGCCGGCGCCGGCCTTCCGTTCTACGCGATCCTGTGCCTGCCGATCCTGTTCGCCGCCGGCATGAGCCTGCTCGACACGATCGACGGCTCGTTCATGAACTTCGCCTACGGCTGGTCGTTCTCAAAGCCGGTCCGCAAGCTCTACTACAACATCACGATCACCGGGCTGTCAGTGATGATCGCGCTGGTGATCGGCACGGTCGAGCTCGCCGGGCTGTTCTCGGAGGAGCTCGGCGCGCGCGGGTCGTTCTGGCGTTGGCTGCAGAACATCAACATCAACGAGCTCGGGTTCGTGATCGTCGGATTGTTCGTCGCGACCTGGGCGATCGCGCTGACGATCTGGCACTTCGGCCGGATCGAGGAGCGCTGGACTCCGCGCGCCGCCGACCCAAAGTCCGCGGCTTCCTCATAGCCGTCTGACATTTGTCATATCGAACTGGTGAGCTTCGGCTCTACCGGCGGCGCGCGCGAGGTGTCACTGTGGCGGCATGACCACACATGACACTTCTCGCGGTGCAATTGTCCTCTCCAACCTGTCCAAGTCGTACGGCGATATACGCGCCGTAAAGTCGATCGACCTGACGATCGCCCCGGGCGAGACGGTCGCGCTACTCGGCCCGAACGGCGCCGGCAAGACGACCACGATCGACATGATGCTCGGGCTGGCCCGGCCCGACTCGGGCACGGTCTCGCTGTTCGGAATGTCGCCGCACGACGCGGCCGCCGCCGGCGTCGTCGGCGCGATGCTGCAGACCGGGTCGCTCGTCGAGTACCTCAGCGTCCGCGAGCTCGTGAGCATGGTCGCGTCGCTGTACCCGCGCCCGCTCCAAGTCGACGACGCGCTCGCGCTCAGCGGGTGCTCGGACTTCGCCGACCGCCAGACCAGGAAGCTGTCTGGCGGACAGGCGCAGCGCGTGCGGTTCGCGATCGCGCTCGTCGCCGATCCGGACCTGCTGCTACTCGACGAGCCGACCGCGGCGCTCGACGTCGAGGCGCGCCGCGATTTCTGGGCTTCGATGCGCGCCGTGGCGACCCGCGGCAAGACCGTCATCTTCGCCACCCACTACCTCGAGGAGGCCGACGCGTTCGCCGACCGGATCGTGCTGCTCGCGCATGGAAGCGTCGTCGCCGACGCCCCTCCGGGCGAGATCAAGGCCCGGGTCGGCGGCCGGACGATCCGGGCGACACTCCCCGACGCGGACCTCGACTCGCTGCGCGCGCTGCCGGGCGTGATCGGGGTCGAGCGGCGCGGTGACGCCGTGATCCTCACCTGCGCCGAGGCCGAGACCGCGCTGCGCGGGCTGCTCGACGGGTTCCCGTCGGCCGCCGACGTCGAGGTCCGCGGCGCCGGGCTCGAGGAGGCGTTCCTTGCACTGACCGCCGACGGCAACGGCGGCCGGGATCACAACTAACCACTGGAGGTCGAATCGATGCATCCCACCTATCTCCGCTACGAGTTGCTCCGGAACGTCCGGAACTGGCGGTTCATCCTGTTCTCGCTCGCGTATCCGGTCGTCCTGTATTTCGTCGTCAGCTCACCCCAGCGGCACGCCACCTTCGACGGCGTCTCCTTCCCGCTGTACTTCATGGCCGGGATGGCGGCCGTCGGAACGATGATCGCCGTGATCTCGACGGGCGCGCGGATCGCCGTCGACCGCTCGGCCGGGTGGACGCGCCAGCTACGGCTGACGCCGCTCACCGCCGCCGAGCACCTTGGTGTCAAGGTCGCGTGCGGCTTCCTGATGGCGCTGCTTGTAATCGTGCTGGTTTCGCTGTCGGGCACGGCGCTCGGCGTGCACTTGTCCGCCGGCGCGTGGCTAACGATGATCGGGCTGATGCTGGTCGGCCTGATCCCGATCGCGGTGCTCGGCATCCTGCTCGGGCATCTGCTCACGCCCGACTCGCTGATGCCCGCCGTCGGAGGGACGATCATGCTGTTCGCGGTGCTCGGTGGCGCCTACGGGTTCCTGGTCGCGAAGTCAGGCGCCATGTACGACGTGATCAAGGCGCTGCCCTCGTACTGGCTCGTGCAGGCGGGAAAGACGGCAGTCGCCGGCGGCAGCTGGCCGGCGGAGGCGTGGATCGTGATCGCGGCCTGGACCGCGGTGCTCGTCCCGCTCGCCGTGTTCGTGTATACGCGCGATACGAGCCGGGTGTGAAGACCTCGGCGGATTGGCCGGTAGATTGGGGCGGCGTGGACGCCGAGGACGAGCCGCACGCGGATTGGGTCGCCACCGAGCGCCGGTGGACGAAGGGGTGGCGACGGTTCGTGCTGCCCGTTGTGTTTCTGGTCTATCTCGGGTACGTCGCTCAGTCGGTGGGGAAGAACAACGACGGCAGCGCCGCGCTCGCCGGCTACGGGATCCTCGTCGCGTTCGCGGTCGCCTATCTGCTGCTGATCGCCGGAGGTCCGGAAGGTGGCTCGACGCGGTTCTGGACTCTGTTCGGGATCTGCTTCGCGCTGTTTGTCGCGGAGGTGCCGTTTGCGCGGGCGGCCGCGTTCGTGATGTGCCTTTACCTTGCGGCGATGAGCGTGGCCCGCCTCGATACCCGCGCGGCCCCGATCGTGGCCGCGATGGCGGTGGCGGCGCTCGTCGTGCCGAGTGTGATCCCGGGCTGGCACCAGGACCTCGGCAACGCCTGGGGGACCGTCACCCCGGTCGCGATCCCGGTCGTCGCGATTGTGTCGCTCGGCGTGCGCCAGGTGTTCCGGAGCAACCAAGAGCTCGGCGAGGCGCGGGTCGAGCTGGCCCGCCTGGCGGCCGAGAACGAGCGGTTCCGGATCGCCCGCGACCTGCACGACCTGCTCGGCCACTCGCTGACGACGATCACGGTCAAGGCGGGCCTCGCGCGCCAGCTCGGCGTAGCCGATCCCGCGCGTTCCCAGCAAGAGATCGCCGAGGTCGAGGACCTGGCGAGACGGTCGCTCGCCGACGTGCGAGCCGCCGTCGCCAACTACCGGGACGTGACGCTCGCCGGTGAGCTCGCCACCGGGCGAGAGCTGCTGCGGGCCGCGGGGATCACCGCCGACATGCCGCGGGCGGCGGACGTCGTCGACCCGACCCACCAGGAGCTGTTCGGGTGGGTCGTGCGCGAGGGCCTCACCAACGTCGTCCGCCACGCCCACGCCAGCTCGTGCTCGGTGCGGCTATCGCAGTCGTCGGTCGAGATCGTGGATGACGGCATCGGGCAGAACGGCGGGTCGGGCAATGCTGGACGGGCGAACGCCGGACCGGGGAACGGCCTCACCGGCCTCCGAGAGCGCGTTGCCGCGGCCGGCGGCGTCGTCGACGCCGGCCCGCTCCAGCCGCACGGCTGGCGGCTACGGGTCTCATTGGCGCCGGAGGTGGTCGCGTGACGATCCGACTGCTCGTCGCCGACGACCAGGAACTGATCCGCAGCGCGTTCGCGGCGCTGCTCGATCTGAACGACGACTTCGAGGTGGTCGCCGCGGTCGGGCGCGGTGATGAGGTGGTCGCCGCCGCGAAGGCGAACCGGCCGGACGTCGCGCTGCTCGATATCGAGATGCCCGGGATCGACGGCCTTGCGGCGGCCGGCGTGCTCAGCCAGGAGGTGCCGGAGTGCCGGTCGCTGATCCTCACGACGTTCGGGCGCCCCGGGTACCTGAGGCGGGCGATGGAGGCCGGCGCATGGGGATTCGTGGTCAAGGACTCGCCGCCAGAGCAACTTGCCGACGCGATCCGGCGGGTTGCCGCCGGCGAGCGCGTCGTCGATCCGGTGCTGGCGGCCGACACGCTCCGCAGCGGCACCTCGCCGTTGACCGCGCGAGAGCGCGACGTGCTGATCGCGGCTCGCCCGGGAAGCACGGTGTCGGAGATCGCCGAGAAGCTGTTCCTGTCGGAGGGGACGGTTCGCAACTACCTGTCCGCGGCGATCGCCAAGACCGGGACGCGCAATCGCGTGGAGGCGGTGCGGACGGCCGACGAACGCGGCTGGCTATAGGACCGCGATGATTTCCGAGCGTGCGCGCGGTCTTCGACGTTGAGCGCAACACGCTCGCACGCGACACACCTCAATCCACGGGAGTCATCATGGGCCAGATCCTGGTACACGAGTTCGTCAGCCTCGACGGCGTGTTCGAGTCGCCGCGGTGGACGATGGAATACGGGTTCGATCCGAAGATGGGCGAGGCCATCGGCGGGATCATGGGCCCGTGCAAAGCGATCCTTCTAGGGCGCCAGACGTTCGAAGAGTTCGCCCCGGCGTGGTCGGGCCGGACCGCGGATCAGGATCCCGGCGCGCCGTTCATGAACGACACGCCGAAGTACGTCGTGTCGGGGACGTTGGAGACAGCCGACTGGAACAACTCCACGATCCTCGGTGCGTATGACGCGGACGCAATCCAGTCGCTGAAGGACCAGGTCGACGGCGGCATCTACGTGAGCGGAAGCGGGACGCTCGTGCGGGCTTTGCTTGCCGACGGTCTCGTCGACGAGTTGCACCTGTTCGTCTACCCGCTGGCGCTCGGGACCGGCGCGCGGCTGTTCGGTGACGAGCCGGTGAGATTCACCCTCGCGCAGACGCACAGTTACGACAACGGGGTCCTACACCTCGCATACCGGTCGGCGTAACGGCGCGGGTTAAAGCTCGGACCGCACGATCGCCGCTCCGGCGCTGAGCGCCTTGAGCTTGGCGAACGCCCGGGCGCGCGGGAGGTACTTCATCCCGCAGTCGGGGGCGGGTACGAGCCGCTCGGCGGGCACGTGGGCGAGCGCGGCGCGTATGCGGTCGGCCACCTGCTCGGGCGTCTCGACCCGCGCGTCGCCGAGGTCGAGCACGCCGAGGATCACGATCTTGGGGCTCAGCTCGGACAGCTGCCCGAGGTCGAGCCGCGGCTGCGCCGCCTCGATCGAGATCTGCTGAGCGGTGCTGTTGCTCAGCTCTCCGAAGAAGTCGTAGCGGTTCCGGTCCTTGGCGCCGACCAGCGCCGCGTAGCCGAAGCACATGTGCACGGCGGTCGTGACCGGCAATCCGTCGAGCGCGCGATCGATCGCCGCCACCGCGATCCGCCGCGCCCCGTCGGGATCGTTCCGCAGCCACGGCTCGTCGAGTTGGATCACGTCCGCGCCCGCGCGCGCGAGCGCGTGGGCTTCCTGGTTGACCGCCGCGGCGAGGTCCATCACGAGCTCATCGGGATCGTCGTAGGCCTCGTTGCTCGCCTGCTGGGCCATCGTGAACGGGCCGGGCAACGTGATCTTGGTGAGGCGGTCGGTGTGGGCGCGCAGAAACTCGATGTCGGTCACCTCGACCGGCCCGCGCCACCGGACCGGCCCGACGATGCGCGGCACGACCCGTGGCTCGCCCTCGCGGGTGTGGATCGTCGCCGGATTCTCGGCGTCGACGCCCTCGAGCGCTGTGGCGAACCGGTTCGAGTAGCTCTCGCGCCGGATCTCGCCGTCGGTAATCGTGTCGATCCCCGCACGCTCCATATCCCTGATCGCAACCTCGGTGGCGTCGTCCTGAGCCTCGCTCAGATGTGGCCCAGGGATCCGCCAGACTCCGCTCACCCGCACGCGTGGCACCGAATGCGACCCGAGCGCGGCGCGGTCGATCAGCCACTCCGGCTGCGGATAGCTTCCGACGACGGTGGTCGAGAGGGGCTGGGACACGCTTGGCGCGACGATAACCGAGAATCTGGGCATGAGTACCTCCGAGCGAGTCCCGGCGCCCGTCGCGATCGTCACCGGTGCTGGCTCGGGGATCGGACGCGCGGTCGCCTGGAGGCTGGCCGGCGCGGGCTATCGCGTCGTGCTCGCGGGCCGGCGCATGGACCCTTTGCAACGGACGCTCTCGGAGCTCCCGGCCGACCCCGAGGCGTTCGCCGTGCCCACCGACGTATCCGAACCCGCGAGCGTCGCGGCCCTGTTCGAGGCCGTCGTCGAGCGTACCGGCAGGGTCGATGTGCTAATCAACAACGCGGGCGTGTTCGGACCCGGCGTGCCGGTCGAGGAGTACCCGTACGACGGCTGGGCAGCCACCGTCGACACCAACCTGACCGGCGCGTTCCTGTGTGCCCAGGCGGCGTTTCGGCAGATGATCCGCCAGCGCCCGAGCGGCGGGCGGATCGTCAACAACGGGTCGCTGTCGGCCCACGTCCCGCGGCCGAACGCGATCGCCTACACGACGACCAAGCACGGCATCTCGGGCCTGACCAAGGCGCTGGCGCTCGAGGGCCGGCAGCACGGGATCGCCTGCGGTCAGATCGACATCGGGAACGCCGCCACCGACATGACCCGGCAACTCGAGGTCGGCGCGCTCCAGGCCGACGGCTCGATCGTCGGCGAGCCGACGATGTCCGTCGACGCGGTCGCCGACGCGGTCCTGTACATGGTCGGGCTCCCGCTCGACGCGAACGTCCTGTCGATGACCGTGATGGCGTCGGGCATGCCCTACGTCGGTCGTGGCTGACCCGTTTCTACGCGCGGTCGAGCTGCCGCCCGATCGCGACGGGCGGGCGCGCTCGGGTTATCCGTGGACGCTGCCGGCGATCGTGCCGCTTGCCGCCGGGCTGCGGCTTCATCCGAACGTCACGTATCTGATCGGCGAGAACGGCAGCGGCAAGTCGACGCTGCTCGAGGCGATCGCGGTCGCGGCGGGGATGAATGCCGAGGGCGGCTCGTCGAGCTTCGCGTTCGGCACGCGCGCGAGTCACTCGGCTTTGTCGAGCGCTATCCGCCTGATCCGGGGCAGCCGGCGCCCGAGGACCGACTTCTTCCTGCGCGCTGAGAGCCTGTTCAACGCGGCGACGTACCTCGAGGAATTGACCAAGGACCTCGAAGGTCAGGGTCCGGCGCTCGCCGGCAATCCACTCGAGCCGTACGGCGGGCGGTCGCTGCACGAGCAGTCGCACGGAGAGTCGTTCCTCGCCGTGATGATCAACCGGTTCGGTCCAGATGGGCTGTACCTGCTCGACGAGCCCGAGGCCGCGCTGTCGACCCAGAACTGCCTGACCGCGCTCCGGCGGATCCACGAACTGGTCCGCGACGGCTCGCAGCTGATCATCGCCACCCACTCGCCGATCATCCTCGCCTACCCCGAGGCGACGATCTACCACTGTGGCGAGCGGGGCCTCGAGGCCGTCGGCTATGAGGAGGCGGAGCCCGTGCGCCTCACCCAAAGCTTCCTCGAGGCCCGCGATCGCTTCCTGACGGAGCTGCTGCGGGACTGACCGCGTGACGCCGCTACGCGCGAGCCTCCAGTACCAGGTTGAACGGCGTCTCGGTCGCGCGCCGGAACCGCGTGAACCCACCCGCGGTGACGACCTCGCCCAGGCGCGCCTCGCCCGCCTGGGCGCCGAGCGCGAGGCCGACCTCCTGGTCGCGTGACGCGGGTGTGCAGACGAGCGTCGAGGCGCCGTAGAACACGCGCCCGACCGGGTTCAGGTTGTCTTCGAGCCGGTCGCCGGCATAGGGCTCGACGATCAGCCAGGTGCCGTCCGCGGCGAGCGTGTCGAGCACGTGTGCGGCGGCGCCGACCGGGTCGCCCATGTCATGCAGGCAGTCGAACATCGCCACCAGGTCGTACCCGTCTCCTGGGTACCCCTTGGCCGGAGCGACCTCGAACCGCACCCGGTCTTGCAACCCCGCGTCACGCGCGGCCGCCCGAGCCCGTTCGACCGAGGCCTCGTGGTAATCGAACCCCACGAAGCTCGACCTCGGGAACGCTTGCGCCATCAGGATCGTCGACGCCCCGTGACCGCAGCCGACGTCGGCGACTCGGGCACCGGACTGCAATTTCGCCTCGACGCCGTCGAGCGCGGGGATCCATGCTGAGACGAGGTTCGCGGCGTAGCCCGGGCGGAAGAACCGCTCGGTGCCGGCGAACAGGTCGTGATGGTGCTCGTGCCAGCCGACCCCGTGCCCGTCCACGAACGCGCGCGCGATCTTCTCCTCGTCCTTGGTCAGCGCGGTCGCCACCTGGAACGCGCCGGGCACGAACGCCGGGCTGCCCTCCTGCGCGAGCGCCAGCGACTGCTCGGGCGTCAGGAAGAACGCCTCGCCAGTGGGGTCGTAGCTGACGTAGCCGCCTGCGGCCTGGTTGGACAGCCATTCCCGCACGTACCGCGGGTCGGTCCCGGTGCGCTCGGCGAGCTGATCGGGGGCTCACCGGCGTGCCGTCGGCCATCGCTCGGTACAGCCCGAGCCGGTCGCCGATCACCACGAGCGCCGCGCTCATCGCGGCGCCGAGGTCTCCGACGAACCGGCCCATGAACTCATCGAGCTTGGCGTGGTCGATGCTCTGGGCTGTGGCCGACATCGTTCACGCCTCGTCCCAGACCTGAATCACGGTCTGTCCGGCGATCACGCCGTCGTCGAGTTCGATCACGGTCGCGCACAGCACGTTGGTGCCGTCGGGGTAGCGGCACGTCTGGGTGTAGGCGGCGCCGGTCTCGTCCTGGACGCGGTGCTTGACCGAGTGGGTCATGTCCCGGCCGTACATGTCCTCGAGCCAGCCCTTGATCTCCTCGCGCGTGCGGAGCACCCGCGGCGAGCCGGGCTGGGCGATCTTGTCGGCGATCGTGACGACCGCGTCAGGCCCGTACATCGACAGCTGCGTCGAGGCGTCGCGCTCCTCGGCGGCCCGAGCGAAGCGATCGAGATCGAATGCGGTGGTGGTGCTCATGGCTTCCTCCTTTGTTGACTTGTGTGTGCCATGCGGTGTGCAGGCTCGCGCGGTCGCGTGTGCGCGCCGTCAAACAAGCGTCAAACGACCGAAATGCTGGTCAAACCAACCGCTAGGCTTGCCCCGTGCTGCGCGCACGCCTGCTTGGCGCACTGCAGGTCGAGGTGAATGGAGCCGAAATCGACTCGCCGGCGTCGCAGCGCCCATGGGCGGTGTTCGCGTACCTGGCGCTGGCGTCGCGACCGGTCCCGCGGGCCGAGCTGGCCGCGACGTTCTGGCCGGACGTGCTCGATCAGAGCGCGCGAGCAAGCCTTCGGAGCGCGCTGTGGGTGCTCCGCCGCCGGCTCGGCGACGCGCTCGCGGTCGACGGCGAGCGCGCCGGCCTGCGGGACGAGCCGGGCCTGTGGGTCGACGTGCGCGAGTTCGACCAGCTCGCGGCCGGCGACCCCGCGGCGGCGCTCGAGCTATGCCGCGGGGACCTGCTCGAGGGGCTCGAGGATGACTGGGCGGTGTCGGCGCGCGACCGCCACCGCGAGCGCGTGATCGAGCTGCTCGAGGTGCTGGCGAACGCCGCCGAAGCGCGCGGCGAGGTTCGCGAGGCGCTCGAGCTCACCCGCCGTCAGGTCGAATGCGACCGGTTCGACGAGGACGCACACCGCCGGCTGATCACGCGCCTGGACGCCGCCGGCGATCGCGCCGGCGCGATGCGCACCTACCGAGGGCTGGCCGAGCGCCTGCGGCGCGAGCTCGGAGTTGCACCCTCGGCGAAGACGCGCGAGCTGGTCGAGCGGCTGCGCGCGGGCACCCCGGCGCACCCCATCCCGGGGGTGCTCCCTCCGATACCGGGAGCACCGGCTGCTCTGCTGGGCCGCGAGCGCGAGCTCGCCGAGCTGGAGGTGACGTGGGCGGCGGTGTGCGCCGGCTCGGGCGCGGCCGCCGTGCTCCGCGGCGAGGCGGGGATCGGCAAGACCCGGCTGGCGAACGAGCTGCGCTCCCGCGCACGCGCGTCGGGCGGGCTCACCGCCGTGTCCGCGGCGCTCGACCTGGGCGGCGCCGCACCGCTCAGCCTGTGGGCCGAGCTGATTCGGGAGCTCCTGCCGGCGCTCCCGGCGCCGCCCGCCGACGCCGCGTGGCCCGACGATCTGGCCGTGCTCGCCGCCGAGCTCCCCGCGCACTTCGCGCGCGGCGGCGTGCCGAACGTGGCGGTGGCGCCCGACCTGCTCCGGACCCGGCTGTTCGAGGCGGTGGTCGCGTTGCTCGCTCACGCCGCCGGGCAGGCGCCGGTGCTGCTGGTGCTCGAGGACATCCACGCCGCCGACGGGCCGAGTCTCGAGCTGGCCGCCTACGCCGCCCGGCGCGTGGCCGGCCTGCGGGTCATGCTGCTGATCACCCGGCGCGAGCTCCCCTCGAGCGCCGACGCCGACCGTCTCGAACACGCGCTGCGCGCGCGGGGCCTGCTGGCATGCGAGCTCGATCTGGCGCCACTTGAACGGGTGGCGATGGCGACGCTCGCCCGCAACGCGGCTCGCCTCAGCGATGCCGACGTCGAGCGGGTGGTCGAGCGCTCGGAAGGCAACCCGCTGCTCGCCGTCGAGACCGCCCGGGCGCTCGGCCGCGGGCGAGAGGACGTCCCACCGAGCCTGCGCGGCTCGGTGCGGGCGACGCTCGCGCCGCTCGATGCCGACGCTCGAGAGCTGGTGGAGCTCGCGGCGGTGGCGGCGAGACCGATCGAGGCCGTGGAGCTCGGGCGGCTGCCGCTCGCAGATCCCGAGGAGGCGGCGACCGACGCGCTCCAGTCCGACCTGCTGCTGGCGGCCGGTGACGGCATCGCGTTCCGCCACGCGCTCCTGCGCGACGCGGTGTACGAGGAGATCGCCGAGCCGCGCCGGCGCGGGCTCCACCATCGGTGGGCGCAGGCGCTGCTGGCCTGCGAACGCGCGGGCGCGATCCCGCGTCCGGCCGAGGTGGCCCGTCATCTCCGCCTCGCGCGGGCCGACGCCGAAGCGGTGCCCGAGCTCGTCCGCGCCGCCGGCGAGGCGCGCGCCGTCGCCGCGCTGGACGAGGCGATCGGATACCTCACCGAAGCGCTCGAGATCGCTCCGGACAGCGCCGAGAGCTGGCTCGAGGTCGGCGAGCTCGAGGCGTGGCGGGGCCGGCGTGAGGAGGCGGAGGCCGGGTTCGGCCGGGCGCTGGCGCTGCTCGCAGGAGGCGACCCGCTCCTGCTGGCGCGCGCATGGTTGCGCCAGGCGCGTGCCACCCACGGCCCGATCTGCGTCCCGCGGACCGTGCTCGAGAGCGCCCGCACGGCGCTCGAGCTGATCGATCGGAGCGGGCGACCGGCCCCCTCAGAGCGCAGCGAGGCACTCGCCGCGTGGGCGTGGGCCGAGGCCGTGGCGGGCAGCGTCGAGGAGGCCGAGCGTCTGCTGATCGAGCTGAGCGCCGAGCCCGATTCGAACGACGACCTGCGCGTCTACGATGCCGGCCATGCTCGCGCGCTGGCGCTGATGCGTCGCGGACAGTTCGTCGAGTCGTACGGTCCCTCGATTGCTGCCGGCGAGGCGATCGGGCGCGCCAGCCATCCCGATCTCGCGTATGGGTGCTGGGCGAACGCCGCCAGCGCCGCGTGCGCCGCGGGCGAGCACGACCGCGCGCTCGAATTCCTCGACCGCGGGATGGCGGCGCTCGCCGGCTACGGCCTCGAGCCGCTCGAGGTGCATCTGCTCGCCGAGCGGTCGTTCGTGCTCCGCGGGCTCGATCGGCTCACGGAGGCTCAGGCCGCGGCCGTCTCAGAGCAGGCGATGGCCGACCGACTCGGCCGGGCAGAGCTGATCGCGATGGCGAGCCACGATCGCGGCCTGGTCGCGCTCGACCAGGGCGACTGCGAGGCCGCCGCGACGCTGCTCGCCGAGTCGCTCGTCGAGGATGCGCCGATCAGCCGCCCGGCGACGCGGCTCGCGCTGGCGGAGGCACTGGCCCGCGCCGGGCATCCCGAGCGCGCCGCCGAGCAGGTCCGGGCGACCGTGCTCGAACCGGTTCGTCCGAGCGACTTCCCGGACACGCTGGTCCCGAGGCTGGCGCGCGTCCAGGGGTTGCTCGCACGCGCGCGCGAGGACTACGCGGAGGCCGAGCGACGCCTCGAGGAGTCGATCGCCGGGTGGGAGCGCGTACTCGCGCGGAGCATCCGGGCCGAGAGCATCACGACCGTGCTCGCCGACCTCGGTCGTCCCGTGGTCGGCCTGGTCGAGCCCGAGCGCGAGCTCGCCCGCGCCCGCGCCGACCTTCAAGCGATCCAAGATCGGAGAGGCAATGCCGTCGTTTCATGACACCGCGAGCTCGTCCGCCCCTCCCGAGGAGGTGTGGAAGCTCCTGTACGACCCGTCCCGGTTCCCCGACTGGTGGGCTGGGATCGGCACCGTCGACGTGGAGGACGCCGGCTCGTACACGATGTACCTCGACGGGTACCCCGACTTCCCGATGGCCCAGGTGCTCGAGACCCGGCAGGAGGAGCAGCGCGTGACCGTCTCCTGCCTGGTGTCCGACCTGCGTTTCGAATGGCGCCTCGCGCCGGCGGGCGGCGGCACGCTGATCACCGTCGACGTCGAGATTCCCGACGCCGAAGGCCACCGCCTGGAGTCTCAGCGTGAGATCATCAGCGCTTCGATGCGCCGCCTGGCGGAACTGGCGGTGGACACGTAAACGACGAGAGGAGACGAGCGATGGAGGCGACGAGCGTGCGGACCCCCCAGGAGGTGTTCCAGCACCACGCCGAGGCGCTGATCGGCGGGGACCTCGAAGGAATCGTGGCCGATTACACCGACGACGCCCTGTTCATAACGCCCGACGGAGTGCTCCGCGGCAAGGACGGAATCCGTCAGGCGTTCACGAAGCTGCTCTCGGACCTGCCGGCCGCCGAGTGGGAGGTCCCGACGACGATCTTCGAGGGCGACGTGCTGTTCATCGAGTGGAAGGCGGTGTCCGAGAACACGATGGCCGACGACGGCATCGACACGTTCGTGTTCCGGGACGACGGGATGATCCGCGTCCAGACCGTCCGCTACACGCTCCAGAACAAGTAGGCGCCTCTAGCGGTTGGCTTCGAGCCGGGCCAGGATCGCGCCGGCCGGGAAGGTGTCGCCCTTGGGCACGACGATCTCGGCGATCGTGCCGGCGGAGGGTGCGAGCACCTGAAACGAGGTCTTGATGACGACCGCGTCGGCCAACGGTTGATCGGCGGCGACGCGGTCGTGCTCCTCTACGAGCCAGCTCTCGAGCAGTCCTTCGACGCTCTCGTCGACATCGACGAAGACCTCGTCGGGCGGCCGGATTTCGATCACTTGACCATGTATCTGACGGCGGACGCGATGTGGGCGACCTGCGGGATCACGTGCCGCTCAAGCGGCCGGCTGTAAGGGATCGGGACGTCGGGCACCGCTAGGCGCTTGACCGGCGCCTTCATGTTGAGCGTGTCGAGCCGCTCGGCCACGATCGCGCAGATCTCGCCGCTCAGCCCGAAGCTGCGGTAGTCCTCGTCGGCGATCAGCAGCCGCCCGGTCTTCGCGACCGACGCCGCGACCGCGTCGCGGTCGAGCGGGACGAGCGTGCGCAGGTCGACGACCTCCACGCTGATCCCGTCGGCCTCCAACTCCTCGGCGGCGACGAGCGCCTTCTGCACCATCTGGCTGACCGTGACGATCGTGACGTCGTCGCCGGCGCGAGCGACCGCGGCCTTGCCGAACGGGACCGTGTACTCCTCGTCGGGGACCGCGTTGCTGGAGCCCTCGAAGTACGACATCCACGGCAGGCCCATGATCCCCTTGTGGAAGAAGAACATCACCGGGTTGTCGTCGCGGATCGCCTCGATCATCAGGCCCTTGGCGTCGTAGGCGTTGGACGGAACCACCACCTTCAACCCGGGCACATGCGCGAACGTCCCGTAGAGGCACTGCGAGTGCTGCGCCGCGTCGCTGTAGCCGCCGCCGATCGCGGTCGTGATCACC
Organism: uncultured Solirubrobacterales bacterium; assembly: GCA_963755525.1. Taxonomy (GTDB): domain Bacteria; phylum Actinomycetota; class Thermoleophilia; order Solirubrobacterales; family Solirubrobacteraceae; genus Palsa-465. Next base: position 264,291 of record CAVWKC010000005.1, on the reverse strand, counting down.
ACCGGCACGCGCACGTTGCCATCGGACATGTACGTGTTCTTGGCCAGGTGGTTGTAGATCTGGTCCATGCAGACCCCGAAGAAGTCGACGAACATCAACTCGGCGATCGGCCGCAGACCCTGGGCTGCGGCGCCGATCGCGGCGCCGATGAAGCCCGCCTCGGAGATCGGCGTGTCCATCACCCGCTCCGGGCCGAAGCGGTCGAGCAGGCCGCCGGTGGCGCCGAAGATGCCGCCGTAGCTACCGACGTCCTCGCCCATCACGAACACGCGCTCGTCCCTGTCCATCTCCTGGCCGATCGCCTCGGAGATCGCCTGGGCCATCGTCAGCGTGCGTTCCTTGGTCGCAACCGCCATGTTCTCTTCTCCTCTCAGACGAAGACGTGCTCGAGCGCCTCGGCCGGATCCGGCAGCGGGCTCTCGCGGGCAAACTCGTAGGCCGCGGTCACGCGCTCCGCCGCGCGCGCCTTGATCTGCTCGTCGCGGGCGTCGTCGAGGACGCCCTGGGTGCGCATCTGGGCGGCGAGCTTCGGGATCGGATCGTGCTCGCGGAGCGAGTCGGGCTCGCCCTTGGGGCGGTAGACCTCGGCGTCGCCCTGGAAGTGGCCGAGATACCGATCGGTCTGCACCTCGATCAGCGTCGGCCCACTGCCCTGGCGGGCCCGGGTGATCGCGTCGGCGGCGGCGGCGTACACCTCGACCGCGTCGTTCTGGTCGACGGACACGCCGGGCATCCCGTACGCGCTGGCGCGGTCGGCGTTGGACGCGACCGCCGTCGACTTCTCCTTCGGCACCGAGATCGCCCAGCGGTTGTCTTCGCAGATGAACACCGCCGGCAGGTTCCACAGCCCCGCGAGGTTGAGCGCCTCGTGGAACGTCCCCTGGTTGGCGGCTCCCTCGCCGAAGAACGCCACCGCGACCGAGTCCCGGCCGAGCTTCTTGTACGCGAGCGCGGCGCCGGCAGCCGGCGGCAGGCTGGCGCCCTCGATGCCGCTGCACGAGAAGTTCCGCTCGGGGTCGAATAGGTGCATATGACCGCCCTTGCCGCGGCTGAGCCCGGTGGCCCGGCCGAACAACTCGGCGGCGAGCCTGTCGAGCGGAACGCCCTTGGCGATCGCGAAGTGGTGGGGACGGTGAGTGCCGACCACCGTGTCGTCGTCACGTAGGTGGGCGCAGACCCCGACGGCGACCGGCTCCTGTCCGGCGGCCAGGTGCATCTCGCCGGGCACGGGCCCGCCGCCGATGTCGAACGCGAGTCCGTGCTGGATGTCCGGGGGCAGCTTGCCCTCGAGATAGATGTTCACCATCCGCTCCTCGAAGTCGCGGATGACGAGCATCGTCTCGTACATCCAGAGGAGCTGGTCTTCGTGCGGGTCCACGGCGCGATCCTCCTTGTAGAGCCCGGGTTGTACCGAGGAGGCGAGCCTATTCGAGGACACTGCGCAGGTGTGGGCGATTCCGTGTCCGGCGCAGCTGCCAAAGCTCTGCAACGCTCAGACGTGAGCCTGGCGAGGGATTCGCACCGTCATTTACGGGTAGAACGCTTGCCGTGATCGAGCGGGATCCCAGGATTCAGGCGGGGGCGTACATCACCGATGGGGTCGATCTGTACGAGGTCACGGGGGTACAGCGGGGCCCGGGCGTAATGGGCATCTCGACCGTTCGGATCACGGTCGAGAACTGCCGCAACCTTCGCTGCCTGGAGTTCCTCCCGGACAAGATCAGGTCTTCGTTCGAGCTGGTCAAGGCCGCGCCCGTGTGCAACTGCCCTGACGCGGTCGAGGAAATCGCCTGGGAAGCAGACCTCGCGGCCTGAAGGTCACGTCGGGAGCGCGAGTCCCACGAGGTAAGTCGCGCCGCCGACGATCACGCCCGCGAGCGTCATCTCGAGCCCGGCCGACCACCAGGTCCTGAGCGTCACCAGTGACTTCGCCGCGCCCACGAGGAAGTGCGCGACGAGCGAGATCACCGCGGCCGTGACGATCGCCACTGTGCCGGTCGTGAAGATGAACGGGATCACCGGCACGATCGCGCCGAGCCCGGTCGAGATGCCCGCCGCGAGCGCCGCCTGCTTGGGATCGCCACGATCGCCGACAATCCCGAACTCCTCGGCGGCCAGCGCCTTGAGCATCGCTTCGGGCCGCTTGGCGAGCTGCGCCGCCATCGCGTCGGCGGTCGCCTCGTCGATTCCCTTGAGCTGGTAGAAGAGCGACAGCTCCTCCTGCTCCTCCTCGGGGCGCTCGGCGATCTCCTGACGCTCGCGCTCGACGTTGGCGGCTGCGACCTCTGCCTCGGAGCGCTCGGCGAGGAACGCGCCGGTGGCCATCGACAGCGCCGAGGCCACGGCGGCCGACACCCCGGCGGTCAAGACGAAGCTCGACCCTCCCGTGGCGCCGGATACGCCGGCGACGATCCCGAACACCGCGGCGAGCCCGTCGTTGGCGCCGTAGATCGCGCCGCTGATCCACCCGCCGCCGGTGCGATGCCATTTCTCGCGGCCGAGGATCTTGTCGAGTCGCTCCTGCGCCGGATGCACGGGAACCTCTGCGGCACCGGCGCCATTGCCGATCCCCGTTCGCATGTCGCTGACCGTGCGCGAATGCGCTCGCTCCTCCTTGCGGATTCCCCGTAGCAACTCGTCGGTGACCGGATCGCCGGTCGAGCGCTTGTAAAGGTCGCCGACCTCCTCGTCCTCGGCCGCCTCGCGCGCCGCGAGCAGCCGGTCGACCGGGGCTATTCGCGCCTGGAGCCGCAGCCACGGCGACACGTTCACGCTGTCCGCGGGGGGGATCGGGATCCCGAGCTCGGTCATGCGGGCCTCGAGCCGCTCGCGGTGGCCGCCCTCCGCGGCGGCCATGCGCCGGAGGATGTCCGCCTCCCGCGCCGGCATCCGCTCGGCGATCATGTCGTACACGCGGCCGGCAACGATCTCGCCGCGCCATGCCACGAGCAGCCGATCACGCACCTCGGGGCTGATGCCGGCCGTGGTTGGAGACATCGCCGCCAGCGTAGTCGGCGACCTGGCGAGCCGTCGTTACCCGGGGATGAGAATGCCCCTACCCTGGAGCCGGCCGCCGTCGAGGTCGGCCATCGCGTCGTTGATCGCGTCGAGCGGGTACGTGCTCGTGTGCAGCGTCACCTGGCCCTGCGCGGTCAGCGTCATCAGCTCCTCCAGGTCGGCGTACGTCCCGACGAGGTTCCCGATGAACGAGATCTCGCGCGAGATCACGTCGATCGTCGGGATGTTGATGTTCTCGCCGTAGCCGATCACGTAGTAGAAGCCGCCGTCGCGCACCATCGCGATCCCGTCCTCGATCGCGCCCTTCTCGCCGACGAAGTCGATGATCGCCTCCGCGCCGAGCCCGTCAGTCATCTCTTTGACCGTGTCGACGTGCTTGGAGCCCTCGACCTTGACCGTGTGATCGGCCCCCACCTCACCCGCGAGCGCGAGCGCCTTCTCGGAAGGGTCGACCACGATGACCTGGGCCGACGTCATCGCCTTCAGGCACTGGATCCCGATGTGCCCGAGGCCGCCGGCGCCGATCACCACCGCGGTCGTGCCCGGCTCGAGCACCGGGATCGCCTTCTTGACGGCATGGATCGCGGTGAGGCCGGCGTCCGCAAGCGCGGCGATGTCCTTGGGCTCGAGCGTTGGCGCCAGCTTCACCACCGAGCGGGCCGACGTCTGGAGGAAGTTGGCGAATCCGCCGTCACGGTTGATGCCTGGGAACGAGCCGTTCAGACAGTGCATATCGTTGCCGCGCCGGCACGGCCCGCATAGCCCGCAGGCGATGAACGGATGCACGATCACGGTGTCGCCGACCGCGACGTTCGTGACCCCCGAGCCGACCTCGTGGATCCACCCGGCATTCTCGTGCCCGGGCGTGTAGGGGAGGACGACCTGGGACTTCTCTGCCCACTGCCCTTCCTGGATGTGCAGGTCGGTCCGGCACAGCCCGGCGGCGCCCATCCGCACGATCACGTCGAGCGGGCCCGTGATCTTGGGCTCGTCGATCTCTTCGAGCTTCAGTGGCTCGTGATAGGCGTGCAACCTCGCGGCCTTCATCGCAAAACCTCCTCAGGATCGTCGATCGCCACGCCGTGGCGTATTTGCAGAAGCGAGCGGCAGATACCGCCGTTGACCTCGAGGCTCATCCGGACGAGCCGGGCCGTGCGCAGCCACCGCTTCAGGTCGGCCGCGGCGACCGGCTCGCCGTTCGGGAGCACGAACGCGGGCTCGCCGGGGTCGTGCGCCAGGCCGAGCCGCTGCCGCAGTTCGACGCACCGGTGGGCGTCGGGATCGTCCTCTGGCAGGTCCTCGAGGCGGTGTGCGGCAACCTCCTCGGGGGTGGCCCCGTGTCTCAGCAGCATCTCGCAGAGCCGAGACTCGCGCCCGACCAGCGCCTTGCGGAGAAACAGCTCGCGCAGCGCCGCAAGGTCATCGTCGACGGTCTCGCCCGGGAACGCGCCGGTGAAGCCGTCGCCGCGTCCGAGCGCGGCGTTGATCTCGTCGCCCGTGTAGTGGTCCTCGAGCCTGATGCTCACGCCGCGGACGTCGGGCAGCCGGCGCACCACCGCACGTGCGTCGGCTGCCATCAGGAACGCGAAGTTAGGCGCGCACTGCGGCGTCGGCAGTCGCAGCACGACTTCGACGTCGCCGCCCGGACTCACGTCGCACGAGGACACGAACCCGAGCCTCGTGATCGGCTCATCGAGCTCGGGGTCGTAGACCTCGGCGAGCGCGTCGATCACGATCGCCGTCGTGGTCGTCGTCCTCGTCATCGTCAGGCGGACTCGACGAGCTGCGCGTCCTCCTGCGCCGCCGGGGTGCCGCCGTTCTTCAGTTGGAGCTCGGCCGGGACCTCGATGTCGTAGAGCTTGGCCGCGTTCAGTCCCATGACCTTCTTCTTGCTGTCGGTCGTGGGGTGCGGGTAGTCCGAGTACTCCTCGGTGTCAGGCATGACCCAATCGATGAATCCCTCGACCTGCCACTTCGGCTCCCAGATCCCGTAGTCCGAGCCGAACAGGATCTTGTCTTCGCCAACCCAGAACAGCAGCTCGCCCATCACCTTGTTGAAGAACCTCGGGCGGGCGTGCATCAGGCCGCCGATGACCACGGCCAGGCCGGCGTACACGTTCGGCTCCTGCGTCGCCATAAAGCAGAAGTCCTCGATCCGCGGCAGACCTACGTGCTCGACGATGAAGTTGAGCTCGGGGTTGCTGGTGGCGGCGATGTCGATGTCCTTGACGTCGAACGCGTCCTTGTCGAGCGGCCAGATCGTCGGGCCCTTGTGGGCGTGGATGTTCTTGATCCCGAGCTCCTTGCACTTGTCGAGGAACATCTGTGCCTGGGGATCGGACAGCTTCCACCCGCGCGAGCCCTTGTACCACTCGGCGGTGTAGACCTTGACGCCCTTGAGGTTGTAGCGCTTGGCGTCCTCCTCGAGCTGCTTGAGCCCGGCCTCGCCTTCGCGCGGATCGAACCGACCGTTGACGATCAGCTTGTCGGGGAACCTCTCGACCATGCGCGCGTTGCGCTCCGCGGTGTTGAAGCCCTCCGTGTACCACTCCTTGAGGTAAGTCGACTGGAGGATGGCGTGGTCGATGTGGCCCTCCTCGAACACGTCATGGACGTAGTCGTCCTCGGAGTACTTCATGAACTTCTCCAGCGGCCAATGCGTCTCCGGGGGGCCGAGTCCCATGTACGCGTGGAAGCACTCGATCCAGCCCTTCGCGTACTGCTCCTGCCCCTTGACCCAGTTGTCGGGGCTCGCGTCCCAGAAGTGCTGGTGGGCGTCGACGACGAAGTACTTGTCCCCGTTCTTCTCGTACATGCCTCTCCTCTCGACGGTCGACCGGCCGGATAGGCCACTCTACTGCTAGGGAACGGCCGCCCGCCAGGGGCGATTCAGGTAACCCGGACGCCCTGTCGGGCACTCGTCGGGTCCGGGTTTTCCGGACACTCGGCGCCGGCGGACCCGCGAGTGTGCCGATGGCTGCGCTGGGGGTGGGTCAACTCCACACTCGGCGCCGGCCGCTGCGCGAGTGTGACGTTAGCCGCACTGGGCGGGGGTCAAGCCCACACTGGGCGGCGGCAGCCGTCCGGGTGTGGAGAAACTCGGGTTGTGCTCGAGTCAACGCGCGCTCACCGCCGGCGGGGCGGCGAGTGCGGCGAAACTCGGGATCAGTAGCGATGCGCCCGAGGCAGTCCCGCCGGCGCCGGCCCGCGGTCAGCGGTCGTCGGGGTCCTGCGGGGTGGGGAAGCTCTTGTCGATCAGTTCGATGCGGTAGCCGTCGGGGTCCGCGACGAAGCAGATCCGCCCGATCTCCTCGCGGCCGCCGGGCGCGTACGGCGGCTTCTCGGGCTCGATTCCCTCGGCGCTGAGCTTGGCGAGCAGCGCGTCGAGGTCCTCGACCACGAGCGCCATGTGGTTGTAGCCCTCGCCTAGATCGTAAGCCTCCTCGCGCCCGTCGTTGACGGTCAGCTCGAGCGTGTCGCCGTCCCCGGGGAGCCCAATGTAGATGTTGTACGCGGTCTGGAAGTTCAGCCGGCCGCGGCGCTCGAACCCGAGCAGGCCGTAGAAGCGCTCGGATGCCTCGGGGTCGCGGACGCGGACGCAGGTGTGGACAAAGGTGGGCATGCGGCGCAGCCTATCCGACGAGTATTGGTGTCACTCGGGCAGGCCCTGGGTCGCGAGCCGCTGGTTCTTGTAACGGCGATCGTCGGTGACGTCGCGCCCGAGCCAGTCCGGCGGGACGAATGCGTCCGCATCGGCGACCGACCCGAACTCGACCTCGGCCGTCAGCAGGCCCTCGAGCCGGCCGTGGTAGACGTCGAGCTCGAGCGTCAGGCCGTCGCCGGCCGGGATCCGGTAGCGGCGCTTCTCGATTCGCCGGCCGTCGGTGAGCGGCCACAGCGAGCTGAATCGGCGGCGGTCGATCTCGATCTCCTCCTCGACTCGGGACTCGCCGCCGCTGGACTTGATCGTGAGGAATGCCTCATCCCCGTAGCGGCGTACCCGCACCTCGATGTCGTCTGTGATCGCCAGGTACCCCTGCTCGATCTCCCGGTGGGGATGCGAGTCGAGGTCGTGCGGCAGCTGCTCGACCAGGAACTTGCGCTCGATCTCGATCCCGTCGGCCATCGTCGAGTAGCGATTCTGACGCGCTCGTCGCCGAAGCGGCGCGAGGCGGACTCCTGCGGCTCAGAGCTCGGCGAGCAGTTCGATCGCCTCGATATCGGCGAGATCCTGGTTCGAGCCCCGGCGTCGCTTTAGGTCGATCAGTGTTCCCCGGTTCATCACAACGACGCGCATGCCCTCGATCTCGTACACCTCGGCTTCCTCGATCAGTTGTGGCCACTCGGGCAGGCCGGGGAGTTGTTGCACGATGGCGATCTGACCGAGCGACGTGAGCACCGTGGCGTTCGATCCCTTCTCAAATCCCGCACGTCCACAAGCAGGTCGGTCATCTCACCCGCTTCGCCGACCGCGCCCAGATCACGCGGCGCGACAGGCGCTCGAACAAATCGAGCCGTTGGTCCACGGTCATCGCGTTGACGCGGCGCATCATGAGCAGGCGAGACGCGTCTTTTGGAAGCGGCTCGATTGCCGCTTGGGAAATCTTCGGTGCGTACTCCTCTTTGCTCATCACACTGGATTGTGTCAGCGCACCGGGCGGTTCCGCTGGGGCGGCGGTTAGCCTCACGCTGGTGTCGAGGGCGTGTGTACTCAGATTGGCGTGGCTTCTGTGCGCCGTGGTCGGCTGCGCGGTCCTCGCCGGTTACGCGGCGGCGTCGGCAGACGCGCCCCGGGCGCTGCCCGTGAGCAACGCGAGCCCGAGCGTCGTGCAGCGGCAGCCGCCGGCGGGCTCGTGCCACGCGCGGGGCTCGGGGCTGTTCTCATTGCCCGATCCGCGCTGCACCCCCGGCGCGGTCAGCCCGGCGGTGACCCACGCCAACATCCACGCGACGATCTGCCGGCGCGGCTATACGGAGGCGGTCCGCCCGCCGGAGTCGGTAACCGAGCCTGAGAAGAGGGCGAGTCTCGCCGCGTACGGCGACACCGAGCCGCTTCACGACTACGAGTACGACCACCTGGTGCCGCTCGAGCTCGGCGGCGCCGTCAACGATCCGCGCAACCTGTGGCCCGAGTCGGGCGACTCGCCGAATCCGAAGGACGCGCTCGAGGATCGTCTGCGCTCGCTGGTGTGCGACGGCACGCTCACTCTGGCGGCGGCCCGTCGGGAGATCGCCACCGATTGGGTGAGCGCGTACCGCAGGCTGATCCGGTGATGTCTCAGGCGGTGGGCGTCAGGACCATGACCGGGATCGTCCGTTCGGTCTTTTCCTGGTACTCGGCGAAGCTCGGCGAGCGCTCGACCTGTGCCCCATACAGGCGGTCCCGCTCCTCGCCCGTGGCCTCAGCTGCGACGACGTCGATCGTGTCGGTCCCGACCTCGATCGATACGTTCGGGTGGGCCTTCAGGTTGTGGTACCAGTCTGGGTTCGTCGGCGCGCCCGCCTTGGAGGCGAAGACCACGTAGCGGTCGCCGTCGCGGTTGTACGCGAGCGGGTTGATCCGGTCCTTGCCGCTCCTGGCGCCGACGTGGTGGAGCAGCAGCAGCGTCGTGCCCTCGAACATGCCGCCGACGCGTCCGTCGTTGGCGTGAAACTCCTCGATGATCTGGGCGTTGAAGTCGTTCGGCGATGTGGACATGGGTTTGCTCCTCGGGCGGTGGCGGGAACGCGATCAAGCCGGAAAGCGCGCTGCCCATGGTTCGAGTGAAATCCTCGCAGCGCCGATCACGAACGAGATCGTGTGGTACCAGCCCGCGGTCACGACCAGCTCGAGGATCTGCTCCGGGGTGAAGTGCCGTTCGAGCTCGGCATAAACCCCGTCGGACACTTCCGCGGTGTCGTGCAGCTCGTCGGCGAGCATCAGCACCGCGCGCTCGCGCTCGGACCAGACGGGATCGTCCGCCGGTCCGGTGACCGTCGCCTCGAGCTGCCGCTCGCTCAGCCCCACCGCCGGACCGAAGAAGGCCGCGTGCACTCCCCACTCGTACTCGGCGCCGCAGCGCGCGCACGTGCGGTCGATCATCAGCTCGCGGTCCCGGGGCTCGAGCAACCCGTGCCCGAGGATGCCCGCGCCGAGCGGCCGCATCCGCGCGGCGAGAGACTCGTGGACGACGAGCGTGCGGAACAGCGCGAGCGGCTCGACCTCGGTGCCGGGCGGCATCCACTTTCGGAGCATCTCCTCGACGTCCGGCGAATACGGCGGCTCGAGCGGCGCGATGCGCGCGGTCTGGATCTCGTGGGTCATTGGTTACACTCCGCTTCGGAAATAAGAGCACCTCTCCGGCACCGTAGCGCTTCGGAAATAAAAGCGCAACCCCGATGACCCGAATTCCTCGACCTGGCGAGCCTGCACGCGGCTCCGACACCGGCCGGCCGATCATGGCGCTGCTCGACCTGCTTGGCCGGCGCTGGGCGTTGCGCGTGATCTGGGAGCTCCGCGACGAACCGCTGACGTTCCGTCAGACCCAGGCCCGGTGCGGCGCGATCAGCTCTTCGGTCCTCAACGACCGACTCACCGAGCTGCGCGCGGCGGGGATCGTCGAGGCCGCGGAGGCGGGCTACCGGCTGACCGACGAAGGGCGAGAGCTGCTCGCGCTATACGGGCCGCTCGACGAGTGGGCCGAGCGATGGGCCGAGCGCGAGCGAGGGATCATCTGACGGCCCAGCGCCGAACCGCCGCCTCGTCCCATTCGAGGCCGCTCCCGGGTCGATCAGGCGCGTAGGCCAGCCCGCCGGCGACTCGGATCGGCTCGGTCAGGATCGCGCCGGCGTGGTCGAGGTACTCGAGCCGGTGACCGGTGGGGGTGAGCGCCAGCAACTGGACGCTGAGCTCCGGGAACGTGTGGCTCGAGGCGGGGAGGCCGGCGCGCGCGGCGAGCGAGGCCGCGGCCAGCCAACCGCGCACCCCGCCGAGCCTCATCACGTCGAGCGTCGCGTAGTCGGACGCGCGCGCCGCGATGCTCTTCTCCGTGTCGTGTGGCCCCCACCAGTTCTCCCCGAGCGCGATCGGCGTCCGCGACCTGGCGGCGATTCGGGCGTGGCCCGCGTCGCCTCGCCTGCTTTCTCCGCGGCGGCGCCCGGCGCCATCGTGCGCAGGCTCGCGTACGCCGGGATCGGTCGAGGCTCCCCGCCGAGGAGCTTTGTCAGCGGAACCCCGCGTGCCTTGGCCTTGGCGTCCCAGGCGGCCATCTCGACGCCGGCGGTGGCGATCGTGACGAGGCCCTGGAGCCCGAGCAGGCGGAACCGGGCCTGTAGCGTGGCCTGCACCGCGTCCGGATCGAGCCGGAGGCCGACGACGATGTCGCCCAGGTCCTCGAGCAGCCGCGCCGTCGCGGCCAGCGCGAGCGGCGTGTAGCAGCGCACGTAACTGCAGCCCACAAGCCCCTCGCGCGTCTCAAGGTCGATCAGGACGAGCGGCGTGCTGGCCATGACGCCGGCCGCGGTCTGCACCGGGCGGTCGGGTACGACCACGACCGGACGGACCCGCAGCCCAGAGATCATGAGCTCCGGCGCTTGATCGCCGTGTGTCGGTTCCATGAAGGTGTTCTTACGCGCGGAAGGCTCGGGGGTCGCGAGGGGTCAGTGCGGGCTGGAGGGTTACTCAACAACGAAGGAGGAGACCCATGATCTCCGATCAGCCTCCGAGCTCCCATCCACGGGCGGTTGCCGCCCGTGCGCGACTCGGAGCCACAGGTAGACGAGCGGTCCTGCCGACGCTCGTGTGTCTATGCGGATGGTTCGCACTCGGCGCGGGTGCCGCGGGCGCCCAACCGGCGTCGTTCATCGAAGGGCTCACGCCGTCCACGCTGGCGACCACGGTGCCCGGGAACGGAGACGTCAACCCGTACGGCATCGTGACCGTCCCTCGGACCGTCGGCAAGTTGCAGCAGGGCGACGTGCTCGTCAGCAACTTCAACAACAAGGGGAACGCACAGGGCACCGGCACGACGATCGTGCAGATCCCGCCCGGCGATATGGATCAGAACGCGGGGGACGCGCCGTTGTTCGCCAAGATCAACCCCCATGGGCTGCCGGGACCGTGTCCGGGCGGCATCGGGCTCACGACTGCGCTCGCGGTCACCCGCAGCGGGTTCGTGATCGTCGGCAGCCTCCCGACCTCGAACGGCATCTCGAACACCGCAAAGGCCGGCTGTCTGCTCGTACTGAACAGCGACGGCAAGGTGGTCGAGACGATCGCCGGCGGCCCGATCAACGGCCCCTGGGACATGACCTCGGTCGACCACGGCTTCTACACGACGCTGTATGTGACCAATGTGCTCAACGGAACGCTGGCGGCCTCGCCCGACCCGACCGTTCCCGGCGGTGTCGTCAACCGTGGGACGGTGGTGCGGATCCAACTGTTGACGATTGCGGGCATCCGCCCGTTTGTGCTCGCCGAGAACGTGATCGGCACCGGGTTCGCGGAGCGAACCGATCCGGCCGCGCTCGTCGTCGGGCCGACTGGCGTCGCGCTCGGGCGTGACGGGACGCTGTATGTCGCGGACACGCAGAACAGCCGGGTCGCGGCGATCCCCGACGCGCCGTTCCGCTTCTTCCCGGCGACGGGCGGCGGCGAGACCGTGTTCGGCGGCATGCCGCTGAACGGCCCGCTGGGGATGACGCTCGCCCCGAACGGCGACATCCTGACGGCCAACGGGCTCGACGGCAACGTCGTCGAAACCACGCCGCGCGGAGCCCAGAACGGGGTGGTGCCGGCCGACCCGAATGGGGGGGATCTGTTCGGTTTGACTCTCACGCCTGACGGCTCGGGCGTCTACTACGTCGACGACGGCACCAACACGCTGAACCTGCTGTCGCCGTGATCTGACCGTCGCGGGGGCCGGGCCCGGCTGTCCGGCCCCCCGCCCAGGCAGTCGCCAACGCCTTCGTCACTCAGCCCGGCGCGACCCAATCCGCGCTGCGCTGCCAGAGCTCCTCGGCGAGGCTTGCGGTCACCGCCGTGCCGGGCTGCGTGACCGCACAGTCGTCGTAGTAGCGGCCGCTCTCGCCGACGAGGTCGGGCGCGGTGGCGCAGTACAGCGACGTCCTCGCCCCCTGCTCGGGCGAGTCCACGCGCCGTTTCATCAGGCCACGCACCGGCCACGGCACCCGCCGCCAGATGTCGGACGCGATCACGCCCGGATGCAGCGAGTAGGTCGTGACGCCGCTGCCGTCGAGGCGGCGCGCGAGCTCCCGGGCGTGGAGCACGTTGGCCAGCTTCGAGACCGCGTACTCGCGCCTCCCCGTGACCGACCGCGTGGGGCTGCGCACGGCCTGGAAGTCGATCCCGGTGGCGGCGAAGTGCGCGACGCTCGCGACGTTCACGATCCGGGCGGGGGCGCTCTCACGCAGCCGGTCGAGCAGCAGGCTCGTCAGCAGGAACGGCCCGATGTGGTTGGTCCCGAACGCGAGCTCGAAGCCGCTCGCGGTCATACCTCGGCCGCCGGCGAGGCCGGCATTGTTGATCAGGACGTGCAGCGGCTCTTTGCGCGCCAAGAACTCGTCCGCACACGCCCTGATTGAGGCGAGGTCTCCGAGGTCGAGCGATAGCAGCTCGAGCTGTTCGTTACCGGTCTCGCCGGCAATCTCGTCGATCGCTCTGCGCCCGTTCTCGGCCGACCGGCAGGCCAGCAGCACGCGGCCGCCGTGGTTTGCGAGGCACCGCGCGGTCTCCTTGCCGATGCCCGTGTTGGCCCCGGTGATCAGGAACGTCCGGCCGTCGAGATCGCCCACGCGGTGAGGATATGCGGTGCTCGGGCGCGCTCATTCCGTTCTCTGTGCGTTTGCTGTCAAGGAGACGCCGCGAGATGCCGATGATGCGGGCATCGTGCGGTTGCGCAGCTACGACATCGCGTTGATCGGGATCGTCTTGCTCGCATGCGGCATCGCCGCGCTCGCGACCGCACCTGGGCCTGCGCTGGCCTTGCCGGCCGCCGGTGCGCTGTGGTCGAGCGCGCTGATGTCGTTCGCGGTCGCCCGGCGTCCCGGCCGGCGCTGAGTCGCGGGCCGGCTGATTACGGCGGGCTTACCTCGGTCACGGGACCTTCTTCTTGGTCCCGAGCGACGGCTAACTAGCGATGACCGCTCTAGCCGGGGACGGTATCCGGCGAGGCCACGCGCCGGAGTTCCATCCGCGCGATCGATCGCTTGTGGACCTCGTCGGGTCCGTCGGCGAAGCGAAGCGTCCGCAGGTGGGCGTACATCCACGCGAGCGGAAAGTCGTCGGACACGCCGCCGCCGCCGTGGACCTGGATCGCGCGGTCGACGACCCGCAGTGCGACGTCGGGAGCGGCGATTTTGATCGAGGCGATCTCGGTGCGTGCGGCCTTGTTGCCGACCGTGTCCATCAGCCATGCCGCGCGCAGCGTCAGGAGCCGCGCCATGTCGATCTCGATCCGCGACTCGGCGATCCAGTCCTGGATGTTGGCGCGCGCGGCCACGGGTTGGCCGAAGGTGGTGCGGGATGCCGCCCGCGCGCACATCAGCTCGAGCGCCCGCTCCGCGGCGCCGATACAGCGCATGCAGTGGTGGATGCGGCCCGGCCCGAGCCGCGCCTGCGCGATCAGGAAACCGTGGCCCTCCTCGCTGATCAGGTTCGAAGCGGGGACGCGGACGTCCTCCAACACCAGCTCGGCGTGGCCTTCCTGGTCGATGTAGCCGAACACCGGGAGGTTGCGGACGATCTGGAGCCCCGGCGTGTCGCGCGGGACGAGGATCATCGACTGTTGCTGGAACGTGGCGGCGCTCGGGTCGGTCTTGCCCATCACGATCATGATCCGGCAGCGCTCGCGCATCGCGCCGGAGATCCACCACTTGCGCCCGTTGAGCACGTACTCGTCGCCGTCGCGCTCGATCCGCAGCTCGATGTTGGTCGCGTCCGAGCTGGCCACCGCGGGCTCGGTCATCGCGAACGCCGAGCGGATCTCGCCCTCGAGCAGCGGTGCGAGCCAGCGGTCCTTCTGCTCAGCGGTACCGAACTGGGCCAGCACCTCCATGTTTCCGGTGTCGGGCGCGGAGCAGTTGCACGCCTCAGAGGCGATGTGGCTGCGCCCCATGATCTCCGCCAGCGGCGCGTAGTCGACGTTGCTGAGACCCGGCGCGCCCCACTGCTCCCCGCCGTGGGGGAGGAACAGGTTCCAGAGGCCGAGCTCGAGCGCGCGCGCCTTCAGCTCCTCCATCACCGGCGGGTCCGAATGCGGGTCACCCGAGGCGGCGAGCTGCTCCTCGTACACCGCCTCGGCGGGGTAGACGTGCTCGTCCATGAACGCCAGCAGGCGCTCGCGGAGCTCGTTGCAGCGGTCTGAGAACTCGAAGTCCATGGGCCGTGACGGCCCGAACACTACCGAGACGGGCTACGACGCCAGCATCGAGGCGATCACCGTCGAGAAGCGCTGGAGGTCGATCGGCTTTGACACGTACGCGTCGCATCCGGCCTCGAGCGCCTCGTGCTCGTCGGCCGGCAGCACTCCGGCGGTGCAGGCCACGATCGGGATCGAGGCCGTCCCCGGGTGGGACTTGAGCTTGCGCGTCAGGTCGAGGCCGCTGCCGTCAGGGAGGTTCAGGTCGAGCACGATCACCGCCGGGTGCTCCTCGGCGAGCGCGCGCTCAGCGGCGGCAAGCGAGTCCGCGGCGCGAACCTCGTGTCCCTCTAGCTCGAGCAGGCGCTCGAGTAGCGCCACGTTCAGCTCGTGATCGTCGACGACGAGGATGTGTCGCTCCATGACGTCCTAATCGTCTCCATGGCGCCGGAGCTTGACTCACGGCTGCAGCTTTTATGGAGGGTTCGCGCTGGCTGACAGCTCGTCGCGCGTCGGCGGCCACACCAGCCTCACCTGCTCGAGTGCCGCGTCGGCGCCGGCTCCATCCGCTTGGCGTGTCGCCGCCTCGAGGTCGGTCAGCGCCGCCAATAGCTGTTGGGCCCCGAGCATCATCGCGTCGTTCCGACATCGATGCGCAGCACTCGTCGCGCGATCGAGATCGCGGTCGCCCATGGCAAGCTCGACCTCGTCGATCGCGGCCGTCATGTTGTCGAGCATCGACGACACGATCGCCGGCGCCTCGGCTCCCATCACATCCTCGAGCTCGCCGATCCGCTGCAGGTCGATGTAGTCGGCCACGTTTCAGAAGGGATCGCGCAGGCCGATCGGCGCGCGGAGCACCTGGTCGGGGATCCCGAACGCGTCGACGAGCGCCGCGCCGTCGCCGCGCACTTCGTCGCACAATCGGTTGACCTCGCGCGTGACCGCCTTGCAGCGCGGTCCGGTGAGCCGACCGTGCTCCTGGAGGTAGCCCCGGTCGAGCTCGATCCGGTGAAGCGCGTAGAGATCGCACAGCCGGCCGAGCGCCTCCTTCACCGGACCCTCCTCGCAGGCGTCGACCGCGCGCGCAAACGCCTCCAGCACGACCCGCTCGCTGTGGGCGTGGGCGGCCGCCACGGCGTGGTTCTGGACGGCCCGGAACACCTCGAACGGGTCGAAGCCCTCGTCGATCCCCCGCTTGAACCGCTGCGCGATCGAGGCGGTGATGTGCCCCTCGCGCCAGCGGAACAGCTCCAGTTGATTCTCGCGCTGAAGCAGGTCGCCGGTCTCGTCGCGCCCGGGGACGACGTCCGCGAGCACCTGGGCGATCTTGCGCGCGAACAGCCGCTCGACGGCGGTCTCGACGGCCTGCTCGGCGACGTACATAACGAGCTCGCGCGGGTTCAGCTCGCCGAAGTCGTCGCGATAGTCGGTCAGCAGGCCGCGCGCGACCAACATCATCAGCACCGTGTTGTCGCCCTCGAACGTCGTGAACACTTCGGTGTCGGCCTTCAGTGCCGCGGACCGGTTGACGCTCATATAGCCGGCGCCTCCGCAGCATTCGCGGGCAGTCTGGATGGTCTCGGTGGCGTGCCAGCTCGATGTCGCCTTCATCGCGGCGGCGAACGATTCGAGCCGGCGCTGCTCGCGCTCGGACGGCTTGCCCGTGGTGTGGCGCTCGTGGAAGCTCTCGAGCAGCTCCGCCTGGGCGAAGTGGAGCGCGTACGTCTTCGCCAGCAGCGGCATCAGCCGGCGCTGGTGGGTGCGGTAGTCGAGCAGCACGACTTCGGGCTCGTCGGGAGGCCCGAACTGCTCGCGCCGCAGGCCGTAGCGCGCCGCGATCGTCAGCGCGGTCTTGGCCGCGCTGATCGATGCCCCCGAGATGCACACACGTCCCTGGATCAGCGCTCCGAGCATCGTGAAGAAGCGCTTGTTCGGGTTCTCGATCGGGCTCTCGTACACGCCGGCGGCGTTGACGCCCCCGTACCGATTGAGCAGCGCGTCGCGGGGCACGCGGACGTGGTCGAACCAGATGCGGCCGTTGTCGACCCCGTTCAGCCCCATCTTCTCGCCGCAGTCCTCGATCCGGACGCCTTCGTGCACGTGGCCGTTCTCGTCGCGGATGGGGACGACGAGCACGTGCACGCCGTGCGACTCGCCGGCGACGATCAGCTGCGCGAACACCGCGGCCATGCGGGCGCGGCAGGCCGCGTTGCCGATGTAGTCCTTGCGCGCGTCGTCGATGGGGGTGTCGACCACGAACTCGCCACTGTCGGGGTCGTACGTGGCGGTCGTGCCGAGTTGCTGGACGTTGGAGCCGTGTCCGGTCTCGGTCATCGCGAAGCAGCTGGTCAGCTCGAGCGACGCGGTCGGCTTCAGATAGCGCTCGTGGTGGACCCGGGTGCCGAGTTGCTGGATCGCGCCGCCCCACAGGCCGAACTGCACGCCGAACTTGACCAGCAGCGACAGGTCGCCGAACGCGATCGTCTCGAACCCGGCGATGTTCGCCCCCGGGTCGTCCTGCCCGCCGAACTCCGCCGGAAAGCCCGGGGCGGTCAGGCCCTCGTCGGCGATCGTCTGCATCCAGGCGAGCACGCGCTCGCAGTACTCGGCGGTCGGGATTGCCAGCGGCGGCGCGAATTCGGGCTGGCCGAGCACCTCGAGGATCTGGCGGCGCAGGTCGGCGTGGCGGCCGTCGAGCAGCCTTTGCAGGTCCTCTGCCTCCATCCCGGTGGCGTCCGGTTGGGTCGTCGCCATGGCACGCTCGATGTTAGGTCGCAACAGTGGGCGCGGCGCCACATGGGCGGCCGTGCTGCGCCACATGGGCGCCGGTGCGGGCGGCGCATGATGCCCTACCCGCTGCGAAGCGTCTGGTGGATCCGCCTGGCCAGGCGGCTGTGGTTGGCCGCGAGCCCGGTCACGCCGAGCGCCACCACGAACAGTCCCGCGACCAGCGCCAGTCCGGCGAGCACCGTCGGCCAGTGACGCTGGAGGAACTCCCGCCCCGTTGCGAGCATCTGCTCGGCCCGGTCGCCGGCGAACGTGAGGACACCGAGGATCCCGAGGAGCGGCAGCACGAAGCAGACGTTGAACAGCACGAGCAGCACGAGGTCGCGCACCGGGCCGAGGTCTGACCCGACGATCGCTGCGATCGCCGCGAAGTACGGAAACGCCGTCGGCAGCTCGACTGCGGTGATCGACGCCCCGAGGACCCAGCTGGACTTGCCCTGGGGGTCGAAGTCAGGTGGATCGCGCCGCGCAAGCGTTGTCCGGTGACGCCAGATCATGGCGGCCGCGGCGATCATCGCGGAGCCGACCGCGATCTCGATGATCGAGGTGATGTGATGATGCGGGTGGGGGAGCAGCGGCCGGATCAGCTGTCCGGCGCCGACCGCGATCGCCGCGCCGCCCAGGAAATAGATGGCGAAGACCCCCGCGGTGAACTGCGCCACCCGGTTGCGCGCGTTCTCGCCGGTCGCCAGATACAGCGCCGGCGCGATCGTCGAAGGGTTGAGTGAGTCCGCTAACCCGATGGAGACGACGATGCCGATCAGCCGAAGCATCCGCGCATTCTCTACTTCCCGGAGTGAGCCTTGCGCGACCGGTGAGAGGTCTCTCAGACGGCGGCGGGTCCGTCGGGCTCCGCCCGCCCGGCACACCCGCTACGCGAAATGGAGCTCTTCGTCCTCGCCGTCGTCGACGGTGCGCTCGCACGTCGGGCACCACCAGCGTGCCTCCATCGGCGTTCCGCACACCGCGTGCCGCGGCGCCGTCGAGCCGTCGGCGTTGCGCGCACCCCAACCGGCGATCAGCCGGAGCGCCCCCGCCAGCTCGCGGCCCGCCGAGCTCAGCTCGTAGACGAACCTAGGCGGCCGCTCGGAGTACGGCCGTGCCACGACCAGCGCGTTCCGTTCGAGCTGGCGCAGGCGCTGGGTGAGGACGTTCGGCGCGATCCCCTCGACGTCCTCCTGCAGGTCCCCGAAGCGCATTGGTCCGTCGAGCAGCGCGGCAACCACGAGCAGCGTCCAACGGTCGCCGATAGTGGTCAGCGCGTCGGCGAGTGCGGACCGCGAGACCGCGTCGAGCCCTCCGGGCGTCGCCTCGGTCTCGTCGTCTTCGTCGACTGCGATGTGCGGTGCGGCCACATCCAGATCGTACGCAGGGTGGGGGAAGGACCTGCATGGCCCGCTCGTCTATCGGTGATAGAGTTGTCACTTGCATTTTGCAAGTCAGTAGTTAGCGAAGGAGAAATGGTCGGAAATGACTGTTCTTGAAGAGTTGGAGAGCGCGATTCAAACGGCGGCGGAGCGCACCGGTCCGAAGGTGATCGGGCTCGGCCAGGGATGGGGAAGGGGCTCCGGGTTCGTGGTCGGACAGGGCCGGATCCTCACCAACGCCCACAACCTGCGGGGCGAGGAGGCGACCGTCACCTTCCACGACGGCCGGCGCGAGACCGGCAAGGTCCTGGCCTCAGATCAGGACCTCGACCTCGCGGTGATCGAGGCCGACACGGCCGACATCGAGCCGATCGAATGGGCCGACGACGCTTCGGACGATGCGGTGTTAATTGGACGCTCCGTCCTGGCACTCGCGAATCCGGGGGGTCGCGGACTCCGCGTCACGCCCGGGTTCGTGTCATCGCCTGCACGCAGCTTCCGTGGCCCCCGCGGGCGGCGGATCAGCGGCGCGATCGAGCACACGGCTCCGCTGCCGCGTGGATCGTCCGGCGGCCCGTTGGTCGACGGCGCGGGGCGCCTGCTCGGGATCAACGCGGTGCGCGCGGACGGCGGCCTGATCCTGGCCGTGCCGGCCGATCGCGCGACGCGTGAGCGGGTCGAGCAGCTGGGGCGCGGCGAGTCACCCAAGCGCGTGCGCCTGGGCGTCGCGATCGCGCCGCCTCGGGTCGCGCGCCGGCTGCGACGGGCGGTCGGGCTGCCCGAGCGCGACGGGATCCTGGTCCGTGCGGTCGAGCGCGGTAGCGCAGCGGACCAGGCCGGGCTCGAGCGCGGCGACCTGATCGTCGCCATCGCGGGCAAGGAAGTGGACCGCATCGAGGCGCTTTACGTGGCCATCGACGCCGCTCAGGCGGGCGGGCAGCTGGAGCTGACGATCGTCCGTGGCGCCGACGAGCGCGCGGTGTCGGTCAGCCTGTAGGCATCGGGACGCACGATGAGTACAACCGCTGAGCAGCACCACGATCAAGAGAACGACGCCGAGCGGCGGGAGGCCGAGGCGCTCGATGCCTACTCCCGGGTCGTCGTCGACGTCGCCGAGCGCGTCGCGCCGAGCGTTGCGAACCTGCGGGTGATGCGACGAGGCCGGAACGGTCAGGTGCCGGCGGGCGCCGGCAGCGCGGTGGCCCTGACCCCGGACGGCTTCCTGGTCACCTCGGCCCACGTGGTCGCGGGTCCAGGTCGCTCGGGGAAGGCGACGTTCGTCGACGGCCGTGAGCTCAGCTGGCGCGTCGTCGGCACCGATCGGCTGACCGACCTCGCGGTTCTGCGAGCCGACGGCGATGGCCTGACCCCGGCAACGCTCGGCGAGGCCGAGCACCTGCGGGTCGGACAGTTGGTGGTGGCGATCGGCAACCCCAACGGGTTCGCCGGCTCCGTCACCGCCGGGGTCGTATCCGCGCTCGGGCGCTCGCTTCCGGCGCGGGCGGGGCGGACCGTGCGGCACATCGACAACGTGATCCAGACCGACGCGGCTTTGAACCCCGGAAACTCGGGCGGCGCGCTGGTCGACAGCTCGGCGCGGGTGATCGGGATCAATACCGCGGTCGCCGGCGTCGGGCTCGGGCTGGCGGTCCCGATCAACGCCGCGACGCGCCAGATCGTCGGCACGCTGATGCGCGACGGCCGTGTGCGCCGTGCCTGGATCGGGATCGCCGCCGGCCCGCGCCCACTACCGCCTCACGCGCGCGTGCGCGTGGGCCGCAGCGCCGGCGTTGAGGTCGTCGAGGTGTCGCAAGGCAGTCCCGCCCAGCGAGCCGGGCTCCGCGCCGAGGACCTGATCGTCGAGCTCGGTGGGCAGGCGATTGAGCGCGTCGACGACGTGCAGCGGTTGATGAGCCAGGACGCGATCGGCCGCCCGCTGGCGATTCGGATCCTCCGCGGCGATCGGTGGCTCGATCTGGAGGTGTCTCCGATCGAGTTGGTCGAATAGCTGCGAGGCATCTCCAGCTCACGAGCCTGCCGCTACACTGGGCTCTTGGCGCCGGGCGGCGTTCGTTCTCGCGCCCGCGGTCCGGTAGCCGGACCCTGACCATTCCAGACGGAAGCGCCCACCATGGCTCGCGGAGACGTTCGGATTGCTGCGACTCTCGCCTGTGAAGAGTGCAAGCGACGGAACTACCAGACGAATAAGAGCAAGCGGAACAACCCGGAGCGGCTGCAGCTGCGCAAGTACTGCCGCTGGTGCAGGTGCCACACGCCGCACCGCGAAACGCGCTGAGCTCGACCGGAGTGTTGTTCCGTGGCCCGTAACCGCAAACGCGCCAGAGACCGGCGGCCTGCGCAGCCGGGCACGCCTGTGGACCCGAGCCAGGGGCTGCCGACCGCGACGCATCGCTTCGACAACGGCGACACCGAGCTCGAGGGCCAGAACGGCACGCCCGAGCTAAAGGACGACAACGGCGGTCCGGAGCTGGAGCCCGTCGACGTCGGCGGCGATTCGTTCGAGAACGCGCCGGACGCCGATGCTGAGGTGACGTCGGATGAGTCCGACGACAAGGGCGCGGACGACGACCGCCACGAATACGCGGGCGCGCCGGCTCCGCTCGAGCACGCCATGCCCGACGTCGAGCTCGCCGAGGAGCAACTCGAGTTCGCCCGTCCCGCCGAGCCCGAGCCCGGCGACGAGGAGGACGAGGAGGAGTTCGAGCGCGAGATCGAGGACTCGATCTCCGAACGCGGCGGGCGCCGGCGGCGCCGTGGCTACGACGGAGGAGGCGGGTCCGGTGGCTCCGGCCCTGGCGGCGAGGTAGCTGCTCCCGGCGGCGGGCGCGGCGCGGCGGTCGTCGAGCGGGAACCGAACACGATCACCCGCCTGATCGGCTTCCTGCAAGGAAGCTGGCGAGAGCTGCAACGAGTACAGTGGCCCGATCGCCGTCAGGTGATGCAGGCCACCGGAGTGGTGATCGGTTTCGTGATCATCGCCGCGGTCTTCCTGGGCGTATCGGACTGGGTGTCCCAGAAGATCGTCACTTTCGTCTTGAAGTAGGCGCCACCGGCGCCGCAGGCTAGAGAGGCCAATCGAACAACAGAATGTTCCGCTGGTACGTCGTAAACACATACTCGGGTCACGAGAACAAGGTCAAGCACAACCTCGAGCACCGGATCATTTCGCTCGGTCAGCAGCAGGCGGTCCGGCAGATCGTCGTGCCGACCGAGTCGGTGTCCGAGATGAAGGACAACCAGAAGATCACGGTCGAGAAGCGCACGATGCCCGGCTACGTGCTGGTCAACATGGATCTCAACGAGGACTCGTGGTCGCTCGTGAAGGGCACGCCCGGAGTGACCGGATTCGTCGGCGCTTCGAACGAGCCCGTCCCACTCACCCAGGACGAGGTCAACCGACTGCTCCACCGCGAGCAGGAGGTGCGTCCGCGCAGCCGGGCCACGTTCACGATCGGTGAGTCGGTGAAGGTGATCTCCGGTCCGCTGTCAGACTTCTCGGGCGAGATCTCAGAGGTGAACGAGGACGCCCAGCGGCTGAAGGTGTTGGTCTCGATCTTCGGGCGCGAGACGCCGGTGGAGGTCGGGTTCGATCAGGTGAAGAAGATCTAGGCGATGGCAAAGAAAGTTCTGACACAGATCAAGTTGCAGGCGGTCGGCGGGCAGGCCTCGCCGGCGCCGCCGGTGGGCCCCGCGCTCGGTCAGCACGGCGTCAACATCATGGAGTTCGTCAAGGCGTTCAACGCGCAGACGCAGGGTGACCTGGGCACGGTCATCCCGGTCGTGATCACGGTCTACGAGGATCGCTCGTTCACGTTCGTGACCAAGAGCCCGCCGGCCGCGGTCCTGATCAAGCAGGCGCTGAACCTGGAGAAGGGCTCGGCCGAGCCGAACCGCACCAAGGTGGCCAAGATCACTCAGGATCAGCTCCGGCAGATCGCCGAGAAGAAGATGAAGGACCTGAACGCCGGCGACATCGACGCCGCTGCGAAGATCATCGCCGGTACCGCTCGTTCGATGGGTGTGGAGGTCGTTTAGGGTCATGGCACATCGCGGGAAGACATACGAAGACGCCAAGCAGCGATTCGACCGCGAGCGTGAGTACTCGCCCGCTGAGGCGGTGGCGCTGATCAAGCAGCTCGCGCGCGTGAAGTTCAACGAGTCGGTTGAGGTGCACGTCCGCACGGGGCTGAACGTCCGTCACGCGGACGAGCAGTTGCGTGGGACGATCGC
Source organism: uncultured Solirubrobacterales bacterium (assembly GCA_963755525.1). Classification (GTDB taxonomy): domain Bacteria; phylum Actinomycetota; class Thermoleophilia; order Solirubrobacterales; family Solirubrobacteraceae; genus Palsa-465. Next base: position 241,508 of record CAVWKC010000005.1, on the reverse strand, counting down.
GCTTCCCAACGGGCTCGGCAAGGACGTCAAGGTCGCGGTGTTCGCGCAGGGCGACAAGGCCCGCGAGGCCGAGGAGGCCGGTGCCGACGTGGTCGGTGCCGAGGACCTCGCCCAGCGGATCCAGGACGGGTTCGACGACTTCGACGTCGCGATCGCGACGCCCGACCTGATGCCGGTCGTGGGCCGTCTCGGTCGGATCCTGGGTCCGGCGGGGAAGATGCCTAACCCCAAGGTGGGGACGGTGACCATGGACGTGGCGCGCGCGGTCGAGGAATCGAAGGCAGGAAAGGTCGAGTACCGGACCGACCGCAACGCGATCGTGCATCTCGTGATCGGCAAGCGCGACTTCGACGACAAGAAGCTGCTCGAGAACTACGCGGCCGTGATCGACGAGCTGATCCGGGCCAAGCCTTCCGCGGCCAAGGGCCGGTACATCCGGACAGTGACCGTCGCCACCACGATGGGACCGGGCGTGAAGGTCGATCCCACGCGTACGCGTGACATCGTCGAGGAGCCGGTAGCAGCCTAGACTGACTGTTCAAACAGAGAGACGATGCCCCAGACCCCCGGCGGATTCCCGTAAGTCCGGGCCAGGCGGAGCCTCGAGAGTTGGAGCCGCGTTCTGGTTCCGCGTTCGACGCCCGCCGATGAGCGGGCGTTTTACGTTTCGAGAGGAACCATGAACCGAGACCAGAAAGCAGCAGTCGTAGAGGAGATCGCCGGCCAGATCAGATCGGCGGACGCCGTGTTCGCCGTCGATTACCGGGGGATCTCTGTGGCACAGGCGGCCGAGCTGCGCACCAAGCTGCGCGACTCGGGCACGAAGTTCCGGATCGTCAAGAACTCGCTGTCCGAGCGTGCCGCCGACGAGGCCGGCGCCGAGGCGCTCAAGGCGTTGCTCCAGGGACCGACCGCACTCGCGTTCGTCTCAGGCGACGCCGCGCTCGCGGCCAAGGCGCTGAACGAGGCCGCGCGGACGATGCACACGCTCGAGTTCAAGGGCGGTCTGATGGACAGCACGACGCTCAGCGCGGACGACGTCCGCGCGATCGCGCGCCTGCCCGCACGCGAGGTGCTCCACGCGCAACTCGTCGGCACGATCGCGGCGCCACTGTCCGGGCTCGTCCGGACGCTCAACGCGCTGATCGCGGGGATCGCCATCCAGCTCCAGCAGATCGCGGAGAAGGGGCTCGTGAGCGGGACCGCGCCGGCGCCCGAGCCGGAGGCGTCCGCGGAGCCCGAGCCTGAGCCTGAGGCCGCCGCGGTTGCGGAGCCGGAGCCGGAGGCCGCTGTGGTTGCGGAGCCGGAGCCCGACGCGGTTGCGGAGCCGGAGCCTGAGGCCGCTGCGCCCGCGGAGCCCGAGCCGGAGGCGGCCGCGGTTGCGGAGCAAGAGCCTGAGGCCGCTGCGCCCGCGGAGCCCGAGCCCGAGCCTGAGGCCGCTGCGGTTGCGGAGACGGAGCCCGAGGCCGAGGCTGCCGCGGAACCCGAGCCGGAAGCCGCCACCGAACCCGAGCCGGCAGCAGATCAACCTGAACAAGAATCAGCGGCGGACGACCAGCCGTCGGACGCATAAGGAGGAACCATGCCCAGCACCCAAGAATGGATCGACGAGCTCAAGTCAATCTCCGTGCTCGAGCTGTCCGAGCGCATCAAGGCGCTCGAGGAGGCGTTCGGCGTCTCCGCGACGGCCGTGGCGGCAGCAGCCCCTGCCGCCGGCCCCGCGGCCGATGGCGGCGGCGAGGAAGCCGAGGAGCAGACCGCGTTCGACGTGGTGCTCCAGGCCGCTGGCGACAAGAAGATCCAGGTGATCAAGGTCGTGCGCGCGGCGACGGGCCTCGGCCTCAAGGAGGCGAAGGCGCTCGTCGACGAGGCGCCCAAGCCGATCAAGGAAGGGATCGACCGCGCGGAGGCCGACAAGCTCAAGGCCGACCTCGAGGAGGCCGGCGGCACCGTCGAGCTGAAGTAGTCGGGTAGCGCCGCGCCGGCCTCCGCCGGGCGCGGCGCACACCCCTTCCCCCGCGCCCGGCGCGTCGGATACGTTTGTGCGGTGAGCGTTTGGCAGCTCGATGCACTGTCGGTCACCGCCGGCGACGGTCGCACGCTTGAGGTCGCGCTCGGTGGCCCGCCCGACGGGATTCCGCTGATCTTCTTTCACGGAACTCCCGGAGCCGCCGGACCGTTCTATCGCCTGATCGAAACCGGTGCCGAGCGCGGCGTGCGCCACATCGCGTACTCACGGCCGGGATACGGCGCGTCCGATCGGCACCCAGGTCGCACCGTGGCTTCCTGCGTGGCCGACGTGGTCGCGATCGCCGACGCGTTGGGCTATGACCGCTTCTACTGCTCCGGCGGATCCGGTGGCGGCCCGCACTCGATTGCCTGCGCCGCGCTCATCCCGGACCGGGTGATCGGCGTGGCGGCGATCGCAACGCCGGCGCCGCTCGACGCAGAAGACTTCGACTGGACGGCCGACATGGGCGAGGACAACATCGAGGAATACGGAGCCGCTCGGTCGGGCGAGCGCGTGCTTCGCGAATACCTCGAGCGCGAGGCCGCCGCGGTCGACGGCGTCTCGCCCGATCAGCTGCTGCAGGTGTGGGGCACTCTGTTCTGCGACGCCGACCGCCGCGCCGTCAGCGGCGCATACGCCGAGCACACCGTGCGCCAGATCGAGCGATCGCTCAAGTCGGGCATCTGGGGCTGGCACGACGACGATCTCGCGCTCGTCGCCGACTGGGGGTTCGAGCTCGATCAGGTCGCCGCTCCCATCCACATCTGGCACGGGGCCGAGGACCATTTCATCCCGGTCTCGCACGGCGAATGGCTGGCCACGCATGTGCCCGGCGCCAAGGCGCAGTTGCGGCCGGGCGACGGCCACATCTCGATCACGTTAAGCGCCTACGGCGAGATCCTCGATGCGTTACTCGAGACCTGAGGAGGCAGAAGGGGGGCGGTGAGTTCGGGGACCAGGACGCTCGAGTGCTATGTCCCGCGGATGCTGCTCTGGCGGGGGTTCGACCCCGCCGAGGAATTCGCGGAAATTCTGGACGGAACGATGGTGTTCGCCGATGTGTCCGGCTTCACCAAGCTGTCCGAGCGGCTGGCTCGCACGGGCAAGGAGGGAGCCGAGCATCTCGTGGACGCGATCAATGCGTGTTTCTCGGCGCTGCTTGGCAAGGCGTACGATCGCGGCGCCTCGCTGCTGAAGTTCGGCGGGGACGCGATGCTCCTGTGGTTCGAAGGCGACGAGCATGTTCTGCAAGCGTGCGCGGCAGCGGCCGAGATGCGCCGCACGCTCCGTGAGGTCGGCCGGATCCGCGCCGGGGGAAGCGAAGTCGTTCTGCGGATGTCGGTCGGAGTGCACAGTGGCTCATATGCGATGTTCCTCGCCGGCGGAAGTCATCGAGAGCTGCTGATCGGCGGCCGCGGCGCGACGACCGTCGTGGCGATGGAGGGCCTCGCCTCGGCGGGGCAGATTCTGCTCAGTCCCGATACCGCGTCCGTGTTGCCGCGGGCATGCCTGGGCGCCGAGGTGGGATCGGGGCTCCTGCTCGCCCGCACGCCGGCGCCAGGCCAATGGACGCCGTCCGACGGCTTCGCGCTCCCCTCGGACGCCGCGATGGCGCGGACGCTCTCGGCTCCGGTCCGCGCTCACATATTGGACACCCAAGCCCCACCCGAGCACCGGACCGCGTCGATCGCGTTCCTTCAGTTCAAGGGTCTTGACGACGTGATCGAGCGCCGGGGCCTGCCGGTGGCCGGAGAACGGCTCGACCAGCTTGTGCGCATCGTCCAGGATGCGTGCGACCGCTACGAGGTCTGCTTCCTCGACTCGGACATCTCCTCGGACGGCGGCAAGATCCGCCTGAGCGCGGGTGCTCCGCGCGCCGTCGGGGATGACGACGAGCGGATGCTGCTCACCCTGCGCGAGATCATCGAGGCGGACCTGCCGATGCCCGTCCAGGCAGGGGTCAATCGCGGTCCCGTGTTCACCGGTGAGGTCGGTCCCGCATACCGGCGCTGGTACGCGGTCATGGGGGACACGGTGAACCTAGCCGCTCGTCTGATGGGTAAGGCGCCGGCCGGGCATCTTTTCGCGACGCGAGACGTGCTGCGGTACGCAAAGACGCGGTTCGAGGAGAGCGCGCTCGAGCCGTTCTCGGTCAAGGGCAAGTCGCACCCGATCCAGGCGTGGGACGTCGGACCGCCGACCCGCGCCGCTTCCGAGGAGCGGACACGGCCAACGTTGCCGCTCGTCGGCCGGGACAGTGAGATGGAGCTGCTCCGCGGCACGATCGACGACGCCCGGCGAGGAGCGGGCGGGATGGTCGAGCTCGTCGGCGAGACGGGGAGCGGAAAGTCGCGTCTGCTGGCCGAGGCGCTCGAGCTCGGCTCCGGCATGCGAATGCTGCACGCGACCTGTGAGGTGTTCACGCGAGACACGCCGTATTCGACGTGGCGCGACCTCCTCCGTCAACTACTCGACATCGGCTGGGAAGTGCCCGAACAGGCCGTGCTCACGAGATTGAGAGACGAGATCGAGGGCACGCAGCCCGACCTCGTGCCCTGGCTTCCCCTGATCGCGATCGTGCTCGATCTCGACGTGCCCCCCACCAAGGAGGTCGACCAGTTGGCCGCCGAGAGCCGCGCGGCCAAGCTGCACGAGATCGTGCTGCGGTTCCTCGGCCGGGCGCTTGTCGTCCCGACGATCGTCGCGGTTGAGCACGCCCACCTGATGGACGCGGCGTCGGCGGCTCTGTTTGGCGCGCTCGCACGCGAGCTCGCCTCGTCGGCGTGGCTGGTCCTGCTTACCCGACGCGATCAGAGCGGAGGATTGGCGCTCGCCGACCTTGACCGCGAACGGATCGAGCTGGGGCCTTTGTCGCGGGACGACATGCACGCGATCGCGGTCGCCACGCCCGAGGCAGAGCGCCTGCCTCCTCACGTCGTCGCGCTCGCGGTCGAGCGCTCCGGCGGAAGCCCCGAGTTCCTGCTCGACCTGCTCGCGGCGGCCGCGGCCGGGAACCGCGATGAGCTCCCCGACAGCGTCGGCGCCGCCACCATGGCGCGGATCGACTCGCTCGATCCCCGTGACGGAGCGGTGGTTCGCCGCGCCGCCGTGCTCGGGCTGACGTTCCACCCGCGGCGGCTCGCCGACGTGATGGCTCCTGACATCCCGTTGCCCGAAGAGGGCTTCTGGGACCGCCTGTCCAGCGTGTTCGGCCGTGAGGCGGACGGACACGTGCGCTTCAAACGTCCCGCGCTGCAAGAAGCTGCCTACGCGAGCCTGCCCTTTAAGCTGCGGCGTGAGCTCCACAAGGCGGTGGGTCTGCGGCTCGAGCACGACCAGGGGCGCGAGCTTGATGCCGATCCGGCAGTGCTCTCGCACCACTTCTCGCTGGCGGGCGACCACGCGCGCGCACACGGCTACGCGATGGCCGCGGCCAAGCGCGCGACCGAGCGGTTCTCGCACGCGGACGCGGCGCGGTTGTATCGCCGGGCGATCGAGGCGGGACGAGCGGATCGGGCCGTGGCCGACCCGGCGGCGCTGGCGGCGGCGTGGGAGGAGCTCGGCGAAGCGCTCCGCGCGATCGGCGAGCCGGCGGACGCGATGCGAGCGCTGACCGAAGCTCGCCGGCTGGTGCGCGATGATCCAATCGCGCAGGCCAGACTCTGTGATCGTCACGCGGAGGTGGCCAAGCGAAGTGAGGCGCTCGACAGCGGCCGTGCGGTGGCTTCGGCGGGGAATACGCTGCGTCGAGCCACTCCACGAAGGCGAGGCTCGCGCGTGGCGCGCGCGGCTGCGCTCGAACCTCGGCGGTGTTCGAGCGCGTCAGGCGCGGTGGGCCGAGGCAATCTCGACTTGCCAGCAAGCGATCGTGGAGGCCGAGTCGCTCGGAGAGCTACGCGCGCTCGCCCACGCGTGTTACATCCTCGATTGGGCGCTTGTGGAGTCTGGCCGCGCGGTCGAAGCGACGCACTCGTGGCGTGCTCTTGAGGTCTATCAGCAGCTTGGGGACCCCGAGCACGAGTCAAAGGTCCTGAACAATCTCGGCGGCCTCGCGTACTGGGATGGTCGCTGGGACGATGCGATCGCACTTTATAGGCAGGCAGGAGAGGCCAGCGAGCGTGCTGGAAGGCCGACCGATGTTGCATATACGGACTGCAATGTCGGAGAGATCCTCTCTGACCAAGGTCGGCTGGACGAAGCCGAGGCTCACCTGACCAGAGCCCGCCGTCTGTGGAGCGGAACGGGGGAGGGCCAGGCTGTCGCCTATCTGGATGTGCTGCTGGGCCGCATGATGGTTCGCCGCGGACAGAGCCGACAGGGCATTGAGATCCTCTCGGCCGCGATGGATGAGCTACGGCGATTCAAGCTGGACGGATACGCTGACTTCGCTCAGGCACTCCTTGCCGAAGCGGAGGCTTTCGGGGGTGATCCGTTCAGCGCCTTGGAAATCGGTGGCCGTGAGCTCGAGGCGAGCAACCGGCTCCGACCGCTCCTGACTCGTGCAGCGGGAATCGCGTTGGCTCGTCTCGGCGAGAAGTCGGCCGCTATCCGGGAGTTGACGCACTCGCTGGAGTCCGCGCGCAGCCTCGGCGGTGAGTACGACATCGCTGCGACGATCGATGCACTCGCCACGCTCAATGGCGCCGACCCTCGGCTATTGGGAGAGCGGGACACGATTCTCACGAGGCTCCGGATCGTGTATCTCCCAACGATCCAGCTGGGGATGCCAACGCTGTGAGGGCCGCACGTACGCGGCCCCCACAACGGTCATGCGCTATCCGTGCATCCAGGGGTCGGCCGGCGCGCCAGTCACGAGCGTGCCGGGGATATGGACGGTGACCTGCAAGCCCGAATGGCCGTCCGAGAACGTCACGGGCGTGTCGAAGCATGGCCCGATGCCCTCGAACTCGTCACTGCAATTCGGGAGCAGGTCGACGAAGCCCGGACTGCCGTCGGGAAGCGTGCCGGATGCCGCCTCGCCGCCATTGCTGTTGACGAACTCGTACGGCGCTCCGAAGCAGATCTCGACCTCGGAGATCTGGTCGCTGTTGAGGCCGAACAGTTCATAGGTGAGGGTCTTGTCGGCGGTGCCGGTCTCTGAGAACCCATAAAAGTTCGAGTCGAACGAGATTCTCTGGTTGGGACACGTCAGCGGGCTTCCCACGTCCACCGACTCGTTGATAGTTCCGGCGGACGCATCGGCGCTGATCTCGAGATCGCTTACCGACGTCCCCAGATCGGTGGTGCACGGACTGGTGGTGCACGTCGTGGAGGTGCTGTTGCTCTCGCTGAACGGGTTGGAGGTCGCTCCCGTGAGCCCGGTGCTCGAGGCGGTCAGGGTGTAGCCCAACCCCGGCTGGTCAATCGACAGGTCGCTGAACGTCGCGACGCCACTCGCGTTGGTGGGCTCGGTCAGCGTCCCACTGAGGGTGCCGGAGCCAGAATTGTTCCCCAGCGCCAGCGTCACGGACACGCCGGAGGTGGCGACCGGGTTGCCGCCGGAGTCGACGAGCTGGACGGTCACCGGCGGGGTGATGTGTTGGGTCACGGTCGAGTTTGTCGGCTGCGTGACGAAATCAACTCCCGCGGCCGGGTTGGCGCACGTGACGTTCGTGGTCAGGCTGCTGCTGGAGTCGGGAAACATGAGCTCGCCGAACAGCCCCCCGGTCGCCACAGTGAACCAGCGCGTGAAGGGGGTGTTGCAGCGTGACGGGGCGGTTGCGGTGACCGCGACGTGCAGGGTCGAGCCGGGCGGCACGGACAGGTGGTCGAGCAGGACGACGTTGAACCACACGTATGCGTGCCCCTTAGCGCCCGTGGGTAGGGACGCGCCGGTAACGCGGAACCCGAGCGGTGGGGTGATCGCCGCGGCACCGATGGTCCGCCCCGGCGTCGACGTGTTCGCCATCGCGACGTCGAACGTCGTGGAGCTGTCCTTCTGCACCGACGACGGCGAAATGTTGACGGAGTAGGTATCCCGGCTCGGGAAGCCTCCGGCCATGGCCGAACCTGCCACGGCGCCGAAGGCTGCTAAGGCCAGCGCCGTGCTCAGCGCAAGCGTTAGCGCGAAGTGGGTCATTCGGACCCTGCGAAGCTGCATTACTCCCCCTAGTCGTCAGTCAGAGCGCCCCGTGCGCCCCGGTCCGGGCCGGACCCTACCGCCGCGCCCGGCGGCGCGCAAGGACGCCTCGCGCGTAATACATCGTTTATCAAGGAGCCCCCGGGATGCTGGCGCTCGTCCGTACACTTCGATGACCTGATGGCGGCAGCGTGGGGGCGCTGATTACCAGCTCAACTTTGCAGGTGCAACCCGAACCCGGAACGCTCGCTCCCTTCGTGCCCCGGGCGGTGCTGGCACGGCTCGCGCGCCCGATCGAAGTGCTGGCCGAGCCCGTCTACTGCACGCTGGTGTTCGCGGACGTGTCGGGCTTTACGCGCCTGTCCGAGCGGCTCGCCCGCCGCGGCGGCGAGGGCTCCGAGCAGCTCGTCGACGTGATCAACGCCTGCTTTACGTCGCTGCTGGCGGAGGCGTACGGGCGGGGCGGCTCGCTCGTGAAGTTCGGCGGCGACGCGATGGTGCTCCTGTTCTACGACCAGGTCGGCAACCAGGAGCATGCGATGCGCGCCTGCTGCGCCGCGTCGGAGATGCGGCGCCGGCTGCGCGAGGCCGGCCGGGTCCGCGCCGGCGACAGCAACGTCGTGCTGCGGATGTCGGTCGGCGTGCACAGCGGCACGTTCCCGATGTTCGTCGTCGGCCGGTCTCATCGAGAGCTCATGATCGGAGGCGAGGCGACGACCACGCTCGTCGGCCTCGAGGCAGCCGCGTCCTCAGGCCAGATCCTGGTTAGCCCCGAGACCGCCCGGCTGTTGCCCCGCAGTTCGGTGGGCGCGCGCCGCGGACCCGGCTTCCTGCTTGGGAGGTCCCCCGCCACGTGCGAGTGGGTGCCGCCGGTCGGGCTGCCGACCCCGACCGAGGCGGTAATCGAGAGCTTCCTCCCGGTCGCTGTCCGCGCGCATCTGCGCGAGGGATCGACGGCCCCCGAGCATCGCACGGCGGCGATCGCCTTCCTTCATTTCGGGGGGCTCGACGAGGTCATCGCGGCCGAGGGACTCGAGTACGCGGCGCGGCGGCTCGACGAGGTCATCCGCCTCGTCCAGGAGGCAGTCGAGCGATATGACGTCGGCTTCCTCGACACGGACATCGCGGCCGACGGCGTCAAGATCCGGTTGAGCGCGGGCGCTCCGCGAGTCGTCGGCGACGACGAGGACCGGATGCTGCTGGCGCTCCGCCACATCGTCGAGGCCGATCCGCCGCTGCCGGTCCGGGTGGGCGTCAACCGCGGTCCAGTGTTCACGGCCCAGGTCGGGCCGGACTACCGGCGCTGGTACGCGGTGATGGGTGACAGCGTGAACCTGGCGGCGCGTCTGATGGCCAAGGCTCCGGCCGGTCACGTCTACGCGACCCGCGAAGTGCTGCGCGGTGCGAAGACGAGCTTCGAGCAGGCGTGGCTCGAGCCGTTCACGGTCAAGGGCAGGTCACATTCGGTACACGCGTGGGATATCGGCCGGACGCTACGCGGCGCGTCCGAAGGAGCGATCCGGCTCGAGCTGCCGCTCGTCGGCCGGGACTCCGAGCTCGACCACCTGCGGTTCTCCGTGGCACGTGCTCGCGGAGGCTCCGGGACGCTGATCGAGCTCACGGGGGAGATGGGCATCGGCAAGTCGCGGCTGCTCGCCGAGCTCGCGGGGATCGGCCAGGGGATGGCCGAGCTGCGCGCCGGTTGCGAGGTATACACGCGCGACACGCCGTACTCGACCTGGCGTGCGCTCCTGCACCAGGTGCTCGGGTTGGATGCGGACGCGCCCGAGCCCGAGGTGTTCGATCGACTCGTCGACGAGCTCGAAGACAACTGCCCCGAACTGATCCCGTGGCTTTCGCTACTCGCGATCGTCCTCGACATCGAGGTCCCGCCGTCGGTCGAGGTCGAGCGTCTGGCCGAGGACGCGCGCCCCGCCAAGCTCCACGAGGTCGTGATCGCATTCCTGGGCCGCGCCCTCGTCGTCCCGACGATCGTCGAGGTCGAGCAGGTGCACCTGATGGATGCCGCCTCGGCGGCGCTGTTCCGGGCGCTCGCGCTCGAGGTCGAGACCTCCGCCTGGGTTGTCGTTGTCACGCGCCGCGACGTTCCCGGCGGACTGACGCTGACCGACTGCCCGCACGAACGGATGGAGCTCGGGCCGCTGACGGGGGACGCCGCGCACGAGCTGGCGCTGTTCACCCCCGAGGCGGCCCAGCTGCCCCCGCACGTGGTCGAGCTGGCGGTCGAGCGCTCCGGTGGCAACCCCCAGTTCCTGCTCGACCTGCTCGCGGCCGCGGCCGACGGCAAGCGCGACGAGTTGCCGGACACCGTCGGGGCGGCTGCGATGGCGCGGATCGACGCGCTCGACGCCGCCGACCGCGCGATCGTCAGCCGCGTCGCCGTGCTCGGCATGTCGTTCCAGCCCAGCCGCCTGGTCGATGTCCTCGCGCCGGACATCCCGGTTCCGGACGATCGGTTCTGGGACCGGCTGTCGAGCGTGTTCGCGCGCGAGGGCGACGGCCATGTGCGTTTCCGCCGCCCCGCGCTGCAGGAGGTCGCGTACTCGAGCCTGCCGTTCAAGCTGCGCCGCCGGCTGCACGAGGCCGTCGGCCTCAGCCTCGAGCGCGAGCAGGGCACCGAACACGAGGCCGCCGCGGCGGTGCTCGCGAACCATTTCGCGCTCGCGCGCGATTACGTGCGCGCCCACCGCTACTCGATGCTCGCGGCCGAACGTGCCCAGGAGAGCTCCTCGCATGCCGATGCGGCGCGGCTGTATCAGCGCGCGATCGAGACCGGCCGTGCGTGCGGAGCGCCCGACAGGCATGCGCTCGCGCAGGCGTGGGAGCAGATGGGCGAGTCGCTGCGGTGCATCGGTGAGCCGGCTGCTGCGAACCGGGCTTTGACGGAGGCGCGCCGCCTGCTCACCGACGATCCAATCGCGCACGCGCGGCTGTGCGATCGTCATGCCGACGTGGCGTCGCGGAGCGCGGCCCTCACCGCCGCGGTCCGGTGGCTCCAGCGCGGCTTTCGCGTGCTCGAGAACGTGGACGGGGACGAGGCGACGGCGTGGCGGGCGAGGATGCGCTCGCGGCTCGGCGGAGTACGGAATCGGCAGGGCCGTTGGTCCGAGGCGGTCGCGACGTGCCGTCAGGCGATTGCGGAGGCCGAATCGGTTGGCGAGCTGAGCGCGCTCGCGCACGCCCTGTACTCGCTCGACTGGGCGCTCGTCGAGTCCGGCCACCCCGAGCAGGCGACGCATTCGTGGCGGGCGCTCGAGCTGTACGAACAGCTTGCCGACCCCGAGCACGAATTGATCGTGCTCAACAACCTCGGCATGTTCGCCTACTTCGACGGCCGCTGGGACGATGCGCTCGCGCTGTACCGCCGCGCCCGCGTGCGCGGCGAGCGCTCCGGCCGGCCGGCGGACGTCGCGTTCATCGACTGCAACGTCGGCGAGATCCTGTCCGACCAGGGCCAGCTCGACTCGGCGGAGGAGCATCTGCAGCGGGCGCGCCGGGTGTGGAGTGGGACCCGCGAGGCCCAGTCGGTCGCATTTATCGACATGCTCCTCGGGCGGCTGGCCGTGCGCCGGGGCGATCGCGACGAGGGCCTTCCGATGATCGAGGGCGCCATGGACACACTCCGGCGGTTCAAAATGAACGCGTACGCCGATTTCGCGCGGGCGCTCGTTGCGGAGGCCGAGGCGTTGACGGGGGATGCGGCGCGAGCGCTCGAGATCGCCCGCGCGGAGATGCCCTCGGCCGACCGGAACCGTCCGCTGCTCCAGCGCGCCGCGGGGATCGCGCTTGCCCGCCTCGGGCAGCCCGATGCGGCCCGCGACGAGCTCGCGGCCGCGCTCAGGTCAGCGCGGGCGCGGCGGGGCGGCTACGACATCGCGGCGACGATCGATGCGCTCGACAGGCTCGGTGGCGCGGACTCGGATGCCCGGCGCGAGCGCGACGAGATCATCGACGCGCTCAAGATCGTTCGGTTGCCGGCGCCGGCGCTGGTCGACTCGGGGGCCGGTGTTGGGTCGGGGGTTGGCCGGGGTCCCGTGGGCGCCAGGCGACGCCCCTCCGCCTAGCCGCCACCCCAAGGGTCGCCGGTCTCGGGGATCACGATGGTCATCACCGCGTCGTAGCCACCGGACGGGTCGGATTTCTGCGAGATCTTCGAGATGCACGGTGGGGTGGCGGGCGTGCACATAGGAAGTAGGCCGATGAACCCCGTGGCCCCGGTGGGGAGCTTGGCCGCAGGCGCCTGATTGCCCGAAGCCGTCGCGAAGTCGTAGTTGGCCCCGAGGCAGAAACCGAGCCCCTGCGTCGTGGTGTTCTTGATCGTGTACGACACGCTGTCGACGATCGGAACGACCGAGGCTGTGGGCGGCGGCGTCGCCGGCGGGGTCACGACCGAGTCGTACCAGTTGGAATCGTGGAACTGGTAGGCGCCGCACTTGAGCCGCCGCCCGACGTCGATCGTTCCACGAAGCGTGCCCGTGCTCGCGGTCGATACGACGCCGTAGCTGCTTACCGACGTGGGCAGGTTGGTCGAGCACGCTGGGCCCCCGTCGCCGCACACGGCCGTCCTCGGGCAGACCACGGTGACGCTGAAGTTGCTGGACGCCGACTGGAGCGAGAGCTGCGGACCCGTCGGGGTCGCGCCCTGGAACGCGTGGGACGTCCAGTGTCGCGTGAGGTTGCCGCACCGCTTGGGCGCGGTTGCGTTGACGTCGAACTGCAGCTTCGCCCCCGGCTTCAGCGAGATGTGCCGTAGCGACAGCGTCCTTCGCTGCACGAGCGTCTTGTTCCGCAACGGCGCGTTCGGGCCCGGCCGCGACAGCGTGAAGCCCGGCGGCGGCGACACCTGCACGGACTTCAGCATCGTCCCCGGAGCCGAGATGTTCGCGACCGTGACCTCGAACGTCGTCGGCATGCCGGCGGTGCTGTACGCGGGATAGATCGTGACCTTGTAGGACTGCTTGGGGATGACCAGCGTCTGCTGCGCTGCACGCGCCACGGGCTTCGCCTCCGGCGTCGCCGCCGCCGACACCGGCGCGACGCCCAGCGTCACGAGCGCGCCTGACGTGGCGACCGCAAGCGCAAGCTGCCCGAACCTGACTCCTCTAACCCGCATACGTCCCCCTCCTGAGGTAGATGGGCGCCATCGCCCAGCGGCGCGCCCCGCGCGCCGAAATCTATCGGCCGGCGGTGACGCCCTGGCGAATTTTCGGGGTGGCGGGTACTGCAAGGGGGTGGTGGCGGCGCGGTGCCGGGTGCTGGCGGGGTGGTCGGCCGCGGTGGTTGGGACCCGATTTGCGCGAGCGGCGTGACGGGGCGGTCGGACGTGGTGGCTCGAACCGGATCTGCGCGAGCGGGCGCCGACGGCCAGGCGCCACCGCCGGATCGCTTCGAGTGGAGTGTCGAGCTTCGAGTGGAGTATCGAGCTTCGAGTGGAGTGTCGAGCTTCGGGCGGGGGGCGAGCTTCGGGCGTGGCGCCGCGCCGGCGCTCAATGGCGCGACGGCCGTGATGGCGCGCTGACCGCGGTGGCCCGGGCTGATCGCCCGTGCGCCCCGGCTACAAGGTGCACAACGCAACAAAGCCCACCTCCGTCACCCGCGCCGGGCGCCTGGCCGGGTCCGGCACCTGCGGGTGGGTTCGCCGGCGCGTGGCCGGGTCCGGCACCTGCGGGTCGGTTCGCCGGCGCGTGGCCGGGTCCGGCACCTGCGGGTGGGTTCGCCAGGCGCGTGGCCGGGTCCGGGTCTGCCACATGTGGGTGGGTTCGCCGGCGCGTGGCCGGGTCCGCCGCATGTGGGTGGGTTCGCCGGCGACTGGCCGGGTCCGCCCACGGGGTGGATTGTCGGCGCCGACCCGGCCCGCCACACGAGACGGATTGCCGACACGCGCGCGCCCGGAGGCGGGGGCATGCCGGGACGGACGGGGTTGCCCAACGGCCCGTGAGCCCCTACACTGCCCCGGTCAGCCAATAGCCGCAGCCGCCCAAATACAGCGGCGCCGCGCCACATACGCGGCGATCCGAGGGCGGGGTCCGTGAGAGCTGAGCGTCCCTCCGCAGGGCATCGTTGCCCTGTGCTATCTTTGATGGTCGCGCTTCGTGGGGAGTACGTGCTCTCGGGTCGCCGGGCGTACGCGTCCTCGGGAAGCGCTGACCTGCCTCCCCTTTCGACCGTTCCGAGGAGTCGCCGTCTTGGCAACCACTCACGCCCCCCGGACGCGCCGGAGCTTCGCGCGTCTGAATAAGGTCCTTGAAGTCCCCAACCTCATTGATATCCAGCGCAAGTCCTTCCAATGGCTGACCGATCCTGACGGTGGCGGCCTGCGGGAGACGATCGACGACATCTCCCCGATCGAGGACTACACCGGCAATCTCGCCGTCCAGTTCGGCGATTTCACCTTCGACGAGCCGGTGGCCGACCTCGAGCAGTGCCGCGAGAAGGATCTGACGTACGCCCGGCCGCTGACGGTCACCGTCGCGTTCATCAACCGGGAAACGGGCGAGATCCGCGAGCAGTCCGTGTTCATGGGCGACTTCCCATGGATGACCGAGCGCGGCACGTTCATCATCAACGGCACCGAGCGCGTCGTGGTGACGCAGCTGGTCCGTTCCCCCGGCGCCTACGTGATGGAGCCGAAGGATCGCGAGAAGCAGGTGTTCATCGCGAACCTGATGCCCGCGCGCGGGTCGTGGCTCGAGCTCGAGATCGACAAGAAGGGCCGCGTCTACGTACGTATCGACCGCAAGCGCAAGCTCCCGGTAACGGTGCTGTTGCGCGCTATGGGCTACGCGTCCGACGAGGAGATCCTGAATCTCTTCGACAACTCGCTGTACATCCGCCTCACCCTCGACTCTGACCCCGAGATGGTCCGGAGCGAAGAGGGCTCGCTGATCGAGCTGTTCAAGAAGCAGCGCCCGGGCGAGCCGCCCTCGGTCGACGCCGCGCGCTCGCTGCTGCACCAGCTGTTCTTCGACCCCAAGCGCTACGACCTCACGCGCGTGGGCCGCTACAAGCTGAACTCCCGCCTGAATCTCGACATCGACCTCGAGACCCGCACCCTCACCCACGACGACATCATCGCTCTGGTCCGTGAGCTGATCACGCTGCCGCGGCTGCTCGGTATGCCCGAGGACGACGGCGTGGACACGAAGGACTACGCGGCCGAGGCGCTGTCGATGGCGCGCGAGCCGATCCAGGATCACCTCGACGAGTACGAGCACTTCGGCAACCGCCGGCTGCGCACCGTCGGCGAGCTGATCCAGGAGGCGTTCCGGATCGGTCTGTACCGCATGGAGCGCGTCGTGCGCGAGCGCCTCACGACCGAGGACGCCGACACGATCACGCCGCAGACGATCGTCAACATCCGGCCCGTGGTGGCCGCGCTGAAGGAGTTCTTCGGCTCCTCTCAGCTCAGCCAGTTCATGGACCAGACGAACAGCCTCTCGGGCCTCCGGCACCGCCGCAGGCTGTCGGCGCTGGGCGCCGGTGGACTCACGCGCGAGCGCGCGCCGATCGAGGTGCGCGACGTGCACCCGACCCACTACGGCCGCATGTGCCCGATCGAGACCCCGGAAGGCCCGAACATCGGCCTGATCGGATCGCTGTCCTCCTACGCGGAGGTGTCGGAGCACGGCTTCGTCACGACCCCGTATCGGGTGGTCAAGAACGGCAAGGTAAGCGACGAGATCGTGCATCTCGACGCCACCCAGGAGGAGGAGCGGATCATCGCCCAGGCGAACACGCCGCTCGACGACACCGGCCGGCTGACCGGCGAGGAGATCCTCTGCCGCACCCAGGCCGGGCAGTACGTGACGGTGCCGGCCGAGGAGGTCGACCTGATCGACGTCTCGCCCGAGCAGATCTGGTCGGTTACGACCGCGATGATTCCGTTCCTCGAGCACGACGACGCCAACCGGGCGCTGATGGGCTCGAACATGCAGGCCCAGGCAGTGCCGCTGCTTGTGACCGATGCCCCGCTGGTCGGGACCGGGATGGAGCGCCGCGCGGCGATCGACACCGGTGACGTGGTGGTCGTGAAGACCTCCGGCACCGTGTCGTATGTCGACGCCGAGCAGATGGTGGTCGACACGGACGAGGGCGGGCACGACGAGTACCTGCTCCAGAAGTTCATGCGGTCCAACCAGGGCACGCTGATCCACCAGAAGCCGATCGTCGACGTCGGCGCCAAGGTCGATCAGGGCGACGTGCTGGCCGACGGCTCGGCCACCGACGCCGGCGAGATGGCGCTCGGCAAGAACCTGCTGGTCGCCTTCATGTCCTGGGAGGGCTACAACTTCGAGGACGCGATCATCCTGTCCCGGCGGATCGTCAAGGACGACGAGCTCACCTCGATCCACATCGAGGAGTACGAGATCGATGCCCGCACGACCAAGCTCGGCGACGAGGAGATCACCCGCGACATCCCGAACCGCTCGGAGGAGTCGCTGCGCAACCTCGACGATCGCGGAATCGTCCGCATCGGCGCCGAGGTGGGCTCTGGCGACCTGCTGGTCGGCAAGGTGACGCCGAAGGGCGAGACCGAGCTGACCGCCGAGGAGAAGCTGATCCGCGCGATCTTCAAGGAGAAGGCGCGCGAGGTCCGCGACACCTCGCTCAAGGTGCCGCACGGCGAGGGCGGCGTCGTCATCGACGTCAAGACCTTCAGCCGTGACGAGGGCGACGACCTGCCGCCCGGCGTCAATGAGCTCGTCCGCGTGTTCGTGGCCAAGAAGCGCAAGATCGCCGAGGGCGACAAGCTGGCCGGACGCCACGGCAACAAGGGCGTGATCTCGAAGATCGTCGACGTCGAGGACATGCCGTTCCTCGAGGACGGCACCCCGGTCGACGTGATCCTCAACCCGCTCGGCGTGCCGAGCCGAATGAACCTCGGGCAGATCCTCGAGACCCACCTCGGATGGGTGGCCGCGAACGGCTGGTACAACGATGGCTCGCAGGCGTACAAGGAGGCCCACGACGACGGCGGCAAGGTGTACATCGCCACGCCGGTGTTCGACGGCGCCACCGTGCGCGACGTGGACGAGGCGCTCGTTCGCTGGCAGGACGAGCACGAGGGCCGGATCCGGATGGACGTCGACAAGCGCCGGCGCGAGGGCGATCAGGCCTCGGGCAAGACCACGCTGTTCAACGGCCGCACCGGGGAGCCGTTCGAGGAGCAGGTCACGGTCGGCTACATGTACATCCTGAAGCTGCTCCACCTCGTCGACGACAAGATCCACGCCCGCTCGACCGGCCCGTACTCGCTCGTCACCCAGCAGCCGCTGGGCGGCAAGGCGCAGTTCGGCGGCCAGCGCTTCGGCGAGATGGAGGTGTGGGCGCTCGAGGCGTACGGCGCCGCGTACACGCTCCAGGAGATGCTCACGATCAAGTCCGACGACACGGTCGGGCGCGTCAAGGCCTACGAGGCGATCGTCAAGGGCGAGAACATCGCCGAGCCCTCGATCCCCGAGTCGTTCAAGGTCCTACTCAAGGAGATGCAGTCGCTGGCGCTCGACGTCAACGTCGTCTCCGAGGAGGGCGAGCGGGCCGAGATGCGCGAGGAGGACGACGACCTCCTGCGGGCCGCCGAAGAGCTCGGCATCGACCTCAGCGGCGTGCGGGCGACCGACGGCGCCGCAGCGGACGAGACGACCGACAGCGATGGCGACGCCGCAGAGGAGTCCGACGACGAGGCCGAGGACGAGTCCGACGACGACGGTCCCGACCTCGACGCCAGCGAGGACCTCGAGGGATGAGGACTTCTCCTCCGACGACTCCGCCGACGACTCCTCCGACGACGACTCCTCCGACGACGACTCGATCATCGACGACGACGTTCCGGTCGGCGAGGCCGAGGGCGTCCTGGATGAAGACTGATCCGACGACGCCCCCAACCGATTTCTAGAGACACCAAGAAGGGATCAATTTGATCGACATCAACAATTTCGACGCGATCGAGATCGGTCTGGCCTCCTCCAAGCAGATCCGCTCATGGAGCTCGGGGGAGGTAACCAAGCCGGAAACGATCAACTACCGGACGCTCAAGCCCGAGAAGGACGGCCTGTTCTGCGAGCGCATCTTCGGTCCGACCAAGGACTGGGAGTGCTATTGCGGTAAGTACAAGCGCGTCCGTTACAAGGGGATCGTGTGTGAGCGGTGCGGCGTCGAGGTCACGCGCTCGAAGGTTCGCCGCGAGCGCATGGGCCACGTCGACCTGGCCGCGCCGGTGTCGCACATCTGGTTCTTCAAGGGCGTGCCGAGCCGGATCGGCTATCTGCTCGACATGGCTCCCAAGGAGCTCGAGAAGGTCCTGTACTTCGCCGCCTCGATCGTGACCTGGATCGACGACGAGGCCCGGGCCAAGGACATCGATCAGCTCGAGGGCGAGGTCAACAAGGTCCTCGACGCCTACGCGGCCGAGAAGGAAGAGCGGATGCTCGAGCTCAAGGAGTCGCTGGCCCGCCGCGAGGAGCACCTCCAGAGCGGCAAGACCGGCCGCGACTTCTCTGACGACGACCACATGTGGGCGGAGACGCTCGGCGTGACCATCTCCAAGCTCTCCGACGAGGAGCGCGAGAAGATGCTGAAGGACCTGCGCAAGAGCCTGCAGGCCGACATCGACGACACCGAGGCCTACATCGAGGACGCCGCCGAGCGGATGCGCCAGGTGTGGGAGCTGTTCAAGACGATGAAGCCCAAGGACGTCGTCAACGACGAGACGACGTTCCGCGAGCTGAAGGACCGGTTCGGGTCCCCGTACGGCTTTGGCGAGTACTTCCGCGGCGGCATGGGTGCCGAGGCGGTGCGCGACCTGCTTCAGCAGGTCGATCTCGACGCCGAGGCGGCGGACCTCCAGGATCAGGTCAAGACCGCCAAGGGCCAGAAGCAGGCCCGCGCGGTCAAGCGGCTGAAGGTCGTCTCGGCCTTCCTGCACAGCGGCAACAAGCCCGAGATGATGATCCTCGAGGCCGTGCCGGTGATCCCGCCGGAGCTGCGCCCGATGGTCCAGCTCGACGGTGGCCGGTTCGCCACCTCAGACCTGAACGACCTCTACCGCCGCGTCATCAACCGAAACAACCGCCTCAAGCGGCTGCTCGACCTGGGCGCGCCGGAGATCATCGTCAACAACGAGAAGCGGATGCTCCAGGAGGCCGTCGACGCGCTGTTCGACAACGGCCGCCGCGGACGTCCGGTCACCGGCCCGGGCAACCGGCCGCTGAAGTCGCTGAGCGACATGCTCAAGGGCAAGCAGGGCCGGTTCCGCCAGAACCTGCTCGGCAAGCGCGTGGACTACTCGGGACGATCGGTGATCGTGTCCGGGCCGTCGCTGCGGCTGCACCAGTGCGGTCTGCCGAAGCTGATGGCGCTCGAGCTGTTCAAGCCGTTCATCATGGCCCGTCTCGTCGAGCGCAAGTCGGCGCAGAACATCAAGGCGGCCAAGAAGATGGTCGACTCGATGATCCCCGAGGTGTGGGACGTGCTCGAGGAGGTCATCCACGAGCATCCGGTGCTGCTCAACCGCGCGCCGACGCTCCACCGTCTGGGCATCCAGGCGTTCGAGCCGGTGCTGGTCGAGGGCAAGGCGATCCAGGTCCACCCGCTCGTCTGTCACGCGTTCAACGCGGACTTCGACGGCGACCAGATGGCGGTCCACCTGCCGCTGTCCGCCGAGGCCCAGGCCGAGGCGCGGATCCTGATGCTGTCGGCGAACAACATCCTGTCCCCCGCGCACGGGGCGCCGCTGGCGACGCCGTCGCAGGACATGGTGCTCGGCGCGTACTACCTGACCTACGGCAAGGAAGGCCAGCAGCTCCAGGAGCTCGAGGACCGGCTGCGTAGCGACTCGTGGCCGGCCGGCGATCCGCGCCCGCACGTGTTCCGCACCGCCCAGGAGGCGGAGTGGTCCTACGAGCACAGAGTGGTCAATCTCCACGACCTGGCCGAATATCGGCCGCTCGGGCGTGAGGGCGGCCACGTGCTGACCACGGTCGGCCGGATCATCTGGAACGACCGGATCGAGCGGGCGCTGGCCGAGGCGCTCGGCGACGGGTTTGACCCGAGCACGTACGAGTTCGTCAACCGCTCGATGAAGAAGAAGGACACGACCCGGCTCGTCGACGACCTCGTGCAGCTTTACGGGGCGCCGACGATCTCGCAGGTACTGGACGCGTTCAAGGACGTCGGCTTCCACTTCGCCACTCAGGCGGGCGTGACGATCTCCAAGAACGACGTGCAGACGCCTCCGACCAAGCCGGAGATCTTGGCCCGGTACGACACCGAACTGGCGACGATCGAGGAGCAGTACGAGAACGGCGAGATCAACCAGGAGGAGCGCCACGAGCTCGTCACCGGCCTGTGGGACCGCGCCACCAACGAGGTCGGGCAGGCGCTGTACGACCACCTCGACGAGCTCAACCCGATCTACATGATGGCCAACTCCGGAGCCCGCGGGTCGTTCTCGCAGATCCGGCAGCTGGCCGGCATGCGCGGGCTGATGGCCAATCCGAAGGGCGAGATCATCGAGCGTCCGATCAAGGCCTCCTTCCAGGAGGGCCTGTCCGTGCTCGAGTACTTCATCTCGACCCACGGCGCCCGCAAGGGACTCGCGGACACGGCCCTCCGTACCGCGGACTCGGGCTACCTGACCCGCCGTCTGGTCGACGTCTCCCAGGACGTGATCATCCGTCAGGAGGACTGCGGCACCGAGGAGTTCATCGAAATGCCGGTGTCCACGCTCGAGACCGGTACCGACAGCCGCCGGCTGCGGCCGAGCGGCGAGCCCAACGGCAACCTGATTGGCCGAATCGCCGCTCAGGACGTCACCACCAAGCGGGGTCGCGTGATCGTGGAGAAGGGCAAGGAGATCGACCGGGCCGAGCTCGCCGATCTGGTTGAGTCCTGGCACGACGACACCGAGAAGGGCCACGTGGTCACGGTGCCGGTGCGCTCGGTGCTCAAGTGCGAGGCCCCGACTGGGGTCTGTCAGGCCTGCTACGGACGGTCGCTGGCGACGGGCAAGCTCGCCCAGATCGGCGATGCGGTCGGAATCATCGCCGCGCAGTCGATCGGTGAGCCGGGCACGCAGCTGACGATGCGGACGTTCCACACCGGCGGCGTCGCCGGCGCGGACATCACGCACGGTCTGCCGCGCGTGGTCGAGCTGTTCGAGGCGCGCAAGCCCAAGGGACTGGCGAAGATCGCCGAGATCGGCGGCAAGGTCTCGATCGAAGAGTCGGACAAGGCGATCACGGTCGTGATCACCGACGACACCGGCGAGGAGCACCGCAACACGTTCCCGCGCCGCACGCGACTGTTCGTGAGCGAGGGCGAGAAGATCGAGCCCGGCGTCCAGCTCAACGAGGGATCGTTGTATCCCGGCCGAGCTGCTCGCGGTCCGCGGACGCACCGAGACCGAGGTCTACCTGGTCCGCGAGGTCCAGGAGGTCTACAAGTCCCAGGGCGTCGACATCGATGACAAGCACATCGAGCTGATCGTCCGCCAGATGATGAAGCGGATGCGGGTCGACCAGAAGGGCGACACCGAGCTCCTGCCCGGGCAGTTCGTCGACCGTCAGGAGTACGGCCGTGTCAACAAGGCCGTGATCGACGCCGGTGGCGAGGCCGCCCAGGCCGAGGAGATCATCCTCGGGATCACCAAGGCCTCGCTCAACACCGACTCGTTCCTGTCCGCGGCGTCGTTCCAGGAGACCACCAAGGTGCTCACGGACGCGGCGCTCGAAGGCAAGATCGACCGCCTGGTCGGGCTCAAGGAGAACGTGATCATCGGCAAGCTGATCCCGGCTGCGACCGGGCTCAAGCGCTACCGCCGGATCGAGATCGAGCCCTCCGAGCCGCTGCCTCGCGGGATGGACGACGTCGGCCTGCTCGACCACGACGACCTCGCGGCCGAGCTCGGGCTGACCGACGGCGAGGGTCTGACCGGGTTCGGCGGACCGGAGCCTGATCTGTCCGATCTCGAGGGGATCGGCGACGGTCGGTCCTCGATGGGGTTCGTCGACGAGCTCGCCGAGCTCGACGTGCCCGACGACATGGACGGCGACGAGTAATCACCGCGTAACACACGGCGGAGCCGAATGAGCCGACGATCTCGCATCGTCGGCTTCGGCTCCGCCGGCGTGCTCGTGGTGCTCGGGATCGTCTGCGCGGTCGCGTTCAGCGGCGGGCTAGGACAGAACCTCGCGTTCACACTGGTCGCGCTCGGGCTCGTGCTCGGCACCGCGCTCGTGTTCTACGAGGTCGGCCTGACCGAGGACAAGGATCGTGCGCGTGAGGAGCGCAAGCGCGCGCGAGAGCAGGAAGCGGCGGCCAAGCAAGCGCAGGAAGCCGCGGCCAAGCGGGAGCACCCCCCGGAGGGCTCGACCCGGATTAGGCTGGGTCGCAGCCGCGGCCGCCCACGACGCCTCCGTTGA
Source organism: uncultured Solirubrobacterales bacterium (assembly GCA_963755525.1). Classification (GTDB taxonomy): domain Bacteria; phylum Actinomycetota; class Thermoleophilia; order Solirubrobacterales; family Solirubrobacteraceae; genus Palsa-465. Next base: position 218,977 of record CAVWKC010000005.1, on the reverse strand, counting down.
AAGAACACCGCGCCTGCGCTGACAGATCGCCGCGCCTGCGTTGACATCCGACCGCGCGCGGGTACCATGTGAATCCGGATTCACATGGCGACCGTCGACGTCACCGACCCGGCCCGCGAGGTCCTGAACCAGGCGCCGCCGCTCCAGCCGGTCAACCTGTTCGAGATCGATCTCGCGCTCCGCGAAGCGCTCGAGCGCGAGGGTGGCGACTGGGGGATCGACCGCGCCCGCGAGGCCGGCGAGTTCGCGGGCAGCGTCGAGGCGCTCGAGCACTGCCGCCGCGCCGAGCGCAACGCGCCGATTCTCCGCACCCACGATCGGTACGGCAACCGGATCGACCAGATCGAGCTTGATCCGTCCTGGCACGCGCTCTTGCGCGGCGCGGTCGAGCGAGGGGTGCACAGTCTGCCGTGGCGACACGAGCCGGGCACGGGTGCGCACGTCGTGCGGGCCGCGCTGTTCATGCTCTACGGCAACGCCAACGCCGGCGTGATGTGCCCGGTGTCGATGACGTACGCGGCGGTGCCCGCGCTGCGCGACGGCGCCCCCGACCTCGCCGCCGACTGGGAGCCGCGCCTGACGTCGAGCGACTACGAGACGGGTGCGCTCGCCGGAATGGCGATGACGGAAAGGCAGGGCGGCTCCGACGTCCGCGCCAACATCACCCGCGCCGAACCGGTTGGCGACGGCACCTACGAACTGCACGGCCACAAGTGGTTCTGCTCGTATCCGCCGTGCGACGTGTTCCTGGTGCTCGCGCAGGCGCCCGCCGGACTGTCGTGCTTCCTGGTCGAGCGCGGGCTCGGGATGGAGTTCCAGCGGCTCAAGGACAAGCTCGGTACCCGCTCGTTGCCCTCGTCCGAGGTCGAGTTCCGCGGCGCGCAGGGTCGGTTGGTGGGCGAGGAGGGGCGCGGCGTCCCCGCGATCATCCGGATGGTCAACCACACTCGCCTCGACTGCCTGCTCGGAGGTGCCACCGGGATGCGGCGGGGCACGGTCGAGGCGATCCACCACGCGCGCCATCGCGCTGCGTTCGGGGCGCTGCTCGTCGATCAGCCGGCGATGCAGAACGTGCTCGCGGACCTCGCGATCGAGTCCGAGGCGGCGACTGCCGCCGCGCTGCGCGTGGCCCGCGCGTACGACGACCCGGATGACAGCGCGTTCCGGCGGTTCGCGACCGCGGTCATGAAGTACTGGGTGTGCAAGCGCGCCGCGGCCCACGCGGGCGAGGCGCTCGAGTGCCTGGGTGGCAACGGGTTCGTCGAGGAGTCCGCGATGCCGCTGCTGTATCGCGACGCGCCGCTGAACTCGATCTGGGAGGGGTCGGGCAACGTCGCGGCGCTCGACGTGCTCCGCGCGATGGTCAAGGAGCCCGACGGGTTGCCGGCGTTTCTGGAGGAGTGCTCGCTCGCGGCCGGCGCCGACGCGCGGCTCGACGCGCACCTCGAGGCCGTGCGCGCGTCCATGTCCGAGCTGTTCGCGTCCGGCGAGCCGCAGTTCGGCGCGCGCCGGATCGTCGAGGACCTGGCCGTGGCGCTCCAGGGGTCGCTGCTTGTGCGGAGCGCCCCGCCGGCGGTCGCCGACGCCTTCTGCGCCTCCCGGCTGGCGGGCGGTTCTGGAGGTCGTGTCTACGGAACGCTTCCGGCGGGCGTCGACGCCGTCGCGATCGTCGACCGGGCGCTGCCGGCGTGAGCACGGTCGCCGGCCTCGCGACGCGCGAGCGGCTGCTGGCGGCGGCGCGCGAGCTGATCGAGGAGGGCGGCTACGGCTCCGCCTCGGTGGCCGCGATCGCCGACCGCGCCGGCGTTGCGGCCGGCACCGTCTACCGCCACTTCCCATCGAAGGACGAGCTGTTCCTCGACGTGTTCCGGGACGTCTGCGCGGGAGAGGAGCGCGCGATGCGGGCCGCGGCCGACGAGTCCGGGCCGGGCGCGGTGGACCGGCTGGAGGCGGTGCTCGCGACGTTCGCCCGCCGAGCGCTCCAGAATCGCCGGCTGGCCTGGGCGCTCCTGGCCGAGCCCGTCGACCCGCTGGTGGACGCGGAGCGACTCGCCTACCGCGAGCGCTATGCCTCGCTGGTTGCGGCCGAGCTGACGGCCGCGGTCAGCGCCGGCGAGATCCCGCCCCAGGACGTGGCTTTGACGGCTGCGGCGCTCGTCGGGGGCTGCGGGGAGGCGCTGGTAGGGCCGCTGTCGTCGGTCAACGGGTCCGAGCAGGTGGTCGCGTCGATCCGGACGTTTGTGCGCCGCGCAATCGGGGCCGCGTGAGCGCGCCCGGCGTTCGTGTCGAGCGCGACGGGCCGGTCACGACCGTGCTGCTGTCGCGTCCCGAGCGCCGCAACGCCGTCGACGGCGCCACCGCGGATGCCCTGACGAAGGCGTTCCGGGAGTTCGACGCCGACCCCGACGCCGCCGTGGCCGTGTTGCACGGCGAGGGCGGGGTGTTCTGCGCGGGCGCCGACCTGAAGGAGGTAGGCGGTCCGGCGGGCAACCGCGTGAGCGCCGACGGCGACGGCCCGATGGGCCCAACCCGGATGCGGCTGGGCAAGCCCGTGATCGCGGCCGTGGCCGGCTACGCGGTCGCCGGCGGACTCGAGCTCGCGCTGTGGTGCGACCTGCGTGTGGCCGAGGAAACCGCGGTGTTCGGCGTCTTCTGCCGGCGCTGGGGGGTGCCGCTGATCGACGGCGGCACGGTCCGGCTCCCGCGCCTGATCGGCGTGTCGCGGGCGATGGACATGGTCCTGACCGGCCGCGGCGTGCCGGCGCGCGAGGCGCTCGACATGGGCCTCGCTAACCGCGTCGTCGCCGATGGCTGAGAGCTTGGCGCGCCGCGCAGGCGCTGGCCCGCGAGCTGGCCGGGCTGCCCCAGACCTGTATGCGTGAGGATCGCCTGTCGCTGCTCGAGCAGGAAGGCCTCGACGAGCCCGCCGCGCTCGCCAACGAGCTCGGGCACGGCGTCCGCGCGCTCGAAGACGTCCAGGCCGGGCTCGAGCGCTTCCGCGCCGGCGCCGGCCGCCACGGATCGTTTGATTGAGGGCGACCGATTAGATTCGGGTACGGCTCCGGTCTTACGATCGGCACGATGGCTCTCGTTTGCGTTCATGGACCCCTGAGGAAGCTCGCCGGCGGCCGCGCCGAGGTCCGGATCAGCGGCGCCACCGTGGAGGAACTGCTGCGCGGCCTCGAGCACGAGCATCCGTCCGTCGCGGGCTGGATCCTCGACGAGCGAGGGGCCATCCGGCGCCACATCAACGTGTTCGTAAACGGTGAGCGCGGGTCTGAGCGGACCGCGGTTGGCGCGTCCGACCGGGTCGAGATCCTGCCCGCGATAACGGGAGGAGCCATCTCATGACTGAGTTGCTGGTCGGAACCAAGAAGGGTCTGTTCGCGCTCGAGGGCGAGCCGGGCGCGGAGTTCGAGGTGCGCTGCCGCGCGTTCGCCGGCGAGCCGATCGACTTCGCGATGCGCGACCCGGCCAGCGGCCGCGTGATCGCCACGATGACCTCGCCGTTCTACGGCCCGAAGATCTTCTACACCGACGACCCCGCGGGCGAGTGGACCCAGGCTGAGGGGGTCGCGCTGCCCGAGGGCGGTGAGGAGGCGCTCGAGCGGATCTGGGTGATCGTCCCCAGCGATGGCGGCTCGATCTATGCCGGCGGGGATCCCGGCGTGCTGTTCGAGAGCCGCGACGGCGGCGCCACCTGGGAGCTCAACCGATCGCTGTGGGAGCACCGCGTGCAGGAGGACTGGCAGCCAGGCGGTGGCGGCCTGTGCCTGCACTCGATCGTGCCCTGGCCCGGCGAGCCCGACAAGCTCGCGATCGCGGTGTCCGCCGCCGGCGTGTGGCTCACCGACGACCATGGCGACACGTGGCGGCGAGGCAACCGGGGCATACGCCCGCGCTACCTGCCCGACGATGCGCCCGAGGACACCTTCCAGCTGTGCGTCCACCGGATGGAGCGCGCGGCCCGCGATCCCGAGCGCATGTTCATCCAGTTCCACGGTGGCGTCTACCGCTCGGACGACGCGGGTCGCTCCTGGACGTCGATCGGCGACGGGCTGCCATCCGATTTCGGCTTTCCGCTCGCGCTCGACCCGGGCGACCCCGACAGCGCCTACGTCATCCCGCTGACCGGCGACTTCGACCGGGTCACGCCCGACGGTCAGGTGCGCGTGTACGAGACCCGCGACGGCGGCGCCACCTGGACGCCGCGGGGCGACGGGCTCCCGGCCGAGCAGGCGTACCTCACTGTGCTCCGTCGGGCGTTCGGCCAGGCCGGTGAGGGCGAGGCGCTGCAGCTCTACTTCGGGGCGACCTCGGGCGATGTGTTCGGCTCGGGCGACGCCGGCGAGAGCTGGTTCACGGCCGCGACGCGTCTCCCGCCGGTGTTCTCGGTCACGGCGAGCGCGTAGCCCCGTTCTCGAGGCCGCCGGCCCAGGCCAGCAGCTGATCGACCTCTAGCTCGGTGATCCCGACCGCCGGGTCGGTGGTCACGAGCAACGTCGGCCCGGGGCGGGCGGCGGCCCACGACCGGCAGCGGTCGTCGTGGGCATCGTCGATCCACGCCGCGGGCCTGGACGGATCGACATGCCGGTCGATGCCGTCCAGCTTCCAGTGCGCGTCGGGTGGCCGCCGCTCGGGGTCGAACACCACGTGCGCGAGCGGCCCGTCCAGCCCGAGCGCCAGCGGCAGGTAGTCGTTGGCCTTCTCCTCCCAGCCGGTGCACCACGCAAGCTCGAATGCCGGCTCGAGCCGGCGAAGGTGGCCGCCCGCCGTTCCCGAAAGGAAGTGCGTGATACCGTCGACCAGAAGGAAGCGGCCGTCTGGACGCGCGCCGTGGTCGAACCCAAACAGCGAGATCACGCCGTCGACGTCGATCAGGAGGATGGGCCTATTCATGACTGAACAGATGCTCCCACGGGTAAGCATCTGGCCGTAGTCGTCGGGTGCGCTCAAGCCCTCCGCTCGCCTTGCCGAAGAAGCTCATGGCAAGCACGGATAGCTTCGCCCGCCACCTAGCAATGAGCTCTTTTCTCGGCATCCTTCTAGCGCTTCTGTGCGCGCTCGCGACGAACGTCGGCTTCCTCTACAAGCATCGGGGAGCCTGCGCGGCCCCGACGGTGAACTGCCGCAAGCCGATCCAGTCGGCCAAGGCGCTGTTCGCCTCCCCGCTGTTCACGATCGGCTGGGTAATCGGCTCCGGCGCGTGGGTGTTCCACGTCGCGGCGATGTCGGTGGCGCCGCTGTCGCTCGTCCAGGCGGTCCTGGCCGGCGGCATGGTGATGCTGGCGATCATGGCCGAGCAGATGCTCGGCTGCTCGATCGGCCGCCGGCAGTGGATCGGCCTCGCGCTGACCGCGTTCGGGCTGATGCTGCTCGGCTTCACGCTCCCGGCCGCCCACGGCGCCGACTCGCATTTCTCCATCCCCGGCATGATCGGGTTCGAGACCGTCCTGATCGCGGCCGGTGGCCTGCTGATCATGGGCCCGAGCATGGGCGCGCCAGCGCACCACCACGGCTACATGATGGGTGCGGCGTCCGGAATCCTGTTCGGCGTCTCCGACGTCGCGATCAAGGCGATCTCCGGGATCGTCGGCTCCCACGGCCCGGCCGGCCTGCTGACCCCGTGGCTGCTCGTGTGCGTCGCGGCCTCGGTCGCGGCCTTCTACTCCTCGGCCAAGGGCCTCCAGGACGGTGACGCGGTGCCGGTGATCGCGGTCACCGGAACGGCCGCGAACGTCGCCGGCATCGTCGGCGGGTTCATCGTGTTCGGCGACCCGCTCCCCGGGAGCCCGGTGGCGCTGGGCCTGCAGTGCTTCGCGTTCGTGCTGGTGCTCGGGGCGGCGTGGCTGATGCCGGCGCCGGTCCGCGCCGCGGCGGGTCCCGCGGTCGCCGCCGCGCCCGCCGTCGCTTAATCTGGGTCTCGCTTCGCTCGACGTCCTCCGGATGGAATTGCGGCAGGCCCGTTAGGCGAGGCAAGGATGCCGAGCGGGCCGTCGCCGCAATGCCGGTTCCGCCCGGCATCCGTGCCGGGCGGCGCTGGTCGCGATCCTCTGTCCGGGTTTGGACGCCGGGCGGATAACGGCGGGCGCCTGAGGTGGGGTGCCTGTTTTCCCCGGGGCGGTGCCGCGGGGACCGGGGGTAACGGCGGGCACCTGGAGGGGGGTGCGGTCGTGCCGGGGACGGGTCGCGGGATCTGCGGGATAACGGCGCGCACGCGGAGGGGGTGCGGTCGTCCTCTGGGACGGTGCCGCGGCCCCGGGACGGTGCTGTGCTGCCCCGGGGCCGTTCCGCCGGACCCGCGACATGCATAACGCGCCAATTGGTGCCCGCCGGCGAAGCCGTGGCGTCTCGCGCATGCCCCACATGCCTCACACGCCACGGCCGACCGGGATCGCGTCAAATGTCGCGTCATACATGCTCCGGAACCCGCGGCCCCCGGCGGGAACGCCGCACCCCACCTCAGATGCCCGCCGTTAAACACCCAACCCGCCCCACGACCCCCGCGGAATCAGCGACCCCGCCCGCGGCACGGATGCCGCGCGGAACCGGCATTGCGGCGACGGCCCGCTCGGCATCCTTGCCTCGCCTAACGGGCCTGCCGCAATTCCATCCGGAGGACGCCGAGCGCAGCGAGGCCCATCCGCCGCATCGGCACTCCACCCTTCCTATCTGCACAATTGCCCTGCCCTGCACGCGGCGGTACGGTTGTACAAAAAGGCACACGACTGGAGGAAGCGGATGGCGAGCACCGAGGAGGCAGTTCGGACTGGGCGGAGCACGCTCCAGGAGCTGGCCAAGCGCCATCTCTGGATGCATTTCACGCGGATGTCGGCGTACGACGACGACCACGAGGTGCCGATCATCGTCCGCGGCGAGGGCTGCTACGTCTGGGATCAGCACGGCAAGCGCTATCTGGACGCGCTGTCGGCGCTGTTCTGCGTGAACATCGGCCACGGCCGCGCCGACGTCGTCCAGGCCGGCGCCGACCAGGCCAAGGAGCTTGGGTTCTTCACGAACTGGTCGTACGCGCATCCGCCGGCGATCGAGCTGGCCGCGCGGATCGCCTCGCTCGCGCCTGGAGATCTGAACCGCGTGTTCTTCACGAGCGGCGGTTCAGAAGCGGTCGAGTCCGCCTACAAGCTCGCGCGCCAGTACCACAAGGTCACCGGCAGCCCGAACAAGACCAAGTTGATCTCGCGCGAGGTCGCCTACCACGGGACCAGCCTCGGCGCCCTGTCGGCGACGGCGATCACCAGCCTGCGCGAGCCGTTCGAGCCGCTCACGCCGGGCGACCATCACGTCCCGAACACGAACACCTACCGTCTGCCCGACGGGCATCAGCGATGGCCTGGTTCGCGGAGTCGATCGCCGAGAAGATCGAGTTCGAGGGCCCGGACACGGTCGCGGCGGTGATCCTCGAGCCGGTCCAGAACGGCGGCGGCTGCTTCGTGCCACCGGACGGCTATTTCCAGCGCGTGCGCGAGATCTGCGACGAGTACAACGTGCTGCTGATCTCCGACGAGGTCATCTGCGCGTGGGGCCGCCTCGGCGAGTGGTTCGGCTCGCACAAGTACGGCTACCAGCCCGACATCATCACGACCGCCAAGGGCATCACGAGCGCGTACGCGCCGATGGGTGCGATGATCGCCTCCGATCGCGTCGTTCGAGCCGTTCGCTGTCCGGCGTGCACAGCTTCACGCACGGGTTCACGTTCGCGGGGCATCCGGTGTGCTCGGCGATCGCGATGGCGAACCTCGATGTGTTCGAGCGCGAGGGCATCCTCGAGCACGTGCGCTCGAACGAGGGCGCGTTCCGCGACGATGCTCGAGTCGCTGCGTGACCTCCCGATCGTCGGGGACGTTCGAGGCACGGGGTACTTCCACGCGATCGAGCTGGTCAAGGATCAGAAGACCAAGGAGACGTTCGACGACGAGGAGTGCGAGACGCTGCTCCGCGGGTTCCTGTCCGGCGAGCTCTACCGGCGCGGGCTGATCTGCCGCGCCGACGATCGCGGCGATCCGGTGATTCAGCTGTCGCCGCCGCTGATCGCGGGACCGGAGCAGTTCGCGGAGATCGAGGAGATCCTCCGCGGACGTGCTGACCGAGGCCGGCGAGCGGATGCAGATCCACTCAGGCGGGTCGACCCACATGCACATTCGCGAGGGTGCGTCCTAGCTCCTGATGCTTACCGTTCGGGACCTGCTGCGCGACCTCGACGTTCGCCTGCTCGCGGGGGAGCGCGGGCTGCATCTGCCGGTCAGATGGGTTCATATCTCCGAGCTGCTCGATCCGACGCCGTGGCTGTCGGGCGGTGAGCTGCTGCTCACGACCGGGATGCAGCTGGACACCGAGGAGCAGCAGCGCGAGTTCGCGGCGCGTTTGGCCGACCACCACCTCGCCGGTCTCGGGTTCGGGACCGGGTTCAAGCACGCGGCAATCCCGGCGCCGCTGCTCGAGGTGGCGGAGGAGCGGGAATTCCCGGTGTTCGAGGTTCCCTACGAGGTGCCGTTCATCGCCGTCACGGAGGCGGCGTTCACGCAGCTGGTCAACGAGCAGTACGCGGTGCTGCGGCGGGCGCTGGCCGCCCAGGAGCGGTTGGAGCGGATCGTGCTCTCGGAGCGGGGGCTCGAGGCGCTCGTCGGCGCGCTGGCCACGCTGATCGGGGCGGCCGTAGTCGTGTTCGACGCCCGCGGCGAGCCGCTCCAGCAGCACGCGTTCCGGCGCTCGCTCGAGCCCGAGGTGCTCGAGGCGCTGCGCGAGGAGGTGCACGAACGGGCCCGCCGGCGCGAGGCGCGCGCGTTCATGCCATCGATGGTCGATAGCAACCAGGGAATCGCGCTCCCGGTGGCCGCCGACGGCACGCCGAAGCCCGGGTCGGGCTCGGGCTCGGGCGGACCAGGTCGGGCGCCCGAGGCCTGGCTGGTGGCGATCAAGGACGCCGGGCCGCTGTCCGACTTCGACCGGCTGACCCTGCATCAAGCGGTAACGATCGTCGCGCTCGAGCTGCTGCGCTCGCGGGTCGCGGGCGACACCGAGCGCCGGCTCGCCGGCGACGTGCTCGACGCGATCGTCGGCGGCGAGCTGACCGGGCCCGAGCTGGCCCGCCGGCTCGGGCCGTTCGGCCTGTCGGACCGCGTCGCGGCGATCGTTTTGACATGGGTCGGCGAGGGGCGCGGATCCGGCGTGTCCGCCGAGGCCGCGCTGTGGGGGGCGCTCCGCGAAGATGCGGCGCCGGCGCTGGTGGCGTCGGTCGGGACGCTGGCGTGCGCGCTGGTCCGGGGCGGAGACGACGAGGAGCTGTTCGCGCTCGGCGACCGGATCGCGGCGGCGACCAGCGCGGAGCTCGCGGGCGAGGTCCGCGTCGGGATCGGGCGGGCGGTGCCCGGCGGCGACGCGCGGCGAAGCTTCCACGAGGCGCGATGCGCGTTGGAGGCGCTCGCGTTGGGGGAGGCGTCCCCGATCGTCAATGGCAACGGGTCGGCGCCGGCAGTGCGGGAGCGCCCTCGCGTGGCGACCTACAAGGACCTCGGGTCGTTCCAGCTGCTGCTGTCGCTCCAGGACGACGAGGCGCTGCGGCTGTTCTGCGACTCGATTCTCGGGCCGATCGAGGCCAGCGAGGGTCCGTACGGCGGGGAGCTGATGCGTTCACTCGAGGCGTTCATCGAGGAGAACGGGCAGTGGGAGCGGGCGGCCCGGCGGCTGTACTGCCACCGCCACACCCTTCGGTATCGGATCCGCCGGGTCGAGGAGCTGACGGGCCGGAACCTCGGGACGGCCCGAGATCGGATCGAGTTCTGGCTGGCGTTGCGGGGCCGGCAACTGGTGGGCTGACGAATTCAACAAATGGGAACGGGAAGGCGGTCCTTAACGTGAGAGTCGGGGTTCCAACAGAGGTCAAGTCGGACGAGTACCGGGTCGCGCTGACGCCGGCGGGCGTGCGGGAGCTTGTCGACGCCGGCCACGACGTGTTCGTGCAGAGCGGCGCAGGCCTCGGGTCGGCGATCACCGACGGGGGGTACAAGGAGCAGGGCGCGACGATCGTTCCCGACGCCGACGCGGTGTTCGCGGAGGCGACGCTGATCGTCAAGGTCAAGGAGCCCCAGCCGCAGGAGGTCTCGCGGCTCGAGCCTCGGCATGTCCTGTTCACGTACCTCCACCTGGCGGCCGACGAGTCGTTGACGCGCGGGCTGATGGAGTCAGGCGCGACGTGCATCGCGTACGAGACCGTCGAGGATTCGCGCGGCCGGCTGCCGCTATTGGCGCCGATGTCCGAGGTCGCCGGCAAGATCGCGACGCAGGCTGGCGCGTTCATGCTTGAGAAGCCTTTGGGCGGGCGCGGGATCCTGCTCGGTGGCGTGCCGGGCGTGGCGGCCGCCAACGTGATGATCATCGGCGGCGGCGTGGTGGGGATGAACGCCGCGTTCATCGCAGTCGGGATGGAGGCCACGGTCTACGTCTACGACCGGAACATCGACCGGCTGCGTGAGCTCGATGTCGCGTTCGGGGGGCGGGCGGACACGTGCTTCGCGTCAATCTTGGAGATCGAGCAGCGGCTGCCCTATATGGACCTCGTGATCGGGGCGGTGCTGGTGCACGGCGCTCGGGCGCCGCACGTGATCACTCGCGCCCAACTCGGGCTGATGAAGCACCAGGCGGTGCTGGTCGACGTCTCGATCGACCAGGGCGGCTGCTTTGAGACCTCGCGCCCGACCACCCACTCGGACCCGACGTACGAGGTCGACGGGATCACCCACTACTGCGTGACGAACATGCCCGGCGCCGTCCCGATCACCTCGACGTACGCGCTGACGAACGCCACCATCCCGTATGTACTGCATCTGGCTACTTCGGGCGTCGCGGCCGCGATCGCCGAGAGCCCCGGGCTGAAGCTCGGCGTCAACGTGGCCGGCGGTCAGGTGACGTACGCGCCGGTGGCGAATGCCGTCGGGGTGCCGGCCGTTTCGGTCGACGACGCGCTCGGGGTGGCCGCCTAAGGACCGGCAAGCCCACCCCTCCTGACGCCCGTGCGCCGCCGCTCCCGGCTGGCCGGCGGACCTGATCGGGCGCGAGTGCGTCAGGACGGATGGCGCTTGCCGTCCTCCAGCTAGGAAGCGGACCTGGCTGGGACTCGCGCCGCCACACGATCGACACAGCGCCAAATTTCGCCCCTGCTACGCTCCGGTCCGCATGCCGACTACCAGCCAATTGATCCGTAAGGGGCGTACGCCCGCGAAGAAGAAGCTCGCGACGCCGGGCCTCAAGTCCGGCAAGGGCCGGAAGAAGAAGGTCGCCGCCCCGCAGCGACGTGGCGTGTGCACGCGCGTGTACACGACGACGCCGAAGAAGCCGAACTCGGCGCTCCGCAAGGTCGCGCGTGTGCGGCTCACGAACGGCATGGAAGTCGGGGCTTATATCCCCGGCGAGGGCCACAACCTCCAGGAGCACTCGGTGGTGCTGGTTCGCGGCGGTCGCGTCAAGGACCTGCCGGGCTTCCGGTACAAGGTGATTCGCGGGACGCTTGACGCCGCCGGTGTCAGCGACCGTAAGAAGGCGCGCTCGCAGTACGGCGTGAAGGCCAAGTAGTAGTGCCGCGTCGCGCAGCAGCCCAGGTCCGGCCGGTCGAGCCCGACCCCGTCCACCGCAATCGCCTCGTCCAGCAGGTGATCAACAAGGTCATGCTGGACGGCAAGAAGTCCGTCGCCGAGCAGATCGTCTACGACGCGCTCGCGATCCTTGGCGAGCGGACCGGCAAGAACCCGGTCGAGCAGCTCGAGGCCGGGATCAAGGCGCTCACGCCGGTTCTCGAAGTCCGCTCGCGCCGCGTCGGTGGCGCCACCTACCAGGTTCCCGTCGAGGTACCGGCGCGCCGCGCCCGCACGCTCGCCGTGCGCTGGCTCGTGCAGTTCTCCCGCGCGCGCCGAGAGAAGACGATGTCGCAGCGCCTCGCGCACGAACTGCTCGACGCCGCGCAGCAGCAGGGCGGCGCGTTCAAGCGCAAGGACGACATCTACCGCATGGCCCAAGCGAACAAGGCCTTCGCCCACTATCGGTGGTAGCCGTTCGGCTCCGGCTGTGGTGGCGCTCCTTTTGGGCGCCGGGCGTTTGAGTCTGTCGTTGGCGTAGGGGATCGCGCTTCACGCGAGGCGCCCAAAAGGAGCATCCACCCCCGCCGGCGCCGGCATTCCGACCCGCTGGGCTCGCTAACAGCTAGAGGCGGAACCGGGCGTTGGTCTCCGGCCCCGTACGGCGAGCGGCACCGTTCGCCTGCGGGAAGTGCGACTCCGACGCGGAGGAATGGCTGCGTAGGTGGATGCCCCTTCCGGGGCCCTCGCGGAAGCGCGGCCAGCTTTCGCGGACCAATCACTCGCGCCGGGCCCCAGAAGGGGCGCCACCGAAGAGGCTAAGGCGAGGGCTGCCCACCACACGGGACCGGGGGCTGCAGTGAGACAACCCTCGCGTATTCCAAGAGTAACGACGGATTCCGGAAGGCTCGCAACACTCATCCTGCAATGTCAGGATGCCGACCATCAGGCCCGCCTCAGGGGCCGATCCGTAAGAGGCTTCTTAAGGCTTTGTCGGTTTTGGGAGCCCGAGCAGCAGCAGCCCGGCCCCGCCGCTGAGTAGCAGCAGCACCGCGCCGAGCGTCTCCATGTACAGGCCGGCGCTCGGGGTGGAGGTTCCCTCGACGTACTGCGACGCGCCCGACCCGACCAAACCGGTGGCGTGGGCGTCGGGGAGATCGCCGAGCAGCGCGATCAGCAGGACGACCACGCCGATCAGCGCGAGCGCGGCGAGCGCGGCGCGGTTCTCGTGGCGGTACACCGCGTACGCGAGCACGCCGGCGAGCAGTGCGAGCGGGATTGGCGCCCACGCGTGGTTGGAGCCGGTGCCGACGGTCCTGATCGCGGCCGAACTCGTCGGCGAGTGCACGTGATACAGCGCGGTGAACTGCGCGACGAGGATCAGGAGCGCCCCGAGCGACGCCGCGAGCACGATCAGCACGGTCGCGATACTGGGCCCTGAGCGGGGGTTTTGGCGGGGCTCGGAGGGGTCGCTCGAGGGCTCTGAACGCACCCTCTCACCGCGCACGAGCAGGCGCTCGAACGCCGCAGAACCTCTGCTATATTCGCTGTTTGCCTCGGGTGGTGCGTTCACGCGCGCTTGCTCCCGGGCAAGCAGGTTCCCCGTAATGGAGTCGTCCACCAGATAGACACCCGCCCCTTCCCGCCTGGTGCGTAGTGAATGGGCCCGATGGGCCCTTTTTCATGTCCGCAGCTTTCGTCGGGAAAACCGGTGCAATTTGGTCGCGGGCGGCTCAGAAATCCTCGCTCCGAATAACAGACACTCATGCCTCGTACATTCCCTCTTAACAAGATTCGCAATATCGGCATCATGGCCCACATCGACGCCGGTAAGACGACGACGACCGAGCGCATCCTGTATTACACAGGCCGGACCTACAAGATGGGGGAGGTTCACGAGGGCGCCGCGGTCATGGACTGGATGGCGCAGGAGCAGGAGCGCGGGATCACGATCACCTCCGCGGCCACGACGGCCGAGTGGAAAGGCCATCGGATCAACATCATCGACACGCCCGGCCACGTCGACTTCACCGTCGAGGTGGAGCGATCGCTGCGCGTGCTCGACGGCGCGATCGCGCTGTTCGACTCGGTCGCCGGCGTCGAGCCGCAGTCCGAGACCGTGTGGCGCCAGGCGGACAAGTACCGCGTTCCGCGCATCGCCTACATCAACAAGATGGACCGCATCGGGGCGGACTTCCCCCGCGGCGTGCAGACGATGGTGGACCGCCTCGGAGCCAACCCGGTGCCGGTCCAGCTGCCGATCGGGGCCGAGGCCGACTTCCGCGGGATCGTCGACCTGATCGGGATGAAGGCGATCGTGTACAAGGACGAGCTCGGCAAGGAGCAGGAGATCATCGACATTCCCGCGGAGCTGACCGACGAGGCCGCGGCCGCGCACGAGCACCTGCTCGACGAGGTCTCCCACCACGACGACGAGCTCGTCGAGATGATCCTCGAGGAGCAGGAGATCTCGCCCGAGCGCCTCAAGCAGGCGATCCGCAGCGCCACGCTGGCGATCCAGATCACCCCGGTGCTATGCGGCTCGAGCTTCAAGAACAAGGGCGTGCAGGTCCTGCTCGACGCGGTGACTCGACTATCTGCCGAGCCCGCTCGACGTGCCGCCGGTCGCAGGGCATAGAGCCGGCCAAGGGCTCGAGCAACGGCGACGGGGAGCGGACGGTCCGTCACGCCGACGACGACGAGCCGTTCGCCGCGCTGGCGTTCAAGATCATGGCCGACCCCTACGTCGGCAAGCTCACCTACTTCCGCGTTTACTCCGGTCAGCTCGACGCCGGCGCGCGCATTCTCAACGTCAACACCGGCCGGACCGAGCGCATCGGCCGGATCTTGATCATGCACGCCAACGAGCGCGAAGAGGTCAAGGACGTGCACGCCGGCGACATCGCCGCCGCGGTCGGGATCAAGCAGGTCGTGACCGGCGACACGCTCGCCGCGCCCGACAAGCCGATCAAGCTCGAGACGATCGTATTCCCCGAGCCCGTGATCAAGGTCGCGATCGAGCCGAAGACCAAGGCCGACCAGGAGAAGATGTCGACGGCGCTCGCGCGTCTGGCCGAGGAGGACCCGACCTTCCAGGTCCGGACCAACGAGGAGACCGGGCAGACCGAGATCTCCGGCATGGGCGAGCTCCACCTCGAGGTGCTGGTCGACCGGATGCTGCGCGAGTACAAGGTCGACGCGAACGTCGGCCGACCGCAGGTCTCCTACCGCGAGACGATCAAGGGCACCGCTCAGAAGGTCGAGGGCCGGTTCGTCCGCCAGACCGGTGGCGCAGGCCAGTACGGGATCGTCTACGTCGACGTCGAACCGGCGCCCGGCGAGGGATTCGACTTCGTCAACAAGGTCAAGGGCGGATCCATCCCGACCGAGTTCATCCCGGCGGTCGAGAAGGGCGTCGAGGAAGCGCTCGAGAACGGACCGCGCGCGGGCTACCCGATGGTGGACGTGCGGGTCACGCTGACCGACGGCAAGTACCACGACACCGACTCCTCGGAGTTGGCGTTCAAGGTCGCCGGCTCGCTGGCGTTGAAGGCGGCGGTGTCGCGCGCCAAGCCGATCCTTCTCGAGCCGATCTTCGCGGTCGAGGTCGTGACGCCCGAGGAGTTCATGGGCGACGTGATCGGCGACCTGAACCGGCGCCGGGGCCACGTCAACGGGATGGAGCAGCGCGGGAACGCGCAGGTCATCACCGCGTACGTGCCGCTCGCGGAGATGTTCGGGTACGCCACCGACGTGCGATCCAACACCCAGGGACGGGCGACCTACACGATGCAATTTGACCGGTACGAGGAAGTGCCGCCCAACCTCGCCGACAAGATCGGCGGGGACCGGGAGGCGGCGTAGCCGCACCGGGTCGACGAATCTTTATATCCTGAATATGTTCGTCTTCAGACGGACACCACTACAGAAACAGAAGGAGCGAAAGCAAAGTGGCGAAAGCCAAGTTCGAGCGCGATAAGCCCCACGTCAACGTCGGCACCATCGGTCACATCGACCACGGCAAGACGACGCTGACCGCCGCCATCACGAAGGTGCTGAACGAGAAGTTCGGCGGCACCGAGGTGCGGTCGTTCGAATCGATCGACAACGCTCCGGAAGAGAAGGCGCGCGGCATCACCATCGCGACCTCACACGTCGAGTACCAGACCCCCAATCGTCACTACGCCCACGTCGACTGTCCCGGACACGCCGACTACGTCAAGAACATGATCACGGGCGCCGCGCAGATGGACGGCGCGATCCTGGTCGTGTCCGCGGCCGACGGCGCGATGCCGCAGACGCGCGAGCACATCCTGCTCGCCCGTCAGGTGGGCGTGCCCTACATCGTCGTGTTCCTCAACAAGGTCGACATGGTCGACGACCCCGAGCTGCTCGAGCTCGTCGAGGTCGAAATCCGCGATCTGCTGTCCGAGTACGACTTCCCGGGCGACGACATCCCGTTCGTAGCGGGTTCGGCGCTCAAGGCGCTCGAGGGCGACGAGGAGTACGAGGCGAAGATCCTCGAGCTCGCGGACGCACTCGACACCTACATTCCGGAGCCCGTGCGCGACCTCGACAAGCCGTTCCTGATGCCGGTCGAGGATGTCTTCTCCATCACGGGTCGCGGCACCGTCGCGACCGGCCGGGTGGAGCAGGGCATCGTCAAGACCGGCGAGACCGTCGAGATCGTGGGCATCAAGGCGACGACCAACACCGTGGTGACGGGCGTCGAGATGTTCAAGAAGATCCTCGACCAGGGTCAGGCGGGAGACAACGTCGGGTGCCTGCTTCGCGGCACCAAGCGGGACGACATCGAGCGCGGGCAGGTTCTCTGCAAGCCGGGCTCGATCACGCCGCACACCAAGTTCAATGCCGAGGTCTACGTCCTGAAGAAGGAGGAGGGCGGCCGTCACACGCCGTTCTTCACGGGCTATCGGCCGCAGTTCTATTTCCGCACAACCGACGTCACCGGCGTGGCGACGGCTGCCCGAGGGCACCGAGATGGTCATGCCCGGCGACAACGTCCAGATGGAGATCGAGTTGATCCAGCCGATCGCCATGGATCAGGGTTTGCGGTTCGCGATCCGCGAGGGCGGCCGCACGGTCGGCTCGGGGGTCGTCGCCGAAGTAATTCAATAGTTGATGAGGCGGCGCGGCCTTCGGCCCGCCGCCTCTTTTTTTGACAGATACGACCTTCATGGGCGGGCCCCGAAGCCCGGGGCTCGCCCTCAACACTGAGAAGACAGAGATAAAAAGCGTTGGCAACGATTGCCCAGAACAAGATCCGAATTCGCCTGAAGTCATACGACCACACGGCGATCGAGACGGCGGCCAAGGAGATCGTCGAGACGGCCACGCGCACCGGCGCGACCGTCTCCGGTCCCGTGCCGCTCCCGACCGAGAAGAACGTGTACTGCGTGATTCGCTCGCCCTTCAAGGACAAGGACTCGCGTGAGCACTTCGAGATCCGCACGCACAAGCGGCTGATCGACATCCACCAGCCCACCCCGAAGACCGTCGACTCGCTCCAGCGCCTCGACCATCTTCCGGCCGGCGTGGATATCGAGATCCGCCTGGCGTCCTGAATCACGATGGCCGCGATCCTCGCCAAGAAGCTCGGGATGACGCAGCGGTTCCTCGACGACGGTCGCGTCGAGCGCGTCACCGTGCTTGAGGCCGGCCCATGTCCGGTCACCGCGATCCGCACGGTCGAGCGTGACGGCTACGAGGCGGTCCAGCTCGCGTTCGGCCAGTGCAAGGAGAAGTCGATCACCAAGCCCGAGCTCGGTCATTTGAAGAAGGCAGACGCGTCGGCACACCGCCACCTCACGGAGTTCCGCGACGAGGCGGGCGAGCTGCTCGTCGGTCAGACCGTGACCGTCGAGGCGTTCAACGTGGGGGACAAGATCAAGGTCTCGGGTAAGACCAAGGGCAAGGGCTTCCAGGGGACGATCAAGCGCCACAACTTCTCGAGCGGTCCTAAGTCGCACGGCTCGCACAACGTTCGCGCGCCCGGCTCGATCGGTGCCTCGGCGACGCCGTCGCGCGTGTTCAAGGGGATACGCGGCCCCGGCCGGATGGGCGGCGGGCGCGTCACCCAGCGCGGCCTGACCGTGGTCGAGATCATCCCGGGCCAGAACCTGTTGCTGATCCGCGGCGCCGTTCCCGGCCCGCGCGGCGGAACCGTGGAGGTGCGGACCGATGGCTAGCGCACCGGTGCTCGGCGGCGGAAGCTTCACGCTCGATCCGGTCGCGTTCGAGGCGTCGTTCAACATGCCGCTCGTCCACGAGACGGTGCGCGCCGAGTTGAACGCGCGCCGACACGGCACCGCGGCGACCAAGACGCGCGGCGAGGTGTCCGGCGGCGGCGCCAAGCCCTGGCGCCAGAAGGGCACGGGTCGTGCCCGCGCCGGCTCGTCGCGCTCGCCGCTGTGGACGGGCGGTGGCACGGTGTTCGGACCGAGACCGCGTCACTACACGGTCAAGGTCAACCGCAAGGCCCGCCGCGCCGCGCTGCGCAGCGCCCTGTCGTTACACGCCGGGCGCGAGTCGCTGGCGGTGTTCGACGCGGCGGCGTTTTCGGAGCCTTCTACCGCACAGGCGGCAGATCTGCTCGCGGACTGGGGCGCGACCGCGCCGATGCTGGTCGTGTTGACCGAGTCGGAGGCCGCCGCCGGCAAGTCGTTCCGGAACCTTTCCTACGCCCGCGCGATCCCGGTGGAGGACGCCGGCGTCGCCGATCTCGTCGGGGCCGCATCCTTGCTCGTGTCACAGGCGGCGATGGAGTCGCTTGTCGCGCGCGCCTCGGGATCGGCGTCGGCCGGCGAACACGAGGAGGAGGCGGCCTGATGGAGCCGACGCAGGTGATCATCCGCCCGGTGCTTTCCGAGAAGACGTTCGCGCTCGCCGAGGCCGGCAAGTACACGTTCCGCGTTCACGACAAGGCGCACAAGACGCAGATCCGCCAGGCGATCGAGCTGCTGTTCGAGGTCAACGTGCTCGAGGTCCGCACCGCCCACGTGCATTCCAAGCCCAAGCGCCGCGGCCAGACCAAGGGGCGGACCCGTCAGTGGAAGAAGGCAATCGTCCAGGTACGCGAGGGCCAGACGATCCCGATCTTCGGCGGACTGGAGGCCGGCGAGTAAATGCCAATTCGTAAGCCCAAGCCAACTTCAGCGGGACGTCGCTTCGTCACCTATCCCGACTATGCCGAGATCACCCGGACCTCGCCGGAGAAGTCGCTCGTCGAGGGGCTCAAGAAGTCCGGCGGGCGCAACTCGAACGGCCGCAAGACCGCGCGCCACCGTGGCGGCGGTGCCAAGCGCCTGTACCGGATGATCGACTTCAAGCGTCGCAAGGACGGCGTGCCGGCGAAGGTCGCGCACATCGAGTACGACCCGAACCGGTCGGCCTACATCGCGCTGCTGCATTATGCCGACGGCGAGAAGCGCTACATCCTCGCCCCGCAGCGGCTGCGCGTCGGCATGACCGTGCAGTCCGGGCCCACCGCCGAGATCCGCGTCGGCAACAGCCTGCCGCTCGCGAACATGCCTGCCGGCACCGTGGTTCACAACGTCGAGCTGACGCCGGGTCGCGGCGGCCAGATGGCGCGCGCGGCCGGCGCCAGCGTGCAGTTGCTGGCCAAGGACGGCGACTACGTGACGCTCCGTCTCCCCTCGGGCGAGATGCGGATGGTCCGGGCGGAGTGCCGCGCGACCGTCGGCACGATCGGCAACAGCGATCACCAGAACGTGACGATCGGAAAGGCCGGGCGCAAGCGCCACATGGGCGTGCGCCCGCAGACCCGCGGAACCGCGATGAACCCGGTCGACCACCCGCACGGTGGCGGCGAGGGCTCGACGACGCCCGGGCGCCACCCGGTCACCCCGTGGGGAGTGCCCACGCTCGGATATCGCACCCGGCAGAAGGGCAAGGCATCGGATCGCTACATCGTGCGCGGACGGAGGAGAGGTAAGAAGCGGTGAGTCGCTCTAGTAAGAAGGGCCCGTTCGTCGAGGAGCGGCTGATGTCGCGGATCGAGGCGATGAATACGTCGGGCGAGAAGCGCATGCTCCGCACCTGGTCGCGCGCGTCGACGATCTTCCCCGAGATGGTGGGCCACACGATCGCGGTGCACGACGGGCGCAAGCACGTGCCAGTGTTCGTCACCGAGTCGATGGTCGGGCACAAGCTTGGCGAGTTCGCGCCGACGCGCCTGTATCGCGGACACGCCGGAACCGGTAAGAGGCGATGAGCCCGGACGAGACTCCCGAAGAGACGCCAGAGATTCCGGAGACCGAACCCGAGGCGACGGACGCCGAGGAGGCGCCGCAGGCCGAGGAGGCACCGAAGCGCCGCCGGCGTTCTCGCAAGAAGCCCGAGCCGACCGAGGTCGCGGCTGAGGCCGATGCCGACGCCGACGAGGAGGCCGCCGACGAGGTCGACGAGACCCCGGAAGATGTGGAAGCTGAGGAGGCCGCGGCTGACGTGATGCTCGAGGCCGATGCGGAGGCCGAGGGCGAGGACGAAGCCGAAGCGGAGGCCGAAGAAGAGGCTGACGAGGAAGCGCTGGCCGATCTTGAGCCGATCGAGGACGAGGCTGAGGCCGAGGCGCCTGCCCCGTCGCGTCGTCGGCGCCGCCGGCGGGGCGGTGGCGGAGACTGAGCCCGAGGAGAAGCCGACGCCGGCGCCGGCACCTCGCCGCCGGAGGGGACGCGGGGAGAGGCGGGATGTGGTTGTCCGGGCGCAGGCCAAGTACGTGCGCTCGTCGGCGCGGAAGGCGCGTCTGGTGTGCGACCACATCCGCGGAAAGAGCGTTGAGGAAGCGCGAGCTATCCTCGCTCACACCTCGCGTGCGGTCGCGCGCGACTGGAGCAAGTTGCTCGAGTCGGCTGTGGCCAACGCTGAGAACAACCACGAGCTCGTGGGCGAGGATCTCTACGTCAAGGCGGTCCACGCCGACGAGGGTCCGACGATCAGGCGCTTCCGGCCGCGCGCGATGGGCCGGGCGACGCGGATCCGCAAGCGCACCAGCCATCTCACGATCTTGCTCACGCCGAAGGATTAGTCACTAGATATGGGTCAAAAAGTTCATCCCGAGGGTCTCCGCGTGGGCTACATCCACGACTGGAAGTCGAACTGGTTCAACGAGCGCCAGTTCGCCGACTTCCTCGACGAGGACACGCAGATCCGCAAGCACATCATCGGCCGGCTGTCGCACGCGGGCCTGTCGGACATCACGATCCGCAAGAACCAGAACGAGGTCGAGGTCAACATCCACACGGCCCGACCCGGCATCGTGATCGGCAAGTCGGGCTCCGAGGTGGACCAGCTGCGCCGCGATCTGCACCGGATCACCGGCAAGCAGGTCAAGGTCAACATCCTCGAGATCAAGCGGCCCGAGCTCGACGCGCGCCTGGTCGCGCAGTCGATCGCCGAGCAGCTCCAGAATCGCGTGGCGTTTCGCCGGGCGATGAAGCGGGCGCTGACGAGCGCAATGCGGTCCGGCGCCAAGGGCGTCAAGGTGCAGGTCTCCGGGCGCCTCGGCGGCGCGGAGATGGCGCGCACCGAGGGCTACTCCGACGGCCGCGTGCCGCTGCACACGCTGCGCGCCGACATCGACTATGGCTTCCACGAGGCCCGCACGACGTTTGGGCGGATCGGCGTGAAGTGCTGGATCAACAAGGGCGAGATCATGCCCGAGGGCTACACCGGCGCCGACCTGACGATCATGGACGAGCCGGCGCCGCAGGCGCCCGAGCGCGACGGCCGGCGCGGCGGTCGCGACGGTCGCGGCGGTGGCGGCGGTGGCCGTGGCGGCGGCGGTCGTGGCGGCGGTCCCGGCGGTCGTGGCGGCGGTCCCGGTGGATCCGGTGGTCCCGGCGGCGGACGCGGTCCGGGCGGTCCCGGTGGTCGTGGCGGCGGTGGCCGCGGCGGCGGTCCGGGCGGCGGTGGCGGCGGTGGCGGCGGTCGCGGCGGCGGTCCCGGCGGTGGACGTGGCCCCGGCGGTCCCGGTCGCGGTCCCGGCGGGCCCGGGTGGCAGCCGTGGCGGCGGCGGTGGTCGCGGTCCCGGCGGCCCCGGTGGCAGCCGTGGCGGAGGCGGAGGCGGCGGTGGTCGCGGTCCCGGCGGGCCCGGTGGCGGTCGCGGTCCCGGCGGCGGCGGTCGCGGTCCCGGCGGCGGTGGCGGCGGCGGCGGCGGCGGCGATCGGCAAAGCTCCGGAGGCGGCGGTAGCTGATGCTCGCTCCCAAGCGTGTCAAGCACCGCAAGGTGC
Organism: uncultured Solirubrobacterales bacterium; assembly: GCA_963755525.1. Taxonomy (GTDB): domain Bacteria; phylum Actinomycetota; class Thermoleophilia; order Solirubrobacterales; family Solirubrobacteraceae; genus Palsa-465. The sequence goes on along the minus strand of CAVWKC010000005.1, from coordinate 197,121 downwards.
ACCGCGGGCGGCGGCGCGGGCTGTCCCGCGGGCAGACCAAGGTCCAGTTCGGCGAATACGGCCTGAAGGCGCTCGACGCGGGCTGGTTGACCAATCGCCAGATCGAGGCTGCGCGTATCGCGATGACCCGCAAGATCAAGCGCGGCGGCAAGGTGTGGATCAACGTGTACCCCGACAAGTCGTTCACGAAGAAGCCCGCCGAGACCCGGATGGGGTCCGGCAAGGGCTCGCCCGAGGGCTGGGTTGCCGTGGTCAAGCCCGGGCGCGTGATGTTCGAACTGGCGGGCGTGCCCGAGCCGCTGGCGCGCGAGGCGATGCGGCTCGCCGGCCACAAGCTGTCGGTCCGGACGAAATTCGTGATGCGAGAGGACGCGTGACATGAGAGCTTCCGACGTCCGGGACCTCACCGACGGCGAGTTGCGCGAGCATGTCCGGACCGCGCGCCGTGAGCTGTTCGGGCTGCGCTTCCAGCACGCCACGTCCGAGCTCGAGAACACCGCGAGCCTGAAGCGGGCCAAGCGGGAGATCGCACGGGCGCTGACGATCCAGCGCGAACGAGAACTGAGAAACGAAAACTGATGACCGAGACCGAGAACAACGACACTGAAGAGACGCCGGACGCGCCGGCCCAGGAGTCGCCCGCGCCCGACGCGCACGCAGCGACCCCGAGTGAGCCGCAGGAGGTCGTCGCGCCCAAGGAGCGACGCCGACGCGCCCGCGCCGGCAAGGCGGCGAAGACCCCTACCCGCAAGCCGCGGACGCCCGAGGAACGCCACGCCGACCGCGTCGCCGAGCGCCGCAAAAAGGCGGACCTACGGCGCGTGGAGCGCGCGCGGGCGCGCCAGAAGGCGAGCGAGAGCGGAGTCGTCGCGGAGACGACGGCACCGCGCGAGCACGGCCTCGGCAGGCAGAAGACGCGCCAGGGGGTGGTCATCTCGGACAAGGCCGACAAGACGATCACCGTTCGGATCGACATCGCCCGGCGTCACCGCCGCTACGCGAAGATCGTGCGGACGTCGACCAAGCTTCACGCGCACGACGAGCAGAACGACGCCCATATCGGAGACACGGTGGTAGTGCGCGAGTCCCGTCCGCTGTCACGCATCAAGCGCTGGCGGTTGGTGGAAGTCGTCGAGCGGGCCGAGTGAGCCAAGTGGTCGCACGATGATCCAGAACGAGACACGACTGCGCGTCGCCGACAACACCGGCGCCAGGGAGATCCTTGTGATCCGCGTACGGGGCGGCCACCGGCGACGCTACGCCGGCGTCGGCGACATCGTCACCGCCACCGTCAAGCAGGCGAGCCCGCAGGGATCGGTCAAGAAGGGCGAGGTCGTGACCGCCGTGGTGGTGCGCACCCGGAAGTCATATGGCCGCGAGGACGGCACGTATATCGCCTTCGACGAGAACGCCGCCGTGCTGATCGACAACCAGAACAACCCTCGCGGGACGCGCATCTTCGGCCCGGTCGCGCGCGAGTTGCGCGAGCGCAACTTCATGAAGATCGTCTCGCTCGCCCCGGAGGTGCTCTGACCATGCCCGCTCGACTGAAGGCCGGAGACGAAGTGATCGTGATCGGCGGCAAGGACCGCGGCAAGCGCGGCAAGATCCTGCGCGTCGAGCCCAAGAAGGACCGGATCTACGTCGAGGGTCTGAACATGATCAAGCGCCACCAGCGCCCACAGCAGGTGGCCGGTGCCCAGCGGGCCGAGCAGGTCGGCGGCGTGATCGAGCGCGAGGGTCCGATCCACGCGTCGAACGTGATGCTCGCCGACCCGAAGGAGAACAAGCCCACTCGCGTTGGGGTCGAGGTGCACGAAGGCAAGCGCCTGCGGATCGCGCGGCGCAGCGGAGCGAGGCTCGACTGATGCCGCCCGCTCGCCTGAAAACCCGCTACGACGAGGAGATCCTGCCGGCGCTGGTCGAGCGGTTCGGCTACTCGACGCCGATGCGCGCGCCCCGGGTCTTGAAGGTCACGGTCAACATGGGCGTCGGCGACGCCAAGCAGGATTCGAAGATGCTCGAGGCCGCCAGCGAGCAGCTCGGCACGATCACCGGCCAGCGGCCGAACGTGCGCCGGGCGCGCAAGTCGATCGCCCAGTTCAAGGTCCGCGAGGGGATGCCCGTCGGCGTCGCCGTGACGTTGCGCGGGGCTCGTTCGTATGAGTTCCTAGACCGGCTGATGTCGGTCGCGATCCCCCGGATACGCGACTTCCGCGGGCTGAACCCGCGTTCGTTCGACGGCCGCGGGAACTACTCGATGGGCGTGCGCGAGCAAATCATCTTCCCCGAGGTGGACTACGACGAGGTCGACCAGGTCCGCGGCCTGGACATCACGATCACGACCACCGCCCAGAGCGACGACGAGGCGTTCGCGCTCCTCGAGGCGCTTGGGATGCCATTCGCAAGAGAAGGCCGCCCTGGAGCGGCTGCTACCGAGACTTAAAGGAACACATGGCCAAGACTTCTCAGGTTGTCCGTCAGCGCCGCACGCCGAAGTACAAGACGCGCGGCTACACCCGCTGCCGTCGCTGCGGCCGGGCGCGCGCCGTCTACCGCAAATTCGGCGTGTGCCGGATCTGCCTGCGCGAGCTGGCGCACAACGGATACATCCCCGGCATGACGAAGTCGAGCTGGTGAGGAGGCGGACACGATGTCGATGACCGATCCCATCGCCGACTTCCTCACCCGGCTGCGCAACGCCGCCAACGCCCAGCACCACGACGTGACGATGCCGTCCTCGAAGCTGAGGGTCGAGGTGGCGCGCATTCTCCGGGAGCAGGGGTACATCGAGGCCTACGAGGTCCACGACCCCGAGCCCGGACGGCCCGGCCAGCGGCTGACGATCACGCTCAAGTACACGCAGGCACGCAAGCCCGTGATCTCGGGGCTGCAGCGCGTCTCGCGCCCGGGCCAGCGCACGTATGTCGACCACGCCCACATCCCGCGCATCGACGGCGGGATGGGGACCGCGATCATCTCGACGTCCAGCGGCATCATGACCGGTCACGAAGCCCGCATTGCCGGCGTCGGCGGCGAAGTCGTGGCGAAGGTCTGGTAGACCGGTATCGACGATGTCCCGCATCGGCAGACAACCGATTCCCGTACCGGCCGGAGTCACGGTCTCGATCGAGCCTGAGCTCGTACGAGTCAACGGCCCCAAGGGCGAGCTGTCCGAACGCGTCAACCGCGACATGAAGGTCGAGCAGGTGGACGATCAGATCGTCGTCACTCGCCCGACGGACCGCGGCGAGCATCGCGCGCTCCACGGACTGACTCGCACGCTCATCGCGAACATGGTGCTCGGCGTCACCGCCGGGTTCGAGAAACGCCTCGAGATCCAGGGCGTCGGGTACCGCGCGCAGCTTCGCGGGCGCGACCTCGAGCTCGCGCTCGGCTACTCGCACCCGGTGTCGATCAAGGCTCCCGACGGAATCGAGTTCGAGGTTCCCCAGCCGACCCGGATCGCCGTCAGGGGCGCGTCCAAGCAGCAGGTCGGCGAGATCGCTGCGCTGATCCGAAAGCAGCGCAAGCCCGAGCCCTACAAGGGCAAGGGGATCCGCTACGAGGGCGAGCACGTGGCCAGGAAGGTTGGTAAGCGCGCATGACCGTCATGTCCAAGCCGGCCCAGCGCCTCAGGCGCCGCCGGCGGGTCCGGGCCAAGATCCACGGCACCGCCGAGCGCCCGCGGATCTCGGTGTTCCGCTCCAATCGCGGGATCTTCGCCCAGCTCATCGACGACGAAGCCGGGCGCACGATCACCTCGGTCAACTGGACCGAGGAGGACCTGCGCGGCCTCGGCCCGATGGAGCAGGCCACCCGCGCCGGCGCGCTGCTGGCCGACCGAGCCAAGGCGGCGGGCGTGGACACCGCGGTGTTCGATCGCGGCGGTTACCAGTACCACGGCCGGATCAAAGCCCTCGCCGATGGTGCCCGCGAGGGCGGGCTGACGTTCTAGTGTCGCTACCCTGGGCTTGCTGATGCCGATACGTGACCGCACAGTCTCCTCCGCCGGCCTCGACCTCCAGGAACGCGTGGTTGAGATCAACCGGGTGGCCAAGGTCGTCAAGGGTGGCCGCCGCTTCTCGTTCACGGCGCTTGTCGTCGTCGGCGACGAGCGCGATACCGTCGGGATCGGCTACGGCAAGGCCAACGAGGTCCCGGTGGCGATCCAGAAGGGCGTCGAGCAGGCCAAGAAGAATCTGTACCGGGTGCCCAAGCACGGGTCGACGATCACCCACCAGACGACCGGCATCTTCGGGGCCGGGCGCGTGTTCCTGAAGCCGGCCGCTCCCGGAACCGGCGTGATCGCCGGCGGTGGCGTGCGCGCCGTGCTCGAGCTCGCCGGGATCAACGACATCCTTTCGAAGTCGCTCGGATCACAGAACCCGATCAACCTGGTCAAGGCGACAATGGCCGGGCTGCAGTCGCTGCGGACGCCGGAGGAAGTTGCCGAGATCCGCGGTCTCTCGGTCAACCAGGTGCTCGGCCTAACCACAGAGCCGGCCGCTGACGCCGCGTCCGGCGCCCCCGACGCTTCGGGCTCCAACGGTAACGGCGGAGCGGGAGCGACGCGAGGGGGCGCGGACGCGCCACCAGCGTCCGTCTCAGACTCGGCGACCACAGGTCCCACCTCGGCCGAAGAGCTTGGTTCGTGAGCAAGCTGATCGTCACGCAGCGGCGGTCGCGCAACGGGTGTGATCAGCGCCAGATCGACACGCTTCGCTCGCTCGGCCTGCGTCGCATCGGCCAGAGCGTCGAGCATTCCGACACGCCGCAGATCCGCGGGATGATCGCGAAGGTGGCGCATCTCGTCGAGGTTTCGTCGGAGCAAGCCAATGGCTGACGACGAGACCCGCGAGACCGAAGAGCGCGGCGCCGAGGCGCCGCCGCACCGGTCCCATCGCATCGGGCTTCACAACCTGCGGCCCGCGCCGGGCTCGCGCAAAGCGCGCAAGCGCGTCGGCCGTGGCGAGGGATCCGGCACCGGCAAGACCTCGGGTCGCGGCCAGAAGGGCTGGGGCTCGCGGTCGGGCGCCAAGCGCCGCGCCCGGTTCGAGGGCGGCCAGAACCCGATTCATATGCGGATGCGCAAGCTGCGCGGCCCGCACATGAAGAAGTCGATGCCGTTCGAGCCGTTCCGCACGCACACGCAGCCGGTCAACCTGCTCGACTTGGAGGCGCGGTTCGAATCGGGCGCATCGGTAACTTTGGAGACGATGCGCGCGAAGGGCCTCGCGAATCGCAAGGGCGTCCCGGTCAAGATCCTCGCCAAGGGTGAGCTGACCAAGCCGCTGACCGTGCACGCGCACCAGTTCTCGAAGACCGCGCGCGAGCGGATCGAGGCCGCGGGCGGCACCTGCCAGGTGGTCCAGGAGGCCAAGGCGGCATGATCACGACGATCCTGAGTTCGTTCAGGGTTGCCGAGATCCGCAAGAAGCTGCTGTTCACCGCGGGGATCCTCGCGCTCTACCGGCTCGGCACGCACATCCCGGCGCCCGGGATCAACGCGAACGCGGTCAAGGCGATCCAGAACAACTTCGGCGGGTCGAGCATCCTCGGCTTCCTCAACCTGTTCTCCGGCGGTGGGCTCGGGCGGATCGCGATCTTCGCGCTCGGGATCATGCCCTACATCACCGCGTCGATCATCCTGCAGCTCCTGCAGGTGGTCGTCCCCTCGCTCGAGAAGCTCTCCAAGGAGGGCGAGGTCGGGCAGGCGCGCATCACCCAGTACACGCGCTACTTGACCGTCGGCCTCGCGTTTGCCCAGTCGATCGGCTACGTGTTCCTGTTCCGGAGCTTCGAGCAGTCGGCCGGGGTCAGCGTGATCCCGAACTTCAACCTCGCGAAGGTGTTCCTGATCGTGATCTCGCTGACGGCGGGCACCGTGCTCCTGATGTGGATGGGCGAGCTGATCACCCAGCGAGGCATCGGCAACGGGATCTCGCTGCTGATCTTCGCGAGCATCGTCGCCCGGATCCCGAACGGCGTCCACTCCTGGTGGACCAACCCCGACCAGGTGTTCAAGGTGATCATGCCGTTCATCGTGCTCGGCGTGGTCGCGTCGATCGTGTTCGTGCAGGAGGGGCAGCGCCGGATCCCAATCCAGTACGCCAAACGCGTGATCGGGCGGCGGATGACCCAGGGCACCCAGACGTACCTGCCGTTGCGCGTGAACATGGCCGGCGTGATCCCGGTGATCTTCGCGGCGAGCATGATGGCGATCCCGCCGACGCTCGGCCAGCTGCTCGGCCATAACGAGACCAACAACTTCTGGACCGACCTCCAGAACTTCTTCAGTCCCCAGGGGTGGCATTACGTCGTCGGGGAGAGCCTTTTGATCATCGTGTTCACGTACTTCTACACGGCGGTCACGTTCAACCCGGTCGACCAAGCGGAGAACCTCCGGAAGTACGGCGGGTTCATCCCGGGGGTGCGACCAGGGCGCCCCACGGCCGAGTTCCTCGACCGCATCCTCGCCCGCCTGACGTTCCCGGGCGCGTTGTTCCTGGCCGCGGTCGCCGCGCTTCCGACGATCCTCATCAGCCAGACGTCCGCCAACTTCTTCTTTGGCGGGACCTCGATCCTGATCGTGATCGGGGTGGCGCTCGACACGATGAAGCAGCTCGAGGCGCAGCTGATGATGCGGAACTACGAGGGCTTCTTGCAGAGTACGACCCGGCCGGATGCCGGGCTGTGGACTAAGCCGAGCGAGCGGAGCGGTCTCCCGGTAACTAGAAGCGGAGCGAGCGAGGCCCAGAGCTGGATGCGGTTACTCGCTCGCTGCTACGTAAGCGCGCCGGCGAGCAGCCCGCGCGTCTGGATGTCGAGCTTTCGGTACGCGTTGCGCAGGTGATACTCGACGGTCTTCGGCGTCACGAACAGCGCCTGCGCGATCTCGCGATTGCTCTGGCCGGTGGCGGCGAGCTCGGCGATCCGGCGCTCTGACGGGGTCAGCGACGCCGGCCCTGAGAGGAGCGCCTCGCGTCGCGGCCGCGCGCCCGCCGCGGCGAGCTCGATCCGGGCGCGCTCGGACAGCGCGATCGCCCCGCCGCGCCGCGCCATGTCCGCGGCTCGCTCGAGCGGGCCGCGCGAATCGGTGCGGCGGTTCTCCCGCCGCAGGGCCGCCCCGAGGTCGACCAGCGCGCGCACCGTCTCGAGGCGCGGCGGCGCGTCGGCGCCGAGCCGAACCGCGGCGCGGAGATTGCGCACGCCCTTCGACCCCTGCTCGGCCAGGCCGAGCACGCGACGGGCGCGGATTCGCAGGTGCAGGACATCGGTTCGCTCAGCGCGAGCGAGCGCCTCGCCGGCGAGCTCGAGCGCGCGGTCGCGCTCGCCGAGCATCAACAACGATTGGGCCGCGACCCCGCGCCACGGGCAGTAGCCGAGGAAGCCGACCGTGCGCTCGCCGATGTCACCGACGGCCAGCGCGGCCTCGAGCGCCTCGCGCGGCCGGCTCTGGGCCAGGCGGAGCTCGGCGAGCGAGTACAGGCGGAGCACATCCTCGATGTCCTGCGGATCGTCGAGCCGCCCGTCCTCGTCGAGCACGTCCTGCGCGTGGTCGAGCTCGCCCCGCTCGATCAGGCACAGCGCGTAATGCGCGGCCGCCGATCGCGCGAACTGCTGCCAGCCGTAGCGGCGGGCGTCGCGGGCCAGTTCGAGGTCGGCGAGCGCGTCGGTCACCCGTCCCTGCCACAGAAGGGGCAGCCCGCGGACATAGCTCGCGGTGGCGAACGCGAGCGGCTCCGCACGCCGGCGGGCATCCTCGAGCGCCGCGTCGGACACCTCGAGCGCGCTCTCGAGCTCGCCGTTCAAGAGGAACGCCGCCTGCACGAGCCTCCAGCCGATCGACTGCGGGTCGGCCTGCGCGATCATGCGGCCGCCGTCCCACGCCCGTTCGCTCAGCTCGACGACGTTGTGCGCCGACTCGCCGGTCGTGGTCGCGTACACGGCGGCCTGGGCCAGCAGCAACCGCTGCCCCTGCGTACGCGGGCCCTTGACCGCGTTCTCGACCACGCGGATCGATCGTTCGTGCGCGGCCGGCTGCAGGTCGGGAACGATCGACGCCGAGGAGAAGTAGCTGGCCTCGAGCTGGTCGTGGAGCTCAAGCTCATCCGGATCCTCGGGCGCGGACGGGAGTTCACGGAGGGCCGCGTCATACGCGGCGGCCGCCTCCTCGTGGAGCGCCTGCCCGTCAAGCGCTCGGCCCAGCTGGAGCCCGAGCTCGGCGCGCCGTCGAGGGTCGGGCGACGCGGCGGCCGCCTCGGCGAGGTGCCTGGCGGCGGCCGGCCGACCGAGCGTCGCCTCGGCGGCGCCGAGCTCGGCCAGCACGTGGGGACGGAGCTCCGCAGTCGGCGGCTCCTCGAGCGCGCGCTCGAGATAGCGGACGGCGGGCTGCGCGGCGCGGGCCTCGCCCGCCGCGGCGCGGAGCTGCTCGACGACCCACTCGTCGCCTCCGGCACGGCCGAGCAACAAATGGGCCGCCACTCGTTCGACGTCCGCACCGTCGACGTACAGGAGCCGCGCCGCGTCGAGGTGCCGGCTCGCGCGCTCGAACAGCGGGATGTCCTGCTCGATCGCGTGCTGGACGAGCGGGTGCACGAACCGCAGCGGCTCGCGCGCGAGCACGATCTCAACGTCGGCGAGCGCGTCCGCCGCGGCCGTGGCCGCATCGACAGGGAGTCCCGCCAGCGAGGCCGCGCGGCGGAGCGGTACGTCGTCGCCCAGGATCGCGACGGCGCGCGCCAGCGCCGCCGCCGCCGGGCCAAGCCGCCCGACCCGAACCCGGAGCGAGCGCGTCACGGCGTCGGGGGCGAGCGCGCGAGCGCGGCGCGTGAGCGCGGCACCACGAAGGTCCCGCTCGTCGGCGAGCGCGAGCAACAACTCGTGCAGGTAGAACGGGTTGCCGTTGGTCACCTCGACGCAGGTCTCGACGAGCGCCGCGTCCGAGCGCTCGCCGATCGCCTCGCGGGTGAGCTCGTCGACGGCCCCGGTGCCGAGCGGCATCAGCCCCTCGACCCGGACGCGCGCGTGGCTCGAGATCCGGTCGAGCGTGTCGGCGGACTCCCCGCCCACGCCGGGCCGGCGGGTCATGACGAGCGCCACCGGCAGATCGTCGAGCCGGTGCAGGACGTATAGGACGAACTCGAGTGAGGTGACGTCGCACCAGTGCAGGTCGTCGATCGCCAGCAGCGTCGGCCGCGTCTCGGCGACTCCCGCCATCACCGCGAACAGACCGTGGGACATCGTGAGATCACCGGCGTCCCCGGGATCGAGCAGGTCCTCGCGTGCCCCCGCGAGCGAGCGCACGCGCTCGGGCGCGTCCGCCAGGAAGGCACGGCGGCCCGCCGGCGGCAGGTCGTTCAGCAGGGCTCGGACGAGCTGACCGGCGACCCCGAAAGAAAGGTTCTGCTCGAGCTCGGCGCCGGCCGCGCGCAGCACGCGCACGCCGCGCCTGCGGGCGTCGTCGAGCGCGGCCTCGTGCAGCCGCGTCTTGCCCATCCCGGCGTGTCCCTCGAGCAGCAGTGCCTGCCCGTTTCCTTCCTGCAGCGCATCGAGGACAGCGGTGATCGCCTCGAGCAGATCGTCACGCTCAAGGAGCCCTGCGCGTCCGCGCAGGGGCCGTCCACGTCTGTCGGGCGCCTCCCGCACCGGCATCTAGAGTGTTGTACCCCGTTTGGTCTTGCGCCTAATCCTGGGGTACCCGCCTGGTGCGGAATCGGGGTTGAGCAGCCATATTTTGGTGCGTGAAGAGGGGGACGGCGTGCTTGAAGCTCGCAATCGACATCGACTCGGACCCGATCAGCGGGTCTGTATCGAACGGGACCGGGGATTCGAAGGCGTTTCACGGCTGGATCGAGCTCGCGTCGGTGATCGAGGCCGCGCGCAGCGCCGGTCCGGCGGGCGCTGAGGAGCTAGGGGAGATCGAGGTCGAAAGACTAGGGTCGTTCCCTGGTGCGAAGCGTTCGGGGCTGTAGTTAGCTACCGGCATCGAATGACTCGGATGGCGAACACGGAGACGCAGTTCGGACGGATCGAGGGGCGCGTGGGGGCGCGGATCCGTTGTACCGGCAGGGGAAGGCTCAGGGCAGGGGGCAGTACCAGGTGGGTCGGGGGCGCATGGGGGGCGCGGGCTCATCGTGGGGGCGGTTGTTCAGTCCGGATGGGTCGGGGGCGCGTGGGGGCGCGGACCCATCGCGAGGGCACAAGTAGGGAGACGGTAGGAAACGCGGGTGGCGACCTTTGGCAGCGTCAGGGGGCCGGCACATAAGCCGCCTGGCGACTGTCTCGGGGGCAACGCTGAGACCGCCGCGATGATCGCGGCGGTTCGGCGCCGGGTCGCCACTCGCGCCGACCGTCACGCAACGGGCCCGAGTCACGGTGAGTGACTCGGGCCCGTTGTGCGCTGTTGGACCTCCTTGCGGTCCGTCTTGTGACCGCGTGTGTTCATGCATCGGTTCCGAGGGTCACTTCGTGCGTTCGCGCCCGATACAGTGGTGCCCTCGTGTCAGAGCTCAACTTGATCCTGTTCGGGCCGCCGGGCGCGGGCAAGGGAACGCAGGCAGACCGCCTGCGTTCTGATTTCCAGCTGCCCTACATCGCCACGGGCGAGATGCTGCGGGCGAACGTCAAGGAAGGCACGGAGCTCGGCAAGAAGGCAAAGGACTACATGGACGCCGGCGACCTCGTTCCCGACGATCTGATCGTCGCGATGGCGGCCGAACGCCTCGGCCACGAGGACGCTCGGGACGGATTCATCCTCGACGGCTTCCCGCGAACCGTTCCCCAGGCCGATGCGCTCGACAAGCAGCTCTCGCATATGGCCCGGCGGATCACCGCCGTGCTCCTGATCGACGTCCCCGACGAGGAAGTCGTCCGGCGCATCTCCGGCCGGCGCGTATGCGTCAAGTCGGGGCACAACTACCACGTCGAGTTCGATCCGCCCAAGCACGATGACGTGTGCGACCAGGACGGGTCTCGTCTGGTTCAGCGTGACGACGACTTGCCCGATGTTGTCGAGAACCGCCTCCACGTCTACCACGATCAGACCGAGCCCGTGATCGACTACTACGATCAGACGGGAATCCTGCGACGTGTGGACGGGACCCGTGGGCCAGCGGAGGTGCACGACCACATTCGAGCTGTGATCGCCACCCTGCGACTCGAAGAAGACGTGTGATGATCATCAAGAAGACCCCCGAGGAGATCGACCGGATGGCGGCGTCCGGCGCCATCCTGGTCAAGACCATGAATCTGCTGGCGGGCAAGATCCGCGCCGGCGTGACCACCGCCCAGCTCGACGAGGCGGCCGAGAAGTTCATCCGCTCCCAGGGTGCGACGCCGGCGTTCAAGGGTTACCGCGGCTTTCCGGGATCGATCTGCGCCTCCCCGAACGAGATGATCGTCCACGGCATCCCGGGCCCTTACGCGCTCGACAAGGGCGACCTCCTGTCGGTCGACATCGGGGTCGTATACGACGGCTGGGTCGCGGACGCGGCTCGCACCTTCCCGGTCGGCCCGATCAGCCCGGTCGCTACCAAGCTGTTGCGGGTCACCGAGGAGTCATTGTTCATCGCGGTCGATCAGTGCGTCGTGGGCAACCGGCTCGGCGACGTGTCCCACGCGATCCAGGAGCACGTCGAGGCCGCCGGCCTGTCGATCGTCCGCTCGCTCGTCGGCCACGGGATCGGCCGCGAGATGCACGAGGATCCGCAGATCCCCAACTACGGCGACCCGGGAACCGGGATCCTGCTCGAGGAGGGGATGGTGCTCGCGGTCGAGCCGATGGTGACCGCCGGCCGCCACGCGGTCCGCGTCGGCGACGACCACTGGGCGATCTACTCCCAGGACGGGTCGCTGGCGGCGCACTTCGAGTTCACGATCGCGATCACGGCCGGTGGGCCGCGGATTCTGACGCCCTGGCACGAGGCGGCTGGAGCGCGCATGTCCCCAGCGACGCACTCGCGCGTCGCATAGGTGTGCGGCCCGCACGGCACGGACGCCGGGCGGAACGGCCCCATGGATGACGGCCGAAGGCCGGCCCAAAAACCTCATGAAACCGCGACCCCACCCCAGGGCGGCATGCCACGCCACCCCTGCTAACATCACGGGTTGCCCTCGGAGCGCGACTGTTCGCGCGCGCGAGGCGCCCTACAGCGCGGTAGCGGCGACTGCAACGGTCTCCAGAGCCGGGCTGCGGGAACTACTGGAAACAGTCGACGAGAGCGAACGAGCGTGAAAGTACGACCCTCGGTCAAACCGATGTGCGAGAAGTGCAAGATCATCCGGCGGAACGGCCGGGTCCTGGTGATCTGCCCGAATCCGCGCCATAAGCAAAGGCAGGGCTGAGATGGCACGCATCTCCGGCGTCAACATTCCCCTCAACAAGCGCGTTGAGATCGGTCTGACGTACATCTACGGGATCGGTCGCTCGACGTCCAATCAACTGCTTGCCGAGGTCGGGATCGAGCCCGACCGCAAGGTTCGGGACCTGACCGAGGAAGAGGTCATCAAGCTCCGCGAGGCGATCGACAAGGACATAACGGTCGAGGGCGACCTGCGCCGCGAGCGTTCGCAGAACGTCAAGCGTCTCCAGGAGATCGGCTGCTATCGCGGGCTCAGGCACCGCCGCGGGCTGCCGGTCCACGGTCAGAACACCAAGACCAACGCGCGCACGCGTAAGGGCCCGAAGCGGATGCAGGTCGCCGGCAAGAAGAAGGCCGCTAAGAAGTGAGTCCGGCTCCGAGGCGACCACAGCGCGGACGGCGCCGAGTCCGCAAGAACATCCCGATTGGCCAGGCGCACATCAAGACTTCGTTCAACAACACGATCGTCTCGTTGACCGACCGCGAGGGCAATGTCATCGCGTGGGAGTCGGCGGGTGGCGCGGGCTTCAAGGGCTCGCGCAAGTCGACCCCATTCGCCGCTCAGGTCACCGCGGACGCCGCCGCCCGAAAGGGCATCGAGCACGGCCTCCAGCGCGTGGAGGTGTTCGTCAAGGGTCCGGGATCCGGACGCGAGACGGCGATTCGGTCTTTGCAGGCGGCAGGACTCGAAGTGACCGGAGTCAAGGATGTGACCCCGCAGGCCCACAACGGGTGCCGTCCTCGAAAGCGGAGGCGTGTCTAATGGCTCGTGATACCGGAGCCCAGTGCAAGCAGTGCCGGCGCGAGGGACAGAAGCTGTTCCTCAAGGGCGAGCGATGCCTGACCGACAAGTGCGGCGTCGAGCGCCGCGGGTACCCGCCCGGCGACCACGGTCGCGGGCGTCAGCGCCAGAGCGAGTACCGAGTTCAGCTGCGCGAGAAGCAGAAGGCCAAGCGCTACTACGGCGTGCTCGAGAAGCAGTTCCGGATTTACTACCAGAAGGCTTCGCGCCAGGCGGGCATCACCGGCGAGAACCTCCTGCGGATGCTCGAGTGCCGGTTCGACAATGTGCTCGTGCGCCTGGGCTTCGCGGCCTCGAGGCGCCAGGCGCGGCAGCTCATCTTGCACGGGCACTGGACGGTCAACGGCCGTCGCGTGAACGTCCCGAGCTACCAGATGCGGGACAACGACGTGATCGCGATTCACCCCCGCTCGACCGCGACGCAGGTTATTCGCGACGCCACCGAGCTCACCGGTCAAGTGCCGGCATGGCTCCAAGCAGACCACGATTCCCTCACGGCCAAGGTGCTGCGCAAGCCCGAGCGCCGGGAGATCGCGGCTCCTGTGCAGGAACAGCTCATCGTCGAGCTGTACTCGAAGTAGGGACAAGCTTCTAGTCGCGCGCGGTCGTTTCCTGACTTGGCGCGGCACTGACACCGCCCAGACGGCGGCAAGAACCCACGACGTTAAGGACCCTGATGCTCGACTTCCAAGTCCCCCGAATCTCCTCCGAGAGTGTTGACGACAACCGCGGGTCGTTCACGATCGAGCCGCTCGATCGGGGCTTCGGCTACACGTTCGGCAACTCGCTGCGGCGCGTGTTGCTGTCATCTCTGGCCGGCGCGGCCGTGACCTCGGTGCGCATCGAAGGCGTGGCGCACGAGTTCTCGACGATTCGCGGCGTCAAGGAGGACGTGACCGACATCGTCCTGAACCTGAAGGGGGTCGTGTGCCGGATGCACTCCGACGCGACCGAGATCGAGGCGCCGCTGGTCGTCACCGGGCCGGGTGACATCACCGCCAAGGACATCGACCTGCCCTCCGGCGTCGAGATCCTGAACCCCGACGCGCACATCGCGACGCTTGAGAAGAAGACCAAGCTCGAGGTGTACCTGACGATCGGGCGCGGTCGCGGCTACCGGCCGGCGGAGGAGAACAAGTCTCCGGACCAGCCGATCGGCGTGATCCCGATTGACTCGATCTTCTCGCCTGTGCGACGCGTCGCCTACAACGTCGAGCAGGCGCGCGTCGGGCAGCGGACCGACTACGACAAGCTGACGCTCGACATCGAGACCGACGGGTCGATCGACCCGCATGCGGCGCTGCGCGAGGCGGCCGAGATCCTGATCTCGCAGCTGGCGATCTTCACGGATGCCGAGCGGGTCGTGGAGCTGCGCGAAGCCGGCGCGCCTGGCGTTCTGGAGCCTGGTGTGGGTGGCGCGGTCGGCACGCCGTCGCGTCCGCCGAACGCGATGGACGACATCCTGATTGAGGAGCTCGAGCTGGGCGTTCGCTCGTACAACTGCTTGAAGCGGGCGGGGATTCAGACCGTTGGGGATTTGGTGAGCAAGAGTGAGTCTGAGCTCGCCGCGATCCCGAATTTCGGCAAGAAGTCGATCGACGAGGTAATCGAGACTCTGCATACGCGTGGCCTCGGGCTGCGCAACGAGTAGGTTGTCGCTACCTTCTCGTTTGTCATGCGCCACCAGCGGAACCGATATCAGCTGAGTCGTGATGCGGCGCACCGCAAGGCGCTGCTGATGAACCTGACCAAAGAGGTCATCGCGCACGAGCGGATCCGTACGACCCAGACCAAGGCCAAGGCGGTCAAGCCCGAGCTCGAGAAGCTGATCACTTTGGCGAAGCGCGGTGACCTACACGCGCGCCGGCAAGCCCTGTCGGCGTTGGGTCAGGACAAGTTCATGGTCTACAAGCTGTTCGAGGAGATCGCGCCGCGGTATTCGGAGCGGCCAGGCGGCTATTCGCGGATTCTGAAGCTGGGGCCGCGGCGGTCGGATTCGACCGAGATGGTGCTGTTGGAGCTGGTCTGAACGCGAAACTCGTCCTCGAGTACGACGGGCGAGAGTTTGCGGGTTGGGCGAAGCAGCCGGGGTTGCGGACGGTTGCTGCGGAGGTTGAACGCGCTCTCTGTGTGATTTTGCGGGTGTCGTCGGTGTCGTTGACGGTGGCGGGACGGACCGATGCTGGCGTTCACGCTTGGGGGCAGGTGGCTTCTTATGACGGTCCGGCGGTTTCTGTTCGGTCGTTGAATGCGCTGCTGCCTTCGGATGTCGCGGTTCTTTCGTGTGTTGAGGCTGCTCCCGCGTTCGATGCGCGGCGTGACGCCACCAGCCGGGCGTACTGCTACCGGGTTTTGACGCGGCGTGCGCGGTCCGTGTTCGAGGCCGGGCGGGCGCTGTGGTGGCCGCATCGGCTTGATGTTTCCGCGCTTTCGGAGTGCGGTTCGGCGTTGGTGGGGGTCCACGACTTCACCGCGTTCACGCCGACCGAGACCTATCACGAGCGATTCTCGCGGGTCGTGTTCGCGGCGCGGTGGCAGCCCGGCGGTTCCGAGCGCGAGGTGCTTGAGTTCTGGATCGAGGCGGATGCGTTCATGCGCCAGATGATCCGGGTGCTGGTCGGGACGATGCTCGAGGTGGGAGCGGGGAGGCGGTCGGTGGCGTCCTTCGTTTCGCTGTTGTCCGGGCGGCCGCGGTCGGAGGCGGGGCGGACCGCGCCGGCGCACGGGCTGTATCTCGCCGGCGTGGGGTACGGTGGCGAGCGGGTGCTGTCTGCGTAACGGCTTACTGCGTGCCGGCAATCCGGGGGTTGCGTGCCTTCGCGGCAACGGTCCGTCGCGAGCCGGTGGCGCGTTTCGTCGCAGGGCGCGTGCCGTCTCGGTGACGGTCCTTCGCGCGCCGGCAACGCCTTCGTCGCAACTCTGCAACTAATCCCGGCGTTTCGGAGGCGGTCGGCCGTTGGTGGCGCATCCTGGGTCCGGCATGGCGTCCGATCCCGGTGTAAGAGCGCAGCAAACCGCCCCGTTCTGCCGCCCGCCGGCAACATAAGCACCACCCAGGCGCTTATGTTGCCAAGGTTGTTTCGATCGGCGAGGTTTGGCGATTTGTGCACGGCCACGAGGGCGGCGAAGCCGCGGTGCACTGGGTCGCAAACCAGCAGCTCGCGTTGATCACGACCCATCAGTTACACGTGGCGGGCGTTGGGCGCGGCGAGGTGCGCCGGCGCGTCGAACGCGGGACGCTGCATCGCCGATATCGAGGTGTCTACCTCGTCGGCCACCCGATACCGCTTCCAGGCGCAGGCGCCGGCGCGCACCCTCATCGACTTCACCTCGACCGCCGGCGCCGAGGAGGCCGAACGGGCCATCGCCGAGGCGTTTGCTCTGAGGCTAGTGACCGAGCCGGAGATCCGGGCGGCGATCGAGCGCGCCCCCGGGCGCGCCGGCGTGGCACGGGTGCAGGCGATCCTCGGCCAGCCGGGTGGCCCCAAGCGGACCCGATCGGGAGGCGAACGCGCGATGCTCAGGCTAGTCCGTGCCGCCCACCTTCCGGCACCACGCACCGACGTATCCGTCGCGGGCTACAGCGCCGACTTCTGCTGGCCGGACCAGCGCGTGATCGTCGAAATCGATGGCTACGACTTCCACTCCGGTCGAGCCGCGTTCGAGCGCGATCATCGCCGGGACATCGTGCACAAGAACGGGGGATACGAGGTGCTCCGGTTCACGGTGCGCCAGCTCGAGGACGAGCCCCTGTACGTCGCGGCGGTAATCGCCCGGGCGCTCGAACGTCGCACCCGCGGCTAGTGGGCGCCCACGCACATACGCACGCATTCGAGGCGCTCCCGGTGCGAGCGCATGTACGCGGACGACCACTAGGATCAGGCCCACGATGCGGGTCCTGCTCACCAACGACGACGGGATCGAGGCGGCCGGGCTGCAGGCGCTCCGGTCGGCTCTGCTGCGCGTCGACGGCATCGAGCTCGCGGTGATCGCGCCCGACGGGAACCGCTCGGCGATGGCGAGGTCGATCACCACGCGGCGTCCGCTCTGGGTTCAGGAGGTCGACTTCGAGGACGGGACGACGGGCTACGCCACCGACGGCACCCCGGTCGACTGCGTCCGGCTGGCCAACCTGGGACTGGTCGAAGGTTTCGAGGCGGAGCTGGTCGTGTCCGGCATCAACCACGGCTCGAATCTCGGGGACGACATCACCTACTCGGGGACGGTGGCGGCGGCGCTCGAGGCAATCGTGCTCGGCCTTCCCGGCGTCGCCGTTTCGCAGCAGTCGAACGCGCGCGAGCTCGACTTCCGGGTCGGGACCGGCTTCGACTTCACGGTGGCGGCGTCGTTTACGGCCAACCTCGTGGCCGAGCTCGAGCACACGCCGCTAACGGCCGGCACCCTGCTGAACATCAACGTCCCCGGTGCCCATCCGACGGGTGTCGCGGTGGCGCGGCTCGGTAAGCGCGTGTACGGCGACGAGCTGTCGCTGGTGGACTCGAGCGGCGAGAAACGCCGGCTGTACAAGATCTACGGCGACGCGAGCTACGAGCACGACGAGAGCGGGACCGATCTGGCCGCGGTGGCGCAGGGGAAGATCGCGGTGACGCCGGTGCATTTCGACCTGACCGATCGCGAGGGTCTGTCGATGCTCGAGCGCTACGACCTCGAGCGGCTGATCCAGCCCGCGGCCGAGGACCTCGCCGAGCATCCGTGAGCGCCTCCCGGCAGAAGCGCACAGCCAACCCGCCAAAGCCTGCGGCCGACCCGCCAAAGCATGCGGGCGACCCGCGGGAACGGGCGGCCGAGCTCCGGCGTGCGATCGACGACCACGCGTACCGCTACTACGTGCTCGACGACCCCGAGATCGGGGACGACCAGTACGACGCGCTCTTCAATGAGCTGAAGGCGCTCGAGGAAGCGCATCCCGAGCTGGTCTCGCCCGACTCGCCCACGCAGCGCGTGGCGCCCGAACCCGTCTCCGAGCTCGAGAAGGTTCGCCATCCGCAACCGATGCTGTCGCTGGGGAACGTCCACTCGGCTGACGAGCTCAAGGCGTGGATCCAGCGGATGCGCAACCACCTCGCCCGCGAGGGGATCACCGACCCGGAGTTCGAGTTCGTCGCCGAGCCGAAGATCGACGGGCTGGCGATCTCGCTTATCTACCGCGACGGCGTGTTCGAGCGGGGCGCCACCCGTGGGAATGGCGAGGTCGGCGAGGACGTCACCCACAACCTACGGACGATGCCGTCGATCCCGTTGCGGCTCGACGACCCTCACCCGCCGGCCCTTGTAGAGGTGCGTGGCGAGGTGTACATGTCGCTGCCGGACTTCGCGGCCTTGAATGAGCGCCGCGCGGAGGCGGGGCTGTCGACGTTCATGAATCCCCGCAACTCCGCCGCCGGAACGATTCGCCAGCTCGACCCGAAGCTCGCCGCCGACCGTCCGCTGTCGCTGTGGACCTACGGCGTCGGCGCCACCGAGGGCGTCACGTTCGACGCGCACTGGAAGGCGCTCGAGTGGCTGCGCGAGCACCGCTTCCCGGTACACCCCGACGTCAAGCTGCTCGACAACGAGGAGGATGTGGTCGCCCAGTGCCGCTCCTGGGAAGAGCGGCGCGGCTCGCTCGACTTCGAGATCGACGGCGTGGTGGTCAAGGTCAATCAGGTTGAGCTCCAGCGCCGGCTGGGCTCGGTCGGCCGGGAGCCGCGGTGGGCGATCGCGTGGAAGTTCCCGCCCACGACCGCGGTCACTCGCCTCAACGAGATCGTCTGGGCTCCGGGGAAGTTCGGCGACCTGCATCCGGGCGCGATGCTCGAGCCGGTGCGCGTCGGCGGCGTCACCGTGAAGATGGCCACGCTCCACAACGAGGAGGACCTCGCGCGCAAGGACATCAGGGAGGGCGAGGACGTGATCGTCCTGCGCGCCGGCGACGTGATCCCCCAGGTTCTGAGTCCGGCCCCGCACGTCGCCGAACGCGAGGACCGCCCGTCGCCGCCACGGCCACCGAAAGAGTGCCCGATCTGCCACACCCCGACCGTCAAGCCCGCGGGCACGGTGTTCACCCGCTGCCCGAATCGTGACTGCCCGGGCCGGCGCTGGCAGCTGCTCAAGCACTTCGCCGGCGCGATGGACATCGACGGTCTCGGCGAGAAGCAGGTCAGCCTGTTCATGGAGCTCGGCTGGGTGCGGACCGCCGCCGACTTCTACGACCTTACGTCCGAGCAGATCTCCTCGCAGCCCGGCTTCGGCCAGGTCTCCGCGGACAAGCTGGTCGGGGCGATCGAGGAATCAAAGCGCCAGCCGTTCGGCCGGGTGCTCTACGGCGTCGGGATCGAGGAGGTCGGCTACGTGATCGGCCGCAACCTGGCGCAGCACTTCCGCACGGTCGACGCGCTGCTCGCGGCCGATCCCGAGCAGATCGAGCAGGCCCAGGGCGTCGGCCCGAAGATGGCGGCCCGGATCTACGAGCAGCTCCAGGACGAGCAGATGCGAGCGCTGATCGAGGCGCTGCGGGAGCGTGGGCTAAGGCTGGAGGAGGAGGGGCCGCCGCCAGGGGAGGGACCGCTCGCCGGCAAGACGTTCGTGCTCACCGGCACGCTTCCGGACCTCACTCGCGAGCAGGCGACGGAGATGATCACGGCCGCGGGCGGGCGGGTCACGGGATCGGTGTCGCGGAAGACCGACTACGTCGTCGCCGGCGCGAGCGCCGGCTCCAAGCTCGCGCAAGCCGAAAAGCTGGGGGTGGCGGTCATCGACGAGGCGGGGCTGCGGGGGCTGGTGGCGTAGAGGGCGCGAACTCGCCGGTCAGCCGTCGTACTTGGCGAGCGCCACCGTCATGTTCGCCTCGACGCTGTGCACGTAATCGGGGTCGCCGAGGCCGTTGGCCAGGAACGCGAACGCAAGCGTGTGGCCGTCCTTGCCCGTGCAGTAGCCGGCGAGGTTCGCGACGTCGTGGAGCGTGCCGGTCTTGCCCCGGCAGTCCCCGGCGGCGATCGTCCCGAGCGCCTCGGTCTGAAGCGTTCCGCTGTCGCCCATCAGTGCCAGCGAGTTGACGAACGTGGAGTCGGTGGCCATCGCCTTGAGCACCGTGACGACCTGGGTCGGGGTCGTCCGGTCGTAGCGGGACAGCCCGGAGCCGTCGTTCAGCCTCGGGTTGATGCCGAACTTGCTGAGCATCTCGGCCCGGACGACTGCGGCGCCGGCGGCGGTCGTGCCGGCGCCGCCGAGCCGGGCGCCGATGTCCTTCAGGAGGCTTTCGGCAAGGTAGTTGTCCGATGGGGTGTTCGTCAGCTGGATCAGCGTCGACAGCCGCGGCGACTGGGCCGACGCGAGCAAGGTGGCGCCGGCGGGGGTCCGGCCGGCGGAGACCGGCACTCCCGCGACCTTCACCCCGAAGGCCCTGAGCCCGCCCTCGAATTGCTGGGCTGCGTACAGCGCGGGATGAATCTGGAACGCCGTGCCGTGGTTGTTCGTGAAGCCGCGGTCGTACGCGAGCGCGCTCAGCTCGCCCTCGACTTCGCTGTTGCGCCCGAAGCCGGTCGCCGGCGTCCCTTTGAGCGAGTCCCAGAACGACTCGTCCCCGACGATCCGGCCATTCACCGCCGTGATGTCCGTGGCCCTGAGCAGGTCGCCGATCAGCGTGCGCATCGTCGTCCCCGTCCCGGTCCCGTACCACGACTGGTCGAACCCGACCGAGCCGAACGTCGGATCGCCCCCACCGCGCAGGTAGAGGTTGCCGTCCCAGACACCGTCGGAGGTGCGGGAGCCCGTGCCCAGGATCGAGGTGGTAAAGGTCGCATCCGGCCCGAGCCGGAGCAGCGCCGTCGAGGTCGTGTAGATCTTCTCGACCGACGCCGGCAGGCGACCGGTGTTGGGTGCCTGGCTGAACAGGGTCTGGCCGGTGTTCAGATCGACGACGATCGCGCCGGTCTGCGAGCCGGTCTGGCCGAGGCCTCCCTGGAGTGCGCGCGTCAGCGCGGTCTGGGCGGTGGAGGGTGACTGTGCCCCGGCCACCGCCGCGGTGCCGGCGAGCAGGGCAAAGATCGCCCCCAGGGTCGCCATGAACAACCGCATTGGCGGATATAACCGGCGGCGATGCGCAAAGTAGCGGCGGTCGGGTGGGCTGGGCCTGCGGCCCGTTCCGGCGTGCATCCCTGCCCGCCCGGGTGGACTTGCGTCCGCTCTCCGTACAATTGGGCGCGGGATGGGCAAGGTCGTCAATCTAGACGCCGCAGCTGCGGAGCGGCCGGGGGCTGCCTCACGCGGCTCTGGAGCTAGGCGCCGGCGCACGCGCTCTAAGTCTGCACTAGTGCTCGGCGGCGGCGGGTTCACGGGGGGCGTGTACGAGATCGGGGCGCTCCGAGCGCTCGACCTGCTGTCGGTGAACCGCACCGTCAACCAGTTCGACGTGTACGTCGGAACGAGCGCGGGGGCGTTCGTGGCCGCCGCCGTCGCCAACGGGGTCACGCCCGAGGAGATGATGCGCGTCATCGTCCAGCAGGTCCCGACCTCCTTCCCCGACGCGCGCGTGAGCGCGCTGTTGCGCCCCAACTACTGGGAGTTCGCCCGCAAGGGCGCGCTGGTTCCGTTCCGGCTGGCGCAGCTGGTCCGCTCGCTGGTTCGCGATCTCGGCCAGATCTCGGCGGTCGACATCGCGATCGGTCTCGCCGAGGTGCTCCCGTCGGGGCTGTACTCGGAGAAAGGGATCGAGCGGTACGTCCGGACGATCCTTTCCGACCCGGACCGAACCGACGACTTCCGCCTCCTGCGCAACGAGCTGTATCTCGCGGCAACCGATCTCGACACGTGCGAACGGATCGTGTTCGGTGCCGCGGATTGGGACGACGTGCCGATCTCGACTGCGGTCGCCGCCTCGAGCGCGCTGCCGATGATCTTTAAGCCGGTGCGGATCAAGGATCGCGAGCTCGTCGACGGGGGGATCGTGTCGACGACCAACCTCGACATCGCGGTGGAGGCGGGTGCGAAGTTCATCGTGGTCGTCAATCCGCTCGTGCCGTACGTCAACGACTTCAAGAAGCGGATACCGACGATCACCGGATCGCGGGCGCGGCGGGTTTCGGACATGGGTTTCCCGCAGATCGGCTACCAGTCGTTCAAGCTACTGGCCTACCAGCGGCTGCACGATCTCGCACGGCGCTGGGAGGAGCGCTACCCGGGCGTCGACATCATCCTCGTCGAGCCGGAGCCCAACGACGAGCTGATGTTCCAGACGAGCGTCATGAACTACACCTCGCGGGTCGACATCGCGCGCCACGGGTTCCAGTCGGTGACGCTGAAGCTGGCGCACGACTATCCCCGCTTCAAGCGGATCTGCGCCCGCCACGGGATCGAGATCTCGGCGACGCGAGTCCGCACGGTCGTCAAGCACTTCGAGGCCGAGCGCGAGAAGACGCGCGCCTGGCGGAAGATCCTCGAGCAGACGACCTCGACGCTGCTGCGCCAGTCGGCTCAGGACTAGACGGCCCGCCGGCTGGGCGAGACCTCAGGGCACGGCTGTGATAGCTGCGAACCCGCTATGCGGGCTGGGGTTGCTGCGCCTGCGGCGCGGACCCCGTTATTTCGCGGAAGCTGGAGATGAAGAGCGTCTTGTCGATGCGACCGTTGAAGATCGGAATTCCCCACTCGACGCACTTGACGATCACGTCGCGGCGTTCCAGGCCGGACTCTCGTGCAAGCTCGGTGGGCGTCAGGTGAATGGCCATCGGTCTTTAGTCCTCCTTTGCCGCCTGCGCACTGGGCGCGAAGTATGCCTTCTGGACCGGACAGTCTCAACTTGTCTTTCGGCTAGATCCCTGTCCAAACGTTAGCGTCTTTCACAAAAGCTCTGGACATATGGCTGATTCCCGGTAGAGTCCTCGCAGCTAAGGGGGATCTCAGCGGACGGGGACAACTTGATGGCACGGCTGCTTCCAGAGGCGCTTCAGTTTTCGTGGCGCTCTGATCAGGATCTGGTGGCTGCGGTCCGCCGCGGCGAGGACAGTGCGTTTGAGCAGTTGTTCGCGCGTTACCGCACGCGGATCTGGGCCTACGCGAGCGGGATCCTCGGTGACGCCGACCGAGCCGAGGACGTCACCCAGGAGGTGTTCATCTCGGTGCTGCGCCGTCTGCGGGACACTGAGCGCTCGATCGCGTTCAAGCCGTGGGTCTACCAGGTCGCTAAGAACGCTTGCATCGACGAGCTCCGGCGGACCCGGTACAGCCACGAGGTCCCGTTCGACCAAGAGCGCGAGGCCGAGAACGGGACCGGCGCAATGTTCTCGAGCGCTCCTGGGCCCGACGTCGCGATCGAGAGCAAGCAGCAGCTCGAAGACCTCCGTGGTGCCTTCCGTGGTGTGTCGGATCTGCATCGCCGGATGCTCGTCCTCCGCGAGCTCGAGGGACTCTCTTACGGCGAGATCGGCACCCGGCTGGGCATGTCGCGACCCGTCGTCGAGAGCACGCTGTTCCGCGCCCGGCGCCGGCTCGCCGAGGAGTACGAGGAGCTGATCAGCGGGCGCCGGTGCGAGCGCACTCGCGCGGTAATCGACGCGTCGGAGGGACGTACGCTGCGCCGGCTCGGGGTCCGGGAGACTCGTCAGCTGTCGCGGCACCTGTCGCATTGCGAGCCGTGTCGCCGCCACGCAGCCCTCACGCGGGGCGCCGATGTCATGGCGCAGCCGGCCGGCGCGCTTGTCCGGCGGGCGGCCAGCGCACTTGTGCTTCGGAAATCGCCCGGCGAGATGCCGACGCGACCCGTCGAGCGCCCGATCCCACTCGCCAGCCGGCGCCGCCCGGCGGCCGACGACGTGGCAATCGCGCCACCGGGATCGGATTCGCTCGCGGTGGCGTGAACCGCCGGCGCTGCGCCTGGAGCGCCGGCGGCACGCCCCCGGACCGCCGGCGGCACGCCGCTGCACCGGGCCCCGGGATACCGGGTGCCTGTGGGATACTGGAACTCTTCGGGGCGTGGCGCAGCCTGGTAGCGCGCACCGTTCGGGTCGGTGAGGTCCCCGGTTCAAATCCGGGCGCCCCGATTTTTCCCTGCGAATTGGTGTCTAAGTCCCTCAGCTCCAAGCCACCGATCGCGTGGCGGCTGGTCGCCTCTGGGGAAAGGCCGACCGCGAAGCCACCAACCAGGCGCCGTGGCTGATGATGGTCTCCTACCTCGGCATCGACACCCTCTCGCCACGCGTAGGCGACCGCCAATACGTACCGACCTTCGGAGCGCTCCCGGACCAGCTCTGGGTGCACTGACCGTCGCCGTCGATTCCGCACCCTCCGGCTCACGTCAAACCTCCCGTCCGAAGGGGCGCGCGACGTCACCGACCACCAACCGGATCGCCGTCATCCCCAACGCCGGGTAGACCCCGGGTCGTGACGCACAGCCCACCGGAGAGCCGCAGGTGGTTGTCGTCATCTCGGCCCGTTCAGGGGTAGCCGGCGGCGCGTAGCTCGGCGAGCGTGATCATCAGCGTGCGCGGGGTGGCGCTCAGGCCCCGGAATCCGAAGTGCTGGTTGAAGCGTGTGGCGGACTCATCGACGGCGTGGACGACGACGGCGCGAACGGCGAGCTGCTCGGAGGCGAGGGCCACCCGTCGGAGCGCGTCTTGCAGGAGGGTCGCGCCGAGGCCGCGATTCTGGTGGCGGTGGTCGACGGCGAGCCGCGCGAGGATCGCTACGGGGATCGGGTAGTGGCGCGACATGCCCTTGTGGGTTCGCTCGGTCGCGTGTCCGTGGTCGAGCTCGCCGGCGAGCAGCGCGTAGTAGCCGACCACGAGACCGGCATCGGCGACGACGAATGTGCGGGCCGCGTCCCGCCGCTCGCTCTGCCCGGCGTAGCGGACGAGCCAACGGTCCAGCGCCTCGTTTCCGGATCGGAAATGCGAGCTGTCGTGGCGAGAGGGGTCGTAGCGCTCGGTGGCCGTCCGCGGTGGGCTCACGTCCTCGCGCGAAGATCCGCGAGGCGAGCGACGGTGTGGTCGTCGACGGTCTCGAGCGCGTCGAGGAAGCGGATCGCCTCGTCCTCGGTGAGCGCGATACTTCGCTGATCGGCGAGCACGTCAGCTGCACGGTTGGCTGCGGCTCGCCGGAAGAAGTCGCTCAGCGACTCGCCGACTGCGGCGGCGGCCGCCTGGTCGGTGGACCGCTCCTCGTCGGTGAGGCGAAGTTCAAGTCGTTGAGTACGCACGCCTAAAGTGTACGGACATCGTACGGGATTGCAAGTGAACGCCACCTGCGTCGATCTCGAGCGGAACAGCGCGTACGTCGTGATCAGTACGTCGCAGTTCGCGACCTGCTCGATTGCCCGCCCAGAGCGGGCGAGCGTGCCGAGCATCACCTCGACCCTCAGCTCGGGCGCGAAGCGCGCTGCCTCGGCTCCCCATTTGGGGCGACGCTCGTCGGCGCGACGACGAGGAACGGCGCCACCTCGGGGTCGCGTTCCTCCTGAAAATCGCGGCGTGCCGACGATCACGCTCATCGTCTCGCGAGCCGGCGTTGCACCGGGGGTCGTGTCGCCCGGTTGATCACCGCTGCCCGGAGAGGCGATTACCAAGCGCTCGCTCGCGCTTCCTGGCTTCGTGTCAAGGCCGGGCTGGCGGGTAGCGGAATCTTGATGACGATGATCGATCGCGGAGGTTGGGGATGAGGGCCGTGGTGTATCACGGAAAGCGGGATGTGCGCGTCGATACGGTGCCCGATCCGACGATCGAGCAGCCGACGGACGCGATCGTGCGGATCACCTCGACCGGGATCTGCGGGTCTGACCTGCACTTGTACGAGGTGCTGGGCGCGTTCATGGACGAGGGCGACATCCTCGGCCACGAGCCGATGGGGATCGTCGAGGAAGTCGGATCGGAGGTCACGCAGATCAAGCCGGGGGATCGCGTGGTGATTCCGTTCAACATCTCCTGCGGTCATTGCTTTATGTGCGATCAGCAGCTCTATTCGCAGTGCGAGACCACTCAGGTGCGGGGCCAGGGCAAGGGCGCGTCGCTGTTCGGCTACACGAAGCTCTATGGCCAGGTGCCGGGAGGGCAGGCCGAGTTGCTGCGTGTGCCCCAGGCGCAGTTCGGGCCGATCAAGGTTCCCAAGCGGCCGCCGGATGAGCGGTTCGTGTATCTGTCCGATGTCCTCCCGACCGCGTGGCAGGCAGTGGAATATGCGGCGATACCGAAGGACGGCACGGTGGCAGTGTTCGGTCTTGGGCCGATCGGACAAATGTCCTGCCGGATCGCGGTTCACCGGGGCGCCGCGGAAGTGTTCGGGATCGATCTTGTATCTGAGCGGCTCGAGATGGCCCGCCGCCACGGGGTTCACGCGATCGACGCGCGGGAGCACGACGACATCGTGGGGGCGCTGCGGTTGCTCTCCGATGGTCGCGGGCCGGACTCCGTGATCGACGCGGTCGGCATGGAAGCGCACGGCGCGCCGCTCGGGAAGCTCGCCCAGCAGCTCTCGGGGTTGCTGCCGGACCCGGTCGCGGCCAAGCTCACCGAGAAGGCAGGAGTCGACCGGCTCAGTGTGCTCCACACCGCGATCGGCGCCGTCCGCCGTGGCGGCACGATCTCCGTGAGCGGGGTCTACGGCGGAATGGTCGATCCGATGCCGATGATGGATCTGTTCGACAAGCAGATTCAACTGCGCATGGGTCAGGCGAACGTCAAACGCTGGATCGACGAGATCATGCCGCTACTCGAAGATGAGTCAGATCCGCTCGGCGTCGAAGACCTCGCGACTCACAAACTCGCGCTCGAACAGGCCGCGCGCGCATACGAGATCTTTCAGAAGAAGCAGGACGGCGCGATCAAGATCCTGCTGCAGCCAAACGGCGCATGACGCAGGGCGGGCACCGCAGTGACGGCCGCCCGCCCACCCCGGTCAGGACCGCACGAATGCGGGCGGGACCGCGGCGGCGCCCCGCAAGATTCTCGCCGGCAGTTCACCGGTCGCGCCTTGAGAATCCGCGCGAGTTCGGCGGGACCGATCGGCGCATCTGCGGCGAGATTGAACGCGCCGCGCACGTCGGATAGAAGCGCCCGCCGGTGCGCTTGGCCGACATCGAGTGAGTGAACCGCTTGGAAGCGAAGCCGCGGGACGTCGGGGACGAGCGGGATCAGCCGGGGACGTAGTAGCGCCCTCGCGAGGGCGGCGCTGGAGGTCGGCTCAAGGAACTGATGGAACGTCGCCTGGGCGAGCACGGTGAGCCTTACCGGCAAGACGTCGCCTCGAAGTTCGGCCGGACCGGCCAGGCATGTCTCGCGATCGGGTCCGCGCTGCTGGCCGCGCGCGGCGGGCGATCGCGCGCCGCCGCGATCGCTGGCGGGACGCTGCTATCCGCGGGCGCGCTCAGCGCCCGCTGGAGCGTGTTCAAGGCCGGCTTTCAGTCGCAGCGGACCCCAAGTACGCCGTCGTGCCACAGCGCGCCGCGATCGAGCGGCGCGAACGCGCCGGCGCCGCGAGGCGGCACGCGAGGGTGTCTGATCCGGCACCCGGAGCCGGCTCGCCAGCGATCCTGGCGGCGCCGATGTCCGGCGCCTGACGGTCGTCTCCGGCCAGCGGGCCGGCGCTGGTTACCGCCCCGGTTCACGGGTAACCCAAGTGCGTGTGGTTGTTGAGCCGGCGTGTCGTCGTGGGGACGCTGGTCAGCACTCGCGGCGAGTACGACCACCTGTTCTCGATTTACGTTCCGATCGCGGTCGGGGTGTTCGTCGTGATCGTGATCGTGATCGTCGGCAGCGTCGTGATCTTTCGCCGGCGGCCGGTGGGAGCGGCCGCTCGCTGGCACGAGAACAATCTGCTCGAAGGGTCCTACGCGGTGCTGCTCGCGTGCGTCGCCGCGTTCCTGCTGTACCTGACGTTCACCGCCGAGCACCAGGTCGACACCGTGGCCAACCGCGAGCGCCCCGCACTGACCGTGGATGTCACCGCGTCGAAGTGGGAATGGACGTTCGCCTATCCCGCGTACGGCTTTAGCGTCCACAGCGGCACGGTCGGTCGCCAGCCGCTGGTCGTGCCCGCGCACGAGGCGGTTCGCTTCAACCTCACCTCGGCCGACGTCATCCACTCGTTCTGGATCCCCGCGCTCCGCTACAAGCATGACGCGATCCCGGGCTCGACCCAGGTGTTCACGCTGTTGTTCTCGCGAGGCGTGTTCGCGGGACAGTGCGCGGAGTTCTGCGGCCTGCGCCACGCCGACATGATCTTCATCGCCCGTGCCGTCAGCCCCGGCGCGTTCGCCGTCTGGGCCCGCGGCAAAGGGAGCGGACCGACTCCATGAGCGTGCCCAGCGGTCCCACGGCTCGGGCTCCTCGGTTGACGGGGTGGCTCGGGGCGGCCGTCAGCACCGATCACAAGCGAATGGGACTGACGCTCGGTGTCTGCTCGCTGTTGTTCTTCCTGCTCGGCGGGGTCTTCGCGCTGCTCATGCGCACACAACTCGCGCAGCCTGACATGCACTTCGTATCGGACAACTCCTACGACCAACTGTTCACGATGCACGGCTCGACGATGATCTACCTGTTCGTCACGCCCATGGCGATCGCGCTGGCGATGTATCTCGTACCGCTCCAAATCGGGGCGGTGAATCTGTCCGGTGCGCGCCTGGCGCTGGCGGGGCTGTGGACGTGGCTGTGCGGCGGGCTGATAATGCAGCAGGGCTGGTTCGCCTCCGGCGGCGCGGGGCGCGACGGCTGGACCTCGATCGCTCCCCTATCCAACGGAACCAATACGCCGGGGGTAGGCCAGGATCTGTGGGTGATCGGCGTGATCCTCGCCGCCGTCGGCATGCTGGCGATGGCCGCGTGCGTCCTCGCGACCGTCGCCCGCCGCCGAGCCCCCGGGATGTCGCTGCTGCGGATGCCCGTGTTCACCTGGACCGCGCTGGTCAGCGTGCTGATGGTGGTGGCAGCATTCCCGATCCTCGTACTCGCGATGGTGCTGCTCTACATCGACCGCCACGGCGGGCACATCTTCACGGGGTTCGCCGGCGCGATCGACTACCAGGACCTGTTCTGGTTCTTCGGGCACCCCGTGGTGTACGTGATGTTCTTCCCGTACCTGGGGGCCGCCGCCGAGGCGATCGCGGTGAATTCCCACAAGCGCTGGTTCGGATACACGGCGTTCGTCGCGTCGATCATGGCGTTCGCCGCACTGTCGATGGCCGTGTGGTCACACCACATGTACGTGACCGGAGGAGTCACCAACCAGTACTTCGCGTTCACCTCGACGCTGCTGCTGGTACCCGCCGGGATCGAATACTTCGACGTAGTGGGGACGCTGATCGGTGGCTCGATCGTGCTGCGCACATCGATGCTGTTCGCGCTGACGTTCTTCATCCAGTTCCTGATCGGCGGCCTCAGCGGGATCTTCGTCGCCTCGCCGGTGCTCGACTATCAGGCGTACGGCACCTACATCGTCGTCGCGCACTTCCACTACACGCTGTTCGCCGGCAGTATCTTCGGGTTCTTCGCCGGCGTCTACCACTGGTTCCCGAAGTTCACGGGCGCACTGCTCAGGGAGTCACTCGGGAAGCTGCAGCTGATACTGATGGTGATCGGGACGAACCTGACGTTCTTCCCGATGTTCTTTCTCGGCAACGAGGGCATGCCGCGCCGGGTGTCGCGGTACCCGACGCATCCTGGTTGGGGAACGCTCAACCTGCTCGAGACCATCGGCGCGGGAATCATCGCGCTCGGTGTGCTCGTGTTCCTGGTCAACGTTGTCGTATCGCTGCGCCGCCGGGTCGCCGCCGGCGACGATCCGTGGCTCGGCCACACGCTCGAATGGGCCACGTCGTCGCCGCCCCCGCCGCTCAACTTCGAGCTGCCGCTGCCGCCGATCCGCTCCTACGCCCCGTTACTCGACCTGCGCCTGCAGGCGCTCGATCGCCGGCGCGGAGCCCGCAAGGTAACCCGGGCCCGATGAGAGGAGGCGCGATCCCGATCCTCTGCTGGGGCACGCTTCTTCTGGTCCTATGCATCGGCAACTGGGTTTGGGACGACAAGGCCGTGAACGGGGCCGTCGCCACCGCCGCCGTGGTAATCGTTTACGGGATCGGGGTGGCGCTGTGGCTGGCGCGCCGCGAGTCGATCCGGCGCGGCCCTCCCGAACCGGTGACCGAACCCGTCGCCGTGCCGGAGGCGAGCGTTGCCGCGGTGGTGATTGGCCTGTCGGTCGGCTGCGCGCTGTTCGGCCTGGTCTGGTCTAAGTTTCTCCTCTACTTCGGCGCCGGGATGCTGGTGCTGTCGCTGGGCCGGCTGGCGATCGAGCTGCGCTCGGAGCGCATGAGCCGCCGCCGGGTGACGGCGGAGCGGGAGCGCGGATGAGCGCGCCGTCGTTGTTCTTGCTGCTCGTCTCGGATTGGCAGCCGAGCTCGTCCGTGCTCGTTCCCGCAACGGCGTCGGGCGTCTTGTACGCGCTCGGCGCGCAGCGGGCCCGCGGCCGCTGGCCGCGTCGCCGAACCGGCTCGTTCCTCGGCGGGCTCGTCTGCGTCGTGCTCGCACTGCAGTCCGGTATCGACGCCTATGAGGATCGCATGCTCTCGGTCCACATGGTCCAGCACATGCTGCTGCTGCTCGTCGCGCCGCCGTTGCTGCTCGGCGGACGGCCGCTGATCCTTGCGCTGCGGGCGCTCCCGCCGCAACCTCGGAGCTCGCTGGCCAAGGCGGTCGATCGGGCCCGTCCGTACACCGGTCCGGCTCCGTCGCTCGCGTTCTTCGGCGCCGTGGTCGTCCTCACCCATCTTCCACCGTTCTATGACGCGACGCTACGGCACGCCGCGCTGCACTACTCCGAGCACGTGCTGTACCTGCTCGCCGGGCTGCTGATGTGGTCGCCGCTGCTCGATGCCGACCCGGCCCCGCGTCACCGTCTGAACGGTCTCGGCAAGCTCGCGTATCTGATCGTGGCGATGCTCCCGATGGCGCTGGTGGGCGCGTACCTGAACCGCCATGCCACGCTCGTGTACCCGCCCTATGGTCCGCCGGCACGCACGCTCGGTATCTCGGCGCTCGACGATCAAGCTCAGGCGGGAGCGATCATGTGGGTGCTCGGCGACACGATCATGGTCGCGGTGGGGCTGTGGGCGGCGGTCGCGGCGATGGTGGCCCAGGAGCGACGCCAGGTCGCGCACGAATCCCGCGGCGCCTCGCTCGCCACGGGCGACGGAGGTCCGCCGGCGTGAAGCGGCTGTTCATGCGCTGGCTCACCCGGCGCTCGCGCGTCCCTCGGATCCTGCGAGCGACTCTGGCGCTCGTGTTGGCAACGTTCGCGATCGTCGGCCTGGCCGCGCCGAGCTCGCCGGGACAAACGAGTGCGCCGACCACGGGAGGACCGGCGTCCGAAGTGAACCCGCCGACCAAGTCGCCCGAGCCCCCGGGCCGGGGCAACGCGACCAAGGCCTTTCCCGACTCGCCGGCGCTGAGGGCCGAGGGCTTCAACCTGTACGTGCAGAGCTGCGCGTCCTGCCACGGGATCGCGCTCCAGGGAATCCCCGGGGTGGCGCCGTCGCTGCGCGCGGTCGGTCCGGGCCCGGTCGATTTCTACCTCTCGACCGGTCGGATGCCGCTTGAGCAACCGCGCGAGGAGCCGATCCGAAGCTCACCGGCGTTCACCCGCGCTCAGATGGACGCGCTGATTGCCTACATCAGCTCGTTTGGTGGACCCCCTGCGCCGACCGTGAACCCGTCCGCCGGCAATCTCGCGCTCGGCTTTCACCAGTTCACCCTGAACTGCGCCGGCTGCCACCAGATTCTCGCCCGCGGCGGGATCACCGTCAACGCCCAGGTTCCCGACCTCGGGGAGGCGACGCCACAACAGATCGCCGAAGCAGTCCGGATGGGGCCGTATCTGATGCCGCATTTCGACTCGGCACAGATCGACCAGCACGACCTCGACTCGATCGCCCGCTACATCGAGTGGACTCACCACCCTGCCGACTTCGGCGGATGGGGGATCTACAACATCGGACCGATCCCGGAGGGCATCGTCGCCTGGTTCATCGGGCTGGCCGCGCTCGTGATCGTCGCGCGCCTGATCGGAGAACGGATGGGTGAGGAGGCATGAACTGGTTCTCGAAGCTCATCGGCATGCTCGTGGCGGCGGGCGCCGCCGCGCGCGCGATCAGACAGCGCCACGTGCCGCCACCCGCGCCGGAGTCCGAGTTCGATCCGCGCACGCGCGTGGTGCCGTCGAGCCGCCGGGCCGAGGCCCTGGTGGCGGTGCTACTGCTGTTGGCGGCGGTGTGCGCACTCGGCTTCACGGTCGTGTACGTCGCGGTCGACGCCGATACGCAACTGCTTAGCATCGCGATCGGCAGCGCGCTGTGTCTGCTCGCCGCCGCGGCGATCGTCGCGGGAAAGCTGGTGGTTCCGCAGGAGACGGCGGTCGAAGAGCGTGGGCCGCTGCTCGACGAGTCCGAGACCGAGTCTGTCGTCGAGATCATCGAGGCCGGCGGCGAGGGGATCTCTCGCCGCGTGCTGCTGATCGGCGCCGGCGGCGTCGCCGGAGCAGCGCTCGTGACCGCCGCGGCGACCCCGCTCGCGTCGCTTGGCCCAACGCTCGGCCAGCTCCACGAGACTCCGTGGGCGCGAGGGACCCGGCTGGTCGACGATCAAGGACTCCCTTTCCTCGCCGACGCGATCGAGATCGGCTCGTTCTACACCGCGCTGCCCGAGCACTCAGACCCGGACGCGTTCGGCGCCGGGCTACTCGTAGTACGGCTGCCCGCGGATTTCCTGCACCTACCCGCGGCCCGGCGCAATTGGGCGCCGGCCGGGATCGTCGCGTATTCGAAGATCTGCCCCCACGCGGGCTGCGCAATCTCGCTATATCGCTATCCGACCTACGCGCCGACCAGCCAGCAGCCGGCGTTTACGTGCCCGTGCCACTACTCGACGTTCCTGCCCGGCGAGGGCGGGCGGGTGGTGTTCGGTCCCGCCGGGCGCTCGCTGCCGCAGCTGCCGCTGATGATCGACTCCGGTGGCTACCTGCGCGCGGCCGGCCCGTTCCACGAGGACATCGGCCCCTCATGGTGGGGCTTGCACCGGGCGGAGTCGTGAACCTAGTCGAGCGCTATGCCCACCGCCGGTTCGAGCGGGCCGCTCGGGCCGGCGACGAGCGACTTGGCGCGATGGGCGCCGTCAAGTGGGCGATGCGCTACGTGTTCCCCGACCACTGGTCGTTCCTGCTCGGGGAGATCGCGCTCTACTCGTTCATCGTGCTCGTCGGGACCGGCATCTTCCTGACGCTCTACTACGTTCCCGGCGCGTCGCAGGTCATCTACCACGGGTCCTACCCGCTGCTCTACGGCGAGCAGATGTCCGAGGCCTACCGGTCGGTTCTCAACCTCTCGACCACCGTGCCCGCGGGGCTGCTGTTCCGCCAGGTGCATCACTGGGCCGCGGACGTGTTCATCGCCGCGATCGTGCTCCACCTGGTGCGGGTGTTCTTCACGGGCGCCTATCGCAAGCCGCGCGACGTCAACTACTTCATCGGATTGAGCATGCTGATGCTGGCGATCCTCGAGGGGTTCGCCGGCTACTCGCTCGTCGACGATCTTCTCTCCGGAATGGGACTGGCGATCGCCTACTCGGTGGCGATGTCGATCCCGCTTATCGGAGGGCAGCTCGCCACGCTGATCTGGGGCGGTCCGTTCCCGGGAAGCGACACGTTCCTGCCTCGCCTGGAAATCGTTCACGTTTTGCTGATCCCGGTCGCGCTGGCGGCGCTGATGACGATCCACCTCGGGATCATCATGCGCCAGCACCACTCGCAATTCCCCGGTCCCGGCCGGCGCGAGCGCAACGTGGTGGGAACCCCGATGTGGCCGGCGTATGCATTGCGCTCGATCGGGCTGCTGCTCGCGGTCGCCGGCGTGCTGTTCCTGCTCGGGGGACTCATCCAGGTCAACCCGATCTGGCAGTGGGGGCCGTATCACCCGTACCTGTCCGAGAACGGCGCGCAGCCCGACTGGTACATCGGGTGGCTGATCGGCGCGCTGCGCCTGATGCCCAACTGGGAGCTCGTGATCGGCGGGCGCACGGTGATCCCGAATCCGTTCTGGGGCGGAGCGGCGTTCCCGCTGTTGGTGTTCGGCGTGATGTTCGCCTGGCCGGCGATCGAGCGCCGGTTCACGGGCGACATCCGCCGTCACGACCTGCTCGACCGCCCGCGCGACCGCCCGATCCGCACCGCGATCGGCGCCGCGTTTCTCTGCTGGGTCGTGATCGTGTTCGCGGTCGGCTCGACCGACCGCATCTTCTATCGCCTCGGGATCTCCTACACGACCCAGATCCACGTGTGGCGCGTCGGGATCTGGGTGATCCCGATCCTCGTGTTCCTGATCACCCGGAGCGCCTGCCGGTCGTTGCAGCGCAGCCGTGCGCATCCCCTTCGTGCTTGGCAGGGCGAGGTGGTGCGCCGCCGTCCCGATGGCGCCGTCGAGGTCGTCGCGACCAGCCCCGATCGAGTCGAGCCGGTGCCGACCGAGCCGCCCGTCGGGACCGTGCCGGGGCACGAGTCGACGGACTGAGTACTACTGAGCCTCGCGGCGAGCGTTGACGAGCTCTTCCGGCGAACTCGTCCCGTGCGTGCCCGGCTGAGGACGATTGGTGTGCGGCAACGGAGCGGGTTCGATTTCACGCGCCTCGCCGTGAGCGCTGGCGCCCACCCCTCGCGCCCACATCCCGGCCGCCAGCGCGGCGACCAGCACGATCACGCCGAGCGGAAGCACCACGATCGTGAAGATCCCTCCGCTAGAGATCGAGCCGATGAGCCCGAACACTCCAGGAACGCGCCGATGATGTACAACCACATGCCGCTCGCTTACCCCTCCGGCGACCGGCAAACTTTCGTGTCCCGACCCCGTCGGCCGAGTCGAGCGAGGCGAGCGGCGGTCGCTCGAGCGCGGCGCCGTGCTCGGCCAGGGACCTCGTCCTCGTCGATCACCCTGGCTCCGCCCCTCCGCGCCAACTCGGCGGTTCCGTCGGGACCGCCGAGCGAGATACGACAACAGACATGACGCGCTCGATCCGGAACGGCACGATCGTGTTCGGCCTGACGACCGTCCCGATCAAGGTGCACTCGGCAATCGAGGACAAGCAGGTCCACTTCCATCAGCTGCACGCCATGGACGGTGCCCGCATCAAGCAGAACGGATCTGTTCCAAGGAGGGCAAGGCGTTTCCGTGCAAGCAGGTCGCGAAGGGCTACGAGATCCGCGCGGGCGAGTATTTCCTCCTCACCCAGGAGGAGATCGACGCGGCCGCCGGTGAGCGCTCACGCGTGATCGAGCTCAAGCGCTCCGAGCGGGTCGGGGTCGGCCGCTGGGTGTTTGAGGCCCCGACTGACTTGATGGCCGCGCTCGAGCAGCTTCACGCCGGCAACGGCCGGCGCTGATCAGCCCGCTGAGCGCCGTTTCTGTCCGACCGCGCGGATGAGATGGGCCTTACCCATCTTCGAGCGGCCGTCGATGTCGAGCCTCGCCTCGCGGCGTAGCTCGGTCACAGTCATCGCGCTGGCCCCGCTGCCCGTTCCTTCTGGTCGCGTCGCGCTTGCTGGCGCCTTGGCGCCTTCGCGCCCGAGGGCTGATCGGGTCTGGCTCGACAGATTGGCGATCGTCTTTTTGGTCGCTCGACGTACTCCCCGACTGATCTCGCCCCGGTCGCAGCCAGTCCGCCTGGCCACGCGTCGCGAGCCGGCGCGCCACGACCGGCCGTCCCTGCCTGCGTCCGGCCGGCGGGCCCCGCTCGCTGCCGGCAGTTTCAGCCGGCACTGTCTCCACGTTGCGCCCTCGGCGAGGGAGTCGAGCTGTCGCGCGAAGCGCCGCTGAACGACGCCAGATCATCGGCGTAGGCTGTCGGTGTGAGGTACGACATCTCGGTCGGAAGCGATGGCATCGTCGCGATCAGCCTCGCGGGCGAGCTCGACATCAACACGGTGCCAGCGCTCGAGACGGCTCTCGCCACAACCATGGCCGCCAGGCCTCAGCACATCGCGATCGAGGCGAGCAGCCTGGAGTTTGCTGACAGCTCCGCCATCGCCCGCTTCGTCCGATGGGCGAACATTGCGCGGCACCTCGAGATGACCCTACCGACGCGCCCGCGACTAGCGCAGTCCTCCGATCACGCGGTTATCGAGCGCCACGAACCTGAGAGCTGCCGAGTTTTGCACTCGACAGGAACCGACGGCCCCGGGGGTGGCCGTTAATCGGTCGTGCTAGCGAGCACGTTTGGGTGTACCGGACGTGGGGGTCGCCCCGACGGGTCCTCGGGTTCGAAGTGGCCCGGCGCGGCCAGTCGGTTCGGCCGATAGGCACGTGTCAGCGGCGCGAGGCCGCCGAACCACTACTGAGCGATCCGACTTCCTCGCGCCTGGACAGCCCGGCCGGGCGAACTTAATGCCTGACAGGGCGGCCATGGATCTACTACCCGCGAGCCGGCGAGATAACGCGGACGAAACGCACCAGATCCCCCCCGTAATGTGCGGTCTCGCATGCGTATTGCAGCTGCCGGAAGGAGTAAGCGAGGGGGGAGCCACGTGGATGACTGAGAGACTTTGGCTTACTGCGCTTGACCTCGGGTCATCCACCGTCGGCTCGTGGGAGGAGGAACGACGCCATCACCAGTTTTAGGCGCTCTATGAAATACCGGCAGTGGTGTTCGATTCCAACCCAGGCTCGTCGGTGGCCGCGGACTCGGTTCTGCGATGTCTCGCCCGAGACGCGATCCGGCAAACCCGCGTGTTCACAGGTGTCGCGTGAGCGTCTCAATCTCCAAAGGTGCTCACCTGACAAAGCAGAGGCCGTCTCACTTGTCCGAGTCCGGCCGTGCGCGTGCGCGTTTAGTAATACGCCCGGCGGGCAATATTCTGACTAGCTGTGCCCGTGTAGGCCCACGCCGAACCGGGTCGGCACGAAGTGCGTCGGACGACGCTTGGGACGCTGCACGCGGCCCCCGCACGGACCTCGCTTCTGCAGTCCATGAGCCGGAGGTCCGATGGTCGCTACGACGCTGCCGCTGCGCGAGTTCGCGCGCCAATCCGAGGAGGAGCTTCTCGAGATGTATCACCGCGAGGGTGATCTGGGCCCTCGCGACGAGCTCGTCCACCGCTTCATGCCGTTCGCGCGGAAGCTCGCGCTCCGCTACCTCCACAGCCGCGAGCCTTTGGACGATCTCGTGCAGGTCGCTTATCTCGGACTGCTCAACGCGATCGAGAGGTTTGACCCGGGGCACGGGAAGCGGTTCACGGCGTTTGCTGCGCCCACGATCCTGGGCGAGATCAAACGCTATTTTCGCGACAAGGGATGGACGATTCACGTCCCGCGTGATCTCCAGGAACGAGCTCTGGCCGTCAGCCGTCATGCCGAGCGGCTCTCCACAGAGCTCGGCCGCTCGCCGACGGTTCTCGAACTCGCCCGCGCCCTCGACTGCACGCTGGAACAGGCCGTCGAGGCGATCCAGGCCGGCGAGAATTACCAGCTGACCTCGCTCGACGCTCCCGCCGCCGACGACGACGAAAGCCGGTCTTCGTTGGGCGAAATGTTGGCAAGCGAGGACGACGGCTTCGAGCTTGCCGAAGACCGGGAGGCGCTCGCGGGCAACTGGGCGAAGCTACCCCAGGTCGAACGCGAAGTGCTTGGCCTGCGGCTGGTCGAGGGCCTCACGCAGCGCGAGATCAGCCGCCGGATCGGCTACTCGCAGATGCACGTCTCCCGGCTACTGCACAGATCCCTGCTCTCACTCAACGGCAGTGACGTAGCGGTGAGCTGGAATGAGGCTTCTTTGACCATCTCGGTGCCTGCCAGCGCGGCATGCGTGGATCCCTCTGGCCCCGTCCGCGGGGCTGGCTGAGAAAGGGTGACTCTGTGTACTGGCCTGCGGATACCGATCTTGAGTGCGAGGCGGCTGACCAGGGACCTGGGAACAGAATGAGTGAGCCAGTGAGCTGTCCGCATTGCGGGCTTAAAGTCCGCGCGCGAACGCCCTGGCTCATCCCGCGGTGGTGCCCGCGATGCCTGGCACGTCGACAAGTCCCGGTGGCGATCCAGATCGTCGCGCGTAACGCGAGTGTGGAAAGTCGTGCGATCAACGTTCGCGCATAGTCGCCGCCCAGCCGGCGGGGATAATCGGGCCGTGATGGGTATTCGTCGATCGCGGCCATCAGCGTTCGCCTTCGACGGCCCCGATCAAAAGGGGACACATTCTGGGGCTGGCGTGCTCTGCGCGAGCATCTCACGACCGGCTGTATCCGAAACCAGCAGCGCCGTTGCCCGCACCGACGCGCGACGCGTCGCTGCCTTTTTGGTCGGCGACGGCGTCTTCACAGAGCACCTCGGCAAGCGCGCGCGTGCCGTTGCCAGCCGGACCGGGCTCGAGCAGGAAGACCTCGGCAGCGAGATCACGGTCGGGGTCGGTGCCGCTGACGCAGGCGAGCGCGCGCCGCCTCAGGATTCGCTCCACCTCTGAGCGCTTTTCGTCCTCGAGCGCGAGCTGTAGAAATAGTCGCTGTTCACGGACTCGGGCCTGCTCGCCGAGCGCCACGAGCTGGCGCTCGCTGATGGTCATCATGTCCTCCAGCAGCACCACCAGCGTGTCCGATCCCGAGAACTGCGCCCGTGTTCTTGATGGACCGCGGCCGAACGCGTCCTTGTATAGGTGCACCATCACGTTTGCGATCTCGAGCAGAGGGCTCGCGGCCGGCGGCGCTGGCTCACCGCTTGGGCTGGTCAGCATCTTCACCACCCCTGGCCGCTGCCCGACGCGCGAGCACCTCGGTGACCAAGCGCATCTGCGCGATCGCGGGTTGCCCGGCGGGAGACCGAATGTCCTGGCGTCGCGCCGCAGGGCGTGACGGGAAAGCAGCCGGCTGGGTTCCGGCCAGACACTCCCGTGAGCGGGGATCCTTTTCGCGTTGCCAGCAACTCGCGAGTAGCCCTCTCGCGGCCCATCGCAGCTGTACTCATGACCACCTCACTCCTCGAAGGTCCCGGTCAAGCTCGGTCGCGGCCAATCGGTTCACGCCGGGCTTTGGGCTCAGCGGGGTGCCAATGCGTCGCTCAAGTGCGGTTCGTAAGGCTGCGCTCGGGGAGTCGCAAAACTCGAAGTGAGAATCCAGGCTCGTGAGCGCAAAGACGCGCTGCACCGCCCGCGGGCCGCGCACCAGCACGAGTTGCACACCTGAGTCGCGCAGTTGTCGCTCCGCGCGCACGAGCAGATGAAGACCGGACGAGTCGATGAATCTCAGCCGAGACAGGTCGATAACCATCGCCGCTTTGTCGGGCACGGCGTGATCTAGCCCCTCCTGCAGCAACGAGACGGTGGCGACATCCAGCTCGCCGCGCAAAGTCAACACCACTCCGAGCATGTGATCGACGCGGCGTACCTCAAGCGAGGCGGGAGCCGGTTCTTCGCGCCCCTGCTGCTCGAGATCCGTCGCCGTAAGGCTATGATCCGCCAACTCGACCACGTGATCGCCGGCGACATCGCGGATCAAGCCCTCTCCCGTCGAGCCCTCCATCGTGTTCCTCCGAATTCCCGCCTAGATAGTATTGACAGACCGTTCTATCTACACCAGACGGACCGGTCTGTCAAGAGTGTTGCGCGATCGTGTTGCTATGCAACTGCGGTAGACGGACGAAGCGCACAGCTTTGAACTGACCAGACATACCGGTCCGTATTCTGGAGAAAGACCAGTCTGTAAGCTAATGTTTGGTCCGGTGATCAGCGGCGGCGAAGCATCACCGAGACCGAGTGCACGCGACCGGATCCTCGAGACGGCGTATGAGCTGTTCGCCCGCAACGGCATCCAGGCCGTCGGCGTCGACGAGATCATCCGACAGGCAGGCGTCGCGAAGGCGACCTTCTACCACCACTTCCCGTCGAAGGACAATCTCGTGCTCGAGTTCCTCAACTTACGCGAGGAACGCTGGACGCTGGCCTGGATCGAGGCGGAAGCCAGACTCCGCGCCGATACCCCCGAGGAACAGCTGCTGGCGATCTTCGACCTGTTCGACGAATGGTTTCATCGCGAAGACTTCGAGGCCGACTCCTTCGTCAACGTCCTGCTTGAGCTCGGACCCACCCACCCCGCCGGCAAGGCCAGCATCGAGCACCTCGGGAACGTCCGCGCGATCGTCACCAAGCTGGCCGAGGAAGCTGGCCTGCGCGCCACCGAGTCGTTCACACGCTCCTGGCACATCCTCATGAAAGGATCGATCGTTTGCGCTGCCGCGGGCGACGCCGAGGCCGGCAAACGCGCCCAAGCAATGGCCAAGCTGCTGATCGAAAAACACCGATAGCCGCCCGGACCTCTCAGACCTGGACCGCCAGCTTGGACCGGGTCCAGCCATCGTGTGAGATTGCTGAATGGGGCTGCTGCTGAGCGTCATTCTTGTCCATACCACCCGGCATCCCGGTGATCCTCCCAGGCGAGCGGATAAGCCAAGAGGTCACCAACTACCGTCTCAGCGGAGTCGACGCAGGCATGACGCTCCCCGATCCCGCCGGCCCGAGCCTGAAGACGATTCGCGTGATGCGATAGCGCCCAGCCCGGGCTGGGAGTGGCCCCTAATCCGAATCGAGGTCCGGACCGCCCGGGCACGGGCTCGTTTGCCATCATTTCGCCGGGAATGAACGTCGTAGTGTGCGTCTGGCGCTGATCTACCCGACACCCTCCCCCAGCCGGGTGGCCGGCGGTTAGCCGCGGCGCTGCGTCGTGGGCCGCGGGTGGGAGCGAGGAGTACTCACGTTTAGCCGAGGCCAACCACGCCGGACTGACGGTTAGCCGAGGCCAACCACCCCCGCTGGCGGGCGCCGTGGTCGTGATCGCCGGCGCGTCGAGCGGGATCGGACAAGGGTGCGCCGGGGAGTTCCCCCGGCATGACGTCCGGCTCGTGCTCGCGGCCCGTCAGCCGGAGCACCTGGAACCCGCGATCGGGGCGTGCCGAGGAAGGGCGTACAGGCGATCGCTGTCCCGGTCGACGCGGGCGGATCGTCGCGGCAGGTTCGTGCGGCACGCGGCCGTCTCTACCCGCGGCGCGGGCAATTAATCTGCGCGTCTCGATCGCCGTGGACGCCGTGCGACGAGGTTTAGGCGTCTCCAATTTCGGTACGTCTAGTTAAGTCAAGACCGAGGAGGCGCAATGACCCCGAATAACCTGGATGAGCAGCTGACCAAGTACTTGACCGACGCTCATGCGATCGAGCAGCAGGCGCTCGCGCAGATGAAATCGGCGCCTAAGCTCGCCGGGGATGCTCAGATCGCGCAGGTGTTCTCGGACCATCTCGACGAGACCGTCGAACACGAACGGATCGTGCGCGAGCGGCTCGGGGCCCGCGGCGAGAGCCCGTCCAGGCTCAAGGACATCGCGGGGACTGTGACCGGCAAGGGCTTCGGCGTGTTCGCGGCCAGCCAGCCTGACACACCTGGCAAGCTGATCGTGCACGCGTTTTCCTACGAGCACATGGAAGAGGCCGCTTACGTAATACTCGGGAACGTCGCCGAGCGCGCCGGGGACACCGCGACGGTGGCCGCCGCCCGGCGCATCGGGCGCCAGGAGCACATGATGGGCGACCGGCTCGCGAGCGTGTTCGATCGCGCGCTCGAGGCCAGCCTCCGCGATCTCGATCCGGACGGCGTCGGTAAGCAGCTCGACAGGTACCTCGCCGATGCGCACGCGATCGAGGGCCAATCACTCAGCCTGCTCGAGCGAGCCGCAGACCTCGCCGGCGCGAGCGAGCTGGCTGACGCCTACGCCGAGCATCGCTCAGCGACCGAAGAGCATCGCCGGCTCGTTGCCGAGCGGCTCAAAGCGCGCGTGAGCTCGCCGTCCAGGCTCAAGGACGCCGCGCTGCGGCTGGGGGCGTTGAACTGGGCCGCGTTCTTCGCCGCCCAACCCGACACGCCCGCCAAGCTCGCCGCGTTCGCGTTCGCGGTCGAGCACCTGGAGTACGGCGCTTACGAGATGCTCAGGCGCATCGCCGAGCGCGCGTCCGATCCGGACACCGTGCGAGTCGCGGAGCAGATCCTCGCCGAGGAACGCGCGGCCGCCGAGCGGATCCGTTCGTTGTTTCCCCGAGCGCTCGAAGCCGCTCTGGAGGAGCAGGGCGTCGGGACTGTCGGCTGAGCCGCGGCCGGAGCTCGCGGACCGCGATCAAAATGCTGTTGGCTATCTATCTGAACGATCATCTCGCCGGTGCCACCGTTGGCCGCGACCTGTCCCGTCGCGCCGCGGCGAGCAACCGCGATACGAGTTACGGCCCGTTCCTGGATGACCTTGCTCGCGAGGTGCAGGGGGACCGCGAGTCGCTGCTCGCGATCATGGGGGCGCTTGGTATCCGAGTCGATCGGCTCAAGGTGGCCGGTGGCTGGGGTGCCGAGAAGCTCGGGCGGCTGAAGCTGAACGGCCGTTTGCGGGGATATTCACCGCTGAGCCGCGTCGTCGAGCTCGAGGCACTGGCGCTCGGGGTGCGCGGCAAGCTCGCCCTGTGGCGGACGCTGCAAACGCTCGAGCCGGTGCCGGCAGCACTGGCGAGCGCGGGTCTCCCAGAGCTCGCCGCACGCGCCGAGGGCCAGCTGACTGGCCTTGAGGAGCAGCGGCTTCGCGCGGTCACCGAGGCGTTTGGCTGACCCCGGGGGCGGACATCGCCGTGGGGCGGACCCGCCCGTTGCTCGCGCTGATTGCGGCGCGCACATCGCTCGATGTGGTCGAGGTCCCCGAAGTGCCGTGGCCCGAACGGGTCATCGGGGCGCGTATCCATGGTGTCGAGGTCATCAATGTCCATTCGCCTACGAGTCCCAAGCAGGATCTGGCAAAGGTGCTGACCCACGAGTCCGTCCACACGCATCTGAGCGCGGGGTCGGGGCCGTGGCTGGTGTGTTTCCAGGAATACCTCTGGGCGCTCGAGGTCGGAGCTGTGGACCGCCTCGCCGACCTGACGCTCATTGGCGTAGGCCGCAGCCGTCTCGATGTGCCGGTACCCCGCATCGAGCGCGGCCCTGACGGCGTCTCGGGTTTCGTCCGGGGGTGTCTGGAAGACGCCGAAGCCGAGGGCGGGTAGCCGGACGCCGTTGTTGAGTTCCAGGGTCGGGGTCGTGGCGGGAGTCATAAGCGGGGTTTCGTTCCTCTCGTATCGGGTTGTCAGTCGGCCGTCACGCTTGCGCGGTCGGCCGGACGAGGATCTCGTTTAGCGACACGCTGCGCGGTCGCGAGAGGGCGAAGGCGATGATCTCGGCGATGTCCTCGGCGCTTATCGAGGTCGTCTCGTACATCTGCTCGACGGCCGACCTGGTCTCGCCGTGGGTGATGTGCTCAGGGAGTTCGGTGTCGACCGCGCCGGGCTCGATCACGATCACGCGGACGTCGGGCAGAAGCTCTTGGCGCAGCGACTCTGACCAGCCGTTCATGCCCCACTTGGTCGCGGCGTAGACCGCGTTGCCGGGCCGCGCGGTCCGGCCGGCCACCGATGAGAGGTTGATCAGGTCGCCACCGTCACCGGCGAGAAGCTGATCGAGGAACACCTCGGTCGTCGTGATTGCGCCCAGGAGGTTGGTCTCGATCATCCGGCGGTAATCGTC
This sequence comes from uncultured Solirubrobacterales bacterium, assembly GCA_963755525.1. Lineage (GTDB taxonomy): Bacteria > Actinomycetota > Thermoleophilia > Solirubrobacterales > Solirubrobacteraceae > Palsa-465. The sequence continues at coordinate 153,379 of CAVWKC010000005.1, read as the reverse complement.
CGAGAGCTCGGCGGAGAACGGGCCGAGCAGCATCACGCCGGCGTTGTTGACCAGAATGTCCGCGCCGCCGAGCTCGTCCTGCACGCGCCGCGCCGCGGCCACGAGTGAGTCGCGGTCGGTGACGTCGGCCTGGATCGCGATGGCGCCGTCGCCGAGCTCCTCGGCCAGCGCCTGGATCCGATCCAGGCGCCGGGCCAGCAGCGCGACGCGATGACCATCGGCCGCCAGCGCTCGGGCGGTGGCCTCGCCGATGCCCGACGAGGCGCCAGTGATGACCGCGACGCGGCCGGTGTGGTCGTTTGTACTCACGATTCGTTCTCCTTGTTCACCGTGGTGTCGGGTCGCGGAACCAGCCTCATGGTCATGACACGACTCACTGTGACAGCGGATGACGAGAGGTGAGAGGCCTGTCAGAGGGGTACTGGCAGGGCCTCCCAGGCGCGGTGAATCGGTTCTACGCTGTCGTCGATGAGCCCTTCGAACGACATTGCCGAGTTCCTGGCTTCGCGGCGGGCGCGAATCACCCCCGAGCAGGCCGGGTTGCCCGCTTACGGCCAGCGGCGCGTTCCCGGCCTTCGGCGCGAGGAGGTCGCCGCGCTGGCCGGGATGGGGATCGACTATTACCGGCGGCTCGAGCGCGGGAACGTCAGTGGCGTCTCGGACAGCGTGCTCGACGCGCTCGCCCGGGCATTGCAGCTCGACGACGCCGAGCGCGCCCATCTGTTCGACCTGGCGCGGACCGCAAATCCGGTGGTGCCGAAGCGACGCCGTCCGGTGCAGCAGCGCGTCCGTCCGGTGGTGCAGAGCATCCTCGACGCGATCGGAGCCCCGGCGCTGGTGCGCAACTCGAACGCCGACTACATCGCCGCCAATCCTCTTGGGCGGGCGCTCTACGCCCCCATGTTCGAGAGTCCCGAACAGCCCGCCAACAGCGCCCGGTTTACGTTTCTGGACCCGGCCGCCGTCGACTTCTACCCCGACTGGGAGCAAGTGGCCGACGACCTCGTGGCGAACCTGCGCTCCGAAGCCGGCCGCAACCCATACGACCGCGACCTGTCCGACCTCGTCGGGCAGCTATCGATGCGGAGCGACCAATTCCGCACACGGTGGGCGCAGCACAATGTGCGCTTCCACCAGACGGGCAGCAAACGCCTACATCACCCCGTCGTCGGCGATCTCACTCTCAGCTACGAAACGATGCCGCTCACGGCCGACCCGGGCTTGTCTCTGGCCGTCTACACCGCCGAGGCGGGGTCGGCATCGCAGGCCGCGCTCGACATCCTCGCGAGTTGGAGCGCACCGTTCGAACAGTCGAGCAGCGCCGCCAGCTAGCTTTCCGCGAGTTGGCGTAGCAGTTCGACCGCGCTCTCGAGGGTGTCCTGGTCGGCCGGCGAGAGCTTGTCCGCGATCGCGCGGGCCAGCCAGCCGTCGCGGGCGGCGCGGTCGGCCTGCAGCCTCGTCAGGCCCTCGTCGGTGATCTCGACCAAGGCCCGTCGCCGATCATCCGGATCCGGGCGGCGAGTCACGAAACCGTCGGCCTCGAGATCGGCGACGGTCTGGGCCATGGATTGCGGGCGCACCCGCTCGGCCAGGGCAAGATCGCTCACGCTCCTGGGCCCGCAGCGGTCGAGCCGTCCGAGCACCGCGGCTTGCGAGAGCGGGAAGCGGTTCTCCGCGCGCAGCCGACGGTTCAGCTGGCCGAGGACGACCCGCAGGTCGCTGGCCACGTGGGCCGGGTCGGTCTTTGTCGGCATACGCCGGAGAGTATAGACCAACCTCTACAGGCAAACTGCACAGTTTGCCTGTAGAATTGTGCGGGTGAACAACGACCGCTACAAGTGGATCGCGCTGTCGAACGCGACGCTCGCGGTGCTGTTCTCGACGCTGGACGCGTCGATCACGCTGATCGCGATGCCCGACATCTTCCGCGGCATCAAGCTCGATCCGCTGGTCCCCGCGAACAGCTTCTACCTGCTGTGGATGATCCTCGGCTACATGGTCGTGCGTGAGCGTCCTGGTGGTGAGCCTGGGGCGGCTGGGCGACATGTTCGGCCGGGTGCGCATCTACACCCTCGGTTTCGTGATCTACACGGTCGCGTCGCTGATGCTGACCATCGATTGGATGACGGGCCGGCCCGGGGCGATCTACCTGATCGTCTTCCGGATCTTCCAGGGGGTCGGCGGGGCCTGCCTGCTCGCCAACTCAGCGGCGATCATCACCGACGCCTTCCCGGCCAACCAGCGCGGCATGGCGCTCGGGATCAACAACATCGTCGGGGTCGGCGGCACCTTCGTCGGCCTGGTGCTCGGCGGTCTGCTGGCGCCGATCAGCTGGCGGCTGGTGTTCCTGATCTCGGTCCCGGTCGGCGTGTTCGGAACGGTCTGGGCCTACCGAAGCTCGAGGAGCGCTCGGAGCCCCGCCGCCGCCCGGTCGACTGGCTCGGCAATCTGACCTTCGCGCGTCGGCCTGATCCTCTTGATGGTCGCGGTCACCTACGGGATCCGCCCCTACGGCGGACACAGCACCGGTTGGACGAGCCCCAAGGTGCTCGGTCTGTTCGCGGCGTCGATCGTGCTGCTGGTGGCTTTCGTGATCACCGAGTATCGCGTTCCCGATCCGATGTTCCGCCTGCCGCTGTTCCGCATCCGCGCGTTCACGTTCGGGACGCTCTCGACGTTCCTCTCCTCGATGGCGCGCGGCGGATTGATGTTCATCCTGATCATCTGGCTGCAGGGGATCTGGCTGCCCCAGCACGGCTATGACTTCACCAAGACACCCCTGTACGCCGGCCTCTACATGCTGCCCCTCACCATCGGGCTGCTCTGCGCCGGTCCCGCCTCCGGGTACCTGTCTGACCGCTTCGGCGCGCGCTGGTTCGCGACCGGCGGGATGCTCGGCTCGGCGCTCAGCTTCGTGCTTGTTGCTCCTGCTCCCGACCGACTTCAGTACCCGGTGTTCGCCGCGATCCTCGCGCTGATGGGGATCTCGATGGGGATGTTCGCCTCTCCGAACCGGGCCGCGGTGATGAACAGCCTGCCGCGCAGCGACCGCGGCGCGGGCGGCGGGATGAACCAGACCTTCCAGAACTCCGCCCAGGTCCTCTCGATCGGGATCTTCTTCACGCTGATGATCATCGGCCTCGCCAGCAGCCTCCCCTCGGCGATGACCAGCGGTCTCGAGGCCCATGGCGTGTCGGCGGCCACCGCCACCAGCGTCGCCCATCTGCCACCGGTCTCGATCCTGTTCGCCGCGTTCCTCGGCTACAACCCGATCCAACACCTCCTCGGCGCACACGCGCTGGCGATGCTCACACCCGAGAACCGATCGCTGCTGATCGGACACTCGTTCTTCCCCAACCTCATCTCGGCGCCGTTCCGCAGCGGGCTGCACGCGGCGTTCGCGTTCGCGATCGTCGCCTGCCTCGTGGCGGCCGCCGCGTCGCTGATGCGCGGCGGTCGTTACTACGACGCCGAAGAGCCACGACCGCCCATCCATCCAGGGACCGCATCGCGTGCGCCAGCATCCAGCGCCCCGACGCGAACCAGCCTGCGGGCTGAGGTCCACGACGGCGGGGAGCAGACCATGCCGACTTGGCTCATCACCGGATGCTCAACCGGCCTCGGTCGCGCGCTCGCGCAAGCAGCGCTCGACCGCGGCGACACCGTGGCCGCGACCGCCCGGGACGCCGCCACGATCCAAGACCTGGTCGACGCTCACCCCGATACCGCGCTCGCCCTTGCGCTCGACGTCACCGACGGCACACAGATCGCAGCGGCGGTGAGCGCGACCCAAGAGCGATTCGGCGCCATCGATGTTCTCGTCAACAACGCCGGCTACGGCTACCGTGCCGCCGTCGAGGAGGCGGAGGACAGCGACGTGCAAACGCTGTTCGCCACGAACTTCTTCGGTCCGGCCGCGATGATCAAGGCGGTCCTGCCGGACATGCGCGCCCGCCGTCACGGCACGATCGTGAACGTCTCCTCGATCGGGGCACGACGCTCGCCGCCGGGGTCCGGTTATTACGCGGCGACCAAAGCCGCGCTGGAAGCATTGACCGCCTCGCTGCGCAAGGAGGTCGACCCGCTCGGCATCTCCGCGATGATCGTCGAGCCGGGCGCGTTCCGCACCGACTTCTCGGGCCGTTCTCTGACGCAATCCCGGCGTGCGATCGATGACTACGCCGAGACGGCCGGCCGGCGCCGGAAGGAGAACGACACCTCAGACGGCACTCAGCCAGGAGATCCCGCCAAGGCAGCTCAAGCCATCATGACTGCCGTTGACAGCTCAGATCCGCCGCTCATTCTTGTCCTCGGGCCTGACGCGCTGAGCACGTTTCGTGAGTCTCTCGATGCGCTGAGCTCTGATCTGAACGCCTGGGAGCATCTCAGTACAGGTACAAGCTTCGACACTTGACACACGACTCGCGTCACCCCGTGAACGTAGGGGTCGGATTGTTGATCACGACGGTGGCGCGAGGGTTGAGTGAGCGTTTCACACATGTGGCGTGCGGCTACTGACGGGCCACCGTGAACGCCGGCTGACCGTCGGAGGCGGTGAGACGGGCGCGACGAAGCGCCACCTTTCCCAGGGAGCGGGTCTGAAGCATGGCGTGCCACGGGCCGGCCGGTGCGCCGCCGCCCGCCCGCTCGCAAAGCACCGGTTCGTCGAGCAGCAGCAGGTCGGTGCCGCGGCACTCGGCAAGCTTGTGGTTCCCGTGCACGAGCACGCGAGGCTCGTACACCGTCGGGCTGGCTGGCGCGGGAAGGCCCGCCGCAGCGCCAACGCTCAGGATGAGCCGGCAGGAGGCGTCCTGCTCGGCCGAGTCACGGTCCCCGGGGAAGCCGTAGCTCGGCGAGTCGGTCATCCAAGTCTGGTAGGGCATCCGCGGCCCGTACAGCGCGCATAGCCTGTAGGACTCAGCGAACCACTCTCCTGCGCTGGCGTGGTCGCTGCCGAATTGCGACCACCAGGCACTGGCGCCATCTGGCAGTCCCCAGATCGCCATGAAGTCCGCGCGGAACGGGTCCTCCATCTCAGTGGCGTCGAACACGTGCCCCAGCTCATGCATCAGGTACTCGTGCGTCAGCGATGGGGCGAAGCCCGTGTCAATCTCCACCTGCGGGGGTGTCGCGGCGGCGGCGGTCGGGGGCAGAGGCCACTCCGAATAGTTCGTGCAGCCGACGGCTCCCGCGACGCCGCCACACGAGAACAGCCCGGGCGAGAGCGCGAACTCGACCACGCCGGGGTAGGTCGGTGCGTAGCTGTCGGCCACCCACTGCTGGTAGGGGTAGACGCCGGGGATACTCCCGCCGACGAGCTCGAGCTGAGCGGCGCCGGCGGGCGCTGATGCTGCCAGCGCCGCTGTCAGCGTCAATGCGACGACCAGAAATGGGAGAAGAAGACGGCGGCTCACGGTAGATCTCACAGCCGGACGGGAGCCGACGACTCGAACATCGTCAGCCCGCCCACCGGCACCGATCGATTTCGCTGCCTTTGGACGGATTCACGATCGTCCGGCGCCTGGCGGAGGACGCGTTGTCAGCTGATCTGAACCGGTGTGCCCGGCAGGAGGGCTGGCCCGATGGTCCGCACCAGCCAGTCGATCGCGTCGTTGGACAGGCGGACGCATCCATGACTGAGGGCGGTGCCGAGAGGATCCTGGAGGCTCGCCCCTCCGCGGCCATGAATGGCGACCGTTCCATCGCCCCCGTCGAATTGTCGGAGCACATCGCTGTGGGCGGTGAGGTCGAGGACCCAGCTACCAAGGAAAGCGTTGGGATGCCACGGTATCGCCCACCACACCGCGAACAGGCCGTCGGGCGTGGGCGTGCTCGGTTTGCCGACCACCACCGACACGGTGCGTACGGCCTTCCCTGTTCGGAACAGCGTGAGCGCGTGCCGGGCCGTCGACACCACGATCCGCCACGGGGTCTGCGCCAGTACCACCTTGTCGGCGTTGATCCATCCAGCCGCTCCGTTCGGTCGCCACGGGAGCCGAACCCGAAGCCAGCACCGGTCGTGGGCAGTTCGAGCGCCGGCGATGACGAGCAGCCATGCGGCCTCCGTGGGCGTGACCCACCGAGCCAGATGCATGCGTGTGCCCGCAACGGACGCGAACACTGCTGTCGGCGCTCCTATGGCTACGCGCCACGCGGTGGCGTCCGTTGGTCCACTTACGGCCGCGTTCGCGAGCAACGATGAGCAGGCGGTGTTCCTGGCGGTCGCGACCTGCACCGACAGCAGGGACGCGCAGGCTAGTGCAAGCCCGACGGTGAGCAACGTTCGCCGCGAAGCCGGCATTCCCGGAAACGTTAGCCGAGGGGGCGTACGCCCCTGTGTAAGAGGGGTGCGCGCGCCCTCCCACTGACTGCGGGTCGCGGGTATGCTCGCCCCCGGACCGATCGGTCGCTCGGACTTAGCGAGGGCGACCGAGATGGGAGGTGGGTGACGGTGTTGCGGCGTGCCGATGACAGTGGCGGTTGGTCTACGACCATTATCGGATCGTGGCGTGCTCAGCTGGCGTTGTTGATGCATCGCTACGGGCGGCTCCTGCCCGTTCTTGTCCTGCTCACGTCTGCAGCGCTCCTAGTAGATGTCGCCCCTGCTGGAGCCGTCTACGTTCGAGGGAAGCGGGTCCTCGCTAGACCACGCGCCAACACCGAGATCGTCATGAGTGGCACCGGCGTCGGCCAGGGGGTCACCGGGTTCATCGCCAACCCCTCGAACCCCTTCGACCCAACTACGGGCTATCCCTCGGGGAACCCGCCCACAGGACCTGGATCGGGTTGGAGCCCCAAGAACGAGGGCTTCGCGGGCATCATCTATGGCAGCCCGGTTGGCGGCGGCGCGGCACTCCGCCTCTATTGCATCGACATCAACACGGTTACGTACAACGGCATCGGCTACGCCTTGGGCACCTGGAATGACGCGAACGTCCCCAATGTCGGCTTCGTGGCCCGGATCCTCAACGACTACTACCCGAACAGCAACGAACCCGCCGGGCTGACCACCAACCAGAAGGCCGCCGCTGTGCAATCGGCGATCTGGTTCTTCAGCGACCGCTACGTGCTGAACACTTCCGACTCGCTGCGTAACGACGTCGTTCGGATCGTCGACCACGTTATCTCCCAGGGACCGCTTGTCGAGCCGCCGCCGCCCAGCCTCACACTCTCACCCGACCATCTGAGCGGTCCCGCGGGCAAACCACTTGGACCGTTCACGGTCACTACTGACCACCCACCCGCCACCGTCACCGCCACCGGCGCGAGCATGTTCTCAAACCGGGCGGGCACGGATCCGATCGCCGATGGGGCCATGGTGCCGGATGGCCAAAACATCTGGCTGCGGTCCTCGGGCTTGCCCACGGCCGTACTGCAGGCGACCTCGCGCGCCACCGTCCCTAGCGGCAACGTCTACCTTTACGACGGCGGCACTCACGACGTCACCGACGCCCAGAAGCTGATTCTCGCCGACACGGCCACCTTGACCACCACCGTCAGGTCTACCGTGGACTTCGTGCCGTCCGGCTCGCTGAAGGTGACTAAGACGATCGCGGGCCCCGCCGCCGGATCACAGGGCCGCGTCGTGATCCGCGTGGGTTGCGATGACGGCGTGCGCAGGCCGCCCTTCGTCATTCTTGCCGGCAGCCCCGCGGGGACCCGAGAGCGCACCTATAGCCACATCGCGGCCGGAACGGTGTGCACGGTCACCGAGACATCCACCGGCAGCGTCGTCGGCACTGACGTGGTGGTGACCGGGGGCGGACAGCAGGTGACGATCCGTCCCGACGAGACGGTGACGGCTGACATAACCGATACGTACACCCACATCGGCTCGCTGCTCGTGCGCAAGACGATCGCCGGCCCCGCCGCGGGGCAGCAGGGGCAGATCGTGATCCACACGGTGTGCGACGGCACCGCCCTCATCCCGGACTTCGTGATCCCGGCGGGGGCGCCGGCGGGTGACCAGACGATGCAATACGACCAGATCCCCGCTCCAGCCACGTGTACGGTCACCGAGACCGGCGACGGGCACACAAGCACGGTTTCGGTCGTCGTCACGGGAAGCGGGCAGGACGTAGCCGTCGCGCCCGGCGAAATCGCCGAAGCGGATGTCAGCGACACCTACGGACTCGCGGCCGGACAGCTGGAGGTGACCAAGACGATCACCGGTCCGCTCGCCGGGCAACAGGGGCAGGTCGTGATCCACACGGTATGCGACGGCAGCGCGCTGGTGCCTGACCTCGTCATCCCGGCCGGCGCCACCGGCGACCAGTCTCAGATCTACTCGGGCATCCCGACGCCGGCGAGCTGCGTCGTCACCGAGGCCGCGACCGGCGCCACAAGCACGGTGTCCGCGGTTGTCATTGGCAGCCCTCAGACCGCGACGATTGCACCGGGTGGTGCGGGGGCCGCGCATATCATCGACACCTACGGCCCAGCCCCAGGCTCCTTGCTCGTCACCAAGACGATCACCGGTCCGCTCGCCGGCCAGCAGGGACCGATCACGATCCAAGTGGTTTGCAACGGCGCCACGCTCTCGCCAGACTTCGTGATCCCCGCTGGGACCCCGGCCGGGAGCGTCTCTGAAAGCTATGACGGCATCGCAGCCGGCTCGGTGTGCACGATCACCGAGACCGCCGACGGCGTCACGGACACGGTGACCGCGACCGTGTCCGGAAGCAGTCAGAGTGTGACGGTCCCGGCGGGCGAAGTGCTACCGGTGAACATCGTAGACACTTACCTGCGAACGCCCGCCCCGGCCCCTGACATACCTGACACGACGGACGGCTTCCTGAGGGTGACGAAGGCGATCACCGGACCGGCGGCCGGACAGCAAGGCCCGATCGCCATCCTGGTCGACTGTAGAGGCATCGCCCACGACTACGCCTTCCTGATCTCTGCCGGCCACCGTGCTGGCACGGTGTCGCGGGTTTTTCCCGAGATTCCGGCTGGGACGCGCTGCAGCGTTGCCGAGACGAGAAACGGCAAGACCGGGACGGTGACCGTGACCGCGAGCAAACGCAAGACGGTGACGATACCGGCCAGTCGCGGAGTGACGGTTTTGCTCACGGACACCTTCACCGGTGCGCAAGCGGTCGCGGTCACGGGATAACGGGGAGCGCATAGCTCGCGCGTGCCGAGTCTGAGACCGAGGATCAGTTGAAGTGCTACTGATCGCGGCGGACGCGCTCGCCGATCAGAGCCCGCTGCCGGGCGCGGCCGTCTCCGGCCCCGATCGTCCCGCCGAGCGCCCGATCCCGAACCGGTCGCGGGCGACCGCTGGTGCTGCTCGTGGCGACTGATCGTTGGGATCTGGTGGTGGGCGGGCGCGAAGAACCACTACCACGGTCCGGTCAGGACGATCGACGACACCGAGTTCACGACGGAGCCTCCGCCGGTGCCACCCTCGCCGGCGGTCGCCGGAGGAGCGGAGTAGCAATGGCGAGCATCACGCGTCCGGGTGGACCGGGAGTTACCGAGGGCATGCTGTCACTCGAACAGCTGAATGCCGAGGCTGAGGCGGGCACGATCGACACGGTCGTGACCGCGTTCACCGACATGCAGGGACGGCTGGTGGGCAAGCGGATCGACGTCTCTTACCTCCTCGACCAGGTCGCCGACCACGGCATCGAGGGGTGCAACTACCTGCTCGCCTTGGACATGGAGATGGATCCCGTGCCCGGCTACCAGATGGCCAACTGGGAGAAGGGGTATGGCGACTTCGCGATCGCGGCCGATCTGTCGACACTGCGCCGGATCCCGTGGTTGGACCGCAGCGCTCTCGTCCTGTGCGATGTCGTCAATCACGACGGCTCGCCGGTGACGGTCTCGCCCCGTCAGATCCTGATCGCACAGTACGAACGCGCCCTGGAGATGGGGTACACGCCGTTCTTCGCCTCCGAGCTCGAGTTCTACCTGTACGAGCAGAGTTACGCGCAGGCGCACGAGCAGGACTACCGCGACCTGACACCGACGATCCCGTACATCCTCGACTATCACATCCTCGCGACCACGATGGACGAGAACGTCATCGGTCAGATCCGCCGCGGAATGCGAGGTGCGGGAATTCCAGTCGAGTTCTCGAAAGGCGAGGCGTGGTACGGCCAGCACGAGCTGAATGTGCGCTACGCCGACGCGGTGACCTCCGCTGACCGTCACACGATCTACAAGAACGGCGTCAAGGAGATCGCGTTTCTGAACGGTGTCTCGGCAACGTTCATGGCCAAGCCGTCAGAGAAGGACATCGGCAGCTCGTGTCACATTCACTCGAGCCTGGTGGATGCTTCGACCGGCGCGAGCGCGTTCGTCAACGGGCACGACGAGACGGACGTGTTTCGCCACTGCCTGGGCGGTGCGCGCGGCCGGATCCGGGAGCTCGCGCTGTTCATCGCTCCGACCGTCAACTCATACAAGCGCTACGCGGCCGAGAGCTGGGCGCCGACGTCGATCTCGTGGGGCCGCGACAACCGTACGTGCGGCTTCCGGATCGTCGGGCACGGACAGTCACGCCGCGTCGAGTGCCGGATCCCGGGAGCCGACGTCAACCCGCACCTCGGGTACGCGGCACTGCTGGCGGCGGGGCTCGACGGAATCGCCACCGAGGCCGATCCGGGGCCAGAGCTGATCGGAAACGCCTATGAGGCTGGACAGGCGGAGCCGTTCCCGTCGACCCTGCGCGAAGCGGTTGACCTGTGGGAGGGCAGCGAGTTCGCCCGTGCCGCGTTTGGCGACGAGGTCTGGGCCCATTACCTGAACTACGGGCGCACCGAGCAGCGGCTGTTCGACCAGGTCGTGACCGACTACGAGCGCCGCCGAATGTTCGAACGCGGATGATCGCGGTCATCGAGCCCGCCACCGAGGCGGTGCTTGAAGAGCTGCCGCGCGCGGGAATCGAGGAGGTCGACGCCGCGGTGGAGCGGGCACGCGAGGCCTCACCGGGTTGGCGGGCGCTCGCTCCGGCCGACCGGGCATCGCTGTTGTACGCGCTCGCCGACGCGCTGGCCGACCATGGTGACGAGTTGGCCGTGCTCGAGGCGCGCAACGCCGGCAAGCCGATCCTCGACGCCCGGGGCGAGATGGACATGGTCGCGCAGACGTTCCGGTACTACGCCGGCGCTCCCGAGCGCCTGCTCGGGGACACGATCCCGGTGGCGGGAGGCCAGGCGTTCACGGTCCGCGAGCCGCTCGGTGTGGTCGGGCTGATCGTGCCGTGGAACTTTCCGCTGACGATCGCATCGTGGAAACTGGCCCCGGCGCTTGCGGCCGGCAACACCGTCGTGCTGAAGCCGGCCGAGCTCACCCCGTTGACCGCGCTCCGGTTCGCGGAGATAGCGCCCGGCGCCGGCATTCCGGAGGGAGTCGTGAACGTCGTAGTGGGGCCGGGGAGCGTGTGCGGTCAGCGCCTCGTCGAGCATCCCGATGTCGCGAAGATCGCGTTCACCGGCTCGACCGAGGTCGGCCGCTCGATCGCCGTCGGCGCGGCGGCGACGATCAAGCGCGTGACCCTCGAACTCGGGGGAAAGTCCCCCAACCTCGTGTTCGCGGACGCCGACCTGGAGGCGGCGGCCGCCGCGGCGCCGATGGCCGTGTTCGGCAATGCCGGGCAGGACTGTTGCGCCCGGTCGCGGATCCTCGTCCAGCGTTCGGTGCTCGATCGCTTCATGGAGGCGCTCGAAGATGCCGTCGAGTCGATCCGCGTCGGCGATCCGCTCGACGAGGAGACGCAGATGGGTCCGCTGATCTCGGCCGCGCGGCGCGACGAGGTGGCCTCGTTCGTCAACGGCGACGCGCCGGTGGCGATCCGCGGCAGCGCTCCAGAGGGACCGGGTTACTGGTTTGCTCCCACGGTGCTGTGTCCGGTGGATCCGGCAGCGCGAGCGGCGCGCGAGGAGATCTTCGGGCCGGTGGCGACGGTGATTCCGTTTGCCGACGAGGACGAGGCCGTGCGGATCGCCAACGACACGATCTACGGACTATCGGGCTCGATCTGGACGCGCGACGGCGCCCGGGCGCTACGCGTCGCGCGGGCCATCGAGACCGGCGTGCTGTCGATCAACTCCAACACCTCGGTGCGTGTGGCCACCCCGTTCGGCGGCTTCAGGCAATCGGGCTACGGCCGCGAGCTTGGTCCGCATGCGCTGGACGCCTACACCGAGGTGAAGTCGATCTACTACGCGACGTCATGAGCGCGGCCGGCCGCCTGGAGGGAAAGGTGTGCGTGATCACCGGCGTCGCCGGCGGCATCGGCGGCGCCACCGCGGCTGTGTTCGCGCGCGAAGCTGCACGGGTTGTCGGCGTCGACCTGGCCGAACACTCGGTCGGCGAGCTCGCGTTGCAGGCCGACGTCGCCGACGAGGACGCGGTTCGCTCCGTCTACGCGCGCACCCGGGAACAGCTGGGGCGGATCGACGTGCTGTTCAACAACGCCGGCATCTCGCCGAGCGACGACGCGTCCGTGCTCGACACCACGGTCGAGGCGTGGGAGCGAGTGCAGAACGTGAACCTGCGGAGCGTGTTCCTTTGCTGCAAGCACGGGATCCCACATCTGCTCGACGGCGGTGGCGGGTCAGTCATCAACACCGCCTCGTTCGTCGCGGTGCTCGGGGCCGCCACGTCCCAAATCTCCTACACCGCGTCAAAGGGAGGCGTGCTCGCGCTGTCCCGCGAGCTTGGCGTCGAGTTCGCCCGCCGCGGCGTCAGGGTCAACGCGCTCTGCCCCGCTCCGGTCGACACGCCCCTACTCCGAGAGCTTTACGCCAAAGATCCCGACCAAGCCGCCCGGCGACTGGTGCACGTCCCGATGGGCCGGTTCGCGCGGGCCGAGGAGATCGCCAACGCCGTCCTGTTTCTCGCGAGCGACGAGTCGAGCTTCATGACCGCGACGGCGTTCATCGTCGACGGGGGCATCACCGGCGCGTACACGACGCCCATCTGACGACGCCGTTCAACGTCGACGTGGTGCCGGCCCGACGTCAGGAGGCTAGCCCGCCGTCACGGTGGTCGAACAGGCCACCGGGCGCCGACGCGCGCCGGCGCTTGATTCGCTCGCGCGCCTGCGCCACCGCCGCCGGGATCGATGCTCCGTCATCGAGGCTGGCGAGCAGGGCGAGCACCTCGGATTGGCTGTAGCGGAACTCCGACGGGCACGATGACGGGAAGCCGAAGCGCTCCTCCCACCGCAACAACGTCTCGGGACTCACGCCGAGCAGACTCGCGGCGTCCTCGAGGTCGAGCGTCCGCAGTGGCCGCTCGGACTCCCACGAGGATGAGGACGCGGGGGAGCGCGAGGACAAGGGCGAGGGCGTGGCCTCGTCGTCGCGGTCCCCCGCCTCCGTCCTCAGCACGACAAAGTGCATCGCCTCGTCGCTCAGCCTCGCCGCGCGGCAAAGCGATATCGCGAGGAGCACTACGCTGGCCCAGATCGCCACCGCCACGAGCACAACGATTTCCAACGTCACCGACGCCTCCAACCGGTTACTGGGTCCACCGCGGCGTCGGGCCGCCCACGGCGGTCACCCCCAGTCACCCTGTCACCCAAACCCAGTGTGTAACTTCCTGTCACTCCGGGCATACCCGCGACGCGGTGCCGCCTGTCGCGGTCTGGACGGATGGACTACGCGGAGCGCGTGACGCGACCGAGAACGCGCCCGCGCCGAGGGCTGTCATGCTCCACCGATGACGCGTATCGAGGTTCCCGGCCACGATCTAATCGGGATTCGCGCCGCGAACCCGGGGCCGTTCACGCTGACCGGGACGAACTCGTGGATCGTCGGTCGCGACCCGGCATGGCTGGTCGACCCCGGGCCTGACCTCGACGACCACATCGCCGCGCTGATCGCCGAACTCGACCAGCGGGGCGGCCTCGGCGGCGTGGCGCTCACGCACGACCACGGCGACCACACCGGAGCGGTTCCGGCGATCCGCGCTCGCTACCCGGGCGCTCCGCTCGCCGCCGCGCGCGGAGACGTCGACGTGCGTCTCGCGCAGGCCGACGTGTTCGGCCCGCTCGAAGCGGTCGCCGCCCCCGGCCACGCCCCCGATCACCTGGCCTACATCAACGGCACCGCCGCCCTGACCGGGGACGCGGTGCTCGGCGAGGGAAGCGTGTTCGTCGCGCCCGATCCGGGCGCATTGGCCGGGTACCTGGAGGCGCTCCTCCGGCTGCGCGAGCGCCCGCTGACCGTCCTGCTTCCCGGGCACGGACCTCCGGTGACTGATCCGCAAGCGAAGCTCGACGAGTACGTTTCGCATCGCCTCGACCGCGAGAGGCGCCTGATGCTGGCGCTCGAGGCCGGCAAGCGGACCACAAACGACCTCCTCGACGACGTCTGGTCCGACGTCCCGGCAGGGCTCCGGCCGGCCGCCGCGGTGACGCTCGCGGCCCACCTCGACAAGCTCTCAGACGAGGGGCGGCTGCCGGCGGGCGTCGAGCGGCCCGCGATCGACCTCAGCGGTCACTCCGTCTGAACACGTCACGCCGCTGTGCCCACTTCGTAGACGGGTACGTACCAGTACGGAACTGGTACGTACCCGTCTACCCAGGGGGGGAAGTGGCGGTGGCGCGGGCGGCTAGCCGGCGACCACGAGGCGCTTGCGAGCGATCCCGAGCGCGGCCGTCAGCGGTGTCGCGTCGGTGGCCTGCGCCTCGTCGAAGATCTGGCTCAGCGTGTCGCCGATCTGGCGGACGCGCCGACGCGCGGTTGTCGGGTTGTAGCCGTTCTGCTCCTCGGCGATGTTGATCAGACCGCCGGCATTGGCGACGAAATCGGGCGCCCACAGGATCTGACGGGCCGCGAGCAGTTCGGCCACGGACTCGTTCGCGAGCTGGTTGTTGGCGGCGCCGGCGACGATCCGGCAGCTCAGGCGCGGCACCGTTGCGTGGTCGAGGACGCCGCCGAGCGCGCATGGGGCGACCACGTCGACGTCGAGTTCGAGCGCCTCCGCCGGCGAGGCCCAGCCGGCGTCGAGCTCGCCGGCGAAGCGCCGCTTGCGCTCGTCGATGTCGCTGACCACGAGCCGGGCGCCGGCCTTCGCGCAGCGCTTGGCGACCCTGAGCCCGACGTGGCCGAGCCCGATCACGGCGACCGTTCGCTGCTTGAGCGAGCTCGACGAGAACACGCGCTCGCAGCAGGCGCGAATCGCGGCCTCGACCCCCAGCGCCGTGTACGGGCTCGGATCACCCGACCCGCCCTGGCCGCGGGGAAGCCCCGCGACGTGCTCGGTGCGCTCGGCGATCACCCGCATGTCGCGACTGGACGTGCCGACGTCCTCGGCGGTGATGTAGCGGCCGCCGAGCGACTCGACCGTGTCGGCGAAGTCGAGCAGCGCGGCGTGCCGGCGCTCGGTGGAGAGGACGGCCGCGGGCGGGGTCATGATCACGCCCTTGCCGCCCCCTAAGGGAAGGTCCGCCACGGCGGACTTGTACGTCATCGCGCGCGAGAGCCTGAGCGCGTCCCTGAGCGCCTGGCGCGCGTCCTCGTAGCCCCACATGCGGCATCCGCCCAACGACGGGCCGCGGACCGTGGAGTGCACCGCGACGAACGTGTACAGGCCGGATCGCCGCCCGCGGCGGACGACGACGTCCTCGTGGTCGAGCGGCTCGAGGTAGCTGTCTATGACCGGATCCGCCTGTGAGTCGCCGGGTCGATCCGCGCCGGCCCGCTCACGGTGCGGGCGGAGGAGACTGGCCCAGGGTGCTCGTCGGCGTGGTGCTCGTCCCGGGCGTCGTGCCCTGCGTGCTTCCGGCGGTCGTGCTCGAGGTCGTCGAGCCGTCCGAGGTCGTCGAGCTCGAGCTGGTGCTGGAGTTCGATGTGCCCGTGGTCTGACCGGTCGCCGTCGTGGTGGTCGTGGACGACGTCGTGGAGGTCCCGGTCGAGGATGAGCCATTGCTCGTGCTCTTGACCTTGGTCCCCGAGCCGTCGGGCGTCGCGCCGCCGCCGGCCATCATCGTCGATGTGCCTCCGGTTGCGGGCGCATCCGTCTTGCTGGGGATCGTGACCGTGGTCGTCGAGGTGCTCACGGTCGTCTGGATCGGCGTGGCCGTCACCGCCGTGACCGGGGTGCTCCGGACCTGCGTGTGCGCGAGCGGCGTGATCACCGTCGGCGCCGCTTCCTCGGGCGGGCTGACGCTCGCGGCGGCGGACTGCGTGCCGGCGGGCGCCACGTGGTGAGCAGGGGCGACGAGCGCGGCCCTCGGGTGATGATGATGGTGGACGGCCGGGACCCTGATCGTGTGCTGGAGCTCGACCGCTCCGCCGGCGGTCACCACGGCGGCGGCGAGCAGCGTCGCGACGTGCGTGGCGCCGGCGCTCATCGCGCCTACGCCGACTACCGCCGACCCGCCCGCGGCACCGCCCGCGCCGGCGGCGACCGCGCCGCCGGCGGCGCCACCCCCGGCGCCACCGACGCCGAGCGCGTTGGCGAGCACGCCGAGCGGCCCGAGCGTCGGGACGATCGCCGCGAACCGGCGGCTGACGCCGCGGATCTGGTGGCGGAACTCGCGGCAGCCGGCGCAGTCGCGCATGTGCCGGCGCGCGGTGGCGTTCGGCCGCACACCGCGGTCGTGGGACAGCATCAGCTCGTCGCGGATGTCCGAGCAGGCCGTATCGCGTGCAGCGAGCGCTTGCCCGAGCCCCAGCCTCGCGCGCACGAGCAGCGACTTCACGGCCGGGACGGTGACGCCGAGCGCGCTCGCCATGTCGGCGTAGGACATCCCGCCGAGCTCGCGCATCAGCAGCGCCGAGCGCTGCTGCTCGGGGAGGCGGCGGACGTCCGCGATCAGGCGCCGGAGCGACTCGCGCCGGTCGGCCTCCGCGATCGGGTCGCTGGCCGGGGCGCGCAGGAGCTCCATCACCTCGGGAGGTGGCGGAGACGGCCGACGCAGCTCGTCGATGCAGCGGTTGTGCGCGACGCGGTACAGCCAGGCGCGCAGGGCAAGCTCGCGGTGGTTGGCCCGCAGCCCGGAGTACGCGCGGACGAAGATGTCCTGGAGGGCGTCCTCCGCGTCCTGACGGTGCGGGAGCATCTGCCGCGTGTAGGCGAACAGCCGCTGCCGGTAGCGGTCGTGGATGACCCTGAACGCGTCGTCGTGGCCCGCGCGGAACAGGGCGACAAGCTGCTCGTCGGACCGGAGCCGGAGAAGTGGCGCCCCGATCGAAGTCCGAGTCCGGGCTACTGCAGCCGGTGCTGGGAGGGCGGAAGCTTCCACGTGCGGTAACTCACCACTCTAACGCCTAGACCGGAGGAAGGTTTCGGAAATCGGGTGACGCTGATATCGACGGGGCAGCGGCGATACTCTCAGCAGGGCACGATGGACCCTGCCTCCGGGATCGCAATTCCAGTCGCGTTCGGCGCCGGCTTGATCTCCTTCCTGTCGCCGTGCGTGCTGCCGCTGGTGCCCGGATACATCTCCGCGGTCGCCGGCGTCGCGCCGGCCGATATCCGAGCACGCCGCGTGATCGGGCCGAGCCTGGCGTTCGTCGCGAGCTTCTCGGTGATCTTCATCGCGCTCGGGCTGCTCGGGCAGCAGGCGCTGCGCGGCGCGCTGACCGGACCGGCGGCGCTCAAGGTCTCAGGCGCCGTGATCATTGCCATGGGGGTGTTGTTCGTGCTCGCGCCGTTCGTGCCCCAGCTCTCGCGCGAGTGGCACGTGGGCCGGCTGATGAGCCGCGCGGGGCGCAGCGGCCCGGTGCTGACCGGGGCCGCGTTCGCCCTCGCGTGGACTCCTTGCACCGGCCCGACGCTCGGGGCGATCATCACCGCCGCGGGACTGTCGGGCTCCGCGGCTCGCGGAGCGTTCCTGCTCGCTGTTTACTGCGCCGGCCTAGCCGTCCCGTTCCTGCTGACCGGGCTCGCGTTCGGGACCGTGACATCGGCGCTCAGCGTCGTGCGCCGGCACTACGCGGTCGTGATCGGGGCCGGCGGGGTCGTCCTGATCGGCATGGGGATCCTGATCTGGACGGGCGAGTTCACGCAGCTCAACATCACCGTGAACCACTGGCTGACCACGCTGGGCCTGCCGGACCTCAACTCGGATACCTGAGGTGCTTGCGCCCACGCGCGGCTAGCGTCCGATCTCCGACCAGGTCGCTTGGACTTAGGGTGCCCTAATTTGGTACGCTGCGCGCAGCGATTAGGGTGGCCTAATCCAAAAACGAGGTCCTATTGTCGTTTGCCCAGACCGTTGCCCTCGGCGCCCTCGCCGGATTCACGATCTTCCTAGGCCTGCCGGTGGGGCGGCTCCAGCTCCTCGGCAACAGAGCGCGGGTGGCGCTCGCGATGTTCTCGGTCGGGGTGCTCGCGTTCATCTTCGTCGACGTCATGTCGAACGGGATCGGGATCGTCGACCACGCGCTCACGGCGTTCAAAGACGACCGCGGGACGCTGGCGTATGTGGTCTGGCTGGTCGTCCTGCTCGCCGTCGGGTTTGCCGCGGGCAGCGCCGGCCTGGCGATGATCGAGCGCGCGCTGCGCCCGGCCGGGGCGCGCAAGCCCCCGATCGCGGGTGGCGCCGAGGCGGCCGCGATCGGCGGCGGCGAGCCCGAGCCGCTCGCGCTCGAACTCGATGCCGCCCGCCGGCGCGCGCTCCGGGTCGGCCTTACGATCGCGGCGGCGATCGGCGTGCACAACTTCGCCGAGGGCCTCGCGATCGGCGTGTCCGCCCGCGCCGGCGCGATCAGCCTCGCGACCGTGCTGATCATCGGATTCGCGCTGCACAACGCGACCGAGGGCTTCGGGATCGTCGGCCCGCTCGGCGACGTAAAGCCGTCGTGGCGCTGGATCGGCCTCGCGGGCCTGATCGGCGGCGGCCCGACGTTCCTCGGCTCGATCGTCGGCTATGCCGTTACGAGCGACCCGCTCGAGCTCGCGTTCTACGCCTGCGCCGGAGGCGCGATCCTGTACGTGATCGGGGAGATCTGGAACGGGATGCGCCGCTACGGCTACCGGGAGCTCGGGCTGCTGATGGTGTCCGCCGGCTTCCTGGTCGGCGTGCTCACCGACCTGGTCGTCACCTACGGTGGCGGCTGAGTCGTCGCGCTAATCGTCGTCGTCTGACTGGCGCTCGCGCAACCGGAGCGCGGCTGCCTCGGCGCTCGCCGAGTGCCGGTTTGGCACGGCCTCCTCGTCTTCGGGAATCGCCGACGGCGCGTCGTGATCGAGGTCGTCGTCGGGGTGCGTCTGCCGCCACCGCGTCGCCGCGGCCTCGGCGCTGCTCGAACGCCTCCGCGGTGCGTCTCTATGTGTCGTCTCCTCGGACACTTCGAAACCTCCCTCCTTCGCTTCGTGCAAGCCTAGCGTTAGCTTCGACCGCACACCCGTCCGACGGCCCCGTGCGCCGCGCGCACGTGTCGTGATGCGCACTGGATCGGGCGCGAGTGCCGCCGGCCGGGCGTCGCGGCCTCGCTTTCAGCGATGTCACGGGTCGTCGCGGGCGGCTGAAACCGTGCCTGCAGTGCCGCCGGCCGCTGATGGGTACGCTGCGGCGGCCGCGTGAGCCCGAGCATTCCGATCCCGCCGCACGACGTGCCGCTCAGCGGCGGCTCGCCGTTCCCGCCGATCGCCGACTACGGGTTCCTGTCCGACTGCCACACCGGGGCGCTGCTGGCGCCCGACGGGAGCATCGAGTGGATGTGCGTCCCGCGGTTCGACTCGCCGAGCATCTTCGGGACGCTGCTCGACCGGCGCGCGGGCTCGTTCCGCGTGGGTCCGTACGGGACCGTCGTGCCGCTGTCGGTCCGCTACGTGCCGGGAACGATGATCATCGAGACGACGTGGATGACGCCGTCGGGCTGGATCGTCGTCCACGACGGCCTGACGATCGGACCGTGGCACGACGATCACGCCGACGAGACGTCGCACACGCGGCCGCCCACCGACCACGACGCCGACCACATGCTGGTGCGCCACATCGAGTGCATCCAGGGCACGGTTCAGGTCGAGGCCGTGTGCGAGCCGATGTTCGACTACGGGCGCACGCCGGCGCGGTGGAAGATGGTCGAGGAGGACTGGTCGGCCGCCGAGGCGAGCGACGGGGACAGCGTGCTGCGGCTGATCACCGACCTGCGGATCGGAATCGAGGGCAACCGAGCGCGGGCCCGGCACACGCTGACCGAAGGCGAGGAGCGGTTCGTCGCGCTCGGCTGGCGGCACGGCCTGAACGGCCCCGAGCACTGCGCGAACGCCAAACACCGCCTCCAGACCACCTTCCACTGCTGGCGCGACTGGCTTGCCGGCGGGCGCTTTCCGGATCATCGGTGGCGCCAGTATCTGCAGCGCTCGGCGCTGACGCTGAAGGGCCTCACGTACGCGCCGACCGGAGCGACGGTCGCCGCCGCGACGACCTCGCTGCCCGAGACCCCAGGTGGCGAGCGCAACTGGGACTACTGCTACTGCTGGATGCGCGACGCGACGTTCACGCTGTGGGGTCTGCACGCGCTCGGCCTCGACTGGGAAGCCGACGACTTCATGCAGTTCGTCGCCGACCTCCACCGCAACGGCGACGGCGCGCTCCAGATCATGTACGGGCTCGGCGGCGAGCATGACCTGCACGAGCAGGAATTGCCCCACCTCAAGGGCTACGAAGGCGCCTCGCCGGTCAGGATCGGAAACGGCGCCTACCAGCAGCGCCAGAACGACGTGTACGGCGCGGTGCTCGACTCGGTCTATCTGCACACGAGAGCCGGCGGTCACATCCCGCAGCGCCTGTGGCCGATCCTCCAGGACCAGGTGCGGTGCGCGCTCGGGATCTGGGAGCAGCCCGATCAGGGGATCTGGGAAGCGCGGGGGGAACCCAAGCACTACGTCTCTTCGAAGCTGATGTGCTGGGTGGCGGCCGACCGCGGCTCGCGGCTGGCGGAGCTCGAGGGGGAGTCCGAGCTCGCGACTCAGTGGCGCGCCGCCGCCGAGGGGATCCGCGAGGACATCCTCACCCACGGCGTGTCAGAACGCGGCGTGTTCCGCCAGCACTACGACACCGACGCGCTTGACGCCTCGACGCTGCTGGTTCCGCTCGTACGGTTCCTTCGCCCAGACGACCCGCGCGTGAAGGCGACGGTGCTCGCGATCGAGTCAGAGCTCCAGGAGAGCGGGTTCGTCCTGCGCTACCGGGTCGACGAGACCGACGACGGGCTGACCGGGGAGGAGGGCACGTTTCTGATCTGCTCGTTCTGGCTCGTCTCGGCGCTGTCCGAGATCGGCGAGACCGACCGTGCCCGCGAGCTGTGCGAGAAGCTGCTCGCGCACGCCTCGTCGCTCGGCCTGTACGCCGAGGAGCTCGAGGCGCGCACCGGGCGCCACCTCGGCAACTACCCGCAGGCGTTCACGCACCTCGCGCTGATCAACGCGGTCATGCACGTGATCTCGCACGAGGAGTCGGGGACCTAGGGGTTTTTTGGGGCCGCCTTCGGCGGCGTCCTCCGGATGGAATTGCGGCAGGCCCGTTAGGCGAGGCAAGGATGCCGAGCGGGCCGTCGCCGCAATGCCGTTCCGCAGGGCGTCCATGCCCTGCGGCCTTAGCTTTTGTTTTCAGCGTGCGTCCCTGTCGCCGGCGGATTGGGTCCGACGGCTTGCATCTGGAGTGGGGTGGGGGCGGGTCGCCGGCGCGCGGCGGCTCGCGGATCATGCGTGACGCGCCGTTTCACGCGATCCCGGTCGGCTGTGGCGTGTCAGGCATGTGGGGCATGCGCGAGGCGCCACGGCTTCGCCGGCGGGCACCAATTGGCGCGTCATGCATGTCGCGGGTCGGAAAACGGCCCCGGGGGACCACAGCACCGCCCCCGGGGGCCGCGGCACCGCCCCGGGGGGACGACCGCACCCCCTCAGGTGCCCGCCGTTATCCGCGGGGTGTCCAAGCCCGGGCCGGGGGACCGCGGCACCCCTCTCGGCGCTCGTCGGGCGGATGGGTCTAACGGCGGGCATCTGGAGGGGGGTGTGGCGGGCTCCTCGGGGATCGATCCTGCGAGCGAACCTGCATAACACGGCAATCGAGCGCAATTGCGTCGGCCGTGCCGTGTGAGGCATGTGGGGCATGCGCGAGACGGCAGGGCTTCGCCGGCGGGCACCAATTGTCGCGTCATGCATGTCGCGGTCCGGCGAAACGGCCCCGGCGGGCCACTGCACCCCCCTCAGGCGCCCGCCGTTATCCCCCGGATGCCGCGGCACCGCCCTCGGGGGACCAGTGCACCCCCCTCAGGTGCCCGCCGTTATCCGCTGGCCGCCCAAGCCCGCCTCGGGGGTTCGCGTTCACCCCCGCCCGGCACGGATGCCGGGCGGAACCGGCATTGCGGCGACGGCCCGCTCGGCATCCTTGCCTCGCTAACGGGCCTGCCGCAATTCCATCCGGAGGACGTCGAGCGCAGCGAGACCCAGAAACCCGCTATTGCCGGCGGGCGGCCTCGCGCTTGGCGGTGCGGCTGAAGCGGATCGCCTTGCCGGCGTTCGCGCGCAACATCTCGAGGCGCGACGGTGGCGCCTCGATCCCGCCGACGACCTTGTGCGGGAGGAGCGTCCAGTGGTCCTCGCGCTCGACGAGGTCGCCGCGGACCTGGAAGTTCTCCATCCACGTGAGCTCGGGCTCGTGGGCGTGGGCGGTGAGGCAGGCGAGACCGGGCTGGAGTGGCGCGCCCACCGCCGGCGCGTCGATCCGGACCCAGCGGTTGTGCTCGTCGGCCTGGACCGGCACCCGCATCGCGAATGGGAAGCCGTCGGGCGAGACGAACGACAGGACGGCGGTCCGGTGGTTGGCGCCGAGCTGCCTGATCCGCGGATGCCAGGCGGTAGAGCCGCCGTCGGGGGCGGCGTGGAACCGCTCGGGCTCCTCCGAATGCCCGGAGCGGACCTCCTCGATGTGGGCGTCGTACAACTCTGGCTCCGCGTCGTCCCTCCACACGTAGATCCGCTCGGGCCTGACGTGGATGTAGATGCGGGTGTAGTACCAGCTCATGAAGCGCCGCTTGAACTGGTCCGGCGGGTCCCAGCGCGCGAGCCCGGGCAGCTTCTCGATCATCTCGCGCGAGTAGCGCCTGCGGTTCGCGTCGAGATCCTTGTCGTCGACCTCGGCCGACCCCTGGACGAGCACGACCGGCGGCTTGTCGAGGCCGCTGCCGGTTGGATCCGAGAACAGCAGCGAGACGAGCGGGTTGGCCTGCGCGTCGTTGGCCTTCTTCGGGTACCCGAGGCCCGTGGTGACGTCGATGCAGGGCTCGCCGGGGTGGTAATAGGGCGTCACCGGCCACGTGATCGGCTGGCCGGCGCTGTCGATCGTGGTCAGCTCGGTCGTGATGAAACGGTCGAAGACCGCCTGGACGTCGGATGGGAGCGATGCCGTCACGAGGCCTCAGTCAGAGTAGCCTGGCTCGCCCGGAAGCACGATCCGGGCGGTCTCGCCCTGGCCGATCACGCGCGGCTGCACCGGCAGGATCTCGCGGCCGTGCGCGTGGGCTAGCAGGGCGTCGGCGGACTCGAACACCGACAGCTGCTCGAGGTGCTTCATCGTCGGGAACACCAGGAACAGCTCGCCGCGCGCGCGCGCCTCGAGCGCGGCCGCCGGCGTGTACCAGCGGGCGTCGACGACCTCGCTACCGTCGACCCGCGCCACCGCGCCGTCCGGGAGCGGCGCGAGGTAGAACCACGTGTCGAAGCGGATCGTGACCTCGGGCGGGGTGATCCAGCGCGAGAACGCCACCAGCGACCCCGGATCGCCGACTGAGATCCCGGCCTCCTCCTCGAGCTCGCGGATCGCCGCGGCCCGGTGCGCGCCGTCGCCGTGGCCCTCGGAGCGGTCGACCGCCCCGCCGGGGAACACCCATGCGCCACCCATGAACCGGGCATTGGGGTTGCGCTGGACGAGCAGCACCTCGAGCGAGCTCGAACCGCCGCGCAGCACGATCACGGTGCCGGCGGCACGCGGCTCGGTGCGCTCGCCGCGGTTCAGCTCCTCGCCGGGACCCGGTCGGTCGCTGCCCATAGCCGCATTCTCCCCAACTCACCGTTAGCCTGTCTTATCGTGTCCGCCCCCGCAAATATGCTCGCATTCGAGGAGGCCGGCTTGCGGCCTGCTCGGCATCCTTGCCTCGCTTACCGGCCGCGCCGGCGTCGTCCGGAGGCGGCGCTGCGCTTTGTCCTCGGATCCTCGCGTAGACCTGCTACGCGTCGGACCCTGCGTCCTCGCGCAGCATCCACTAGTCGCACCTCTCGGTGCGACCCTACTTACGCGGGCGACCACCGGTGAAGTGGATCTGCGGATCGTGCGGCTTCATCTACGACCCTGCCGAGGGAGATCCCGACGGGGGGATACCCGCTGGGACGGCGTTCGAGGACATCCCCGAGACCTGGTTCTGCCCCGTGTGCGGCGCGCGCAAGCGGGACTTCGAGCCCTACGACGACTAGTCCCGGCTAGGCGGCCGCACTGAGCCGATCCGACGCGGCCTTATCGATCGCCTCGGCGGTGATCGCGACCAGGCGCGACAGCTCGGCCTCCTCGATCGACAGCGGCGGCATCAGCACGATCACGTCGCCGAGCGGGCGGATGATCGCGCCCCGCCGGCGCGCGGCGAGCGTCACCCGGCGCCCGAGCAGCTCGTCCTCGAACCGCGGGCTGAGCTCGATCCCGACCATGAACCCGCGCTGGCGAACCTCGGCGACCACGCCCAACGGGCGCACGCGCTGGTCGAGCAGGCGTGCCAGCAGCTCGATCTTCGGCGCGAGCAGCTCGAGCGTGCGCTCGCGCTCGAACGTCTCGAGCGTGGCTATCCCGGCGGCGCAGGCGAGCGGGTTGCCGGTGTAGGTGTGTCCGTGGAAGAACGTGCGGAGCTCGTCCTCGCGGCCGAGGAACCGCTCGTAGATGCGCTCGGTGGTGATCGTCGCCGACAGCGGCAGGTAGCCGCCGGTGATTCCCTTGCCGACGCACAGCAGATCCGGCGACACCTGCTCGTGTTCGCAGGCGAACATCGCGCCGGTCCGTCCGAAGCCGGTGGCGACCTCGTCGCAGATCAGCGGAAGGCCGTGGCGGTCGCACAGCTCACGCACCTGGCGCAGATACCCGTCGGGCGCCATCAGCATCCCCGCGGCGCCCTGCACGAGCGGTTCGATGACGACCGCGGCGACCGAGTTCGAGTGGCGCTCGAGCGTGGCGGCGAGTTGCTCGGAGTCGCCGGCTCGCACCTTGACGGTCTCGAACAGGAGTGGGCCGAAGATCGAGTGAAACAGCTGGATGCCCCCGACCGAAACCGCCCCGAGGGTGTCGCCGTGGTAGGCGTCCTCGAGGCAGACGAACGTCGTGCGCCCGGTCTCGCCGCCGTGCGCCCACCACTGGAACGCCATCTTCAGGGCGACCTCGACCGCGCTCGAGCCGCTGTCGGAATAGAACACGCGGGTCAGGCCTTCGGGCACGACCGCGAGCAGCTTCTCGGCGAGCTCGATCCCCGGCCGGTGCGAGAGGCCGAGCATCGTCGAGTGGGCGACGCGGTCGAGCTGGTCGCGGACGGCGCCGTCGATCGCGGGGTGGTGATGGCCGTGGACGTTGCACCACAGCGACGACACGCCGTCGATGTAGGCGTTGCCGTCGGTGTCGTGCAGGGTCGTGCCCTCGCCGCGCTCGATCACGATTGGCGGCTCCTCCTCGCACCAGGCCTGCTGCTGGGTGAACGGGTGCCAGAGGCTCCGGCGGTCGGCGGCGATCAGCTCGTCGGTGTCCATGGCAGCCAAGCTAGCCCGCGCTCCGGTCGGAACCTCGAGATCGAACCAGCGCTCGAGCGGAAGGTCGCGCGCGGCCGCGGCGAGCAGCGACGGCGAGGGGCGCTCGATCTCTCCGAGGGTGGAAACCTGGAGTCCGGTCATGCGCTCGATCGTGTCGCGGTTCGAGCGCTCGATCACGTCGGGCGCGGCCGGCCACGGAGTGAGGACGATGCCGGCGACCCGAAGTCCGGCGGCGCGCGCCGCCTCGACCGTCAGCAGCGTGTGGTTGATCGTCCCGAGCCCGGGCCTCGCCGCGATCACGAGCGGGAGGCCGACGTCGCGCGCCAGCGCCCGCACGTCGTCCCCGTCGCCGAACGGGACGAGCAGCCCGCCGACGCCTTCGACGACGAGGACGTCGGCCCGCGCCGCGGCGGCGAGCACGCCGGCGCGCAGGTCGGCCGCGTCGAGGAGCCGACCGCTCAGCTCGGCCGCCAGATGCGGCGACACCGGCGGCCCGTAGCCGGTCAGGATCACCTCGTCGACCGCGCATCCCGCGGCGCGCGCGAGCAGCTCGTGATCGGGGGGCCAGACGGGGTCGGGGGGTTCGTCGAGGCCGGTGATCACCGGCTTGAGCGCGCGTAAGGTCACGCCGCGCTCGCGCAGCGCCGCGACGATCGCGGCCGCCACGACGGTCTTACCGACACCGGTATCGGTGCCGGTTACGAAGCAGCCGCGCACGCGTTTGTCGCTGCTACGCGGCGCGCGCCACCCGCTCGTGGTCGAACGGGGCGGCGCGTTCGTCGTCGTACAGAGCGGGGCGGGCGTCGTGCGGGGCGACCGGTTCCGCCTCGAACTCCTCGAACTCCTCGAACTCGTCGAACTGCTCCTGTTTGAACAGGTGCGTGGTCTGCGGGTCGAAGCCAATGGCCCGAGCGGCCAGCCCGAGCACGCGCGCGGCGGCCTGGAGTTCCTCGGCGCGGTGAGACGCCATCACGGCGAGGCGCAGCCGCGAGGTCATCGGCGGGACGGTCGGCGGCCTGATCGCCTGCGCGAACAGTCCGCGCGCGAGCGCGGCGTCGCACAGCTTGACCGCCACTTCCGGCTCGCCGACGACGAGCGGCACGATCTGGGTGCGCGACCCGCCGACGTCGAACCCCTCGGCCTCGAGCGCGTTGCGGAGCGCCGCCGAGTTGGCCTGTAGCTTGGCGACGAGGCGCGGCCGCTCCCCGAGCAACTCGAGCGCGGCGAGCGCGCCGGCGACCGCGGGTGGCGGTGGCGCCGTCGAGAAGATGAACGTGCGTGCGGCGTTCAGCAGGTACTGGGTCATCACCCGATCGCCGGCGACGAACGCGCCGTAGGAGCCGAGCGCCTTGCCGAGCGTCCCGACGATCACGTCGACCTGATCCTCGAGCCCGACCTCGGCGAGCGCGCCGGCACCGCCGGGCCCGAGCGCCCCGGTGGCGTGGGCCTCGTCGACCATCACCCGAACCCGGTGGCGCTGGGCCAGCTCGACGATCTCCTCGAGCGGCGCCACGTCGCCATCCATCGAGAACACCGCGTCGGTGACGATCAGCGCGCCGCGGCCCTGCGCCTGCGCGAGTCCCCAGGCGAGGTGCTCCGTGTCGCAGTGGTCGTAGACGAACACCTCGGCGCGAGACAGCCGGCAGCCGTCGATCAGCGAGGCGTGGTTGAGCTCGTCGGAGAACACGATGTCGCCGGGCCGGGCCAGCGCGGCGATCACGCCGGCGTTGGCGAGGAAGCCCGAGCCGAACAACAGCGCGCTTTCCCGGCGCTTGAACGCGGCCAGGCGCTCCTCGAGCCTGCGGTGGACGGTCATCGTGCCCGACACGAGCCGGGACGCGCCGGCGCCGACGCCCCAGCGCATCGCGGCGTCCGCCGCTGCCTGGCGGACGCGCGGATGGTCCGCGAGCCCCAGGTAGTTGTTCGAGCACAGCAGCAATACCGGCTTGCCGTCGAGCACCACGTGCGGTCCCTGGGGGCCGCTGACCAGGCGCGTGCGGCGATGCAGGCCGAGCGCCTTGAGCTCGCTCAGGCGGGCCTCGATCTCGATCATGCTGACACCTCGGGGTGGGGGCGGGCGGGGTCGGGACGTTTCGGGACGTG
Organism: uncultured Solirubrobacterales bacterium; assembly: GCA_963755525.1. Taxonomy (GTDB): domain Bacteria; phylum Actinomycetota; class Thermoleophilia; order Solirubrobacterales; family Solirubrobacteraceae; genus Palsa-465. The sequence continues at coordinate 125,581 of CAVWKC010000005.1, read as the reverse complement.
GCGCTTGGGCGCGAATCGCAGCTGTGTCGACGGATCCCAAAGATGCACGTCGAGCGCCGGCGCGCCGGCCGCGAGCGCCTCCGCCAACACGTCGGGGGTCTCGCCGGCAAGCCACCCCGAGCGGTTGTCCGGCCGCGGGTTGGCGCCGTTGTCCGTCTGCCGGGCGACGTTCAGTCCGAGGCCTTCGAACGTGGCGCGGTCATGCTCAGGCGTGTTCCCGAGAGTGGTCAGGAAGTTGCCCATCATCACGCCGTTGAGCCCGGCCTTGACCGCGGTCGCCTCGAGCTCGCCGAGGTTCTCGACCCTGCCGCCGCACAGGCGGAACAGCGCGTCCGGGATGATCAGGCGGAAGATCGCGATCCACTTGACCGCCTCCCACGGGTCCATCAGCTCGCGGTCGCCGAACTTCGTGCCAGGCCGAGGGTTGAGCAGGTTGATCGGGACGCTCGTGGGGTTGATCGCGGCGAGTTCGAACGCCATCTCGACGCGTTGCTCGCGCGTCTCGCCGAGGTTGAGGATGCCCCCGACGCATGTCTCCAGCCCGGCCTCGCGAACGGCGTCGATCGTCCGCAGCCGGCCTTCGTATCGGACCGTGGTCGAGACCTCGGGGTAGTACGACTCCGCGGTCTCGACGTTGTGGTGGACGCGTTGGATGCCGGCGTCCTTGAGTGCCCGCGCGCGCTGGCGGGACATATGTCCGATCGATACGCAGCGCTTGAGGTTGGTGTGCTCGGCGACGAGCCTCGCGCCGGCGAGCACCTTCTCGAAGTCGCGCCGGGACAGCCCCTGGCCCTGCGTGACCATGCAGAACCGGTGCGCTCCGGCGGCTTCGGCGGCCCTGGCGTGCTCGAGGATCTGCTCGGGCTCCATCATCGCGTGCATCGGGGTCGCGGCCTCGGCGTAACGCGACTGTGCGCAGAACCCGCAGTCCTCGGCGCACCCGCCCGACTTCGCGTTGACCAGCGAGCACATGTCGGTCGAGTCGGCGAACCGCTCGACCCGTACCCACCAGGCTCTCTCGACCAGCGCCGCGATCTCCGCGCGGTCCTCGAGCTCACCGAGAGACAGCGCCTCCTCGCGAGTTATCAGCGGCGGCATCGGCCACGCAGCGTAGGTGCGGAGCCGGACGGATCAGGGTTTTCGCGGGTCGGCGCGGGGGCGGCGCCGGGGTCGGCGCGGGGGCGGGCGCGGGGGCGGCGCGGGGGCGGATCAGCGGCCCTGCCAGCGGGGCGGGCGCTTCTCGGCGAACGCGCGGACACCCTCGCGGAAATCCTCGGAGGCGAAGCAGGCGCGGCGAAGCTCGTTCAGCTCGCGCTCGGTGTCGGGGTCCATCGCCGCCTGCGCGCGCAGGACTGCGCTGATGACGTGTTTGTTGCCCTTTTGCGCGAGCGGCGCGTTGGCTGCGATCTCGGTTGCCAGCTCGACAGCCTCGTCGGCGAGGCGGCGCTCCTCGGCAATAGTGTTGACGAGCCCCCATTCGCGGGCCGTGCGCGCGTCGATGCGCCGGCCGACGAGGAACAGCTCGCGCGTTCGGGGCGCCCCGATGGTGTCGATGAACTTGCGGATTCCCGTGTGGGAGTAGACCAGCCCGAGCTTCGCGGGGGGCATCCCGAGCGCGATCGTGGGGGCGGCGATCCGCAGGTCGCACGCGAGGGCGAGCTCGAGTCCGCCGCCGATCGCGTGACCGTTGAGCGCGGCCAGCGTGGGGTAGGGGTAGTCCTCGACCGCGTCGAGCGCGGCCGCGAACGGGTTGGCGACGAGCCGGTCGGCCTCGTCGGCGAACTGACTGTTGCCCCGCAGGTCGCCGATGTCATAGCCGGCGGAGAACGTCCCCCCCTCGCCGGTGATGATCACGCAGCGGGCGTCGACCTCCGCGAGCGTCGAGGTGAAACGGTCGAGGATCGCGTGGTCGAGCGCGCCCCGCTTGGCCGGGTTGGAGATCGTCAGCCGCGCGACGCCGGGCGCCGGCTCGTCGACCAGCAAACGACCGCCGGCCGGGCGCTGTTCGTCGGAGTCACTCGAGGACAACGAGCGTGTCGCCCTCCGACACCGACTGGCCCTCCTCGCACAGGATCTCCTTGACCACGCCCGGATCCTCGGCCTCGACTGGCATCTCCATCTTCATCGACTCGAGGATCACGACCGTGTCGCCCTCCTCGACGTTGTCGCCGACCTCGACCTCGATCTTCCAGATGGTGCCCGTGATGTGGGCCTCGACATCGGGCAACTCAGTCTCCTCCTGTACTCGTGGGCACGGCCGGAGGATATGCCAACGGTGGGACGGCCGGGGACATGCCGGCGGGCTCCGAGCGCGCTCGGAGCCCGCGGCCTACGTCAATACGCGCCGGGCAACGACGGCGGGCAGCTGAAGTTGGCGCTGAGAGGCGCTCCCTTGGGCCGCGTGCCCTTGTAGACGATCGTCGCGTGCTTGAACGCCGGGCTGATCTTGCCCTGACCCGGGCAGTTCTTCACCTTCGACAGCGTGACCGTCATCGCGACCGAGTGCGTATGGCCGGTGGCGCAGTCGGGCGTGCAGTTGTTCTGGGTGAAGTTCCCGCTCGCGACCGCTTGGGTCTTGGACCAGCTCGACCATTTCAGCTTGCCGAGCCACGTGCTCCCGTCCCCGCAGGACAGCGTGATCCTCATCGGCTTGGTCTTGAACTGGGTGCAGTTGATCGCCTGGGGTTGGCTCGTGCTGCTCGCGGCGAGAGCCGCCGAAGGCACGGCCAACAGGGTCAGGACGATCGTGATCTTCAGTGCTTTACGCATAGGTCTCCAGGCTGGAACGGGTGTCAAATACTCGAACACATCGAGGTCGGCATCGGTGCGGTTCGCTACCCGAAGGTGGCGGGGTCCGGACCGGTGCGCTCCTCGCGATCGAGCTCGAACACGGCGTGCATGTCCTCCTCGCTCAGCTCGAAGTCGAAGATCCGGAAGTTCTCCTCGATCCGGCTGGGCGTGACCGACTTCGGGATCACGATGTTCCCGAGCTGGATGTGCCACCGGAGCACGACCTGCGCGGGCGTGCGGCCGTGGGCGGAGGCGATCCGCTCGATCGTCGGGTCGTCGAGGAACTGGGCCTTCCCCAGCGGGCTCCACGCCTCGGTAACGATCCCGTGCTCCTCGTGGAAGCGGCGCAATTCGAGCTGCTGGAGGCGCGGGTGCAGCTCGATCTGGTTGACCGCGGGGACGACGCCGGTGGCGTCGATGATCCGCTCGAGGTCCTCCACCCGGAAGTTGGAGACGCCGATCGACCGTACGCGCTCCTCCTTCTGCAGCTCGCACAGTGCCTCCCAGGTCTCGACGTAGTCGCCTTTCTGGGGGGTCGGCCAGTGGATCAGGTACAGGTCGAGGTAGCCGCCGCCGAGCTTGTCGAGGCTTTCCTCGAACGCGCGCGGCACGTTGTGGCGCCCGTGATCTTGGTTGCGCAGCTTGGTGGTGATGAACAGGTCGCCGCGGTCGAGTTCGCTCGTGAGCACGGCGTCGCGGACGCCTGCCTCGTTCTCGTAGGCGGCCGCCGTATCGATCATCCGGTAGCCGGCGTCGAGCGCGTGTCCGACCGCCAGTGCGGTCTCCGCCTCGGGGATCAGAAACACTCCGAAGCCCAGCTGGGGCATGCGATTGCCGTCGTTCAGGGGCAGGTCTGGAACCATTGTCGTCTCGGTTGTCATATGGAGAGGCTTCCATGCATCCTCTCCGCTGAATCACACTGTTTCAGATGTCGTAGCCTGACGGCGTGGAAGAGATCGACCGTCCCGCGGTGGATATGGACCTGCTGGCGGCGTCGCTGCGGGCGGATACGAGCGACCTGACCGCGTTCGTGGAGAGCCTGGCGACCAAGCTCGAGGAGACGATCCCCGCGCGCGTGCGAGTCGACCGGCGGCGGTCCGGGATGTTCGGACCCAAAACGGTTTGCGGGGTCACGGTCGACTTGGGCGACCGTCGTCTCGAGCTGCGGACCGAGCGTGGCGGCGTGGTGACGCGCTCCGCGCGGTTGTCGGGAGGGATCGTCCTGAAGAACGAGGTGCTCGGCACCGACGAATGGCTGGCCACGCTCAGCGAGGCGCTGGCGGCCGAGGCAACGCGGAGCGAAACGACCAGGAAGGCGCTCGAGCGCCTGCTGATGCAGTGACCTAGGAGGAACGATGGGATTCCTGAAGCGAGATGACGACAACGCCCAGGCGCCGGCTGCGGCTGCCCGGGCAGGCGCGGGGTCCGGCCCGGTCACCGAGGAGGCGCCGCACGCCGCGACCTATGAGGCGGGCTCGCTGGCCGGCATCCCCGCGTCGGGCCGCGAGCGGATCGCCCGGATGAAGCAGGACGTCGCGCGCGGGTTCTTCACCAGCGACCTTTCGGTCGACGAGTTCCTGCTGGTCAAGCAGGCGGGGTTCGAGCCGCTCGGGCTCGTGCTGGGCAGCTCGATCTACCACATCGGGTTCCAGCAGGCGATGTGGAACCAGAGTCAGGAGCTCGGTGTGCTCACCCAGGCGATGTACCACGCGCGCGAGCTCGCGATGACGCGGATGGAGGAGGAGGCCGATCAGCTCGGCGCGGATGGCGTCGTTGGCGTCCGGCTCGACATCGGACGGTACGAGTGGGGCGCCGATCTGGCCGAGTTCATCTCGGTCGGTACCGCGGTCAAGCACCGCGGCGGCGAGCTCCACCGCGCCCCGAACGGCCGGCCGTTCACCAGCGATTTGAGCGGGCAGGATTTCGCGAAGCTGCTACTCGCCGGCTACCGCCCGGTCGGGCTCGTGATGGGCAACTGCGTCTATCACGTCGGTCGCCAGGGGATGCTCGCGTCGCTGAAGCAGGTCGGGAAGAACGTGGAGATGCCCAACTACACCCAGGCGCTGTACGAGGCGCGCGAGCTCGCGATGGAGCGGATGCAGAACGAGGCCGACGAGCTCCAGGCCGGCGGGATCGTCGGCGCGCGTATCGTCGAGCGCTCGCACGGCTGGGGCTCGCACGTGATCGAGTTCTTCTCGATCGGAACCGCGGTGATCACGATCAGCGAGAACCACGAGATCGAGAAGCCGACGTTGGTGCTGCCGCTCACCGGCTAGCTTTTGTGGGCGATGCCGGATGTAGAGCTCAAACCGCAGGTCTACAAGGACCCTCGGCCCAAGGAGTACTTCGACCACTTTCATTCGGTGGTGCGGGCGCGACCGCCCGAGTCGAAGGTGTACGAGACCGTACGGGTGTTCACCGAGCTCAACGCGCTGCTCGTCTACCGGGCGCGGGGTATCGGCAGCGAGAACGTCCCCAACGGACCGGTGATCCTCGCGCCCAACCACGCGTCATTCATGGACCACTTCTTCACCGGCGCGTTCATTCGCCGGCGGGTTCAGTTCATGGGCAAGTCGCAGCTGTTCAAGGGCTTCCCCGGGTGGATGTTCAGCCACGGCGGCGTGTTCCCCGTCCGGCGCGGATACCAGGACGAGGAGGCGTTCATCACGGCCGATAGCGTCCTTGCTCGCGGTGGCGCGGTGGTGATGTATTGCGAGGGCGGTCGGTCGCGGTCGGGCAAGATCGCGGACGAGGCGCGCCCGGGGATCGGGCGGATCGCGCTCGACACGGGGGCGCCGGTCGTCCCGGTGGCGATCCTCGGGTCCTACCAGGTGCGCAACTGGAAGAAGTTGCGGTTCCCGAAGGTGATCGTGCAGTACGGCGATCCGTTCCGGTTCGAGGCGGTTCCCGGGTCTTCTCGCGAACAGCAGCAGGAGGTCGCCGACTACATCCTCGATCGGATTCGGGAGTTGCACTCGGAGCTGTCGCGGTTGGGGTGGCGGGGGGCGGCTCGCGCGGCGCGGGCGCGGGCCCGGGCCGCGAGGGCGATTTGACGGCGGGCATCTGAGGGGGGCGGGACGTGGCCCTCGGCGCGTGGCGGCGTCCTTCGCCCCCGATCATGCGTAACACGACAATTGAGCGCGATCGCTGCGACCGTGGCGTGTCACGCATGTGGGGCATGCGTGGTACGGCACGGCCACGCCGGAATCGCTCGCGTGACGCGTTATGCAGGTCGGACGCGGGGCGCCTGCGGCTATGCGGTCGCGATCGCGGCGGTCTCGGCGAGCCCTAGCTCGTCGATCGCCGTCTCGCGCATCTTGAACTTCTGCACCTTGCCCGTGACCGTCATCGGGAACGAGTCGACGAGCTTCACGTAGCGCGGCACCTTGTAGCGCGCGATCTGGTCGCGGCAGAAGTCGCGGACCTCGTCCTCGGAGACGCTCGCGCCGGCGCGCGGGATCACCCACGCCATCAGCTCCTCGCCGTAGCGCTCGTCGGGCACGCCGATCACCTGGACGTCGGCGATGTCGGGGTGGGTGTAGAGGAACTCCTCGATCTCGCGCGGGTAGACGTTCTCGCCGCCGCGGATCACCATGTCCTTGATCCGGCCGACGATGCGCACGTAACCCTGGTCGTCCATCGTCGCGAGGTCGCCGGTGTGCATCCAGCGCTGGGCGTCGATCGACTCTGCGGTGCGGTCGGGGTCGTTCCAGTAGCCGCGCATGACGACGTAGCCGCGGGCGAGGAACTCGCCGGGCTCGCCGCGCGGGAGCGTACGTCCAGTCTCCGGGTCGACGATCTTGATCTCGACGTGGGGGCCGACCTCGCCGACGGTGCCGCAACGGTTCTCGAGCGTGTCGTCGCACCGCACCTGGGTCGTGACCGGCGAGGTCTCGGTCATCCCGAAGGCGATGCTCATCTCCTCGATCCCCATCTTGTCGCTCACGCGCTTCATCACCTCGATCGGGCAGGGCGACCCGGCCATGATGCCCGTGCGCAGCGGGCCGAAGTCGAACTCGTCGAACCGCTCGTCGGCGAGCTCGGCGATGAACATCGTCGGCACGCCGTACAGGCTCGTGCACCGCTCGTCCGCGCAGGCCTGGAGCGTCGCCAGCGGGTCGAACGTCTCGGCGGGGTAGACCATGCAGGCGCCGTGCGCGGTCGCGGCCAGATTCCCGAGCACCATCCCGAAGCAGTGGTAGAGCGGCACCGGGATGCAGACCTTGTCGCGCTCGCTGTAGCCGAGCATCGCGCCGACGAAATACCCGTTGTTGAGGATGTTGTGGTGCGTGAGCGTCGCGCCCTTGGGGAAGCCGGTGGTGCCGCTCGTGTACTGGATGTTGATCGGGTCGTCGAAGTCGAGCTCGTCTCCGTGCGCCTCGAGGTCGCCCGCGTAGCCCGCGCCCGACGCGAGCTCCTCCCAGTCGGGTGTGTCGAAGAAGATCGCGCGTTCGAGCTCGGGCAGCTGCGGTCGGACCTGATCGACCATCTCGACGAAGTCGGAGTCCTTCAGACGCTGCGCGGAGATGATCCAGCGGCACCCCGACTGCATGAGCGCGTACTGGAGCTCGCTGAGGCGGTACGCGGGATTGATGTTGACGAGGATCACCCCGGCCTTGGCGGTCGCGTACTGCGTCAGCGCCCATTCGGCGCGGTTCGGGCTCCACACGCCGACGCGGTCGCCCTTGCGCAGCCCGGCCGCGAGCATCCCGCCGGCGAGCCGATCGACCGCCTCGCCGAACTCCGCATACGTGTAGCGGACACCGTGGGTGCGGTCCACGAGCGCCTCGGCATCCGGGACCCGGGCGATCGTCCGCTCCAGGTTGTGCCCGATCGTCTCCCCGAGCAATGGATCCGCGCAAGCGCCGTTTGCGTAGGACAGCATCTGGATCTCCACTCCTTCCTCGGTGACGGCAACGATGCTACTGGCCGGTCGCGGCGCCGTCGCGGGTACGGTTCCCGCGATGACGATGCTCCGTCAAGGGCTGCTCGAGGGGCGCGCGGTCGCGCTCGCAGGCGGGGTGACGCCGGCGGTCCGCGAGGCGCTGGTGGCGCTCGGCGCACGGGTGGAGGAACTCGATGCCGCGCTCGACGAAGACGCCGCCCGCGATTGGGCGGCCGGGGCCGCGAGGAATGAGCGCGCTCGTCTTCGACGCTCGGCGACGGGTTCGCCGCCGGTGGCCAGGACGCGTTGCGGCAGACGCTCGAGCGGGCGTGGGTCGCGGCGCGTGCGCTCGCCACCGGCGCGCTGATTCCCGGCCGGCGCCGGCAAGCTGGTGCTGATCGGGCCCCGGCCTGACGCGGGAACGCTCGCGTCGGCGGTGCGGGCGGCGCTCGAGAACCTGGCACGGACGCTGTCGGTGGAGTGGGCTCGGTTCGCGGTTGGAGCGGTGGCGATCGCCCCCGGCGCTGAGACGGCCGACGACGATCTCGCCGAGCTCGTGTGCTTCCTGGTCTCGCCGGCGGGTGAGTACCTCACCGGCTGCGTGTTCGAGCTGGGTTTGGGCTTGGGACAATCGGAGCCCTGATGAGGAGGTGGGTTTCGCTCGCGGTGCTTGTCGCCGGGTTGGTGCTCGGAGCGACAACCGCCAGCGCCGAATCGACGATCTCGTTCTCGCGGCCGATCCCGGTCCAGCGCGTCGGGATCGCAGCGCTACGCAGTTGGGGCGGGGCATCGTGTCCGTCCGCCAGGCTGTGTGTCGCCACCGACGGAACGCCGCGGATCCTCACGTCGAAGAACCCCACCGGGGGCCGGCGGGCGTGGACCCTCGGCGTGGTCGGGAGCTTCGGCTACATCGCCGACATCGCGTGTCCGTCGACCGCGCTGTGCGTCGCCAGCGGCGGCGACGGCGGCGTGGACGGTTTCTACACATCCACCGATCCCGCCGGCGGCGCGGCGACGTGGTCGTTCAGTGAGACGGACCTCGGCTCGCTGATCTCGGGGGTGTCGTGCGCGTCGGTGTCGTTGTGCGTCGCCGTCGACCAGAGCGGAGACGTCTTCACCTCGACCGATCCCGCCGGCGGCGCCGGCACGTGGAGCTTCGGGACGATCGACCCGGACGGTTCTGATTTGACCGGGGTGTCGTGTCCGTCAGCGGGTCTTTGTGTCGCCGTCGACCTCGACGGCGCGATCTTCGCGTCGACCGATCCGGCCGGCGGCCCGGCGACGTGGTATCGCACTCGCCGGAGCGGAGGCCGCAAGCGGGGGTGGTTCGACGTGAGCTGTCCGACCCCTGAGCTGTGCGTCGCGGGCGGCAGCGGCTTCGGGGTGTCGACCCATCCGGCGCGCGCCGGAAGCTGGCGCCACGTCGCCGAACCCGCAAACGGCGATCAGGTCAAGGGCATAACCGGGATCTCGTGCGCGTCGCCGCATCTGTGCGTGGGCGCCGACTTGTTCGGGCTCGCGTTCGTGTCGACCGATCCGCGCGGCGGCGTCCGCGCGTGGCACGTGATCCGGGTGCACAGACGCACGCTGGTGGGCGGGAATGCGAAAGTCGGATGCTCACGCTCGCGCGCGCCCGTGTGTGTTGTTGCGGCGACGGCCAGCGAATGGCTGGCCGTCGGACATGTCCGTCCGGCTCACCGCCGGCGCCGCTGACCCTCATACGTACCTCTTAGCCCTTCCTCACGCGGCTGAGATGGGCGGGATCGAAGCTACCCACACGCTTCATCCCTCCCATGACCGACAACGAGGTACCTGACCATGGATGACAACAACCGGCAGGACGCGCGCGCTCGCGGCCAAGCGATGCGCGCCGCCCGGCTCAGGCGGACGAGCATGATCCGCCGGCGCATCATCAGCGGGGCGGTGGCGCTGTTCGTCGCCTCGTGGCTCTTGATCACGATCGTTCTCGTGTCCGGGCATGACCCGGCGCTGGCCAAGAAGTCCTCGGCGACCACCGTCGCGTCGGCGCCGGCGACGACCACGAGTACGGGAACGGACTCCGGCACATCCTCGAACTCGAGCTCATCCTCGAACTCGAGTGGGAACTCGGGCAGCGGCACCGTCAGCAGCGTGACCACGAGCCAGTCATGAGCGCGACGCTCGAGCTACCGGTCGAGCAACGCGACGCGTTCGCCTGCTTCGGCTCGCGCTGCACGGTGATCGTGGCCGACGCCCGCGTGGCCGACGCGCGGGCGGCGGTCGAACAGGCGCGGGCGCGACTGCTCGAGTGGCATGCCCAGTTCTCTCGTTTTCAGAAGACCAGCGAGCTGACCCGGCTGAACGACGCGCCCTCGGAGACCGTGGCGGTGTCGCCGCTGATGCGCCGCGTCGTCGACGCCGCGGTGAACGCCGCGCTCGAGACCGGCGGGCTCGTCGACCCGACGCTCCTGCCCGAGATCGAAGGCGCGGGCTACGACGCGCACTTCGAGGGCGACGGCATACCGCTCGGGGTTGCGCTCGCGCTCGCGCCCGAGCGCGCTGCCGGCGGGCCGGCGCCCGCCGCGAACTGGCGGCGCGTGCGGACCGACCGTCGCGCCGGCAACGTCACGCGCCCGCCGGGGGTGCGGATCGATCCGGGCGGGATCGCCAAGGGCGTGTTCGCCGACGAGCTGGCCTCGCTGCTGAACGGTTACGAGGCGTTCGTCGTCGACTGCGGCGGCGACATGCGGCTCGGCGGCAAGCTCGGGCTGGCGCGGGACGTGCACGTGGCCAGCCCGTTCGACGACGCGACGCTTCACACGTTCTCCGTCCGTCGCGGCGCGGTGGCGACGAGCGGGATCGGCCGGCGCAGCTGGATCGGCGGCGACGGCCTGCCTGCCCATCATCTGCTTGACCCCGCCACCGGCCGGCCCGCGTTCACCGGCGTCGTCCAGGTGACCGCGCTCGCCCCGACGGCCACCGAGGCGGAATTGCTGTCGAAGGCCGCGCTCCTCAGCGGCCCCGCGCGCGCCGGGCAGATGCTCGTGCACGGAGGCGCGATCGTCCTCGAGGACGGGAACTTCGTCGTGCTCGAGTGCGGAGGGGAGAGCTAGCCGGGGAGGTGCCAGCCCGCGACAGCGCCTAGCCGGGCAGGCTCGTCTCGGGCGCCTCGGCCCAGGGGACGATCACGGCGTCCTCGAGCGGCGAGTCGCGCGCGACGACGTACTCGGCCGGCTCGGTGTCGGACACGTTCTCGAGGATGTGGGTCACGCGCGGCGGGACGTATAGGAGGTCCCTGGGCTCGAGCACGACTTCCTGCTCGAGGTGGTCGCCCCACTTGACCCGCATCGAGCCCGACAGCATGTACGCGGTGCTCTCGCAGTTCTCGTGGTAATGGGGCCGGGACTGCGCGCCCGGCGGCACGCGGAAGACAGCCATGTAGATGTTGTGCGCGCCCGTGGTCGCCTGGGAGATCTCAGACCCGCCGACCACGCCGCGCGGCACGTCATGGTCCGGGCCCGGCTTTACGACCTTCATCGCGGGAGGTGCGATTGGGGGACGGACATCGCCGGCCGAGTCTATCGCCGGTCCCGCTCCGCGCCCGCCGGGGACGGCACCTCGATCTGGAGCGGACCGGGCTCGTGGTCGACCTGGAGCGTCGAGTGGTGGATGTGGAACCGCTCGTCGAGCAGCTCGTGCAAAGAGCGGCGCACCTCGTGGCAGTCGTCGCCGGCACGCACGACGACGTGCGCCGACAGCGCCGCAAACCCTGACGTGACCTCCCACACGTGGAGGTCGTGAACCTCGACCACGCCGGGGTGCGCCGCGAGCGCCCGCCCGATCTCGTCGGGATCGAGGCCGGCGGGTGCCGCCTCCATGAACACTCGCCCCGACGCCTTCAGCAGACTGTAGGCCGCGTGCAGCATCAGCGCCGCGATCAGCAGCGACGCGATCGCGTCCGCCCGATCGAAGCCGGTCGCGATGATCACCACGGCGGCGATCGCGGTGGCGACGAAGCCGTACAGGTCGGTGAGGATGTGCCGGTAGGAACCCTCGACGTTGAGACTCCGCTGGTGGTCGTGGCCACCGCCCCCGGCCAGAACGCGCGCCGCCGCTAGGTTGACGACGATGCCGGCGAGCGCCACCGCCAGCACGACGCCACCGTGGACCTCGGGCGGGGAGACGAGCCGCCCGATCGCACCGTAGATGATCAGGCCGGAGAGCACGAGCAGCGTCAGGCCGTTGGCCTGCGCGCTGAGGATCTCGGCCCGCCCGAGCCCAAAGGTCATCGACCCGTATGCGCCCCGCGCCGCCAGCCGCGCCGCGGCGAGCGACAGCGCCAGCGCGGCGGCGTCGGTGAGCATGTGGCCGGCGTCCGACAGCAGCGCGAGCGAGGACGCCAGCACGCCGGCGACGATCTCGACCACCATGAACGAGAGGATGAGTGCGAGCGCGATCTTCAGAGCGCGCCGGTCGGCGTCGCGATGTGCGTGCGAGTGGTCGTGCGCGATGCTCGGATCGTAGTCCCGATTCCCGCGGACGGGGACTACTTCCCGGACCGGGACTAGCTAGTTCATCGACGGGTCCGACGGCATCCGGGCGAGCAGCGCGTAGCTGCCGCCCTTGCGGGTCAGGACCTCGGACCACAGGCCGCTCGCTTCGCTGGAGAACGCGTCCCTGAGCTGCGCGGGCTCGAGGATCCAGTCGCCGCGCTCGAGCTCGCCGTCGAGCTGTCCGGGCCCCCAGCCGGCGTGACCAAGGAAGGCGCGGCCGGATCGCACGCCGGCGGTGAGCTCGTCCTCGGAGGAGTTGGTGCCGAGGACGCCCACGTCGTCGAACGCCAGCAACGCGGCGTCTGTGGCCTCCTCGAACTCCGCGAGGACGATCACCGCCGAGGGTTGGACGGGACCACCGATGAACAGCAGCTCCCGGGGGTCGAGCAGCGTCTCGAGCTGCGGAACGGCCTCGGCGACGCTGGTCTCCGACGGGCGGTTGAGCACCAGGCCGAGCGCGCCCTCCTCGTTGTGCTCGACCACGAGCACCACCGTGCGCCAGAAATTTGGGTCCAGCAGAGCCGGACCCGCAACCAGCAGCTGTCCTCTAACGGAGTCCATACGCGGCACCATTACCCATGATCGAAGGGTGGCGGGCCTTCGGGGCCCGCAAGCCTAACCGGCGAACGGCGGCGCCGGTCGCAGGTTCCGCCTACCGGTGACGGTGGCTCGGCAGCGAGGCCAACCGTTGGCGCGCCTCGTCGGAGAGCCTCGTCGCCTCCTCGGCCTGGGTCTCGTCGTCGAGGTCCAGACCGGCCAGTTCGGCGACCACCTCGAACAGGTCGATCCCCAAGCAGATCTGGGCCTCGTCGGTCGCCCCAGCCCGTGACGCGGCGAACATGTCCTTCTCGCGCCACACGAGGATCTGGACACCAGTGCTTGCTGTAAAGGTCACGGTCATCGTCTCACCTAACCCGAGCTGGTTCTCGGATGCTCGCCGTGCGCTGACCGCTCGTTTCGAGCGGCCGCTCATCCCTGGAGCGGGGGCAGACCCTCCGGATTGGGGGCAGACCTCCGGAGCAGACTTCGGGAATTCAGATTACCACAGTTACACCGTAAAACGGTATTTCAGGAATTGCAAGTCATCCAGAGGGATCATCATCAATGGTCGCAAATGGACCGGTTTGGCGGACCGCGCGGGGTGCCTGGTGGGGTCCGGGCCGGGTTGGGCGTGGCGCGCCGCCAGGGTTGAAGGCCTGGCGGGGCGGCGGCGGAACCCGGACAACTGGACACTCGCCGGCCCTGCCGCGGTGAATGCGCGTTCAGCCGCCTATAGCGCGGTCAACTGCTCACTGGTCGGGAGCGCGGTGGCGAGTGAGAAGTTGTCCGGGATCGGCGCCGAGTCCGACCCGCCGCGTCCGGGCCCCGTCAACCGCGTCCGGGCCCCGTCGCCGCGTCTCGGTCCGCCGCCTGCCGCGTCCGGGCCCCGCCGCGTCTCGGTCCGCCGCCTGCCGCGTCCGGGCCCCGCCGCGTCTCGGTCCGCCGCCTGCCGCGTCCGGGCCCCGCCGCGTCTCGGTCCGCCGCCTGCCGCGTCCGGGCCCGGGGCGCCGGCGTGGTGGTGGCCCGTCGCGGAGCCCAAATCCCGGCGACCAGCTGCGCCCGCGTGGTGGCGACCAGCTGCGCCGGCGTGGTGGTGGCCCGCCGGGGCCTAGATCCCGGCGATCAGCTGCGCCGGCGCGTGCACCGCTCCGCCGGAGGCGGGCGCCGGCGCATCGGCCTCGGCCGCGGGGGTCACCATCGCGACGAACGTCTCGACGACGCGCGGGTCGAACTGCCCGCCGGCGCCCGAGACGAGCTCTGCGACCGCGACGTCGTGGGACAGCGCCTTGCGGTAGGGACGGTCGGTGCGCATCGCGTTCCAGCTGTCGCAGCAGGTGATGATCCGTGCCTCGAGCGGTATCGCCTCGCCGGCGAGGCCGTCCGGGTAGCCACCGCCGTCCCACCGCTCGTGGTGGGAGCGGACGATGATGCCGACCTGGCGCATGAAGCCGCCGACGCGCTCGAGCATCTTCTGGCCCTCGACGGTGTGGGTCTTGATGATCGTCCACTCGTGGGGGTCGAGCTTGCCCGGCTTGTTGATGATCTCCTTGGGGATCGCGATCTTGCCGACGTCGTGGAGGAGGGCGGCGAACTCGAGGTTGCGTTGGCGCTCGGGGCCGAGGTCGAGGCGCTCGGCGAGATCGAGCGCGAGCCCGACCACGCTCTTGCAATGCTCGCCGGTGTATCCGTCGTCGGCCTCGATCACGTCGCCGAGCACGAGTGCGGTGCCGCGGTAGGCGCTCGACAGCTCGAGCATGCTCTGCAGCCGCTGGTGGCGCTCGTGGGCGAACATCGCGAGCAGGCCGAGCAGCGGCACGACCGCCAGAGCCGCGACCGGGGCGCTGTGGATGTCCTCGGCGACGACGAGCGCGATACCGGAGAGTGCGGCGTCGATCAGGAAGATCCAGGTCGAGCCCAGCAGTGACGAGAAGCTCGCTCTCCGAAGCATGATGAAGCGCACCGATGACACTGTGAAATCGGCGGCGAACTGCGCTGCGAGCGCCGCAACGAGGAGGACCGCGCCGGCGTTGCGCGGCTCCACATTCGCGAGCGCGAACACGGCTACGGGACCGAACACGAAGAAGGAATTGGCGGGGATGTGAAGGAGCCTGGCCGGCCGCAGCGTGCCGGTCTTTACGGCTGGCAGCGCGGATATCGCCCAGGCAAGAGTGACGGCGATCGGGACGACCGCCAGTGGCACCGCGAACAGCAGTGGGACAAACCCGAGTTGCGTTGCGGGGCTGAAACCGAACGGTGTGTCGAACCGCACGAGCATCGCGAGTGCGAGCACGAGCACGCACTCGAGCGCGGGCACGAGTGCAAATGCGTGCGGTGGCCGGAGCAACCACAGCCCGGCGACCGCCGCGACGAATACGGTGTTGAGGAGCATGACGACGTTCGACTCACGCGCGTCCATGCGCGAGCGTTCTCGCTCGAACGTGTCTGCCAACAGCTCCTGATCTTCGAAGCTCGGCTCGAATGACATCTCCGCACAGGTATCGATCCGAGCCGCTCCAACCCTTAGCAATCCCTCCAAACGGTCAGGATCTCTCGTACAAGCGTCCAATTCCGGGACCGGCGCTTGACGGGCCGTCAGCAGCGCCGATGACAGGGGCGTAACCCAACTGAAAAGGGCAAACCCGGCGCGAGCCGGGGACGCAAAGCCAGGGGTCTCATCGCCATGAGATAGCCCGGCTGCCGGTACAGCCATGGAGGGCTATACGTGTCCAGTGTGCTTGCGTCCCTGATTCCGTCCCGTCGCCGCCTGTTTGCCAAGGGTTTGGTGGGCGCTCTCGCGCTCGTCTGCATCCCCGTCGCGTCCGCGCATGCCGCGGCTCTGATCAACACCGATCCCTGCGACAACGCGACGCTCACCCAGCCGTTCGCCCCCTGGGGTGACTCGAACTACTACAAGCTAGTCCCGGGCGGTAACTTCGAGGGCAGCCTTTCCGGCTGGACCCTCAGCCACGGCGCCGCGAAAGTGTCGGGCAGCGAACCGTTCGGCGTCACCGGATCGGTCGGAAAGTACTCCGTGTACCTGCCGGCCGGCGGGAGCGTGCAGTCGCCGTACACCTGCGTGGACTGGGCCTATCCCACGGCCCGGTTCTTCGCCAAGAACAACGGGCTGCTCTCGACCGTGCTGGTGTCTGTCGTCTACAAGCTGCCGCTGCTCGGGCCGGTCACGATTCCCGTCGACCCAGTGGCATTGAACACGTCCTGGGGCCCGACGCTCCTTCCGGCCCTCACCGCAGCTGAGGTCCCGAGCACCGTCAACGCTCTCCTCGGGTTGGGTACTCCGCAGGTCGCGCTGAAATTCACCGCGCTCACCGGGTCATCTGAGATCGACGACGTGTACGTCGATCCGCACGCATCGTGGTGAGACCTCCGGCCGTCCGGCACCCCTGAGTTCATCGGCCCGCCTCGCGCCTAACGGTGCGGGGCGGGCTTTCTCATGCCGGCGTGGGCGGAACGCGTCTACAACCCGTACGAGCGTCCGATGACCTCGAGCATGATCTCGTCGCTGCCCGCGCCGATCCGGTTCAGGCGCAGGTCGCGCCAGGAGCGCTCGATGCCGTACTCCTTCATGTATCCGTTGCCGCCGTGGATCTGGATGCACTCGTCGGCGACCTCGACCGCGATGCGGGCCGCGTACAGCTTGGCCATCGTGATCTCGCGGACCGGGTACTCGCCGTTCTGGAAGCGCCACGCGGTCGTGTACACCATCTGGCGCGCGGTCTCGATCTTGGTCGCCATCTCCGCGAACTTGTGCCGGATCGCCTGGAAGCGCCCGATCGGGCGACCGAACGCGGTGCGCTCCTTGGCGTAGGCGAGCGTCCGGTCGAACACTTGCTGGGCGCCCGCGACCGACCCCGCGGCGCCTATCAGCCGCTCGCCCTGGAGCTCCCACATGATGTGGTAGAAGCCCTTGCCGACCTCGCCGAGCACCGCGGACTCCGGGACCCGCACGTCCTGAAATGCGAGCAGGGCGGTGTCCGATGCGTGCATGCCGAGCTTCTGGAGTCGCTTCTCGCGGATCACGCCCGGCGAGTCCATCGGCACCAGGAACAGCGTGAAACCGTCGTAACCGGCTTCCGGATCGGTCTTCGTCACGAGCACGATCGCGTGGGCCCGGTGGCCGTTGGTGATGAACGTCTTCGAGCCGTTGATCACGTACTCGCCGCTCGAGTCGTCCCGGACCGCCCGCGTCTTGATCCCGGCAACGTCGGAGCCGGCGTCGGGCTCGGTGATCCCAAGGCACAGGATCTTCGTGCCACCGATCGCGGGCACGGCCCACTCCTGCTTCTGCTCCTCGGTGCCGAACTTGAGGATCGGCGGGATCGTCATGTCGGTCTGGACCGCGACGCCCATGCCGAGGCCGCCGCAGTGGGCGTGGACCAACTCCTCGGCGAGGACGAGCGCGGTGTAGTAGTCGCCGCCCTGGCCGCCGTACTCGACGGGCTTGTCGAGCCCGAGGAAGCCGAGTTCTCCCATCCGCTCGAACACCCAGTCGGGGAACGTCGTCTCCTCCCACTCCTCGGCGTGGGGCTGGAGCTCCTTGATCACGAAGCGGCGAATCGACTCGCGCAGCTGCTCGTGGTCGTCGGTGAAGATGAAGTGCTTGCGCCGGGAGGCGAAGTCGGGCTTGAGGACGTCTGCGGTGGCCATGTCGGGCACGCTACCGGAGCCGCGTCGAGGACATGACCAGTAGCCGGCGCCCCGGTCCGTCGCGCACGCGTACGCTTCGGGGCGCATGGCCTACGCCACCCTCCGCTACGAGGTCTCGCCCCCCGGCGTCGCGACGATCGCGTTAGACCAGCCCGATACGCGCAACGCGCTGTCGGACGAGCTGCTCGACGAGCTGATCGCCGCGTTCGAGCAGGCGCGTGAGGACCCCGACGTCCACTGCGTCGTGCTCACCTCGACGCACGAGCGGATCTTCTCGGCCGGCGCCAACCTGGGGGGGTTCGCGGCCGAGGTGCCGCTGGCGCACAAGCATTTCGGGACCGAGCGGTTCCCCCGGTTGTTCCGGACGATCGGCGAGCTCGGCAAGCCGACGATCTGCGCCGCCAATGGCCACGTGCTCGCCGGCGCGCTCGGGATCGCGCTCGCATGCGACCTGATCCTCGCGCGCGAAGGGGCGCGGTTCGGCACGCCCGAGATCAACGTCGGCGTGTTCCCGTTCATGATCATGGCGCTGATCTACCGCAACGTGCCACGCAAGAAGACCAACGAGTTACTGCTGCTCGGCGAGCAGATCTCGGCGGCCGAGGCGGAGCGGATCGGGATCGTCAACAAGGTGTTCGCGCCCGAGGAGTTCGACGCCGGCGTGCGCGAGTGGGCGGAGAAGCTCGCGCGCAAGTCGCCGGTGCTGATGCGGCTCGGCAAGGACGCGATGTTTCGCCAGCAGGACATGGCGTTCCTCGATGCGCTCGACTTCCTGCGCTCCCAGCTGACGATCGCATTCTCGACCGAGGACATCCAGGAGGGCGTGAGGGCGTTCTTCGAGAAGCGCGAGCCGGAGTGGAAGGGCCGATGACCACCGACGCCGCCCCCAAGAGCCTTCTGCGCCCGCTGGCGGAGGATCTTCGCGAACGCCGGGAGCGGATCAAGCTCGCAGGCGGACCCGAGAAGGTGGAGGCCCAGCATGCTGCCGGCAAGCTCACGGCGCGCGAGCGGATCGCGTTGCTGATCGACCCGGGCACGTTCGTCGAGCTCGGGATCCACGGCCGGCCACACTTCTCCCAGCGCGCGATGGACGGCCGGGACGCGCCGGCCGACGGCGTCGTAACCGGCTACGGCAAGGTCGACGGCCGGCTGGCGGCGGTCGCGGCCTACGACTTCACGGTGATGGCCGGGTCGATGGGCATGACCGGCGAGCTCAAGGTCGCGCGCCTGCGGGAGCTGGCGCTGACCAAGCGAATCCCGCTGATCTGGCTGCTGGACTCGGCCGGCGCCCGGATCCAGGAGGCGGTCGGGTCGCTGTTCGCGGGCACCGGCCATCTGTTCCGCGAGGAGGTCGTCAACTCGGGCGTGATCCCGCAGGTCGCGGCGTTGATGGGACCCTGCGCCGCCGGGACCGCCTACATCCCGGGGCTGGCCGACTTCGTCCCGATGGTTCGCGGGCGCGGCTCGATGGCGCTCGCCGGACCGCACCTGGTCCGCGCCGCCATCGGCGAGGACGTCACCCAGGAGGAGCTCGGCGGCTCGCGCGTGCACTGCCGCAAGTCGGGGGTGGGGGACCTCGAGGTCGAGTCCGACGAGGCTTGCATCGACGCGATCAAGCAATACCTGAGCTACTTCCCGCAGAACTGCGAGGAGCCGCCGCCACACGTCCCGACTGACGACCCGATCGACCGCGCCGACGATGAGCTGCTCGACGTCCTCCCGGAGTCGAACCGCAAGCCGTACGACATGTACGAGGTAATCAGCCGGATCGTCGACCGCGGCGTGTACTTCGACCTCAAGCCGCAATGGGCGAAGACGATCATCACGTGCCTGGCGCGGTTCGGGGGCCGGCCGGTAGGGATCGTGGCCAACCAGCCCAAGCAGCTCGGCGGGATCCTCGACAACGACTCCGCCGACAAGGCCGCGCGGTTCATCAATCTCTGCAACGCATACGGGCTGCCGCTCGTGTACCTGATGGACGTCCCCGGGTTCATGGTCGGGACCAAGGTCGAGCAGGCGGGGATCATCCGCCACGGGGCGAAGATGCTGTACGCGACCGCGAACGCCACCGTCCCGAAGGTCACGGTCGTGCTACGCAAGGCCTACGGCGCCGGCTATTACGTGATGTGCGGCCGCGCGTACGAGCCCGACCTGATCGTCGCCTGGCCATCGGCCGAGATCAGCGTGATGGGGGCGGAGGGCGCGGTCGAGATCATCTTCCGCAAGCAGGTCCAGGAGGCCGAGGACCCGGCGGCCAAGCGCGCCGAGCTGATCGCGAACTTCCGCCAGATCATCGATGTGTACGTCGCGGCCGGCAACGACATGATCGACGACGTGATCGATCCGCGGGAGACGCGCGCCACGATCTGCCGCGCGCTCGAGCTGTCCGCGGGGAAGCGAGTCGAGCGACCGTGGAAGCGGAGCGGCGTGGTGCCGGTGTGAAGTTGGCGGCGCGGATCGGTCCGGCGGTGGCGCTGCCGCTGGCGATCGCAGCCTGCGGAGGCGGCACCACGACGAAGACGACCTCGACCGGACCGGGCAACGTAAACGAGAAGCCGTCGAGTCCGGTCAACGGCCAGCGAACGTTCAGCGCGCCGGGCATGGCGGTGAGCGGCGCGGTCGGCACGGCCGGCGGCCTCCCGGCGATCTACTGGCCGCGCGAGCCGGTCGCCGGGCTTCTCGTGAAAGCCACGGTGATGATCGTCAACGTGTTCGTCGGCAAGGACGAATACGAGCTCCAGTGCCAGGCCACGCCGGCGGGGCTGACGCAGATCGAGGGCGCGTGCCGGGAGATGCTCGCCACGCTGACCACCCAGAGCTCCTCATGACCACTCACATCACTCGGAGGCCCACATGAGCGTGGAGGACCCCGCGATCATCACCTGCGCGATCTCGGGCGCGATCGCCAACCGCGACCAATGTCCGGCGATCCCCTACACGCCCGAGGAGTACGCGGCCGAGGCGCGCCGGATCGTGGACGAGGGCGGCGTCCACATCCACATCCACGCCCGCACGCCTGACGGGACCCCGAGCTACGAGGTCGAGGATTTCCTGGCGATCCGGGACGCGATCCGCGCCGCAGTCGGCGACGCGGTGATCATCAACTTCTCGACCGGCACCGTCGGCGTCCCGGTGGCGAAGCGGATCGCCTACCTCGAGGCCGGTCGCCCGGCGGTGGCCGCGCTGAACATGGGCTCGATGAACTACGCCAAGTACTCGCGCAGCCGCAAGGACTTCGTGTTCAAGTTCGTGTTCGCCAACCCGTTCGACGAGATCGTCGAACTGCTCGAGGCGATGCGCCGGCTCCACATCAAGCCCGAGCACGAGTGCTTCGACGTCGGCCACGTCGGGTCGCTGGCGCCGCTGGTCGACATGGGGTTGCTGGAGGCCCCGCTGCACGCGGATTTCGTGATGGGAGTCGTCGGCGGGATCCCGGCGAGCGCGCGGAACCTGGCGGTCATGGCCGACAACCTCGCGCAGGTTCCGGGGTCCGCGGGTGGCCCGGTCAAGCATCATTGGGGAGTGATCGGGATCGGGCGCGAGCAGTGGATGCTGGTCGCCGCAGCGCTGACGCTCGGCGGCTCGATCCGCGTCGGGCTCGAGGACAACTTCTATCTCCCCAGCGGCGAGATGGCCCGCTCGAACGGGGACCTGATCGCCAAGGCGCGGCAGATGACCGAGGACGCCGGGCGGCGGCCGGCGACGGTCCAGGAGGCTCGCGAGCTGCTCGGTATCCGGCGGGTCGAGCACGAGGCGACGGCGGCATGACCGCGCCGGGCGCGCTCGACGGACTCACGGTCCTCGATCTGACGAGGCTGCTGCCCGGCGGCTTCTGCTCGCTGCTCTTGGCGGACTTCGGCGCCGACGTGATCAAGGTCGAGGACACGGGCATGGGCGACTACGTGCGTTGGGCGCCTCCCCATTACGAGGGCGCCGAGCAGAGCGCTTCGAGTGCGCTGTTCCTGTCGCTGAACCGCGGAAAGCGCTCGATCCGGATCGATCTCAAGTCCGCCGCCGGCAAGGACGTTCTGCTGACGCTGGTTCGCACGGCCGACGTGCTGCTCGAATCGTTCCGGCCGGGCGTGATGGACCGCCTCGGCGTTGGCTACGAGCGCCTGCGCGAGCAGAACCCCGGTCTCGTGTACTGCGCGATCACCGGCTACGGCCAGGACGGTCCGAACCGGGCCCGGTCCGGGCACGACATGAACTACCTTGGCCTCAACGGGATTCTGGGTTTGACCGGCGAGGCCGACGGGCCGCCCATATCGGCCTCGGCCCAGATCGCTGATCTCGGCGGTGGCGCGATGATGGCGGTCGCCGGGCTCCTGATCGCGGTCCAGGAGCGCGCGCGCTCCGGGAAGGGTCAGTTCGTCGACTGCTCGATGTTCGACGGGTCGCTGTCGTTCCTGGCGATGCTCGCCGGCGAGATGCTCGCGGACGGCAGCATCCCGCGCCGCGGCGGGCTCCGGCTTGCCGGTTCCCTCGTCTGCTACCGGCCCTACCGGTGCGCCGACGGTTACGTCACGCTCGGCGCGCTCGAGCCCAAGTTCTGGGCCGAGTTCTGCAAGGGCGTAGGCCGCGAGGATCTGCTCGATCACGCATTCGATCCACCCGGCTCGGACGCGCACCGGGCGGTCTGCGAGGTGTTCGCGGCGCGCACGCGGGCGCAGTGGGAGCAGTTCGCATCCGAGCATGATTGCTGCCTGGAGCCGGTGCTCGGGCTCGACGAGGCGCTCGAGGGGGACCTGGTCTCCGCGCGCGAAATGATCGTGGAGCTCGATCAGCCGGGCGCCGAGCGCCCGGTCCGGCTGCTCGGAGCGCCGTTCAAGTTGAGCCGAACGCCGGCCGACCCGGTCCGCGCGCCGGGCCCCGGCCTTGGTGAGCACACGCGGGAGGTGCTGGCGGAGGCCGGCTACCCGCCTGGTGAGATCGACGCGCTGCTTGAGTCCGGCGCCGTGGCCGGCCCGGCCGACACCGCGCAGCGGTCTTTCATGGCGTGACGCTGATCGGCGCGATGCACGAAATCGCAGCCTGCGGTACTGCGTCGACGGCGCGGTTTGGTGGGTTACACTGACTAAGCTGACTGACTGGTCAATCGAGCCTAGGAGGCGCCATGCGCGTAGGCGCCGTTCAGCTTAACGCCACAGAGGACACCGACCGGAACCTTGACACCGCCGACCGGCTAGTACGCGAGGCCGCGGCCAAGGGCGCCGAGGTCGTCGTGCTCCCCGAGAAATGGAGCGTGCTCGGTACCGATGAGCACATGACCGCGGGCGCGGAGGCGCTCGACGGACGCTGCATCTCGTGGGCGCGTTCGACCGCCGGAGAGCTCGGGATCGACATCGTTGCGGGGTCGATCGTCGAGCGCGTCGACGGTCGTGACAAGGCGGCCAACACCAGCGTCCATGTCGGCGCCGACGGCGAGGTGCGCGCGGTGTATCGCAAGCTCCACATGTTCGACGTCGAGGTCGACGGCGATCTGTACGCCGAGTCCGCCCACGAGGATGCCGGCGACGAGGTCGTGGTCTCGGAGCTGCCCGGCGGCGTGAAGCTCGGGTTGACCATCTGCTACGACGTCCGCTTCCCGGAGCTCTACCGCATGCTCGCCGTGCGCGGCGCCACCGTGGTGACCGTCCCGGCGGCGTTCACGCTGGCGACGACGCGCGACCACTGGGAAGTGCTGCTGCGCGCCCGCGCGATCGAGAACCAGTGCTTCGTGATCGCGCCGAACCAGATCGGAGCCCATCCGCCGGGCCACCGCGCCGGGGGGCGCTCGCTGATCGTCGATCCGTGGGGGCTCGTGCTCGCGTCCGCTCCCGATGCCGAGACGTCGATCGTCGCCGACCTCGACTTCGACACGCTCGAGAGCGTCAGGAAGCGGATCCCGGCGCTGACCCATCGCCGGACCGACGTCTACGGCTGGACGGTCTGATGGCCGCCTCAGGCACCGCAGCCGCCGACAAGCGCCGGGTGATCCTCGACGCCGCCATGCGCGTGTTCGCGCGCCGGGGCTTCCACACCTGCCGCGTGTCAGACATCGCCGACGAGGCCGGGGTGGCGTACGGGCTCGTCTACCACTACTTCTCCTCCAAGGACCAGATCCTCGACACGATGTTCCTCGAGCGCTGGGACCTGATGCTCGCCGCGATCGCCCAGGCCGACCGGACCGAGCGCTCGCCGCGGGACAAGCTGCGGGCGATCGCCGGGTTCATCGTCGACTCGTATCGCTACGAGCCCGAGCTGATGAAGGTGATCGTGGTCGAGGTCACGCGCGCCGCCAATACGTTTGGCCGCACCCATCTGGCCAAGATCCGCGAGGCGTATGCGCTGATCGCCGGAATCGTCGAGCGCGCCCAGGCCGACGGCGTATTCCGGTCGGAGATCACTCCGGAGTTCGGGGCGCTGGCGTTTTACGGGTTGATCGAGCAGGTGCTGACGCGCTGGATCTTCGATCGCGACTCGGTCGACGAGGACGAACTCGAGGGCGCCAAGACGATGATCGTCGAGACCATCTGCCGCGGGCTCGAGCGGGACGGCGTGGCGGGGGTCGCGCCGGACTCGAGGGAGGGGCACCTCAGCGTCGCCTCGGAAGGTTCTGCAGGCCACGCCTCGATGTCTGATTGAATCCTCTCGATGACTGAGAGTCCGCTGGTCAAACGACTGCTTTGGTCGGGCCTGCTCGCCGGAACCGGCGCGCTCGCAACGCTCCTGTCGACACGCCTGTCCGCCATTATCT
Source organism: uncultured Solirubrobacterales bacterium (assembly GCA_963755525.1). GTDB lineage: Bacteria > Actinomycetota > Thermoleophilia > Solirubrobacterales > Solirubrobacteraceae > Palsa-465. The sequence continues at coordinate 101,433 of CAVWKC010000005.1, read as the reverse complement.
GGACGCGCTTGTTCGGCGAGGACCCGCCCGAGTGACCGAAGACATCGAGAGCTCTTCCACGCAGCCCATCGCGGACGCCGCGCCAAGCGCGCCCGACGACGTTTCCCTGCAGGCGCGCATCGCCGCGCTCACTGACGAGCGCCCGGAAGTGGCGGTGGGCGCTGCTTTCGCCGGCGGCCTCTTGGCTGCCATGATCCTCAAGCGCCTTGGCCGCTGAAAACGGCAAGCCCGAGACTCTCGTAACCGCGGTGACCGAGGTCTCCGACCGGGTCAGCAACCTGGTTCGCGAGGAGATCGAGCTCGCCAAGGCCGAGGTCACGATCAAGGCCAAGAGTCTCCTCAGGGGGACGGTGGCGGTGCTCGCCGGAGCCGTGTTCGGCGTGTTCGCTGTGTTCATGGGGCTCGAGGCGTTGGCATGGGCGCTCAACGCGGTCCTCGTCCCCGGGGCCGGGAGCATCTGGGAGGGCTTCTTGATCGTGTTCGGCCTGCTCGCGGTGCTGACGATCGGTTCGTTCGGGTTCGCCTGGACCAAGCTGAAGGCCGGGGCGCCGCCGGCCCCGACGATGGCGATCGACGAGGCCAAGCGGATTCGCGAGACCGTCGCGTCCAGGACGGAGATCGGAAGCTGATGGCCGCCGCCCGCACGCCCGACCAGATCCGTGCCTCGATCGAGCAGAATCGCCATGAGCTCGGCCAATCGCTCGACAAACTCCGCGCCGAAGTGACCGTGCTGACGGACTGGCGCGGCCAGATTCGGACGCACCAACGCGAGGTCCTGATCGGGGCCGGCATCGCCGGGTTCGTCCTCGGCGGCGGGATCGCGGCGCTCGGCGCGTTCACGTTCGGGCGTGGCAGGGGCGGCGGCAGCTCGGTCGCTGAGAAGGAACGCGATGTGCCCCGAACGCTTGTAACCGGCGCGACCGGGTTCCTCGGCTCGCACGTCGCCCGGCTTCTCGTCGAGCGCGGCGACGAGGTCCGGGCGACGGTCCGCGCCCGCTCCAAGTTGGACGTGCTCGAAGGTCTCGATGTCAGCATCGTGCGCGCCGACGTGTGCGACCGGCGTGCGATCCGGCGAGCACTGCGCGACGTCGATCGCGTGTTCCACATCGCGGGCACGACGAATCTGCGGCTGTCGCGCGAGCGGGCGTTCGCGCTCAACGTCGAGGGAACACGGATCGTGCTCGAGGAGGCGCTGCGCGCCGGCGTCGAGCGGGTCGTGTACACGTCATCGGTGGTGGCGATCGGGCCTGCGCGCAAGCGCTCGACCGCGGATGAGCGCAACGTCTGGGACGCAGCCCGCTACGCCATCCCCTACGTCGATTCCAAGCACGAGGCCGAGGTCATGGCGCTGGGTCTGTTCGAGCGAGGGCTTCCGCTCGTGATCGTCAACCCGGCCCACGTCCTGGGCGCGGGCGACCCGGGCCGATCCTCGACGGTGCTCGTGCGCCGGTTCCTGCGCCGCGAGATCCCGGTGTACGTGGACGGGACCTTGAACATCGTCGGGGTGGAGGACGTGGCCCGCGGTCACGTGCTGGCCGACGAGCGGGGCGTGCCCGGCGAGCGGTACATCCTCGGCAACCGCAACTTCACGCTCGACCGCCTGTTCACGGATCTCGCGCGGCTGTCCGGGGTCGAGCCGCCGCCGCTGAAGGTGCCGGTGCACGCGGCGCTGCTTCTGTCCCGGGCCGCGCGGCCTGTGTTCGGTTCGTCGTTACCGCCGGCGTCCGAGATCCGGGCGGCGTCGCTGAACTGGGCGTTCTCTAGCGCCAAGGCCAAACGGGAGCTCGGATGGCGGACCTCACCGCACGAGGACTGCCTCGAGGAGACGATCGCGTGGTACCGCGAGCGCGACGGCGACCGGCTGGCGCCGCCGGGGACGCGCCAGCCGATCGCGCTGCGGATGGCCGGCTCGTTCGCGCGGCGCTCGCCGCTGGGGTGGCGGTAGTGGCCAGCGGGGGCGATCGCTGATGGCGACGCTCTACCGCTGCACGACGCCGACCAACTGGCTATGCCCATGCGGCCGGGTCGCGCGGGCGCTGAAGCGTGACGGGATCGAGTTCGAGCAGGTCACGGTCCCGCAGCGGCGCTCACGGCGGCCGGAGGTCGAGGCGCTCACCGGTCAGCGGCGGGTGCCGGTGCTCGTGATCAACGGCGAGGCGATCTGCGACTCGCGGCGCATCGTCGAGCACCTCGAGTTCATGCGCGTGGATCGACCACCGGCTTCTTAGCCGGGCCCCGATTGGGCGCGCCGAGCGCGTCAGCCAGCTCCTCGAGCGAGATCGTCGGACCGCGGAGCATGCGCCACAGGGTCTCGTCGGCAGCGAGCGCCGTGAGCGCCTCGTCGACCTCCTCGCGGGAGTGGTGGAACGAACCGCGCAGCTCGAGCTCCTCGTAGTGGAGCGGCCCCGTCTGGAAGCTGACCTCGGTCCCCGTCGGGCACCCGCCGACGAGCACCACGACGCCGCCGGGCGCGGTCGCCGCGGCCGCCGCGCGCCACGCCTCGGGACGGCCGACGGCCTCGAACACGAGCTCGTGGCGCGTCAGGTGCTCTGTCGTGCGTCGCGCCCAGCTGCTCGGCCTGGGCGCGCCGCTCCGCATGCGGGTCGGCGACCGTCACGTCTCGTCCCTGCCCGATCAGAAGCCAGGCCAGCATCAGTCCCATCGAGCCGCCGCCGACCACGCCGACATCGGTCGCGTCGTTCCCGCCCGCGCGGCGGACGGCGTGGACCGCGGCGGCGAGCGGCTCGGCCATCGCGGCGGCTTCGGCCGGGAGCCCGTCCGGTATGTCGTGAAGCGCGGCCGCGGGCGCGGCGATCCGCTCGGCGAACCCGCCGAGCAACCACGTCGGCGCGCGGCAGATCTGGGCGCGCCCGGCTTTGCATAGCTCGCACGCGCCGCAGGCCACGGAGTCGGATACGAGCACGCGCTCGCCGGTGTCGGTGCGTACGCCCGCCGTCTCGTGGCCGAACCGGCACGGGTACGGCGGCAATATCCGGTGCCCGTGGCGCCACATCTTGGTGTCGGTCCCGCACATCGTCGCCGCCTCGATCTCGACGATCACCTCGCCCTCGGGCTCGGGGATGTGTTCGACGCGGAGATCGCGTGGCCCGTGTAAGACCGCCGCTCTCACGGCTCCACCACGATCTTCAGGCCTCCGGCGCGACGCTGGAGGTCGAGCGCATGTGCGGTCTCGTCCAGTGGCAGGCGGTGCGAGACGAGCGAAGACGGGGCGACGCGCCCGTCGGCGATCAGCTCGAGCGCCGCTCGCATGTCGCCGGGGCCGGCCGAGTAGCTGGCGACGATGGCGATCTCGCGCAGATACAGCGCGGTGGCGTCGAAGTTGGGCGGCGCTTGCGGTGAGGGCGGCGCGTACAGGCAGAGGGTGCCGCCGGGCGCGACCGTGTCGGCCGCCGACTCGATCGCCTCGGGCTTGGGCGTGCACACGATCGCGACGTCGACGAGCTCGTTGCCGTGGTGCTCGGCGCCCCACGCCTCGGCGCGCTCGAGGCGCTCGGGCCGCGGCTCGCGCACCCACACAGCCTCGACTCCCCGGGCGTGCGCGGCCGCGATCTGGAGCAGGCCGTTGGCGCCGGCGCCGACGACGAGCAGCGAATCGCCGGCGCGCAGCCCCGCCCGGTCCTGGGCGCGGAGCACGCACGCGAGCGGCTCGATGAACGTCGCCGTCAACGCGTCGAGGCTGTCGGGGAGCTCGAGCAGCTCGGGGACAAGCTCGGGCATGATCCGCACGCGCTCGGCGAACCCACCGGGGTCGAGCCGCGTCGCGCGGAATCGCTCGCACAGCGTCTCGTGGCCGCGCCGGCAACGGCGGCACTCGCCACACGGGGTGTGGTGGTGGATGGCCACCCGCGCCCCGACGGGCGGGCTTTCGACGCCCTCGCCGAGCGCGCGGACGGTTCCGATGACCTCGTGCCCGAGGACCGCGGGCAGCCGGGGCGCGATGTACCAGTCGGTCACGTCCGACCCGCACACGCCGCAGGCGAGCACGTCGCACACGACCTCGCCCGGGCCGACCTCGGGCTCGGGTGCGTCCTCGATCCGGACGTCGCCGGGGGCGAACGACCGTGCCACTTTCATTTGGTCGTGGCGGCGCAATGCGCGGCAAGCGCCTCCGCGTCGGGAGACCGCACGATTCCGCGCTCGGTGACGAGCGCGGTGACCAGCGCCGCGGGCGTGACGTCGAAGGCGGGGTTCCGGCAGCGGGTGCCCTCGAGCGTGATGCTTTGCCCGGCCAGCTGGCGGACCTCTGCGGCGTCGCGCTCCTCGATCGCGATGTGGGCGCCATCGGGCGTGTTCGGATCGATCGTCGACGTCGGACCGGCGACCACGAACGGGATGGCGGCGGCTTGCGCGGCGAGCGCGAGACCGTACGTGCCGACCTTGTTGGCGACGTCGCCGTTGGCGGCCACGCGGTCGCAGCCGACGATCACGGCGTCCACCGCGCCGCCCGCGATCAGCCCGGCGGCGGCGCTGTCGACGATCAGCTCGTACGGGACGTTGAGGCGGGCGAGCTCGTATGCCGTCAGGCGCGCTCCCTGGAGCAGGGGGCGCGACTCGGTGGCGAGGACGCCCTCGAGCGTGCCGCGCTGCTTCAGTTCGGCGATCACGGCCAGCGCGGTCCCGCGGCCGGGCGCGGCGAGCGCTCCCGTGTTGCAGTGGGTGAGGATGCGCCGGGCGCCGGCGAGGAGGTCGGCACCGTGGGCCGCGATCGAGTCGCTGGCGGCTGCCTCCTCGGCTTCGATCGCGCGCGCCTCGTCGACCGCCGCGGCGAGTCGGTCGGTGCCGGCGGCGCTCGCCTTCTGGTGCACGCGGTCGACCGCCGCGCTGAGGTTCACCGCCGTCGGGCGGGCGGCTCGCAGGACGTCGCGGGCCCGGTCGAGCGCCTCCGCCGACGGGTCCCGCGCGAGCTCCAGCACGATGCCGTAGGCGCCGGCGACACCGATCAGCGGAGCGCCGCGGATTGCGAGCCGGCGGATCGCCTCGGCCACCTCCTCGGCCGTGCGGAGCTCGAGTTCGCGTTCGCGCCAAGGGAGCTCGGTCTGGTCGATCGCCCACAGCGCCGCGCCGTCGAAACGGAGCGCGACGACGCTGGTGGGGGCGGCCCGAGTCGTGGCCATGAGCCGATGCTATCCCGGGGTATGCTGTGGGCGCCGCGCGGGGCCGCGCACGGCCGGAAAGGGGACAATTTGCACCTCCGACTTCTCATCTGCGTCGTGCTCGCTGGGCTGTGCCTGCCCGCGAACGCCGCGCTGGCCCAGAGCGGTGGACCGATCATGCCGCTGTCCCAGGTGCAGCCCGGGATGCAGTGCACCGGCGAGACCGTGATCCAGGGGACGACGATCTCGTCGTTCAACGTCCAGGTGATCGACATCGTGGAACAGCCAGGCGAGGGGCCGAGGATCCTCGTCCAGGTGTCGGGGCCCGCGGTCGACCCGAGCGGCGTCGCCGAGGGGTTTTCGGGCTCTCCGGTCTACTGCCCCGATTCGTTCGGGACGCTCGAGAACGCGGGGGCGATCTCCGAGGGGATCGGCCAGTACGGCAACAACGTCGTGCTGGTGACGCCGATCGAGCAGATGCTTGGCGAGCCCGTGGACCCGCCGCCGGACCTGCCGCGACTGGCCGCCAAGGCCACGCCGTTGCTCGCGCCGCTGACCGTCGGCGGGCTGTCACCGTCGGTGTTCGGCCTCGTCCAGCGGGCCGCCGCGCGCGCCGGCCGACTCGTGGTCGCCGCGCCGACCGGAGGCAGCCAGGTCACGAACTTCCCCGTCCAGCCGCTGATCCCGGGTGCGTCGGTGAGCGCCAGCTACTCGTCGGGAGCGGTGCCGATGGGAGCGGTCGGGACCGTCACGTACGTCGACGGGCCGACCGTGTACGCGTTCGGGCACGAGCTCGACGGCTCCGGACGGCGCTCGCTGTTGCTCCAGGACGCCTACGTCTACTACGTCGTCAACAACCCGGACCCGACGGAGCAGCCGAGCTACAAGCTGGCCTCGCCCGGTCACACCGAGGGCATGCTGTCGAGCGACACGCCGAACGCGGTGATCGGCGAGGTCGGGGCGCCGCCGCCCACCGTTCCCGTCGACGTGACCGTGAACGACCTCGACACCGGCCAGTCGCAGTCGCTCGACACGCAGGTCGCCGACGAGACCGACGTCGGCCTGCCGCTCGGGAGCTCGCTGGTCGACACGATCGCGCCGCTCGAGGTGGCGCAGGCGGCCACCCAGATCTACGACGGGCCGCCCGCCGACGAGTCGGGGACGATGTGCCTGCGCATCTACCTGCGCGAGAGCCGCCAGCCGCTCGGCTTCTGCAACCGCTACGTCGGCACCGGGACCGCCGGCGACGAGGGCGAGACGCCGCCCGAGCTCGCGAGCGCCGCCTCCGCCGACGTGACCACCGCGTTCTCGGACTTCGAGCGGGTCGACTACGCCGCGCTGCACGTCACGCATGTGGTCGCCAACATGACCGCCTCGCGCGGCCTGGCGATGGGGTCGATCGTGTCCGCGCGCGCCGTCGGCCCAGTCAGGGCGGGCCGTAGCGTGAGGGTCCGGCTGCTCGTGCGGGTCTACCGGGGCCCGGTGCGTCGCGTGTCGTTCCGGATCCGGATTCCGAGGGGCGCGAATGGCCCGCTCGCGGTGACGATCCACGGCCCGGCGTCGCCGACGCCGGCGACCGCGAACGGCCTGTCCTCGCAGCTCGTCGTTTCCTTATCGGGGAGCGGCGCGCCGTCGGGGTCCGGAAGCGGAACCGGGCCGATCTCGTCGCTCGACGAGCTGCGCGACGCGATCGCGTCGATCCCGACGTACGACGGGCTGTACGCGAATGTGCCCGGTCAGGCCAGGCGTCGCGTGTTCCGCGACCGGGCGCTGTTGATCACCGGCCGGACCACGCTGGTGCTGTTGGTCAAGCCTTAGAGACGGTTCTCGATCGTCAGTGGCGCGGGCTCCTGAGCCTGTGCCTCCGGCGCGGCCTGCCCGTTGGTGGCGTCGTCCTCGACTCCGAGCGTGTGCTGCAGCTCGCCTGACTCGTACATCTCGGTGACGATGTCGCAACCGCCGACGAACTCGCCGTCGATGAACAGCTGCGGGATCGTCGGCCAGTCCGACACCGCCGAGAGCTCCTGGCGGATCCGCGGGTCGGGGAGGATGTTGACCGCCGCGAACGGCGTGCCGACGGACTGCAGGATCGCCACCGTGCGAGCCGAGAAGCCGCACATCGGCTGGTCTGGAGTGCCCTTCATGAACAGGATCACGGGGTTCTCGGCGATCGCGCTCTGGATCGCCTCGCGGATCTGGATGGTCTGATCGTCGCTCATGCGCTGCTCTCCGTTTCCGAGGCTTTCGTTTGGATTGACAGGGCGTGGATGCGGTCCCCGACCTCCGCGCCGAACACGTCGTACACGAGCCGGTGCTGGGCGATGCGGGACAGGCCCTGGAAAGCAGGTGCCGACACAACCGCGTTGAAGTGGTGGCCATCCCCGGTCACGGCCGCGGTCGCTCCCGGGATACCGGCCTCTATCCTGGTCTTCAGCTCGTCAGGAGTGGCCGATGCGTCGGTGGCTGCCATGTCCGTAGCGTAGCGAGATGCCATCGCTATACTGAATGAAGCAAGGAGCCGATAGAGATCCCATGATCACACTGACCGACAAGGGCGCCGAGAAGGTACGCGAGTTCCTCGACTCACAGAGCGCGGTCGCCAACACCGCCGGGCTGCGGGTAGGCGTTCGGGGCGGCGGCTGCTCGGGCTTCCAGTACGCGCTCGCGTTCGACGAGCAGCGCGACGAGGACACCGTGTTCGAGGACAAGGGAATCCGGCTGCTGGTCGACCGGCCCAGCCTCCCGTACGTCAGGGGCTCGGTGATCGACTTCGTCGACGGCCTCCAGGGCGCCGGCTTCAAGGTGGACAACCCGAACGTGGTCGCGGCCTGCGGCTGCGGTTCCTCGTTCCGGGTCGCCGAAGAGGAAGAAGTCTCCGCCGTCTGAACCCCGCCTTTCGGGGCTGGTTCGGTTTACGGGTGCGGCTCGTCCGCGGGCGGTTTGCCGCGATTTACCGCGGAGGACGGCACCTGGATGCGTCTCGCCGCGGTGCGACGCTCGGACGAGGTCCCGCTCCACGGGTCATAAGCTTGCCAAACCTCTGTCACGGAGGCCGCCGCGGTATGTAAGCGCCCTCGTGGCACTTATGTGCCGAGGTGGGCGTTCGCTGCCGCTTTGGCGGTTTTGCAGCGCCATTCGCTCACACGGGCGTCGTGTGCAGCGACCGCCACAGGTAGAGGCAGGCGAGCGTGCGATATGGGCGCCACGGCTCGCCGATCTCGATGATCTCGGCGGGTCCGGGCAGCGCCGGCAGTCCGTAGAGGGTCATGATCGCCTTGCGGATCCCGAGGTCGCCGACCGGAAGCACGTCCGGCCGGCGCAGATGGATGATCAGGAACATCTGTGCGCTCCACAGCCCGATGCCCTTGACCGCCACGAGCGCGGCGATCACCTCGTCGTCCGAGAGCTCGTCGAGTCGGTCGAGCTCGAGCGAGCCGTCGAGCACGTGCTCGGCGAGCGACCTGAGATACCGCACCTTCGCGTGGCTGAGGCCCGCCGCGACCCGCAGCTCCTCTGGGTCTTCGGCGAGGATCTCGGTCGGCGAGGGCGCCCGACCCCCGTACCGTCCAAGCAGCTTGTTGTAGATCGCGACCGCGGCCCGGTTCGAGAGCTGCTGGCCGGCGATCGCGCGAATCAGCGTCGCGTAGCTGTCGCTCGGGAGGCCTGAGCGGAAGTCCTCGAGCCCGTCGGGCCCAAGTGAATCGATGACGCCCCGCAGCACCGGGTCGGCCGCGCGGAGCGCCCTGACGGCCGGCTTCTCGGCGACCGCCTCGCTTTTACGGTTGGCCGGCAACGACCCCGGGGACGCCGGTGTTTGTCGAGTACCCCGGCTGGAGCCGGACCGAGGGGCGGATTTCGTGGACGGCCTGGGCAACCGCGATCGCCGACTCCGCGAATCCGGTGGCGATCAGCTTCAGCTTGCCTTCGAACGTGGCGATGTCGCCGCACGCCCAGACGCGCTCCAGCGACGTCTTCATCAGCTGATCTACCACGATCCCACCCTTGACCACCTCGAAGCCCCAGTCCTTCAACGGCCCAAGCGCGGTCTTGAACCCCAGCTGAAGCAGGATCGCATCGACCTCGACCTCGATCTCGTGCGCCTCATCCTGCGAATTGAGCAGCCGGACGCGCTCGACGTGACCGTTGCCGGACACCTCGCGGATCTGAAACGGCACGTGGATCGCGACGTCGCCGCGGTCGGCAGCTTCGAGCACCTGGCCGACGGTGAGCTCGTGCGCGCGGAATCCCTCGCGGCGGTGTACCAGTGAGAGCGAACCCGCCGTGTCGAGCAGGTTGATCACCCAATCCATCGCCGAGTCGCCGCCGCCGACGATCATCACGCGCTTGCCCTCGAACACCGACTTGTCGCCGACGATGTAGTGCGCGCCGCGTCCCTCCCACGGCGTCATGTCGTAGCCCGGGAGCTTCTTCGGTTCGAACGCGCCGTGCCCGCCGGAGACGATCACCGTACGTGAGCGGAGCTCGCCGGAATCGGTGTGCAACACCACCACTCGATCGTCTCCCGATCCCTCCCATGAGATCCTCGAGGCCGTCGTCGCCAGATGGACCGGCACGTCGAACTGGTCGAGCGCCTGCTCCCGCAGCAGCTCCACGAGATCGCGCGCGAGCACCCGCGGATGGCCGGGCACGTCGAAGATCCACTTCTCGGGATACAGCGTCGTCAGCTGGCCTCCCAGCTCCGGTAGCGAGTCGATCACGCGCGAGGACGCCTCGCGCATGCCGGCCCAGAAGGCCGTGCAAAGGCCGACCGGCCCGGCGCCGATCACGGTCACATCGCGGATCTCGTCGAAGTCGAGCGCCAGCTTGGCCGGCTCGGACGTCACGCCCGGGCGACCCCCGCCACCAGGTCGCGCTCGCGAGGTAGCGCGTCGCCGTCGAGCGCGCCCAGCGCCCGCTCGACCGAGCAGGAGATGCACGTGAACGTCGGCGTGTCCCGCAGCGTGTACTCGCTCGACTCGGTCGTTCGCAGCCGCTGCACCAGATCCAAGAAATCCGCCGGGTTGTCGGTCTCGAACGCGACCACGAACTCCTGGTCGTCGAGCCCGAACGAGTAGCTCGTATTCAGGTCGACCGACGGATATTCCCGCCCGAGCTTGATGTGCTCCTGCATGATCCGCCACCGCTCGTCCGCCGGCAGCCCGTACCAGGCGCGCGTCTTGACGAACGGGTACACGAACAGGTACTTGCCGTGCGCGGGGCGAACCTCGAGCCGGGACTCGTCGGAGTACTCCGACGGCTTGGTCATCGCCAGGAACGAGTAGGGGATCTCGCACCACTTCATCAGGCCGCTCTGGGCGAGCACGACGTGGAACTCGTGGATCCGCTCGAGATTCTGGGCCTGCGACAGCAGCATCAGATCGGCGTCCCCGCGCGTCCCGACCAATGAGAACGCCCGCAGTAGATGGCCGTCGGCGAAGTCCTCGCAGGCCGCGATGAACTCCCGCTTGTCGCCGGCGCGGCGGTCGCGATCGAGGCGCCGCCAGGCAGGATCGACCTTGAGAAAGGTGTATTTGACGAAATGTCGGACCGGCATCGGTGTACCTGATGATACGCGCGGCCCCGCGCAGCCCCCATGATCCGCACGCTCAACGATTACCATTACACCCGATGCGAGTAGCGATTCTTTCGCCGTACTCGTGGACGTATCCGGGGGGCGTCACGAGGCACATCGAGGCGCTCGCCGAGCGTTTCATCGATGACGGACACCACGTTCGGGTCCTGGCGCCCTACGACCCACCGGGCCGGTACTCGTCGGTGCTCCACCGCGGCGCGCGCCCACAGGAGATGCAGAAGCCCGAGTATCTGGTGTCGCTCGGCCGGACCCTGTCGCTGAAGGCCAATCAGGCCGTCTCGAACGTCTCGCTCACGCCGTACGCATATGCCACGGCGCTCCGGGAGCTTCGCACCGGAGACTATGACGTGGTCCACGTCCATGAGCCGCTCGCGCCGGTATCGCCGTGGCTCATCACCGACCAGATCCGCCTTCCGCTGGTCGGCACGTTCCACACCTACAACGAGAACCGGGTCTCGAACGGGATCGCGACCGCGCTCGGCGCGCGCCGGATGCTCAACCGGCTCCACGTCCGGATCGCCGTGTCCGAGGCGGCCGCGTGGACCGCGCGTCGGTTCTTCGGCGGCCACTACCGGATCATCCCCAACGGCGTCCTCGTCGACAGCGAACGCGCCGCCCTCGGCGCGCTGCGTCCCCAGTCCGACAAGCTGAGGATCGTGTTCGTCGGCCAGGCGGTTGAGCGCAAGGGGCTCCCGGTGCTGCTGCGGGCGTTCGAGGCGCTGCGCGAGCACGTCCCGACGGAGCTGACCGTGATCGGCCCGTCCGAGCAGGAGCTCTCCCCGATGATGCTCGACATGCGCGACGTGCGCGTGCTCGGCAAGGTCGACGACGAGACCAAGCGGACCGAGCTCGAGGCCGGCGACGTGCTGTGCGCCCCGTCGCTCGGCGGCGAGAGCTTCGGGATGGTGCTGACCGAGGCGTTCGCGGCCGGCACGCCGGTGGTCGCCTCGGACATCGCCGGCTACCGCGACGTGGTGCGCGACGGCGTCGATGGCGTGCTCGTGCCGCGGGGCGACGCCCAGACGCTGGCCGAGGCGCTGCGCGACCTTTACGAGGAGCCCGTCCGCCGCGCCCAGATGGCTCGCGCCGCCGCGCTCGGCGCCGAGCGGTTCGCGTGGCCGCGGGTCGCCGCCCAGGTGCTGGAGGCCTACGAGGACGCGATCGCGGTACCCGAGCCGGAAGGCGCGTTCCAGCGCGCTGCGGTCCGTGTCGGCGCGCGCGCGGCCGATCTGAAGCCGCGCGTCCCGGCGCAGCGGCTGGCCAGCCTGGAGCCGGCGCTCACCGGACCGCAGCGGCACAGCAAGGCGCTTGGCGTCGCGCGCCGTGTCGGCCTCGCCACCGTTTCGATCGGCGGCGCCGTGCTCGCGTTCCTCGCGCTTCAGAAGATCGGGTTGACCAACATCGCCAAGGCGCTGATCACCGCGAGCCCGACGCTGATTCTGCTTGGCCTCGCGATCATGTGCAGCGCGATGGTGATGCGCGCCGTCTCGTGGCACGCGATTCTCAAAGCCGCGCTGCCTCGCGCCCGCGTCCGGCTGGCCGATGCTGCCCAGGGGACGTTCATCGGCGTGCTGATGTCCTCGACCCTGCCGGCCCGCCTCGGTGAGCCTTCTCGTGCGCTAGTGGTGGCGCGAAGAACCGGTCGCCCGCGCGAGAACCTCCCGATCGTGCTCGGCACGGTCGTGTCGCAGACGCTGCTCAACATCGTCGCGCTGATCGTGCTCGGCGCGGTCATGTTCTCGTCGGTCGACTTCTTCAACGGCCACCAGAACGCGCTCGTGGTGGCGGCCGTCGCACCGCTCGTGCTGCTGGTGTTGGTGATGCTGGCGCCGATCGTGCTGCGGGACGCCGCTAATCGCTCGCCCGGCTCCCGGCTACACGCGGTCGCGGTGCAGGCCCGCAACGCGCTCACCCGCGTCCGGGCAGGCCTGAGCGTGTTCCGCGACCCACGCCTCGGCGGGATCGCAACGGTCTCCCAGCTCGGAGCGTGGGCTCTCCAGTGTCTGTCCTGCTGGGTGCTGCTGGTCGCGCTCGGGCTCGACAAGCACGGCGCCGGCCTTGGCGCCGCGGCCGCCGTCCTGTTTGCGGTCAACATCACTGCCGTTCTGCCGGCCACACCGGCGAACCTCGGCGTGTTCCAGGCCGCTTGCGCCACCGTGCTCCACACCGGGTGGCACATCGGCTACGGCGATGGCGTCGCCTTCGGCGTGATCCTCCAGGCGGTCGAGGTCACGACCGCGATCCTGATGGGCATGCCGGCGCTGCTCAAGGAGGGCATGTCCTGGCGCGAGGTCAGGCTGCGGGCGATGCACACGACGCCGGTCAAGCTGCCGGCGCGCCCGAGCTCACGGGGCGCCGAGGCCGGCGCCGCCAGCGTCCGGTCCTAACGTCGCGCGGGCCCAGGTCGGGACCAGGCGCAGCTACCACTTCGGACCTGCCTGACGCGACTACGCCTCGGCCATCGCCGGCTCACCGTCGCCGGCGCCTTCGTCCACCAACTCCGGTTCGGCGTCGCTGAGCTCGGACAGCCGAGTCGGGTCGCGGTCGGACCCGGCGATCAGCTCGTCGGCCGCCTGCCGGTCGGTCTTGGGCAGCGAGCCCGATTTCATCCCGAAGTACACGGCCTGGGGGTGGTGGGCGACGATCGCGAGCGTCGACTGCTCGGGCTCGACCGCGAACCCGCCCGACAGGCGCAGCCCGATCGAAGGAGCGTCGAGCAGCCGGAACACCTTCTCGTGCTCTGACTGCTCCGGGCAGGCGGGGTAGCCCCACGAGTAACGGCGGCCCTGGGCCGACTCGATCCCGAGGTCGGCGCGGACCCGCGAGTGGAGCCACTCGGCCATACCCTCGGCGGTCTGGACGCCGAGCCCATGGGTGAACAGCTGCTCGGCGAACTCGCCGTCGGCCTCCAGCTTGGCCATCAGCTCGGTCACCTCTTCGCCGGCCGTGACCGCCTGCAGCGCGACCACATCGACCTCGCCGGAGCCGACCGGCCGATAGAAGTCGGCCAGGCAGATCCGGTCGTGGCGCGGCTGGCGCGGGAATACGAGGCGCTCCAGCTCACGCTCTCCGGGGGCATCCGGATCCCACACGATCAGCTCGTTGCCGTCCGAGTTGCACGGGAAGTAGCCGACGAGCGCGCGCGGGTGCAGGTAGGTCTGCTCGCGCCACATACGCTCGAGCCGCGGCTTGAAGTCCTCGCCGACGAGTCGCTTCCATTCCTCGCCCTTGACGCCCCGCCCGCCCCAGTGGAGCTTGAACAGCACGTGGGTGTCGAGGTGGTGGTAGACCTCGTGCATCGGCACGTCGATCTCGCGGGCGCCCCAGAACGGCGGCTCGGGGATCGGGGTGTCGGTGGCGGCCCCGCTGCGGACCGAGGCGTCGGTGACCGGGGGCGCATCGTCGTCGGTTACCTGCGGGCGCTCGCGCAGCTCCCGCGCCGCGTCGCGCGTCTTCGCGATCAGCGCCTTGCGCGCCTCGCCGTCGACGAGCTGGTCCATCTTCGACAGCCCCTCGAACGCGTCGCGGCAATAGAACACGCCGGGCTCGTAGACCTCGTCGGACTCGGTCCCGTTTGGGTACAGGATCCTCAGGCCGAAGTTGCGGTTGATCGCGGCACCGCCGATCAGCAGCGGGAACTCGAGTCCCTGCGATTGGAGCTCCTGGACGCATGCGGGCATCTGCTTGGAGGTCGAGACGAGCAGCGCGCTCAAGCCGATCGCGGTCGCCTTGTGCTCGACCGCGGCGTCGATGATCGTCTGGATCGGGACCTGCTTGCCGAGGTCGACGACCGTGTAGCCGTTGTTGGTGAGGATCGTGTTGACGAGCGACTTGCCGATGTCGTGGACGTCGCCGAACACCGTCGCGAGCACGACCGTGCCCTTGGTGTAGCCCTCGATCTTGTCCAGGTACTGCTCGAGCTGGGCGACCGCGCGCTTCATCACCTCGGCCGACTGGAGCACGAACGGAAGAATCAGCTCACCCGCGCCGAACTTGTCGCCGACCTCCTTCATCGCCGGCAGCAGCACGTCGTTGAGCGTCGGCACCGCGCCGATCTTCTCGACGCTGCGATCGATCCAGTCCTCGACGCCTTCCTTCTTGCGGCGGAGGATCTGGTAGTGGAGCGCCTCCTCGGGCTCCATGCCGGCGGTCGGATCGGCCTTCTCCTCGGCCTCTGCGGGGCCCTTGGACTCGAAGTGGGCGATGTAGCGCTCGAGCGCGTCCTCGCGCCGGTTCAAGACCAGGTCGTCGGCGAGCTCGCGCTCGTCCTCGGAGATCTCCCCGTACGGAGTGATGTGGTTGGGGTTGACCATCGCGAGGTCGAGGCCGGCCTCGACGCAGTGGTGCAGGAACACGCTGTTGAGCACGCTGCGCGCCGGCAGGCCGACCCCGAAGCTGACATTGCTGACGCCCAGCGAGGTCTTGACCCCGGGGATCTCCTGCTTGATCAGGCGGATCCCCTCGATCGTCTCGACCGCGCTCGGCCGCCACTCCTCGTCGCCGGTGGTCAGCGTGAACGTCAGGCAATCGAAGATCAGCACCTCGGGGTCGAGCCCGTGCTCCTCGCAGCACAGTTGCGTGAGCCGCTGGGCGACCTCGAGCTTGCGCTCGCGGGTCTTCGCCATCCCGACCTCGTCGATCGTCAGCGCGATCAGCCCGGCGCCGTGGGCCTTGGCGAGCGGCACGACCTTGTCGAGCTTGTCCCGGCCGGCCTCGAGGTTGATCGAGTTGACGATCGCGCGGCCCGGGATCTGCTGGAGCGCGGTCTCGATCACGTCGGGCTCGGTCGAGTCGATCTGGATCGGCGCCGGCTGGCTCAGCGAGATCCGCTTGACGACCTGACGCATCTGCTCGGCCTCGTCCTGGCGCTCGGTGAGCGCGACGCACACGTCGAGCACGTGGGCGCCACCGGTGACCTGGTCCTCGGCGACGGTCAGCAGGCCGTCGTAGTCGTCGGCCAGCAGCATCTCCTTGGCCTTGCGCGAGCCCTGGGAGTTGACCCGCTCGCCCACCAGCGTGGGGCGGGGGTCCTGGACGAGCGTGTTCGCCGCGATCATGCTCGAGATGTGCGGCGGCCGGCGGGCGGGGCGTTCGCCCGGCTTGTTCGCGCGGGCGCGCTCGGCGATCGCGGCGATGTGGTCGGGGGTGGTGCCGCAGCAGCCGCCGACGATCGTCACGCCGTAGCGCTCGATGAACTCGCCGAGGACATTCGCGAGCGGCTCGGGCTCCTCGGGGAAGATCGTCTCGCCGTTCGGGCCCTGGAGCGGCAGGCCGGCGTTCGGGATGCAGTGGACGGGGACCGAACAGTTCTCGCCGAGGAACCGGATCGCGTCCCGCATGTCCTCGGGGCCCGTCGAGCAGTTCAGCCCGATCGCGTCGACGTCGAGCGCCTCGAGCGTGGCCAGCACCGCGCTGATGTCGGTCCCGAGCAGCATCTTGCCGCCCTGCGGCAGGAGCGACACGCTGCACTGGATCGGCACCGTGCGGCCGGTCTGCTTGAACGCCTCGCGCGCGCCGAAGATCGCGGCCTTGACCTCGAGGATGTCCTGCGCGGTCTCGATGATCAGCAAGTCGACGCCGCCCTTGATCAACGCGTGCGCCTGCTCCTCGAACACGGTCACCAGTTCGGGGAACTGGATCTGACCGAGCGTCGGGTCGTCGCTCGCCGGCAGGAAGCCGGTCGGGCCGATCGAGCCGGCGACGAAACGGTTCTCGCCGGCGGCCTTGCGCGCGATCTCCGCCGCCTTCTGGTTGATCTCGAACGTGTGCTGCTCGAGCCCCCATTCGGAGAGCTTCAGCCGCGAGGCCTGGAACGTGTCGGTCTCGAGCACCTCGGCGCCGGCGTCGAGCATCGCCGTGTGGACGCCCTCGATCACGTCGGGCCGATTCAGGACGAGCACCTCATGGCAGCGCCCGGGAAGCTTGTAGTCGTTCTCGAGGCTGAGGTCGAACTGCTCGAGCGTCGCCCCCATCCCGCCGTCGTAGACGATGATGCGGTCGCGGGTAGCCGCCATGAAGTCGCGCATGGGGCGGGACTCTAGCAAACCTTGACAAGTTCGTGTCAAGGTTGGTCGCTGGTCTGTTGGATAGTTATGGGTCTCGCTGCGCTCGACGTCCAGCCGGATGACTCGTGGCCGGCCCGGCTTGGCGAGGCCGGATGCCGAGCGGGCCGAGCCACGAGGCCGGTTCCGCGCGGCATCCGTGCCGCGCGGGGGGTCGCTGAGTCCGCGGGGGTCGTGGGGCGGGTTGGGGTTTTAGCGGCGGGCACCTGAACTGGGGCGCCGCCGACCCAGAGACACCGGCGGTCCGCATCCACGCCCGCCGGGCACGGACGCCCGGCGGAACGGCCCCATGGACGACGCGCGAAGCGAGGCCCTAAGAACCAGCGCGCGACACCAGCCGCGACATGACCACCTGCGACCGCGTCCGCACCACGTGGCCGTCGCGCTGCAGGTCCATGATCAGGCGCTCGAGGTCGGCGTTGTTCTGCGTGCGCACGCGCGCGATCGCGTCGGCCTCGCCGGTGACGCTCCAAGCCTCGACGACCTCGGGGTGGCGGCGGAGCGTCTCCGTGACCGCGTCGAGCAGCGTCCCCGGCGCGTAGAACAGTTCGATCAACGCCTCGGTGTGGTCGCCGAGCGCGTTGTGGTCGACGACGGCCGTGAACCCGCGAAGCGCGCCGCGGCCGCGGAGCCGGTCGACGCGCCGCTTGACCGCCGGCGCCGACAGCGACACGTGCTTGGCGATGTCGTCGTAGGTACGCCGGCCGTCCTCGACGAGCAGCGCAAGAATCTGACGATCTTGGGCGTCCATATGGCGATCTATTGCACAGATTACATCGATTTCGGCATCGACAACCGGTGGAGGCCTGAGTAGGCTCTAGGTCATGACCGAATCCGGAATGCTTGCCCGTGTCATCTTCGACGAGGCTCACAGCGAGGCGTGGACGATCCGCCCCGAGCTCGCGCGCCAGATGCAGCCCGCTCACCCCGGCGACGCTTCGTACGCACGCGCCGCGGCCGCGCTGGCCGAGCGCGACTTCGTCGTCGACGCCCACGCCGAGGGGCAGCTGACCGAGGAGGCGCTGGCCGGCGCCGGCGTGCTCGTGATCGCGCACCCGTCAGACCCGCGGTGGGAGAAGACGACCGGCACCGGCACGCCGCGGCTCAGCGCCGCCGAGCTCGACGCGATCGAGACGTTCGTGGCCGGCGGGGGCGGGCTGATCGTGCTCGGCGAGACCGAGCAGGACAAGTACGGCAACAACCTCAACGAGCTGCTCGAGCGGTTCGGGCTCCACCTCGAGAACGACACCGTCCAGGACTACGAGCACAACATGAGCGCTCCGAGCTGGGTGCTCGCCGAGCTTCAGCGTGGCGCCCGCGGCCGAGTTGGCGATCTGCGCGCGCGCGTCAACGCGGCCTGCCTGTACCGGGCGACGACGATCTCATGCAGCAACGGCGCCATGATCCTGGCGCGCACGCACGCGACGGCGTCCGTTCCGGGAGCCCCGCTGATCGTGACCGCGACGCACGGGCAGGGGAGGATCGTCGTGCTCGCCGACTCCGACCTGTTCGGCGACGACTGCATCGACGAGCTCGACCACCGCTCGCTGTGGCTCAACCTCTGTTACTGGGCCGCCCCGCCCGCCGGCGGGAGCTGGCCGGTGATCCACGAGCGCGACGATGACGGCCCCGAGCACGCGCCGGCGTGGGCGCGGCTGCGCGACGAGACCGACGCGCTCGCGCTGCTCCAGGCGCCCGACGGATCGCTCGCGGACGGCGCGGACGCCGACGCGGCGCGCGGACATGTCGCCGCGATGGCCGACGCCATCGAGGAGCTGAAGCCGCGTTTCCCGCATAACGAGGCGTATCTGACCGCGGCGGTCGACGATCTCCGCGCCTGGGACTTCGGCAAGCCGGACTTCACGCGCGCGCTCGCGGAGTTCCGCCCCGAGCTGATGCGCAGGGACGGGATCGAGCACCTGGTGCTGTTCCCGATGTACAAGCAGAACGGCTCGCGCGACACCTGCTTCGAGGCGCTGATCGTGCGCGTCCCGTGGCCGGACTGGATCGCCGAGCTCGAGTCGGGCGGGTTCGACAACCCCAAGTACGTCCCGGTCGAGCTCGTCGACGCGACCCGCGGCTACGACAGCGAGTGCGCGGTGCTGTTCCCCGAGACCGTGTCGGTCGCCGGCCGCCCGGTCTCGAACTTCGGGGCGATCTTCTGTGACCGTGAGGCCGCGCGGCTGCGGCGCCTCGGCGGCGCCGCAGCCGATCTTCTCCGGCTGAACCTCCCGCCCGACGCGGCCTGCATGCTCGCCAACCCGGGCATGTCGCAGCAGGCCTACATCCTGTGGGACCTGATCCACGACCGGGCCCACAGCCACGGCGACCTGCCGTTCGACCCGTTCATGATCCGCCAGCGGGCGCCGTACTGGATGTACTCGCTCGAGGAGCTCCGCTGCGACCTGACCGCGTTCGGCCATGCGGTGGCGCTCGAGGCCGAGGGCGTCGGGTTCGCGCGCTACGTCCAGTACTCGATCCTGCTCGACCGGCTCCTGCGGTTCCCGATCACCGGATCGCGGATCCGCAACTACGACGGGCTCGGCGGGCAGCTGCTGTTCGCGTTCCTGCACCGCCACGGCTACCTGCACTGGACCGACAACCAGCTGACGATCGAGTGGGAGCGCGTGGCCGACGGTGTCGCCGCCCTGCGCGAGGAGGTCGAGGAGCTCTACCGTCGCGGGATCGACCGGACCAAGCTCCAGCACTGGGCCGCGGCGCACGATCTGGTAGCGGCGAGCGTGCCGCCCGCTTCCGGATCGAAGTGGGTCGCGGGCGTGCGTGAGTTCGACGACGTCGAGGACCCGCGGCCGTATGTCGACCTCGTCCGCGACGACGAGTTCCCGCTGTCGATCTTCTATTCGTCGCTGAAGGCTAAGCTCGCAGCGTGAACAGCGCGCGCGGGTTCGCCTCGGACAACTCGGCCACAATCCACCCCGACGTGCTCGCGGCGATCGCGCGGGTGAACGTCGGGCACACGTTCGGGTACGGGCACGACGAGTACACGATCGGAGTCGAGGCGAGGGTGGCCCACACGTTCGCCCCCGAAGCGAGCGCGTTCTTCGTGTTCAACGGCACGGGCGCGAACGTGGTGTCGATGCGGGCGGCATGCCGGCGGTTCGAGGGCGTGATCTGCGCGGAGACCGCGCACCTGAACGTCGACGAGTGCGGCGCGCCCGAGGCGGTCGCCGGCGTCAAGCTGCTCACGGTCGCCGGCGTCGACGGGAAGCTGACCCCGGAGGCCGTCGAGAGCCGGATCGCGCGGGTTGGGGACGAGCACGCGGTGCAGCCGCGCGCGGTGTCGATCTCGCAGTGCACCGAGCTCGGGACGCTGTATTCGCCGGCCGAGACGCGGGCGTTGGCGGATCTGGCGCACGAGCATCACATGGTCTTGCACATCGACGGGGCGCGGCTGTCGAATGCGGCCGCGGCGCTCGGAGTGTCGCTTGCGGAGGTCGCGCACGGGGCGGACGTGCTGTCGTTCGGCGGAACCAAGAACGGCTTGCTCGGCGCCGAGGCGGTCGTGGTCCTGAACCCCGAGCTGGTCCCGGATTTCCTGTACCTCCGCAAGCAGTCGATGCAGCTCGCGTCGAAGATGCGCTTCCTCGCGGCGCAGTTCGAGGCGCTGCTCGACGACGACCTGTGGCTTCGGTGCGCCGGCAACGCGAACGCGATGGCGTCGCTGCTTGCCGGCGCGGTTGTCGATTTGCCGGGTCTCACGATCACCCGGCCCGTGGAGACGAACGCGGTGTTTGCCGCGCTCCCGCCTGCCGTGATCGAGCCACTTCAGCGCGATTTCCCGTTCTACACCTGGGACGAGCCCGCGGGTGAGGTGCGGTGGATGTGCTCGTGGGACACGACCGCGGAGGACGTCGACGAGTTCGCCGCGGCGGTCCGCAGCGCGCTCTCCGACTAAGAGCAGCCTGAGAATTCCGTAACGCGGCGGGATCACGCGCGTCGGTCTGACCGGCCCCGCCGTTCAGCCTCAGGGCATGGTGTTCTTGGCGCCCTGATCGGCGACGCAGCGGTTCTCGATGCGGCCGATTCCGTCGACCTCGACCGCGACCACATCGCCGTCGGTGAGCAGTAGCGGGGGGTCGCGCCGGAAGCCGACGCCGGCAGGGGTCCCGGTCAGGATCAGGTCGCCTGGCTCGACCGTGGCGAACTCGGAGATCGCGCTGACGAGCGTGGCCACGTCGAAGATCAGCAGCTCGGTCGAGGCCTCCTGGACCTTCACCCCGTTGACGAAGGTTCTGAGCGTGAGGGGGTCGGGGGCTTCGTCGAGCGTGACGAGGTCCGGGCCGACGGGTGTGCACGCGTCCCACGCCTTGCCCTGGAGCCACTGGTGCGTCTTGTATTGGTAGTCGCGCATGGTCACGTCGTTGGCGATGGCGTAGCCGGCGACGTGGTCGAGCGCGCGCTCGCGCGGGATGCGGCGCCCCCGCTCGCCGATGACGACTACGACCTCGCCCTCATAGTCGATCGCCTCGGATTCCGGTGGGAGCGGGATCGGGTCGTACGGCCCGGTGAGCGAGGTGACGAACTTTGTGAACAGCACCGGGTAGTCGGACTGCTCGCGCTTGGTCTCCTCGATGTGGGCGGCGTAGTTGAGCCCGACGCAGATGACCTTCCCGGGCTTGGGCACAACCGGGCGCCTCTCGAGGTCGGCGCTGGGGAAGGCCGAGTCGGGTTCGAGTGGCGGGTCGCGCAGCACGGACGCGGGCGTTTCGCGGCCAAGCTCGGAGACGCCGCGCAGCGGCACGGCCTGGTCGCCGTCGAGCAGCACGGCCATGGGCGTGCCGTCGTGTAGGACCGAGGCGAAGCGCATGACGCGGAACCATACGTGTCCGCCGCGGTATATGTCCGCCGCGGTACGTGTCCGGAGCGCCTGATCGTAACCGTACGGTAGGCAAGCTAGCCTGCAGGCCGCAACGTTTGCACCCGTGACGGGTTTCCATGGTTGGTTGCAGGAGGTTTCGAGACAGATGAGGTCCCGACGGTGGTCTGGGGTCGCCCGGGGATTGGTGGTCGGGCTGGTTGCGGCCGTGGCGCTGCTCGCCGCGGCTCCAGACCGCGTTCGCCCAGGCGCAGGTGGCGGTGTTCCCGAGCCCGGGAACGACCTACGCGCTGCCCCAGACCCAGATCACGTTCCGGGGGATCCCGGCGGGCCAGATCGGGCACATCACGGTCGTCGGGTCGAGCAGCGGCGCCCACTCGGGCGCGATCGACGCGGACTCCGACGGAGACGGCGGGAGCTTCGTCCCGAGCGTGCCCTTCACCGCCGGCGAGACCGTGACCGTGACCACCGGGCTCAATGTGCTGGGCGGCACGAGCGGCACGTTCCACTTCGGGATCGCGACGCCGTTCGGGACGATCAACCCGATGAAGCTGCCGATGGTCCCGGCGGGCTCGAACGGCGTCCAGCACTTCCACACGCAGCCCAGCCTGTTGCCGGCTTCGATCACGGTCAATCGGAATTCGTCCTCGGCGTATCCCGGCGACATCTTCGTCACCCCCCAGTACGGCCCGCTCCAGAACGGCCCGATGATCCTCAACTCGTCAGGCAAGATGATCTGGTTCCAGCCGGTCCCGGCCAACGAGCTCGCGACCGACTTCCGCGTGCAGACCCTGAACGGTCAGCCGGTGCTGACCTGGTGGCAGGGCTTCACGAACAATGGGTCAGGGCGCGGCGAGGGCGTGATCTACAACACCCAGTACCAGCAGATCGCCACCGTCCAGGCGGGCAACGGCCTGCAGGGCATGGACCTGCACGAGTTCCTGGTCACGCCCCAGGGCGATGCCTACGTCGTCGGCGTCTCCCCGGTGCACTACGCCGGGATGGGGCGGCCGCTGATGGACTCGGTCATCCAGGAGATCGACGTCAAGACCGGGCTGGTCCTGTTCGAGTGGCATGCGCTCGACCACATCCCGATCACCCAGTCGTTCTTCAAGAAGGGCGCGCCGGGATTCGTGTACGACCCCTATCACCTGAACTCGATCTCGCTCGACAGCGACGGCAATCTGATCGTGTCGATGCGGAACACCTGGGGCGTGTACAAGATCGACCACAACACCGGAGCGGTGATCTGGACGCTCGGCACGAACCAGAACAACTTCAAGATGGGGGCGGGCACGCAGACGGCGTTCCAGCACGACGTACTCGTGCAGTCCGGCGGCATCTTCACGGCGTTCGACGACGGTGGCGGGCCGCCCACGGTCCACCAGGCTCGAGCCGTCGAGCTGGCCGTCAACGAGACGAGCAAGACCGTGACGCTGGTCAGGCAGTTCGAGCACAGCCCGGCGCTGGACACCAACTTCGAGGGCAACGCCCAGGTGCTTCCCAACAACGACCTGTTCGTCGGCTGGGGGCAGCAGCCCTACTTCACCGAGTTCAACTCGTCCGGGCAGGAGGTGTTCGACGCCCGCTTCACCTCGAACACGTCGAGCTACCGCGCCTACAAGTTGCCCTGGAGCGGCCAGCCCACGACGCCGCCGGCGATGACGCTTGCTCCGAACAACGACGGGACGACCGAGCTGTGGGCGAGCTGGAACGGCGACACCGCCGTGTCATCGTGGCGGGTGCTGGCGGGCACCAGCGCGAACTCGCTGGTGCCGCTTCAGACGTCGGTCTGGAACAACTTCGAGACCTCGATCTCGGCGCCGACCGGGGTGGCTGACTTCGAGGTGCAGGCGCTCGCCTCGAACGGCAGCGTGCTCGGCACCTCGCCGATGGTCACCGCGAAGCCCCACATCGGGATCGCCGGCCGGACCGCGTTCGTGTCTTCGAGCGGGACCGGGGGGCTTCCCGCGGTGTGCGACAACGGTCGCACGTGTCACATCGCGATCACGCTCACGTCGGGGCGCACGGTGGTCGCCCGCACCGGCTCCGAGCAGATTCCGGCGAACGCCGGCGGGATCATCTTCTTCTCGCTGACCGGCGCCGGACGGTCGATGCTCGCCCACGCACGCGGCGGCCGGCTGCTCGTGCGCCTGACCGGCTCAGCGTCCAAGACGCTGACGCTGAACCGCCTGATCACGCTGGCACCGTTCTCGACCAGCGGGGCCGCGCCGGCGCGCAGCGCCAGCCAGTCCTCGACGCTCCGGATCCTCGGGCTGAGCGACTTCGTGTCCTCCGGAGGGACCGGCGGGATCCTCGCCGAGTGCCTGGCCTCGACGCCATGCCATACGAAGACCACCGTGTCGGTTGGCAACACCGTGGTCGCCTCGACCGGGTCCGAGCTGCTCGGCGCGCGTGACGTCGGCTACCTGATCTTCTCGCTCACGTCCGCCGGCAAGTCGATGCTCGAGCACGCTCACGGCAACCAGCTCGGGGCGGCCGTGACGATCAGCGACGGCGGGGCCACCGCGCACGGCAACCTGTCGCTCGTCCGCTTCCGCTGACTGGTCTCTTTCGTAAGTACGGCGAATGTCGTCGTATTTGCGAAAGCGACCACTGGGCCGCTGCCAGTAGTCTGCCGGGGCGATGCCGCGGCTGATGATCATCATCGCCTCGACCCGGCCCGGTCGGGGAGGCTGGCCGGTCGCGCAGTGGTTCATCCAGCGTGCGACCGATCACGGGGCGTTCGAGATCGAGGTGGTCGACCTCGTCGAGTTCAGGTTGCCGCTGCTCGACGAGCCGAACCATCCGCGGTTGCGGCAGTACACGAATCCGCACACGCACCAGTGGAGCGAGAAGGTGGACGCCGCCGACGCGTTCGTGTTCGTCACGCCCGAGTACAACCACGGGTACCCGGCGTCGCTGAAGAACGCGATCGATTACCTGCACCACGAGTGGCGCAATAAGCCGTTGGGGTTTGTCTCCTACGGCGGGGTGGCGGCAGGGACGCGGTCGGTCGAGCAGCTTCAGCAGGTGGTGACCGCGGTGAAGCTGTATCCCCTGATCGAGCAGGTCAACATCCCGTTCTACCAGCAGTTCATCGACGATTCCGGCGAGGTGAACGCGAACGACGTGATGGAGGGCGCGGCGGTCGCGCTGCTCGATCAGCTGGTGAAGACGGAGGCGCTTCTGCGCCCGTTGCGCGACGAGGCGGCCTAGCGCGCCGTCCAGCCCTGGTCGAGCGTCACCGGGACGCCCGTGAACGCCCTGCCGGCGGGGCTGACGAGGAACGCGACGACGCCCGCAACCTCGGAGGGCTCGATCAGCTCCTTGACCGCATGGGGCTGGAGGATCACCTTCTCGAGCACCTCCTCCTCGGGGAGGTTGTGCGCCTTGGCCTGGTCGGCGATCTGCTTCTCGACGAGTGGCGTGCGGACGTAACCGGGGCACACCGCGGTGGCGGTGATCCCGTGTTCTGCCCCTTCGAGCGCCAGAGTCTTCACGAGGCCGACAACGCCGTGCTTGGACGAGATGTACGCGGCCTTGTACGGCGAGGCGACGAGGCCGTGCACCGACGCGATCGCCACGAACCTGCCGGCGCCGGAGTTCTTGAGTGCAGGCCACGAGTATTTGGCGAGGAGGAACGGGCTCGTGAGCAGCAGCGACACGATCGTGTTCCACTTGTCGACCGGGAAGTCTTCGATCGGCGAGACGTGCTGGATGCCGGCGTTCGCGACGACGACGTCGAGGCGGCCGAACCGGTTCAGGGCCTCGTTGACCGCGGCTTCGTTGGCCGTGGCGTCGGTCAGGTCGGCTTGGTAAGGCGTTCCGGGGCCGTCGGGGTCGGGTTTGAGATCGACGCTCAGGACTTCCATGCCGTCTTTGCTTAGCCGGTCGGCCACAGCACGCCCGATCCCGCTGGCCGCCCCGGTGACGAGCGCGGCCTTGCCTTGCTTGCGCCCGGCGCTCACGACGATCGTCGGCCGGCCGGCGCCGAGGCCACGAACGACTCGTAGATCTCCGCGAGCGCCTTGCGCTGGCGGGCGGTCAAACGGGGGTCGGCGGCGATCGCGTCGAGCACCGCGTTGTCCTCGGCCTCCTCGCCCGGGGGCGTCATCCCGGCCTGCTTATACAGCGCGTCGGCCGACAGGTGGAGCGCCTGCGCGATGCCGTCGACGACCTGCTGCGACGGCGCCCGAAGGCCACGTTCGATCTGCGACAGATACGGGTTCGAGATGCCCGCCAGCTCGGCGAACTGGCGCATCGACAGCTCGGACAACTCCCGCTGCCGCCGGATGATCTCGCCCAGTGCCGCTGAAGCGCGGGGAGACATGTCAGGAGCATAGGCTCACCGTCTGGCCCGTGTCGGCCGCCCGGTAGAGCGCTTCGATGGCTTTCGCCTGGCCGACGGCGTCTTCTCGTCCGAGCAGGAGTTGTGCCTCGCCGCGGATCGCCACGGACATGTTCTCGGCCTCGAGTCGATATGAGTTCGTCGGCTCGAACTCGATGTGTTCAATTGGGTTGTCGAACCGGATCACGTCGATCCCGGCTTGACGGCAATGCCAGGGGTCGGTCAGCCTGAGGGTGCCCTCGTCCCCGACGACCTCGAGTAGGTCCTGGCTGGCCAGCGCGAGGCCCGCGTCGAAGTGGGCGGTGACGTCATCTTTGAAGCGCATGACCCCCGCGAACGCGACGTCGACCCCGTCGTCCTCGCCGCCGAGGGCCTGCTCGCCAGCGACGCGCTCGGGCTCGCCCGCGATCAGACGCGCGCCGCTCACGCAGTAGCACCCGACATCCATCAGCGCCCCGCCGTCGAGCTTGGGGTCGAGGCGGACGTTTTGCGGGTCCGATGCGACGAAGCCGAACGCGGCGCGGATGATCCGGATGCGGCCTACCGCATGCTGCGTTATGAGTTCGCTGAGCCGGCGGGTCTGCGGGTTATGGCGCCACATGAACGCCTCCATCAGCAGCCGGTCGTTGCTTTCCGCCGTATCGAAGGCCCGCTCGACATCGGTCGTGTGGCGGCTCAGGGGCTTCTCGCACAGGACGTGCTTGCCGGCCTCGAGCGCGCTGATCGTGCAGTCGATGTGGAGGGAGTTCGGGAGCGAGATGTAGACGGCCTCGACGTCGGGGTCGTTCAAGATGGCCTCGTAGCTGCCATACGCGCGCTCGATGCTGTTGTCGCGGGCGTATTGCTCGGCTTTCGTCTGGTCGCGGCTCGCCACAGCCAGAATCTCGACGTCCGGCGATTCCCGCGCGCCGGCGAGGAACAGCCGATTGATGTGCGCGGTTGACACGATTCCCCACTTCACTCGCATAGCCAGCACACTAATCGAACCTTGACCAGCCACGCCGTCGCCTTCGCTCCCGGTCGTGCCAACCTGATCGGAGAGCACACCGACTACAACGAGGGGCTCGCGCTGCCATTCGCGATCAGCGAGGGGGTCACGGTACGCGCCACCGCGTCAGGCGACGGCCGGATCGAAGCCGTTGCGGTCGACCTCGGCGAGCGGGACAGCTTCTCGGTCGACAGGCCGGGGAGGGCTGGGGGATGGCGGGCGTTCGTCCGGGGCGCGGCCGGTGAGCTCGATCGGGCCGGGGCTCGGCTGCGGGGCGCCGAGCTCGAGATCACCGGTACGGTCCCGCGGGGTGCCGGCCTGTCGTCCTCGGCCGCGCTCGAGGTTGCGCTCGTGCTCGCGCTGCTCGCGGTGAGCGGCGAGGCCGAGCCCGACCGGCTGGAGTTGGCCCGGATGTGCTCGCGGATCGAGAACGACTGGGTCGGCGCGCAGACCGGCCTGCTCGATCAGATCTCGTCGCTGTTCGGCTGAAGCGGGCTGCGCGCTGCGGATCGACTTTCGCTCGCTCGAGGTGCGCCCGGTGGCGCTCGAGCTCGGTGAGTTCAGCCTGGTCACCGTCGACTCGGGCGAGAAGCACACGAACGCGGGCTCGGGATACAACGAGCGACGCGCCGAGTGCGCTCGCGCGTGTTCGATCCTCGGCGTGGATAGCCTGCGGGACGTGACGCTTGCTGACGCGGATCGCTTGCCGCCCGTCTTGCGTCGGCGTGTTCGTCACGTGGTCACCGAGAACGAGCGAGTCGACGCGGCGGTGGCGGCGCTTTCGCGAGGCGACATGACGGAGCTCGGCCGGCTGATCGACGCTTCGCATGCGAGCCTTCGCGACTGTTATGAGGTGTCGACGCCGGCGGTCGAGGAGGCGGTTCGGCGGTGCAAGCGCGCCGGGGCCCTCGGCGCGCGGATCATGGGCGGCGGGTTCGGCGGGCACGTGATCGCGCTGCTGCCTCCGGACTCAGCTCCGCTCGACGGCGCCGTTGAGGTTCGTCCGGGGGACGGGGCGCGGGTTTCATGACCACGGTCGTGTCGCTTGGGCCTAACGGGGTGTCGGCGTCCGACGTTGTCGCGGTCGCGCGCGGGGACGCGGTCGTGTCGCTGAGTGACGAGGCGCTCGCGGCGATGGAACGGAGTGCAGCGGTGGTGGCTTCGCGGGCGGCGTCGGACGAGCCGGCGTACGGAATCTCGACCGGGTTCGGTTCGCTGGCGCTGGTCCGGATCCCGGCGGACGCGCGGGCCGAGTTGCAGCGGGCGCTCGTCCGCTCGCACGCCGCCGGGATGGGACCGCCGGTCGAGCGCGAGGTGGTGCGCGCGATGATGCTGCTGCGCGCGCGGACGCTGGCGATGGGTTGTTCGGGGGCGCGGCCTTTGGTCGCTTCGCGGATCCTCGCGCTCTTGGGCGCTGGGTTGACACCTGTCGTTCCCGAGCACGGCTCGCTCGGGGCGAGCGGCGACCTGGCGCCGCTTGCGCACTGCGCGCTGGTGCTGATCGGGGAGGGGTCGGTGATCGATGGTTCCGGTGCGGTCGTGCCGGCGGCGGATGCGCTGGCGGCCGCCGGGATCGAGCCGATCGAGCTGACCGCGAAGGAGGGACTCGCGCTGATCAACGGGACCGACGGGATGCTCGGGATGCTCGTGCTCGCGCTGGCCGATCTGTCGGCGCTGCTGCGCGCGGCCGAGGTCGCGGCGGCGATGTCGGTCGAGGCGCTGCTCGGGACCGACCGCGTGTTCGCCGAGGACCTGATCGCGCTGCGGCCGCAGCCCGGACAGGTGGCGAGCGCCTTCAATCTGCGGGCGCTGCTGGCGGGGTCGCCGATCGTCGCGAGCCATCGTCTTGGCGATCCGCGGGTGCAGGACGCGTACTCGCTTCGGTGCGCGCCTCAGGTGGTCGGCGCGGCCCGGGACGCGGTTGCGTTCGCCTCCGGTGTCGCTGACGTCGAGTTGCGGTCCGCGATCGACAACCCGATGGTTTTGGCGGACGGCCGGGTCGAGTCATGCGGCAACTTCCACGGGGCGCCGGTTGGGATGGCGTGTGATGTGCTCGCGATCGGCGCGGCGCAGGTGGGCGCGATCGCCGAGCGGCGAACCGACCGCCTGCTCGACGCTTCGCGGTCGCAGGGGTTGCCGCCGTTCCTGGCGGCCGACGCCGGCGTGGACTCGGGGATGATGATCGCCGGGTACACGCAGGCGGCGATGGTGGCCGAGAACCGCCGGCTGGCCGCGCCGGCGAGCGTCGACTCGCTGCCGACGAGCGCGATGCAGGAGGACCACGTGTCGATGGGGTGGGGGGCGGCGCGGAAGCTCCGGGCTTGTGTCGCCAATCTGACGCGGATCGTGGCGGTCGAGCTGGCGTGTGCGGCTCGCGGGCTCGATCTGCGAGCGCCGCTGTCGCCGGCTGCTGGTACGGGCGCCGCGCTGTCCGTGATTCGCTCGCGTGTCCCCGGGCCGGGGCCAGATCGGTGGATGTCGCCCGAGCTGGCGGCGGTCGAGGAGCTTGTGCGGTCGGGCGAGCTGCTCGCGGCCGTGGAAGAGGCGGTCGGTCCGCTTGCCTGAGTTGCTCAGCGCACGGCTTTGAGTGCCGGGTAAAGCGCCTGGAACCGCTCGCGCTGCTCTCGGTACGGCTCGATCCAGTCGGGGACCGGTTCGATCTGCGCTCTTGGCTTGACGGTTGCCTGCACCGCGGTGGGAACGTCCGGCCAGGTCGCCGGCCGCCACACCACCGAGGATCGCCGCTCCGAACGCCGCGCCCTCGTCGACCGCCACCGGCTCGAGCGGCAACTCGAGCACCGACGCGATGATCTTGGTCCACAGGGCGCTGCGTGCGCCACCGCCGGAGACGCGGCCTAGTTCGGGTGCGCCACCGAGTTGTTTGGTGAGGTCGAGCGAGTCCTTCAGCGCGAACGCCACGCCCTCGAGGACGGCGCGGGTCAGTGCGCCGCGGTCGTGGCGCAGGCTGAGGCCGACGAACGCGCCGCGCGCGTCGGGGTCGGCGTAGGGGGTCCGCTCGCCGGCGAGGTAGGGCAGGAAGATCAGTCCCTCGGCGCCGGGGGGCCATTGGTCGGCCTCTTTGAGCAGCGTGTCGAATGGCGTGTCTGGGTCCGTTGCGTTGCGAAGCCATGCGAGCGAGCCGGCGGCGGAGAGCATCACGCCCATCGCGTGCCATTTGCCGGGCACGGCGTGGCAGAACGCGTGAATGCGGGCTTGGTCGTCTGCGGCGAAGGCGTCGAGCGCGGCGAACACGACGCCACTCGTGCCGACCGCCACCGACACCGGCCCTGGACGATCGACGCCGACTCCGACCGCGCCGGCGGCCTGATCGCCGGCGCCGGCCGCGACCGGTGTTCCGTTCTTGGTCGTTTGTCCTGATAGCTTCGGGCTCTCGAGCGCTGCCGGTAGCCAGGCCGGGTCGATTTTCAGCGCGTCGAGGACCTCCTGGCTCCAGGTTCGGTTCGCGACGTCGAGCAGGAGCGTCCCCGACGCGTCCGAGACGTCGGTGGCGTGCTCGCCGGTCAGGCGCAGCCGGACGTAGTCCTTGGGCAGCATGACGCTGGCGATGCGCTCGTAGTTGTCCGGCTCGTTCCGTCTCAGCCAGAGGATCTTGGGGGCGGTGAAGCCGGTCAGCGCGCGGTTACCGGTGAGCTCGATGAGTCGTTGGAGGCCGATGGTTCTCTCGATCTCGTCGCATTCCGCTTGGGTTCTTTGGTCGTTCCAGAGGATCGCGGGGCGGATGACGTCGTCGCCTGAGTCGAGCGCCACCAGCCCGTGCATCTGGCCCGAGAGTCCGATGCCGGCGGGCGCGCCGGCGGTGTTCGTCAGCTTCTCGAGCACCGTCTCCGTGGCGCGCCACCAGTCCTCGGGGTTCTGCTCAGACCAGCCGGGTTTTGGCGTCGAGAGGGGGTAGGCGGCCTCCTCGGTGGCGAGGACTTCTCCGTCGGGCGTGATCGCGAGGCCCTTGGTCGCGCTCGTACCGACATCGATACCGAACAAGACGGTCACGATCGGGGGGGTGAATCGTGGCGGTTCGCGGGCTCTTGGTGGTAGCGATGCCCGCTCGTCAGCCCCCCGACCGCGACCCCTCGGGAAGAAACTCGGTGACTATTCCAAGTTTCTTCCCGAGGGGCGGAGGATGGGGCGGAGGATGGGGCGATTGATCGGGCGATCGCGGCCGTGGCGGAGCAGCAGTGGGGCAACATCACGCGGCGGCAGCTGCTCGCCCTCGGAGTCGACGACGACGGATCAGCTACCGCGTCGGGATCGGGCGGCTGTACCGCGTGTTCCGTGGCGTGTACTCCGTCGGCCATCCGCCGACCACGCCGCACCAGCGAGCCGCCGCCGCCGTGCTCGCCTGCGGCCCGGGCGCGGCGCTCAGCCACAGCTCGGCGATGACCCTCTGGGGCTACTGGCGCCAGTGGGACAAGCCGTTCGAAGTCACGGTTGTCGGCGATCGCCGCACGAGCGGCGTCCGCGTTCACCGATCGACCACGCTCCGCCGGCAGGACGTGACCGTCCAGCTCGGCATTCGCGTCACCACGCCGGCGCGCACGCTCCTCGACATGTCGCCGCGGCTGAAGGACAAGGCCCTCAAGCGCGCGGTCAGCGACGCGCTGCACTCGCCGTGGATGACCGAGGACCAGCTCGCCGAGACGCTCGCGCGCCACCCGACCGCGCCCGGTGCCAAACGGATCGCCGCCCTCATCGGCCTCGACGGCACACCGACCCGCTCTGGCTGGGAGGACGACTTCCCGAAGTTCTGCTCGGACCACGGCTTGCCGGCGCCGATCATGGGCCAACCGCTTCACGGGTACATCGTCGACGCTCTGTTCCCGGTCGAGAAGGTCATCGTCGAGCTCGACGGCTGGGAGTTCCACAAGAACAAGATCGCGTTCGAGGACGACAGGGAGCGCGATGCCGAGATGCTCGCGCACCGCTACGTCACCGTCCGCATGACCTGGGAGCGGATCCACGAGCGACCGAAAAGAGAAGCGCGCCGGCTGCGAAACGATCCTCGAACGCACAAGACTCACGCACCCAAAGCCGCGTAGACGATCTCGTACGCGCGCACGGCGTCCTTCGAAGCCTGCGCCTCGCGGAGCGCGGCGTCGTCGATCCGCGCCGCCACCGAGTCGATGAACTGCCACTGGAGCACCGACCGCCGGACCGCACCCACCTGGTCCTCGGTGTACGGATACAGATCGAACCCAAGCCGTTCCCCAGCAGACCCGTAGCCGCACCGCCGCAGCTCCAACGCGAGCTCGACGGTCTCCATGAACGCGGTGGCGCCGACCATGTTGTCGTCGTCGGTGATGCCCCAGCCGGAGTTCGCGTGCAGATGTCCGAGCAACCCCTCCGACGCCAACAGGGCGGCGTACTCGGGCAGATGCTCGCCGTTCATGATCAGGTGCTGCCAGTCCATGTTCACCTGGACGTTGTCGAGCCCCTGGTCGCGCAGCTTCGAGATCACGAACAGGCACATGCCGATGTTCCGCATCAGGATTTTCATCGCCGGCTCGGAGTTCTTGTGCTCGAGGAACAGCTTGACGCCGTGCTCGCGGCACACGGTGGCGGCCTGCGCCATACCCTCGATCAGCCACCGCCACGAGTCGGCGTACGGCGTCTGGAACGGGTAGTTGTAGCCCTCGCCACCGGGCCAGATGATCAGATGCGCTCCCAGCGACCCGGCGAACGCCGCCGCGTCGCGGACGATCGAGACGGCCTCGGCGCGCAACGCCGGATCGGGATTGACGAGCCCGCCCCGCGCGAACTGCGGGTGCAGATGCAGGCCGCCGGCGATGCAGTAGATGTCGTGAGTTCCGAGCGCGGCTCTGACCTCATCCAAATTGGCCGGCGAGAGCTCGTCGGGGTAGTGGAACTCGTAACCGTCGATCAGGTCGCCAAGGCCTTCGACGGCGCGGTGCACCTTCTCGGCGACCGGCTCGGTCTCGTAGCTGTGGCTCGGCTGGTACCCGCCGGGGACGAACCGCGTGATCATCGGTCCGAATGCCCAGATGCCCAAGCTCGTCTTCATTCACCGCTCCTTCGAGTTCGAGGCGTGCGCGGCGATCTTATTCGGCATCGCCTCGTTAGCGCTAACATCTCCGCGTCTTTGAGGAGAACCCAGGGGGATCGGCCGGGCGACGAATCACTGTTTCGATGGAGCCAGGCGAGGACATCACGATCTCCCGCCGGCGGCCCCGCGCGCCGGTCATGTCGGACGTGGGGCGCGTTGCCGGCGTCTCGCACCAGACGGTGTCGCGGGTCATCAACGGCAGCCCGCACGTCCGGCCCGAGACGCGCCAGCGCGTGCTCGCCGCGATGGAGGAGCTGGGCTACCGGCCGAATCCGGTGGCGCGAGCGCTCGTAACCGGCCGGTCGCAGACGCTCGGCGTGGTCAGCTTCGACACCACGCTGTACGGCCCGGCGTCGACCCTGTTCGGGATCGAGCGCGCCGCGCACGAGGCGGGCTACTTCATCATCGTCGCGAGCCTCAAGGCTCTCAACCGCTCGTCGGTGACCGACGCGGTCGAGCGCCTGCGCCGGCAGGGCGTCGACGGCATCCTCGTGGTCGCGCCGCACCGCGAGGCCGGGGATGCGCTGCTGCACACGCACGCCGACGTGCCGCTGGTCGCGGTCGAGGCAGGCCCGGAGGAAGGCGTTCCGGTGGTTGCGGTCGACCAGGTCGCCGGCGCCGTCAGCGCCACGCAGCATCTGCTCGACCTCGGGCACGAGACCGTGTGGCACATCACCGGACCGCCGAACTTCATCGAGTCCGAGCAGCGCCTCAAAGGCTGGCGCATGACCCTCGAACGGGCCGGCGCCGAGCTGCCCGAGCCGCTCGTCGGTGACTGGAGCCCGCGCGCGGGCTACGAGCTCGGCCGGCGGCTGAGCGGCGAGCCGTCCGTGACCGCGGTGTTCGTCGCCAACGACCAGATGGCGCTCGGCCTGCTGCGTGCGATGCACGAGGCCGGGCGCGAGGTCCCGAACGAGCTCAGCGTGGTCGGGTTCGACGACATTCCCGAGGCGCCGTACTTCCTGCCGCCGCTGACGACCGTTCGCCAAGACTTCAACGAGATGGGAACGCGCAGCCTCCGCGCGCTGCTGCGGACGATCGAGACGGGGGAGGCGCCGTCCGCGGGGATGCTGGTCTCGCCGGAGCTGATCGTCCGCGCCAGCACGGCCGCCCCACCGCGGACCCATTGACACCCGCCCGTTGTGATCGCTAACATGGCCGCCGCATCAACGCGAGAGGAGAGCTGGAAGCGTGGGCCAAAGCCGACGTCGGTGACGGCATGTCGCCAACGGCCGCTGGCGTGCCCGACGTCGCGGGTGAGTGCCGCACATCGTTTGTTCACCTGTGTTGGGATTCAGTGAATGTGTGGCTAATTACTGATTTGGCGGCGCTTCCAGGGGTGGTTTCCTTGGCCCACGCGTGAGAGCGTGAGGAACTCAGGTCGTGTCCGAGCGGACGAGAGGAGCAGTAAACGTGTCGCAAGAAGATATTGTGGGTGACGCAATCGAGCGGCTCGAGTGGGACGAGCGCAAACAGGAGGAGACGCCACACAAGAACTGGCGTCAGTTGACGCGACGGACCGCGCTCACCGGGGCAGCTGCCGGAATCGCGGCAGCGGCGCTCGAGGCATGCGGCTCGAGCAAGAGCACGAGCTCGGCAGCAGCGACGACGTCGTCGGGCGGGTCCGGGCCTTACGGAAGCAGCGGGGGCCACAAGTTCGTGATGGTCAACCACGTGACGACGAACTCGTTTTTCACCGCGACGATCTACGGCTGTCAGGACGCCTGTTCACTGACGGGCTCTTCGTTCCAGTGGACCGGCTCGAACAACTCGATCGTCAGCGACATGGTCTCGGCGTTCAACACCGCCATCGCGGCAAAGGCGGCCGGGATCGGGTGCTGTCTGATCGATAACACCGCGTTCAACGGACCCACCGCCCAGGCGCTCAGCTCGGGCATTCCCGTGATCGCGTACAACGCCGACGTGGCGGCGGGTACCAAGAACGACCGGATGGCCTATGTCGGTCAGAACAACCTGACCGCGGGCGCCGCGGTCGGCGAGGCGATCCTCAAAGCGGGCGTGAAGTCGGGTGACAAGGTCGCCGGGATCATCGCGACTCCGGGGACGGGGAACATCCAGCCGCGGATCGACGGCGCGAAGCCCGTCCTGACCGGCGCCGGCGTCAACTTCGTTGAGGTCGGGACTTCGGCCACCGAGGGCGCGCCGGAGTACAACAAGATCTCCTCGTGGTACGCCGGCAACAAGGACGTGAGGTGGATGATGGCCGTCGACAGCGGGGACAGTAACGCGGTCGCGCAGTTCATCAAGGCGGAGGGTCTGTCTGGCAAGGTCGGCGCGTCGGTCTGGGACGTCGGATTGCCGGTCGCGCAGGCCATCCAGGCCGGCTACGTAACCGCCACGATCGACCAGCAGGCCTACCTGCAGGGCTTCGACACGATCATGCAGCTGTTCCTGTGGAACGTCTCGGGCGGGCTGATGAAGCCGACCGACACCGACACGGGAATCGGCATCGTCACCAAGGCGAACGTCGCGCCGTACCTCATTCCGAACAGATTTGAGGGAACGTCCGCGGCGAAGAAATCATTGGCGACCCCCTCCTCGATTTCCACCTAAGCTCCCGCGAGCGTGGAATCGAACGCTCCAATCTCCACTGCTGCCCCGGAGGCCAGCCCCCCGGGGCAGCAGCACGAAAGCGTGTCCGCAGGCCGTCGGGTCCTGCGCCTGTTCCTCTATCAGCGTGAGCTGACCCCGCTCGTCATCACGGTCCTGCTGTTCGTGTACTTCACGACCAAAGCGGGGTCGACGTTCACCGGCACGCTCAGCCTCAGCTCGGCCGGGGGCTATGCGGGGCCGATCGGCGCGATCGCCGTCGGCGAGGTGATGCTGCTCGTCCTCGCCGAGATCGACCTGTCCGCCGGTCAGGTCTTCCTGTTCTCCCCGTGGATGATGTATTGGATGCACAACGACGGGCTGCCGCTGATCGTCGCGATCCTGATCGCGCTGCTCGCCTGCTGCGCCGTCGGAGCGGTTAACGGACTGATCACCGTGCGCCTCAACGTGCCCTCGTTCGTCACCACGCTGGCCACGAACTTCATCCTCTACGGGATCGTGCTCGTCTACTCGAACGACGCGGAAGCGTCGCCGATCCCGCTGAGCGGACAGACCAGCTTCATAAGCCAGCTGATGGGGTCGTGGAGGTGGGCCGAGATCCTCTGGGTGGTCGCGATCACGATCGTCCTCACCGTCGTGCTCAACCGCACCCGCTTCGGCGTTCGCATCATCGCCACGGGCGGCAACCTCGTCGGCGCGGCCGAGGCGGGCGTGCCGATCCGGCGCGTCAAGGTGTGGTGCTTCGTGCTGTGTTCGTTTGTCGCCGGTCTGGTCGGAATCGTCGACTCGGTCAAGTACGGCAGCCTCGACCCGGGCAACTTCGGCGTCGACTACATCCTGTACGCCGTTGGCGCCTGCGTGATCGGCGGCACAGCCCTGACCGGCGGGCGCGGGACGGTGATCGGCGCACTTATCGGCGCGGTCCTGATCGGCGTGCTCGAGGACGGGCTGACGCTGACCGGGGTCAGCACGAACCAGTTCTTTATCTGGGTCGGCGTGGTGATCATCATCGCGATGGCGCTGAACGTCCAGTTCGATCGGATCATCGCCCGCTCGAGGTCGAGATGAGCATCTCCGCCAAGCCGACAGAGCCCACGCCGCCCGCTCCGAACGGCACGCCCGCGCTTGAGGTGCGCGGCGTGACGAAGAGCTTCGGTGTGCTTTCGGTGCTCCGTGGGATCGACGTGACTCTGCGCCAGGGCGAGGTGCTCGGGCTCGTCGGGGACAACGGGGCCGGTAAGAGCACGCTCGTCAAGATCTTGAGCGGCTACTACCAGCCGGATGGGGGAGAGATTCTGATCGGCGGTGAGCGGGTGAGTTTCGGCTCCGTCCAGAGCGCTCGATCTCACGGGATCGAGACGGTGTACCAGGATCTCGCGCTGATTCCGCAGCTGCCCGTCTACCAGAACCTGTTCCTGGGCCACGAAGTGACGACGCTCGGACCAATCCGCCTGCTGAACAAGCGCGAGATGCGCAAGCTTGCGCGTCAGTACCTCGACGACATCAACGTGAACGTGCCAAGTGTGGACGCCGAGGCCGAGCTTCTTTCCGGCGGTCAGCGGCAGGCGATCGCGGTCGCCCGGGCCGTGCGCGCGGCGACGAAGATCCTGCTGCTCGACGAGCCGCTCGCCGCCATGGGGGCGCGGGAGTCACGCCTGATCATCGACCTCGTCAAGGACCTTGCGACGAGCGGCCGCCTCTCCATCATCGTGATCGACCACAACTACGCGCATCTGTTCGAGCTGTGCGACCGTATCAATGTCATGCAGGGCGGCCAGATCACCATCAACCAGCAGGTGCACGAGACGTCGCTCGAGGAGCTCACCGAGCTGATGGTCTCGAGCTATCGCCGCCAGATCGAGGAGGTCCAGAACGCCGGCGCGTGAACCCGCCGGCGCATATGCGATCGGGGTCGACTTCGGAACGGAGTCCGGCCGCGCCGCGCTGGTCGACCTGAGTAACGGCGATGTCCTCGCCACCAGCGTGGTGCGCTACGCGAGCGCGGTGATCGATGAGACGCTCCCGTCGACCGGTGAGGAGTTGCCGCCCGACTGGGCCCTGCAGGATCCGGACGACTGGGTCACGGTCGTCGAGAAGGCCATCCCGCAAGCGCTCAAGGAGGCCGGCGTAGACAAGGAACAGGTCGTCGGCCTCGGGGTCGACTTCACGTCGTGCACCGTGCTGCCGGTCACGAGCGACGGCACGCCGCTGTGCAAGCTCGACAAGTGGCGCGAGCGGCGCCACGCCTGGCCGAAGCTGTGGAAGCACCACGCCGCGCAGCCCGTCGCAGATCGCCTGAACGAGGTCGCGCTCGAGCGGGGCGACGCGTTTCTCGAGCGCTACGGCGGGCGGATCTCGTCCGAGTGGTATTTCCCGAAGCTGATCGAGGTGTGGCTCGAGGATCGCGAGATCTACAACGCGTGCGCCGGCTTCATCGAGGCCACCGACTGGATCATCTGGCACCTGACCGGGGTCGAGTGCCGGCAGACGGCGACCGCGGGGTTCAAGGCGATGTGGTCACCGCAGGAGGGCCTGCCGCCGACGGAGTACTTCACCACCGCCTATCCCGGGTTTGACCGGCCGGGGGAGAAGCTCGGTGACTCGTTCGTGCCGCTCGGCACCAAGGCGGGCACGCTCCGGCCCGAGGTGGCCAAGAGCACCGGCCTGACCGAGTCGGTGGCGGTCGCGGTGGGCAACGTCGATGCCTGGGTGTCGGTCCCGGGGGTCGGCGTCGACGCGCCCGGGACGTACGTTGTCGTGATCGGGACGTCGATCTGCGACATGATCGTCCACGCCGAGGAGACGCGGCTCCCCGGGATCACCGGCGTCGTCAAGGACGGGATCCTCCCGGGTCTGTACGGGTACGAGGCCGGGCAGGCCGCGGTCGGCGACATGCTCGCGTGGTTCGTCGACGAGATGGTGATGGACGCAGACAGTTACGGCGAGCTCGAGGAGGCCGCCGCGAAGATCGGACCGGGTGAGACGGGGTTGGTCGCGCTCGACTGGTGGAACGGCAACCGCACGATCCTCGCCGACGCGGACCTCACCGGTGCGATCTTCGGACTCGGGCTGCAGACCACGCGCGAGCAGATCTACCGCGCGCTGCTCGAGTCGATCGCGTTCGGCAGCCGGCGGATCATGGACAACTTCGAGGAGCACGGTCTCGTGCTGTCGCAGATCGTCGCCTGCGGCGGGATCGCCGAGCGCAGCCCGCTGATGATGCAGTTGCTCGCTGACACGAGTGGACGCGAGGTGCA
Organism: uncultured Solirubrobacterales bacterium; assembly: GCA_963755525.1. Classification (GTDB taxonomy): domain Bacteria; phylum Actinomycetota; class Thermoleophilia; order Solirubrobacterales; family Solirubrobacteraceae; genus Palsa-465. The sequence continues at coordinate 62,581 of CAVWKC010000005.1, read as the reverse complement.
CGTGCCGGATGTGGCCGAGATCCCCGCTCGCGGCGCCGCGCTGTTCGGCGGGCTGGCGGCCGGCGTGTACGAGGACATCGGCAGCGCCGTCGAGGCGACGCGCCCGAAGAAGGTTCGCACCTACGAGCCGGACCTCGAGGCCAAGAAGACCTACGACCGCGTGTACGAGATCTACCGCCGGCTGTACGACATCCTCGGCCGCTCGGACGTGCGACTCATGCACGACCTCAAGCGCATCCGCACGGAAAGGAGAGGGGCGTGAGCCGCCAACCGCGAATCGGTCTGCTCGGGATCATGCAGGAGCTCTACGACGACATGATCCCGGGGATCACCGAGCGCCAGGGCGAATACGCGGCCGCGGTCGCGAACAAGCTGGCTTCGGTCGCCGACGTCCAGTTCACGCGGCCGGCGCGCAACCGTGAGGACGTCGAGACGATCGCCCGCGAGCTCCAGGCGGCGGACGTCGACGGGATCGCGATCGTGATGCTGACCTACGGTCCCGCGATGCGAACGGTGCGCGCGCTGCTCGACACGCGGGTGCCGCTGATGCTCGCGAACATCCAGCCCGAGCGCTCGATCACGGTCGCCTGGGACATGGCCGACCTCACGTACAACCAGGGCATCCACGGCGCCCAGGATCAGGCCAACGCGCTCGTGCGCGCCGGCCTGCCGCTCTCGGTGATCACCGGCGATTGGCGCTCGGACGAGTTCGCTCGCGCGTTCGAGGACTGGGCGCGGGCGGCGCAGACGGTGACCGCGCTGCGGCGCACGCGGATCGGCCTGCTCGGCTACCCGATGAACGGCATGGGGGACATCCTCTACGACCCTCCGTCGTTGTTGCGCAAGATCGGTCCGGCGATCGTGAGCGAGGACCTCGGACCGCTCGTCAAGAGAATCGACGCCGTGACCGACGCGGAAGTCGACGCGGTCCTCGCCCGGCACGCCGACGTGTTCGAGGTCGCGAGCGATCTCCCCCGCGAGCGTCACGCCTACGCGGCGAGGTTTGAGGTGGCGATCCGCGGGTTGATGGAGGAGAACGGCTATGCCGGCTTCTCGTTCCACTTCGACTCGATCGGCGGCGACGGGCGGTTCCGCCAGCTGCCGCTGCTCGCCGCATCAGACCTGATGGCCGACGGGTACGGGTTCGCCGCCGAGGGCGACACCAACACGACGACGCTGATGTGCGCCGCCCAGACGATGATCGGCGACGCGCACTTCAGCGAGATGTACGCGATGGACTGGGAGCTCGACTCGGTGCTGATCAGCCACATGGGCGAGGGCAACTGGAAGATCGCCCGGAGCGACCGTCCGGTGAAGCTGATCGACCGCGAGCTCGGGATCGGCCGGCTCGACAACCCACCTACGCCCGTATTCTCCGCCGAGCCTGGCGTGGCCACCACGGCGGCGCTCGTCCCGATCGAGGGCGAGTACTACCGCCTCGTCGTCGGTCACGGCGAGGTGCTCGACACCCCCGAATTGCCGAAGGTCGAGATGCATTACTTTCACTTCCGCCCGGAAGTGGGTATGGAGGAGTTCATGAACCGGTGGTTGTCACTCGGCGGGCCGCACCACTTCGTGACCAACCTGGGCGACCACAGGGGCCGCTGGCGCCGGCTCGCGGAGCTGCTCGAGATCGAGTACCTGGAGATCTGAAAGGGCGGCGCTTCTGGTGGCCGAGTCTCTGATCGTCGACGTACTCGAGGCGAACCGAGCCCTGAAAGCGCACGGCCTGGCGCCGCTGACCTGGGGTAACGCCAGCGGGATCGACCGCGACGAGGGCGTCGTGGTGATCAAGCCGAGCGGCGTCGCGTACGCGGACATGACCGAGGACGACATGGTCACGGTCGATCTCGACGGCAACGTCCTCGCCGGCGAGCGGCGGCCGTCGACCGACACACCCACCCACCTGGCGCTGTACCGCGCGTTCGACGAGATCGGCGGGATCGTCCACACCCACTCGACGTGGAGCGTTGCGTGGGCGCAGGCGCAGCGCGAGATCCCATTGCTCGGCACCACCCATGCCGATCTGTGCGCGTTCCCGATCCCGGTGACGCGCGCGCTGACCGAGGACGAGATCGAGTCCGACTACGAGGGCGTGACCGGGACGACGCTTGTCGAGCTGATCTCGGAGCGTGGACCGCGCGAGCTTCCGTGCGCGCTCGTGCGAGGGCACGCGCCGTTTTGCTGGGCGGAGACTCCCGCCAAGGCGGTCGACGTCGCCGTCACGCTCGAGCAGGTGGCGAGGATGGCGCTGCTGACCAGGATGCTCGACCCCGACGCGATGCCGCTCCAGGAGGCGCTGCGCGACAAGCATCACGAACGCAAGCACGGCCCGCAGGCATACTACGGCCAGCCGTGACGAGCGAGAACGGACTCGAACAAGCCGAAGCGAAGATGCGCGAGGCGGGTCAGCCCGAAGAGGCGATCCGCGCTTTCGCCAATGCATACCGGCGTCTGGAGAGCGGTGATGAGGCGATGCTGCCGAGCGCCGATCTCGAGCCCGCCGGCGACGTACCCACGCTCGAGGCGTTGCCCGAGGTCAACGGGCACGCGCTCGATCGGGTCGCGGTGATCAAGCTCAACGGCGGTCTGGCGACGTCGATGGGGCTGCGCAGTCCGAAGTCCTTAATTGAGGCACGCGCGGGCCGCTCGTTCCTCGACATCATCATCGGGAACACGCTCGCTCTGCGCCGACGCTACTCAGTTCGCTTGCCGCTCGTGCTCATGAACAGCCAGGCCACGCGCGCGGACACGCTCCAGGCGCTCGACTCCCATCCGGACCTCGACACCGGCCTGCCGGTGCACTTCCTCCAGAGCATGGAACCCAAGCTCGAAGCCGAATCACTCGCGCCGGTGAGCTGGCCGTCCGATCCGTCACTCGAGTGGTGTCCGCCGGGTCACGGCGACGTGTACGGCTCGCTGCGCAGCTCGGGAATGCTCGACGCGCTGATCGAGGACGGCTTTCGCTTCGCGATGATCTCGAACGCCGACAACCTCGGCGCCATGGTCGACGCGCGGATCGCGAGTCACGTCGAGTGCGGCGACATTCCGTTCCTCATGGAGGTCGTCGAGGGGACCGAGGCGGATCGCAAGGGGGGGCATATCGCTCGCCGGCGCGCCGACGGGCAGCTCGTCCTACGCGAGACGGCGCAGACGCCTCCCGAGGACCAGGACTCGTTCCGCGACTATCGCCGGTGGCGCTACTACAACACGAATAGCCTGTGGGTGGATCTGCGCGTGCTCAAGGACACGCTCGACCGCTCCGACGGCGTGCTCGAGCTCCCGCTGATCATCAACCGCAAGACGGTCGATCCGCGTGACTCGAGCTCGCCGCCCGTCATCCAGCTCGAGAGCGCGATGGGCGCGGCGATCGGGAGCTTCACCGGTGCTCAACTGCTGTGTGTGCCGCGTACGCGGTTCATCCCGGTCAAGACGACCGACGATCTGCTGGTGCTCCGCTCCGACGTGTACACGCTGTCGGACGAGTTCGTGGTCGCGCCGCTGCCCGAGCGCGCCGACAACCTGCCGTACGTCGAGCTCGACTCCCACTTCTACAAGCTGCTCGACGATTTTGAGCAGCGCTTTCCGGCCGGCGCCCCGTCACTACGGGACGCCGAACGGCTCGTCGTACATGGTGATGTGACGTTCGGCGAGGGCGTGCGCGTCCGCGGCGCAGTCGAACTCGATGTTGACGAGCCGACGCGAATCGACGCCGGGACGACGCTCGCGCCCTAACGCTGTTCGATGTGAGCTAACTGGTCTTCTTCGAGCGCGTGCTCTTCGCGCGGGACGCGGTCGAGCGCTTGGCCGTGGAGCGCTTGCTGGCCGATGAGCCCGAGCTCGCCTTCTTCGTGCTCGCCTTGGTCGTGCTTGCCTTCGTGGTGCTCGCCTTCCTGGTGCTTGCCTTCGTGGTGCTTGTCTTCGCGGCCGCGGGCTTGCGCGTCACCGCCACGCGCAGCTTGTCGAAGTCCTTGAGCGCCTGCTTGTTCGTCTTCGACGCTTCGCGACGGAGCGCCGCCAGCGCGGCGGTCACTTCCTTGTAGCTGCTTTGCGCTCCGTGACCGAGGTGCGTGCCGAGCGTCTTGAGCGCGTCGTTGGCGCCGTCGAGTTGCTTCTCGAACCGCGCGATCGACTGCTCCACCTCGCGGCGCGTGGCTTGGCGGGTCGATGCGGCGCGGGCGCGCACGGTCTTGCGGGCGCTGGTCGCGCGTGCGGCTGCTGTCTTCGTTGCTGACCTACGGGCTGGGGGCATCGCTTCTCCCTGTTGAACTGGACACGTGTCGACAAAGCTTTGCGTATGGGGCGGTCGCATGTAAGCACTTACTCGTATGAGATGGCATCAGATGGTGGCCTGCTTGCACGCAAGCTAACCTGACCACGATGGACGAAGCATCGCGGCGTGGTTCGATCACGATCGTCCTGGCCGACGATCACCTGGTGGTTCGCGCCGGTCTGCGTATGCTCCTCCAGGCCGAGGACGGATTCGACGTCGTCGCCGAAGCGGGCGACGTCGCGACCACCGAGCGACGCGTCGCCGCCTACCACCCACGCGTGCTGATCCTCGATCTGAACATGCCCGGGGAGTCGAGTCTGCCCGCGATCCCGCGCCTACGCGAGAGCGCGCCCGACACGCAAATCGTCGTGCTGACGATGCAGAACGATCCGGCGTTCGCGCGCGAGGCATTGCGTGCGGGCGCGATCGCATACGTGCTCAAGGAGGCGGCCGACACCGAACTTGTCCGCGCCGTGCGACTGGCCGCCGACGGCCGCACGTACCTCAGTCCCGAGCTTGGGGCGCGGCTCGCGGCGGAGCCGCAGGCGTCCAACGGTCCACCTGACGATCTGTCAGCGCGCGAGATCGAGGTGCTCCGGCTGATCGCGCTCGGGCACACCAACACTGAGATCGCCGCGCACCTGTACCTGAGCGTGCGCACCGTCGAGTCGCACCGCGCCCACATCCAGCAGAAGACCGGACGCACGACGCGCGCTGCGCTCGTCGCCTACGCGCGCGAGCACGAACTGCTCTAGCGCCTGAGCGCGAACCGCTCCAGCGCCTGAGCGTAAACGGCACTCAGCCGGCGCCGCCGGCGCCGGCGATCTCGTCGCGCACCGCGTGGGCGTGCGCCGACTTCGGGACCTGCATCAGCAGCGGTCGGTGCGCGTCGCGCGAGTTGCGCACGGCCGCGGACGACGCCATGACCGCGCCGGTGTGCGTCCACGTCACCGCGGCGGGCGCCAAGTGGAGCAGCGCGGCCCACGTCGCGGGCCCGACGATTCCGTCGACGGTGAGACCCTCCGCGGTCTGGAAGCTCTCGACGGCGGTCTGCGTGGTCGGGCCGTAGTCGCCGTCGATCGGGATCGTGTAGCCGGCGCTCGCCAGGTGCTCCTGGGCCCACACGACGAGATCCCCAACCGATTTGAGCCTGAGGATTGGCGTGGCGGCGGTCGCCGTGACGCCGGTGAGGTTGCCGGCGCCGATCGAGATGCCTTTCCAGCCGCTGCCCGTGGCCTGCTGCCAGTCCCACCACGACACGCCGGCCGCGCCGTACGTCCGCGACAGCTGGCGGAAGCGGATGAGCTGCCCGAGCGGCGGGTTCTCGTAGACCTGCCCCAGCGGATCGATCGCCCGCTGGTAGACGGAGTTGTACGCGTACGTGTGGGCGTACACCGTGTTGACGCTGGTGCCGATGTCGACCCAGTACATCTGCGGCGTGTTGTACTGAGCCCCGCCCGGTCCGAGGAATATCGAGTACGGGAAGCCGGGGTGATAGTCGACGTAGGGGAACCCGGCGAGTGCGACGGGAAAGCTCTGCCCGATGTCATTCCTCAGCTGCGTTATGTAACTCTGCGCGGCGATGTACTTGCCCTCATATTCACTCTCCGCATCGATGATCAGGCAATCCGCTCCGTCGCGCACCGCGGCCGCGGCGACGCTCGCCTCCTGGAGCGGGAAGTTTCCATAAACGTACTGCCACGCGCACACATGCAAGCCGTTGGCGTGCAGTTGCTGAACCACGGTCGGGTTGAACTGCGACCACATCGTCCGGCCGTCGCCGCTCTTGATCATCACCGTGTTGATGCCGTACTTGCGGGCGGTGGCGATGATCGACGAGACGCTTCCGCCGTTCGAGCGCGAGACGTACCAGATCCACATGCCGCGGCCGGCCAGCGCACCCGAGTCGCCGGACACGTGGATCGTGTGCGCGCGTAGCTTCGCAGAAGCCGCGGCCACCGGGTCGGCGTTCACGGCGACTCCCGATACCAGCACTGCTACGAGCAGGGCCAAAAAGCGCCCACGGTGTTCAGTCATACGGCCTGCCACCAATGCCACCGTACCGTAGAACCCGGGCGGCGTGCACAAGTTGCGTTGCCGTTTGAAGGAGTTACCTGCCGCATGCCGTAGGACTGGCGTCGGCACGCGGCAGGCGTGCCTTTAGTAGTGGTCGGCTACTTGATGAACAGAATCTCCGAGTACTTCGGTAGCGGCCACAGGTCGTCGGCCACCACCTTCTCCAGCCTGTCCGCGGCGCCCCGGACGTCGTCCATCGCGGGCACCACCGAGTCCCGCATGAACTCCGCGTGCGGCTCCAACTCCGCCGGCTGGTTGTCGGCCATGTTCGCCGACTCGAGCTTCTTGATCGCCTCGGTGAATTCCGCGATCAGGTCGGACGTCTCGCCGGCGAGCTCGCCGAGTTGCGCCCCGAGCAGCAGCGCGAGGTGACGTGCCGCCGCCGGCAGCAGCATCGTGCGCGCGATCGACGCCTGGGTCTCGGACTCGATGTTGAGCTTGGTCACGTACTGCTCGAGGAACACCTCGTGGCGCGACTCGAGCTCGCGGCGCGAGAGCACGTTGTGCTTCTCGAACACCGAGACGGTCTCGTCCGAGATCAGATACGGCAGCGCGTCCGGGGTGGCCCGGAGGTTGAGCAGACCGCGGCGCTCGGCCTCGGCGTGCCACTCCTCGTCGTAGTTGTCGCCGCCGAAGATGATCCGCTTGTTGTCCGCATAGGTGCGCTGCAGGATCGGCCGGAGCGCGTCCTCGAGCACGGCGTCGCGAAGCGGATCGCCCGGCGGGGGGCCGTCCTTGACGGCCGCCTCGAGCTCGTCGGCGAGCTCGTCGATCGCTTCCGCCACGATCGTGTTCAGCACCGTGTTCGGGAGCGCGGGCGACTGACTCGATCCGAGCGCGCGGAACTCGAACTTGTTGCCGGTGAACGCGAACGGGCTCGTTCGGTTGCGGTCACCGCCGTGCTTGGGCAGCTGCGGCAGCACCGGGGTGCCGAGCCCGAGGAACGACTGCGCCCTCGTCTCCGAGGTCTCGCCGCGCTCGAGCGCGCCGAAGACGTTCTCGAGCTCGGCGCCGAGGAATATCGACATGATCGCCGGCGGCGCCTCGTTTGCCCCGAGGCGATGGTCCTGACCCGGCGAGGCGATCGACGCCCGCAGCAGCCCCTGGTACTTGTTGACGGCCAGGATCACCGCCGCGCAGAAGAACAGGAACTCGAGGTTCCGGTGCGGCGTGTCGCCCGGCTCGAGCAGGTTCTTGCCGGTGTCGGTGCCCATCGACCAGTTGTTGTGCTTGCCCGACCCGTTGACGCCCGCGAACGGCTTCTCGTGGAGCAGACACACGAGCCCGTAGCGGCGGGCGACGTTCTGCATGATCTGCATCGTCAGCTGCTGATGATCCGAACCCACATTCGAGTTCTCAAATATCGGAGCGATCTCGTACTGGTTGGGCGCGACCTCGTTGTGCCGGGTCTTGACCGGCACTCCGAGCTTGGCCAACTCGCGCTCGGTCTCGAGCATGTACGCGAGGATCCGGTCGGGGATCGACCCGAAGTAATGGTCGTCGAGCTCGTGGCCCTTCGGCGGCTTGGCGCCGAACAGCGTGCGGCCGGTCGTGATCAGGTCGGGCCGCTCGAAGTAGTACTGCTCGTCGATCAGGAAGTACTCCTGCTCGGGCCCGATCGTCGTGAACACACGGTTCGCATCGTTGTCGCCGAACAGCTTGAGCGCGCGGACCGCCGACTTCGACAGCGCGTCCATCGAGCGCAGCAGCGGAATCTTGTGGTCGAGCGCCTCACCGGTCCACGACGCGAACGCGGTCGGGATGCACAGCAGCGTCCCGTTGGGGTTCTCCAGGATGAAGGCCGGCGAGGTCGGGTCCCAGGCGGTGTAGCCGCGCGCCTCGAACGTGGCGCGGATTCCCCCTGTGGGGAACGAGGAGGCGTCGGGCTCGCCCTGGATCAGCTCCTTGCCCGAGAACTCCGCGATCGCGGTGCCCTCATCGGTCGGGGCGTAGAAGCTGTCGTGCTTCTCGGCGGTCGAGCCGGTGAGCGGCTGGAACCAGTGCGTGTAATGGGTCGCGCCCCGCTCCATCGCCCATTCCTTCATCGCGAGCGCGACCGAGTCGGCAAGCGACGTGTCGAGCGCCTCGCCGCGGGCGAGCGTCCGCTGCAGGCGCTTGAAGACGTCGGAGGAGAGGCGCTGGCGCTGGACCGCGCGGCTGAACACGTTCGCGCCGAACACCTGGTTGTCGGAGAGAGTTAGATCGGGAGCCCCGAGCGCGCCTCCGTTCGGAGCCCACTGCGCGGCAAGTACGTTCTGCTGTCGAAAGCGAGGCATGGGTCATCGATTCCTTTTTCGGAGTGGCCCCCGAGCCTAACGCGCCCGTCAGGGGCCCGTCATTATCCGGATGTCCAAAATGGCCGTCCCACGTGGACAAACGCGGTCGTGGAATACTGCCGCAGGTGCCGTTCAACCCCAAGCTCGGCTGGCAGGCATACGTCCCCGATGAGGGACGGTACGAGCAGATCCAGTATCGCCGCTGTGGCCGCAGCGGCCTGCAGCTGCCCGCGATCTCGCTCGGCCTGTGGCAGAACTTCGGCGACGACCGCCCGCTCGCGACCAGCCGGGCGATCATCCGCCGCGCGTTCGATCTCGGGATCACGCACTTCGATCTGGCCAACAACTACGGCCCGCCGTACGGAAGCGCCGAGATCAACTTCGGGCGGATCTTCGAGGAGGATCTGAAGCCCTACCGCGACGAGATCGTGATCTCGACCAAGGCCGGCTACGACATGTGGCCCGGCCCGTACGGCGAGTGGGGCTCGCGCAAGTACGTGCTCGGGAGCCTCGAGCAGTCGTTGAAGCGGATGCGCCTGGAGTACGTGGACATCTTCTACTCGCACCGCTTCGATCCCGACACGCCGCTCGAGGAGACGATGGGCGCGCTCGACACCGCCGTCCGCCAGGGCAAGGCACGGTACGTGGGGATCTCGTCGTACAGCCCGCGCCGGACCGAGGAGGCGGGGCTGATCCTGCGCGAGCTCGGCACGCCGATGCTGATCCATCAGCCGTCGTACTCGCTGCTCAACCGGTGGATCGAGGAGGAGCTGCTCGACGTGCTCGAGCGCGAGGGCGTCGGCGCGATCGTGTTCTCGCCGCTGGCCCAGGGCCTCCTGACCAGTCGCTACCTCGACGGCGTGCCCGACGATTCACGCGCGCGGATCGGGAACTACTTCGACGAGGGGATGCTCTCGAGCGAGAACCTCGCGCGCGTGCGCGCGCTCAACGACGTCGCGCAGCGGCGCGGGCAGTCGCTCGCGCAGATGGCGATCGCCTGGGTGCTCCGCGACCCGCGCGTGACGAGCGCGCTGCTCGGCGCGAGCAGCGTCGCCCAACTCGAGCAGAACATCGCTGCGCTGGAGCGCACCGACTTCGACCCGTCCGAGCTCGAGGAGATCGACCATCACGCGGGCGACGGCGGCATCAACATCTGGGCGACGTCGAGTAGCGAGTAGTTGGGGCCGCCTTCGGCGGCGTCCTCCGGATGGAATTGCGGCAGGCCCGTTAGGCGAGGCATGGATGCCGAGCGGGCCGTCGCCGCAATGCCGGTTCCGCAGGGCGTCCGTGCCCTGCGGCCTTAGTTTTTTGTCTTCTGTGTGCGTCCGTGTCGCTGGCGGATTGGGTCCGACGGCGGGGCGCCTGAGGGTGGGTGGGGGCGGGTCGCGGGCGCGGGGCGGGTCGCGGATCATGCATAACACGGCAATCGAGCGCGATTTGCGTCGGCCGTGCCGTGTCACGCATGCCATACATGCGTAGTACGGCACGGCTTCGCCGGCGGCCACCAAATGTCGCGTTATGCATGTTGGGGTCCCGCGCAACGGCCCGGGGGACCAAAGCACCCACCCTCAGCCGCCCGCCGTTTCCCTTCACTGGCTCTCAGCCATTCAGGGGTGCACGCCCCGCAGGGCATGGACGCCCTGCGGAACGGCCTCCCGGCTCGGCCCGCTCGGCATCCGGCCTCGCCAAGACCGGGCCGGCCGGGAGTCATCCGGAGGACGCCGAGCGCAGCGAGCCCCGTAAAGCGCCTACGGGGCAGACGACGTCGTCGTGACGATCTGCCCGTTGTTGTTGACGTAGGACTCGGACGGCGCGTTGTGGATCAGCACCGTGAACTTCCCGTGCGGCAGCCCGCCGCTGCTGGTCACGGCCTTGGCCTTGCCGTTGAGGCCGGCGGCGACCTCCCAGGCGACGATGTGGCGGCCCGGCGCCACCGCGGTCACGGCCCACTCAAACTTGGCCGTGTGGCCGGGCGCGAGCGACCCGAGCGCCCAGGTGTTCGAGTATGCGGTGACCGCGCCGCCGGGGCTCCCGCTACCGGCCACCCCGCCGGGCTGGCAGCCGACGTTGCACGCGCCCGGCGGCCGGTCGACGATCCAGATCGGGCGCGAGGGGTTGGCGACCCCGGTCTGCTGGAGATCCTGCGCGAACGCGGCCGCGTCGGTGCCCTCGCCCGGGGGCGCGGGATACGCGCAGGTGACGTTGCAGATCGTGATCGCGACGTTCGGGATCGTCTTGGAGCCGGTGTTGCGCACGGCGAGCACGAGATGGGTGTGCTCGGACAGGCGCTGAGAGCCTGGGAACGTCGCCGTCGTCACCGCGACCGGGAAGTTTCCGCTCGGCTCGCTGGCGTCCTGCCGTGCTCCGCCGCCGCAACCGGCGAGGATGAGCGCCGCGAGCGCTGCGCAGATCAGACCAAAGCTCCTCCAGGGCACGGGGCGCCGAACATAGCAATTGGCCTGCGCGATCACGCCGGTTCGGGCGACGGTTCCTATTTGCTACTTCGGGGTAGCTGGCCGTACGCTTAGCCCGTTGGCCGCGTGGCGGCACTGAAGACCTGGGAGGCTGGAGCAGATTTGATCAGAGCCGTCGCCGATCGTGGGTACTCGCCCATCAAGGGCCTGCTCGAAGAGGTCGGCAACATGATGATCCTGACCGGCAAGACGCTGGTCTCGGCCGTCCGCCCGCCCTACCCGTACGGGCCCGAGTTCGTCGGCCAGTTCATGTTCGCGCTGCGGCTGTGCTGGTTCCCGCTGCTGATCTCGACGATCGCGTTCGGGTATGAGGCGCCGGGACTTCAGGCCGCGAACTTCCTCGTCCTGTTCGGCGCGATCGATCGCCTCGGCGGGTTCTTCGTGCTCGCGTCGATCCGCGAGTTCGCGCCGTTCGTCGACGCGATCGTGCTCGCCGGTGTCGCCGGGACCGCGATCACGGCCGATCTCGGCGCCCGCAAGATTCGCGAGGAACTCGACGCGCTCCAGGTGCTAGGCGTCGACCCGATCAAGAACCTGGTCGTGCCGCGGTTCCTGGCGCTGATGCTGGTCACGGGTCTGTTCGACATCTATGCCGTGATCTTCGGCGTGTTCGGCGGGATCCTCGCCACGCTCGTCAACCACGCGTCGCTCGGTCCGTTCTTCTCGACGTTCTTCAACAACGCCGAGACCACCGACCTGTGGGGATCGGTGGTCAAGACCACGCTGTTCGGCGCGATCATCGCCGTCGTCTGCTGTTACAAGGGGATGACCGCCTCGGGCGGCGCCGAGGGGGTCGGCCGCGCCGTCAACCAGGCGGTCGTGATCGCGTTCTTGGGGATCTTCGCGTTCAACTACGCGTTCACCCAGACGCTACTCGCCACCCACCCCGAGATCACGACGATTCCCAGATAGATGAACGACCTGATCGTCACCCCCAAGGGCTGGGTCGAGAGCTTTGGCGAGATCGCGAAGTTCACGGCGAAGGTGGTCGCCGAGGTGTTCAGCCTGCGCGTGTTCAGGTTCTTCGGCGAGGCCTTACGGCAGGCCGGGATCCTGATCGTCGGTTCCGCGCTCGTGATCTGCATGCTGGTGTTCATCGTCGGCCTCACGTGCGGTATCGAGGGCGCGTACTTGCTCCGCTCGCAGGGAGCGCCGGCGTTCTCGGGCGTGTTCTCGGCCTGGTGCGACCTGCGCGAGCTCGCGCCGCTGGCGTTCGGCTACATGATGGCGGCCAAGGTCGGGACCGGAATCGTGGCCGAGCTCGGCTCGATGCGGATCTCCGACGAGATCGACGCGCTCGAGGTGATGGGGATCAGCGGCATGACGTTCCTGTGCGGGACGAGGCTGCTCGCGGCGTGGCTCGTGCTCCCGTTCGTGTACGTGATCTCGATCGGCGCCGGGTTCCTGGCCAGCTATATCGCGGTCGTGCAGCAGGTCGGCGACGTGTCCTCGGGGGGTTACTTCCTGATCTTCTGGGAGTTCCAGAACCCACCCGACCTCTTATTCAGCTTGATAAAGGCGATGGCGATGGCGACGCTCATCGTGCTAGTCGGCTGCTATTACGGGTATAACGCGAGTGGTGGTCCGGTCGGGGTCGGCACCGCCACCGCGAAGTCGATGGTCTTGAACTTGGTCGGTGTACATCTCATCGGAATGCTCGGAACGCAGCTCTTCTGGGGCGCGAACCCGCGGGCACCAATCGGAGGCTGACAATGGTGTTTGACGACGAAGACTGGGGCCCCGAGGAGTCCGCTGTGGACGCTGCGCACGACGGCGCCGACGATGGTGCCGACGAGCCGGCCCCGATGCAGCACGGCGGCGAGCCCGCCGCGTCGGCGCCACAGGGCTCGCGCGTGTCGGTCGTAGACGAGCAGGCGCCGCGCCCCGGCCCGCCCCCGGGCTCGTCCGAGGACGACTACAAGTGGCACACCTACAAGGTGTATCCGTCGGGCCGCCCCGACGCCGTCGAGTTCATCGACACCTACAAGGCGTTCGGGCGGACGCAGATCCTGCGCGGTCTGAACATGGGCCTGCCCGAGGGGATGGTGTCGATGATCCTCGGCCCGTCCGGCACCGGGAAGTCCGTCTGCATCAAGCACATGGTCGGGCTGCTGTATCCCGACGAGGGCGACATCCTCGTCCACGGCGAATCGGTACCGAACATGCGCGACGACGACCTGTTCGAGATGCGCAAGAAGTTCGGCCTGCTGTTCCAGGACGGGGCGCTGTTCGGGTCGATGAACGTGTTCGACAACGTCGCGTTCCCCCTTCGCCAGCACACGGAGAAGGGCGAGGACGAGATCGAGGACATCGTCATGCGGCGGCTCAAGGAGGTCGGTCTCGCCGACGCCGCGACCCGGCTGCCCAACGAGCTGTCGGGCGGGATGCGCAAGCGCGCCGGGTTCGCGCGCGCGCTCGTGCTCGAGCCCGACATCCTGCTGTTCGACGAGCCCGACTCGGGGCTTGACCCGGTGCGGACCGCGCTGCTCGGCGAGCTGATCCTCGAGATCCACCGCGACATGATGGAAGAGGCGAAGGCGAAGGGCAGGGAGCACCTCCCGACCTTCTGCGTGATCACCCACGACATCATGAGCGCCCGCAGGGTCGCCGACTACATCAACGTACTTTGGAAGGGCCGGATTGTCGAGGCGGGCCCGGCCGAGGACATGCTGAACTCCGAGAACCCGTTCATCCGCCAGTTCCTGTCCGGGGAGTCACAGGGCCCGCTCACGATGGACTAGAGCGATGATGGGGCGGATGTTGGAGCGGCTGGCGCGAGCCGCCGCAAGGAGACCGGCGGTGACGCTTGGCGTCGTGCTCGCGCTCGCGCTGTGCGGCGGGGCGCTCGCGCTCCGCCTGCAGCCGAACACGAGCAGCGACACGTTCGTCAACAGCTCGTCGTCGGAGTACCAGGCGAGCCTCGACGACAACCAGCACTTCGGCGGCGATCCGGTGGTGATCCTGATCCGCGAGCCGCTGACGGATCTGGTCGAGACCAAGGACCTGGCGACGGTCAGCCAGCTCGAGGCGTGCCTCGCGGGCCAGGTCGTCGTCCCGAACCAGCAGCTCCAGGCGTTCACGCCGGCGCCGACCGGGTCGGCGACGCCCTACGGCGGGTGGGGGAGCCCCTGCGGGAAGCTGATGAAGGCCCAGCCGGCGCAGGTCGTGTACGGGCCGGGGACGTTCTTGAACCGAGCCGTCGCGGCCGTCAACACCGAGATCACGCAGATCGAGGCCGGGGCTCAGCAGACGATCCAGAAGGCCAAGACCAGCGCGTACAACCTCGCGCTGGCAAAGCACATGTCTCGCCAGCAGGCGACGTCGCTCGAGAACGCGGCGGGGTCGATCGCGCAGGAGCAGGAGACCACGAGCCTGCTCCAGATGTACCTGAACTCGGGCATAACCGGCACGCCGAGGATCGACGACCCCCAGTTCATCCCGGAGATCGTGTTCGATCAGACGCGGGGCGTGAACCAGCCCAAGGCGCGGTTCGCCTATCTGTTCCCGACCGCCGACTCGGCGCTGATCCAGGTTCGGCTGAAGGCGTCGCTGACGCCGTCGCAGCAGGCGCAGGCGATCAAGTGGATCGAGCAGGCGGTGCAGATGCCGATGTTCCGCTCGGCCTATCACGGCACCTACACGGTGTCGGGTGTGCCGGTGGTGACCAACGACCTCGCGTCGACGATCACCGGGTCGATCGCGGGACTGCTGGCTGCGGCGATCTTCGTGATGGGAGTGGTGTTGCTGCTGGTATTCCGGAATCGGCCGCGGTTGTTGCCGCTGGCGATCGCGCTGGCTGCGGCCGGGATCACGTTCGGGCTGGTGTCGCTGGTCGGGGCGTCGCTGACGATGGCGTCGATCGCGGTGCTGCCGATCCTGATCGGGCTCGCGGTCGACTACGCGGTCCAGTTCCAGTCGCGCACCGAGGAGGTTTCCGGCGACGTGGCGCAGGCGGCGATCGTCGCGGCGCCGACAATCGCGACCGCCGCGCTGGCCACGGCGGCGGGATTCCTCGCCCTGCTGCTGTCGCCGGTCCCGATGGTCCGCGGGTTCGGCGAGCTGTTGATCGTCGGGATCGCGATCGCGCTCGCGTGCGCGCTGACGATGGGATCGGCGGCGCTCGTGCTGAGCCGTCGGCGGGCGCTGTCCTCTGGGGTCCGGGAGTCGCGGCTCCCGGATCTGGGCGTTCTCAGCGCGTCGGCCCGGGGCGCGGGGGAGATCATCGGCGAGGCCCGCGAGCGGGCCGGTGTCTCACGGCGAGTCGGTGGCGTCGCTCGGAACGCGGTCGCGGCGGCGGCGCGCCGGCCCGGGCGCGTGTTGCTGGTGGGGCTGGTGCTGGCCAGCGCCGGTTGGGTCGCCGACACGCAGATGTCCGTTCAGTCCGACGTGACCAAGCTCGTGCCGTCGAACATGCCGGCGCTGAAGAACTTGCGGACGCTCGAGCGCGTGACCGGCGTGTCGGGCGAGATCGACGTGCTCGTGCATTCGACCAACGTCGCCACGCCGAAGACGATCAGCTGGATGGTCGGCTACGAGAACACGCTGCTCGCGCACTTCGGCTACGTCGAGGCGAAGGGGTGTGCGCGGGCGATGCTGTGCCCGGCGCTGTCGCTGCCCGACCTGTTCTGCTCGGGAAGCCAGGCGACCAGCGGCTCGTGCGGCAGTTCGCTCACCGCGGGCCTGATCTCAAGCCTCCTCAAAGCGGTGCCGCCCTACTTCTCCCAGGCGGTGATCACGCCCGATCACCGCGAGGCGACGCTCGCGTTCGGGATTCGCCTGATGCCGCTGTCCCGGCAGCAGCAGCTGATCGACTACATGCGAGCACACCTGCACCCGCCTTCCGGGGTCAGCGCCTCGCTGGCCGGCTTGCCCGTGCTCGCGGCGCAGGCGGACGCGTCGCTGTCCTCGTCGGGTCGCCGCATGCTGATGCTGCTCGCGGGGCTGTTCGCGGTCGGGCTGGTGCTGCTCGCGGTCCTGCGTACGGTCCAGCGGGCGCTCGTCCCGCTCGTGCCGATCGCGCTCGCGACCGGATGGTCGTCGCTGATCCTGTTCGCCACGCGGATCCCGCTCAACCCGATGTCGGCCGCGCTGGGGGCCCTTGTGATCGCGATCTCAACCGAGTTCAGCGTGCTGCTGTCCGAGCGCTACCGCGCCGAGCGGAGGGCGGGCCTCGAGCCGGGACAGGCGCTGGCGCGGACCTACCGGTTCACGGGCTCGGCGGTGCTCGCGTCGGGAATCACCGCGATCGCCGGGTTCGGGGTGCTGATCTTCTCGAGCATCACGATGCTCCGCGATTTTGGCCTGGTGACGCTCGTCGACCTGACGGTGTCGCTCGGCGGGGTGATGCTCGTGCTGCCGTCGGTGCTCGCGCTGTCCGAGCGGCCGGACGCGCTCGGGAGCGTCGGCCGGGGCGTGCGCGAGCTCGTGGCGCGGGTCGCCGGCGCGCTCCCGCGGCGGCGGACGCGCGTGGCGTGAGCGCGAGTCGCCTGAGCGCGGTGGCGTGAGCGCGTGGCGTGACCGCGGTGGTGTGAGCGCGGTGGCGTGAGCGAGCCCCCGACTCCGTTCCAGGCCCTAATCGACAATCGCCGCTACGCGTGGATGGTCGGCGTGCTCGCGACCGTACTCGTGTTCGGCTTCCTGATCTACGCGCTGACCAATCATCGAGCCGGGGCCGGGACGCCGGGCGTCGCCGCGGGTCAGCCGCTGCGCGATTTCTCGGCGCCGCTGGCCGCGTCTGATCTGAACGGCGACGCGAATCTGAGTCCGCCGTGCACGCTTGCGGGCCACGATCCGCGCGCGTTGAACGTGTGCCTGCTGGCCAAACGCGGGCCGCTCGTGCTCGACTTCTTCGTGACCGGATCAGCCGCGTGCGAGCGCGAGGTAAGCACGCTCCAGGCGCTCGCGTCGGGTACTGGGACGCGTGGGGCTCAGTACGCCGCGGTGGCGGTCAACGCGAGTCACGCGGCGGCGGCCAAGGCCGTTCGCAAGCATGGCTGGACGATCCCGGTGGCGTACGACGCCGACGGCGGCGTCGGCGGCCTGTACGGCGTCACCGCGTGCCCTCTGGTCGAGCTCGCCTATCGTGGCGGGACGGTGGCTCAGCGGTTGATCGGCGAGCACTGGACCTCGGAGGCGGCCCTCGGGGCGCGGGTGCAGGCGCTGCTGCATCGGGGGTGACTGCCACGTGAGCTCGGTCGGCGGTCACGTGGAGGCCAAGCTGGCGGCGGAGTTTCCCGGCCTGCGTCTTCAGTGGACCGCGGTCGATGCCCGCGTGCGCGGCAGCGCCCCGGCGGTCCGGCGACGCTTGCGCGAGCTGTCCGACCGTTACCGGGGCGCTGGCGTGGTGGCGATGCGCACCCAGCCGATCCCGCACGCATACCGAACGTTCTTCCGCCAGGTCGGGGTCGATCCGGACGCCGCACGGATCCCGAGCGAGGCCGCCGCGGTCGGGCGGCTGTTGAAGGGGGGCTTTGAGACGCGGGACTCGCTGGCGGACGCGCTGCTGGTCGCGCTCGTCGAGACCGGGGTGCCGGTGTGGGCGCTCGACGCCAGCGTCGTGGACTCCGGCAGCCTGGGGATCAGGGTGTCCGTGTCCGGGGACCGGGTGGGGAGCGGTCCGGCGGGCGGGGTGCCGTTGCCCGAGGGCCAGCTCGTGGTCGCCGACGCGCTGACGGTCCACGCGCCTCTGTTCGGTGAGCCCGCGCCGGGCCACGCCCCGGGGCCCCAGAGCCGCCGAATGGTGCTGTTCGCGGTCGGCGTCGACGGCGTCCCGGCGATCCATGTCGAGGAGGCGCTGTGGGTGGCGTCCGATGTTGTCAAGACGGCCTAAATCGAGGTGGAGGGGGCTGGTAAGCTGGCGACGGGCTCGCGAAAGGAGCAGCATTGGCGCTTCTCGAACACGATCAGACCACGACGGTCGCTCCGCTGGTCGCCCCGGTCAGGGACGAGGGGGCCGCGCGACGCTCGCTGCGCTCCCAGATCGACAAGCTCGAGCGCGAGCTGTCCGAAGCGTTCGTCACGGCCTATCCGATGGGCGGACTCCACGAGCCGCCTGCGCGGTCGTGCGCCGCGCCGCGGCTGCTCGGCCTCGGCGAGCTCGAGCGCGTGCGGGATGACCTGGCCGCGCGCGTCCAAGCGGCGCGGACGTCGATTGCGGAGCGCGCCGATCAGCAGGCGGAGAGGCGGGTGGCGCTCGAGAAGATGCTGCTCGACCCGGGCCGCTACCGGTTCGTGCGGATCGCGAACCGCGAGATCGGCGAGCCGGGATGCGGCGTTTGGTACGTGAAGCCGCGGCTCGGGCTGATCGGGATGCTGATGGGCTGGTGGGAGGTCAAGCTTTCCTCGGGCTGTCCGTTAGCCCCCGCCGCGCGCTCGATGGGCGCCGCGGCCTCGGGTGAGGGCTACTCTCGGCGCTAGGTGCGAGAGTTACTACGGACGGGCGCCGGCGCGACGCTGGTACTGCTGATCATGGTCATCGGCAGCCTCGTGCTGTGGATCGGGACGCCGCTGCTGTGGCTGTGGGTCGGCTCCCAGGTCCAGGGAGCGACATCGTCGATCGGGACCGCGATCGGCGTTGCCTTCATCGGCGTCGTCGCGACGATCGGTCTGCTCGCCGGGGTGCTGGCGAAGCTCAGCGACGTCTACGCGGCCAACCGCCGCGCGCGAGGCCTCGACGACACGGGCCACTACGTGCTCGAGACCGTGCTCGTTGTCAGCGCGGGTCTCACGCTGGCGGCGTTCGCGATCTGGTTCTTCTTCTTCGCCGGCGCCAGCCCGGTGCCGGTCGGGATCCAGATCTGACGCCGTTCGGTGTTGCCGGGCCGGTCCCGCGCAACCGCCCCTGAGCGGTCGCGCGGGCCCGATACGGCAGGTCTAAACGCTGAGCAGCTCCAGCACCTGAGCGCTACAGGACTCGAGCTGGCCTGCGAGTAGGCGACGCTGGCGGTCGGTAAGTGCGCCGACCGTCTTCGTCTCGGTGATGTGATACCGGCCGAGGAATTTTCGGCATTTCGTCGTGCCCCAGCGCCGCTGACTCATCAGCAGCTCCCCGACCGCCCAGCTGAGTGCTTCAGCGGGGGGATCCAAAATGATGTCCGCCGCGGTAGCTTCTCCCTCAGCGATCCTTCGCTTCAGCTCCGCGCGGGCGAGCCTGACCGCGTTGGCCCGTTCCAGTGCTCGCATCCGTTGCGGCGCCGGTGTCATCGTGGCGGTCTCACTCATTTGGTGCTTCGCTTCCTCCCAGTCGGTCCGACGCGGCGGACACTGTTGTTTACAGATGGGCAGGGGCTTGCGAGGCCCCCCTCCCGTGGGTCCTGAATCTCCACAACAGCTGTTCCCGCCCGCATTAGCGAGCGGTTCCTGCCCCCCATATCCGGCCTGTCCCTACGTTATCGACCTCTGCGCTGCACGGCCGTTTGGGTAGAGAGAAGCTACGACATCGGCGCGAGTAACAGCAACGTCACAAGTCCTGCCCATGCGCTTAGAGCGAGGTTTTTTTGAGGGCGAAGGGCTTGTGCGAGTGTGGACAAGGGCGGCACCGGCGGCGGCGTCGTACGTTCGTCTAGGCCCGGCCCGGGAGTGGGCCGTGCTCGGTTTCGAAAGCCCGCTTGGCCTCGGCGAAGATCTCGAGCGCTTGATCGAGCGTGGCTTGATCGTGCGTGGCCATCACGCTCGTGCGCAGTAGCGCCCCCGCCGGTGGCACGGCGGGGTGGAGCGCGACGTTGACGTACAGGCCGCGCTCGTACAGCGCCTTCCACAGGAACGCGGCCTTCCAGTCGTCGCCGACCACGACCGGTACGACGGTGGTGACGACCTCGGTGCCGTCGGCGAGTTTTGTCGGCTGGACCACCCGGAACCCGAGCTCGTCCAGCCCCTTGTGCAGGTAGCGGGCGTTGTCGAGCACCTGCGCGAACAGCTCGCGTCCCTCGTCCGAGCGGCAGATCCTGACCGCGGCCAGCGCCGCTCCGAGCGCGGCGGGCACGGCCGAGGCCGTGAACATGAACGGGCGCGAGGACACGCGCAGGAACTCGATCACGTCGGCCGGACCGGCGATCACGCCGCCGCACGAGGCCAGCGACTTGGAGAACGTCGCCATCCGCAGATCGACCTGGTCCTCGACCCCGAAAAGCTCCGAGGCGCCGGCGCCGCGCGCGCCGAGCACGCCGAGCGCGTGGGCTTCGTCGACCATCAGGCGCGCGCCGTAGCGGTGGCTGAGCTCGGCGATCTCGGGCAGCGGCGCGACGTCGCCCTCCATCGAGAACACGCCGTCGACCACGACCAGGATGCCCCCGCCGTCGGATGCGGCTCGTTCGAGGCGGGACTCGAGCAGGTCCAGGCGGCCGTGCCGGAACGGTCGCATCTTGGCGCCGGAGAGGATGCAGCCGTCGAGGATCGACGCGTGGTCGCCCGAGTCGACGACGACCGTATCCCCGGGGCCGAGGATCGTCCCGAGCGCGCCCAGATTCGCCTGGTGGCCGGTCGTGAACACGAGCGCCCCCTCGGTGCCGAACCAGTCGGCGAGCTCCTGCTCGAGCTCGAGGTGCAGGCCGGTGGTGCCGTTCAGGAAGCGCGATCCGGTCAGCCCGGTCCCGTAGCGTTCCAGCGCGGCTCGCGCCCCCTGGTGGACTCTTTCATCGCCGGTCAGCCCCAGGTAGTTGTTGGAGCCGAGCATGATCCGGCGCTTGCCCTCCATCTCGACGACCGGCAGCGTCGGGCCCTCGAGCACCCGGAAGTAGGGCACGAGGTCGAGCTCCCGGGCGGCCTTCAGCTGCTCGAGGCGCTCGTGCTCCCGAGCCTTTGCGAAGACATCAATCGAGGTGGACATATAACGTTCCGGATCAGATGGCGCTAGACGTGACCCTGCCGGCTCGTCGGGCGTTGGAGATACGCCCGGTCGCCAACAAGCGCGAGCTGAATACATTCATCAAGCTGCCGTGGCGGCTTTATCGTAACGAGCCCAACTGGGTGCCGCCGCTGCTGTTCGACCGCAAGCGGTTCTTCGACCGGAACCGCAACCCGTTCTTCCAGCACGCCGAGGTCGAGTTCTTCCTTGCCTGGCGCGGGGACGAGCCGGTCGGCCGCATCACCGCGCAGATCGATCGCCACTTCAACGAGTTCCAGCATCACGACTGGGGGATGTTCGGGTTCTTCGAGTGCGAGAACGATCATGAGGCCGCGAACGCGCTGCTGTCGACGGCTTCGGACTGGCTCAGCGCGCGGGGAAGGGATCGGATGGTGGGCCCGATGGACTTCACCACCAACGACGAGTGCGGGGTGCTCGTCGACGGCTATGACCTGCTCCCGACGGTCCTGACCAACTGGCACCACCCGTACTACCCGCGCCTGATCGAGGGCGCCGGCCTGACCAAGGCGATGGACCTGTACATGTGGACGCTCGAGGTGGCGGAGCGGTCGTCGGTCAGCCCGGTGATCTGGCGAGCCGCGGCCGACGTCGAGCGGAAGTACGGAATCACGGTCCGGCCGATGCGAAAGAAAGACATGGAGGCCGAGATCGGCCGCTTCCTCGAGGTCTACAACGCCGCCTGGGAGCGGAACTGGGGGTTCACGCCGCTCACCGAGGAGGAGGTCCGCCACTACGCCAAGGATCTCAAGCCCGTGCTCGACGAGAACTGGGCGTTCCTCGCCGAGAAGGACGGCGAGCCCGTCGCCGCCGCCCTCACGCTGCCCGACTACAACCAGGTCCTGATCCACATGAACGGCCGTCTGTTCCCGTTCGGCTGGGCCAAATTGCTCTACTACAAGGGCAAGATCGATCGCGTTCGCGTGTTCGCGCTCGGGGTCAAGCCGGAGTACCAGCACACCGGGATCGGGGCCAAGCTGTACGAGATGCACTACGACGCCGCGGAACGGACCAACCAAAAGAAGGGCGAGACCGGATGGATCCTCGAGAGCAACAAGTCGATGAATCGGGCGATGGAGCGCATGGGCGGCAAGATCGTCCGTACCTACAGGGTCTACGAGAAGCTCCTTTGAAGTTGACCGCCGGCGCTGTCACCATGTCGCGGGCATGAGTTTCGCTGACGAACACGCGCCCGAGGTGGACGCCTCGGCGGGCGCGCCGGGGACGGCTCGCGCTGCCGGGGCTTCCGGGGTCGATCTCGACGAGGAGGTCGTCGACGGGCTGCCTGTGATCGCCGAGGTCCGGACGATCGATCGGCCGAGCGCTGCATCGCTGCCCGCGGTCCAGGCCGCTGCCGCGGCCGCCACCGGGTTCGTGTGCGGCGCCGCCACGATCGCCCTGATCAAGCGCCGATCGGCCCGCAAGGTCGTGCGCAACGGCAAGGGCGGCGCTCGCCGTGCCGCCGACCTCCTGCCGATCGTGGGCTCGCGGTCGTTCCTGGTTGACGTGCACGTGATCGGCAAGCAAGGGGATTGAGGACGGCCGGCGGGGCCGGGGCGGCGGGGGTCTCGGGGTCTCGGGCGTCGAGGTCCGGGTCGAGGTTCGGCCGCGGTGGGTGTTCGGGCTGCCGCTGCGGAACGGTCTTGATGGTCTGACCCGCGTGCGGGGCGGGGTGCTTCACCGCCTGATCCACTTCGGCTCTGACGTGCCGGTTCTGGTGAGGGTTGCGCAGCCGTCGCGCGACCGGGTCGTGTTCGGGGCTCAGGCCGCGGGTCGCGAAGCGGCGGAGTGGGGGATCGAGCGGATGCGACTCGCGCTCGGAGTCGACCAGGACCTTGCCCCGTTCTACGACCGATTCCGCTTCGACCCGCTGATCGGGCGCTCGGTCCGGTCGGCGCCGGGCCTGCGGGCCGGAGGCAAGCCTGAGCCGTTCGAGGCGCTCGCCTGGGCGATCTGTGAGCAGCTGATCGAGTTCAGCCGTGCGGCGGCGATCCAGCGCCGGCTGATCGCGCGGCTGGGACGCCGGTGCGGGGTGAGTGGGATGCGCGATTCGCCTACCGCCGCGGTACTCGCGGCCCAGGCGCCGGCGCTGCTCGAATCGATGGATCTGTCCGCTGGGCGCGCGGTGACGTTGGTCCGGGCCGCCCGCGAGGTGGCGAGCGGACGCGTCGACCTCATGGACCCCGACCACGAGAGCGGGTGGCGGCGACTGCGCGCGATCCGGGGCATCGGCAGCTGGACGCTCCAGATGCTGGCCTTGACCGGCCAGGGGCGTCTCGATCAGCTGCCCTGCGGGGACGTCGGCTATCTCAAGCTCGTCGGTCGGCTGCGAGGCGGCGGAGATCCGTGGGCGCGCGCGACTGAGGACGAGGTCGGAGAGTTCTTCGCCCCGTACGCGCCGTGGGCCGGGTTGGCGGGGCTGCACGCGCTGCGGGTCGGTGGCGGCTCCGCGCTGTCGCGCGTGGCGGCGTAGTCGCGAGGCGGGGCGGCGCGGGCTGCTGGGCGATTTAACGGCGGGCACCTGGGGAGGGGCGGGGACGGACCCGCAGGCGCGCGTCGTGGACGCTGGCGTTCGCAAAAGCCTGCATATCACGACAATTGAGCCGCTTCAGCCTGGCCGTGGCGTACGACGCATGCCCCACATGCGTAGTAGGTCACGGTCAGCACAATTCGCATGAATTGTCGTGATATGCATGATCGGAGTGCCTGCGCACCGCCGGCCGCGACGACCTAGGATGCTTGACGCGGGATGAGCTTCGAGCTGCGCGAAACGACGATCCACGGCCACCGGGTCGCCTACCGGCTGGCGGGCAGCGGCCCGCCGATCGTGCTGATCCACGGCATCACCGCCTCTTCGGTGGTCTGGGAGACCGTGGCGCCGCGGCTGGCCCGCCACCACACGGTGCTGGCGCCCGATCTGCTCGGCCATGGGCAGAGCGCCAAGCCCCGCGGCGACTACTCGATGGGCGCGTTCGCGTCGGGCATCCGCGACCTGGTGCTGTCGCTCGAGCTCGGGCCCGCGACGGTCGTCGGCCATTCCCTAGGCGGCGGGGTGGCGATGCAGTTCTCCTACCAGTTCCCCGACCGGGTTCAGCGCCTGGCGCTGGTGTCGAGCGGTGGGCTCGGGCGCAGGGTGAGCGGCCTGCTCCGCGCGGCGACGTTCCCGGGCTCGGAGCTGGTGCTGCCCGTGCTCGCCGGGCGCCACGTGCTGAACGCCGGCCGTGCGGTCGGACGGACACTCGGGCGGATCGGCATCCCGCTAGGCAACGACGCGATCGAGATGGCTCGGGGCCACGCCTCGCTGGGGGATTCGCAGAGCCGCGCCGCGTTCGTCCACACGCTGCGCGCGAGCGTCGACGTCGGCGGTCAGCGCGTCCAAGCGGTCGATCGCCTGTATCTCGCGGCCGAGTTGCCGCTGCTGATCGTGTGGGGGGCGCGCGACCGGATCATCCCGGTCGACCACGGCCGGCGAGCCCACGAGCTCGTGCCCGGCAGCCGGTTCGAGTTGTTCGAGCGCGCCGGCCACTTCCCGTTCCTCGACGAGCCCGAGCGTTTCATCGCCACGACCGAGGACTGGATCGCCACGACCGAGCCGGGCCGAGGCGACGAGGCCGGGTTTCTCGCGGCAATTCGCCGCAATGGAGCATCCGGCCGATGATTTCTTGTCCGAACTGCGGTCCTTTACGGGATGGCAGCGTCGCGGCCAAGCACGATCACGTTCGCGATCAGCGGCCCGCTCGCGCGAGGGGACTTGCCGGCGCTGTATGAGCGCGTGTGCGCGCTGCTACGAGGGGCCGGAGCCGACCTCGCCGTGTGCGACGTGACCGGCGTCGCCGCGGACGCCGTGACCGTCGACGCGCTGGCCCGGCTGCAGCTGGCCGCGCGCCGGAACAGCTGCCGCATCCAGCTCGAGCACGCCTCCGACGATCTGCGCGCGCTGATCGCATTCATGGGGCTCGAGGACGTGCTGCCGGGTTAGACCCGGTGGATGGCGCGCCGGCGCTAGTCGTCGAGGTGCGGCGGAAGCCCCCACAGCGGGAACAACCGCTCGGTCGACAGGAAGAACGTGAACTCGACGATCTTCCCGTCGGCGATCTCGAGCACCTGGAGCGCCCAGGGGTCGTAGCCGCTGCCCGTCTCGCTCGGCTTGTACTGCCCGAACGCGACCTGACCGTTGGCGGTCTCGACGGGCACCACGCGGGAACCCTGGCACCCGATCCCCGGGCCGAACCACCACTTGAGCACGTCCTCGCGGCCCGAGAGCCACATGTCGAACGGCGGCATCGACTGGGTCGCGTCCTCGCGGATCAGCGAGGTCAGCGCGTCGACGTCGTAGCGCTCGAACGCATCGACGTAGCGCGCGAGCAGGTCCTTCTGGGTCGCGTCCATCGGCGCCGCGGCGTCCATGTCGTCGATGTCGCGCTCCTCGAGCGTGGCTCGGGCCCGTTGGAGGGCGCTATTGACCGACGCGACGCTTGTGTCGAGCAACTCCGCGACCTCGCTGGCCTTCCAGCGCAGGACCTCGCACAGGATCAGCACCGCCCGCTGGCGCGCGGGCAGCGTCTGGAGCGCGGCCACGAACGCGAGGCGGATCGTGTCGTGCTGCACCGCCACCTCGGCGGGATCGCTCTCGGCGCTGACGAGGCTGGTGGGGATCGGCTCGATCCACGTGACCTCGGGCAGTACGTTCAGGCTCGACTCGACCGGCTCCTGCGCAGGACCGAAGTCCATCGGCCGCGCGCGGCGCGAGCGGCTGTTCAGCATGTCCAGGCACACGTTGGTGGCGATCCGGTACAGCCACGAGCGCAGCGCCGCGCGACCCTCGAACCGGTCGAACCCGCGCCATGCGCGCAGGAACGTGTCCTGCACGGCATCCTCGGCCTCGAACGGCGAGCCGAGCATCCGTAGCAGTAGCCGGTCAGCTCCGAGCGGTACTGCTCGAGTTGGCGTTCGATACCGCCCTGCGCGACGGCAGGTGGGGATTCCTGCACGAGCGTCATCGTATGCGATCGAACATCCGCCGGGGGAGGGATGTGCTAGCTCTCATCGGGTCTGGGCCTCCTGTTCGCATGCGCTTGGGGTGTAGACCGCCCGCGCAGCTGAAACTCATCGGTTCCGGCGCGGCGCGCGGCGGGCGGTGCGTGTCAGAGGCCCTGGCCGGCCAGCAGCTCGTTGGTCGACGCGTCGAGCACGGCGTTCGGATCCGAGATCAGGTGATGGGTCAGCATCCACTGGCCGTACGCGTTCCATTGATTCGGGTTCTGCCAGCCCCAAGGGTCGGCGGGGTTGCTCGGGAAGAACGCCGGCAGCGTGGCGTTCACGCTGGCGAGCTGGAGCTTCGGATCCAGACCGGGGCTGGCGTGGACAAGGTTCGTGACGCCCGCCTGGGGATTGCGGCGGACCGACTCGTACCCGCGCGCCAGCGCCTGCACGAACCGCCGGACCAGGTCGGGGTGGTTGACGATCGTGTTCTTGCGCACGACCACGACGAGCTCGTCGTAGTCGGGGACGCCGACGGCCTGCATGTGGATCACGTTCGGGTGCTTGTGGAGCTGGGCGAGCTGGATCGCCTCGTAGTTCCAGTAGGCGCCGAGCGTGGCGTCGACGCGGCCCGACAGCATCGCCGGAACCAGGTTGTCGCCCACGTTGATCTCCTTTACCGAGCTCGCCGGCACGTGCGCCTGGGCGAGGATCGTCTCCAGATAGGCGTGCTGATACGGAATCCCAGCGTCGCCGACGCGCTTGCCGCGCAGCTGGGACGGCTTGGTGATGTGCTTGGAGCCGACCGACACGATCGAGGTCAGCGGCTCCTGGACGATCGCGGCCACCGATACCAGCGGCAGCCCCTGGTTGCGCGCGAGCAGCACCTCGGGCTCGTAGGAGATCGCGGCGTCGACCTTGCCCGCCGCGAGCAGCTTGAGCGGGTCCGACGGGTCGGACGGCACCTCGATGTGGACGTCGAGGTCCGCCTTCGTGAAGTCCCCTTCCGCCTGCGCCTGGTAGATGCCGACGTGGTCGGCGTTTGGGAACCAGTCGAGCATCAGCGTCAGCGACTGCGCGCTGCCCGTCGCGCCCGTCACCGCCTCCTGCTTCTCCCCGCACCCGGCGAGAACGACGGCAACGATCGCCGCGAGGATCAGTCCGATAGCGCTTCTCATGCGGCGCGCTCCAGGCGAGGACCGTAGGCCCACGGCAGCGCCAGCCGTTCGGCGAGCGCCAGCAACGCGAACAGCGCGATCGCGAACAGCGACAGGATCACGGTCGCGGCGACGGCGCGTGCGGTCAGCAGCTGTGGCTCTGACACCAAGATCACGTACCCGAGGCCCGAGTTCGACCCGGTGTACTCGGCGAACACGGCGCCGATCACGGACACGGCCACCGCGATCTTCGCCCCGGCGAACACGCTCGGAAGCGCTGAGGGCAACTCGACATGGCGGAACGTCGTGAATCTCGAAGCATCGAAAGTTCGCATCACCTTGATCAGGTCGGGGTCGACGGCGTCGAGGCCCGCGGTCGCGGTCACCACGATCGAGAAGAACGACACGATCGCCACCACGACGAGCTTCGGCAGTATGCCGAAGCCGAGCCAGAACGCGAGCACTGGAGCGAACACCGCCACCGGGACGGCCTGCGAGGCGACGATCAGTGGGTAGGTGGCTCGCCGCAACGTCGGCGAGAAGTGGATCGCGATCGACAGGACCGCGCCGATCACCACCGCCGCCAGGATTCCGAGCAGCACCTCCTGCGCGGTCACCAGGAAGCTGCTCCACAGCAGCGAGCGGTCCTTGTACAGGGAGCTGGCGACCTGGTGTGGCGAGGGGAGGATCAGCGAGAAGGTCGGGCCTTTGAGGTCGACGTACAGCTCCCAGATCCCGATCAACGCGACCAGCAGCAGCACTGCTGGCAATGCCCTCAGTGTGCGTCTCACGTGTCCGCCCCCAGAGCTGCGAGCGCGCGCTCGCGCAACTCGACGACGGCCGCATCTGTCCGCCGGCGGGGGCGGGGAAGCGACACGTCGATCTCGGCTACGGTGCGGCCCGGCCGCGGCGCCATCACCACCACACGGTCGCCGAGCATCACGGCCTCCTCGACGTCGTGAGTGACCAGGACCACGGTCCGCGGCTCGCTCTCGAGCACGTGCGACAGCCAGCCCTGCATCTCCTGGCGTGTGATCGCGTCGAGCGCGGCGAACGGCTCGTCGAGCGCCAGCACCGGCTTGCCCGCGAGCAGCGTGCGCAGGAACGACACGCGCTGTCGCATCCCGCCCGAGAGCTCCGCGGGCCGGGTCCGCTCAAAGCGCGACAGGCCGAAGCGCTCGAGCCACGGCGCGGCGATCTTGCGCGCCTCGTCGCGACCGACCCCGCGGGCTCGGAGCGCGAGGCCGGCGTTGTCGATCGCGCTCAGCCACGGGAGCAGCAGGTCGCGCTGTGGCATCAGCGCGGCCGGCGCCGCGCGCACGGTGCCGGCGTCGGGGGCCTGCAGTCCGCAGATCAGCTCGAGCAACGTCGTCTTGCCGCATCCGCTCGGACCGACGACCGCGACCATCTCGCGTGCGCCGGCGCTTAGCGACATTCCCGCGAGCGCCTCAACGCGCCCGCCCATCGTCTGGAACACGCGACTCACGAGCTCGACCTGAACACCGTCCGCGGCATTAAGCTCGTGAGGCTCCCTAGCTGGAGCCTCGACCATCTCAGCTGTCGCTCCCTTCGCGGGCATTACCCCACAGGTTCTAAGGGTCAGCGCCAGATCGCACGATGCGGAGGGCGCTATCTCAGCCGGCTATTCCCGCCAGCACCCCTGTTGTCTAATTGCGTTGTGGATGCTACTGCGCTCGGCCCTGGATCGTCGGTCGCGGCCGCGGCTCAGTGGTGGATCGTGCGGCGGAATCGTCTGGACAGGCGGCCGACAGTGTTGTGCTGGCCGCTGGCGAGGCCGGTCACCCCCAGCAGCGTCACGAACAGGCCGGCGACCAGCGCCAGCACGGCGACCAGCGTGGGCCAGTGCTTCTGGAGCCAATCGCGCGCCCGTTCGATGATCGCCTTGGCCCCGTCTCCCGCCACTCCGAGCACGATGATCATCAGGATCAACGGCAGTACGAACGCGACGTTGTAGAGCGCCAGCGCGATCAGCTGGCTCGCCGCGCCGAGGCCGGAACCGATGATCGCGGCGATCGCCGCGAAGTAGGGGAACGCGGTGGGGAGCTCGACTGCGCTGATCGTCAGGCCGATCAGGATCGCCGACTTGCCCTCCGCCGACGGCGATGGTAGCTCGCGACGGCGCAGGCTCTTGCGCTTGAACCACAGCACGGCGGCGGCGATCAGCATGACCACCCCCGCGATCGTTTCGAGGATGTACCTCGCGGTGGCGTGGGGATGCGGAACGAGGTGGAGGATCACCTGTCCCGGACCGAGGGCGATCACGGCACCGCCCACGAGGTTGACCGCGAATACCGCGAGCGTGAACTGGATCAAGCTGCTCCGGGCCCGTTCGCCCACCGCCAGATACAGCCCAGGAGCGATCGTGCTCGGGTTCATCGAGTCGGCCAACCCGATCGAGACCACGATTCCGAACAAGCGCAGCATCGCACGGATCTTCCCCGAGAAGGCGGGGCCTCGCCATCTGGGCTGATTTGCTCTGACTCGGTTGTCGAACGGCGGTCAGGATTGCCGGTGGACGGTCTGTGCCGGGCTCACGACTACTAACCGTGGCGAAGGTCACGCACGTCGCAGCCGAGATCGCGCTCTATAAGTTCGGGGTCACCGGTGAAGAGCGTCGCTCCTCGAGCCAGCGCAGTCGCGGCGGCAAAGCAGTCAGCGAACGCGATGGGGTGTAATGCCTTCATGTGAGCGGCGGCAAGGACGCGATCCGAAGACACGTCGTCCAAGGCAACCGATGCGCGCAGGCGCGCGACCACGAGTGCGGCTTCAGCGGTGCTGTGGCGGCGTTCGATCAGGTATGCCACCTCACCAACGTTCAGCCAGCTCATCCACGGGCGTTCGGTCTCGAATGCCTCCTCTACGAGAGCGGCCGCTGGCTCGTCACCGTCGAGCCAGGCGAGAACCGCCCATGAGTCGAGGCAGACGCTCACTTAGGCTCTTGCTCGCGGTCTTCCAATAGGGCTGCGGCTAAGCCGCTCGCGGCGTAACGACCACGCAGCCCTCGCGTGGCTGCCGGCCCGGCGGGAAGGATGCGCACGGCGCCGCCATCGCGCTCGAAATCGACCTCGGACCCGGGTTGCAAGCCCAACTCATCGCGAAGGTCCTTTGGAATCACGACCTGTCCCTTCGCACCCACACGCTGAGTCATACTCGAAGTATAACCACCGTGGGAGCGCTTCGGTTCGCTTCATCCCGACAAAGACGCCGCCAGATCGGCAGGTGGCATCTGCGCAGGCGAGCGCGTCACCCGCGATGCGTGGGGGCCCGGACGAGGTAGCTCTGGCCGGCGTGGATGATGATCGTCTTGTGGTGGACGAAGTCGGTCACCCTGACCGAGTCGGTGATGTCGTGGACGAGCGTCCCGTTGCAGAGGTCGGCGATCGTCCACTTGGTGCCGAGAACGGTGGCCGCGCCGTACCGCCCCTTGGTGGTGAACTTTCCGTGTGCGCTGGCGTGCAGCAGCTGGAGGGTGCGGCTCGAGGCCTTGGCGACCGTGGCGTCGGCGGCTGTGTGCTTGGTGCAGAGCGAGTAGGAGGGTGCACCCTTGAACGCGCTCTCTACGATCGTGAGCGTCGTGAAGCCCTTCCGGATGCCGCTCCCGGCCTGGGTGAGCTTGAATACCGCGCCGCCGAAGATCCCATGCTCTTTCTTGTTCTTGCCCACCGAGGCGACGAGCTGCAGCGAGCCGTTGAGCGCGTCGATCTGGGTGCCAGTACCAATTTGGGTGGCGCCGGTCAGGGGCACGTAGGCACCGGACGGTGACTTGATGAAGACGGTCCCCGTGACCGGCGACACGTCCTCGCTCTTCCCGAGCACGGGCGGCGGCGGTGCGGCGGCGGCGGGAGTCGTGAACGTCTCGTCTACGCCGAACGTCGTGCCGGCGCTGTTGATCGCCACCAGCCGTACGTGATAAAGCGCTCCGGGGATCAGCGCGCTGAGCGGCACCGACACGGTGTGATCGCTCGAATCGGACCCCACCGGCTGTGGTGTGGTCGACTGGTCGTACAGCGTCGTCGAGGCCCCCGGCCCCCGGTCGCTCAGATCAAGCCCGTACTGGAAATAGGCGTTCGTCGGAGCCCCCTCGGGGTTTACGGACCCGGACAGCGCTGCGCCGTTGCTCGTCTCGCTCGTCGCCGCCCCGCCGATCACGGCCGGGGGCGTCGCGGCGACGCCCCCGTCGGTCGCGGGCTGCGGCGTCGCCGGGGCGACGGTGTAGTTGATGGTGGCGGTGTTGGTTTGCCCGTCTTGGCTGGTGGCGGTGACGGTGTAGGTGTGGGGGCCGGGGGTCGAGGTGTCGAGCGTGCCCGTGCCGTTCGAAGCGCCGTTGGAGTCGGTGCAGGTTTGGATGCCGGGTCCGTTGGGGTCGTCGGTGCAGGTGAAGGTGGTGGGGACGTTCTGGTTGAGGTTGTAGGTCTGGCCGGTTTGGGGGGTGGTGATCTGGGCGGTGGGTGGTCCGGCGACGGTGTAGTTGATCGTGGCGGTGTTGGTTTGGCCGTCTTGGCTGGTGGCGGTGACGGTGTAGGTGTGCGGGCCGGGGGTGGTGGTGTCGAGCGTGCCCGTGCCGTTCGAAGCGCCGTTTGAGTCGGTGCAGGTTTGGATGCCGGGTCCGTTGGGGTCCTCGGTGCAGGTGAAGGTGGTGGGGACGTTCTGGTTGAGGTTGTAGGTCTCGCCGGTTTGGGGGGTGGTGATCTGGGCGGTGGGTGGTCCGGCGACGGTGTAGTTGATGGTGGCGGTGTTGGTTTGGCCGTCTTGGCTGGTGGCGGTGACGGTGTAGGTGTGCGGGCCGGGGGTGCGTGGTGTCGAGCGTGCCGCGTGCCGTTCGAAGCGCCGTTTGAGTCGGTGCAGGTTTGGATGCCGGGTCCGTTGGGGTCGTCGCTGCAGGTGAAGGCGGTGGGGACGTTCTGGTTGAGGTTGTACGTCTGGCCGCTCTCGGGGGTGGTGATCTGGGCGGTGGGGGGTCCGGCGACGGTGTAGTTGATCGTGGCGGTGTCGGTTTGGCCGTCTTGGCTGGTGGCGGTGACGGTGTAGGTGTGCGGGCCGGGGGTCGAGGTGTCGAGCGTGCCCGTGCCGTCGGTCGCGCCGCCCGAGTCAGTGCAGGATTCGATGACCCGGTCCGCCGGTGCCGTCGCTGCACGAGAACGCGGTCGCGACCGTCTGGTTGAGGTTGTAGGTCTGGCCCCCCTCGGGCGAGAGGATCTGTGCCGTCGGTGGGTCCTCGTACGTATACGCGTCCGACGACGATGTCGCGCTGGTGCCGCCGAGCGATGTGACGGTGACGTCGACGGTTCCTGTGCCGGCGGGTGCGCTGGCGGTGATTTCGGAGTCGCTGTCGACGGTAAAGCTCGTGGCGGGGGTCGCACCGAAGGCGACCGCGGTCGCGTTCGTGAAGTAGGAGCCCGTGATCGTCACCGAGGTACCGCCTGCCGCCGGACCGGCAGACGGGCTGACGCCGGTCACGGCGGGGGACGGCAGGTAGGCGAAGTACGCGGGCGAGCAGCTCGTCCCGGCCCTGGTGCTGACCGTTACCCTGACCGTGCCCGTGCCGGCGGGGGAAATCGCGGTGATTTCCGTGGCGGAGTCGACGACGAAGCTCGTGGCGGGCGTAGAGCCGAACCTGACTGCGGTCGCCCGCGTGAAGTGGGAGCCGGTGATGGTCACGCTGGTCCCGCCGGCTGCCGGCCCCGAAGACGGGCTCACGCCAGTCACCGTTGGCCGGTGCCAGTCCGTCCACCAGCGCCAGTAGCCATGGTGGCCGGGCGGGTGCGCGTCGGCCTGGGGCGCGGTCCCCGCGGCGCCGACCAGCAGGCAAAGGAGACTCAATGCGAGTGCCCAAGAACGACCGGAAAGCCGTATACGCCCCATCAGCCTCAACGTCGATCCCCCGTTAGCTTCTACCCCCCTCGTCATCCAGACGAGGAGTCCTTGTCTCGGCTCCCTACAAACGGTTCGACCACCTCGGAACGTTTGCGTGGAGCGCACTCTACTCCAGCGCTCACCTCTACGTTCGTGCTCTGGCGAGGTAGCTTTGGCCGGCGTGGAGGACGATCGTCTTGTGGTGGACGAAGTCGTTGACGGCGACCGAGTCCGTGATGTCGTGGACGAGCGTCCCGTCGCAGCGATCGGCGATCGTCCACTTGGTTCCGAGCACGGTCGCGGCGCTGTAGCGACCCTTGGTGCGGAACTTGCCGTGGGCGCTGGCATGGAGCAGCTGGAGCGTCTTGCTCGAGGCCGCGGCCGCCGATGCGTCGCCGGCCTTGTGCCTTGTGCAAAGCGCGTAGGACGGCGCGCCCTTGAACAGGCCCTCGAGGAGGGTGAGCGTGACCAGGCCCTTGGTCTTGCCCGAGCGCTCCTGGGCCAGCTGGAAGATCGCGCCGCCAAATGTCCCGTGCTGCGTCTTGCCCTTGACCCCAGTTGACGTGATCAACTCGAGCGATCCGTGGCGGGCGTCGATCTGCGCGCCCGACGGAATCTGGTCCAGCCCGGTGAGAGGCACGAACTTGCCGTTGGTCTTGATCAGGACGAAGCCGCTGATAGGTGCGACGTTGAAAGTCTGCGCGAGCGTCGGGGCCGGGGGGGCCGGCGCCGCCTCCGTCGTGAACGCCACATCCGGCCCGGTGGTCGTGCCGTCGCTGTTCGTCGCGACCAGTCGCACGTGGTAGAGGGCGTTGGGGAGCAGCCCGGTCACCGCGACCGGACCGATCGACTGGCTGGCGAGACCGGCTCCGACGGACTGCGCGGGCGTCGACTGGTCGTAGACGACAGGGCCACCACCGCTGTACTTCGGGTCGAGCCCGTACTCGAAGAACGCCTGCGTGGCCAGTCCGTTCGGCGTGACGGCCCCGGAGAACCCGGCGCTCGTGACGCTCACGGTCGGAGCGGTCGTGGCGACCGTCGGCGGTGACGGGCTTGCGGGGGGCGGCGAGTTGGGCGCCGGCGAGGTCGCGGCCTCCGGGGAGTCGATCTCGGCGTACTCGTCGGTGACCGAGTCGAGGTCGCCGTACTCGATCTGGATCAGATAGCGGCCCGGCCCGGCGTACGTGTGCGTGTCGGTCAACGTGAAGCTGCCTCCGTCGCACTCGATGTCGGCGTCCGTATCGCTGAAGTGGTCGCCCCAATCGACAGTCGTGTCCCCGCCGGAGGGACAATCGCCGTCGGTGAACGCGCCGTCGGTGACCGTCACCTGGCTGCCGGCGGTGCCCGCCACCTGCTGGTCAGTCCCGAACTGGTTGTCGCCGCTGTCGACCTGCTGCACTGAGTTCACCGCGAGCACGTCGAAGTGGTAGGTGCTGGCCGGGTCCAGATCGGTCAGGGTGACCGACAGGTTCTGCGGCCCGGGGGTGGAGCCGATGTCGACGGGCTGCGTATGCCGGTCGTAGTCCGTGGTGTGCCCGTACTGGACGAAGTACTGGGTATCAGCGCCCGCCGGGTCGATCGTGAAGCCGATCGTGGCCGTGGTGTCGGTGACCGAGGCGACGTTGACGTCCGAGATCACCGGCGGGCCGGCGTCTGTCTTGAACGAGACGGGGTTCGACGCCAGCGTGGACGCGGTGGCGTTGTCCGCGACCGCGTCGTAGTAGTACGTTGTGCCGGGGGTGAGGTTCGAGAGCGTCTCGGTCTCCTGTGTGTCGGAGGAGACGACGCCCGCGGCGGCCACGGGCGAGGACGACGTGAGCTCGCCTGGGCTCGTTCCATACACGAAGTGGAAGCCCCCGGCCTCGTCGCGGAGATTGATCGTCGCCGAAAGGTCAGCGCTCGTCTCGGTGACGTTCGCCGGGTCCCCGGTGCTCGCGGTGGGCGCCCCGTTGGGGGGCGCAACGACAACCGCCTCGAACGCCCCGACGTCGCATTTTCCGTCTGGTCGCGCCTGGCCACGCTGATCCGTTGCGGGACAGTTCGAGGTCGCCGGATCGCCGAGGGCAGGACTCCCGGCAATTAGTGCCTGGGTCAGCGTCGGCCCGCCGTTGTCGAAGATCGGGGCCAGCATCGGGTCCTGCCCCGATGTGTCCGTCGGGCCGGTCAGGCCACAGTGCCCGTCCTGGTCGATGTTATGGCCGTGGTCCGTCGTGACTGCGCTTGCGGTGGTCCCGTCGTTGATGTCGTCGGTGCGGCCGGAGGCGATGCACGCGTAGTCGACCGCGTCCGAGAACCCAGCGCCGATGATCGTGTTCTGCACCGTCGTCGACGCTCCCGAGTCGGTCAGCAGCGAACCACGGACGTTCCCGGACAGCGTGTCGTTGATAAGCCTCAGCGCGGCACCGCCGTTATCGATGCCGCCGCCGCGGCTGGCCGCCCCGCCGTTGTCCGCGACGGTCGTGTTGGTGAACGACACCGTCCCGCCGTAGAGATAGGCGGCGGCGTTGTCGTCGGCGGCGGACGCGTCGTTGTAGAAGAGGACCCCGTTGCCCGCCACGGTTCCTCCCCTGGTGAACAGCGCGCCGCCGATGTACCCACCGTCGGCGGTGAACGAGACGTTCGTTAAGCTCACTGATCCACTGTTCGTGGAGATCGCGCCGCCGAGGCCGCCGCCGTCGTTGGTGAAGGCAACGTTGGTGAGGGCGATCGTGCCGCCGTTGTTGAAGAGCGCGCCGCCGCCGTTCTCCTGCAGCGTCTGGCATCCATTCAGGCAGTTCTCGTCCGCCTCGTCATTGCCGTTGGTCAGGGTGAGATCGTGGATCGTGACCGACGCCCCGTCATCGACCCTTAGGATCCGGGCGGTCCCGCCGTACTGGTTATCGCCGCTGTTCCCAGAACCGTCGATCGAAGTGTTGGAGACACCATCGCCTTCTATCGTGATCGGCGACGTCGTGATGTCGATGTCGGTGCCCTGCGTGAGGCTGTACGTATCAGCGCCGAGCTCGATCGTATCGCCCGAGGAAGCCGCGGCAACTGCCTGGCGCAGCGAGCATGCCACGTCCGTCGTCAGGCAGTCGCCGGAGCCGGACGGGTCGCCGGTGACCGACACCGTGATCGCGCTTGCCTGCGCGGCGGCAGCCGAAGCCAGCAGCACGAACACAGCCAGCAACGACGCGAGCCATGCCCGCCTCAGGCGCTTCTTCCGTTTCAGTTGTCCCTGGTCCACCGTGAGTGTTCTCTTACAGGAACGGAGCATCCAGGATGAGGCTTTCGCGCCACGTCGCGGAGTCCAGGCATGTTCGGTCGCCTCTACTTCGAAGCCTTGGCCAGGTAGCTCTGGCCGGCGTGAAGGATGATCGTCTTGTGACGTACGAAGTCAGTGACGGAGACCGAGTCGGTGATGTCGTGCACGAGCGTGCCGTCGCAGCGATCGGCAATCGTCCACTTGGTGCCGAGCACGGTCGCTGCGCTGTAGCGGCCCTTGGTGCGGAACTTGCCGTGGGCGCTCGCGTGCAGCAGTTGGAGCGTCTTGCTCGACGCGGCGGTGGCGTCGAGGGCCTTGTGCGGCTTGCAGAGCGCGAACGACGGCGCGCCGCTGAAGGCTCCCTCCACCAGCGACAGCGTGGCCAGGCCCTTGCTCGCGCCGCCGCGCGTCTGGGTGAAGGTGAACACGGCGCCCCCGAACACGCCCTCCTGGGTCTTGCCCTTCTTGGCGGTTGCGGTCGTGATCTTGAGCGAGCCGTGAAGCGCGTCGATCTCTGCGCCCGAAGGGATCTGTTCGGCCCCCGTGAGCAGCACGAACGCGCCCGATGGCAACTTGATGAACACCGTTCCGGTAACCGGCGCCGCGTCCTGCGTCTTCCCCAGCACAGGCGGCGGCGCGGGCGCCTGCGGGGTGGTGAACGTCTGATCGGTTCCAAACGTCGTACCGTCGCCGTTGGTCGCGACCAGTCGGATGTGATAGAGCGCGCCGGGGACGAGGCCGGCCAGCGAGGCCGACACGGTGTGGCTGGCGGAGTCGGCGCCGACCGGCTGCACCGGGGTCGACTGGTCGTAGAGCGTCGTCGAGGCGCCCGGGCCTCGGTCGCTGGGGTCGAGGCCGTACTGGAAGAAAGCCGTGGTGGCCAGGCTCTCGGGGTTGACCGTGCCCGAGACGGCGGTGCCGCTGATGGTCTCGGTCGACGGCGACCCGCCGGACACGACCGGCGGCGACGAGGGCGGCGACGCGGGCGGCGGCGAGGAAGGTTGTGGCGCGTTGTACGTGAACTGGTCCGCGGCGCTCGTGCCGCTCGTGCCGCCGGGGGCGGTCACGGTCACGTCGACGGTGCCCGCGCTGCCGGGCGGGGAGGTCGCGGTGATGTGCGTCGAGTCGACGACCGAGACGTTGGTCGCGGCGCTCGACCCGAACGCGACGGCGGTGGCGCCCGTGAGGTTGGTCCCGGTGATCGTCACCTCGGTGCCGCCGCCTGTCTGCCCGGATGTCGGGTTGATGCCGGTGACGGTGGGGGTGGCGAGGTAGGTGTACTGGTCGGCCGCGCTCGTGGGGCTGGTGCCGAGGGACGTGGTGACCGTGACGTCAACGGTGCCGGGATTGCCGGCGGGGGCGGTTGCCGTGACGCTCGTGGCGGTGTCGGTCTTGATCGTGGCGGTCGCTGTGCCGAACTTGACCGCGGTGGCGCTCGCGAGGCTGCTCCCGGTGATCGTGACGGTGTTCCCGCCGCCGGTCGGTCCGGTGGCGGGGCTGACGCCCGTGATGCCGGGTCCAGTGAGGTAGGTGTATCGGTCGGCGGCGCTGGTCGCGCTAGTACCGGCTGGAGTCGTGACGGTCACGTCGACCGTTCCTGACCCCGCGGGAGCGGTGACGGTGATCTGCGTCGAATTGACGACGGTGACGTTGGTCGCGCTGGCAGTGCCGAACTTGACGCTCGTGGCCCCGGCCAGGCTCGTCCCGGTGATCGTCACGCTGGTGCCGCCGCCGGCCGGCCCCGACGGAGGGCTGATTCCGGTGACGGCCGGCGAGCCGATGCCGTACGGCGAGGAGTTGACCGAGGCCTGATCCGACGTCGTCGACACCGCCGCCATGTCCGTGGTCGAGGTCGCCGTCGGATTCGTCACCCCGTCGAGTTCGACCGTGAGGCTGTCGCCGGCGGTGACGCTCGAGCCGTTGAAGATGATGCACATCTCGGTCGTGCCCGAGGGGTTGCTGCAGTCACCGCCGACCTGCGGATGTCCGCTCGTGGTGTTGTCGGTGACGCTGCCCGCGTTCGAGAGATGGGCGAGGCCGGTCCCGGACGGGAAGACCAGCGTGATCTTGCTGCCGGCCGTGCCCGACATGCCACCCGTCGAGGACGTCGTGAAGGTCGTCTTGTAGGTCGCGCCGGTGGCGCCCGGCGTGCTGTTGCTCAGCCCGACGGCGACGCCCGTGAGCGAGTGCTGTCCGAGCACGGTGTACTGACTCGAGGTGGTTGAGCTCGCGTGGTCGGATGTCGTCGACACCGAGGCCGTGGCGGTCGTGGTGGGGGACGGGTTCGTGACGCCGTCGAGTTCGACGGTGACGCTGTCGCCGGCGCTGATGCTGGAGCCGTTGAAGATGATGCATTTCTCAGTAGTAGTGCCCGAGGTATTGCTGCAGTCTCCGCCGACCTGCGGATGTCCGCTGGTGGTGTTGTCGGTGACGATCCCCGCGTTTGTGAGGCTGCTGAGCCCGGTGCCGGATGGGAACGTGAGCGTGATCGTGCTGCCGGCGACGCCCGACATGCCGCCGGTCGTGGAGGTCGTGAAGGTGGTCTTGTACACAGTCGGCGCGTTGGTCGCGGATGTCGGCGGCGCGTCCGTGACGGTCACGTTGCTCACGCTCTGAGCGCTTGCCACGGCGTAGGTGTTGGAGGAGACGGCGCTCGCGTGATCGGAGGTCGTCGAGACCGACACCGCGTTCGTCGTCGACGTCGTCGCCGGGTTCGTCACACCGTCGAGTTCGACGGTGACGCTGTCGTCGGCGTTGACGCTCGAGCCGTTGAAGATGATGCAGGTCTCGGTGGTTCCGGAGGAGTTGCTGCAGTCCCCGCCGACCTGCGGATGTCCGCTGGTGGTGTTGTCGGTGACGATGCCCGCGTTCGTGAGGTTGCTGAGCCCGGTGCCGGATGGGAACGTGAGCGTGATCGTGCTGCCGGCCGCGCCAGACATTCCTCCCGTCGAGGAGGTCGTGAAGGTGGTCTTGTAGACCGTCGGTGCGTTCGTCGCGGTCGTCGGCGGCGTGTTCGTGACCGTGACGTTGCTTATGCTCTGCTCGGCGAGCACCGTGTACGTGTTCGACGCGGTCGCCGCGAGGTTGTCGGAGCTGGTCATCACCGACGCCGAATACGGGTTGTTGGGGGCGGACGGAGTAGACGGGTTGACGACGCCGTCGAGCTCGACCGTGACGGTGTCGCCTCCCGCAACGCTCGAGCCGTTGAAGATAATGCAAGTGACGGACGTACCGAGGAAGCTGCAGTCGCCGCCGACCTGGGGATGGCCCGAGGTGGTGTTGTCGGTGACGATGCCGGCGTTCGTGAGCTTGCTGACGCCGGTGCCGGACGGGAACGAGATCGAGATTGAGCTTCCGGCCGCGCCCGACATCCCTCCGGTGGAGGAGGTCGTGAAGGTGGTCTTGTAGACCGTCGGTGCGTTCGTCGCGTTCGTCGGCGGCGTGTCGGTGACCGTCACGTTGCTGACGCTCTGGGCACTCGAAACCGTGTAGGCATTAGAGGTGATCGCGCTGGCACGGTCG
This sequence comes from uncultured Solirubrobacterales bacterium, assembly GCA_963755525.1. Lineage (GTDB taxonomy): Bacteria > Actinomycetota > Thermoleophilia > Solirubrobacterales > Solirubrobacteraceae > Palsa-465. The sequence goes on along the minus strand of CAVWKC010000005.1, from coordinate 22,846 downwards.
GAGGCGGTCGACATCGACACCGTGTACGGGGGAACCCCTGGGGTGGACGGGGTGGCGGGATTGAGGACGCCGTCGAGTTCGATGGTGACGCTGTCGCCGGCGTTGACGCTCGAGCCGTTGAAGATGATGCAGGTCTCGGCGGTTCCGGATGTGTTGCTGCAGTCTCCGCCGACCTCGGGATGGCCGCTGGTGGTGTTGTCGGTGACGATGCCTGCGTTGCCAAGGTTGCTGAGCCCGGTCCCAGAGGGGAAGGTCAGGGTGATCGTGCTCCCAGCGGCACCGGACATACCCCCGGTGGACGACGTGGTGAACGTGGTCCTGTAGGTAGTCCGGGCGTTCGTCGCGCTCGTCGGCGGCGAGTTTGTGACCGTGACGTTGCTCACGCTCTGGGCGTTCGCGACCGTGAAGGTGTTGGACGACGCAGCGGTGGTGTCCGCGCTGGTGGAGACCGAGACGAGGTAGTTCGAGGAGGCGCGGGACGAGTTGACGACGCCGTCAAGCTCGACCGTGACGGTGTCGCCGGCGTTGACGGTCGAGCCGTTGAAGATGATGCACGTCTCGGTCGTTCCGGAGGGGTTGCTGCAATCGCCGCCGACCTGGGGCTGGCCGCTTTCCGAGTTGTCGGTGACCTTCCCGGCGTTGGTGAGGTTCGACAGGCCCGTGATCGCTGGGAACGTGATCGTCACCGTCCCGCTCTGGGCACCGGACAAGCCCGTGGTCGCGGTGAACGAGGTCTTGTAGACGGTCGGAGCCGAGGCGGCGTCGGTCGGCGCCACGGTCACCACCACGTTCGTTACCGACGAAGCCCTCGCCACGCCCGCGACGGCCGCCAACAGCAGCACCACCGCGACCGTCAGCAAGCCGAGGTTCCGGGCGCGGCGAAGCAACGCTAACGCCGGCCTATTCAGCACGGATCCTGCGTCGACTTCCAAACGGTCCCTTCCGGTCGCCCCTAGAGCCAGCGCACGATCACACCCCTCGTGCGCAGCGGCCCCCGGCCAGCGAAAACGCTAACGCCTCAGATGCCCAAAGTCAACAATCCCTCCGCATAGCTGAGGGTCTCCTGATTGGGTCCGATCAGGGCGGTCCTCGGGCGGGCGGCGTTGCTCAGCGCGGCCGTCACCGCCCCTTTCGCGGCCCTCACCCGCCGTTTCCCCGCCCGGGCGCGAGGTAGCTCTGACCGGCGTGGAGGATGATCGTCTTGTGCCGGACGAAGTCGGTGACCGCGACGGAGTCGGTGATGTCGTGGGTCAGCGTTCCGTCGCAGCGGGCGGTGACCGTCCAGGTCGTGCCTAGCACGGTCGCTGCGCTGTAGCGCCCGCTCGTGCGGAACTTGCCGTGCGCGCTCGCGTGAAGGAGCTGGATCACCTTGCTGTTGGTCTTCGCCGCGTGGGCGTCGGCCGCCGCGCCGTTGTTCCGGCAGGTCGCCTGGCTGGGCGCGCCCTTGAACGCGCTCAGGGCAAGCATGAGCGTGACCAGGCCCTTGCCGGCGCCGCGGGTCTGCTGGCTGAGCCGGAACACCGCGCCGCTGAACTCGCCGGTCTGCGTCTTCGCGGCTGCGTCGTGTGCCGTGCCGCCACCGCCGGTCGCGGTGATCAGCTTCAGCGTGCCGTGGAGGGTGTCGATCGGGACGCCCGACGGGATTTGGGTGAGCTGGGTCAGCGGCACCAGGTGCCCGTGGATGAAGATCAGCACGAGCCCGGACACGGGCTCGATGTTGAACGTCGCGCCCAGCGTCGGGGCGCCGGGGGCCGGAGCCATCGCGGTCGTGAACGTCACGTCCTGCCCGAACGTCGTACCGGCGCTGTTGGTCGCGGCGAGCCGCACGTGATACAGCGCGTTGGGCACGAGCCCCGTGACCGTCACCGGCCCCACTCCGTGTGTGGTGAAGTCGGAGCCGACGGTCTGAGGTTGCGTCTGCGCGGTGTAGTTCGGTCCGGACGTGCCCACCTGGCTGTAGCGCTTGTCGAGGCCGTACTGGAAGTAGGCGGTGGTAGGGAGGCCGTCCGGATTCACGGAGCCCAAGAACCCCGCGCCGCCATCGGTGACCGCGGACGGCGCGGCGGTCAAAACCGGCGTCGGCGACCCAGGGGTTCCTGGTGCCACCGAGTTGAACGTGGCCGTGACCGCCGTATGCGTTGTCGCCGTGTCGGGGCTCAGCGTCAGCTGGCAGGTGCCGGTCCCCGAACATCCGCTGCCGCTCCAGCCGGCGAACGCCGACCCGGATCCGGCGGCCGCCGTCAGCGTGATGGGGCTGCCCGCCGCGTACGTGTGCGAGCACGTCGTCGGGCAGGCGATCGCACCGGTCCCGTCTGATACGGCTCCGCTGCCCGCTCCTGCGAGCGAGATCGTGACCGTGGCCGGGGGAGTCCGGGCGAACTCCGCGACGTCGTTCGGCCCGGTGACGTACACGCTCGTGCCGTCGGACGAGATCGCGACTCCCTGGCCACCGAGGCCCAGTCCGTTTTCGTTGTCGCACTCGTCGCCCTCTTCGCTGACGTCCTGGATGCAGTTGTCCGGGGAGGCGAGCTGGGTGAGCGAGCCGTCGGCGTTGCGGGTGAATTCCGCCACGTCCTCGCAGTTGCCTTCGCACCCGCTGGGCGCTGCCGCGTACACGTTCTCGCCGTCCGAGCTCATCGCCAGCTCCTGGCCGGTCGCGATTCCCTGTCCCTCGGTGCCACAGCCGAGGCCGCTACCGGTTTCCTCAATGCAGTCGTTGGGAGCCGGGAGCTGCGAAAGCGAACCGTCGGAGTTGACGGCGAATTCGGCGATCGGTCCCGCGATGAACTGCGAGGCCGTGTACAGGTTCTTGCCGTCCGGGCTCATGACGGGCTCCGAGAACCCGTCGATCCCGACGGCGGTGGAGCCGCATCCTTCGTCGGTGAGCGCCGGATCCTCGACGCAGTCGACGGGGTCGTCCTGGCTGAGGGAGCCGTCGGAGTTGCGCGTGAGCTCTGCGATCGTGCCTTGTTCGTTGCCGCCGTTCGTAAAACCGGAGGTGTAGACGTGCTGCCCATTGGGACTGACGACGATGCCGGTGACCTCGGAGATCCCATTCGCGGTAGAGCTGCACTCTCCGCTCTCGACGTTAGCGTCCTGGATACAGTCGTTGGGAGCGTCGAGCTGCGAAAGTGAACCGTCTTCGGAGTTGACCGAGAACTCCGCGATCGCCTCGCCGCCCCTGTCGGCGGCGTAGAGATTGTCGCCGTGGGAGTCCATCGCGAGCGCGACGGCCACCTCCTGGAGACCGCTCGCGCTGTGACTGGCGCAGTTGGAGGTATCTGAGCTCTCCGCGATGCAGCCCAACTCGTTCAGCGTGCCGTTCTCGTTCCGGGTGAACTCGGCGATGTCATTGTTCCCGTCGTCGTCCCGGGCGGCGACGTACACGTGGTCGCTGTCCGGGCTGATCACGATCGCGTCGGGGCCGTTGAGGCCGTCAGCGGTGTTGCTGTCGCAGCTGCCCTCGGAGTCGATGTCGGCGATGCAGCCGACCTGGGTGAGCGAGCCGTTGGAATTGCGAGTGAATTCGGCGATCGCATCGTCGTTCTCGCCAATCACGTACACGTTCTGGCCGTCGGGAGTCACCGCCACGTCCTCGCTCCCGGAAAGGCCAGTGCCGTTGGTGGTCGGGCATTCCGAATCTACGGTGGACGCGATGCAGCTATCCGAACCACCCAACTGAGCCAGCGACCCGGGGGCCTGAGCCTGCGCAAGCGCCGGCGAGACGGCGAAGGCAATGACGATCGCGGCGGCGATGCCGAGTCGGACGGTCAGGTGAACCTGCAGCTTGCGCAATTCGGACCTCATCTCTACGTTCGTGCTTTGGCGAGGTAGCTCTGCCCTGCCTGGAGGACGCTGGCGTCCAGCAACTGGGGTGTCTTTGGTCATCTGCGGCAACCCCTGTCTCCGCCACCGTCATTTTCGCGGTTTCGCGAGGTAGCTCTGACCCGCGTGGAGCACGATCGTCCTGTGACGGACGAAGTCGGTGACCGCGACGGAGTCGGTGATGTCGTGGGTGAGGGTGCCGTCGCAGCGGTCCGCGACCGTCCACTTCGTGCCGAGGACGGTGGCGGCGCTGTATCGCCCCTTGGTGGTGAACTTGCCCTTGGCGCTGGCGTGGAGCAACTGGAGCGTCTTGGTCGACGCCTTGGCTACGGTGGCGTCGGCAGACTTGTGCGCCTTGCAGGTGGAGTAGCTGGGCGCGCCGGAGAAAGCGTTCTCGACGATCGCGAGCGTGACGAGGCCCTTGCCGGCGCCGCGGGTGGCCTGGCTTAGCTTGAAGATCGCGCCGGCGAACGTGCCCTTCTGGGTCGGGGTCTTGTGCTTCTTACCCTTCGCGGTGGCGTCGTGGGCTGGGGCCGGGCCGCCGGCGGCGCTGGTCAGCGTCAGCGTGCCGTGGAGCGCGTCGATCACCGTGTTCTTCGGGATCTGCGTGAGCTCGGTCAACGGGATGAAGTGGCCGTTCACCTTGACGAGCACCAGCCCGCTGACGAGCGAGATGTTGAAGCTCTTGCCGAGTGTCGGCGACCCGGGCGCCGGCGCCTTCGCCGTCGTGAACGTCACGTCCGGTCCGAACGTGGTTCCGGCGGCGTTGGTAGCAACGAGCCTCACGTGATAGGGCGCGTTCGGTACGAGGCCCGACACCGACGCCGACACCTGATGGCTCGCGAAGTCCGAGCCCACTGTCTGCGCCGACGTCGAGTTCGTGTAGACGAGCGGGCCGCCGCCCGAGTACTTCGGGTCGAGGCCGTACTGGAACGAGGCGGTCGTCGGCAGGCCGTCCGGATTGGCCGAGCCCGAGAAGCCGGCGCTCGTCGCGGTCACCGACGGCGCCCCCGTCAGAACGGAGGTCGGAGTGGCGGTGATCGTCGCCGAATCGGTCACGGTCGAGCTCCCCAGGTTGTCGGCGAGCGAGTTGATCGTGACCCCGACCGGATACGTGCCAGGCGCCGCGTAAGGGTGACTACCGGAGACCGTGAAGGTGCCGTTGCCGCCGGCGACAGTCCCGGCCGAAGACGAGCCATCGCCCCAGCTGATCGTCGCCGAGTACGCGCTCGCGGTGGCGCTCGTGTTCGGGTCGCTAATCGTGGCGACGGTTGCGTTCAGCGAGGCGCCGGCGGTGCCAGCGATCGAGAGCCCACCGGCGGGAACGGTGTCGAGAATCGTCGTGTCAAACGAGAACTTCGTCGACTGGCCCATTTGCAGGGCCCAGGTCCATTCGATGGCGTCGGCGTTGTTCTCGTTTGACCTACAGTCGCATTGATCGGAGAGGCTCCCGTCTTGGACGCCTGTGTCGGACCATATGTTGGCGGGAGTCGTCTCAGTCCAGAAGCTGTCCGTGGTCGTGATCGGAACGAACTCCTCGAGCGCGGACGCCGGGTTGCCTAGCAGATTGGGCGTGCACGCCGCGTTGATTGCAGACGTCTGGGATGGCTCGGGCGCGCCAAACCCCGTGTCGGACCCCCGTAGGAGGCAGTCTGCTGCGTGGTAAAGCTGCCCAGACACCGAGAATGGGTCGCTGGTATCGGTGATCGTGATGTCCGTGCGGTACGAGTCGTTGCCGATCACGTAGCTGTCAACCTCGGTGAGGCTGATACCGAAAGGCTCGCCGTTTGAGGTCGGTTGGACCACGGTCGTCACCTGGTAGGGGTTCGCAGCGGTGCCCGCTCCGGTGAACGACTGGCTGACCGGAAGGAACGGCGACTCGGATGTGAATGAGGTATGCGTGACGCCTGCGTGGTCGCCGAAGTCAGGTCCGAATAGCCCTGACGGGGTGTCGTCGGTGTTGATGTCCAGTAGCGTCCCGCAATCGCCCGGTGAACCGACGCGCCGGATAGAACTCGGTACTCGAGAACCCGCCGTCACGAACCTGGCACCCGAGGTCGTTGCCGATGTAGATATCGCTGAGGGGTCCGGCTGAGTGGATATCCGTGAAGGGCGTAGACGCCCACGCCGCCGGCGCGACGATCAGCGCGGCCAGGAGGGCGCCGGCTATCAATCCGGCCACCCGCCTCATAGTCCGTCCCCCTGATCTGTCTGTCCGACGCACCCGACTGACTGCTAGTGGCCCCGCTTACGGTTTCTTGGCGAGATAGCTCTGCCCCGCGTGCAGGGTGATCGTCTTGTGGTGGACGAGGTCGGTCACCTTGACCGAGTCCGTCACATCGTGGATGAGCGTCCCGTCGCAGCGATCCGAGATCGTCCACTTGGTGCCGAGCACGGTGGCTGCGCCGTAGCGGCCCTTCGTCGTGAACTTGCCCTTGGCGCTGGCGTGGAGCAGCTGGAGGGTCTTGGTCGACGATTTGGCCACGGTGGCGTCGGCGGCCTTCCCCTTCTTGCAGCTGGCGATACGTCGGCGCGCCCTTGAACGCGTTCTCGACGATCGTGAGCGTGACCTGGCCCTTGGTCGCGCCACCGGTCGACTGGCTGATCTTGAAGATCGCGCCGCCGAAGTTGCCCTTCTGCGTGGCGGTCTTCGAGCTGCCCTTGTGCTTCTTGCCCTTGGCGGCGGCGGTGTCGGCGGCGGGATGGCCGCCGGGGAGTCGCGGAGGTCAGCGACAGCGTGCCGTGCAACGCGTTGATCACGGTGTTCTTGGGGATCTGGGTGAGCTCGGTCAGCGGGATGAACACGCCGTGGACCTTGACCAGCACGAGCCCGCTCACCGTCGAGACGTTGAACGTCTTGCCGAGCGTCGGCGAGCCGGGCGTGCCGCCGTGCGTGGTCGTGAACGTCATGTCGGGTCCGAACGTGGTCCCTGCGGCGTTGGACGCCACCAGACGCACGTGGTACAGCGCATTCGGGACCAGCCCCGACACGGACGCGTTCACGAAGTCGTCGGTGAAGTTGCCCGCGAACGACTGCACGGGGGTCGAGTTTGTGTAGTCGGGCCCCGAGCCGCCGAGCTTGCTGTATTTCAGGTCGAGCCCGTACTGGAAGTACGCAGGTCGTGGCCTGTCCGTTCGGGTTCACGAGCGCTGAGAAGTTCGCGCCGGTGCTGGTGACGGTCGGCGGGGACATCCCGCCGGGAAGGGGCGCCGGTGCCACCGACGCCGATCGTCGTGCCGACCGGTGGCTCCTCGAGGCCGAAGTAGGTCGATTGGCCTGGCTGGAGGGCCGGCGAGAAGTGGACCACGCCCGAGCTCGTGTCCGTGCTCACGTTCGAGAACCAGCTCGTCGGACCCTCGTAGCCGTTCTGCGGGACCCCGGTGGAGCCCCCTGGTTCGATGTAGCCGGCGGGCTCACCGGACGGAACCGGGAAGGCGCACGTCCCGCCGGCGCCCTGGGTACAGTCGGTGCCGGCCGGCGTGCCGGGCTGAGGGGCGCACCCGGATGGGACCGGAGGTCCGCCCGGGTTGCAGATGCCGTCGCCGTCGAAGCTGAACAGATCGGAGCCCGGGACCGCGAGCGGGAGCTCGGAGACCGGCGAAGACGAGTTGTTGAGCACGCCGATCAGCGAGTCCTCCGACGCCTCGTACGGCCCCTGATTGGGGTCATTGAGGACCGTCTCAGTGCTGTTGTTGACCGTGATCAGGAACTGGCAGCCAGTGTTCTGGTCGACCGCCGGGCACTCGGTGAACTGGGGGGGCGGGCGGCGACGTTCGCCGTGAAGTTGTCCGGGGAAGTGCTGCCGCAGGTGCCGCCGGTGAACGTGATCGTGCCGATGTTGGGGCCCTTGGCGGAGGTGGCGTACGTGTGCGTGCCGCTGACGGCAAAGTTGCGTCCGCTGCCGCTGATAATCCCCGTCGTCGGCGCGGTCCCGTCGCCCCAGTCGATCGTCGCCGACGTGGCGCCGGTGGCACGACGGCGAGGCTGTCGACCACGCCCGAGAACTGGACGGTCGCCTGTGCACGTTGATCGTGTCGTTGTTCGCCAGCGCCACCGGCACCGCGACCAACCCCACCGCTGCGACAACGCCGAACAATCCGGCGATCCGCCGGATCGAAGAACCAACCAGCCCCGTCATTTCATGTACCCCCCGGTAAGAGAAGCCCGCGATTTCCATTTTCGCTCAGCCTCGGCCCCGAGCCGGCGCGACGTTACACCAAGTTGGGGTAGGGCGCAAGCCGCACGGTTGTGCGGAAGTCGCTGCAATCACGCGCGTGCGCTAGGACCGGGGGGCTTGCCCGAGCGAGGTCATGCCGAGGCTCGTGAACGAGTTCGGCGTGACGTCGAGCGCCTTGACCGCGAGGTCGGCGAACAGGGCGGCGGACTCGAGATCGTCGTTGCGGTAGGCGCGCCCGTCGCGGCGATCGAGGATCGACAGCGCGCCGATCGGCCGGCCGGCGCGGGTGAGCGGAACGATCAGCATCGTGTACGGCACGTACCCGGTGCCCTCGGCGATCCGGGCCGCGAAGCGCGGGTCGGTGCGGCAGTCGGGCACCGCCTCGGGGGCTCCTGATTGCACGACCTGGCCGGCGATGCCCGCGCCCGGGGGGAGCCGCACGCCGACGATCTCGCGGGCGCCGGCGCCCCAGGCCGACTGGTACACGAGCTCGCCGGTGGTCTCGTCGACAAGGGCGATCGAGGCGGCGGCGGCCCCGAACACGCCGGCGGCGGTGTGCACGACGGCTTCCATCAACCCGCGCGAGGCGTCCGGGTCGTCGATCGAGACCGCGAGCGAGACACCGGTCTCGGTGCGCAACGGCGCGCCGAGCGCCTTGGCAAACGCCGACACGGACGCGACGCGGCGCTCCGGAATCATCTCGAGGCCCGCGGAGACGATCTGCTCGAGTTCCGGCGTGACGTCCGCGTTGACGGTGGACAGCTTGGTCGGGTCGGCGTACACCGGGGGCCGGCCCGCGAGCAGAGTCCAGAGCGTGGCCGCGACGCTGAACACGTCGGTCCGTGCCGACACGTTCCCGCCGGCGAACACCTCGGGCGCCATGAACCGCGGCGTGCCGATCCCGACCGTGCCCTGCTCCTCGACCTCGTCGAGCAGACGCGCGATCCCGAAGTCGACGAGCACGACCCCGCTTTCGCTCAGGATCAGGTTCTGCGGCTTGACGTCGCGGTGGACGATCTGCTGGTCGTGCACGTACTGGAGCGCCTCGCAGGTCTGGCGCGTGTACTCGATCGACTGGTCGACCGGGAGACCCGGCTGGCCGCGCTGCTTGAGCAGCACGCCGAGGTCGATCCCGCGAACCAGGTCCATCACCAGGTACTGGCCGGACGGCGCGGAGAAGTGGTCCAGGATGCGGACGACGCGGGGGTGCTGGAGGCTCGACAGCAGCCGGGCCTCGGCCTCGAACCGCTGGTCGTGGTGCGGGTTCGTGCACTGCTTGAGCGCGACCTCAGTGTCGGTCTCCATATCGACCGCGCGGTACACCTGGCCCATGGCGCCAGCAGAGATCGGCTCTACAACCCGATACCGACCCCGTAATGTTCTCCCCAATACTTGCGAGGCCGTTCTTGGCTCATTCGCGCGATCAAGCGTCGCCAAAACTCCACCTTGTTCCTGCCCCATCCGCTCTACCCCCTGGCAGTGTAGACTGGCCCGCCCTCACAGTCTATCCCAGGCTGCCGAAATCTCGCAAGACATAGTCCTGGCGGCCAGTTTTGGCCTGCCCAAAGGAGTGGGACGGCAAATCGCCGGGTGGAAACGAGGATTCCCCGGCATCAGTGGACGATCAGGCCGATGATGAGGCCGATGACGAACGCGCCGGCGACGAGCGCGGCGATCAGCGCGAGCAGGCGCTGGGGAAGCTCGCCGAGTCGCGTCGGGGCCGTTGCCGCGGGGGCCGGCTCGGCCACAGCCGGGGATGCGGGCTCTGGCTCGGCCGCGGGCTCGCTGTCCGGCGGTGGCGCTGGCGTGATCACGGGCCGGCTGACCGGCCTGGTCACCTGCGAGCGGGCGTCGGCGCGCTCCTCGGCTGCCGGCGCTCGGGGGTGGCTTGTCTGCGATCGGCCGCCCTGCTCTACCGCGGGGACCTGGGTCGTCTGAACCCGGTCCCGGTGGTCGCCGGCGCCGTCCCGGTGATCGGTCTGGGCGGGCAAGGCGAGGTTCGACGCGCTCGAGGACAGCGCGCGAGAGGCCGCCTGGATCAACTCGCCGGCGTGCGCGGGACGTGACCACGGATCCTTGGCCATTCCCTGCGCGATCACGCCGTCGAGCGCGGGGGGCAGGTCAGGCCGGCGCTCGCTGACCGTCGGGGGAGGAGACATAACGTGGGCGTGCAGCGTGGCGGCCTCGGACGGCTTGGGGAACGGGACCTCGCCGGTGAGGCACTCGTACAGGACCCCGGCAAGCGCGTAGCAGTCGCTCGCCGGAGTCGCGGGATCGCCCTGGATCTGCTCGGGGGCGACGTAGTCGATCGTGCCGATGAACTGTCCGGTTCCCGTGAGCCGCGCCTCCTCCGGGGCCTTGATCAGCCCGAAGTCGGCCAGGTAGGCGTGGTCGCCCTTGTCAATCAGGATGTTCTGCGGCTTGATATCGCGATGGATCAGCCCGGCCGCGTGGGCCGCATCGAGCGCATGCGCGACCTGGGCGAGCAGCCGCACGGTCCGGCGCGGGTCGAGCTCGTCGTCGAGGATCAGGCGCTTGAGGGTCGGCCCGGCGATCAGCCGCATGGCGAGGAACAGGCCGTACTCGCTCTGCCCGGCCTCGTAGACGGCGACGATGTGCTCGTGGTCGAGCGCGGCCTGGACCTGCCCCTCGCGTTCGAAGCGGGCGCGAAACCCGGGGTCATCACTGAGGTGCGGCGCGAGCAACTTGAGCGCGACGACCCGTTGCAGCGATAGCTGCGTGGCTTGATAGACGGCCCCCATGCCTCCCTCCCCGAGTATTCCGTCGATGCGATACCCGGAAACGATCGTGCCATCCTCTAGCAAAGCAGCAGGATTCTACTGGCGGCGGGCGCGGCGGCGAGCCACCGTTAGGGGTTCGCCTAACGCCGCGCGGGGTTGTTCGACCGGCGGACGGACAAGCTCCCAAGACGATCTGCCGACGGAGCTTTATGATGAGCGCTCCGCAGTGTCCCCAGACCGATCATTGAGTGAGCGATGAGCGTGAGCGACCCCCGAATCGGCAGCCAGATAGGCGAATACAGCGTGGACGACCTGCTTGGAGAAGGCGGGATGGGGAAGGTCTACACGGCGACCGGGCCCGACGGCGGACGCGTCGCGCTCAAGCTGGTCAAGGACGACTACGCGCGCGACGAGACGTTTCGCCGGCGGTTCTACCGCGAGGCCCGCATCGCGCAGACGGTGAATCATCCCAACGTCGTCCCGGTGCTCGATACGGGCGAGGTCGACGGCGTGCCCTACATGGCGCAGCGCTTCATCGAGGGCCCGGAGGGCGCCGGCATGTCGCTCGACGACAAGCTCAAGCGTGACGGCCCGCTCGACCCGCAGACCGCGGTCGGAGTGTGCACCGACGTGGCGGCGGGACTCGAGGCGCTGTGGGCCGCCGGAATGGTGCACCGCGACGTCAAGCCCGCGAACATCCTGCTCGACGCGTCAGGCCGCGCGTACATCACCGACTTCGGCCTGGCCAAGGACACACAGGGGAGCCTGTTGACGCTGCCCGGCCAGGCGCTCGGGTCGATGGACTACATGGCGCCCGAGCAGATCCGCGGCGAGCCGGTCACCGCCGCCACCGACATCTACGCGCTCGGGTGCGTGATGTACGAGTGCATGTGCGGGCAACCGCCGTTCGCCGAGGTGCAGGGCATGCGAATCCTGTGGGCGCACCTGCAGGACCCACCGCCGGACCCGCGGAGCAAGCGGCCCGAGATGTCCGACGAGTTCGTGACCACGCTGCTGAGCGCGCTCGAGAAGGACGCCGCCAAGCGGCCGCAGACCGCCGGCGAGTACGCACGCATGCTTGCCGCCGCCGCCGGCTGATAGTCGCCGCGCGAGCTACGTCCAGCTCACCGAGTACACGACGTGCTCGCCGAGCAGCCCCTTGAAGTGGAACTCGCCGCGCTCCTCGAACTGGAAGCTCGGGTCGGTCTCGGTGTACTCCTTGGCGGCTGAGGAGACGAGGATCTCGCCGCCCTTGGCCTGAGCGGCGATCCGCGCCGCGAGCACGACATTGCGCCCCATCATCTGCTCGGGGTTGCCGATCACGAACCCGGAGTGGAGCCCGACGCGGACCGACAGCGAACCGTGGTCGGCGGGAGCGCTGGTGAACGTCCGCTGCAGATCGACCGCCGCGTGCAGCCCCGCGTGGGCGCTTCCGAACGAGGCGAGGAAGCCATCTCCCTGGAACCTCGCGACCTGTCCGTCGTGGCGGGCGAGGATCTGCTCGACGAGCAGGTGATGGTCGCTCACGAGCTGCTCCCAGCGCTCGGCACCGAGGTCCTGCGCCGCGACGTCGGCGTCCGCGATGTCGCTCAGCATCAGCGTGATCGCGCCGTCGGGGGAGCTCATCCGGCCGAGCGCGGGCGTGACCGGCTCGAGCGCCGAGGCGATGACGTCGATCGAACTCATTTGCGGTGGCACTTGTTCTTTCCCCATGCTGCCCTGGTCGCGCGCGAGCATACCTTGACACGTCGTCGGGACCACAGCAGAATCGCGCCCGGATGTCGGGGGCTCAAAGCGATCAAGGGATTCGGTCCAGCGCGTTCCCGCCGATTGGCGACTACGGGTTCCTGTCGGACTGCGAGACGACCGCGCTCGTCGCCCCGAACGGGAACGTCGAGTGGCTATGCCTGCCGCGGATGGACTCGCCGAGCGTGTTCGCGGCGATGCTCGATCGCGACGCCGGCGGCTTCCGGGTTAGCCCGGCGGACGTGAACGTCCCGGCGGGCCGGCGCTATATCCCGGGCACGATGGTGCTCGAGACGAGCTGGGAGACGCGGCTGGGGTGGGTGATCGTGCGCGACGCGCTGTGCATCGGGCCGTGGCACCACGAGGACGAGCGGTCCCACAGCCACCGGCGCTCGCCCACCGACCACGACGCCGACCACGTGCTGCTCAGGCTGATCGAGTGCGTACAGGGCTCGGCCGAGATCAAGCTCGAGTGCGAGCCGGCGTTCGACTACGGCGGCCTGGCGGTCGACTGGGAGTACACGGGCACCGGCTACGGCGAGGCGGTCGCGCGATCGGAGGGCATGAACCTCCAGCTGAAGATGGTCACCGATCTGCGCCTCGGGTTCGAGGGTCCGCGGGCGCGGGCCAGGACCACGATGCGAGAGGGCGACGTCGCGTTCGTCGCGTTGGGTTGGTCCGAGCACGCGATGCCGTCGACCTACGCGGAGGCGCTCGAGCGGTTGGCCCGCACGCAGCGCTTCTGGCAGGAGTGGCTCAAGCATGGAACGTTCCCCGATCACCCGTGGCGGACGCACCTCCAGCGCAGCGCGCTGACGCTGAAGGGGCTCACCTACGCGCCGTCGGGAGCGCTGATCGCCGCCTCGACGACCTCGCTGCCGGAGGCTCCCGGCGGCGACCGCAATTGGGATTACCGCTACACCTGGATCCGCGACTCGACGTTCACGCTGTGGGCGCTGTACTCACTCGGGTTCGAGGAGGAAGCCAACGACTTCTTCTATTTCGTCGCCGACATGGCCGAGGCCGAGGAGGGGCAGCTCCAGATCATGTACGGGATCGGGGGCGAGTCAAAGCTCGAGGAGCAGGAGCTGGCGCACCTGTCCGGCTACGAGCAGTCGCGGCCGGTGCGGATCGGCAACGGCGCCTACAACCAGGCACAGCACGACGTCTGGGGCGCGGTGCTCGACTCGATCTACCTCCACACGCGCTCCCGCGACCAGTTGCCCGACCGTCTGTGGCCGATCATCAAGCGCCAGGTCGAGAGCGCGCTGGACAAGTGGCGCGAGCCCGACCGCGGGATCTGGGAGGTGCGAGGTGACCCCAAGCACTTCACCTCGTCGAAGCTCATGTGCTGGGTCGCCGCCGACCGGGGTGCGCGGCTGGCGCGCATCCGCAACGACGAGCGGATGGCGACGCGCTGGGAGGCGGCCGCGGCCGAGATCCACGCCGACATCTGTACGAACGGGATCGACGAGCGCGGCGTGTTCGTGCAGCACTACGAGACCGACGCACTCGACGCGTCGCTGCTGATGATGCCGCTGGTCCGGTTCCTCCCGCCCGACGATCCGCGGATCCGCTCGACCGTGCTCGCGATCGCCGACGAGTTGACCGAGAATGGCCTCGTGCTGCGCTATCGCGTCGGGCAGACCGACGACGGGTTCGCGAGCGAGGAGGGCACGTTCACGATCTGCTCGTTCTGGCTCGTCTCGGCGCTGGCCGAGATCGGCGAGATCGGGCGGGCGCGCGGGCTGTGCGAGAAGTTGCTGTCGTTCGCGAGCCCGCTGGCGTTGTACGCCGAGGAGATCGACGCCGGGACCGGGCGTCACCTGGGTAACTTCCCCCAGGCCTTCACCCATCTGGCGCTCATAAACGCCGTCATGCACATCATCCGCGCCGAGCAGCAGATCGAACTGGGCGCGCCCGCGCGAGATCGCGAGCTCGCGGGTCGGTGAGACCCCAAGCTCGACGTAAGCGTTTGGTCATCTGTCAGTGAGATAGCTTCCACCGCATGCCCTGGGTTGAGGTCTTCGCGGTGTTCTTCGTGTCCCATGAGGTCGGGGACTATCTGTTTCAGACCGAGTGGGAGGCGATGAACAAGCGCGGGGGGCTGTCCGGCCCCGGTGTGAGGCGACGCGCGCTGCTGTCGCACATCGCGACTTACACGCTGGCGTTCGTCCCTGCGCTGATCTGGCTGTGGAGCAGCATGCACTGGGGGGTGATCGGCGTGGCGGCGCTGATCGCGATTCCGCACATGATCCAGGACGACGGACGGCTGCTCACGAACTACGCACGCGTGATCAAGGGAGCCGACCTCAACGAGAACCCCGCGCTGGGGGCGGTGCTCGATCAGGCGTTTCACTTTCTCGCGCTGTTCCTTGTCGCTCTGCTCGCGGGAACCTGAGCCTTCCGGAAGTGGGGAAAGCGTGCCTCGCGCCCGGCTGGCTTCTTGGCGACCAAAGCCTTAGGATCGAGAGCGAGACCTCGGATAAGGAGATTTGCGGATGAGCACGACCGAGCAGGAGCTACCAGGCCCTGTCCTGGACTACCTGGGGGAGCAGAGCACGCTGACGCTGGCGACGGCGTCGCCGACCGGCGCGCCGCACGCCGCCACGTTCCTGTACGTCAACGAAGGCCCATCGCTGTACTTCTGGTCGCGCGCCACGACCGAGAGCGCGCGGCATATCGAGCAGAACCCGATGGTGGCGTTCACGATCGACGAGTACACGAACGACCTCAATCAGACCCGCGGCGTCCAGGGGGTAGGGGAGTGCTCGGTGCTGCTGAGCGGCGAGCAGATCGCGCGGGTGGCGGCGCTGTTCGGAGATAAGTTCCCGTCGCTCTCGCCCGGCGCCACGATGAGCATCTCGTTCTTCCGCATCACGCCGACCGAGATCCAGTTCATCGACAACAAGAAGACCACGAGCCGCTCGCCCGAGGGCGTGTTCGGCGCCGAGTTCCACCGGGAGCGGTCCTACAGCGTGTTCGGCGGGCTCCCGACGCAGACCGCCCAGACGATCTCGGCGTCGCTGCAACTCGTCGACGCCGACGCCGACTCCGTCGTGGCCCGCCAGGGGGGACCCGCCGACAAGTTCTTCATCGTCGTCGAAGGGGAGCTCGAGGTCACGCGCGAGGACGGGGGAAGCAGCGAGACCGTGTCGACGGTCGGGCCCGGCGACCTGTACGGCGAGATGGCGATCCTGTTCGATAAGCCGCGCGGCACCAGCGCGCGCGCGACGAAGCCGACGAAGCTCGTGGTGATCGACGGCGACGCGTTCCGCACCGTCGTCGCCCAGTCGCTCGGAACGACCCGCGATTTCGACCAGATCATCCGGGGCCGCCTCGGCGGATCCGCGGGTTAGCGGGGCGGGCGGGGCCGTGGCCGTACAGACATTCTCGAGCAAGGAGTTCCGCGCCACGGTGGGAGCGTTCGCCACCGGCGTGACCGTCGTCACCACGCGTGGCGAGGAGCACGCGTACGGCATGACCGCCAACGCGTTCTCCTCGGTCTCCCTCGATCCGCCGCTGATCCTCGTGTGCGTGATCAGCCCGTCGGAAGGCGCCGACCACATCAGCGCCAACGGGGTGTTCGCGGTCAACATCCTGAGCCAGGATCAGGAACCGCTGTCGCGCTACTTCGCCTCGCGCGACCGGCCACGCGGGCGCGACGCGTTCAAGGAGGTGGACCACCGGTTCGGGCCGAGCGGCTCGCCGATCCTCGAGGGCGCCGCCGCGTCGATGGACTGCCGTCTGCATGCCACGCATGAAGCCGGCGATCACCTGATCTTCATCGGCGAGGTGCTCGAGATCGCGACGAGCGAAAACGGAACGCCGCTCGTGTTCCACGGCGGCGGCTACCGCCTGCTGACCTCGCCGCCCGGGGCCTGAGCCGCGGATCGATCAGGCCGACGAGGCGGGGCGCCAGGCGTCGCCGTCGAACTCGAGCTCGAGCGGATCCTTGCCGTCGTCGACCGCGACCGTGGCCTTGCCGGCGGAGAAGTCGATGTGGAGCTTCAGCGAGAGGCTCGCCGGCCCCGCGTCGAGCTTGGTCTCGGTCTTGGGGTCGGTCTTGGGGTCGGTCTTGGACTCGGGAGCCGGTCCGCCGGGGCGCGGTGCCGCGGGCCGGTCGGAGCCCAAGGCCCGATCCGAGCGCCCCGAGGAAGCGAGCGGCGTCGCCTGGCTCGCCGGCACCGGCGCCGGCTTGCTCCCGGGTGGGTGCGTCGGCTGTGGTGGCACCGCCTTGAGCGAGCGCTCGGAGGCCGGGATCGGAAGCTCGCGGACGACGAGCGTGGTACCGCCGACCTCGATCGTGTCGCCGACCGACAGCGTCTGCGGGCCGCTGATGCGCAGGCCGTTGACGAACGTCCCGTTGGTCGAGCCGAGGTCTTCGATCGCGCAGAAGCCGCTGCGGTCCAAGCTGATGCGCGCATGCGACCGGGAGATCTCCTCGTCGTCCGCCAGCCGACCGGCGCCGTCGGCGTGGCGCCCGATCAGCAACTCGTCGTCGAGCAGAATCGACATTCCGATCGCCCGCCCTGCCACCACCTCCAAGCGGGCAATCGCCGGACTCATGCGCGGACTGTACCGCGAGGGGTTGGTCGTTGTGCTGACCGAATCTGCTTGCAGCAATCCGTCGTCATCGGTAGGCTGCGCGACGCTATGGCACGGCTGCGTGTAGTGAGTGGGCCCAGCGCTGGTCTGACGGTTGATGTGGACGAGGAACTCGTCATCGGCCGCGAGGACACCGACCTGGCGCTCGACGACGACGAGATGTCGACGCGTCATGCCGTCGTGCGCCGCCACGCCAACCGTCTGCAGGTCGAGGACCTCGGCTCGACCAACGGAACGTTCGTGGACGGCACCCGCATCGCCGAACCGACCCTGCTCGGCGGCGGCGCAGAGATCAAGGTCGGAACGACCGTGCTCGTTGTGGAGGGCGTGCTGCCCGTCACGGACCCGAGCGCCGACATCGTCCAGCCGCGCAACGTCACGCGCGTGAGCGCCGCGATCTCCGATAAGGCCCCCGCGCCGGCAACGTCTGCGCCGGCCGCCGCGACTGCGACGGCCGCACCGCCGGCTCTGGCACCCGTGCAGCCGGTGGTGGGCGAGTTCCGCCCGCCCCAGCCAAGTCGAAGGCAGCCCGGGCTCGCGTCGCGGTCGTGGGTACCGGTAGCGCTGTCGTTCGGGACGGTCATCATCGTGGCGATCGCACTGGTCATTTACTTCAGTCAGCATTCGTGTTAGCTGACAGCGGAGGCTGCGGCGCCCGGTCGGGCGAGCAGGCGCAGCGCCTACTTCAAGGAGAAGTAGAGAATCAGCGCTATGGCGACGAGCGTGAACAGCGCGAGGGGCGCGAGCTGTGCGCGCTTGCGCACCTTCACGTCGAGGTACTTGTCGACGGTCGGGTGCGCGACGTCGCCCGCCGGCGCTGGCGCGAGCGGCGGCGCGGGCGCCAGGTTCGCAGTACGCACCTCGGCGGCGACGTAGGTCGGCTCGCGCGGGGCTGTCGCCAGTCCCGGTGGGAGCTGGACCACTCCGGACCCTCGCGCTCTCAAGTCATCGACCGTGCGCAGCTGGAGCACGCTGACGCCGACCAACAGGTGATCGCCGGGGTCGAGCCGCGCCGGCCCTTCCAACTCGTTCTGGTTGACGAACGTGCCGTTGGTCGACTCGAGGTCCTCGACCGTCGCCGAGCCGTCGGGCGAGGGGGTCACCCGAGCGTGCTGGCCCGATACCTCGGCGTCGTCGAGCACCAGGTCGGACCCGGCATCGCGCCCGATCACGATCACTCGATCGACCGCGATCTGCTTGCCCGCATCGGGTCCCTCAATGACTTCCAGATTGATCTCGCCCGCCACGGGCGCGAGCATATCGGTCGAAGCGGCCTTCGTGCAACGCCACCTCGACGATCGGAGGGTTACCGATGAACTCGCTGGAAACAGCGTCTTCCGACCCTTGCGCGCGTCGCGGGGTTCGCATAGGGTCCCGACACTATGCCAGCGACAGCACCACGAGACTCAGTCATCGCGACCGTCGGTGACGGCTTCGGTTCACTCCTCGTCCACACCACCGCTCGTTATCTCGGCTTCGAGAACAACCAGCTGTCGGTGTTCGGGCCGAGCGAGAACCCGGTCGGCACCTACCAGCAGTTCGCATACAACCTCGGGCAGACCGTTCTGCGGTCGGAGTCCGAGTCACACTTCCTCGCGCCGGACTGGCCGACGTTCGCCCAGCTCGATGCGTGGTCGCACAAGTCATTGCAGCCGCTTTGGCGCACGACCCGGCGCAAGTACAACCCGGGCGTTCCCGAGATCCTGACTGAGGCCGCGGTTGTTACGCGGCGTACGCAATGGGATCAGGCGCGGGTTCCGCTTCGGGTCGGCTGGCTCCAGCGTCAGATGCAGCCGACGCCGCACTTCGTGATGTACGACGAGAAGGCGAACTTCATCGGTCGCGCCAAGCACGTGATGCTCGCTCCGGGCCATGGCCCGCTGTCGTTCCCGCCACTTCTCGCCAAGGCGCGCAAGGACCCGGCGCTGGCGGACCGCATCGTGCAGGCGTACGAGCCCAAGCAGTACGCGCACGGCGGCCGCTACATCGTGCTCGGCGCGGGCATCGCCTCGGTCAACGAGTGGGCCAACATCCTCGACGCCGGTGGGTCGGTGTTGGCGCTCACGAGGAACGAGCAGCCCGAGACCCAGGACCTGAACGTCCCCCGCTGCCTGTTCGAGTCGATCGGAATCGATGCGTACACGCGGCTGCCGTTCGACCAGCGGATCGAGTTCCTCGGGCAGGTCCTGCGCGGCACGCGTCCCGACCGCAGGGAGTGGCTGTCGCGGATCCAGGCCGGCCAGCAGGAGGGGCGGTTTGACGCGATCGTCGGCGAGATCGACAAGATCGAGCCGGGACGCGCCGGCCTGAGGGTGTACGTCAAGAGCAGGGGTGGCGAGGATCCTGGTTGGCTCGACGTCACCGGCGTTACGGCTGGCACCGGGTTCAACAAGTCCGTGCTGACGCTTCCGCTGATTCGCCGGCTGGTCGAGTTCTACAAGGTGCCGGTGGTCGACGGTCGGCTCAGGCTGCAGACGAACTGTGGGGTCCCCGGACTGGACCTGCCGGAGTCGCGGCTGTGCTGCATGGGCCTGATCGCGAACAACGTGATCCCGCACGGAGACACAATCGCCGGTCTGAAGTTCATCTCGCGGCGGTTCGTCTCTGACTGCGCGCGCGCCGAGAAGCTCAAGCGGCGGTCGTTCCCGTCGCGAATGTCGCTGCAGTTCTCGATGGGCCGCGACGTGGCTACGGCGCTCCGGACTGTGTCCCCGACCCAGCAGCTCGCGTAGAGGGGAGGTCGCTTCGCAATGTGTCCGACCGTGCTAGGCCGCGTCCAGACCCGGTGGGCGATCCTGATAATCCCGGCGATCATCTGGACGATCGTCTCGCTGATTACCCAGAACCCCAGCTGGATCGTGCTGATCGGGCTGTACTTCGTGATCGGCGTCGCGCTCGACACCGCGTTCTATCCGTTCGTCATCCGCTGGCAGCCGCCGTGGCTGACGTTCGTGCTCGCGGTGGGCGAGTTCATCCTCGTGTACCTCGCGGCGAAGACGCTCAAGGGCATTCACTTCTCGTCGGACTTTTGGCCGATCTTTGAGTACTGGGTCACGTGGGTGATCGCGATCTGGACGAAGGTCGTGATCCTGCCGCTGGTGTCGCTCAGCTGGATCGAGGACGCCGGCGAGTTCCGCTTGACCAGCTGGTCGGTGGCGCCCGAGTACGTGCCGCTCGCCGTGACCGCGTTCACGCCGGAGCTGGCCGAGGGCGGTCCGCCGCCGCTCGCGCGTAAGTTCTCGGCGGCGGTGATCGAGATCCCCGAGGAGCTCCGCCGCGCGCCGAGCCCGTCGGGCGTATTCCAGATTCCGACCGGTCCGCCGCCGGCCTGATCCGCGTCAGGCGGCGGCGTCGAGCCGGCCGATGACCTCGTCGCGGTCGGTGCCGTGTGCCGCGAGCACGAGGTCGAAGTCCGAGCCGTAGAAGCGCATAACCGCGACGAGGATGTCGCCGGTTCCGACAGTCGCGGCGCCGCGCTTACGCGCGATCCTGGCCGCGAGCTCGCTGACGCTCCCGACGGGGTCGCGGTCGCCGCGCGTCACTGAGGCGAGCAGTTCGTCCTCGTCGCCCGTATCGCCGTCCGGCAGCGGCGTCTCGCCGACGCCGAGCGCGCACAGGACGCGCGCCGCCTCGCCGTGCAGGCGGAGGATCCGCAGCCAGCGCAGCGCCTCGGCCCGCCGCGAGCTCGCGAACGGCATCGCGGTGGACGCCAGGCCGAGCGCCATCGCGGAGTCGGTGCAGAACGGCACCACGTTCCCGGCGCGCTCGGTGAGCGCGTCGTCGAGCGTCGCGAAGCTGTCGAAGCGGGTGTCGAGCCCGGTCAGCTCGAGCAGCTTGCGCTGCTTGGGCGGAACGCAGGCGAGCGCCAAGCGCGCCCCGTCGTCCAGGCGCTTGTGGAACCCGACGAGAACGCCGAGGCCCATCGAGTCCATGTGGGTGACCTGCGAGAGCTCGAGCACGTAGCGGCTGTAGCCCTTGCCGAGCAGTTCGACGAGCGCCCGCTTCAGCTGCGGCGCCGAGGCGAGGTCGAGATCACCCTCGACGGTCACGACGCAGGTCCGGTCGTCGACCTCCTGGTGCGTGATCGTGAAGTTTTCCATCGTGATCTCATTAACGGACGCGCGCGCCGATCCGTTACCGGCGTCCAGACCGGCTCGACAAACGTACGTATCGCGAACAGATCAGGCGGTCGTCTGCGCCGCATTCAGGGCGCCGACGCACTCGGCTTCGGGGTCTCTGTCCAAGCCCCACAGCTTCATCTTCGCGACCCGGCCGCGGATGTCGACCTCGTCGACGAACACCAAGTCGTCGGCCGGCACGACGAGCGACTCGCGCGTGGAATCGGACAGCAACAACTGGTGCGGAGTCCCCTTGGTCAGGCCCTCGATCCGCGACGCCGTGTTGGTCGTGTCGCCGACCGCGGCGTACTCGACCCGGCGCTCGGAGCCGACGTGGCCCGACATCACGTTCCCGCTGTTGAGCCCGATTCCCATCCGGAAGCCGTCGCCGAGTCCCTGCGAGCGGATCCACTCGTTGAAGCGGGGCAAGCGGGTCTCGAGCATCTCCCGCGCCGTGCGCAGCGCACGGTCGGCGTGGTCAGGCTGCGCGAGCGGCGCCCCGAACACGGCGAAGATCCCGTCGCCCATGTACGCGACCAGGGTCCCGCCGTTGTCGAGGATCGCGTCGCTCATCTCGCTCAGGTAGTGGTTGAGGACCTCGATCACCTGGGCGGGGGTGAGCGACTCCGAGAACGAGGTGAACCCGCGCAGGTCGGTGAACATGATCGTCCCCTCGCGCTGGATGCCGCCGAGCCGCAGCCCGTCGGCGCTCTTGAGCACCTCGTCGACGACGTCCTCGGGAACGAACCGGGCGAACAGGTCGACGGTGCGAATCCGCTCGAACGCCTCGGTGATGAGCTGTACCGACAGCGCCCCGATCGCGCTCAGGACGAGCGCCCCGAGCGGATACACGAACGACACGACCCAGCCGGCGTTGAACGCGACCTGCACGAAGATCGCGAACACGATGCCCAGGCCGACCGCGATCGCGATCGTCATCACAGGGCGGAGACGGAGGCTGACGAGCGGCACCGCCACCGCGAGCAGCACGATCAGCAGGACGTCGACCCAACCGGGGACCGAGGACAGCGGGAAGCCATTTAGCACGGTATTGATCGCGTTCGCCTGGACCTCGGGCCCGGGCATCGCGGAGTCGGTCGGCGTCGGGTGGATGTCGAGCAGCACCGGAGCGCTCGCCCCGATCACGACGATCTTCCCGGTGAACGTGTTCGATGGAAGCTTCGGCCCGTTCTTCGTGCCGGTCGTCGTGCCGTAATACGCCTGCGCGTAGGAGACAGACGGGAACGTGTTCGAGGGTCCTGCGAAGTCGATCCACTTCTCACCCGAGAATGGCTTGATCTTGTGGCCGGTGGCGACGCCCGCGGTGACGACCGCGAACGTGTCGAGCTTGTTGATCGAGTACTGCATCTGTCGGTAGAAGCCACCCGGCTCGTCCGGGAACACGCCATTGGCGGGCTCGACCCCGGCCTGGCGGAGCGCCTTCTGGGTCTGGGTCACCCCGAAAATCTGCACGACGCCGGTCGATGGGTCGTCGGTTGTCCACGACAGCACGACGGACTTCGTGGCGTTGCCGATCGCGTTCAGAAATGCGACCTCGTCGTTCTGTCCCTGCGAGCTTGGCTGGCTGAACTGAATGTCGAAGGCGATCGCCTTGGGGTGCTGCGCGTTG
>CAVWKC010000004.1:0-23479 GCA_963755525.1 uncultured Solirubrobacterales bacterium | reverse complement strand
TGACAGGCCGGCGCTCTAACCAACTCAACGAGCTACGCCCCCGGAGGGGACAGCTAAGTATCGCAGGACCGACTGGCTCGAGGTTCGTCGCGCCCAGCGCAACTTTCGACCCGCCGGCGGGTTTCATCGTCGGAATCGATCTCTGGAGGACGCGCCCAACCCGGCCGTGGGTGCGTTGTTGGGATCAGCGACGGGGACCCTTCAGCCGGGCTCCCGTTCCGATCTAACGGGTTTGTGCGGGCGTGGGCTATCCGGCCTGGATCCCGCGGTTGCAACCGGGCAGATCGATCGTGATCGGCCCGTCGCTCGTGACGTTGACTTGCACGCGACAGTCCACGTGCGCGCGCGAGACGTCGATCGAGGCGGTCGCGATGTTGGTCGCGGTGACGTCGAGCGTGTCGCTCGCCGGCGCCGGCAGGCGCCGCGCCCCACGTCTGGCTGAGGCTGGCGAACGCGAGCGGGCCCAGATTGCCCCCCGTCAGCGTTCCGGCGCCGGGCTTGCTGCCCGATGCCGTCGGGTCCGCGTGCTGAAGCCGTGCCAGAACACGTCAATCTCGCCTTCGGGGTCGCCATTGGTGCTCGTGTGGCTCTGGCTGCGCAGGGTCAGGCCCAGACCCAGTAGGCGTGATCGCCGGACGATCCCGTGGCACGGCGGGTCGCGGGCGGCATCGACCACGTACGTGACGTGGGCCGGATTCAGATCGACGGTGGCCGAGCCGAGGAACGCGGCCGCGGGCGCGAACTGATCGTTGATCCCGAGCATCAGGTGGTTCGGGCCGGGAACAGCGGGCTGCACAGCAGTTCGCACACGGCTGGTAGACGTCGAGCTCGTAGCGATAGCCGAGGCTGGCCAGCTTCGCCGCCGTCGGGGCATAGTCGGAGGCGTTGACGAGCTCGTCCGAGGACGCATTCCACATCAGCATTGGCAGGTTGCGCAGCGACGCAAGCACGTCGTTGTTGGTCTCTGAACCCGACGGTCGGCTGGGGCGCGGGCGAACAGGTCGGGGAACTGGGCTCCGAGCTTGAACGTGCCGATGCCGCCCATCGAGTAGCCGGTGATGTCGGTGTACGCAGGGTTGAGCGGGTACAGGCTGGCGATCTCGGCCCATGCCTCGAACACGTCGGCCGCGCCGAGTCCCTCGTACTCCTGGTCGGGCCCGCGCGCCTCGGGGGTGATCACGATCGATGGGTTCGCGCGGTTGGCGAACTCCGACTGGTTGCGGGTCCCCAGGTACTGGTTGTAGTTGGCCGACAGCGAATGGAGCAGCAGCGTCAACCGTAGCCGCCAGCGGGCGCGGGACCCGGCGGGACGTAAACCGCGAACGGCTGAAGGTTGCCCTCGTACTCGGGGACGCAGGTCGACGGCTCCTCGGCTCCCGCCAGACCGCATTCGTTCGAGAAGTGGCGCCTTGGGCGGGCTCGAAGTGGCTGGGCAGGATCCGGTCCATCGGGCCGCTGGTCGGGACGTCCGAGTTGTCGGTGACGTCGTTAAGGAGCTTGGGGAAGCTGACGTCGGCGTAGAACGGGGAGATATCGCCCTGCGAAAGCGCGGTGCCCTGCTCCTGGTCGCGCCACCAGGCGGCGTCCATGATCGCGCTGGCCCCGGCGGTGATCGACGGGAGCGGCTCGGCCGTCCGGAACGCGACGTTGAAGAAAGCTGCGGGGTTGGAGGCGATGCCGGCGCCCCCGGGTTGAGTCGCGGTGGCCGTCGGGCCCGGCAGGAGGTACTTGCCGGTCGCGGCGTTCCACAGCCCGACTCCCATCGCCATGCGGACCGTGCTCTGCCCCGGATTCCAGTCCTGGTGGGGGACGTCGACCTCGATCTGCCGGCGGTACGTGTCCACGGTGACGGCTGGTGCCGGCCCGGTGACCGGCGTGGCGCTGCCGGCGTGCACCAGGTCGGCGACGAGCTTGGACCCGGACGGGTGCACGGTCAGGAACAGGCTCGCCGGCGCGACCACATTCGCGCCGTCCGGGAACGCGAAGGTCTGCCCGGGCTCGCCACCGAGGGCGATCGAGAACGCGATCAGTGACGGGTTCTCGAGCGTGTTGAGCGTAATGCGGAAGGCGGTGGAGTTGGTTGTTGGTTTGACGCGGAACTCGACGAGATCGGCGGCGTCGTTGTTGTACCCCGGCCCGGTCGGGTACGTGTACGTGCCGCTCGGCTTCGAGAACGTGTCGCCCGAGGCGCGCGGATCGGTCGGGTCGAGCACCTCGCGAGCGCCGTGATCGTCGTACAGATAGTCCTGGTAGAGGAACTCCCCGTCGCGGTAGGCGGTCGTCCCGGAGATCAGAATCGGCGGGGCGTCCCAGATGCCGGTGTTGGTGAGCTCCGGCGCGACCGCCGGGGTCTCGTACAGGATCCCCGGACCGGGGCGCGGACCGGGACCCGAGTACAACGACGACGCGCTCGCCGGCGCGGCGAGCGCCGCGAGCGCCACGCCCGCGAACGCGGTCGCGAGCGTGGCGCGCGCCGCGCTAATGACCCCTGCCGGGAGTCGCATTCGGCAGGAATATCACAGGTGAAGCTACGCGCGCGTCAGTAACGCCAGGAAGTTCTTCACGAACCGCTCGTACCGGTCGGGCGGATAGCTCTGCGGATCGGTGAGCACCATTCGCGCCGCCTGCTCGCTCCAGTCGCGGAACGTTCTCGCCGTCAGCTCGACGTCGAGGTCTTGCGGGAGCTTGGCTCGTTCGACGCCCCATCGCACCAGCGACTCGATCCGGGCCAGCACGAGCGCGCGGTTGACCTCGACGTGCTCGCGGACGATCGACGGGGTCCCTTCGAGCGGGAGGAGGATGATCCGCCACGTTGCCGGTCGGCTCCTGACCGCGTCTAGGAACTGCGCGACCCCGGTCGCGAGCAACTCTCCGGGCTCGTGATCGCCGGGGTCCTGCGGCACCACCTTCGCGAGCTGCTCGAGCGAGATCCGCTCCTCGCGTTCGATCACGGCATGGAGCAGGCGATTGAGATTCGGGAAGTGGTCGTAGACGACCGGTCGGGTGATGCCGGCCTCGCGGGCGATCGCCTCGATCGAGACGCCGGCGTATCCCCGCTCGAGGATCACCTCGAGCGCGGCGTCGATCAGGTGCTCGCGGCGCTGCTCGGGCGCCATCCGCGGCGCGTACCGGCGCCGGCGCTTGGTGGGCGGGAGGGGTGGCGAGGCCATCGCGCGGTCAGGCTAGCGGACCGGCCCGCTGGTCCGGCGCAGCTCACTCCGGCGGGTGGCGCCAGCGTCCCTTGCCTTCGATGACCTGCTGGAGGACCTCGTCGCTCCATTCGTGCGTGCGCAACAGCCAGTAGCGCTCGCCGGCGATTCGCATGTACGCCTCGGCGTTGGTCTTGTCGCCGACGAGTCCCGCCTCGTGCAGCATCGCGACGACGGGCCGGAACTCGGTCTCGAGCCATAGGAGCGCGTTCTGCCGGCGGTTGAGCGCCTCGCCGCGGCTCTGCATCGCACGAAACCCCCATGCCTCGACCATCTCGGCCAGGAGCGCGTAGTCCTCGAGATCGTTCAGCCGGATCTCACCGTGGGCCTCGGCGGGGAGCGGCACCCGGTCGAAGAACACCCGCTCGTGGCTCTTGAGCGGCAGGTCGGAGAGCTTCGTGGCTTGGTCGGCGTCGACCCTCGTCGTCACCTCGGTCACGTACGCGTCGATATCGGTTCGGCCGAGCGCCCGCGCGACCGACACGCGGTGATGCCCATCCCGAACGAAGTAGAGCTCGCCGACCCGGAGCAGATCGACCGGCGGAAACGACTCACCGCGACGCGCGGCGGCCGCGATTTGCTCCCAGCGCCCGCGCGTGCGACCCGATGTGGGGCGGAAGCGGCGGTCGTAGTCGCGGCTACGGTCGACCGACCCGACGATCGCGTCGAGCGGCACGACGGTCAGCCCGACGCGGCGCTCGCTGACGAAGCCGAGCGCCGCGATCACCTCCTCGTAGGGGAGCACGACCCCGACGTCGTTGGGCTCGCCACGCAGCCGCGCGACCAGCTTGGCGATCGTCGCGCGGCGGCGGGCGCGCTGAAAGTCGTGCTGCGCGTCCAGACCGGGGAGGCCCGTGGAATGCGGCGCCGGCATGCGCCGCTCAGGTTAGCTACGCGACGGGAGGCTGTGGTGCGGGTGCCGTTGCGGCTGCGGCGCCGTTGCCGGCCAAGAGGCTGCGGCCGGACTCGGCGTCAAACAGCTGCAGGTGCTTGGAGTCGAACCACAACTCTGACTCGGCGCCCTGCTTAGCCTGGCTCTCGGCCCCCAGCCGGACGGTCACCTGGACCCCGCCTTGGGCACGCGGGAGGTCGGCTCCGCCGATGTCCTGGGCAAGCTCTTCGAGTTCGCTCGATGAGACCTGCTCCGAGGCGACGACAAAATAGGCGTAATACTCGGAGCCCATCGACTCGAGCACGTCGATCTTGGCCTTGAACACCGTCCCCTTCGATCGGTCGGCGACAAGCGCCGCGTCCTCAAAGTGCTCGGGTCGCAGGCCGGCGACGACGCCCCTGCGGCCGCCGCCCGGGCCCGATTGGAGCCGCGCGCGCAGCTCGTCCGGGATCTGGACGTCGCCGATCGGCAGATGAATCGTGTCGCCGTGGATCTCGCCGCCAAGGAAGTTCATCGACGGCGAGCCGATGAAGCCGGCGACGAACAGATTATTCGGATGGCCGTAGAGCTCCGAAGGCGGCCCGACCTGCTGGAGCACGCCGGCGCGCATGACCGCGATCCGATCGCCTAGCGTCATCGCCTCGGTCTGGTCGTGGGTGACGTAGATCGTGGTCGTCTCGAGCTGCTGCTGGATCCGGGAGATCTCGGTCCGCATCTGCACGCGCAACTTCGCGTCGAGGTTCGACAGCGGCTCGTCCATCAGGAACACGCTCGGGCTGCGCACGATCGCGCGACCCATCGCGACGCGCTGGCGCTGGCCGCCTGACAGGTTCGCCGGCTTGCGGTCGAGATGCTGCTCGAGGTCGAGGATCTTCGCCGCCTCCGTGACCTTCTTGTCGATCTCTTGTTGCGGGGTCTTCGCCAGCTTCAGGGCGAAGCCCATGTTCTCGCGCACGGTCATGTGCGGGTACAGCGCGTAGTTCTGGAACACCATCGCAATGTCGCGGTCCTTGGGCGCCTTCTCGTTGACGACCGTGCCGCCGATCTTGAGCTCGCCATCCGAGATGTCCTCGAGCCCGGCGACCATTCGCAGCGCGGTCGACTTCCCGCATCCGGACGGACCGACGAGGATCATCAGCTCGCCGTCGGGAACGTCGAGATTCAGGTGCTTGACGGCCTCGAAGCCGTCCGGGTACCGCTTGGTCACGTCTTGGAACTGGATCTCGGCCATTCGGTGCGACTCCTTTTCGGTCTAGCCCTTGACTGCGCCCGCGGTCAACCCGGCCACGATCCGCCGCTGGAAAATAAGGACGAGCAGCATCACCGGGACCGTCACGATGACGGCGGCGGCGGCGATGTCGCCGTACGGCACGCTGAACTGCGACACGCCCGGGAAGCTCGAGATCGCCGCCGGGACGGTCTGCGCGGCCGACGTAGAGGTCAGCGAGATCGCGAACACGAAGTCGTTCCAGCAGATGATGAACACGATGAGGAACGTGGTCACGATCCCGGGAGTCGCGAGCGGCACGATCACCTTGCGGAACGCCTGGAACGGAGTCGCCCCGTCGACCTGAGCCGCCTCCTCGAGCTCCCAAGGTATCTCTCTGAAGAACGCCGAGAGAACGTAGATCGAGAGCGGCAGCGCGAACGTCATGTACGGGATGATCAGGCCTGGCCACGTGTCGTACAGGCCGATCTGCCGCCACAGGTTGTAGAGCGGACCGACGAGCGAGATCTGCGGGAACATCGCGACGCCGAGCGCGACCAGCAGGATGACCTGCTTCCCGGGGAAGTCCAGGCGCGCGATTGCGTACGCCGCTGAAGAGGCGAGCGCCACTGCGAGGACCGTCGAGATCAGGCCGATCCCGATCGAGTTGCGAAGCGCATCAGTGAAGATCCCCTGCTTGAAGATGTCGGAGTAGTTCGACAGCGTCCACTGGTGCGGGATGAAGCTCCCGTCGGTGGCGGTCCCCGGCGTCTTCAGCGACAGGAACACGATCCACAGGACCGGGATGAGTGAGGCGACGCAGATGACGACGATCGCCAACGACCAGCCACCGACCTGCTTCCGATGCTGAGTCATCACGTCGCCTCCGTGCTCGTGTTTCGGCCGGCGCCGAGGCCGACGATGAAGATCAGCGCGATTAACGCGACGAGCAGGAACAACATCACCGACACCGCGGACCCGAGCCCCAAGTTGAGCCGGTCGAGCAGGGTGTTGTAGTTGAGCATCGAGATCGACTCGGTGCCCTGCGCGCCCTGGTTGAAGATGTAGATCGTGTCGAAGATCCGGAAGGCATCGAGCGTGCGGAACAGCAGCGCAACGACGATCGCGGGCTTCATCAGCGGGAGCGTGATCTTGGTGAAGCGCTCCCAGGTTGTGGCCCCGTCGACCTTGGCCGCCTCCTGAAGCTCGTCGGGGACGAGCGCGAGGCCGGCGAGGAGGAGCAGCGCCATGAACGGCGTGTTCTTCCAGACCTCGGTGACGATGATCGCGACGTAAGTCCCGAACGTGTGGCTGAGCGGATCGCCGCTAAGCCCGAGCAACTTCGGGATCCACCCACTCTGGAGCGACCACGCGAGCTGCCACGACTCGGCCGCGACCACCGCGACGATCGCGTACGGGACGAGCGCGATCGCACGCACGAAGCCTCGGGCGAAGATGATCCGATGCATCACCAGCGCCAGGCACATGCCGAGCACGAACTGGATCGAGACGCTGATCACCGTGATGATCACCGTGTGGAACACGTCCTGCCACCAGACGGGCGCTGTGAGAACGTGGCCGTAGTTGGACAGGCCGATGAACTTTGTCGCGTTCGGGAAGCGCAGGTCGGCGCGCTGCAGCGACAGCGCGACGGCGTCGATGATCGGATACGCCGTGACCGCGACCATGACGATCGCCGCCGGGGCGACCAACCAGAACGCGAGGCGGCGCTCGGCACGGGCACGGTCGCTGAGGTGCTGCTTGCGGGTCGTTGGCGGCGCGCTCGGAGCGCTGGATTGGGCGGTGACGGCGCTCACAGCAGGGCCGAAGAGGACAGCGACAGCTTGATCTCGTTACGCAATGTGCTGACCACCGTGTTGGGGTTGATGTTCGACGTGGGCGACAGGGTCTTCTGAATCGCGAGCGTGACGTCGGCGTAAGCCGGGGTCTGGGGCCGGATCCCGTAGGTTTGGAGCTGCTTCTTGATCAGCTCGTGGAACGGATACGCCTTGTCAAACGCCGGCTGGTCATAGATGTTCGCGGCCACGGGTGCGAGGCCGCCCTTGATCGCGTCCCGGCTCTGATTGGCCGGCTGGATTAGGCACTGGACGGCCTCGAAGGCCAGGTTCGGGTGCTTGGAGTAGGCCGAGATGCCGAGGTTGTAGCCCCCGATCGACACGTGCGGGGCGATGCCGGGCGTGACCTGCGGGAAGTAGGCGTATCCCATGTCCTTGAAGACCTTGGGATTGCCCGCCTGGGTCGCCGACCAGACGAACGGGTAATTGATCATGAAGGCCGCGGTGCCGTTCTGGAACGCGACCTGTCCCGGGCCTTCCTGCGACACATTCAGCGACGGGTCGGCGCCCTTGGAGGTCGCGAGGTCGTGCATGATCTCGGCCGCTTTCAGGGCAGGGGAGCCGAGCACCACCTTGTTGTTGGCGGTGAGGATCTGGCCGCCGGCGGAGTCGACCATCGAGTTGAACCACACGGTCAGCCCCTCATACTGCGCGCCCTGCTCCTCGATGTAGTGCGACTTGCCCTCCTTGGCCAACTGGTCGGCCTCGGAGATCATCTGCGTCCACGTCTTGGGCGGCGTCGGCACTAGGTCCTTGCGGTACCAGAGCAGCTCGGTGTTCGAGTTGATCGGGATCGCCCACAATCTGTTCTGCCAGGTCGCGGTCTTGACGGGTCCGGCCAGGTCCTGGGATTTGATCTGGGCGGCGACGTTCGCCGGGACGGGCCGGATCCACTTGGCCGTCGCGAACTCGGCGGTCCAGTCGACGTCCATCGCGAGGATGTCGATCGACGAGTCGCCGGCGGCCAGCCGGCGGACGAGGTCCACCCGCTGGGTGTCTGACGAGGTCGACAGGAAGTTGATCTTGATGTTGTAAGCGCCGTGCGAGTTGTTGCTGCACTCGGTCGCGGCGGCCTGGAACGACCCGGACGGCTCGGGGAACACGTACCAATTGAGCGTCACCGGGCCCTTGCCCGACGAGCCGCAGCCGGCTAGGAGCGCGGTGGCCGCGGCGGTGGCGAATAGGCATGCAACTCGCCTTCTAGCCGTCCCGCGAGAGCGTCTCCTTAGCACTCTCTGTCCCTCGCTATGAAGCACTTCTCTCCCATCCCTTCTCCTCCGACGGGTGTCTCGTACCCGGGTTCGGGACCGGAGTAACGACAAATTGTTAAAGCCGGCGTAGAGGGGCGTGGCGGTTAGGACGGGCGGGCCAGTCGGCGGTCGCGGTGGCGTCCGGCCCAGGGCGCGGTCCGGGTTAGCCTCGCGCTGCGGCCCGGTGTCCGTCGCGCCGCGGGCCCGGTGTTGTTTGCGCCGCAGCCCCGGTGTCCTTTGCGCCGCGGCCCGGCCCGCCGGGGCGGGTGCGCAACTCGCTAAACCCGGTGTAGCCCGGGCGTCCCGCGCACATAAGCGCCCCCGTGGCGCTTATCTCGCCACGGTCGACCGCCGGCGCCGGGTTTGGCGACTTCTGCACCGCGCCTGGGCTGCCCGGGACCTGAACAACGCAGCAAATCGCTCTGCCCCGAGCCGGCTCGGCGCGAAATACAGCTGGTGGATGCTTACGTGGCCCCGACCGTCGGGCCGGAGCCGATCTGCCGCGCTAAGCAGGGTGACCGGTCAGGTCCGGACCTCTTGGCTCAGGCTGGGTTGGTTCTGCGCACAGCGCGCACCTGGTCCAGTCGAACGGTCGGGAGATCCCGCGGATGCGCCGGTCGTTCTCGTGCCACTCGCGGTTGAGGTGGCGGCCGATCACGATCGAGGCGGTCGTGCCGGCGCCGGCGGCCTTGAGCGCCGCGGCGGCGCTCTGGACACTCGCGCCGGTCGTCCAGGTGTCGTCGATTAGGAGCACGGACCGGCCGTCGATCGGTCCGCTGGCGATGAACTTCTCCGGGCGGAACGCGCGCGGCTCGACCTCGGCGTCCGATCGGCGAAGCAGTCGCTGGTACCGGTCGCGGGTCGGCGCGACGAGCTCGCCGACGATCCACCGGAGCGGATGACGCTCGTCGCGGGTGCGGTCACCGGACGGCACGGTCGTGACGAGCTCGAACCCGTCCGTCCCGGCGGCGTGCGCGAGGCAGCGCTCGTGCTCTGAGAGAAAGCGCCACAGGATCGCGGCGAGGCTCGCGCCAAGGCGACGGGCGACGTCGCCGTCGAGGCGCTTGTAGCTGGCGAGCGCATGATGGAGCTGCTCGCGCGCGACGCTGTAGGAGATGGGGGCGACCGCGTCGAGTACCAGCCGGCCGTGATCGCAGGCGTAGCACCGCGTGTACCCGTCGGTGAAGTTGAAGCAGGTGCTGCAGATGCTGGGACCCCGCCGCGGGCCGAGCATCACGTTCTCGTACAACGCACTCAACTCGCGGACCGAGGGCATGTTCGCTCCGGTTAGGCGACGAGCGAACCGGGCGAGATCAGCCGCTCAACAGCGGTCGTGATCTCATCGGCCGAGCGCACGACGTGCGTGCCCGGCCGCCCCGCGTATTCGCGCGCCCACGGCTGGCGCTCGACCAGCGAAGCGAGGAGGAACACCGGCCGACCCTGCGCGAGCGCCAGGCGCGCCTGCATCCGCGCGCCGCTTGTGTCGGACGCCTCGATCACCACCGTCGCCAGCGTGATCCCGGACATGACCGCGTTGCGCATCGGGAAGCTCCGGCGGCTCGGAGGGGCATCCGGCCAGAACTGCGAGATCACCGCGCACTCCGAGGCGATCCGACGCTGGAGCGCTTGGTTCTGCGGTGGGTACGAGCGGGCTAGCCCGGTCCCGATGACCGCGACGGTTCGTCCGCCGCGGGCCAGTGTGGCCGTGTGCGCGGCCGTGTCGATGCCGGCGGCAAGCCCCGAGACGACCGTGAATCCGCTGTCGACGAGATGCCGGGCGACCGCGCCAGCGCGCTCGACGCCGGCCTGGGTCGCCTTGCGCGCCCCGACGACCGCCACCGCGCGCGCGTCACCGGACGTGAGGCGACCTGCCACGAACACCATCGGCGGGCGGTCGTGGACGGCGCGGAGGTTCGGGGGGTAGCCGGGCTCGAGCACCGTGACGAGGTTCATCCCGGTCGCGCTCCAGCGGTCGAGATCCGCGTGCGCCTCGGCAACGATCTCGTCGGCGGTCGGCGCCGGCTCGTCCTGGAGCGATTCGCGCCCGTCTCGGGGCGGTGCCGGGGGGTCGAGCAGGCTCGTCTGTTGGGGCGGCGCCGCGCGTCCGGCGAACTCTTCCTCGAGCACCGCGCTCGCGCTGCCCCTCTCCTCGGCAAGCTCCGCGTACTCAACCCACGGCCGCTTACCCGTCCTGAGCAGGGCCACCATCGCAGCGCGCTCGCCCGCAGCTGTCACCGCGCGAGCGTAGCGTGCCCGACAGATACGCTTGGTCGGCTTGTCAGCCGACCGGCTGGAACGGCTCTGCTGGCGGAGCGGGCTCCTTCGCCTGCGGCTCGGGCTGCGTCGCCTCGACGTTGGTCGCCTGGCTGACGAGCTGCTCGTGCGGCTCGTGTTCCTGGGTGCTCATCGCGCTGCGGAAGTCCCGGATCCCCTGCCCGAGCGCGCGCCCGGCTTCAGGCAGTCGCTTGGGTCCGAGTACGAGTAGCGCGACAACGAGGATCAGGAGCAGATGCGTGGGCTGAAGGATGTTGTCGACGAATGGCATCGGCACAAGCTTACCCGGTGTTCGGCGCCGGTCACGGGACTTTTCGCCGATCGCTGGTCGTATGGCCAGTCGAGGCCAGGTGATCAAGGCATTCATCGGCGCGATTGCGATGTTGCTGGTGGCCGGCGGCGGCGCCGTCGGGCCGGCTATTCGCGCGCGATCCGGCCCCGCGCCGCTCGGAGCCGCGGGCATGAGCGCGGTACCCGCGCGCGCTGCCGCCGAGGGCACGAACTCGACCCCCGGCGTGTTCGCGCTCCCGCAGATCGGGTCCGCGGGATTCACCTGCAATCGCCGCTGGAAGGTGCAGCCGTTCGTCGATCTCGGCTCGGCGATCGCGACCGAAGCGGTCACGATCCGCGCCGGCGCCGTCACGCGACGCAACTTCACCTTCAGGTCGGTCGGCAGGTTCCTCGGCCGCAGGCTGGTCGAAGAAGAGTTCTCGCGCGCGCGTGAGTTGGTATTGCCGTTCGGGCGTTACCGGTCGGTGTCGTTCACGATCCGCCAGGGAACGGAGGCCCGCGAGGTCGTCGCGACGGTCCGCGCCGAGTTCGTCGACGGCACGTTCGCGGTACGAGGGGTGCGCGGGCGGTTGGGCGCCTGCTACGCGAGACGGTGGTTCGTGCGAATGGACGTGAGCCCGTATTAGTGCTGGATGGCGCCGGCGATTTTGCGCGGGATCGCCCGTCCGGCGAGCGTTGCGCCTGCCTGGACCGACGCGGGATCGTCGAGGTCGGCGCGGCGGCGGCGAGCGGCACTCGTTCGCAGCGGCGACGGACGCACACGGAGTCATGCTCGACGGGCGGGCCGCCAGAAAGCGCGAACTCGCTGGCACGAGCTGGAGAGATCCTCAGGCTCGGCCCCGGACAGATGCGCTGTCGCGTCGATGGAGTGCATGGTCGGCGCCTTTGGGCGCCGCTCGACGAGACTATGAGCGGTTTCGCTCAGCCAACTCGACCGCGGTCAGCTGCTCATCTAGCTGCGGGATGTCCTCTCTCGCCGTTGTCCAAAGGCTTCCGACGTCCAGGCTGTGGTGCGCGTGTACCACGACGTTGCGCTGAACGATTACGTCGCGCCACGGTACGTCGGGGTGGCGGTCGCGAATTTCGGAGGACAATGCCCTCGCGGCACTCGCCAAGCACCGACAGGTTATAGGCGACTGCCTGCTGAGCCGTCCGGTCTTTCTCGAAGCTTTCCTTCTCGCTCTGCGTCAGATCGCGGATGTCCGCAAGCGCGGCGCGCATGTCTGCGATGCGGTCAACGTCTCGACGCGGGCTCAAAGTGAGATGGCTTCGTTTTCGATCTGTTCGCGTGTGTGCTCTCGGGCGTGACTCAACGCACTCGTGGTCACGACATGCACTGGGCAGCCGAGTAGCTCCTCCAAATCGCCCTGCAGTGCCGCCTGCACGAACAGGCTCTGCCGCTTCCCCATGTCCACGAGCAGGTCCAGGTCACTGTCTCGGCCGCCCTCACCCCTGGCGACCGACCCAAAGACCCGCACGGACCGCGCGCCATGACGCTCAGCTAAATGCGCGATCTCATCGCTGCGACGTCGGAGTTCCTCAAGCTTGGGGGCCGGACCGGTAGCGCGCGGGTACGGATCGGGTCGACGAACACGCTCGAGCTCTCGGCCGAGGTCGCCCAGCTTGTGCAATGCCACATACCTGTTCTCACCCGCGGTGCTCACAATCGCAGAGTAGGACGCAGTCAGGACGACGATTGTCGTTGTCGGGGGAGGCCGCCGACGATGACGGGCACGCGCTGGCTCGCCGCCGGGGCGTAGGGGTAGTTCCCCATCGGTAGGGACGCGATCTGGAACCAATAGGTTCGGAGGATGCTCGGGTCGCCGGGCCCGAACGAGGCGACGGTCGAGAAACGGCCGTTGCCGCTGACGTGCTCTTCGACACCGTACGTCTCATAGGTCGATCCGTAGCCGATGCGGAGGCGCACGAGCGCCCCGCCCGGCGGCAGGTATCCACCGAGGAGCTGACCGACGAGGTGCACGGTGCCGCCCCAGGGAACGCGTCGAGGCCAGACGCGCACGAGCCGGATCCTCGCGGGCACGATCGTGGTCACCTGACCGCTGGAGGGCAGGATCGTGGCAGTGCCGTCGGTGACCGCGCGGATGATTCGCGAAGGACCCGGGGGAACTGTCGCGCTCCAGCTCCCGTTGGCGGCCGTCGTCACAAACCCGATTTGACCGAACGCTCCCGAATGGTTATCCGGTGCAGCAAGGATCTCGACCCGTTCACCCGGTAGCGGCGAACCCGCCGCGGTTGTGTACAGACCGTGGAGGGTGACCGGCCGCCCGTAGGGCACGTTCAGCGTCTTCGTCGCGTGGACGCGCGGCGCCCGGCAGATCCGCTCCACCCGCCAGCCGTGCCCGCGGGTCCAAACACGTCGTGTACTGCACTCTCTGACGAACTTGACGACCTTGATCGTCTCGAGGCGCCCGCCGCGCCTGACCCTCTCGACCACGGTCCGACGCCGCAACGGATCGACGATCTGCGTCAGGCTGACCTGGGAATCGGAGGCGAGTCGGAGCGGAAGGGGCAGCCGCTCGATCGCCGTGGCGCAGTTGCCGACGTTGTCGCATGCCGTCGCTTGGAAGGCGTACGAGCCGTTGAGGCCCGCGTCGTCGAAATGAGCGAGGAGGTGCGATCCGTCGAACGTCGTCGGCAGGCTGGTCCAGTCGTTCGTCCCAGCTGGGGCCATCTCGATCGTCCCGTCGGCCACGCCTGACTCGCCGTCGCTCGTGTCGATCACGAGGCCGGTGGGATCGTGTGGGTTCTGGGGCTCGAACTTGATCGAGGGTGGCGACTCGTCGATGTGGACCGTCATCGAGCTCGTGCCGGTGTTTGGTTGCCCCTGAGGATCCACAGCGTTGTTCCTCGCGGTGCAGGTCACCGTATGTACGCCATCTCCGTCGACCGTCAGCCCAGCGGTGGGGTACGACGTGGCGGTGGCGCGATCAACGCTGCAGGTCATTCCGCCGACGCCCGAAGGGCCAGCGGTGGGTGTCGCATCCACGGTGACCGCGTGGTTGACCCACACGCCCGGATTCGGGTCGTTCGGACTGTGGAACGACACGCCGACCGGATCGTTGTCCACCCACACGTTCTTGCGGCACCGTGGACTCCACGCCGGCCGCGTTGGTAGCGCTCAGATCGATATCGAAGGATCCCGTCAGTAGGCACTTGCGAGCGCGTGTCGACGCTGAAGGACCAGCTGACGGGGTCAGGGCACTGCTGCCAGACAGTGGTGTCGCGCGGTTCTGACGGGACCGTTCAGTCTGCGCATTCCGCGATGGCGGCTTCCGAGCTGCAGATCCCAGAGACGTCGCTTGCATACAGACGTCACTGGCCATGAGTCGCCCGGCGGATTCCACACCCACGATCCATTCGTCCACAGCGACCCCTCGCCCTGCCACGGACGGCGCCGAGTTCTCGGTACCCTCGAGCTCGATCCCGGACACGCTGAGAACCGGCAACGTCGGCCAAGGCGGGTAGCAGCCGCCGTCGAGTAGGTTTTCGGTGCAGGCGATCTGGAACCCGTAAACCTGGCTGTCGATGTCCGCGCTTCCCTCGAGCCCGGTGTTGAACCACTCTTGGCCAGGCGCGAGCGTTGATCCATGCCACGCTCCGCCGGTGTACCAGAAGTCCTCGGCGACAAATCCGTCGGCGATACCTCCGCTGCTTACGTCTCCGTTCGTGGTAAATGCAGTGTTGATCGTGATCCCGGGTGGAGCGGTCGTCGACCAGGAGGCCAGCTGCCACTGGGGCATGTCGCCATTCACCTGGAGCGACATCGGGCAGCTCGAGGGAACGCTGGCTACTGAGAGGTCGCCGCCGACGCCGAAGGCATCGCAGCTTCCCGATTGCCCGGGCCCGGCGCTCATGTTGCCGTCAGCAACCCAAAGGGTCCCCGCATGAGATGGGGTGGCGGCAACCGCCGTCACCAGACTCGCTGCGACCGATGCTGCGATCGCCAAACGCCAGATTCTGAGCGCCCCTAGACCCATGTCCTCGCTACATGCAGGTGTCCATCACCGTGAAGGTGTGGTCAGTCGGCGTGAACGAGCCGCCGCTCACGACCACGCCGGTGAACACCATGAACTGCTGGTTACTACCTGTGCTGCCGTACCAGGCGACCGGGAAAGGCTCCGCTTTGTCCGCCCGGAGGACTTGAATCCGAGACGGTAACCACCGGTGCGTTGGACCCGTGGGCGCACGACGGGGCGGTAATCGTCACCTGGTACGTGCCGGCTGACCACATGCTGCACGGAGAGCCCTTGACCCGAAGCCAACGACCCCGCGTTTGTCAACGTTCCCCCACACGCTCACAGCGGGCGTACCTGGCTGACCCGCCGGACCCTGGAACCCCTGCGGCCCTTGTGGCCCTACCTGGTTCCACGTCAACGCGCGTCTGGCCGCGCTTGCACCGCCCGTGCGTCTTAAGGTGGAGGATCCCGGTTCCCTTGTCCGCGCAGACGGTGATCGTCTTCGTTTTGCTTGCCGCGAGGGCGTAGCCGCCACCGAGGCCAATGGCGAGCACCAGCAGCAGCGCCAGGGAGGGAATGGCGTTTCGTCGAGCGTAGGCGAGGAGATCGGTCATCGGTGCTCCTTAGCCGTTCGGAGATTGGATGGGGCCGAGCGCGCCCGATTCTCCGGTCGCGCTGACGGTCGCAGGGGACGCGTCGGGTCGGCTCGGCAAGGGAGACTGAACCGGTCGATAAGTGGGAGTCGTATCGACATGTCTGGCCGCGTCGTAGTTGGCGACGACGTGTGACGTGTCGATGGAAACCGGCCTGGCCGCATGGAGATGCGGGACCTGCCGGTGATTGGTCTTCGGCGCCGACCGACGAGTCCGTGGCGCCGACCGGCGATGCGGCGTACGCCGGGCCCCTCGGGAGTCGACTCGCGGCGCGAGATTCCGAGGCACGCTGATATCGAGCTTCGCGAGACCGAGCTGCATCAGCCGGGAGACGCCACTGCCGAACACCGCCGCGACTCCCACCTTCGAGCCACCGGTGGGACGGTCGTGTCCCGAGAAGCTCGACGAGACCGCAACCAGTACAACGCGGCGACGGCCAGGCTGCCTGCCGCGGCGCCGAGTATTCGCCGATCGAGCGTGCGGAGGCTGCGCCGTGGGCGGCGGGTGCGGGCGGCGTCAGCCTCGGCTGGATCGTCCGCCGGTGCCTGGAGCGCGTCGTGGATCGCCGCGGACCGCTCGCCCCAGAAGTCCTCGGCGCTCGGTGGGGACTCGTCGCTCGGTAACGCCCCGCCGGCGCGCTGGGGCGCGGCCCGAGGGCCAAAGGGCACGAGTTCCTCGCGTGGCCCGAGCCAGTCGCGGGGGAGGCGGACCACCGTGTCGCGTCCGTTTCCCGGGCCCTCTCCTGCCTCGGTTTGCCGACCTTCTGTCACCCGTTGCGCCCTTTTCCAGCGAGTTTTCCGTCGACGGCGGTAATGCCGTCCCAACCGCGCGGTATTGTATCCCTGATTTGGTTCCAATTGGACTCAATTAGCAAACTTTCGGATGAATTCGTGGGAGCCAGAAGAGACGTTCCTCACGGTCGCTGAGGTCGCGGAGATGCTCAAGCTGAACCAGCAGACTGTCCGCAACTGGATCGACCAGGGATCGTTGCCCGCACTGCGGGTCGGTAGGCGGGTTCGGATCAAGCGCTCGGACTTCGAGCGGGTGCTCGCTGAGTCCTACACGGCCGGCGCCGGCGCGCGGAGCGAGGGGCCGAGCGCGGAGGACTTCTGGGGCGGCGAGTCGATCGGCGTCGTCGATGCCGCCCCGGAATCCGAGCGCGCGGGCGAGGACCGATGAGCTTCCAGGACGACCTCGACCGCCAGCGTGCGCAGATCATGCGCGCCGTCCGCCAAGCCGGGACAGACTGGGCCGAGGCGATGCGGGCCCACAAGCTCGCGCCACCGGACGCCGGATTCGCCGCGAGGCTACGGTCGCTGTCAGAAGCGGCGGGGCGCGAGCAGGTGGCGTGGGAGCACGCGCACGCCGCGGGGCTGCTGTGGCGTCCGATTCCGGGCGCCGAAACCGCCGAGCCGCCCTACGAGCTTCGACCCGGCACCGGTCGGCGCGGGCCGGCGGAGTTGTGGGCGCGTTTCGACGAGACCGTGGCGGCGCTTAACCGCGCAATCACCGGATCCAGTGCCGCAGGCGTGGCCGACGCGTTCGGCGAGTTGGCCGACGCGGCGGAGGCGCTCGCCACCGCGGTTACGGCCGAGGACGAGGCGCAGCCCCGTACGGTTGCGCGCGACGCCGCTTAGCGGCGCGACTCCGCCCGGCCGCGGCCCCGGTCAGGTGGGGCCTGGCTGAGAAACGCGAAAATCCGAGGCTGTCGCAAAACTGTTGCGTGGGCCTGCCGAGTGGTGTGGTGGTCGGGTTTGGGGGTTGTGATGGGTTCGGCGGTCCTCGTGGAGGACGCTCGCGCGCGTCGATCACCTCACGGCACAGCCATTCCCGCTAAGCCGACCGCGACACCCGGTGTGGGTGTTGGTGTCGCCAGGCTGCTCGGGAGTTAGGCGGTGGCTGCTGCGGTGCGGTGTTGGTAGAGCTTGAGCATGTTGCCGGCGAGGTGGATGAACGCCCATTCGCTGCGGACAGCGGTCAGGCCACGGCGGCGGAAGCGCCGGATCTGGCGGTTGTGTTTGTGGTCGCCGAAGACGGGTTCGATCAGCTGGGAGCGCTGTTTGTAGGCGGTGTGGCCTTGGGGGGTGCGCAGGAGGTGTTCCATCTCCTCGGTGGCTGTGAGGCCGGGTGGCGGGGGGCCGTCGGTGTGTCCGAGTCCGCGGGCGGCGCGTCGTTGCTTCCAGTCTTTGGTCGTGGCGATGAGGCGGTCGGGGCCGGGGCAGGTCAGATTGGCGTGCGAGCAGTAGCCGGCGTCAGCGAGCTCAAGCTCGACCTCGGCGGTGATCCCGGCGGTGGTGAGCGTCTGGGTGAGCCGCTCGTTCATCGGCTCGAATAGTCCGATGTCGGAGGGGTCTTGGCTGACGTCGACCGCGAGCACAATCTGCTTCGGGTTGACGATTGCTTGGGCGTTGTAGCCCTGCACCCAGCCGTCCTTGGTGCTCATGATCCGGCTGTCGGGATCGGTGATGTTCACCCGGCGCCCGGTCTCGGGGGCGGCCTGGACTGCCTCGCGGGCAGCTACGAGCCTCGCCCGGGCCGCCCCGAGCGTGTCTTGTGCCTTGTCGATCCGCAGGCGCGGGCCGGCGGTCTTCTCTCCCTTGGCCGCCGCGGCCGCTCGGCGCTCACGCTCGGCCTGCAGATCCTCAAGGCGCTTGCGCGCGACTGCGTGATCGATCTCGGCGCGCGCCAGCGCCGCATGCGGGTCTTTGGGCTTGCGCCCGATCTGCTGGCGGCCATGCTCGGCCTGTGCCGCCGCCGCCTGGGCCTGACGGGCGGCGGCCTCGGCCACGGCCGCGTCCTGGGCCTTGATCACCTCAAGCGCGGCGTGCAACCTGGCCAGCCGGCCGGTCGCTGTGGAGATCTCACACGCCGGCTCGATACCCGCCAACACGTCCGTGTCGGCCGCGCCGAGCGGCTGATCCTCGGCTGTGAGCGCCATCAGCTTGGTGATCTCCCGCCGGATCCAGTCGGCGTCGCGATTGCGCGCCAGCTGACGCGCGGCGATCTTCGTCGCACGCCAATCTGACCTGCCCCGGCCCCGACGCCGCACCGCCTTCGACCAAAGACAGGAAGCCACGAGCGCCGCCCGTGGCTCGAACACACCGATCGGCCCCCCGCCACCCGGCCTCACAGCCTACCGAGGAGATGGAACACCTCGCTCCGCACCCCCGAAGGCCAGCACCGCGTACAAACAGCAGCGCCACCTATCATCCCGTCTTCGGCGGCCACGGACACAACCGCCAGTCCGGCGCAAACGCGCTCGTGTCCAACTCGCTGTCCGCAGCGAAGAAGCGAGCATCCACCTCGTCGCCAACATGCTCACCAGCATCAACAACACCGCACCGCAGCAGCCGCCGCCTAACTCCCGCCGCAGCCCGCCGACACACAACGATCCCCACATCGAGTGCCGCGGTCCGTCATAGCCGAGAATCTCCTGAGCCGTGCGGTGATCGACGCGCGCGAGCGTCCTCTCACGAGGACCGCCGAACCCATCACAACCCCCCCTCCGGGCCACCACATCACCGGACACGGCCCACGCCACGGGAATTTGCGACAGCCTCATACGGCACGTTTCTCAGCCAGGCTTCACCTGCGGGTGTTCCCGCCGCCGGGCTACATGCACTCTCGGTCGCGTTATGCAGATTTGGGAGGAGCGACTGCGGGTCGTGTACGGAACTGCAACAGAATGTTTACGCGGGCCGAAGGTAGAGCTCCCAGAATCAGATGCCACACGACGAAGGAGAGAGATATGCCTCAGATCATCGTGACCGCGGATCACGGGGCTGCTTTCGGGGAAGGTGCTGTGATGCTTCGTGAACGCGTGACGGTGGCTGACTTCGAGAGCGACCACTTCGCCATGCAGTTGGTGGAACGGCTCGGGTGGGCGGTTGGTGACGCCGATGCGGCCGAGCGCGTCGGCGAACCGATGCTCGATCCCGCGGAGCCGGACACGACCCCGGCCGAGCCGATCAGGATTCCGTCGCCAGCGTAGTCACGACCGCTTCGTAAACGCCCGCGCCGTAGGGGTCCGAGGCGATCCGGACGCCGGGACGGCCCGCAATCTCGATCTCGGACGCGAGCGTCGGATCGCGTTCGAGCGCGTTGGCCACGAGCCAGAACGCGCCGACGACCGCGGCAGCTTCCATGTCCTCGCGCGAATCCCCGACCGCGATGCAGTCGGCGCGCGTATAGCCGCGGTTCTGCATGTGCCGGGCGACGGCGCGTGCTTTCGACGCGCCGGCCGGGATCAGGTGGTACGCGCGGATGACCGGCAACGCCTCCATCTGCTCTGACGCTTCATGGATGACGCCGTTGTCGACGAGACGTAACCAGCCGAGACCGGCGCCCTCGAGAACCTGCCGCACGACGTTCAGATCGACGTCCCCGCGAAACAGGTGTGACACATCCCGCCTGGCCGACCACGGAGTGTGGTACTCGAGCCGCCCGGCGAACTGCCGCAAAAGCAGCGCCGGCGCGCCCGATCGCTCGATCTGCTCGTAGATCGTGCCGCGTTCGGGCGAGGGGACGACGCCGTCGGTCAGCCACTCGAGCTCGCCGTCGAGTATCAGCCCGCACCCGAGCTCGAAGATGTAGGAGCTCGAGCCGATGATCCGGCTGTTCTCGAATACGCTCGACTGCCGGCGCCCCGAGTAGAGAACGACCTCGACGCCGGCGCGCCAGCAAGCCTGGAGGGCTCGGACCCCTTCCAAAGCGAACCCGCCGTCGGCGCCGCGCACCAGCGAACCGCCCGGACCCAGCAGCGTTCCGTCGAGATCGACGTACAGACAGCGCATGGCGGGCGCGACCGTAGCAGCCGGGGGAGCCACCGCCATACTGGCCGTAGTGGCGATCGCGCACGAAACCGAACCTTGGGCGGCCCTGCTCGAACAGGGCCGCACTGATCAACGTCTGGTCCACGACGACTTTTATGAGGCTCGCCCGGGTCGCCCGGTCCTGTTGCCAAGCGAGCTCGGACCAGCCGTCCAATCAGCGCTCGCAAATGTCGGGATCGACCAGCTCTACTCGCACCAGAGCGAGGCACTGTACGACGCGTTCGAGGCGCCGACGATCGTCACGACCGGGACGGC
Organism: uncultured Solirubrobacterales bacterium; assembly: GCA_963755525.1. Taxonomy (GTDB): domain Bacteria; phylum Actinomycetota; class Thermoleophilia; order Solirubrobacterales; family Solirubrobacteraceae; genus Palsa-465. The sequence goes on along the minus strand of CAVWKC010000004.1, from coordinate 2,783 downwards.
ATCGGGCAAGTCGTTGTGCTTCCAGCTGCCTACACTCGAGGTGCTGACGTCCGACCGGACCGCCCGCGCGCTGTACCTCTACCCGACCAAGGCGCTCGCGCAGGACCAGGCGCGCGCGCTGCACGCCTTCGGCCTGCACAAGCAGATCCGGCCGGCGATCTATGACGGCGACACGCCGCGAGCGGAGAGGTCGGCGATTCGCAAGCGCTCGAACCTGATCCTCACCAACCCCGACATGCTCCACGTCGGGATCCTGCCCCACCACCCTGCGTGGGGCGACCTGTTCGCGAACCTCGCGTTCGTGGTCGTCGACGAGGCGCACGTCTACCGCGGCGTGTTCGGCTCGCACGTGGCCAACGTGCTCCGGCGCCTGCGACGAGTAGCCGCGATTCATGGCACCGAGCCGCGCTTCCTGCTGGCGAGCGCGACGATCGCCAACCCTGTCGAGCTCGCCGAACGCCTGACCGGCCTCAGCGACTTCAAGCTCGTCAACCGGGACGGGGCGCCGCAGGCGAGCCGCCGCGTCGCGATGTGGAACCCGCCGCTGCTCGACGAGGATCTCGGCATCCGCGCATCGGCGCTGTACGAGGCCGCCGAGGTGTTCTCGGAGCTCGTGTCAAACGGCGCCCGGACGATCTGCTTCATGAAGTCGCGCAAGGGCATAGAGCTGATCCTGCGGCACTCGCTCGACCGGCTCGAGCCCGAGTTCGCCGAGCGCATCGCCCCGTACCGCGGCGGCTACACGCCCCAGCAGCGCCAGGACATCCAGCGCCGGTTGAGCGGCGGCGAGCTGCTCGGAGTCGTCGCGACCGACGCGCTCGAGTTGGGGATCGACATCGGCGACCTTGACGCCGCGATCTGCGTGACCTTCCCGGGCACGGTGGCGAGCCTCAGGCAGATGTGGGGGCGCGCCGGCCGCCGCGGACGCGGGCTCGCGGTGTACATCGCTGGCGAGGACGCGCTCGACCAGTTCTTCTGCCGTCACCCCGAGGAGTTCCTCGGGCGGGCCGTCGAGGCCGCGATTCTCGACCCGCACAGCCCGGAGATCTTCGGCGAGCACGTGCTGTGCGCGGCGCACGAGGCGCCGCTGACCGAGGCCGACGCCGATGTCCTCGGACCCGATTGGCGCTCATACGCGGACGACCTCACTGAAGCCGGCTTCCTGCGCGAGCGCGCCACCGGGTTCGTGCCCCGCCGCCCCGAGGACTACCCGGCCGCGAGGACCGCGCTCCGATCTGCCTCGCGCGACAGCTTCGCGCTGATCGACGGGAGCTCCGGCGAGCTGTTCGGGACGGTCGAGCTCGCGCGCGCATACGGGACCATCCACGAGGGAGCGGTGTACCTGCACATGGGGCGCTCCTACCACGTGCTCGAGCTGGACCTTGCCGGACGCCGAGCGCTGCTCGACCCGTTCACCGGGGACTATTTCACCCAGGCCAAGCGCGAGAGCATGATCTACATCACCCGGATGCAGGCGCAACGCGAGCCGTGTGGGGTGACGCTTTCGTTCGGCGAGATCGTGTACGCGGAGACCGTCCACGGGTACCAGCGCAAGCGCCTGCAGGACCACGAGGTGATCGATTTCCAGTCGCTCGATCTGCCGACGGTCGAGTTCTCGACCCGCGCGCTCTGGTACGAGCTCGACGAGCTAATCGGCGCCGAGCCGTTCCCGCCGCACGATCTGCTTGGGGCGCTCCATGCGCTCGAGCACGGACAGATCGCGGTGCTGCCGCTGATCGCAATGTGCGACCGGTGGGACATCGGCGGCCTTTCGACCAACGCCCATCCGCAGACCGGCGTGCCGACGATCTTCATCTACGACGGGCACCCCGGCGGGGTTGGGATCACGCGCCGGGGCTACGACGAGTTCGAGCGGCTCGTCGGCGACGCGCAGCGGCTGATCGGTGAGTGCCGGTGCAAGTCGGGCTGCCCGTCGTGCGTGCAGTCGCCAAAGTGCGGGAACCTCAACGAGCCGCTGTCTAAGCGCGGTGCCCTGGAGCTGCTGCGCCGGCTCCAGACTTCCCGTTGATCTCCTTCGGCGTGAGGAACGCCGTCAGGCGCGCGCTCCCCGGACCGAGGTCGCTCCAGCCACACTCGAACGTGAGCGTGGCCAGTGCGCCCGTCGGGAACTTCCGTTCGACCGCGGCGCGCTCGGGCCCATCGTCCCCACGGCGCGCGAGCCGAAGGACGAGCATCTGCATCGACGGGTTGTGCCCGATCAGCATCGCTGAGGAGACGTCGTCCGAGAGTCGGCGGAGGCGGTCAAGGAGATCCTGGGCCGAGGCGGAGTAGAGCTCGGCTTCGATCAAACGTTTGCCCGGAGGATCGACGCCCTCGAGCGTCTCGCGCGTCCGGCGCGCCGTCGAGCACAGCACGAGGTCGGGCGCGATTCCGGCGGCGCGGATGTGCTCGGCCATCCCCACGCAGGCCCGCTGGCCCCTGGGAGCAAGTGGCCGCTCGTGATCGTCGAGCCGCGGGTTATCCCAGCTCGATTTCGCATGACGGAGGACGTACAACCGCTTTGTTCCAGACATCCCGGTCTCGATTCTGCCGCCGGCGGCGGCGTCAGGACTGTGCGTGGCGGACGAGTACCCGTCTCCGTCCGTGGCGAGGCAGCGATTCGGGCGAATCAACATGCGCACAATCTTTAGAGAGTGGTCCGGACACCGCCGCAGGATGCCCGCAAATCGCTAGCATCGCTCGGCCACGGCGAGATAGCTCAGTTGGTAGAGCACACGACTGAAAATCGTGGTGTCCCCGGTTCAAGTCCGGGTCTCGCCATC
>CAVWKC010000003.1:0-20119 GCA_963755525.1 uncultured Solirubrobacterales bacterium | reverse complement strand
TTGGGCTGCTGGCGTGGCCGCCGGTGCGCCGGGGAACGTGAGCGGCCGGAGCTTGGCGCCGGTGGGCGCCAGCTACCTGCATAGCTCGACAATTGAGCACGATCGGCGTGGCCGTGCCGAGCTATGCACGCATGGCACGCGTAACACGGCACGGCCCAACCGGCGAGCGCCAAATGTCGTGTTACGCATGCTCCACGAGCTCCCACGCGCCGGCGACCCGCCCCCCCCACTCCAGATGCCCGCCGTTAAAGACCCATCGGCGACGACCACCCACCTACGCCACAGGCCGCCGGCGGTACAGCACGTGCGCCAGCCCCGCGTGCACGATGTCGCGCTCGTACCCGAACCCGGCCTTCTCCATCACCCGGCGTGACGCGACGTTGTCCGGAACCGTGAACGCGACGATCGACCGCAGGCCGAGCTGATCGAACCCGACCTCGATGCAGGCGTTGGCCAGCTCGGTGGCGAGCCCCTGGCCCCAACGGTCGGGGACGATCGCCCAGGCGGCCTCGACGTCGTGCAGGCCGGCGGTGTAGGTGTGCTGCAGGCCGCCGCGCCCGACGAGCGCGCCCGTCTCGCGGTCGCGCAGGAGCCACATGCCGAAGCCGTGCCGGTCCCAGTGGTCGACCTTGGCGGCGAGCCCGTCGATGATCTCGGCCTCGGTCGGTGGCGCCGGCCTCGCCCACAGGGTGGCGCCGATGCGGGGATCGAGCAGCAGGCGGCACTCCTCGGGGCCGTGCTCGGGCCGCAGGCGCTCGAACGCCATTCGGGCCGTCTCGAGCCGCTCGATCGTGCCGGTGCTCATCCGGCCGTGGCCGCCGTCGCCGCCGCCTCCTCGTCCTCGGTTGGCTGGCGGTCGTGCCACCGGATGAGCTCAGGCTCGCCCCGCTCGGGGTACGGAATCTCGATCGAGTCGAAGTCGCGCGGCAGCACGGTCCGCGGGAAGATCGCGCGCGCCTCGTCGCGGATGAGGCTGACCGGGTAGCGGATCGAGAGGTGCGTGAGCGCGAGCATCGTCACGCTGGCCTCCCGGGCGAGTGTGGCCGCCTGGGCCGCGGTCGAATGGCCGGTCTCGGCCGCCCGGTCGTGCTCCTCCTCGGCGAACGTCGCCTCGTGCAGCAGCAGGTCGGCCTCGTGGCTGGCGATCTGCAGCGTCTCGCAGGGCGAGGTGTCGCCCGAGATAACGACCTTGCGCCCCGCGCGTGGGGGCCCGAGCACCTGCTCCGGGCGAACGCCGCGGACTATCTCGCCCCGCTGCAGTTGCCCGAACTCGGGTCCCTCGACCACGCCGAGCGCGGTCGCGGTCTCCGGGTCGAACTCCCCGGGCCGCTCGTCCTCGTAGATCACGTACCCGAACGCCTGCCCGCCGCGATGCGCCACGGGCACCGGCGCGATCGTGTAGCCGTCGCGGGGCAGCAGGTCACCGGGGGCGAGCTCGATCAGCTCGAGCTCGTAGCGGACCCGGCCCACCACTCGCAGCGCGAACGTGAGCAGCTCGCGCAGGCCAGGCGGTCCGTGGATCGCGAGCGGGCGCTCGCGCGCGCGCAGGTCAAACGTCTTCAGCAGGCCGGGCAGCCCGAGCCAGTGATCGGCGTGGTAGTGAGTCAGGAAGATCTCGGTGAGGTCGGGCAGCCCGTCCGATTGCACGAGCTGGCGCTGCGTCCCCTCGCCGCAGTCGAACAGGACGCGATCACCACCGCGACGCACCAGCACCGCCGGCAACCCGCGTCGCGCAGTCGGAATCGAGCCGCCGGTGCCGGCGAAGAAAACCGAGAGGTCCACCGCGTCCAGTCTGTCAGCCGAGCGCGATGAGCTCGAACGTCAGCCGCCCGCCGACGACGGTGGCGATCCCCATCGTGTGCCTCGGTGCCCGCCGGCGCTCGGTTGGGCTTCCCGGGTTGAAGATCTGAAATCCGTCGGGCGCCCGCTCGTGGAGCGGTATGTGCGAGTGGCCGAACACGACCGCATCGGCATCCGGGAAGCGCCGGCGTAGTCGCTCCAGGCGCCCCTTCGACGGGCCAGCGTCGTGCACGAGCCCGATCGTGACCGCGCCGGCGTCGACGGACGTCACCTCCGGCAACGCCGCACACACCTCGCTGTCGTCGACGTTCCCATGGACGGCGACCACCGGGCCGTAGGACTCGAGCTGCCCCAGCACCGGCAAGCGCATCAGGTCGCCGCCGTGCAGGATCAGATCCGCGGCCCGGAGCCGGTCGACGCACTCCTCGGGGAGGCGCCGGCTGCCGCGCGGCAGGTGCGTGTCCGAGATGACGGCGATCTGCAAGGTAAGCTCCTCCTGTTCCGAAGGAGATGTTCCGCGGAACACCCCGCGCCCGTAGCTCAGGGGATAGAGCGCTCGCCTCCGGAGCGAGAGGTCGCAGGTTCAAATCCTGCCGGGCGCGTCAAGCAGGAACCGCTACCTCGCGCAGCACCGCCAAGGCGCCTCGCTCGATCCGCGAGATCTGCATCTGGCTGCATCCGATGATCGGGCCGACGGCCGCTTGTGAGAGACCGTGGTAGTAGCGGAGTCTCAGGACCAAGGCGTCGCGCGCGGGCAGCCGTCGGATTGCGTCGGGCAGCCACTCGTGCTCGGCGTCGGACGGGGCAGGAAGGAGGTCGACCAGCTCGGTGTCCCCCTCGTCTGCGACTCGAGCGTTGAGGGACAGGGGCGTCGGATGGTCGCCCTGCTCCCACAGCGTCCGGGAAAGGCCACTCCGGATCTGGCGTCCGCGCCGGATTGCGCCTTCGATCCGCACCACGGCGTAGGCGGTGAAGCTCCCCCGGCCGGGCTGGAACGCGCGGCCCGCGAGTATCAGGCCCCAGAACGCGTCCGAACGGGTGTCGTCGAGATCCTCGCGCCCCCAACGGCAACGCTTGTGCGCGAGCCCCTCAGCGAGGCGAATGTGACTCTCCACGAGGCGAGCTCGCTCGGCATCGAGCCCCCACGCGTCCGCCCCCGGTAAACACACAACGGCTTCCATCTGCAACTCCCAATCGAAAGTCGGGCCGCGGCGGTCGGCAGGGACTCCGCGACCATGTGGACAGGCGGACGGTGTGTCGGTTCGCGCGTGCCGTGACTTCAGTGGGGTGTACGAAATGGCACAGCTTTCGGCTCAAGGGCTAACGCCACAACAGGAGATCCCCTAATGCGAATGGGTGATTGTGCGATTCCGCTCATCCGCGCCACGTGGGGTCTCTGTGCGCCTCCCGCCGAACTGCCGACACCCGCCTCAGGGTGCGTCCAGGCCCCGCCAGGCCGAGGAGATCCGCCGCGCCACCGTGGCGAAGCTCGACGTCGCCGGCGCCAGGCGCTATCGCGAGGACCTAGATCGCGCCGAACTCGCCGAGCGCTTCGGCGTGCCCGTCGACCACGCCGTGGTCTAGCGCACTTCGTCTAGCCGTGGCCGAGCCGCGCGCGCAGGAGCTTGGCGTTGGCGGGCGCGAATCCCCGCCAGTCGTTGTTGAAGTACGCGAACACCGCTTCGCGCCGGCGCCACTGCGCGATCCCCCGCGCCCACGTGTCGATCTCGTTCGCCGAGTAGTTGCCGGCGCGACCGCGCGACCCGTAGTGGAACCGGACGAACCGCCACGAAGCGGTGGCGTCGAGCGTCTGGAACGGGCGCTCGGGGTGGTCGCCGATGACGAGCGCGACCTGACGCGATCGCAAAGCGTCTATCACCTCCGGTGCGAACCAGCTCTCGTGGCGAAACTCGATCGCGTGCAGATTTGACGGGACCGAGTCGAGCAGCTCGAGCCAGCCGTGCAGGCGAGCGTCGTCGCGATGGAAGTTCTCGGGGAGCTGCCACAGCACCGGCCCGAGCTTCCCGGCTTCGACCATCGGCGAGAGCGGCTCGTAGAAGCGCTCGATCCCCTCGCCGATGCCGACGAGCCGCTTGACGTGGGTCAGGTACCGGCTCGCCTTGACCGCGAACAGGAATCCCGGCGGCGTCTGCTCCACCCAGCCGGCGACGGCCTCCCGGCGCGCGAGCCGGTAGAAAGTGGAGTTCACCTCGACGGTGTCGAACGCCGATGCGTAAACCTCGAGCCAGCGCCGCTTCGGGACCCGCTCCGGGTACAGCCCGCCGCGCCAGTCGTCGTACATCCAGCCCGAGCAGCCGATGCGTACCGGTTTCATCGCATGGGTAGGGGCTGAAGAGGATGTCGCCCACAGCCCCAGCCGAGTACCCGCCGGCGCCGGTCCCGTCGCGCCCGTCCCTGACGAGTCTGCGCAAGTCCGTGCAGGAATGCCGCGCCTGCGACCTGTGGGAGGCCGCCACCCAGGCCGTGATGGGAGAGGGCCCCAGGCACGCCCAGCTGATGCTCGTCGGCGAGACGCCCGGTGATCGCGAGGATCTCGAGGGTCACCCGTTCGTCGGGCCGGCCGGCGGCGTGCTCGATCGCGGGCTGGGGCGCGCCGGCATCGCGCGCGACGAGGTCTACCTGACGAACGCCGTCAAACATTTCCGCTACGAGCTCAGGGGGAAGCGCCGGATTCATCAGACGCCTGACCGCTGGGAGGCCAGGGCGTGCCTGCCGTGGGTGCAGGCCGAGATCAAGGTCGTGCGCCCGCGCGCGCTCGTGTGCTTGGGTGTTGTCGCCGGACAGGCACTGCTCGGACCGGAGATCCGGATCGGCCGCGACCGGGGAAAGCGGTTCGACTCCGACCTCGCCGACCTCGTCACGCTGACCACGCACCCGTCGGCGATCCTGCGCACCGCGGACGAGGAGCGCGAGCAGGCGATGGACCAGTTCGTCGCCGACCTGAGCGAGGTGGCCAAGTGGCTGAGCGCGAGGTAGTCGTCGTCACCGGCGCCTCCGGAGGCGTCGGACGGGCGGTCGCGCGGGAGTTCGCCAAGCACGGCGCAGCGGTCGGGTTGATCGCGCGGGGGCGCGCCGGACTCGACGCCGCGGCCAAAGACGTCGAGGACCTCGGCGGGGTCGCCTACGCCCACCAAGCCGACGTCGCCGAATTCGACGAGGTGAGCGCGGCCGCCGCCGCGATCGAAGCGCGCCTCGGGCCGATCGACGTATGGATCAACAACGCGATGACGACCGTGTTCGCGTTCCTCGACGACATCGACCCCCACGAGTACGAGCGCGCCACTCGGGTCACCTACCTGGGAGCCGTCTGGGGCACCAAGGCCGCGCTCGCCCGGATGCTCCCCCGCGACCGCGGCACGATCGTCCAGGTCGGCTCGGCACTGGCCTATCGCGGCATCCCGCTCCAGGCGCCCTACTGCGGTGCCAAGCACGCCATGAAGGGCATGTTCGAGTCGCTGCGCTGCGAGTTGCGTCACCGGGGCTCGCGCGTCCACGTGACGATGGTCCAGCTGCCCGGGATGAACACGCCGCAGTTCGACCACTGCTTGAGCAAGATGCCACGCCACCCGATGCCGGTGCCGCCCATCTACGAGCCGGTAGTCGCCGCCCGCGCGATCTATTGGGCCGCGCACCACCGCCGACGCGAGCTGTACGTCGGATTCCCCACCGTTTACACGATCATCGGCAACAAGCTCGCGCCGTGGTTGGCCGAGCGCTACCTGGCGAAGACCGCGGTCGACGGTCAGCAGACCGGCGAGCGGTTCGACGGCACGGCGGCGGCGAATCTGTTCAGTCCGGTCGACGACGACCACGACGAGGGCTCGCGCGGCATCTTCGACGACAAGTCGCACACGCGCAGCGAGCAGGCCTGGGTCAGCCGGCACCGGCGCGCGTCGGGGCTGGCTGCTGCGGCCGCCGCCGCGGGCGGCGCCGCTGCTCTGCTGACGCACCGGCGCGCTTGAGGTCCAGTCGCTCGGCCAGGCGCGAGGCGAGCGCCATGATCGTGAGCGCTGGGTTGGCCGACCCCTGCGTCGGCATCACGCTGCCGTCGGCGATGAACAGGTTCGGCACTTCCCAGCATCGGTGATCGCGGTCGACCACGCTCTGCTCGGGGCCTGAGCCCATCCGGCACCCGCCGACGAGATGGGCGTAGCGGTCCACGACGAGAACGTCCTCGGCGTCGCCGGCTTCGAAGATGTCGTGCAGGATCTGCTTGGCGAACGCGATGTTCTTGCGGTCGTTCTCGCACTGCGAGTAGTCCATGCGCGCCACCGGAGTGCCGTTGCGGTCGGTGACGCTCGGGACCACCGTCACCCGGTTGTCAGGCCGCGGGAGCAGCTCGGACAGAATCCCGAGCGTGTACCAGTGGTTGTAGTCGCGCATGTACTCACGCAGCGTCTTCCCCCAGTGGCCGTGGCCGAGCACGTGGTTGGCGTGCTCGATCGGCAGCGGGCCGACGGTTTGGATCGAGAAACCACGCGCGAAGTCCCGCCCGAGGTCGGTCTCGTAGAACTGCTCTGAGGAGATCTCCGGGGGCGGCGCCTTGTACATCCGCATCTCCTCCGGGAAGCGCCCGGCGACCTGAGGCGCACCCTGGACCATGACGTAACGCCCGACCTGGTCGTTGCCGTTGGCGAGGCCGTAGGGAAACCGGCGGCTGGTCGAGTTGAGCAGCAGCCGCGGAGTCTCGATCGAATAGCCCGCGACCGCGACGGCATCGGCGCGCTGGAATCGCTCGCGGCCCTCGCTCATGTACCTGACGCCGGTCACGGTGCCGCTCGCGTCGTCGACCTCGATGTCGATCGCCATGCAGTCCGCGCGGATCTCCGCGCCGTGCTCGATCGCGTCGGGTATATGGGTCACGAGCGGCGACGCCTTCGCGTTGACCTTGCACCCCTGCAGGCAGAACCCGCGATAGATGCAATGCGGCCGGTTGCCAAACGCGCCGTTGGTGATCCCAACCGGGCCCACGCGCATCTCGATCCCGAGCTTGCGCGCGGCGCCCCGGGCTACGTCGGCGCCGCCGGCGATCGGGTGCTCGGTGTGCGGATAGCGGTGCGGATCTCCCCACGGCCAGTACTCCCCGGCCACCGGCAGCTCGAGTTCGAGCCGTTCGTAGTGCGGCTTGAGGTCCTCGTAGGAGATCGGCCAGTCAGCCCCCACGCCGTCGCGCCTGTACACCTCGAAGTCGGACGGATGGAAGCGCGGGCAGTAGCCGGCGTAGTGGACCATCGAGCCGCCGACACCGTGACCGCAGTTGTTCTTGCCGAGCTCGACCGGGTCCGATCCGCCGATGATCCGGTCCTCGTTCCAGTACAGCCGGTGCGAGCCCGCCTCATCCGACACCCAGTCCTCGTCCGGATCCCAGAACGGCCCGGCCTCGAGCACGACCACCTTCCACCCGCGGCGCGCGAGCCGCTGCGCCAGCGTCCCGCCGCCGGCGCCGGCGCCGACGATCACCAGGTCGACGGACACCCCGTCGTCGTAGTGAGCCATCCGCTCCCGCGGAACGGCGCGCCGGTGGACGTCGAGCAGGAACGCCGAGTCGTTCTCGGGCGGTCGAATCGCGCCCCGCGCCAGCGTACGCAGGTTATGGCGCAGGCTCATCTTTCCCAGCTCTCGCGCTGGCCCGCGCCGATGCGGGCGTAGCCGCGCGGGTACGCGGGGCCGCCGAAGCCGATCTCGTTCCAGGCCCACGGGTGCGAGTAGAACGCGCTCAGGATCGCGCGCGTCACGACCTTCCAGGCGCGCGCCGCCGGGATGTCGTCCCAAACCTCACCGTGGAGCTTGCCTGCGGCGAACGACTTGACAACGCGCTCCTGGACTTCGACCGTCGCGTCGACGAAACTCGCCTCGCGGTGCTGCCGCGCTGCCGCGTCGAGCCCGAGCGCGACCCGCCGCCACGTCTCGCGATCGTCGGGCATGTCCTCGTAGCGGAACCCGTCGAGCTCGCCGGCGAACAGCTTGGCGTCGACCATGTTCAGCACCGGGATCTTTGGGTCGTCGTCCTGGGCCAGCACGAGATCGCAGAATGCGCCGAGCGTCAAAGCCTCGGGTCCCGTGAAGAATCGGATCGGCGGCACGTTTTCCACCCGGTCGAGGACCAGCCGGCGCGTGACCGGATCCCAATGATCGACCTCGTCGAGAACGTCGTAGTCGGGGTAGCGGCCGCGCATCTGCGGCGTCACGCCCTTGCGCTGAACTCGGACGTCGGAGGACATTCAGTGCTCGCGCCCGAACGCGGCCGCCGCCAGCCCGAGGCCGCCGACCAGCGCGAGCGAGCCCGGCGCGAGCAGCGGCGGTCCCATCACGATGTTGAATAGCGGCTCGTCGAACCCTCCGGGCTTGCGAGCGACTCCACGCACGTGGGTGACCACTCCGATCAGCCCATCCAGGCAGTACAGCGCCGACACCGCCGGCAACACAGTCCTCGCGGCCCGCTCGGAGCGAACTCCCGCGACACCGGCCGCGGTCAGAGCAGGCGACAGCGCCACCGGCGTCCACATCCACTTGTCGCCGAACGACCCCTTGAAGTGCTCGAAGTAGATCTCGAGCCCGAGCGGGAGCGCGCTGAGCGCGGTGACGGCGGCGAGCGTCCGCTGCATCCGGCCGTTGCGGACGTTGTCCCACCAACGGCTAGGCCGCATAGCGCTCGGCCTCCCCACGCTTGAGCTCGAGTCCGTTGCCGGGGCGCTCGAGATCGGGTACGAGTGCGCCGTCGACCGGGTCGACCACACCGTCGAACAACATGTGCTCGATCCGCACGTGGTCGTGGAAGTACTCGAGGTGTACGAACTTCTCGAGCGCCATCGCCGGGTGGAGATGGATCGACGGTCCGCAGTGGAGCGACAGCGGCACGGCGTGAGCGCGACACAGCCCATCCACGCGCAGCAACTCGGTGATGCCGGCGCACCGGGTGACGTCGGCCTGGAGCACGTCGACCGCGCCGGCCTCGAGCATCCGCTCGAAGTACGGCGCATCGTAGCCGTACTCGCCGGCGGCGATCTCCATCCCGGCCGGCGCCCGGTCGCGCATGAGCCGCAGGCCCTCGAGGTCGTCGGAGGAGACAGGCTCCTCGAACCAGCTCACCCGGGCGTCGTCCGCAAAACGCGCGGCCAGGTCGAGGGCCTGCTTGCGTGAGTAGGCACCGTTGGCGTCGACGAACAGGCGAGCCTCCGGGCCGATCGCCTCGCGGGCGAGCCTCACCCGGTCGCGATCCTCGCCTGGGACCGAACCCACCTTCATCTTGACCCACGGGATCCCGTCCTGCACCCAGCCGGCGAGCTGCGCCGCGAGGCGGTCGTTCGAATACGCGGTGAACCCTCCGGAGCCGTACACCGGGACCCGATCCCGCGCCATCCCGAGCAGACCGCACAGGGGCAGTCCCAGCACCCGCGCCTTCAGATCCCAGATCGCCAGGTCGACCGCCGCGATCGCCATTGACGTGATTCCCGGCCGGCCGAGGTTCCGCGTCTGCTCGACCATCGCCGCCCACGCGGATTGCGGCGCCATCGCGTCGCTGCCGCGAACCACGCCCGCCAGCTTGGAGGCGATCAGCTTCGCGGTCGAGACGTCGGCGTACGTGTAACCGAGGCCGGACTCCCCGCCGCCCCGGGCGTGCACGACTACGATCGTCGTCGCATCCCACGCGAGTGTGCCGTCCGCCTCGGGGGCGTCGGTCGGGATCGTGTAGGCGCCGACGTCGAGCTGCTCGACGGGGGCGTGCGCCAGGACAGCAGTCGCGCTCATCGTCCCGGAAGGAATTCTTCGACCTTCTGCTTGAACGACTGCTTGACGATGTCCTTGGCGTCGGGATCGCCCGCGAGCAGTGCGGAGCTGAGCGCTTTGGCCTGGTCAAGCGTGATGTGGGGCGGCAACGGCGGGACCGAGGGATCGGTCACAGCCTCGAGTACGACCGGTCGGTCCGAGCTCAGGGCGTCGTCCCACGCGGGGCCTACCTGCTCGGCCGCGTCCACGCGGATGCCCTTCAACCCCAGGAGCTCGGCGTAGCGCGCGTACGGGAAGTCCGGGAGATCCTGCGACCCCTCGAATTTCGCGTCCCCCTCCATCGCGCGCTGCTCCCAGGTCACCTGGTTCAGGTCGCGGTTGTTGAGGACGAGCACAACCAGACGCTGGTCGGACCACTGATCGCGGTACTTGGCGATCGTGATCAGCTCGTTGATCCCGTTCATCTGCATCGCACCGTCCCCGACCAGCGCGAACACCGGCCTCGAGGGATACGCGAACTTGGCGGCGATCGCGTACGGGACGCCCGGGCCCATCGTCGCCAGCGTGCCCGACAGCGAAGCCATCATCCCCTTGCGGAGCTTGACGTCACGCGCGTACCAGTTCGCGGAGGACCCTGAGTCAGAGCTGATGATCGCGCCGTCCGGCAAGCGCTTGGAAAGCTCGTGGAAGAGGAGCTGCGGATTGATCGGGTCCGCCGTGAGCTCGGCGCGGTGGTCCATGAGGTCCCACCACTCGCTCACCTCGCCCTCGATCTTCTCGCGCCACGAGCGGTCCTCCTTGCGTTGCAGGCGGGTCATCAGCGCCCTCAGCGTCTCGGCGCTGTCGCCAATGAGGTTGACCTCCATCGGGTAGCGGATCCCGATCATCTTGCCGTCGATGTCGATCTGCACGCCGCGGGCGTCGCCCTCCTCGGGCAGGAACTCCGAGTACGGGAAGCTCGAGCCGACCATCAGCAGCGTGTCGCACTCCTGCATCATCGTCGAGCTCGGCTTGGTCCCGAGCAGGCCAATCGAGCCGGTCACATACGGAAGCTCGTCGGAGAGGACGGCCTTGCCGAGCAGCGCTTTGGCCACACCCGCGCCGAGCATGTCGGCCATCTGCGCCACCTCCTCGGAGGCGTGGAGCGCGCCCTGTCCGACCAGCATCGCGACGCGCTCCCCGGCGTTCAGGATCTCCGCCGCCCGGTCGAGGTCCTCGTCGTGCGGGAGGATCCGCGGCGGCTGGTAACCCGGGCCCGAGTGGACTGTGCCGTGCGTATGCGGCGGTTGCGGCACGGCGTCCGCGTCCTGCACGTCGTTGGGGATGATGATCGCGGTGACCGTGCGCTCTGCAAGCGCGGTCCGGATGGCCCGGTCGATGAGGTGGCGGATCTGGGTCGGGGCCATCGCGACCTCGATGTACTCGTGCGCGACATCTTTGAACAGGCTGGTCAGGTCGACTTCCTGTTGGTAGTTGCCGCCTATGCCGGCGCGGGCTTGCTGGCCGACGATCGCCACTACGGGCTGGTGGTCGAGCTTCGCGTCGTAGAGACCGTTGAGCAGATGGATCGCTCCGGGTCCCGACGTTGCCAGGCACACCCCGACCTCGCCGGTGAACTTGGCGTGGGCGCAGGCCATGAAAGCGGCCATCTCCTCGTGGCGCACCTGGGTGAACTCCGGTCCCTCACCGTCGCTCAAGCGGCTGAAGGCGCCGATGATCCCGTTGATTCCGTCACCCGGGTATCCGTAAATGCGCTTGATCCCCCAGGTGCGCAGGCGCTCCAGGAGATAGTCGCCAACCGTGTCGCTCATGCTGTTCTCAATCCTTTCCTCGCGGGCCCCTGAGGACCCGCTACCCACCGCCGACGCCGACTAACTGGCGCGGTCGGGGTTGCTCACAGATCGTCCCGAGCGCCCCCGAGAGCTACGGCGGCGTCGATGTGGGCGAGATGGGTGAGCCCCTGCGGGAAGTTGCCGAGGAGTTCGCCAGTCTTGGGGTCGACCTCCTCCGAGAACAGTCCGAGGTCGTTGCTGCGGCTAACCGCCTGGTCGAAGATCGCTCGCGCGTCGTCCGGATCGCCGGCCCGGGCCAGGCACTCGGCCAGCCAGAACGAGCAGCACAGGAACGCGCCTTCGTCCCCCTCTAGCCCGTCCTCGCGCCGGTAGCGGTAGAGGAGCCCGTCGCCGGCGTCGAGGTTCTCGCGCACGGCCGCGATTGTGCGGAGCATCCGTTCGTCATCCCACGCGAGGTACTCGACCGTCGGCAGCAGGAGCAGTGCTGCGTCCATGTCTGGGCGCCCGAACGACTGCACGTAGATGCCGCGATCCCGGTCGTATCCGCGGCGCTCGATCGTGTCGCGGAGCTCGTCGCGCGCCTGCTTCCAGCGCCGGATCGGAGCCCGCCGCATGCACTCGTCGGCGAGCCTGATGCCGCGGTCGAGCGCGGACCAGCAGAGCACCTTGGAGTGCACGAAGTGCTCGGGATCGCCCGGCCATTCCCAGATCCCGCAGTCGGGTTCGGACCACCGCTCGGCAGCGTGGTCGATCAGCGACACCAGGAACCGCCAGTCGTCGTCGCTCGGCGAGTGGCCGCGCCGGTGCCAGCGCCACGTCAGGTTGACGAGCTCGCCGTAGGCATCGAGCTGGAGCTGCTCGGACGCGTCGTTGCCCAGCCGCACCGGTGTGGATTTGCGGTATCCCTCGAGCTGTTCGACGACATCGCCCCGGAGCCGACGCTCGCCGCCCACGCCGTACATGATCTGGAGATCCTCGGCGTGGCCGGCGGCGGAGCGCATGATGAACGCGCGGAACGCATCGGCCTCGTCGACCGCTCCGAGTTCGGCCAGGGCGCGAGAGCTGAAGCTCGAGTCGCGCACCCACGCGTAGCGGTAGTCCCAGTTGCGCGGGCCGCCGACCGCCTCCGGGAGCGAGGTGGTCGGGGCCGCGACCACGGCGCCGGTGGGGGCGTACGTGAGCGCCTTGAGCACGATCCCCGAGCGGCGCGCCGCCGGCTCGTCGCGCGTGCCCAGGCGCAGCGACGAGGCCCACTCGTGCCACCACCTCAGTGTCTCCTCCAGCTCCTCGTCGAGCGTTTGCGGCTCGGGCTCGTCGGGTGGTCCGGCGTCGACGTGTTCGGGGGCGCAGTAGGTGAGCGCGAGCCGAGCGCGGTCTCCGGGGCCGACGGCGAACCGCCCGACGAGCTCGTGTGCGGGATCCTCGACGAGCTCGTGCTCGCACCACACGAGCAGTGCGTCGTTGCCGCCAATCGTGCTGTGGAGGTGGTGGCCGTGGCGGCGGACCCACGGACGGACCTGGCCGTAGTCGAACCGCGGCGCGATCCGGAGCTCGACCTCGACCGAGCCGCGGATCCCTTCGAGCACGCGCACGATCCGGCGGGCCTCGGTGCCGATCGCGTCGTCGCGCACGACGAAGCAGTCGAGCAGCCTCGCTTCGCCCGCCGGGCCTTGGAGCGTGGTCTCGAGCACGAGCGTGTCGTCGAGATAAGCGCGCGCGTACTCCCACGGCCCCTCGCCGGTGGGCGTGATCGAGCAGTGCCCGGCGTCCGGGCGGCCGAGCAGGCGGCCGAAGGCGCTACCGGAGTCAAAGCGCGGCAGGCAACACCAGTCGATCGCTCCGTCCTTCGCGACGAGAGCGGCGCTGTGACAGTCGCCGATCAGCGCGTAATCGCCGATTGGTGGGTAGGCGTGATCGCCGTCGTCGCCGGGCACAGAGGACCACTACCCGTAATGGTGCCGTCGCTATTGTGGGGCGCTCCGTGATGCGCCGCCGCTCCCGAGCTGAAGGCCCAGACCCGCGCGGCGAGGTTTCGCGGGAGGCGTGGGTGCGGCTGGCCGCGTGCACCGGCGCCGCCGCTCTGCTGCAACTCGACGGGACGCTGATCACGGTCGCGCTGCCGTCGGTGGCCCACGGGCTGAAGGTGTCGAGCGCCTCCACGGCCGCGATCCTCAGCGCCTACTTCGGGGCGTACGCGATCGTGCTCCTGCCCGGTGGCGCATTGGTGGACCGGTTCGGCGCCCGGCGCCTGGCGCTGGTCGGCCTCGCGGTGTTCGCGATCGGCGCCGGCGCCGGCGCGCTCATGTCGACGATCGGCGCGCTGATCGCCAGCCGTGTCGTGCAGGGCGTGGGCGCCGGGCTCGTGAGCCCAGCGGCGCTCGCCGGTGCGGTGAGCGGCTTCCCGCCCGAGCGCCGCGGAGGCGCGCTCGGAATCTGGGGCGCGTCCGCCGGCGTCGCGAACCTGCTCGGGCCGCTGCTCGGCGGGCTGCTGACGGTCGCGCTCGGATGGCGCGCCAATTGGTGGGCGCTCGTCCCGCTCGCGCTGATCGCCGCGGCCGGCATCGCTCGGTGCGTGCCGGGCGTCGTCGGCGAACAGGAGGCGGGCATCAAGGGCTACACGATCAACCGCGTCGTGCTCGCCGCCACGCTCGTCGCGGCGCTGACGTTCGCGGTGATGATCGGCTGCTTCTATCTGGCCTCGCAGTACCTCCAGCGCGCCGCCGGCTACTCGGCACTCGGCGCCTCGAGTGCGCTGGTGATCGTCGCGCTGTTGGTCGGCGCGGCGGCTCCGATCACGGGCCGGCTTGTCGACGAGCACGGCGAGCGTCTACCCGCGATCCTCGGCTTCGTGCTCGCCGGCGGCGGACTCGCGGTGCTGGCGATTCCGGGCTTCCCGCTCTCGAGCCTCGTGACGATCCTGCCGCTGATCCCGGTCGGCTTCGGACTCGGGATGCTGTTCGTCCCGACCTCGCGCGCGGCGCTCAACGCCACCCCGCTGGCCTCCCACGGGCGCACCTCGGCGGTCCTGTCGTTCGGCCGCCTGGTCGGCGCCGGCGTCGGCGCGGGGCTCGGCGGCATCGTGCTTTCGGGAGGCACCGATGCATCCACCGTGCATGACGCGTTGCTGCTCGCGGCCGTCCTGTGCGTCGCGGTGGGGATCCCCGCGTCGACGCGTCTCGGGGCGCCGAGCGGCGGGATCGCGCGGCGAACGCAGGCGACGTAGCACCGCAATTCGTTGCGCTGTTTTCTTCGTGCCCGTCCGGGGAAGCAATCTGGTCGTGGTCAGCGGGAGACCTAGCGTGCTCAACCTGCGCCTGAACAGCCGCCCGGACACCGCGGGGCTGGTGCGCGCCGTCATTGGCGGCCTCGCGGCGCCGTTCGCGCTCCGTACGGAACTGGTCAACGATTTGAAGACGGTCGTCAGCGAGGCGTGCAACAACGCGGTCGACCACGCCTACCGCGGCGAGAACGGGACGATCGCGGTTCGCCTCGACGTCCAGCTCGAGGAGATCGAGATCACGGTCCGCGACTGGGGCGGCGGGTTTCAGCAGGTCGCGCCCGCCGGCGACCACCTCCGGGTCGGGCTGCCCCTGATCAACGCGCTCGCCGACCGGACGGAGTTCCTCACCGCGCCCGGGAGCGGCACCGAGGTCCGGATGGGCTTCGACCTGCGCCACGATCCGCGCCGCACCGACATGCTTGTGCGCGTCGAGGACAGCGAGGACCTCGACGCGTGGATGCCGTGGCGGCGCGGCCTGACCGGCGACGTGGTCGTGACGCTGTTGCCGGTCGAGCTGCTCGCCAACGTGCTCGAGCCGCTCGCGAGTGCGCTGGCCGCGAGGTCGCGGTTCTCGCTGGAGCGGTTCTCCGACGTCTACATCGTGACGCGCGCGGTCACCAAGCACGTGCGAACGGCCGCCAACAGCACCCGGGTCAGCTTCTCGCTCACCGCCCGAGACCAGCGACTGGAGCTGACGATCGGCCCGCTCAAGACCGGCAGCGGCGAACGGCTCCAGGCGATCGAGCCCTCCTCAGACGGGCACGACGCATCGGTCGTCGAGCTCGCCGACGAGCTCGGGTTCGAAACGCTCGACCACTCCGAGCTGCTGCGGGTGGTCTTGATCGACCACGAGCGCGATCTGAGCAGCACACACGGCCAGCCGTAGGCTGGCCCGGCCTACACGGCCCGCGCGCTACTCGTCGTCATAGTCTTCGTCTTCGTCTTCGTCCTCGTCGTCGGGGTCGTCCCAGCCGTCGCCCTCGTCATCGTCGTCGTCCGAGTCGTCATCGTCGTCGTCCGGCGGCGGCGCACCCGGGACCTTCGGGTCGGAGCGCTTCTGCGCCCATTCCTTGGCGACATCCTTGGTGTGCTGCTCCACCTCTTCGCTGTGGCGCTCGAGGTCGTCGGCCTCTTCTTCGAGGCGATCTACGAGTTCTCTGGCTTCTGTGTCCCTCATACTCGCGACGCTACCCGAGCCGGGCCAGTTGCACACGTGTGGCGAGTTGGGACGTGGTGTCGCCGAGCGAGTTGGGGCGTGGTGTCGCCGAGTGAGGTGCTCAGCGGCGCGCCCTGAGTGTTAGCCCCTCGGCTGCCGGACGTACAACCTGCTCGAGCGGGGCGGTGCGCGCGCTCCCGCGTTCGAGCGGCCTGACCCACAACTCTTCGATCAGGATGCTGACCGTGGCGATGATCGGTACGGCGATCAGGAGCCCGATGAAGCCGAACAACTGGTTCACCGCGACCACGCCGATCGCCACCAGCGCCGGGTGGAGCTTGACCGTCCGCGCCACGACGAGCGGCTGGATCACGTTGCTCTCGACCTGGTGGGCGACGATGTAGATGATCGCGACGAGCACGGCCTCCTTCGTCGAGACCGTAAGCGCGTACACGATCGGCGGGATCGAACTCGCCAGCGCCCCGAAATACGGCACGATCATCGCGATCGCGGTGAACACGGCAAAGAACGCCGCGAACTGGAGGCCGACCAGCTCGAGGCCCAGGTACGTGAGCCCGCCCAGCACCAGCATGCCCACCCCGAGCCCGCGGAGCCAGGCGAGGTAGGCGGTCCGGAGCCGCTGCAGGATGTGCCGGACCTGCGGACGGCGCGGGATCGGGAACATACGGACGAACCCGTTTACGAGCGGTTCGGGGTGGATCGCGGTGTAGAGCGCGGTGAGCAGGACGACCACGATCGCGGCGGCCGCCGCGGCGACGCTGGCCCCGAACGACGCCACCGGGCCGAGCAGCTTGGTCGGATCGTGCGTGTAGTTGTCGACGAAATGCTGGACCTGGTTGGTGATGTGGCCCGGCGATGAGCCCGTGAGGCGTCCGAGCCGGTGGGTGAGCGAATCCCCGATCGAGGGCAGGGAAGCCGCGAAGTGATCCACCTCCGTCGTGAACACGGGCACGATTAGTGCCACCAGTCCGGCGATCGCGGCCACCCCGAGCAGTAGCCCGAGGACTGCCCCGATCGCCCGCGGGACGCGCCAGCGCTGGAGCAGGTCCGCGAACGCCGACAGTGGCGTCGCGATGATCACGACGATCAGCACGCCGAGGACCAGGCTGGTCAGCGCGGTAAAGATCACTCCCGCGATCACTAGCCCAAACGCGAGCAGGATCGCCTTGTAGATGACGCCAGGAGTGATCTTGGATTCGCCCATCCAGTGTTATCTGCCCAGGATTGGGGTCTGTGTACCATGCGGCCGCCGTTGGCGCGCCCCGTCCAGACCGTCCCGGTGGCACGCTATGTGGCGTGACACGCTTCCGGGCTCGGTCAATGACCCTCGCCCGCTCCGGCGAACTCGTCGCCGAGCGCGACCCGCGGCGGCCCACCGGGCGTCTGCTGCGCCAGGGCGACATGGACGCCTCCTATGTCGATCTGGCCGATCCGACGCATCTCGAGTTCGACTACCTGCGCTGGATCCGGATCGTGCTGCGGGCGGCGCATGCGCGCCGCGTCGTGCACGTCGGGGGCGGGGCGTGCGCGCTGGCGCGAGCGCTCGCCGCGGAGGACCCCGGCGGCCGCCAGGAGGTCTGCGAGGTCGACGCGAACGTGCTCGCGCTCGCGCGCGAGCACCTGGGGCTCCGGCGCGCCCCGGGGCTGCGGGTTCGCAATGCCGACGGGCGCGCGTTCCTGTCCAGCCAGGACGGCTCTGGTAAATGGGATGCGGTCGTGATCGACGCCTTCGTCGGCGCCGTTGTTCCGCGAGAGCTGATCACGGTGGAGGCGCTCGCCGGCGTGGCGCGGGTCGCGCCCCTTGCTTTGATCAACGTGCTCGATAACCGCGCCGCCCGCTTCGTACGCACGGTCGCGGCAGCGCTCGCGCCCGTGTATCCGCGCGTGTGGGCGCTCGGGGCGCGCGCAGGCAACACGATCCTCGTCGGCGCGGTGGCGGCGTTCGATCTCGAACGGATCGCCGCCGCGGCCGCCGCCGACCCCTCGCCTACGCGGGTGACGCCGCCGGACGCGATGGCGCTGCTGATCGGGGGAACGGCTCCGCTGCGAGACGCTGATATTGGCTACGCCGGGACGGACGGGGATGGGCTTGGC
The DNA here is from genome assembly GCA_963755525.1 of uncultured Solirubrobacterales bacterium. Taxonomy (GTDB): domain Bacteria; phylum Actinomycetota; class Thermoleophilia; order Solirubrobacterales; family Solirubrobacteraceae; genus Palsa-465. Next base: position 2,226 of record CAVWKC010000003.1, on the reverse strand, counting down.
GACGCCGGGACCGGCGGGGCGTGATGTTCGAGGGCTTCGCGACCCGCGATCTCGAGACCGAGCGGGGCACGGTCCACGCGCGAGTGGGCGGCAGCGGACCGCCGCTGCTGCTCCTGCACGGGTATCCCGAGACTCACCTCATGTGGCACGGCGCGGCACCCGCGCTGGCCGAGCGGTTCACGGTGGTCGCTACCGATCTGTCCGGGTACGGCGATTCGCTCAGGCCGGCGCCGGCCGCCGACCACGCGCCACATTCCAAGCGAGCGCTCGCGCTCGACCAGATCCAGGCGATGGCATCGCTCGGATTTGCGCGATTCGCGGTCGCCGGTCACGATCGCGGCGGTCGCGTCGGCTACCGGATGGCGCTCGACCATCCCGAGCGCGTCAGCGCGCTCGCCGTGCTCGACATCGTCCCGACCGCCGAGGTGTGGGCGCGGGCCGACGATCGCCTAGCGCTCGGGTACTGGCACTGGGGCTTCCTGGCCCAGCCCGCGCCGCTCCCCGAGCGATTGATCGCCGGCGACCCCGACGCCTACTTCGACTACCACCTGCGCTCGATCGGGCTCGATCGCGAGCCCGGCCGGTACCCCGAGTCCGTGATCGCGGCGTATCGCGCCCAACTTCGGGACGCGAGCACCATCGAAGCGATCTGCGAGGACTATCGCGCGGGCGCGAGCATCGATCGCGCGATCGATGAGGCTGACCGGGGACGCCCGATCGAATGCCCCGTGCTGGTGCTCTGGGGCACCCGGGGCGCGCTCGGGTTCTTCTACGGGGATGTCCTCGACGTGTGGCGGTCGTGGGCGCGCGATGTCCGCGGACGCGGCATCGACGCGTCGCACTTCCTCGTCGAAGACCGCCCCGACGAGGTCGCGCGCGAGATCACGGCATTCTTCTGCGGTGTTCCCGACCTGGGTGTTCCCGCCCCGGGCGATCACGGGAAGCCGGGCGATCCCGGGCGGCCGTGAACAGCGTCGCGGTCTCAGGTTCCATGTAGTAGTCGGTGCCGCCGTCGGCGCGGCCCTCGGTCGCGATCGGCATCACCCGGCCGAGATGCCGCGAATAGCGGCCCGGCCACGCGAGGATGCCGGCGACGCCATGGGCGCCCTTGTCGAGGCCTAACTGCATGGCGACCTGCTCGCCGCCGATCCGGCTTCCGGGTCTGTCAGCGAGAAGGTCGAACAACTCGCGCGCCGGCGGCGCCAGCTTCCGGTAGAGCCACGCCGCCTCGTCGGCGTCGTCGGTCGACCAGGGCTGGGCCTCTTGGTGCCGGCGCGAGCCGCGCGGGCCACGGCGACCGCGCCCGCCGAACGGGGGCGGAGCGCCTGGCTCGGACTCGAGGAACGCCGCGAACCAGATGTAGAACTCGGGCACGCGGTCCTCGGGGACGGCCACCGTGACCTGCTTGTCGGTCATCAGATCTCAGTCGTCTCGGTGCTCGGCTCGCGCTGCTCGGCGCCCTCGCGCCGGCTGGAGCAGCCATGACCGTGATGTCCGTGCCCGTGACCGTGACGGCCATGGCGCCCGTGGCGCCGGCGGCCACCCGGGCCGGCCAGGAACCGCGCGAAGAACGCGTGGAACTCGGCCACCCGATCCTCGGGTACGTCGACTGTGACCTGCTGGTACTGCGGATTGGGAGTGATATTCGACTCCATGTTTGCTCCTTCGTGTTGCTTACAGATGCAAGCATATCACAAGTAAATACTTAAGTAAAGAGCTGGCGCTACGACGTCTCGCGGGCCGCCCGGGAGCCGGCAACCCGGGGCGCCCCGGCAACCCCTCTAACGATGTAAACACAGCAAACCTCGCGCCCAGCGGCCACATAGGCGACATCAGCACCCCCACGGTGCTGATGTGTCCAAGGCTCGCCCGGGGGGGCGGTTTGGCCACTTATGCAGCTTCTTAGACGGCCCGAGGCGTACTGGCAAACAGCGCCGCCAGCTCGGAGTGGCGATATGCGCCGCCAGGTCGAAGTGGCGAGGCGCGCCGCCAGCTCGGAGTGGCGAGAGTCGCCGCCGGCGAAAAGCTGCGCAGGTGCGTGTCCCACCCGGGTGCCTCGCGCCCGATCCGGCCCGGCCAGCGACACAAATCGCCGGCGCACGGCACCGGGTGCGGACACGTACCGGAGCTACCCGAGGGGGACGCCACCGGAGCGACCCGGCTCGGGCACGCACCGGAGCGGTTAGCTGCTGTTGATCAGCGTCGGCGTCCCGAGCGGGATGTGAG
>CAVWKC010000002.1:0-138686 GCA_963755525.1 uncultured Solirubrobacterales bacterium | reverse complement strand
TCGCCGGCATCAACGTCGGGGCGCAACCGTATTGCAACGCCGAGGCGACGATGCTGATGCACACGCGCGGAGCTCTGATCATGACGCCGCAAAGCACGATGGTGCTGGCCGGCAAGGAGGCGCTCGACTATTCGGGCGGGGTGTCGGCCGAGGACAACTTCGGTCTCGGGGGCTACGAGCGGATCATGGGGCCAAACGGCCAGGCGCAGTATTGGGCCGGCGACCTCGCGGATGCCTGCCGGGTGCTCCTCCGCTACTACGAGCACACGTATGTCGCGCCCGGCGAGCGCTTTCCGCGGCGAGCGCACACGATAGATCCGGCCGACCGCGACGTCGGCGCGTCCCGGCACGACGCTCCCGGCTCGGCGCTGAAGCGGATCGCGGATGTCTTCTCGAACGAACTCAACGCCGATCGGAAGCAGCCGTTTGACATCCGATCGGTGATGAGCGCGGTGATCGACTCCGACCACCGGCCGCTGGAGCGCTGGGCGGCGATGCGCGATGCCGAGGTCGCGGTCGTGTGGGACGCGCATCTGGGCGGCTGGCCGCTGTCGCTGATTGGGATCGAGTCCCGGCCGCTGCCGCGACGAGGGGCGATCCCCGCCGACGGGCCCGAGCAATGGACCGCCGGCACGCTGTTCCCGCGCGCCGCCAAGAAGATCGCCCGGGCGCTCAACGCCGCGGCGGGCCGCCGGCCGGTGGTGGTGCTCGCGAACCTGGCCGGCTTCGACGGTTCGCCCGAGTCGCTGCGCGAGTGGGAGCTCGAGTTCGGAGCCGAGATCGCCCGTGCGGTTGTCAACTTCGACGGTCCGATCGTCGTCTGCGTGCTGTCGCGGTACCACGGCGGCGCGTTCGTGGTCTTCTCGCAGAAGCTGAATCCCCAGCTCGAGACGCTCGCGCTCGAAGGTGCCCGGGCCTCGGTGATCGGCGGCGCCCCGGCGGCGGCGGTCGTGTTCGCCGGCGAGGTCGAGCGAGCCGCTGCGGACGACGAGCGGATCCAGGAGCTGGAAACGCGGATCGCCAGAGCCGAGGGCGTCGAGCGCCAGCGCCTACGCGCTCGGCGAAGCGCGCTTTGGGAAGAGGTGCTGGCCGAGAAGCGGCGAGCGTTTGCCGATCGGTTCGACCGGGTTCACAGCATCGAGCGCGCAGTTCGGATGGGCTCGGTAACCAGCATCATCGAACTGGCGTCGCTCCGGAGCTCGCTGATCGACGCGGTCGAGCGGGGGATCGGCCGGGCTGACCGCTCATGTGATACGAGGGTTCAGATGGCCGCCTCGACGGCGCCATCGTCGTGGACGACCACGCCGCCGTAGCGGGCCCGGAGCAGCGCCCCGCCCGCGGCCGGTCCCAACAGCAGCGCGGCCTTGGCCAAGGCCTCGGCCTCGAGTGCCGTCGGGGCGAGCGCGGTGGCGGCGACCAGCCCCGTCCAGGCGGGAGTCCCGGTGGCCGGATCGATCAGGTGGTGGGCGAACTCATCCCCGTCGCGCTCCCACAGTCGGGCGTCGACGCCGGAGGTCGCCACACCGCCGGCGCGAACGCGGAACGTGTGAGCGACCCCACCGGTCAGCGGATGGCGCACGCGCACCTCCCACGGCGCTCCGCGGCCGGCCGCCACACGCAGGTCCCCGCCACAGTCGACGGCGCAGCGCCCATGGCGCTCGAGTTGCTCCACGACGAGGTCCGCCGCCCATCCCTTGACCGAGCCTCCGAGGTCGAGCTCGAGGCCCGGCGGGCGGCGGATCACGCCCGCGGCCTCGTCGACCTGCACCGCTCGCCATGCGGCAGCCGGGTCCGGGCGAGCCGGGCGGCGTTGCGGCGCGGTACGGAGCGCGTGCAGCAGCGACGGGGGCTGCACGTGGGCCCGGGACTCGCCGTAGCCGGCGCGGCGCATCGCCCCGATCAGCGTCGGATCCACGAGGCCGCCGGTGAGGGACGCCGCACGCAGCGCGGCCGCGACCGCGGCCCGCAGAACCGGCGCCGCGGGTACGGTGCCGCGCGGATCGGCGTTGAGGCGCGAGAGGTCGCTGCCGGGGTCAAAGCGGGACAGCCGGCGCTCGATCTCGGCGAACTCCGAGGCGAGGTCGACCCCGCCGTCGCCGTCGCGCACGACCCGCGCCACGGTTCCCATCGTCGGAAAGCTGTCGTCGAGCACGTTTGCCCTCGGGCCGGCGCGGTCACCCGTCCGCGGTGGCCTCGGCCGGTGACGGCGCGCTCGCCTCGGCCGGGGACGGCGAGGAGCGCGGCGCCATGTCCGCACCGTAAGCCTGCTGCAGATCCGCGATCTGGCCGGGACTCGACTGCGTGGTCAGCGGCGGCGGGGGTTCGTTCCGTGCCACTCGCCGGCGGCGGCGTACCAACTCCCCCACGCCGCCGGCCGCGGCCGCCGCGACAAGCGTCAGACGCGCCCGAGAGATCATTCCACCACGTTAGAGGCCGCCCGGTCCCTCCGCGAGCGCGCGGGTCCGAACCGTAGGTGCGGGGAACTACTCGGGTGGAAAACTACTTACCGGCCTCGGCATCTGTCACGGTTACCGCCATCCGCGTCAGCGCGAAGACTGTTGCTTAGTCAGCGGCTTCTACCCGAAGCCGTGGCGATAGATCGAGCGTCTGGGAGACATGTGATGACCACGCAAGTAGCGACCGGCGGTGTCAAAGAGCCGTCGGTGCGGACCCGCAAGTGGGTGTACGACTTCACGGAGGGCTCGCGCGAGATGCGCGACCTGCTCGGCGGCAAGGGCGCGGGCGTTGCCGAGATGACCCGGATCCTGGGTCCTGACATGGTCCCGGCCGGATTCACGATCACCACCGAGGCGTGCGTGGCCTACATGCGCGGCGGCCAAACGTGGCCCGAGGGTCTCCAGGCCCAGGTGGACGAGGCGTTGCACGCGCTCGAGAAGCGCACCGGCAAGCGCCTCGGCGACCCGAACGATCCGCTGCTTGTGTCCGTACGTTCCGGCGCGCGCGTGTCGATGCCGGGGATGATGGACACGGTCCTGAACCTCGGCCTGAACGATGAGTCGACCGCGGGACTCGGCTCGCCCGCACCGGCGATGAGCGATTCGCCTGGGACTGCTACCGCCGCCTCGTGCAGATGTTCGGCAACGTCGTGCGCGGGATCCCGGGCGAGCGCTTCGAGGATGAGATCGCGCGCGTCAAGCAAGAGCGCGGAGTCACGCTCGACATCGAGCTCGACGCCGACGCGCTGCGCGAATTGACCGAGTCCTTCAAGTCCTACTACGACTTCCCCACCGATCCGCAGGAGCAGCTGACGCAGTCGATCCGCGCCGTGTTCGACTCGTGGATGGGCGAGCGGGCCGTTCAGTACCGCCGGATCAACCGTCTACCCGACGACTGGGGCACAGCCGTCAACGTGCAGCAGATGGTGTACGGCAACAGGGGCGAGGCGTCGGGCTCGGGAGTGGCCTTCAGCCGCGACGAGGTGACGGGTGCGCAGACACCGTCGGGCGACTTCCTGCCGAACGCCCAGGGCGAGGACGTGGTCTCCGGTGTCCGGACGCCTCGCGACCTGTCCGAACTGCGCGACTGGATGCCCGACGTGGCCGATCAGCTGACCGAGATCATGCGAAAGCTCGAGGCCCACTACAAGGACATGCAGGACACCGAGTTCACGATCGAGGAGGGACGTCTGTTCATGCTCCAGACCAGGAGCGCGAAGCGCCCGGCGCAGGCCGCCGTGCGCTTTGCGGTCGACGCGTTCGAGGAGCGGCTGTTGACGAAGGCTGAGGCGGTCGCCACGATCGACGCCGGGGCGCTCGACGCACTCCTGCACCCGTCGTTCGACACGACGGCGCGCTTCACCGCGATCGCCCACGGGGTCGCCGCCTCGCCGGGCGCGGCCAAGGGCACGATCGTGTTCACCGCGCCCGAGGCGGTCGCGCAGGCGGCCGAAGGGAAGGCGGTAATCCTGGTCCGGCCGTTCACCGAGGCCGACGACGTCGCGGGCTTCCACGCCGCGGTCGGGATCCTCACCTCCGAGGGAGGCAAGGCCTCGCACGCGGCGCTGGTAGCACGCGGCATGGGCCGTCCGGCGATCACGGGCGCCGCCGCGCTGGACGTCGACCTAAAAAGGGAAGAAGTGCGGATCGACGACCTCGTCCTCCACGCCGGCGACTTCATCGCGATCGATGGCACGAACGGCATCATCACCACCGATGACGTGCCGCTCGTCGAGGCCCACATCGACGCCCGGTTCGAGACCGTGCTGCGCTGGGCCGACGAGCTGCGCCAGATCGGCGTGCGGGCGAACGCCGATACGCCCGAGGACGCCACCCGCGCGCACCGCTTCGGCGCCGAGGGGATCGGTCTGTGCCGTACCGAGCACATGTTCATGGCCGCTGATCGGCAGCCCAAGATGCGGGCGATGATCATGGCCGAGGACGAGGCCGGCCGGCAGGCTGCGCTGGATGAGCTGCTCCCGCTCCAGCAGAGCGACTTCGAGGGCCTGTTCGAGGCGATGGCCGGGTGGCCGGTCACGATCCGCCTGCTCGACCCTCCCCTGCACGAGTTCCTGCCGGATCGGTTCGAATTGCACGAGGAGATCGTGCGCGCGCGGATCGATCGCAGCGCGCGCCTCGGTTTTCTCGAGAGCGAGTTCGACCGGGTGCGTTCGCTCGAGGAGACCAACCCGATGCTCGGAACCCGCGGCGTGCGGCTCGGCGTGATGCAGCCGGAGGTGTACGAGATGCAGGTCCGGGCGATCGCTCGAGCCGCGGTGGCCGTGCACGATCGGACCGGGCGCGTGCCGCGCCTCGAGATCATGATTCCGCTCGTGGCCTACGAGCGCGAGCTCGAGTTGGTCAAGGACCGCGTCGTGTCGGTGGCCGAGGCGGAGGGGCTCACCCTCGGGACCGACTTCGGCGTCGGGACGATGATCGAGCTCCCGCGCGCGTGCTTCATCGCCGGTCAGATCGCCCGTCATGCCGACTTCTTCTCGTTCGGGACGAACGATCTCACGCAGTGCGCGCTCGGCTTCTCCCGGGACGACATCGAGGGTCGGATCATCCCCCGCTACGTCGAGGAGAAGATCGTCGACGGCTCGCCGTTCGCGGCGATCGACGAGCCGGGTGTGGGTGAGCTGGTACGAATCGCCGTTGAGAGGGGCCGACGTGAGCGGCCCGACCTCGAGCTAGGTGTCTGCGGCGAGCACGGCGGAGACCCGCAGTCGATCCGGTTCTTCCACGACTCGGGACTCGACTACGTGAGCTGCTCCCCGTTCCGTCTCCCGATCGCGCGCGTGGCAGCCGCTCAGGCCGCGATCGCCGCTCCGCGATGACGGGCTCGGCCTCGGATATCACGCGGTTGCCCGACCTGGCCCACGGGCAGTCGCGGACGGGTCCCGTCCGCGACCAGCGACCCGTGTACGTCGATCTGCTCCCACCCTGCAACGCGGGCTGCCCAGCTGGGGAGAACATCCAGGGCTGGATGGCGCACGTCAAGGCCGGCGAGCACGAGCAGGCCTGGCGCCTGCTGACCGCCGAGAACCCGTTCCCCGCGATCCACGGCCGGGTCTGTTACCACCCGTGTGAGAGCGTCTGCAACCGTGCCGAGCTCGACAGCGCGCTGTCGATTCACGCGGTCGAGCGGTTCCTCGGTGATCTCGCGCTCGAGCGGGGCTGGTTGTTCGATCCACCGCGGGCGCGGAGCGGGAAGCGCGTACTGGTGATCGGAGCGGGTCCGAGCGGTCTGTCGGCCGCGTACCATCTCGCGCGGCTCGGCCACGAGGTCGAGATTCGCGATGCCGGCCCCGAGCCGGGCGGGATGATGCGCTACGGGATTCCCGCCTACCGGCTGCCCAGGGACGTGATGGGCGCAGAGGTGGATCGGATCGCCGCGCTCGGGGTCCGGTTGACCGGTAACTACTGGGTCGAGGACCTCGAGCTCGAGCGCCGCGAGGGGGCGTTCGATGCCGTGTTCGTGGCCGTCGGCGCCCACCTGTCCAAGCGGGTCGACATCCCGGCCGCCGATGCCGGCCACATCGTCGACGCGGTCTCGTTCCTGCGGGGTGTGGCCGCCGGGCAGCGGCCGACGATCGGACGTCGCGTCGCCGTGTACGGAGGCGGCAACACCGCCATGGACGCCGCGCGAGTCGCCCGGCGCATGGGCGCCGAGGAGGCGCTGATCGTCTACCGCCGCACCCGGGCGCAGATGCCGGCCCACGAAGACGAGGCCGCAGACGCCGAGCGTGAAGGGGTGCGGATCAACTGGCTGCGGACGATCAAGGCGATGGAGGGTTCCGAACTGCAGATCGAGGTCATGGAGCTCGACGAGACCGGCTACCCGCAGCCGACCGGCCGGTTCGAGACTCTGGCTGCCGACACGGTGATCCTGGCCTTGGGCCAGGAAAGCGACACCGACTTCCTGCGCGCCGTCCCGGGCGTGGAGTTCGAGCGCGACGGGACCGTGCGCGTGTCGAGCTCGCTGATGACCGGTTGTCCCGGGGTGTTCGCCGGCGGCGACATGGTTCCCTCCGAGCGGACCGTGACCGTCGGCGTCGGGCACGGCAAGCGGGCCGCGAGAGAGATCGATGCGTGGCTGCGCGGCTCGCGATATCAGCGCTCGCCCAAGCATCCGCAGGCGGACTTCGATCTCCTGAACCTGTGGTACTTCGGCGATCACCCGCGACGCCAGCAGCCCGAGCTGGCGCCGGATGAGCGACTCGGCGGATTCGATGAGGTGGTAGGCGGCCTCTCACAAGAGGAGGCCGTGTTCGAGGCGAGCCGGTGTCTGTCGTGTGGGAACTGCATCGAGTGTGACGGCTGCCTGGGCGCGTGCCCCGAGGACGCCGTGATCAAGCTCGGTCCGGGGCTGCGGTACAGGTTCGACTACGACCGGTGCACCGGGTGCCGGGCGTGCTTCGAGCAGTGTCCGGTGCACTCGATCGAGATGGTCGCCGAGCAGGCGCCGGACCCTGCGTACGCGTTCGTTGCGCCCGACGATACGGTGGAGGGGAGTCGCTGATGCGCGCCACCGTTGACGGCAACGAAGCGACAGCGTGGGTGGCACACCGATGCAGCGAGGTCTGCTGCATCTTCCCGATCACCCCCTCCTCGCCGATGGCCGAGTTCGCCGACGAGTGGTCGAGCAAGGGGCGGACGAACCTGTGGGGGACGGTGCCGGCGGTGGTCGAGATGCAGAGCGAGGCCGGCGCCGCGGGAGCCCTGCACGGCGCGCTCCAGGGCGGCGCGCTCGGAACGACGTTCACGGCCTCGCAGGGCCTGCTGCTGATGATCCCGAACATGTACAAGATCGCCGGGGAGCTGACGTCGGCGGTCATGCACGTGGCCGCGCGCTCGCTGGCCGCGCAAGCGCTGTCGATCTTCGGCGACCACTCCGACGTGATGGCGGTCCGCCAGACGGGGTTCGCGCTGCTGAGCTCGGCGTCGGTCCAGGAGGCGCACGACCTCGCGCTCGTCGCCCACGCCGCCACGCTCGAGACGCGCATACCGTTCGTGCACTTCTTCGACGGCTTCCGCACCTCGCACGAGCTGCAGACGATCGAGATGCTCGACGACGAGGACGTGCGCGCTTTGATCTCGGACGACCTGGTCCGGGCCCATCGCGCCCGGGCCCTGTCGCCCGACCGGCCGTTCATCCGCGGCACCGCGCAGAACCCCGACATCTACTTCCAGGCGCGTGAGACCGTCAACCCGTTTTATGCGCGCGTGCCCGACGTGGTGCAGAGCGCGATGGACCGTCTCGCCGAGCGCACCGGCCGACGCTACGGCCTGGTCGAGTACACCGGCCACCCGGAGGCCGAGCGCGTGCTCGTGGTGATGGGCTCGGGCGGCGAGACCGCACGCGAGACGGTCGCCTACCTGCAGGCGCAGGGCGAACGCGTGGGCGTCGCGCAGATCAGGCTGTACCGGCCGTTCCCCGCGCGCGAGCTGGCCGCGGCGCTGCCCCAGAGCGTGCGCCGGGTCGCCGTCCTCGATCGCACCAAGGAGCCGGGCTCGTTCGGCGAGCCGCTGTTCCTCGACACGCTCGCGGCGCTGGACGAGGCCCATGGCACCGGGGAGCGCGACGTCATGCCGGCCGTGATCGGCGGCCGCTACGGGCTGTCCTCCAAGGAGTTCACCCCGGGCATGGTCGCCGGGGTGCTCGAGGAGTTGGCGCGCGAACAGCCCACGCGGCGATTCACGATCGGGATCAACGACGACGTCTCTCACACGAGCCTCCCGTACGACGCATCGCTCGACATCGAGCCCGAGGAGACCGTCCGTGCCGTGTTCTTCGGGCTGGGTTCGGACGGCACGGTCGGCGCTAACAAGAACACGATCAAGATCCTCGGCGACGCGGCGAACCTCCACGCCCAGGGGTACTTCGTCTACGACTCCAAGAAGTCCGGCTCGCAGACGGTCTCGCACCTGCGCTTCGGGCCACGATCGATCCACGCCCCGTACCTCGTCTCCACGGCGAGCTTCGTCGGATGTCACAAGTTCGGGATGATCGAGCGCGACGAGGTGCTCGATCGTGCCGCCCGCGGCGCGACGCTGTTGCTCAACTGTCCTCACGAGCCCGATCAGGTCTGGGACGCGCTGTCGCGCTCCGTACAGGAGAAGCTCCTCGCCAAGGAGATCGAGCTGTATGCGATCGATGCCGGACGGATCGCACGGGAAGCGGGACTGGCGGGGCGGACGAACACCGTGCTGCAGACGTGTTTCTTCGCGATCTCCGGCGTGATGGAGCGCGACCGCGCGATCGAGGCGATCAAGGCGTCGATTCAGAAGACGTACGGGAAGCGAGGCGAGGAGGTGGTCAGGCGCAACGTCGAGGCGGTCGACCGCTCGATCGCTGCGCTGCACCGGGTTCCGGTGCCCGATCGGGTCACCTCGACGCGCGAAGGGCCGGCGCTCGTCCCGGCGGACGCGCCCGAGTTCGTCCGGACAGTGACCGCGACGATGATGGCCGGCCACGGCGATGACCTGCCCGTCAGCGTGCTGCCGGTCGACGGCACGTACCCGAGCGGCACGACCAAGTACGAGAAGCGCAACGTCTCGGACCTCGTCGCGGTCTGGGACTCGGAACTCTGCATCCAGTGCGGTAACTGCAGCTTCGTCTGCCCGCACAGCGTGATCAGATCCCGCTACTACGAGCCGGCTCGCCTGAAAGGCGCTCCCGACAGCTTCGCCTCGGCAGCCCTGAACGGAGCCGGGCTCCCCGACGTCAGGTACACGCTGCAGGTGTACGTCGAGGACTGCACCGGATGCGGGCTGTGCGTCGAGGCGTGCCCGGTGTCGGCGGCCAGTGAGCCGGGTCACAAGGCGATCAATCTCGGAGCACTCGAGCCGCTGCTCGAGAGCGAGCGCGACAACATCGCGTTCTTCGAGCAGCTGCCGGTGAACGATCGCACGCGAGTCGACTTCGGCACCGTGCGTGGCACCCAGTTCCTGGAGCCCCTGTTCGAGTTCTCGGGCGCGTGCGCCGGTTGCGGCGAGACGCCGTACCTGAAGCTCCTCTCGCAGCTGTTCGGCGACCGGCTGACGATCGCCAACGCGACCGGCTGCTCGTCGATCTACGGCGGGAACCAACCGACGACGCCGTGGACGGTCGACGCCGATGGCCACGGCCCAGCGTGGTCGAACTCGCTGTTCGAGGACAACGCGGAGTTCGGGCTGGGACTGCGACTCGCGGCCGACCGCCATACCGAGCTCGCGCGCCGTCGCCTGTCCGAGCTGCGCGATGCCGTGGGCCCGGAGCTCGTCGACGAGATCCTGGCGGCGCCGCAGGTCAGAGAATCCGAATTACGCGCTCAGCGCGAACGGATCGCGGAGCTGGAACGCCGGCTGGCAGAGCTCGACGATCCCGCGGTCGATGACCTGCGCAGCGTTCTCGACCACCTGATTCGGCGCAGCGTGTGGATCGTCGGCGGAGACGGCTGGGCCTACGACATCGGCGCGGGCGGGCTCGATCACGTGCTGGCCAGCGGCAGGAACGTCAACGTGCTGGTGATGGACACCGAGGTGTACTCCAACACCGGTGGGCAGATGTCGAAGGCGACGCCACTCGGGGCGGTCGCGAAGTTCGCCGCCGCGGGCAAGACCGTCCCGACCAAGGACCTCGCCCTCCAGGCGATCGCGTACGCCGACGTCTACGTGGCGCGCGTGGCGTTCGGCGCCGATCCTCAACAGACTCTGCGCGCGTTCCGGGAAGCCGAGGCGTACGACGGACCGTCGCTGATAATCGCCTACAGTCACTGTGTCGCGCACGGATACGACATGCGCGAGGGGTTGAGCCAGCAGTACGGCGCGGTGGCCAGCGGTCACTGGCCGCTGATCCGCTACGACCCCGTGGCCTCCGCCGACGGCGACAACCCCTTCCTGCTCGACTCGCCGCGACCGCGCATGTCACTCGGCGACTACCGCAAAGGCGAGCTGCGCTTCCGTGCCCTTGCGGCCGCCCACCCGGCCGAGTCCGAGCGCCTGCTCGGCCTCGCCCAGCAGGTGGCCGACCAGCGCTGGCGACTCTACGAAGAGATGGCTACGCGCAGCGCGACCGAGTTCCCGTCCGATCCCCGCCGTGGTGGTAAGTGATGGAGCTCTCGACGACATACATGGGTCTCGCACTGCGCAATCCGCTCGTGGCTTCGCCGTCGCCGCTGTCCTACAGCCTCGACGGAGTTCGCCGACTGGCGGACGGAGGCGTCGGCGCGATCGTTCTGTACTCGCTGTTCGAGGAGCAACTACGGGAGCAGACCGCGCGAGCGATCGGTCTCATCGAAGACAGCGCCGAGAGCTTTCCCGAGGCGCTCAGTTACTTTCCCTCGGTTGCCGAGGAGGACGGCAGCCCGCGCGCCTACCTGACGCTGCTCGAACGCGCCGTCGCCGCGGTCGACGTTCCCGTGATCGCGAGCCTCAACGGCGTCACTCCCGACGGGTGGACCGATTACGCCCGCGCCATGCAGGACGCCGGGGCCGCCGCGATCGAGCTGAACATCTACTACCTCCCGGGTGATACGGAGACCTCGGGACGCGACGTCGAGCAGCGTCACGTCGATGTGCTCGAGCGAGTCAAGTCGGCTGTCAGCGTGCCGGTCGCGGTCAAGCTCAGCCCCTACTTCAGCTCCGCCGGCGAGATGGCGCTGCGGCTCGAAAGGGCCGGGGCCGACGCGCTCGTGATGTTCAACCGCTTCCTGCAGCCCGACATCGACACCGAGCAGCTCGTGGTCCTGCCGCGGGTGAACCTCTCGAGCCCGGCTGACGCGCGCCTGGCGCGCACCTGGATCGCACTGTTACGGGGCAGACTGACGACCTCGCTCGCCGCCACCTCGGGCGTGGAGGTGCCGGCCGACCTTGCCCGGTATCTGCTCGCGGGCGCCGACGTGGTGATGACGACGTCCGCGTTGTTACGGCACGGTCCGAGCTACGCAGCCGACCTCCTCGACGGGCTGCGCCGCTGGATGGCGAGCAAAGGCTTCGAGACGGTGGACGACGTCCGCGGTCTGCTCGCGGTGCCGCGCGACGCCGATGCCGCCGCGTATGAGCGTTCAAGTTACGTCACTGCAATGCGCGCTGCCAATGCAGGCGCCTACAACCCCTGGTGAGTGAACCATGACACAACCCAACCCCCCCACCTCCGGCCACGTTGTGATCGTCGGCGGCGGCGTCGCCGGCCTGGAGTCGCTGCTCGCGCTGCGGGCCCTCGCGGGCGACCGCTTAGCCCTAACCCTCGTTTCGAACGACGATTGGTTCGTCGACCGTCCCATGACCGTGGCCGAGCCGTTTGGACTCGGGTCGGCGGCCCGCCTTTCGTTGCCGGACCTCGCCGCCGAGCTTGGCGCCGATTTCGTGCGCGGGAGTGTGACGGCGGTCGACAGCGCCAACCGCCGGGTCACGTGTGCGGACGGCCAGAGCCTCGCCTTCGACACGCTCATCATCGCTCTCGGCGCACAGACACGAGCGCCATTCGCCGATGCGATCACATTCGGGCTCGAAGGTTCGGGCGAGGCGATCCGCGAGATGCTCGACCGCCTGCGCAGCCGAGATGCGCGCAGCGTGTCCTTCGTCGCGCCGACCACGACGGGATGGCTCCTTCCGCTGTACGAGCTGGCACTGATGACGGCGCGCGAGCTCGTCCGGAGCAATGTCGACGGGGTCCAGGTGCGTCTCCTCACCCCGGAAGATCGACCCCTGTCGCTGTTCGGCGGTCGGCTGAGCCAAGACATCGGCCGCTTGCTCGATAGGGCGGGCATCGAGTTCGTTCACGCGCCGTTCGCAGAAGTCAATGGGGGCGGCCTGACAAACGCCGCCCTCGGGCAACCGAGCTCCGACTACGTCGTCACGCTGCCGCTTTTGAGCGGCCCTGCGCTGGCCGGCGTGCCGGCCACCGGGCCGCATGAGTTCATCCCCGTCGACGGGTACGGGCAAGTCCGGGGCCTTCGAGACGTGTATGCGGCCGGCGACGCGATCGACTTCCCGGTCAAGCAGGGCGGAATTGCCACACAGCAGGCGGACGTTGTCGCCGAGCACGTCGCCGCGAGGTACGGCGCGGGCGTCGAACCGGCGCCGTTTCAGCCCATGTTGCGAGGAATGCTGTTCACCGGCGACGAGCCCGTCTACATGCGTTCGAACGTGCCCGATGTCGACCCCGACATTCCGGGCGCCTGGTATCCCCTGTGGTGGCCGCCGACTAAGGTCGCCGGCCGCTATCTCGGCCCGTACCTGTCCGAGCATGGCGATGAAGACGGGCTCGGTATGCCTCCAGTCGGGTTCGTCGACGTCGACGTCCCGCTTGCCGCGCTGACGATGCCCGGCTGAGCCGGGACGGGAGAGAGATGTCACCACTTCAGCATGAGACGGTTCCCGCGATGGCGCCCGAGCGATTTGCGTCGGTGCTGTCGCCGGGTGAGTATGAGGCGTTGCTCGGGCTGGTCGACCAGGCCGCGCGCGAGCTGCATGGTCGCGTTATCTGGAATGTGAACTCGACCGCGAAGGGCGGTGGGGTGGTCGAGATGTTGCGCCCGTTGCTGGGTTACTGTCGCGGCGCCGGCGTCGACGCGCGCTGGGCCGTGATCTCAGGGCAGCCGGACTTTTTTGCCGTCACGAAGCGAATACACAACCGTTTGCACGGGTTTGACGGGGACGGCGGGCCGTTGGGCGACGCCGAGCGCGAGGTCTATGAGCTGACGCTCGCGGCGAGTGCGGACGAGCTGGCGGAGCTGGTGAATCCGCGGGACATCGTCATCTTGCATGACCCCCAAACGGCCGGGTTGGCGGCGGCAGTCCGAAAGACGGGGGCGACGGTGATGTGGCGCTGCCACGTCGGTCTCGACGTCGCCAACGATCACGCTCGGGACGCGTGGGACTTCCTACGCGGCTACGTCTCCGACGCCCATCAGTTCGTATTCTCTCGCGCCGGGTTCGCCTGGGAGGGCTTGCCGCGTGACCGCATCTCGGTCATCCGCCCGTCGATCGACGCGTTCGCGCCCAAGAACGCCGAACAGTCTCGCGAGCAGTCGCTGGCGATCATGGCCACCGCCGGGATCCTGGCGGATGACGTGAACGCCTATGCGGCGTTCACGCGTTCCGACGGTACGCCGGGGCGCGTCGAGCGACGCGCGGAGATGCTGGAGGAGGAGCCGCTCGTCGCCGACGTGCCCGTCGTGATGCAGGTGTCGCGGTGGGATCAGCTCAAGGATCCGCTCGGTGTGCTGGGCGCATTCGCCGGACACGTCGCGAGCAGCAGTGAGGCTCACCTGATGCTGGTGGGTCCGTCGACCGCGGCCGTCGCCGATGACCCAGAGGGCGCCCAGGTTCTCGACGACGTCCGGACCGCCTGGCATGAGCTACCGGCGGGCGTGCGTCGGCGGGTGCACCTCTGCTCGCTGCCGATGGAGGACATCGAGGAGAACGCCGCGATTGTCAATGCTCTGCAGCGGCACGCGAGGCTGGTCGTGCAGAAGAGCCTCGCAGAGGGATTCGGGCTGACGGTCGCCGAGGCGATGTGGAAGCGCGAGCGGTCGTGGCGAGTCGGATCGGTGGCATTCGCGATCAGATCGAGGATGGCCGATCGGGTGTGTTGCTATCCTGACCCCCGGGACCTCGAGCAGGCTCGGGCGGCGATCGTCGAGCTGCTGGCGGACGGCGAGCGCGCGCAGCGAATCGGGATCGCGGCCCAGCGCCGGGTGCAACAACAGTTCCTCGGCCCGCATCACCTCGGACGGTACTTCGAGGTGATGCACAGGGTCGCCGCGCAGCGGGAACACACGGTGGGTTTTCCGGCTGATCTCGGTGGACAAGTGCGGATGCCTCGGCCGGATCCTTCCACCTAGGATGCCGGCTAACCATGGGCGCCACGGTCTTGGAGACGAACGACAGATATTCGGCGACAGCGGGGTCGGCGCGGCCCAGGCAGCGCAGACAGGAGTTTCGCGAGTTCGCCGAACTGCGCTTCCGTGCCGCGGACAAGGAAGTGCTGTCGAGAGCGGCGCTCGAGCGTCTCGCCGCAGCACGCGCCGCCAACCTGACGTCGCGGTCGCGAAGCATCCTCGCGATGGCTTTCTATGTCGGCGCGCTCGGCGTGCTGGGAGCACAGGTGCTGCTGATCGCGATCGTTCACCTGCTTGGCGTTTGACATGCTGATCGGAATGCTCACTGGCGGCGGTGACTGTCCCGGGCTGAACGCCGTGATCCGCGCGGTCGTGCGCGATGGGATCGACGAGTTCGGAGATCAGCTCATCGGCTTCCGCGACGGATGGCGCGGCGTTCTCGAGGGCTCGTACATCGACCTGGATATCGAGGCCACGCGTGGGATCCTGCCGCGAGGCGGCACGATCCTCGGGAGCTCGCGAACCAATCCGTACAAGCGCGATGACGGCGTGCGGTGTGTGCGCGAGACGCTCGCGCGACTGGGCGTCGAAGCGCTGATCGCTATCGGTGGCGAGGACACCCTCGGCGTGGCCAACAAGCTTCACCAGGAAGGCGTGCACGTGATCGGCGTGCCGAAGACGATCGACAACGACCTCGGTGCCACTGACGTCACCTTCGGGTTCGACACCGCGCTGCAGATAGCCACGGATGCGATCGACCGCCTGCACACCACCGCGGAGAGTCACAACAGGATCCTGGTCGTCGAGGTGATGGGACGCAGCGCCGGGTGGATTGCGCTTCATTCCGGGATCGCCGGCGGCGCGGACGTAATCCTGATCCCAGAAATCCCATTCGATATCGACGAGGTGTGCCGGCTGATCGAACGCCGCCACGCCAGAGGACGCTACTTCTCGATCGTTGTTGCGGCCGAGGGGGCGACACCGAAGGCGGGGACGATGGAGGTGCTGACCGGCACAGTCGACGAGTTCGGGCACCCTCGGCTGGGCGGGATCGGCGCCCGCCTCGAACAGGAGATCGAGAAACGCACCGGGTACGAGACCCGTGCCACCGTGCTCGGCCACGTACAGCGCGGGGGAACTCCAACCGCGTTCGACCGCGTGCTCGCGACCAGGCTGGGGCTCGCCGCGATACGAGCCGCACATGACAACGCCTGGGGGATGATGGCGTCGCTCCAGGGCAACGAGATCAAGCTCGTCGCGCTGGCCGACGCCGTCGCGGAGGTGCGAACAGTGCCGACGGAGGAGTATGAGCGGCTCGGAGTTCTGTTTGGGTGATCCGCCGGCGTGAGACGACGAGCGGCCATTCGTGTGGTGAATTACTGACGCTCGTTGTGCCTCGCCCTGATGCCGCGGCGAGGCCCGGACCGTAGGTTGGGGTCATGCCCACCACCCTCACCGCCCTCGACGCGACCTTCCTCGAAGTCGAGCAGCAAGACGAAGGTGCGCTCATGAGCATCGGCGGCGTGAGCGTTTTCGACCCGGTGCCCGGGGGCGGAGCGCCAACGATCGAAGAGGTGTGCGCGGACCTGAGCGCGCGGCTGGATCAGCTCCCGCGTTACTCGCAGCGACTGTCATCAACCCGGACGGGCGGGTTCGCCTGGCCGCGCTGGACCGACGACGATCGCTTCCGGATTCGTGACCATGTCGCCCACGTCGCCCTGCCGGCGCCCGGCGGACACGAGGAGCTGTGCGCGTGGGCGGCCGACTTCTATTCGCACCGGCTCGACCGGACTCGCCCGCTGTGGGAAATGGCACTGATCGAGGGGCTGGCCGAAGGTCGATGGGCGATCGCCCACAAGACCCATCACTGCCTCGTCGATGGCGTCGGCTCCGTCGACGTCGCCTACCTGCTGCTCGACACCGAGCCGAACCCGCCCGAGCGTCCGCTCGCTCCGCCCCCACCGCTGGGTAATGACTCGCTCCTGCGCTCGTTGGTGCCCGGCCCGCCGCAGCCGATCGCGGACGTCGCGCATGCCGGCGCCCGCGTCGCAGGCGCAGGCGTGCACGCGGCGCTGCATCCGCGCGAGGTGCTCGAACGGTCCCGCTCGCTGGCCGAGCTCATCGTTCGGGACGAGCTGATCGGCGCGCCGCACACGTCGCTGAACGTCCCGATCGGCTCGACGAGGCGGTTCGCGGTCGTAAACCGCCCGCTGTCGGAGCTCAAGGCGATCCGAAACCGGCTGGGCGGATCGATCAACGACGCGGTGCTTGCGGCCTGCACCACCGGCCTGCGGCTCCTACTCCTCGAGCGCGGCGAGCAGCTGGCCCCGCGAGGCCTGCGGGCGATGGTCCCGATGAACCTCCGGCAGAGCAGCGAGCGCCTCGCGCTCGGGAACCGGGTCAGCTCGCTGTTCGTCGATTTGCCGGTGGGAGAACGGGCGGCACGCTTACGCCACGGGCAGATCGTGGCTGCGACCGAGCGCCTGAAGTCCTCGCGTGCCGCAACGGGCGCGGAGGCGATGCTCGACCTCGCTGCGCTCGCGCCGCCGGTCGTGCACGCGACCCTGGCCCGTTCGCTGTATGCGACGCGCCTGTTCAACGTGACGATCACCAACGTGCCCGGGCCCCAGATCCCGCTCTACGCGTTCGGAGCGCAGCTCCGCGAGGTGCACCCAATCGTGCCGCTTGCCGCCGAGCACTCGGTTGGGATCGCGATCTTCTCCTACAACGGACTGGTCACCTTCGGGGTAATCGCCGACAGCGAATCGACGCCCGATATCGACGTGCTCGCGCACGGGATCGAGGAGGGCATCGATGAGCTCCTGGCGCTCGCCCCGGACGCCGGTCGCTCGGACACCACCCAGCTGCGGGACACCGGGTAGTCGGCCGCGCGTCGAGACGAACTGCGGGTTTTCCACATGGCATTGGCGAACCCGCGCCGCCTAGAGTCAGCAACTCGGGATGGCTCTAGATCACGTCATCGAGCGAAGCGACTTCGATGAGCTGTTGGGCGCGCTGACGCGCGGCGGCTACACGATCGTCGGGCCCACCGTTCGCGACCGCGCGATCGTGTACGACGAGATCCGCGGGGCGGCGGATCTGCCGGTCGGCTGGACCGACGAGCAGGACGGCGGCCACTACCGCCTCCGCCGGCGGGAGGACGAGGCCCTGTTCGGCTATGCGGTCGGACCGCAATCGTGGAAGCAGTACCAGCTGCCACCCGAGGTGAGCCTGTGGCGCGCCCGGGTCGACGAGCAGGGCGGGCTCGTAGACGTCCGTGAGCCGCCACGGACGCCGCCTCGGTACGCGTTCTTCGGGGCGCGGTCCTGCGAGCTGCACGCGATGGGGATCCTCGACCGGGTCCTGCTGCGGGGCTCCCATCCGGACCCGGCCGATCGCGCCCGCGCCGAGGACGTGTTCGTGGTGGCCGTGCAGTGCGGGCAGGCCGGCGGGACCTGCTTCTGCGTGTCGATGAACACCGGACCGGTGGCGGAGCGGGGCTTCGATCTGGCGCTGACCGAGATCATCGACGCCGAGCGTCACTACTTCACGGTCGAGGTCGGCTCGGATCGCGGCGCAGCGCTGCTCGACGAGGTGCCCCACCAGCCGGCAGCCGGGCACGAGCGCGTCGCCGCCGGCGCGGTCCACGCCCGCACCGCCTCGCAGATGGGTCGCGAGCTCGACACCACCGGGATCAAGGACCTGCTCTACCGCAACTACGACCACCCGCGCTGGGACGAGGTCGCCGAGCGCTGCCTTACCTGCGGCAACTGCACGATGGTCTGCCCGACCTGTTTCTGCACGACGGTCGAGGACGTCACCGACCTCGCCGGCAAGCACGTCGAGCGCCACCAGAAGTGGGATTCGTGCTTCACGGTCGACTACTCGCACATCCACGGCGGCGCGGTGCGCGCCTCGCCGCGCTCGCGCTACCGGCAGTGGATGACCCACAAGCTGGCCAGCTGGTGGGACCAGTTCGACAGCTCGGGGTGCGTGGGCTGCGGGCGGTGCATCACGTGGTGCCCGGTCGGGATCGACCTTACCGAGGAGGCCCGCGCGATCCGAGACAGCGAGGAGCGGTCCGGTGCAGACGATTGACGAGCTGATCGCCTCGGCGCCCGTCTTCGATGGGCTGGACCGCAGGCAGCTCGAGGTGATCGCCGGATGCGGGCGCAACGAGCACGTGGAGGGCGGAGCGTTCCTCGGGCGCGAAGGCGAGCCGGCCGAGCGCTTCTTCCTGATCCGTCGCGGGATCGTGGCGCTCGAGGTGCACGCTCCCGGGCGGACCCTCACGATCGAGACGATCCACGCCGGCGACCCCGTCGGCTGGTCCTGGCTGTTCGCACCGTATCGCTGGCAGCTCGACGTCCGCGCGCTCGAGCCGTGTGAGCTGATCGGCTTCGACGCCGTGTGCCTGCGGGGCAAGTGCGAGGCCGACCACGACCTGGGATACCAGTTGATGCGGCGGTTCACCGAGAATGCCGGTCGACCGCCTGCAGGCGACACGGCTCCAGCTGCTCGACGTCTATGGCCATGCTTGAGGCCGGCGTCGGCCATTCGCCGACGGGGCTCGGGCCGATGGTGCCCGAGCCGTTCGAGCTGATCTCGCGGCGACAGGACACCGCCGACACGTGGACGCTCGAGCTGGAACGGAGCTCCGGCGATCCGCTCGAGTTCGCGCCCGGTCAGTTCACGATGCTCTCGGCCGGCGGCGCCGGCGAGGTTCCGATCTCGATCAGCGGCGATCCCGACCGGCCCGATCGGCTCGTGCACACCGTGCGCGCGGTCGGGCTCGCCACAGAGGCGATCTGCGCGGCGGAGCCCGGCCGGGTGCTGAGCGCGCGGGGGCCGTTCGGCGCGCCGTGGCCGGTCGAGCAGGCCGCGGGGGCGGACGTCGTGATCGCGGCCGGAGGAATCGGCCTGGCTCCGCTGCGGCCGGCGATTCTGTGGCTGCTCTCACGCCGCGAGCGCTACGGCCGGCTCGTGCTGCTCTACGGCGGACGCGCGCCCGACCAGCTGCTCTACACCGACGAGCTCGACGCCTGGGCGGAACGGGGCCTCGAGACCCTGGTGACCGTCGACAGCGCCGGACCGGAATGGCTCGGCCGGGTGGGCGTGGTCACCCGCCTAGTGCGCCGCGCCGGGCTCGTCCGGCGGCGACGCGTTCGCGATGGCGTGCGGGCCCGAGGTGATGATGCGCTTCACTGTCGCGGCGCTGCGCGAGGCCGGCGTCGACGCCGGTCGCATGTTCGTCTCGATGGAGCGCAACATGCAGTGCGGGATCGGCCACTGCGGCCACTGCCAGCTCGGTCCGACGCTCGTCTGCCGGGACGGGCCGGTGTACCGCTGGTCCAAGCTCGAGCCGTGGCTGGCGATCCGGGAGCTGTGATGGACGCGCCCGGCAAGCGAACGCTGGCGGTGTGGAAGTTCGCGTCCTGCGACGGGTGCCAGCTGAGCGTGCTCGATCTCGAGGATGAGCTCTTGTCGCTGGCCGAGCAGCTCGAGATTGCCTACTTCCTGGAGGCTTCGAGCGCGACCGTCGATGGCCCGTACGACGTGTCGTTGGTCGAAGGATCGATCACGACCGCCCACGACGCCGAGCGGATCCGAGCGGTTCGTGCCAGCTCTGGGGCGCTGATCACGATCGGCGCGTGCGCGACCGCCGGTGGGATCCAGGCGCTGCGGAACTTCGCCGACGTCGAGGACTTCACCAGGATCGTGTACGCGTCGCCGGACTACATCTCGACGCTCGCGACCTCCACGCCGATCAGCGCGCACGTGAACGTCGACTTCGAGCTCAACGGATGCCCGATCAACAAGCGCCAGCTGCTCGAGGTGATCAGCGCTCATCTGAACCGCCGCCGGCCGCGCGTGCGCGCCCACAGCGTCTGCGTCGAGTGTAAGCGCCGCGGCACGGTGTGCGTGATGGTCGCCCACGGCACCGCCTGCCTCGGACCGGTCACCCACGCCGGTTGCGGCGCGATCTGCCCGGCCTATAACCGCGGCTGCTACGGCTGCTACGGGCCGAAGGAGACCCCGAACACCGTGTCGCTGGATGCCTGGTCCGGGCTCGAGGAGCGCGATCTGGTCCGCGTGTACCGCACGTTCAATGCCGGGGCTGAGCCGTTCAAGCAGGCGAGCGAGGGCCATGAGCGAGGCTAGCCGCACGCGGACGATCCGGACGGACTACCTGGCCCGCGTCGAGGGCGAGGGCGGCATGTACGTCAAGCTCGAGGGTCGCCAGGTGAGCGAGGTCAAGCTGCGCCTGTACGAGCCGCCGCGGTTCTTCGAAGCATTCCTGCGCGGGCGCTCGTTCACCGAGATGCCGGACCTTACCGCGCGGATCTGCGGCATCTGCCCGGTCGCGTACCAGATGAGCTCGGCGCGGGCGATCGAGGACGCCTGCGGTGTCAGGATCGACGACGGACCGATCCGCGATCTGCGCCGGCTGCTCTACTGCGGCGAGTGGATCGAGAGCCACAGCCTCCACGTGTACATGCTCCACGCTCCCGACTTCCTCGGCTATCCCGGGGCGATCGAGATGGCCCGCGACCACCGCGAGATCGTCGAGCAGGGACTGCAGATGAAGAAGGCAGGAAACGCGCTGATGAATCAGGTCGGCGGCCGCGAGGTGCATCCGATCAACGTCCGGGTCGGCGGCTTCTACCGGGCGCCGACCCGTGCCGAGCTGCGCGCGCTTACCGACCCGCTCGAGCGGGCACGTGAAACCGCGCTGGCCACGGTGCAGTGGACCTGCAACCTCGAGTTCCCCGACGTGCAGCTCGACCCCGAGCATGTCGCGCTCGCCGACCCGGACGGCTACCCGATCGACCGCGGCCGGATCGTCTCCGACCAGGGCTTGGACATCGAACCGACCGATTTCGACGAGCACATCGTCGAGGAGCACGTCGAGCACTCGACCGCGCTCCACGCCCGGCTGCGCGAGCGCGGCTCTTACCTCACCGGACCGCTGGCGCGATACAGCCTCGCGTCGCCCGTGCTCCGCCCGCTCGCCCGCGCCGCCGCCCGCGAGGCGGGTCTCGACGCCACCTGCCGCAACCCGTTTCAGAGCATCGTCGTCCGCGCCGTCGAGCTCGTGCAGGCCACCGACGAGGCCCTCGCGCTGATCGACGCCTACGAGCCCCCCGACGCTCCGGCCGTGGCGGTGGAGCCGCGCCGGGCGGTCGGCCACGGCGCGACCGAGGCGCCCCGCGGCATGCTCTACCACCGCTACGAGATCGACGAGGACGGCACGATCCTCGACGCGCGGATCGTCCCTCCCACCTCGCAGAACCAGCGCGCGATCGAGGAGGACCTCCGCGCGGTCGTCGAGCGCAGCCTCGATCTCTCCGACGCGGATCTGACGCTTCGCTGCGAGCAGGCGATCCGCAACCACGATCCGTGCATCTCCTGCTCGACCCACTTCCTCGAGCTCACGGTCGACCGTGAGTGACGCGACCCGGCCGGCCGTGCTCGTGATCGGCGTCGGCAACCCGCTGCGCGGCGACGACGGCGCCGGCGTGGAGGTCGCCCGCCGCGTACGTGACCGAGCCGGCGACGGGTTCGAGGTGCGCGAGCTGCGCGGCGACTTGACCGAGCTGCTCGACGCCTGGCTCGGGCGGGAGGCCGTGGTGCTTGTCGACACGATGCGCTCGGGCGCCCGCCCCGGCGCGATCCGGCGCCTGGACGCGAACGACGAGCCGCTGCCGGCACAGCAGCGGCACGGGCCGACCTCTACGCACGCCGCCGGTCTCGCCGAGATGATCGAACTCGCCCGCGCGCTCGGACGCTTGCCGGCGCGGCTGATCGTCTATGCCGTCGAGGGACGGCGATACGAGGCGGGCGCAGGGCTTTCCGACGAGCTCGAGGCGATCGTTCCCACGCTCGTCGAGCGCGTCCTGCGCGAGGCGCGGTCGCTGCGGACCTCCGACGGGTCGCATACGGGTTTTTCCGCACGATAGACCGCGCCCATCCCCGATGGCGCGGCCCGCCGCCGCTGGCAGAGTTCCGCCGAGCGTACCTGAGAGCCGAGGAGAGCCGCGATGACCGAGTCAGCCCCAGCAACCACACATGAGCTGCATAGTCGCGTCAACGACGGCATCCACGTCCGGCTGCTGTGGCGGTCCGATGACGATCACCTGTGGGTCTTGGTCACCGACACTAAGAAGCGGGAGCAGTTCGGCATCGAGGTCCGCGACCGCGGGCTGGCGCTGGACATGTTCCATCACCCGTACGCGTACGCCGCGCACTACAGGGTCGGGACCAACACGACCCGCGAGGACGCAACTGCCGAGTTCTCGGTCGCGCGCTGACCAACCACGCCACCGGGACGCCGGACTCAGTAGTTGTCACCCGGTTGCCGCGGGAGACCCCGGATTGCAGCCGCGCCGGCGCGACGTAGGTTGAGGTTGTAGTTGTTTCACCGCTCGAGTTTCTCGAGCAAGCAGAAAGGAGGTTTCACATGTCCACCGTGACTAGCAGAGGTGGACGCGCGGAGATCGAGCTGGACTTTGATCAGTCGATGTCGTACGACGCCGAGGAGCGGTCGTACAAGGGCGCCGGCTGGGTTCTGTTCGCGGCGATCATGCTCGTGATGGGCGGAGTCCTCAGCATCATTTGGGGGATCGCGGCTGTCTCGAGTTCGCATTTCTTCGTCGCCGGAGCCTCCTACATCGTCAGTGGCCTGAACACCTGGGGCTGGATCGTGATGGCGTTCGGGGTCCTGGAGGTCCTCGCCGCGCTGTCGATCTGGCGCGGGGGTGAGTTCGGGCGCTGGTTCGGGATCTTCGCCGCTGGGCTTGCGGGCCTGGCCGCGATGCTGTCGATTCCGGCCTACCCATTCTGGGCGCTGACACTGGTAGCGATCGACGTGCTGGTCATCTACGGTCTCGCCGCCTACGGCGGCAAGCCCTACCTGACCAGGTAGTTTCTCATCAACCACCGTCGGGCGGTCTCTGCGGAGACCGCCCGACACGCGTTTGCCGCAGCGGGCGTGCGAGCTTGTCATCCGCGACGCATACCGCAGGGTGATCGGGGTTTCTCCACACCTGGATTGCATAATCACCCCGATGGCCGCCCGCCTCGGGAGTGATTCGGTTACACGATCAGTGGATTCACACACAGAAGGAGAGTCCCACCATGGCGACTGTTGAAACAACCACTTACATGGAACCGGGTGAAGCAGGTAGTCCGGTTCTTCTGGAGCAGCGGTACGAGAACTTCATCGGCGGCGAATGGATTGCGCCGACGACCGGCGAGTACCGGGACAACCTGACACCATCGACAGGCGAGCCGTTTTGTGAGGTCGCCCACTCCGGTGCGCAGGACATCGAGCTCGCGCTCGATGCCGCGCACGCCGCCAAGGACGACTGGGCCGGGCGGTCTCCGGCCGAGCGAGCCGCGGTCTTGAACGCCGTCGCCGACGCCATAGACGACAACCTCGAGATGCTGGCGGTCGCCGAGAGCTACGAGAACGGCAAGCCGGTGCGCGAGACGCTGGCCGCCGACATCCCGCTCGCGGCCGATCACTTCCGCTACTTCGCGGGGGCGATCCGGTCCGAGGAAGGGAGGATCTCGGAGATCGACGAGAACACGTACGCCTATCACTTCCAGGAGCCGCTCGGCGTGGTCGGGCAGATCATCCCATTCAACTTCCCGCTGCTGATGGCCGCCTGGAAGATCGCGCCCGCGCTCGCCGCCGGCAACTGCACGGTGATCAAGCCCGCGAGCCCGACACCGTGGTCGCTCCTGAAGCTGATGGAGGTGATCGAGGAGGTCTTGCCTCCCGGCGTGATCAACGTCGTCAACGGCCCGGGCGCAGAGATCGGCAAGGCGCTCGCCTCCAATAAGCGGATCGCGAAGGTCGCGTTCACCGGCGAGACCGTTACCGGCCGGCTGATCATGTCCTACGCGGCGCAGAACCTGATCCCCTCCACGACCGAGCTCGGCGGGAAGTCGCCGAACGTGTTCTTCGAGGATGTGATGGCGTCCGACGATGCGTTCCTGGACAAGGCGGTCGAGGGACTGGTCCTTTACGCGTTCAACAAGGGCGAGGTGTGCACCTGCCCGTCCCGGGCGCTGATCCACGAGTCGATCTACGACGAGTTCATGGCCCGGTGCCTGGATCGGATCGCGAAGATCAAGCAGGGTGACCCGCTCGACCGCGAGACGATGATCGGCGCGCAGGTGTCGACCGCGCAGCTGGAGAAGATCGAAAGCTACGTCGCGATCGGAATCAACGAGGGCGCCGAGGTCCTGATCGGCGGTCACCGCACACCGATGGAGGGCGCGCTCGCGGGCGGCTACTACTTCCAGCCCACGGTGCTCAAGGGCCACAACAAGATGCGGGTCTTCCAGGAGGAGATCTTCGGCCCCGTGCTCGCGGTCACCACATTCCGCGACGAGGCCGAGGCGCTCGAGATCGCCAACGACACGATGTACGGCCTCGGCGCCGGCGTGTGGACTCGCGACGGGAGCCGGGCGTTCCGGATGGGGCGCGCGATCAAGGCGGGGCGCGTGTGGACCAACTGCTACCACCAGTATCCGGCGCACGCGGCATTCGGCGGGTACAAGAGCTCGGGCGTCGGCCGTGAGAACCACCGCATGATGCTCGAGCACTACAGCCAGACCAAGTGCCTGCTGGTCAGCTACGACCCGAACCCGATGGGGTTCTTCTAGATCCGTGGGGGCCGCAGTTCAGGCCACTCCGGCGGCCCTCGAGGCGATCCGTCGCCTCGAGGCCGCCCACGGCCCGCTGATGTTCTTCCAGTCAGGGGGGTGCTGCGACGGCACCTCCCCGATCTGCCTCAAGGACGGCGAGCTTCCCGTCGGCGCCGGCGACATCCGGCTGGGAGAGATCGGCGACGCCCCGTTCTACATCGACTCTGACCAGTACGAGCGATGGGGCAAGCCACGATTCGTGGTCGATGTGTTGCCGGGCGCGGCAGAGGGCTTCTCGCTCGAGGGACTCGACGGCTGTCACTTCGTGACCCGAACTCCCGCCGATTCTCCCCACCGGAGCGGGTAGGCTCGGCCCATGCCCGGCACCCCGTCGCACACCGAGTCCGGTGAGACCGATCCGCGTTCCGCGCGGATCACGCGCATCGCCGCCGGCGTTGACGGCTACTCAGAGGGTCGCGATGCCGCCACGCTCGCATCCATGATCGCCCGCGCCGCTGGCGCGGAACTGATGCTGGTAGCCGTCCATCCCGATCCGATGGTCGTCCTACCCGCCGAGATCGGGTGGACGGGGATGCGCAAGGACGCGCAGCGTGTGCTCAAGGAAACCCGCGACGCCGTCGCGTCCGACGCTCGGACCCTCGTCGAGACCGACTGGTCGGTGCCCCGTGCGCTCGAGCGCGTGGCACAGCGAGAGCATCGCGATCTGATCGTGGTCGGGTCGACTCGGCAAGGCCCCGAGGGTCGTGTACGCATCGGCGGCCGCACGCGGCAGCTCCTCAGCCACAGTCGCTGTGCGCTGGCAGTAGCGCCCCGGGGGCTCAGCGAGCAACCCGCCCGGCGACTCACGCGCATCGGCGTCGGGTACGACGGCGCTCCCGAGTCCGAGGCCGCGCTCGCGCTGGCCGGAGCGCTCGCGGTCAGCGCCGGCGCCACGCTGTGGGTCCGGGCCGTCGTGGACGACCGCGTCCCGATGGTTGGCTGGCAGTCCGCAGTGCGAGAGCAGATGCTCGCGATGTGGGATGAACTGCTGGCACCGCATATCGCCGCACTGCTCGAGCGGACGCAGAGCGCGTCCGAGGCGACCGGCGCCGAGCTCGCCGAGGTGGACGTCCGGCGAGGCCGCCCCGCCGACGCACTGATGGAGCTGTGCCAGCAGGTCGACCTGCTGGTGATCGGTTCGCGGCGCTGGGGAGGAGCCGCTCGTGTCCTCCTCGGCGGCACCGGCGAGGCGCTCATGCACGACGCGACCGCCGCCGTGCTGGTCGTGCCGCGCCCCGAGGTGTGACGCAGCTATGCGCAAGCGCCTTCCGTCGGCGGACGAGCTCGTCCGCTTGGGGGCGCCAGCACGGTGCTAGGTGAAGACCCGCGTCGGGCCTGACATCTCAATGCCGGCCGCGGCGTAGGCCTCGTCCTGCTCAAGCGTCTCGTGCTCGAGCAGAGCGTCGGCGAGCGAGTCGAGCCGCTCGCGGTTGGCGCTCATCAGCTGCGTAACCTGTTCGTGCGCATCCTCGATCAGGTGCCGGACTTCCTCGTCGACAAGCTGCTGGGTCTGCGGCGAGACGTCGCTGGCGCCCGGGAACGGCATCTGCGTCTCCTCGGAGATCACGGTCACGGGACCGATCACGTGGCTCATCCCCCAAAGCCCGACCATGTTGCGCGCTAGCTCGGTGGCCTGCTTGATGTCGTTCTGGGCGCCGGTGGTTACGTCGTCGTATACGAGCTCCTCGGCCACGCGGCCCCCGAGCGCAACCTTGATCTTGCCGAGCAGGTACGGCTGGTCGTAGCTGAAGCGGTCGGCGTCGGGTGCCGAGAACGTGATCCCAAGTGCGATCCCGCGGGGGATGATCGACACCTTGCGGACGGGGTCGGCACCGGGAGTGAGCATCCCGACCAGTGCGTGCCCCGCCTCGTGGTACGCGGTCCGGCGCCGCTCCTCGTCGGACATCAGGACGCGGCGCTCGCTGCCGAGCACCAGCTTCTCGAGCGAGTCGTGCAGATCGGCCATCGTGACCACATCGTGGCCGCGGCGGGCGGCGGTCAGAGCCGATTCGTTGACGATATTGGCCAGGTCGGCTCCGACCATGCCGGGGGTGGTGGCGGCCAGGCGGTCGAGATCGACGTCGGGGGCGAGCGGCACCGAGCGAGTGTGCACGTCGAGGATCTTGCGCCGACCCGCTGTGTCGGGCGGCTGGACGGCCACTCGGCGGTCGAAGCGCCCGGGGCGCAGCAGCGCGGGATCGAGCACCTCGGGGCGGTTCGTCGCGGAGATGACGATCACCCCGTCCGAAGGGTCGAAGCCGTCCATCTCGGTGAGGATCTGGTTGAGCGTCTGCTCGCGCTCGTCGTGGCCGCCTCCAAGGCCGCCCATCGCGCCCGCGCGTGAGCGGCCGATCGCGTCGAGCTCGTCGATGAAGATGATCGCCGGCGCCGCCTGCTTGGCCTGCTGGAACAGATCTCGGACCCGCGACGCCCCCACGCCGACGAACATCTCCACGAACCCGGAAGCCGAGATCGAGAAGAACGGCACCCGCGCCTGGCCGGCCAGCGCGCGTGCCAGCAGCGTCTTGCCGGTCCCGGGCGGGCCGGTCAGCAGGACGCCCCGGGGGATCCGGCCGCCCAGGCGGCGGTACTTGTCCGGGTCTTTGAGGAAGTCGACGAGCTCGGTCAGCTCCGCCTTGGCCTCGTCGATCCCGGCGACATCGTCGAAGTCGACGGTCTGATCTGACGGCTCGACCCGCCGGGCCCGCGAGCGCCCGAACGCCGCGAGGCCGCCGGCGCCGCTCGAGCGGCGCATCCACACGAATAACAGCACGATCAGGAGCACCGGACCGAGGTACAGCAGTACCGTCACGAGCAGCGGGGTGCCCGTCGAGGGGGCGGTGGCGTTGATCTGCACGCCTTTTGACTGCAGCAGCGCCATCAGGGCGTTGCTGTTGGCGAACTCCGGGATCTCGGTCACAAACGACGTCGTGGCCGTGGTCGCGTCACTCGGATAGCGCACGGCGGTCCGGAAGGTTCCATGGACGGTCGTGCTCTTGGACGAGATCGCGCTCACGTTGCCCGCGTGTACCTGCGCCAGGAACGTCGGGCTGTACGGGATCGGTACCGTCGGTTGGACCCGCTTCGCCGGGGTGACGAACACCATCAACAGGACGGTGGCCAGCACGACCACGACGATCGATGCGGCAGCGAACCGGTCGGTCGTGCGCGATGGTTGGCGGGGGCTGTTGGGTCCGGGTTCGGGCATGCGGCTTCGATCGGGCATAGGTCAGGCTACGTGTCGACCTGAGGCCCCAACCACCGGCAAACGCCGCCGTCCGATGGGGAAAAACCCTGACTCCCGTCAGGTCGGGAGCGCGAGCCCCACCAGATAGGTCGTGCCGCCGACGATCACGCCCGCGAGCGTCATCTCGAGGCCCGCCGACCACCAGGTCCGCAAGGTCACGAGCGACTTCGCGGCGCCGGATGATCTCCTGAACATCGCTCCCCTCCACGCTATGGCTAGGCTCGCCAGCCGCCAACCAATCCTTGGCACCGGCCAAACGGAAGGATCGACCAGCCCGACCGCGACCTGGGATGGGCGCGCCACCCCGATGCCACGAGCTGGCGGGTCGGAGGGCGGAGCGATCAGTATTGGGTCGTGAGCTCTGGGCAACTGATGATCGTTCTCGGCGTGGCCACGGTCACGCTCGTCGCCGTCGCAGTGCTCCGCAAGGCCGGAGTGCCGGCCGCGGTCGTCCTGGTCGTCGCCGGTTTGATTATCGGCTTTCTGCCGTTCGTGCCCGATGTCTCGCTCGACCCGAACGTCGTGTTGCTCGGTTTGCTTCCCCTGCTGGTGTTCGACGCCGCGGTGACGTCGTCGCCGACAGCGTTTCTCCGCAACGCTCGCTCGATCGGAGTGCTTGCGGTGGGCTTGGTGGTGGCAACCGCCTTCGGGGTGGCTGCTGTGGCGCACTGGCTCGGTCATCTGTCTTGGTCGATGGCGTTCGTCCTCGGCACGGCGGTCGGTCCGACGGACGCATCGGCGGCGACCAGCATCGGTCGCAGGCTGGGCCTGCCGCGGCGGCTGCTCACCGTCTTGGAAGGAGAGGCGCTGTTCAACGACGCCACCGCCCTAGTCCTGTACGCAGCTGCGGTGACCGCCGCTACGACAGGGCATTTCTCGGTTCTGCACACGACGGGGTCGATCGTGTACTCGACCGCGGCGGGAGCGGCAATCGGCCTGGCCGTCGGGCTCGCGGGCCGCTGGTTGCGTAACCGTGTCGACGATCCGCCGATCGAGATCGCCGGCTCGATCCTGGTGGCCTACGCCGCCTATCTGCCCGCCGAAGCGCTCCACGCGTCCGGAGTGCTTTCGGCCGTGTTCGCCGGGCTGTATCTGGGTTGGCACAGCAGCGGAGGGGCGTTCTCGGCGCGCAGCCGACTCCAGTCGGGGGCATTCTGGGCGACGCTGGTGTTCCTGGTGAATGCGGCGCTGTTTGTGCTCGTGGGGCTGTCGTTTCACACGTTCAGCAGCGGAGCGAGCGGTCGGGTGGGTCGGCTGGCGCTGACCGGCGCGGGAGTCGTGTTGACCGTCATCCTGGTCCGCCTGATTTGGATGGAAGGCCTCGGCTGGCTGGTCAGGCTGCGACGCCGCGGGGAAGATGCCATTCAGCAGCAGGGGTGGCGGC
Source organism: uncultured Solirubrobacterales bacterium (assembly GCA_963755525.1). Lineage (GTDB taxonomy): Bacteria > Actinomycetota > Thermoleophilia > Solirubrobacterales > Solirubrobacteraceae > Palsa-465. Next base: position 109,052 of record CAVWKC010000002.1, on the reverse strand, counting down.
AACGGTTGATCCTGGGCTGGTCCGGAATGCGCGGAGCGATTACGCTGGCGGCTCTCCTGGCGGTGCCCCTGACGACTGACGCCGGGCACACCCTCGGCGGTCGCGATGACATCATCTACCTGGGATTCGCGGTCATCATCGTGACGCTGGTCGGGCAGGGCATGACTCTCCCTGCGTTGGTGCGCCGCCTGCGGCTCAGCGAGCACCCCTCAGTCGCCGACGCCGAACGCCAGGTACGCCTGCAGATCACCCAGGCGGTGCTCGATCACCTCGGAGAGGCCGCCGACCACGACGGACTACCCGAGGAGCTTGCCGACGGCCTGAGGGCGCAGTACCTCGCCCGGTTGCACCGGCTGGAGGCCTCGGGCGACGAAGTAGATCTCGAGGACGAAGTCGCCGCCACCGCCCAGGCGGAGTTGGTCCTGCGTCGCGACCTGATCGCCTTCCAGCGTCGCACGTTGAGCGATATGCACGACCAGGGACGCGTCGGGATCACCACCCTGCGCCGGGTCGAACACGACCTCGATCTAGAAGAAGCCCGCGTGTCCCCACCCTGAGGATGGCTCGAACAGAACGTCGCCCACCGCCGGAAGATTGGCGGGGGGCGAGTCCACGTCCGGACACGACGGGCCAGACACTGCGCGAGGAGGGCCGGGACCGTCCCCCGCTCGGGCGAGGGATCTCCGCGACCCTCGAGTGTTCGATCAACGAATCAACCCGGTGAGGCGTCACGCGCTTCTCACTCGAACGGCGTCGATTCCCCAAGCCTCACTCGACGTGTCTGGATTGCCATCAGATCGCGCAGCGTGATACGCAGCCTCCGTGGCGATGGTGTCGGATGGTCCCGATTGGAGGCTTTTACACATGGATGCACCTGTCAAGGTCCGCGAGGAACTGCCGCGTGTCGTACGCTTCGATCCCAGGGAGATCAGGCACGCAGTTCGTGATGTCGAGGGATTCAACGCCAAGCTCGCGCTCGTGATCACCCGCAGCGTCGGAACGATGGCATGCGCATACGTGTTCGCGGCGATCGCGTTGATCAGCCTGCCTGCCGCGATTACCTCGGGGCAGGTGATCATCATCGTGGCGTGGATCGCGCAGACGTTCCTGCAGCTCGTGCTCCTATCGATCATCATGGTCGGGCAAACGGTGCAGTCCGTCGCCTCGGACGCGCGCGCCGCAAAGCAGTTCGCGGACACTGAGACGATCCTTGACCGCCTCGACGTCAGCACCGCGGGCGGTATCAGGGACGTCCTTGACGCGATCCACGCAATCGGCAACCCAGCCGGGACGTCGCAGACGCGACCGACCCCGCCGGGACGTCGAATAGAGCCGCCGACCGGCGAGTATCGCGAGAACCTGACACCATCGACCCGAGGACCGGCAAATGCCGCCGTCCGATTCGGCAAACCCTCGCTCGGTCAGGTCGGGAGCGCCAGCCCCACGAGATACGTGGTGCCGCCGACGATCACGCCCGCGAGCGTCATCTCGAGGCCCGCCGACCACCAGGTCCGCAAGGTCACGAGCGACTTCGCGGCACCAACGAGGAAGTGCGCGACGAGCGATACCGCCGCCGCGAGGATGATCGCGACCGTCCCGGTGGTGAACATGAACGGGATCACTGGCACGATCGCGCCCAACCCAGTGGAGACCCCCGCGGCGATCGCGGCTTGACGGGGATCGTGGCGATCGTCGGTGATCCCGAACTCCTCCGCCGCGAGCGCCCGCAGCATCGCCTCCGGATGCCTTGAGAGCTGCTCGGCCATCGCGCCGGCGGTGTCCTCGTCGATCCCCTTCAGCTGATAGAAGAGCGACAGTTCTTCCCGCTCCTCCTCGGGGTGCTCGACGATCTCCCGACGCTCTCGCTCGAGGTTGGCGGCGGCCATCTCGGCCTCCGAGCGCTCGGCCAGGAACGCGCCCGTCGCCATCGACAGTGCCGAGGCGACCGCGGCCGCGATGCCTGCGGTGAGCACGAAGCTCGAGCCGCCGGTGGCGCCGGACACACCCGCGACGATTCCGAATACCGCCGCGAGCCCGTCGTTGGCGCCATAGATCGCGCCGCCGATCCACCCACCCGCCGTCCGGTGGCTCTTATCGCCGCCCAGGAGCGCGTCGAGCCGCGCTCGCGCGGGATCCACCGGGGCTTCCGCACCGGCGCTGGCGCTTGGGCCGGCGCGGATCTCGCTGACCACGGATGAATGGCCTCGCTCTTCGTCCCGGATCTGGTCGAACAGAGCATCGGTCGCCGGATCGCCGGTCGGACGCGTGTACAGCTCGTCGGCTTCCTCGTTCTCTGCCGCCTCCCGCGCCGCGAGCAGCCGATCGACCGGCGCGATTCGGGCTTGCAGTCGTAGCCACCAGGATGCACGGACGCTGTCGCGCGGCGGGATCTCGATTTCGAGCTCGGACAATCGCGCCTCCAGCCGGGCGCAATGACCGTTCTCGGCCTGAGCCATCCGGCGCAGGATGTCTGCCTCCGGGGCGGACAGTCGCCGCGCGATCAGCTCGTACACGGCTGCGGCGACGACCTCGGACCGCCACGCCGCCAGTAGCCGCTCACGCGTGCCCTGTTCCTGTGCGGTCGTGTCCGCCGTCATCACACGCCGGTCAGCATCGTCAGCGGGTACATGACACGGGCGCTCCCGGCCAGCCCGCCGGTGAGGAGTCCGGGCAGCAGCAGCTGACTCTCACCGAGAGCCGCGATCATTCGATCATTCGGCATCACACCTCGATTAGGTCGGGGCAGGCAGAACTGCCGCGATCGTCTCCACCGGTGGTGCCCGGCACATCCGGGAAAACCCCCGTCCTCGATCGGAGAGTCACCGACCGGTCACGAGTTGACGATGCGGTGCTATCGCCGGCGCAACCTGCCCAACCGGCTCCGGCGCGCCCGGCGAGCCCTCGGTCGGCGAGGGTCGACCGTGCCGAGCAGCCGAGGCTTCCGGCTCGCCTGAGCACGCCGCCGGGCCAGCAGTCCGCCGCCGACGCCCGCCGCGGCGAGCGCGGCGGCGATCAGTCCGGGTCTGGCCGACAGGCGGCCGTACTCCTCCTGCACCGCGGGCCAAACCTGATCGTCGATCAGCTCCGAAGCGGGATCGCGGCCCGCGGCCGCCGGCGCCGGCTCGGCAGCGGGGAGAAAGGCGATCTGGACTCTGCGGCGTTTCGGGAGCGCGCCGCGCCACAGGTGCGACGTGCCGGTGATCGCCGCCGGGACGACCGGAGCGCCGGTCGCGACCGCAAGACGGCCGGCGCCGTGACGGGGCGCGCCGAGCGCGTCGGCTTGCTCGACGCGCGTGCCTTCCGGGAACACCACCACGAGCCCGCCGCCGCTCAGGATCGCGGCGGCGGTGTCGAGGGCCTCGGCATCGGACTCGCCACGCCGGATCGGGAACGCTCCCAGACGCAGGAACAGCCATGCCAGCGGGCCCTTGAACAGCTCGACCTTCGCCATGAACCGGACGTGGCGGCGGGTGACGATCCCGATGAAGAACGGGTCGAGAAAGTTCTTGTGGTTGGGGGCGACGATCACGCCGCCGTCGGCGGGGATGTGCTCCGCCCCGGAGACGCGCATGCGAAACCACGTCCGCAGGACGGCCCTCGCCAAGGCCCGGATGACCGCGTACAGCGGCCGCGAGAAGCCTCGCTCGCGGGCGTAGGCATGGGCCTTGCGCTCGGCTTCGATCGCGCGGCCGGCGTCGCTGGGCACGCGCAGCACAATGTCGCGCACACTACGTCAGATCCTGACCGTCCGGCCGTGCCACCGGTTCGGAGAACTACGGATTCTCGGCGCCCGAGACCGCCGTAGCCTCACCACGCGGGCGAGGAAACCACCGACGGGAGGCACGATGACCGTTGCGATCACAAAACGGCTGCTGATCGTCGCGGGCAAGGGCGGCGTCGGAAGATCCACCGTCACCGCCGCGCTCGCCGTCGATGCGACCCGGCGCGGCCTCCGCACGATCGTCGCGGAGACCGCCGGCCGCGCGGACGTGGCGCGGATGCTCGGAGGACGACCGGCGGACCCGCTCGTGGAAGTCGAGCTCGAGCGTGGCCTTCACCACGTGACGATCGACCGGCGGGCTGCGCTCGAGGAGTACCTGCGCTACGAGGTACCGGGACCGTTCCCCGCCGCCATGCTCGCGCGCAGCGCTGCGTTCCAGGCGTTCGTCGATGCGGCACCGGGGATGAGCGACCTGCTCACGATCGGCAAGGTGTGGGAGCTCGTCGAGCGACCGCGGCACAAGCCGCACGCCGACGAATACGACGTGGTCATCCTCGACGCGCCGGCGAGCGGTCAGCTCGTTGGACTGCTCGGCGCGCCGCGCACGTTCGCCGCAATCGCCCGGGTCGGGCCGGTGGCAAGGCAGGCCGGCAGGGTCGAACGCATGCTTCGCGATCCGCGCGCCGTCGGCGTGGTCGTGGTGGCGACGCCGGAGCAGATGGCCGTGAGCGAGGCGCTGGCGCTGCAGACCTCGCTCGCCGACCGGTTCCGCATCGGGCTCGACGCGGTGGTCGCCAACCGCGTCTTTCCCGCCCGTTTCACCTCCGAGGACGTGCTCGCGCTTGCGCGTGCCGCCGAGGATCCGGCCGTCCGGTCCGCGCGCTGGTTTGCGGCTCGCGCCAAGGCGCAGCGAGCGCAGCTCGCGCGTCTGCGGCGAGGGGTCGCACCGGTGCGCCTGACGACGCTGCCGTTCCGGTTCGAGCCCGAGCTCGAGCGCGCCGACGTCAAGCGGTTCGCCGATCTAATGGGACCCGACTCGTCGTGAGCCGCCTGGCGCAAGCGCTGTCGGACCGGCGCGTCGTGATCTGCGCGGGCGCCGGCGGGGTCGGGAAGACCACGGTGTCTGCGGCGGTCGCGCTCGGAATGGCGGTGCAGGGCCACCGCGTGGCCCTGGTCACGATCGACCCAGCCAGGCGGCTGGCCGAGGCGCTCGGCCTCGATGCGCTCGACAACCGGCCGCAGCCCGTCGATCTGGCCCGCCTGGAGGGGTCGGGGATGCAGGCGCGAGGCGAGCTATTCGCGATGATGCTCGACTCCAAGCGCACCTTCGACGAGCTGATCGAGCTGCTCGCGCCGGATCCGCGAACGAAGGAGCAGATTCTCGCCAATCCGATCTACGGCCATATCTCGACGGCCGTGGCCGGCTCCCAGGAGTACACCGCAATCGCGAAGCTGTTCGAGATAGAGCACGAGCAGGAGTACGACGTGATCGTGCTCGACACGCCGCCGTCCCGCCATGCGATCGACTTCCTGGAGGCGCCGGACCGCCTGACCGCATTTCTCGAAGGTCGTACATTGACGGCGCTCCTCCGGCCGTCCGGTCATGCGATGCGGGCCGCGGGCATCGTGTTCGCCGCGCTGCGCCGCATCACGGGCGTCGAGCTGCTCGACGACCTGACGACGCTGTTCCGGCTGCTCGCGGGGCTGCTCGACGGCTTCCGCCGCCGGGCCGCCGATGTCCACGATCTGCTCGGCGACCCGCACACGGGCTTCTTGATCGTCACCTCGCCGGAGCGCTCGGCGGTCGACGAGGCGGTCTTCTTCGCCGCCGAGCTGGACCGCGCCGGCCTTCATCGGTGCGGAGTGATCGTAAATCGCGTGCACCCGCTCGATCGCGCGCCGCACGACGCCGTCACGGTCGCCGGGAGACTGCACGACCGGCTCGGCACCCGGCTGGCGGACAAGGTCGCCCGCACCCATGTGGAGGTGCAGCGGCTGGCCAGCCGAGACGCCGGCGCCGTCGAGCGGGTGCGTCGCGCGCTGGGCGACGATCCGATCTGTGCGTCCGACCGGGACGCCGACGTCCACGACATCAGGTCGCTGATCGACCTCCACAACGAACTGTTCGCAGCCTGACCGGGGTCTGGGCCTGTCGGCTTCGAAGCTCGAGCAGGCTTAGCCGCCGGCGTCCGGGTCGTGTTCGATCCGGATCATCGTGCGCAGGCCGTCGCGGCCGTCGACCACGATCGTTAACGGTGCCAGCATCGTGTGGTTGTCCACGGCCACCCGAGCCGGGTGATCGACGAGGTGGCGAAGGACGGCCGGCAGATGTGGGCCGCCCCGGGCTACGGCGACCTCGAATACGTCGTCTCGGTGGTCGTAGGTCAGGGCGTGTAGGGCGAGATGCTTCGCCTCGACGCTCGCCGGGCCGGCCGCGTCGCCCACCTCGATCGTGGTCGGCGCGTCGAACAGCTCGCGGCTGAGCGCATCGAAGTATTCCGCCCATGTCTCGCTGGCGAGCTCTCGAGTGGTGGTTGACATCTCGGCCTCCTTTGCGTCTTGAATAGCGCCGGCCGGGGTCGGCGTGTGGGAATGGCCTGAGTTATTTCTACTCGGCCGCGAGCGCCGCGGCGACCGTTACAAGCGGCAGATCCGTTCGGCCTACTACGGACGCAACCGCACCCCGACTCACGCTGACAGTGGACACCTCAGGAGTCGAGAAAGGAGGTGAGTCATGATTGGTTGCGTGGTTTGAGTCGGCCGCGGCCCGGGTTGATCGAATGCGGATCGCCAAACACCGGACTCAGTAGTTCTTCACACGTCGGCTGCGGTCCTCGACGGATGGACCCGGGCAGCGCATGACCGATGCTGAACCCGGAATGGGACATCCTCTGGGAGAGTGGCGCTTGGTGGATCCTCCGCGTTGCCCTGCGTGTGACGACATCATCGGCGTCTATGAGCCGCTCGTGCACCTCGGGGACGGCTTCGCCACGCGCACGTCGCGAGCGGCGGAGCCGGAGATCTGTTCCAGCGGCGGCTGCTTTCACCTCGAGTGCTACCAGCGGTTGGCGGACGACGCCTAGCGCGCCGGATCGGCCAAATCGTCGCGACGTTCGGTATTTACCCGCATCGGATGTGCACGCGACGACGGATGGGGCATCCCCGTGGGCTCGCGCACCATTTGGAGCCCACCAGCAAGGAGATCTTCATGGCTACGACGGTCCCGAATCCCAAACAGTCCACCCCGGAGGTCGCCGGCTATCACGCCGCGGTCGTCCACGACTTCGGTGCGCCGCTCAGTGTCGAGCAGGTGCCCTGGCGCCACCTCGAACCCGGGCAGATCCTGGTCAGCGTGGAGGCATCGGGGCTGTGCCACACCGACATCCACGCCGCCCACGGCGACTGGCCGATCAAGCCCTCGCCGCCGTTCATCCCCGGGCACGAGGGCGTCGGGCGGGTCGTCGAGCTCGGCCCTGGCGTCACCGAGGTCGAGCTCGGCGACCGTGTCGGCATGCCGTGGCTCGGTTATGCGTGCGGCACCTGTGATTACTGCGTCTCGGGGTGGGAGACGCTGTGCGAGTCCCAGGAGAACATGGGCTACTCGATCGACGGCGCCTTCGGCGAGTTCGCGGTCGCCTACGCCCGCTACGTGGTGAAGGTGCCCGACGGCATCGACCCGTTCGACGCGGCGCCGCTCACCTGCGCCGGCGTTACCACGTATAAGGCGGTCAAGGTCGCCGGGACCCGCTCCTCCGATCTCGTCGCCGTGTTCGGCGTCGGCGGGCTCGGCCATCTGGCGATCCAGTACGCCGCGATCGCCGGCGCCCGCGTGATCGCGGTCGACCTCCTCGACGAGAAGCTCGAGCTCGCGCTCGAGCTCGGCGCCGAGTTCACCGTCAACGCCACCCGGGAGGACCCCGTGGCAGCGATCAAATCACTCGGGGGTGCCGACCAGGCGATCGCGCTCGCGGTCTCACCGCGCGCGTTCGAGCAGGCCTACGGCACGCTTCGTCGCGGCGGGACGCTCGTATGCGTCGCGCTGCCCGCCGACAACCACGTGACCCTCCCGATCTTCGAGACCGTGCTCAACGGCATCACGGTGGTTGGCTCGATCGTCGGGACCCGCGCCGATCTGCGCGAGGTGTTCGAGTTGCACGCCGCCGGCAAGACCAAAGTCATCCGCGAGGTCCGCCCGCTGGCCCGCGTCAACGAGTCGATCGCGGACGTCGAGGCCGGACGGGTCGCAGCCCGGATCGTGTTCGCGCCCTGACGTTCATCCAGCACTTTCTTCGCCAGTAGAGTCGGCCACGTGGCCGACGCTACTGGCCTTGAGGTGCTTTCGGATCGGATCGGGATCGTCCTGGCCGACGATCACGCGTTGATCCGCAGTGGGCTTCGTCGCGTACTGGATTGGGAGACGGACCTCACCGTGGTGGGAGAGGCAGGTGATGTCGAGGCGGCCCTGGCACTCACCGAACGACATCAGCCGCGGGTCGTGGTGCTCGATCTGAACATGCCGGGCACGCCGACGCTGGCGGCGATCCCCCGGTTCCTCGAGGCGTCCCCAGCAACCGCGATCGTGGTCCTGACGATGGAGGCGGAACCGGGCTTCGCACGTACGGCGTTGAGCGCGGGCGCCCGCGGCTATGTCCTCAAGGACGCGGCCGAGGCCGAGCTGGTGGAGGCGGTGCGCTCGGTGCTCGCGGGCGGCACCTATCTCGATCCGAGTCTCGGCGCCCGGCTGGCGCGGATGGGCCCCGAGTCGGCCGGGGCGCATCCGGGTCTGTCCCACGGCGAGCCGAACCTGGCCATCGGGACGGACTTCGCCGGACATCGAATCGACGCGTTAGTCGGCCAGGGCGGGATGGGCCTCGTCTTCCTCGCGACCGACCTAGCCCTGGGCCGGGCCGTGGCGCTCAAGGTGATCGCACCCGACGCCGCCGGCAACCCGCTGTTCCGCGCCCGCTTCGAGCGCGAGTGCCGGGTAGCCGCTGCCATCGATCACCCCCACGTGGTCCAGATCTATCACGCCGGCCAGGACGAAGGCGTGCTGTACCTGACGATGCGCTATGTCGACGGCACCGACATGCGACGGCTGCTCCGCCGCGAGAGCCGGCTCGACCCGGCGCGAGCCGTCTCGATCGCCGGCCAGATCGCCGGCGCGCTCGACGAGGCGCACGCACTCGGGCTCGTCCACCGCGACGTCAAGCCCGGCAACGTGCTGCTCGCCCAGCGCTCGGGGGGCGACCACGCCTATCTCACGGACTTCGGCATCACCAGGCGAGCCGGCGACGAGCACCTGACCCGAACCGGCGTGGCCCTCGGATCGGTCGACTACATCGCGCCCGAGCAGGCGCACGGCGCCGACGTCGACGCCCGCGCGGACATCTACTCGCTCGCCTGCATCCTGTTCCAAATGCTCACCGGAAGCGTGGTGTTCGACCGCGACACCGATCTCGAGAAGCTGTGGGCCCACGTCCACGACCCGCCCCGCCGACTGGCGGGACTCAACCCGGACCTCCCGGCCGGTCTCCAGGATGTCCTCGATCGCGCGCTCGCCAAGAACCCCAGCGACCGCCAGCAGTCCGCGACTCGGCTGGCGCAGGACGCCAGCGAGGCGCTCGGGCAAAGCTGACTGCAGGCCTGTTCGCCCGTTGCTGTGCTCGAGTGGCGTTCGTGCGCTCGCGGCGACCTGATCACCGGACGTAGAAGGCCGCAACAGACGGGTGGTCGAGCCCCGATTGAGCGTGACCTCTCGTGGCATACGGTGAGCGCAAGATTCCACGAGGAGGAAGCGCGATGTTCAGAAACGTCGTTGTCGGTGTCAATGATGACGAGGGAGGCCGTGACGCGATAGCGCTCGCGAAAATGCTCGCCGCCTCCGGCAGCGAACTCACCCTCGCCCAGGTCTACCAGGGTGATAGCAAGGTGTCACGGGATGCTCGCCCCGACTACGAGGCCTGGCAGCACGAGCGCATCCGCGAGTTGCTCGAGAATAGGCGCGGGGAGACCGGAGTCGAGGCGGAGGTCCGCTGGTACGGATCGCCGTCGGTCGGACGCGGCCTGCATGAGCTCGCTGAGCTGACCGGGGCCGACCTGCTCGTGATCGGCTCCTCTCGTCGTAGCTTGCTGGGAAGGGTTCTGATCGGCGACGACACGCGGGCGGCCCTAAACGGCGCACCGTGCGCGGTTGCAATCGCCCCCGCAGGGTATAGCCGTGAGCCGGCGGTGATGCGGGAGGTTGGCGTCGGCTACGACGCGTCACCCGAGAGCGAAGCTGCGCTGGCCCTGGCAAGGATGATCGCGTCTGAGCACGACAGCAAGCTGTCCGCATTCGAGGCGATCTCGACTCCCGCCCACCTGTACCTGGGGTACCTGGGTACCGCCGCCGCCGTCGAGGTCGACTCGATAGAGCGCAAGGTGGACCAAGCCCGCGAGCGGATCGCGGCGCTCGGGGGTGTCGAGCCCCACTCCGCCTATGGGGACCCGGTCGAAGAGCTCACGCTCTACAGCGCCTCACTCGATCTCCTGGTCGTCGGCTCGAGGGGCTACGGCCCGCTCGGCCGGCTGGTCTACGGCGGGATCGCGCAGCGGCTCGCCCGCACCGCCCGCTGCCCGCTGCTTGTGCTCACCCGCTCGGCGCGTACGAGGCCGGACGAGGCCGTCGTCCGCGGCGGGCTCGCCGGTGTCGTGTCGGCGAGCTGACCGAGCGGACGCCGCCGAGCGCCCCTACCCAGGCGGGGCGCCCGCGGCGTCGCGGCAGTTCAGGCGAGGGTGAGCTCGGCAAGGCGGCGGTCGAGCAGCGCGAGGACATCGGCGGTGATCTGCTCCACCGGACGGTCGGTTCGGACGGTCAAGTGGGCGCTCGCCGGCACCTCGTCGAGCGCGTCCCACCGGCGCTGCTCGCGCAGCACGACCGTGAGGCTCGCGTCCGAGACGCGATCGCGGTCGTGCTCGCGCTGCCCCGCCCGCTGCGCGAGCACCGGCCCGGGGGCCTGGCATTCGATGAACACGACTTGCCGCGCAGCGCCGAGCGCGGCCGTGAACACGCGGCGATCGTCCCGATGGCGGAAGGTGGCGTCGACGATCACGCCACCGTTCCCGGCGAGCGCGCCGGACGCGCGGTTGCCGAGCTCGGCGTACGTGCGCGCGTCCCAGTCCGCGCTGTAGGTCTCGCCCGGCGCCCGCTCGGTCGGGCGCAGCCCGACGAGCCGCTTGCGGATCACGTCCGAGCTCAGGTGAGGGAGCCCGGACCGCTCGGCCAGCGCATGCGCAAGGTGTGACTTGCCGCTGGCGGGAACACCGCACACGACGATCGTGAGTGGCCGTCTCGCACGCCAGGCAAAGCGCTCGGCAAGTGAAATGAGGTCGCGGGCGTGGGCGCTCTCCTGACCGTGTTCCGCGCTCGAGCCCGGCAGCTGGGCGCCGCGCACGAGCGCGACCTTGGCGCGCACAAGTGCGCGGTACGCGGCGTAGAAGGCGATCAGCGCGTCTGAGCCCGGGTCGCCGCCGGCATCCCGGTAGGCGTCCACGAGGATCTCGCCGAAGCGCTCGCCGCCGTGCGCGGCCAGATCGAATACCAGGAACGCGAGGTCGTCGGCCACGTCGAGCTCGCGCAGCCCCGGATCGAACTCGACGCAGTCGACGATGCGCACGGGATCGTCCAGGAGGACGTGTTCGGCGCGGAGGTCCCCATGACCCACGCGGACCTGCCCGCGGTTGGCGCGCGCCCAGAACGTCGGGGCGTGCGCGGTCACGAACGCGTGCGCGAACCGCTCGAGGTCCTGTACTCGCTCGATCTCGCCGCGCTGCTCGACGTCGGCGAGCAGCTCCTGCAGGTTGCGGTCAAAGCGGCGTTCGGCCGCAAGCACGGGTGCTCTGTCTGGCGCCACCTGCCGCGCGTCCTCGTGAAAGCGGGCGAGCACGCGTCCGACCTCGACGACGTCCCGCCGCTGCAGCTCGCCGCGCTCGAGCGTCGCCGCGAGCGTCTGCGCCTCGTCGTAGCGGCGCATCTCGACCACGAAGTCGATCGCCCTCGGGTCGTCCTCGTCGGTCAGCCCGACCCCTTCCTCGATACGCGCCACGCCCCGCACGCCGAGATACACGTCGGGCGCCAGGCGATGGTTCAGCCGCACCTCGGCCGTGCACATTTCCCGCCGCCGCGCCGGGGTCCCGTAATCGAGGAAGTCGAGTACGAGCGGCTTCTTGAGCTTGTAGGCGAGCTCGCCGGCGAGGAACACCCACGAGATGTGGGTCTCGCGCACATCGACGGACGCCGGCCGGTGCGGATACGTCTCCGGTCGCGCCAGCGCCTCCCGCACCGTCTCGTACAGCGAGGTCGGGAGGTGGGTGGCGGTCGTCGTCACGATACGCCGGCGGGCGCCGGCTCTGGATGGCGAACGGGGGCGGAGCCGCGACTGCGCACACGCCAGCGCCACAGCTCGTCCGACCCCCACACGATGACCGGGAAGCACGCGAGCACGATCAGCTCGCGCGGCCCGAGCGCCGCGGTGTGGAAGATCGACTGCAGCGGCGGCAGGTAGATGATCGCGGCGGCGAACAGCACCGCGAACGCCACGCCACGCAGCAGATGCGGATTGGAGAACACGCCGACCTCGCGCAGCGACGCCCGGCTCGTGCGCACCGCGAACGCGGCCCCCATCTGGCAGGCCACGATCCCTGCCCAGGTCATCGTCGTGGCCTGGAGGTAGGTGTGGTGCAGCGACGTGCCGGCCCCAGTGGGGTCGCCCCAGGACCACCCGCCGGTGAGCAGGACGAGGAAGTAGCCGCCAGTGACGAGCAGGGCCTCGAGCGCGCCGAGCCTGAGCCATGCGCGGGACAGCATCGCCCGGCTGATGATCCCCGCCTCGCGCGGCCGGGGGGGTCGGTCCATCGTCCCCGGCTCGGCCGGCTCCCGACCGAGCGCGAGCGCCGGGACGGTGTCGGTGCCGAGGTCGATCGCCAGAACCTGGAGGGCGGTGAGCGGCAGCGGGATCGCACCACCGGCGAGTGCGTACAGGACAAACGGGACGACCTCGGGGACGGCGTGGACGAAGATGTAGGTGATGAACTTGCGGATGTTGTCGTAGACGACGCGCCCCTCCTCGACCGCGGCGACGATCGAGGCGAAGTTGTCGTCGGTCAGCACCATCGTGGCCGCCTCCCTGGCGACGTCGGTGCCGCTCGCGCCCATCGCGATGCCGATGTCGGCGCGCCTGAGCGCGGGCGCGTCGTTGACGCCATCGCCGGTCATTGCGACCGTGTGGCCCTGTGCCCGCAGCGCGTCGACGATGTGGAGCTTGGTCTCGGGGTTGCTGCGGGCGACGATCAGCTCGGGCGTGCCGTGCAGGAGCGCGTCCCGCTCGGGCTCCGGCATCGCGTCGAGATCGATGCCGTTGATGACGGTCGGGTCGCCTTCGACGATTCCGACCTCGCGCGCGATCGCCACAGCGGTCAGACCGTGGTCGCCGGTGACCACGATGATCCGGATGCCGGCTCGCTTGCAGCGGGCGACCGCGTCGGCGACTTCGGGCCGCGGGGGATCGGCGAGCGCGGCCAGCCCGACGAAGCACAGGTGCGACTCCATCAGGTCCCGCTCGCCGTCCTCAATCTTGGCGACCTGGCGTTGCGCGAACCCGAGCACCCGCAGCCCGTGACCGGCGTACCGCTCGAACGTCTCGCGCACGTCGGTCCGGTCGGCGTCGGTGATCGCCCGGTCTCCATCGGCGGTGCGGATCGCGGTGCAGCGCGTGAGCAACTCGAGCGGGGCCCCCTTGGCGTGGTACCAGAGTTCACCGCCCGGCTCCTCGTCGAGTGTGGTCATGCGCTTCAGGTGCGGATCGAAATGAAACACGCGCTTGCGGCGGGCTTCGCGCTCGCGCTGAGAGCTCGGCACGTCACAGTCGAGTTGCGCCGCCGCCATCAGGAGCGCGCTCTCGGTCGGATCGCCGCTGCGGCGCCAACGCTCGCCGTCCGGCTCCAGATGGGCGTTGTTGCACCGCACCGCGGTCCGCACCAGGCCCGCGAACAGCGGCGGCGCCGAGGCGACCTGGGGGGTGATCTCAAGCTCGCTGCCGGCCACCCACAGGAGCCTCACGCTCATGCTCCCCTCCGTGAGCGTCCCCGTCTTGTCGGTGCAGATCACGTCGGTGGAGCCGAGCGTCTCGACGGCGGTCAGGCGCTTGACCAGCGCGCGGCGAGCGGCCATCCGGCGGACGCCACCCGCGAGCGACAGCGTGATCGTCGGCAACAGGCCCTCGGGAACGTTCGCGACGAGCAGACCGATCGCGAACGTCACCGCGGCGGCCAGTGACAACCCGGCCAGCGTCGTGCCGGCGAAGAAGAACACCACGCCGGCGCCGACGGCGATCGCCGCGATCAGCCACGCGACCTTGTTCACCTGACGCTGCAATGGGCTGATCTCCGGCTTGAGTCGTTGCGACAGCGCCGCGATCCGTCCCAGCTGCGTGCTCATCGCGGTCGCGAACACGACCGCCTCGGCCTCGCCCGCCGTACACAGGGTGCCGGCGAACACCACGTCCTCTGACTCGAGCAGCGCGGCGGTTCGTCGCACCGCCTCCGCGCTGCGGACGACCGGCTGCGACTCACCGGTTAGGGCCGCCATGTCGAGCTCGAGCGAGCCCTCGATCAAGCGGGCATCGGCGGACAGACGATCGCCCTCGCCGAGCAGCATCACATCTCCCGGCACGAGCGCCGACGCCGGGATCTCCTCCTCCTTGTTGTCTCTGCGCACTCGCGCGTGCGGCGGTAGCAGCTCCTTGAGCGCCTCGGTGGCGCGCTCTGCCTGGAGCTCCTGCGCGTAGGCCAGCGTGGCGTTGAGCAGGATCACGGCCACGATTGCGAGTGCGAGGGTCCGGTTACCGCTGGCCAGCGACAGCCCGGCCGCGACCCACAACAGCAGCGCGAGCGGGTGGGCGAGCTGGCGCGCGAGCTCACGCAGGCGGCTCGTTTTCTCCGTGCGCGTTATCTCGTTGGCGCCTAGCTGCTCCAGCCGCCGCTGCGCCTCGCGCCCGGTCAGGCCTTCGGTCCTCGTCCCCAGATGGGCGAGCAGCAAGTCGATCCGATCCTGCGGATCGACATCGGGCCCGCCACCGCGGCCGGCGCCGTTGTTGGCGTGTGCCGCGGCTCTAGTGGGGATCAGGTGAGGCATGCAAGGATGGCGGCGTCGATGTCACCGCGCCCGATCGTGCCCGGGCGGGCGATGATCGGCATCGGTAGTTAGCCCAGGTCGAGGTGCGGCGCCGCCGCCGGCGCGCGACTACCTGGACGGATTCGGTACTTCACCGCGGGCCGGCGGCACCCTTAGACGGTCGTGGGGAGCCGCCCCCGCGCCTACATTCAGGGCATGCGCCACCTTCATCGAATTGACGATCGCGATCCGGACGCCGCAACCGGAAATGGGCGGACGCGTGTCGTGCTCGCGAACGACCACCCCGGGTTGCGCCGGGGCCTGCGGTGGTTGCTCGACCAGGCGGACGATCTGAACGTCGTCGGCGAGACGACCGACTTCGAGGCCACCGTGCACGAGGTGGCCGTCCAGCACCCCCACGTACTCGTGCTCGACTTGCGGATGCCGGACGGGTTCAGCGCCGAGCGAATCAAGCGGCTCCGCACGGCATCCCCCGGCACCCGGATCGTCGTCACCACCATGACCGCAAACGAGGCGTTCGCGACCGAGGCGCTCAGGGCGGGAGCGATCGGGTTCGTGGTGGCCGACTCCGCCGATCGTGAGCTCGTCGAGGCCGTCCGGCGCGCCGCCCGTGGCCTCGCTTACACCAGCCCGCGCGTCAGGCGCGCGGTCGCGTGACGGGCTCTGCAGCCACGGGGCGCGGTTCGATCGTGGGGCGCTCAACGCCTCGGCGGTAGCGGGCGGGGAAGGCCACGTCGATCGTCGTGCCCTGGCCTGTCGACGAGATGACCTCGAGCGTTCCCTGCAGCAGCTCGACCCGCTCCCGCATCCCGAGGAGGCCGAATCCGTCGGTGTGGGCGATCGGGTCGAATCCGCGTCCGTCGTCGCGCACCGTCATTCGCACGGTCGAGTCGTCTTCCACGACCCGGACGTGGGCATGGTGCGCACCGCCGTGCTTGGCGGCGTTGTTCAGGGCCTCCTGGACGATCCGGTACATCGTGGTCTCGACCTCACTCGCGGGCCGGTCCGGTTTGCGGCCCTGCTCGTAGGCGAGGTCGATGGCGACATCCACCTCGAGCCCGCGGCTGCGGGCGCGCTCGGCGAGATCCTCGATCGCCGCCTGAGCACCGAGGTCGTCAAGGGCGGCCGGACGAAGATCAGTGACGAGCGCCCGCAGCGTGCGAATCTCCTGCTCGAGCTGGGCGACCGCGTCGCGCACCGTCTCGAGCACCGCCTCGGGTCTGGAATCGCGGAGTTGCGCAGCGAGCCCCAGCCTCAGCGCGGCCAGGTTCTGCAGCGTCTCGTCGTGAAGCTCACGGGCCCAGTGAGCGCGTTCCTGCTCGGCCGCCGCCAGCCGTTGACGACGGCGCTCTCCCTCGACGGTCACCGCGGTCGCGACGGCCGTCGCCGCGCTGGCCGCGAACGCCTCCAGCAGGCGCTGGTCCTCAGCGCTGAACGCCGGCCCGCCCTCGAGCCGGTCGACCGCGATCAACACCCCGTATCCCCGCCCGCGGAAAATCAACGGGACCACCAATCCCGCGTCGGCCCCGAAACCAAGCCGACCGAGGCCATGCCGCTCGAACCGGGTCCGGTTGGGCTGATCCTCGAGGCGGAGCGTCCGCGATACCCGAAGCGCCGCGCTGGCCAGGCTGTCTTGCATGTCAACCCGGGCGCCCACGACGCCGGCGGGCATTTCGCCCGCGCCGGCAGCCACGACCATCTCCCCCGCCTGCTCATGCTCGATCACGAGCGCCCGGGCCGCTACCAACGCTCGTCCGCGCTTAGCCACAAGCCCCAAGATCAGATCCAGATCGGTCTCGCCGCCAAGCGCCTGCGCGATCTGCATGGTCGCGTCGAGCGCGTCAACGGTCCGCCTGAGCTCGGTGTGCTGAGCATCCAGGCGGGAGTACCGCCGCGCGTGGTCGATCGCCACGCCCGCGAACGCGGCCAGCAGCATGATCGTCCGCTCATCCTCCTCGGTGAACTCCTCGCCGCCCGCCTTCTCGGTCAGATACAGGTTCCCGAACGGGACCCCGCCGATCAGGATCGGGACCCCCAGGAACGTCCTCATCGGCGGATGACCCGCCGGAAAACCATAGGAGTGAGGATGGGCGCCCACATCGGCCAGCCGCAGCGGCACCGGATGCGCGATCAGCTCGCCGAGCACCCCCCGCCCCTTCGGCAGATCGCCGATCACCTCACGATCGTCCTCGTCGATGCCGATCGTGACGAACCGCTCGAGCTCGAGCCCGCGACTCATCCGTCACCCCGAGCGCCGCATACCTCGCACCCGACAGCTCCCGCGCGGACTCGAGCACCCGCCGGAGCACCACCTCGAGGTCCAGCTCGGACAGAACCTCCTGCGCCAGCCGAACCGCGTCCAGCGTGCCGGGGGGGTTTCGTGAGTCGCGGACGCCCACGGTGGTCAGGCCTGTTCTGAGGGGGAGGTCACATCGGCCTACTTACGAGCACGCCGACTCGGGTGCAGCTCGCGGGCCCCGAGCCACACGTCCCTTATCAACCCTAGCAGCGGTCATTCCGCCAATGCGGAAAAGCACGGATCGAGCCGCTGCAAACACCGGATGTTCACGGCCCGTTGCCCCGCTTAGATGGGCTCACAACATCCGAAGGAGCCCGCGATGACCATTCACCCCAAGAACCAGAAGGACCTGCTGCTGGCGCCGGTCGCGGCCGAGATCGATCGCAACCTCCAGCGCCTGCGTGCTGATTCGCCGTACGACGTGCTCGCCGAGCTCGAACTCGAGCTCGACCGGCCGGCGATGTGCGCCGACCCCGACGAGCGTGCCGCGCTCGTTCTCCGCCAGGCGCTCCGCGATGTCGACCTGCACGGCTGGACGGCGACGCTCAGCGACGACGTGTCGCGCGTTCACCTCGACGGCGGCTCGGTCTCGCTCGACGTCGGTCTGAGCCCCGAGATCACCAGGTACATCACCGAAGGCGTCGGCGTCACGCCGGCGTGAGGTGCGGCCGCTCCTGCGCCGGTTCAAGCAGCGAGCGGCCGGTCATCTCCTTGGGCGGTTCGATTCCGAGCAGCGCCAGGACCGTAGGGGCGACATCCGCCAGGCTGCCGGTGGCCGCGAGCCCGACGCCGCGGGCGGTGACGATCAGCGGCACCCGGTTGAGCGAATGCGCGGTGTTCGGACTGCCGTCGTCCTCGAGCATGTGGTCGGCGTTTCCGTGATCGGCGGTGATCACACACACGCCGCCGGCGTCGTGCACCGCCTCCACCACCCGCTGTAGGCAGCCGTCGATGGTTTCCACGCCGGTGATCGCGGCGGGGACCACGCCGGTGTGACCGACCATGTCGGCGTTGGCGAAGTTGATAATCGAGAACCGGGGCCGATCCTCTGCGAACGCCGCCAGGAACGCCTCGGTGATCTCCCGTGCGCTCATCTGCGGCTTGTGGTCGTAGGTCGGGATGTCGCGCTGAGACGGCACCAGCGCCCGTCGCTCTCCGTCATACGGTCGCTCGCGGCCGCCGTTGAAGAAGTAGGTCACGTGCGCGTACTTCTCGGTCTCGGCCACGTGCAGCTGGCGCTCGCCGGCCGCTTCGATCACCGCCCCGAGCGTGATCGCGGGGTGCGCGGCCGTGAACGCAACCGGATAGGGAAACCCCTTCTGGTACTCGGTCATCGTGGCCAGGCGCCGGATCGCTGCGCAGCCGCCGCGTCCGCGCCAGCCGGGAAGCTCCTCGGTGCCCTCGCCGAAGTCGGGCTCGGCGAGCGCGCGCACTATCTCCCGCATCCGGTCCGGGCGGAAGTTGAAGCACAGCACGCTGTCCGAGGGGCGTATCCGGCCCTCCTCGCCGACCGTGGTCGGTCGGATGAACTCGTCGGTCTCGCCGCGCCCGTAGGCGGCGCGCGCGGCCGACGGCCCGTCCAGCTCGTGGTGCTCGGCGCGTCCGTGCACGAGCAGGTCGTAGGCGTCCTGCGTGCGCTCCCAGCGCCGGTCGCGGTCCATCGCCCAGTAGCGGCCGACGACGGTGGCGACGCGGCCGGTTCCGGCGCCGCGGCACCAGCCTTCGAGCGTGTCCAGGTAACCCTCGCCCGAGGTCGGGAAGGTGTCACGACCGTCGGTGAAGCAGTGCAACACCAGATCTCGGACCTGAAGCTCGGCGGCGAGCTCGATCAGCGCGTGGAGGTGGCCGAAGCCGGAGTGGACGCCGCCATCCGACACCATTCCGAGCAGGTGAACCCGGTCGGTCGCGCTCAGCGCATCGCGGAGGACCGGATTGTTCGCCAGCGCGCCGTCGGCGACGGCGTTGTCGATCAGCGTCAACGTCTGCGGCACGACGGCCCCGGCGCCGAGGGTCAGGTGCCCGACCTCGGAGTTCCCCATCTGACCGACGGGCAGCCCGACGCTCGGGCCGCTGGCCTCGAGCGCCGCGTGCGGATATTCGGCCCACAGTCGATCGAAGCCGGGCTTCTGCGCCCGTCCGATCGCGTTGCCCGGACCGGGGGGCGCGATGCCCCACCCGTCGAGCACGATCAGGCAGGCGCAACTGATATCCGTGAGCTCGGGGCCGGACGGCGACATCATCGAGCGCTCACGGCGGTGTGCATCAGGGCGTGGACGCCGGGCAGCTCGCGACCCTCGAGGAACTCGAGTGTCGCACCGCCGCCGGTCGAAAGATGGGTGACGCGATCCTCAAGGCCGAAGCTTCGCATCGCCTCGACTGTCTCGCCCCCGCCGACGACGGTCCGGGCCGGCGTGGAGGCGACCGCCTCCGCGACGGCGCGGGTTCCGGCGGCGAACGGCTCGAGCTCGAAGCGGCCCATCGGACCGTTCCAGAAGACGGTGCCGGCGGCCGCGATCTCGGCGGCGTAGCGGGCGCTGGTTCGCGGGCCGATGTCGAGGCCGCTCCAGCCGTCGGGGACCTCGATGCCGTCGAGGTCCCGGCCCGCCGGTTCCACCTGCCCGTCGGGCGCGAGCGACAGGTCGATCGGCAGCTCGAGCCGGCACGCGGATCCCGCGGCGGCCGTGAGCGCGTGACGCGCCGCCTCGACATCGTCCTCGGGGCAGAGCGACGCGCCCACGCGATGACCCTGGGCGGCGAAGAACGGGAAGCACATCGCGCCGCCGATGCACAACACGTCGGCGAGCTCGAGAAACCGCTCGACGACGCCGATCTTGTCGCTGACCTTGGCGCCGCCGAGGATCGCGACGAGCGGCCGCTCGGGGCGCTCGACGATCGCCTGGAGCGTGCGCACTTCGCGCTCCATCAGCCGTCCGGCGGCGCTCGGCAGTCGGTGGGCGATGCCCTCCGTGCTGGCGTGGGCCCGGTGCGCGGTGCCGAAGGCGTCGTTCACGTACACGTCGGCGAGCTCGGCCAGCGCCGAGACGAGGTCGGGATCGTTGCGGGTCTCCCCCGGCTCGTAGCGGATGTTTTCGAGCATCAGCATCTCGCCTGAGGCAAGCCGTTCGGTGAGCTCGATCACCTGCGGTCCCGTGACCGCGGGCGCGAGCGACACCGGTGCGCCGGTCAGTGCTTCCAGGCGGTCGGCCACGGGCCGCATCGACAGCGCCGGGTCGATGCCCTTGGGGCGTCCGAGGTGTGAGACGAGCACGAGCCGCGCGCCGCGCGCGCGTAGCTCGGCGATCGTCTCGAGCGCCGCGCGGATGCGAGTGTCATCGGCCACCTCGACCGGCCCGCCGGGCTGCGGCCGATGGAGCGGGACGTTGAAATCGGCGCGCAGCAGGACCCGCCGCCCCTCCACGTCGAGCTCGTCGATCGTTCTCAGCGAATCGGCCATCGGGATCTCCTCCAGTTGGTGCCTCGGGGATTACGACCGTGCCGACTCGATTCAGCGGGCCGAGGTTTGCGCCGTGGTCATCACCAACCTACGGGCTGAGCGCCCCACCAGAATCGGTGACCAGCGCGACTCTGGGTCCGTAGAAGCTCCGGATGACGAACACCGATGCCTGTGTACGCAGGGGCGTCTACCGGGACGGGCGCATTGAGCTGCGGCTCATTACGGAGCAGGTAGGTGGTTTCCTGCGGCCGTCGCGGGAACGCGTCCACCCTAACGTCTCATCGCCCACCGAGGTGACCCGAGGGGCCATGAGACAAATGTCAGCGAGAGTCGAGCGATTGATTGGCGAGGGATCACAGATGAGTCCGGTGATCCGCGTTGGTCAGCGCTGCCATCGCTGTCATTCACGTCCCCCGGCTTCGTCTGACAGTTCGGGATCACCCTGAAAGCGGTGGAACCCATGGAACGAAGGACCGCGATGCTGCACGGCCGCGCGGTCACCTACGCGCAGACGGGCGCCGGCCCAGTGCTGCTGCTGGTCCATGGGATGGGGGGCGGTTACGAGAATTGGCGGGAGGTGATCGGGCCGCTGGCGCGTAACTACACGGTGGTTGCCCCCGACCTGCCCGGGCACGGCGCGTCGGCGCCGAGTAGCGGTGACTACTCAGTTGGGGCGCTGGCCGTCAGCCTGCGCGATTTGCTGCTCGCGCTCGGCCACGACACGCGACGCTGGTTGGGCATTCGCTCGGCGGCGGGATCGCGATGCAGCTGGCTTATCAGTTCCCGGAGCTCGCCGAGCGCCTGGTGCTCGTCTCGAGCGGTGGCCTCGGTCCGGAGGTGAGCCTGTTGCTGCGTGCCGCCGCGCTGCCCGGCTCGGAGCTTTGGCTCACCGCTTCGGCGTGGACGGCGAGCTGGCTGGGACCCCCGGTCGGGCGGGGCTTGGCGGCGGTCCGGTTCCGGCCGTCGCCGACGAGCGTCGATGTCGCACGCGGCTACGCGTCGCTCGCCGATTCTGGTCGCCGCGCGGCGTTCCTGGCCACGCTGCGCTCGGTCATCAACGTGGGTGGCCAGCGCATCGACGCCAGCGATCGCCTCTACCTGACGGCGGGCATGCCGACGCTGATCGTGTGGGGACAGCGTGATTCGATCATCCCTGTCAGCCACGGCGAGCGCGCCCACGCGGCGATCCTCGGCAGCCGGCTGGAGATCTTCGACGGAGTTGGCCACATTCCGCAACTCGAGGCGCCGGCGCGGTTCGTCGCGGTGCTCGAACGGTTCCTCGAGCAGACCGAGCCGACACGATTCGACGCGCGCGAGTGGCGCGAGCGGTTTCGGGTGACGAGCCTTGAGTCCCGGAAGGCGCGCGCGTCACGGCGAAGAACCAGATAGCGCAGCGCTCGCGAAGTCAGTGCGCGATGCTATTCCTCCGCCTCGTCCTCCACCGTGCCAAACGTGCCCTCTTGTGGGTTCTCATCGCTCTCCTGGCCCTTGGCAAAGCTGCCGAGCTTCGCGTCCTCCGGAAACGTTTCGAGGTCCTCCTCGCCGGTCGCGAAGTCTCCTACCTGCTTGTCCTGCTCAAACTGCTCAGGGTCAGCCTGTCCTTCGGCAAACCCACCGCCCGTAGCTCCGTAGGCCCGGGCCGGGTGCTCGCCCTGGCGCTCGCTCGTCACTTCAATCGTCTCCTCGTTCTGGGTGAATGCAAGCTCGAGTCAGGTTAGCCTCGCGGTCTGCGGATGACTACGTGGTTGACTACTGAGTCCACGGCGTATGGGATGCGGATACGGCTTGCGGGCAGCAGAGTCGACGTAGTGAAAACGCACCCGAAATCAACGCTCGATCGCCAGCAGCGCGTCGAGATCCGGCGATGGACGCTCACCGCGATGCACGGCGGTGAGCAGCTCGGCGGCGAGCGCAGCCATCTCCTCGGGAGCCGCGCGGCTGTGCGCGGCGAACCACAGCTCACCGCGGGGCCCGGCGAGCACCCGTCGCCAGTAGCCGACTGCGAAACCCTCGGGCATCCGCAGGTAGAGAATCTTGAGGTTCGCTGGGATGTCGGCCTCGCCGGCTGCCTGCAGCGCCCGAAACGCCTGTCGGGTTGCCCGGACCATCTGGAGCAGAGTCGACCGATCGGTGGCGAGTCGCGCTGCGTCCGTGTCGAACCGATACAGCGCATAGGCAATCGGGACGACGAACGCGCTGTGCGCGTTGAGCCACCCGGCGACGTTCCGGCTGATCGACGTCGGGAACCCAGCTTCTGCGAACACCTCGCACAGGCTGCGTAGGCGGCTCGAGTCCCGTCCGTCCGGCTCGCCGAGCATCGTTTTCTGCTGCCGGATCAGGACGTATCGGACGACCCTCCCGTCGCGGGTTCCGCCAGCGGCCGGGAATCCAAACAAAACGCGCTCGCCCAACGATTCGCGGAGCTCGTTGCAGAAGCCGGTGGCGTTACCAAACACCAGCACGTCCGCGCCGTCACACAGCCTCCTTACCACCGGCACGATGCCACGCAACTGATCGCGCCGAACCGGCGCGAGCACCAGGTCGTACCGGTCCTGCGCGGTGACGCCCTCGACGACGGGGACCGGCAACACCGTGCGCTGGCCGCGCTCGGCATCCTCGAGGATCAGCCCATGCTCCTGCAGCTCGGTCAGGCGGTCGCCGCGAGCCAACACGACGACCTCGTGTCCCCTCTCAAGCAGCCTTGCGCCGTAGACGCTCCCGATCACGCCCGCGCCAACGATCAGGATCCGCATGCCCTCAACATACGCAACGTCGGCAGGGAATCACCGTCGCGTCCGACGAGGGCGACGGGCCACGCCGACATGTTTGATGGGACCCGAGCTCACCACGAAGCAGGGCCGATTGCGTATTTCCTACGGATGGCGATCCGGATTTGAAGGGCAGCGGCACGGTTATGCTCGCGCCCGTCTGCATGAGCGAGTCGCCGAACCACGAAAAGCTCAGGCGCCTGCTCGACGTACGGAGGAACCTCGCGGCCGAAACGGATTATGAGCGGCTGCTCGAGCGTGTGCTCGAGGAGGGGCGCGCGATCACCGGTGCGCGCTACGCGGCGCTCGGTGTGGTCGATGAGGACAGGATCGGGTTGGAGCGGTTTCTCACCTCCGGCGTCGATGCGGCCACGCGTGAAGCGATTGGGGAGCCGCCGCGCGGTCGCGGTGTGCTGGGGACTCTGATCTTGGATCCTCGACCGCTGCGGCTGGCCGACGTCGCGCAGCATCCCGACAGCTACGGATTCCCAGCAGGCCACCCGCCGATGCGGAGCTTTCTCGGCGTGCCGATCATGATCGGGGGCGAGGTGTGGGGAAATCTGTACTTCGCCGAAAAGGAGGATGCCCGTGAGTTCAGCGAAGCTGACGAACGGGCGGCGGTGGTGCTGGCCGAGTGGGCGGCGCAGGCGATCGAGAACGTGAACGAATGAGCGCGCTCTGGCTCCGGATTACACATGTCGTGCGCGGGCCTGATCGGCTGAGCCGAGCGTCGGGGGGTGCTCGGTCCGGCTACCGGCACGCTGAGCCGCGGGCGGCGTCGGGGGATCGCCGATCAGATGGCGTGAGAGGGCGTAGCTGACGAGCTCTGAGCGCTTGCCGAGTCCGAGCTTGCGATGTATCCGCTGGCGATGCGACTCGACCGTGCGCCGCGAGAGATGAAGCCGGCCGGACATCTCAGCACTGGTTAGACCCAACGCGATCAATCGGAGGATGTCGGTCTCACGCGGGCTCAGACCGTCGTCCTGGGCCGCGCGCCGCACCGCGTCAAGACGCGCCGCAACGCACGGCGACACGTACCCCTCGCCGCGCGCGGCACAACGAACCGCCGCCCGCAGCTCCGTGTCGGCGTTGTCCTTCAGGACGTATCCGACTGCGCCAGCATCGAGCGCTTGCCGGGCGAAGAGTGGGCTCTCCTCCACGGTCGCCACCACAATCTGGGTTTCTGGAACCTCCTCGCGCAAACGTCGAATTGCCTCGATACCTGATCCATTGGGCATCTGCAGATCGAGCAGCAGCACATGCGGCACGTGGCGCTTGACATGACGGATCGCCGTCGGCACGTCTCCTGCCTCGGCGATCACCTCGACGTCCTTCTCGCTCTCCAACCACAGCCTCAGGGCTCGGCGCACCACGTGGTGGTCATCAGCGACCACAAGCTGGATCGGCGCGCTGGCTTGGTCCATCCGAGCCGGACTTATGGGGAGCTGAGCTTGATGGAGTGAGTCCGCCATGACCCCAACTTAGCCGCCCGCGCTCGCACCGGCCTTCCGGGGAATACGACAATCGAGCGAAGGGATTGCGCGGATCTGGTGCGGAAAACTACCTAGTCGCGCGCGAATCGGCGCGGGACCTCAGTGAGAGCGCGCCGCGTGGCACCTCTCGGCCGTCCGCGCCGCTAGGCGTCCGGCGAGCACGGCTCAGCCGTCGCTGACATGCCGCCCTCGAGGCCCGAAATTCCCAGCTCGAGCCCGCAGGCTCGATGCACGATCACGTCCTCGCCGGAACCCAGCAGAGGCTCCCGCGTAAGCGAACTCCCTCGCGCCCAACCCCCGCCGATGACGAGCAAAGGCTCATACACCCCGATTACGTCGCCACACAGGGGACAAAGCACTCGACCCGTCATTGATCCGGATTATCGGTGCCGGAGGACGAGATGTCATCAGTAATACGCCTACATTAGGCAAGCAGAAAGACGCACGGCGTGGGCCGCCTATGGGGAGACGGCTGATCGCCACCGTCATCGCGGCGCCCCATCCCGGCACTGACTTGGCCCCCCGGGGCCTGACTGGTTACGGCCAGAAGAGCCGTTGACGGTTTTTCCGCATAAGCGACGGTGTGTCATACCGATGTCACGCCGCCGTCGAGCTTGGATCCTTGTGATGGCTTCGAATAATCCGCGACATCAAAATGTGTGCCGAGCATTCGTCTATCGCACACCCTCCGCTGTAGCGTTGGGTGCCCGGTTGGGAGATGAGGCTCTTCACGCGCTCAGAGGAGGGTCCTCATGGCAACCATCTCTTCACCACCGCCCCGGGGCTGGGCTCAGCCCGACGGTGCGCCATCGCGCCGAACTCCTTACGTCTGCGACCCGGTCTCGGGCACGACCACTCAGGACGAGACCAACGGCCGGACGGCCCGCGATCCGGCCGGGCTGGCGAAGCCCGCGAGCGCCGAGCGGCGATCCAAGGGGGGAATCGAGGGCCTGATCGCCAAGCGTGTCGCCGCCGCGACCGAACACGCCCTCGAGGGTCCCAACCAGACATTGATGCGAGTTCAGAAACCCGTATGGGACGTCCTGTGCAAGTACTACTTCCGCCTCGAGACGTCCGGTTGGGAGCGACTGCCCGAGGAGACCTCGCTGCTGATCGGAAATCATTCAGGTGGGTCGCTGACGATGGACGCCTGGACGTTCGTGTTCGACTGGTGGCGGCGATTCGGCACCGAGCGCGTCCTTCATGCGACCGCTCACGATGTCCTGATGGCGGCGCCCGGCCTCGGCGATTACTTCCGCGAGGCCGGCGTGATCCCAGCCTCCCGCGAAGGCGTCACCGCGGCGCTCAGCGCCGGGTGCGACGTGGTCATCTGGCCAGGAGGCGACGTCGACGCGATGCGCAGCTGGCGCAGGCGTGACGAGGCTGTGCTTGGCGGGCGGATGGGCTTCGTACGCACAGCGATCCGCTCAGGCGTCCCGATCGTTCCCGTGGCCACCGTCGGCGGGCACGACACCGCATTCGTTCTGTCCGAGGGCCGCTGGCTCGCGAACGGACTCGACCGCGTGAGCGGGCTGAAGAGAAAGCTTCGCGGTTCTCAGCTGCCGATCGTCCTCGGATTCCCCTTCGGACTGACGATCGAGACGATCCCGACTCACCTTCCGCTGCCGGCGAAGATCCGCACCGAGCTGCTCGACCCGATCCACGTTGACCACGACCCAGAACGGGTCAACGATCGCGAATACGTCGAATCGGTCTACCGCGAAGTGGAATCTGCGATCCAGGGCGGGATGGACCGACTCGCCAAGCAGCGACGCTTCCCGGTGTTCGCCTAACGGCCAGGCAAAGAACTCGCCAAGCAGGGCCGGCCGCCCTGCCGCGCCTCACGTACCGGCTTGCAGGTTCGCGGACGGATGAGATCCGTCCGGATCCTCCGACGCGTCCGGTGGAATCCAGTGCTCTGGCCGGCCGTGGGGGTGTATGCTCGCAACGAGGCTTGAATCCCGGGCGTGCTGCCTGACCGGGGGGTGCACCGAGGGTTCGTGTCCGACGCGTAGCTCGCGTTCGCAGCGGCTCAAGAGCGGCAGGCGGGGGCGGTCCCCAAGCAACCTTTCACCGTCTCCGAAAGGAACGCAATGCCTTCATCGCCGCGAGGCGCGCCGGACGCCCTCGAGTTCGTACTCGACGGAAGGGGGTTGGAGGTCGTACTCAATCGGCTGCTGGAGTCAGCGAAGGTGCTCACCGACGCGCGGTACGCGGCGCTCTGCGTGCTTAACGAGGCGAAAGACGGTCTTGCCGTGTTTCTAACGGCGGGGCTCGCCGGTGACACGCGCGCGAGGATCGGCAAGTGGCCGTGCGGCCGCGGCGTCCTCGGCGATCTGATCCTCAATCCGGTTCCGCTCCGTCTTTCCAACCTCGGCGAGCATCCGGGCTGTTACGGGATGCCGCCCGGACATCCGCCGATGCGCTCGTTTCTAGGCGTCCCGATCCTGGTTGACCATGCGCCGGACGGGAGCTTGTGCCTGACCGAAAAAGTGGGCGGGCGATCGTTCTCCGAGAAGGACCAGGAATCGGTCACGGCGCTCGCCGGTTTCGCGGGCCTCGCGATCGAGCGCGATCGACGGCAAACCAGAGGCGGCGCTTTCTGAATCGGGCCGCGAACGTGCTGTCCGAGATCACTGGGTCCGCATCAGCCGACCAGTCCGATTATGCCCTTGATGATCAATAGCGCGCCGAGCGCGGCAAACCCTCGGACAGCGAACAGGTGTGCATGTCGGTTTACCCAGGCCCTGGCTCGGGCGATCGCACGTGGTGTCCAGTCCGGAGCGATCACAAACGACGCGAGTGGAAGCTCGAGCAGCCAGAGCATCACCAGGTTGAACCCGATCACCAGTAGCACGGTGGCGGTGGTCGAGTACTTCAGCTTGTGGATCTGATCAAGGCCGGCTAGGTAAGAGGCACCCGGGAGCGTGAGCAGCGCGCCAACGACGAACGTGGTGCGTGCTGAACCCTTGCTCAGTTCTCGCTGCCACCTCGGTGGGCCCGTGTCGGGCTTTTCTGCCTTGCGCGCGCGCCTGGCTTCTCTACGGCGCTCGTAGCGCCCGGTGTAGAGAATGAACGCAGCCACCAGCGCGAGTCCTCCCAGCGCAATGTCGACCGCGGGGCTCAAAGTGTTCTCGGTCGTGTTGGCCGTGCTCGAGTTCGACAGCGAGAAGACGATCACGAGTCCGAGCGTGATGCTCGTCATGTACGCACCGAGCAGGTAGCCGATCATGAGCCTCGACGGGCGCTCGAGCATCAGCATCACGGTGGTCGCCGCAACCAGCGTAGGGTTCAGCGACGCGGTAAGCGATAGGACGATGACCTGGCCCATTCGGTGTGGACGCTCGTAGCGCTTGGATGCCGCGGGGGTCTATGCCGTTTGGAGGATCGCGGTGTCCAGGTCAAGCCATCGGATTGCTTGCTCGCGGAGTTTGAATTTTTGGATCTTGCCGCTGATGGTCATCGGGAACTCTTCTACGGTGATCACGTAGCGCGGTATCTTGTAGTGTGCGATCTTTCCGCGACAGAATTCGCGCACCGCTTCGGTGTCGATTGGGTCAGGTGTGCGGGCGATCACGAAGGCGGCGATCTCCTCGCCGTAGCGCGCGTCAGGAACCCCGACGATCTGTACGTCCTTGATGAGCGGGTGGCTGTAAAGGAACTCCTCGATTTCCCGCGGGTAGATGTTCTCCCCGCCACGGATGATCATGTCCTTGGAGCGGCCGACAATGTTGACGTACCCATCTTCGTCCATGGTCGCGAGGTCGCCGGTGTGCATCCATCCCGCTTGGTCGATCGCTTCGGCGGTCTGCTCGGCGTCATTCCAGTACCCGAGCATGACGCCGTAGCCTCGGGTGCACAGCTCACCGGATGTGTCGCGCGCCACGCACTCGCCGGTGACGGAGTCGACGATCTTTATTTCGACATGGGGATGCACGCGCCCGACCGTGGCGGTGCGGTGATCGATGTCGTCATCGGGAGTCGTTTGTGTCGATACGGGAGAAGTCTCGGTCATGCCGTAGCAGATCGTCACCTCGCTCATGTGCATGTGCTCGATCACTTTGCGCATCACCTCGATCGGGCACGGGGAGCCGGCCATGATGCCGGTTCGAAGTGAGGCGAGATCGAAGTCGCCGAACTCGGGCAGGTCAAGCTCGGCGATGAACATCGTCGGTACGCCATAGAGCGACGTGCACCGCTCCTCCTGGACGGCAGCAAGCGTCGGAGCTGCATCGAACGACGCGGCCGGTATGACTATGCACGCACCGTGGGTCGTGCACGCGAGGTTACCGAGCACCATCCCGAAACAGTGGTAGAACGGTACCGGGATGCAGACCCGGTCCTCCGGGGTGTAACGGCAGGTCTCGCCGATGAAGAAGCCATTGTTGAGAATGTTGTGGTGAGTGAGCGTAGCCCCCTTCGGAAACCCAGTCGTGCCACTTGTGTACTGGATATTGATGGGATCGTCGAACTGCAGCCCCGCGGGCAGCGCAACGTCCTGATCGCCCGCCGAGAGCTGCTCCCACTCGGGCGAGTCGAGAAACACCACCCGCTCGAGCTCTGGACACTCCGGGGCCACCTCATCGACCATCCCCGCGTAGTCCGAGCTCTTAAACGCGCGAGCCGAAACCAGCATCCGACAACCGGACTGATTGAGAACGTACTCGAGCTCGGACGTTCGATAGGCCGGGTTCACGTTGACCAGAACGACTCCTGCCTTGGCCGAGGCATACTGAACTAGCAGCCACTCCGCGCAGTTGGGCGCCCAGATCCCCATCCGATCCCCTGGCTGCAATCCACTCGCGACGAGCCCGCGGGCGAGGCGATCAACCCGATCGGCGAACTCCGCGTAGGCCCAACGCACGTCCTGATGGCGCACGATCACCGCGTCGCGCTCCGGATACGTCTCCGCAATCCGATCGAAGTGCGCGCCGATCGTCTCACCGATCAAGAGGAGTCGGCGAGGCTCCATGCACATACGAGATTCGGTTCGCCATGCCTTCACATCCTCATCGTGTGGTGGATATAACTGCTCTCAGCGCGCGCGAGACGCCCGATCGGGAACACGGCCCGGCCATACCACGACCGACTCGCACCAAGTCCGCCAAGGCAAGATCGAAAGCGCATGCGGCCGCAGCCAGGCCGGTATAGCAGCGCCACGCTCGCCTGGGAACCATGCTCCCCGGCTGTTCCGGGGATCCCCAACGATCCTCCCTCCTGCCCGCCCCAGAATCCGCAGTCACCACGGATTCCGACGCCGGAAATGCCGCAGACGGTCAAAGGGCTCCGGCCATTGCGCCTCCCGCCGTCAACCTACCGCTGATCGCCTGGGGACGGTGGTTCAGGATGCCTTTGGCGCGTTCGATCAGCGCGCGGCGGGCGAATGCACCCTCGAGGTCGTGGTATTCGGCGAACCGTCGCAGCACGATGTCGATGGAGCTTTGCCAGTCATCGACGTCGGCGTCGGCGAGGTGGGCGAACACGCCGCGTTTGGAGGCCTCTTTGATGAACTCGGGGTTCCGGGCGTGGATCAGGACGATTACGGGGCAGGCGGCTTCTCGGACGATCCGGTCGATCAGTTCGAGCGCGTGGTGCGAACTCTCGCCGAGCCCTACGAGCGCGACGTCGGGTCGCTCTCGGGCGGTGACGGCGGCCACGTCTTCGACCTCGATTTCACGGGCGATCACCTGGTGTCCGAGCGCGACCACGGCTGAGCCGACGAGCGCGAGGCGGTCCTTGCGCTCGTTGGCGATCAGGACGCGCAGATGCTCGGTGTCCCGGTGGCTCATGAGCGGCTCTGCCCCGGTCGAGTCTAGCTTGGGACGGCTCGGCGACCTCGCCCGACCGCTGGCTTTGACGCGGGTGTATGGTGGGTGTTCGTCCGCCTCATGCCCTCGGCGCGGCGTTGTTCCTCCGGCTCTAGCTCCCGGCCGGCGTGTTCGTGTCGGACCTGAACCGTCAGGCCACACCTCGTCCCAAGGAGCCTGCGTGCCCGCTTCACCGACGTGTCCGTATCGCCCGTGCGGATGGCATGGCGTTTGCTCGTCCGCTGGGCCTAGCGTGAGCGACAGGGATCGGTGCAGGCCGTGGTGAATGTCGCCTCAGCGGACGTCCTTGATGTTGCTCGCGGTGTGCTGGGCGATTTGGACCTTGAGCGGGTGCTCGGTCGTGTGCTTGAGTCGGCGCGAGAGTTGGCCGGGGCTCGCTATGCCGCGATCGGCATTCTTGATGAGTCCCGGACCGCGTTGGCGCGGTTCATCACGACGGGCGTTGATGAGTCCAAGCGCCGCGAGATCGGATCGCCGCCGACGGGGCGCGGTGTGCTCGGCGAACTGATCCGCGACCCCAGGCCGCTGCGGGTTGCGAGCGTCGGGGATCACCCGCGGTCCTATGGGTTTCCTGCCGGCCACCCTCCAATGGGGAGCTTCCTCGGAGTTCCGGTGATGGTCGCGGGCGAGCCGTTCGGGAACTTGTATCTCACCGAGAAGCTCGGCGGAGGCGAATTCACGGCGGTCGACGAGCGGGCGGTGGTCGGGCTCGCGGAGTTCGCCGGGATCGCGATCGATCATGCGCGCCGCTACAGCGGTCTGGAAGCGCATCGCGACGAGCTCAAACAGACCGTTGATGCGCTCGGCGTCATGGTCGAGATCTCGCGCGCGATCGGCGGCCGGACCGATCTGGCGCTGATCTTGACGCTCGTCGCTAAACGTGGCCGCGCCGTTGGTCTCTGCCCGGGCGCTGGTGATCGAGCTCCAAGTCGACGATGGCCTGGAGGTCGTCGCCGGGGCTGGCGAGCTGCCGGCCAATCTCGTCGGCCGGCAGATGGCGCTCGAGGGGTCGGTCGCGCAAGCCGCGCTGCGGACCGGCGCCACACAGCACCTCGGAGATGACCTGAACCGGGCTCGTTTCAACGACCACGGTCTCGGCCGGTTTGGGTTCGAAGCCGAGGACGGTCTGATCGTGCCGCTGGTGTTCCACGGGCAGCCCTTGGGGGTGCTTGTCGCGCTGGATCGTCTTGCCGGCGGCCCGCGGTTCACCGCCCAGGACGAGCGGCTGCTGGAGGCGTTCGCCACGAGCGCCGCGACGGCGGTCTCTACAGCTCAGTCGGTCGCGACCGAGCGGCAGCGCCAGCGGCTCGCGGCTGCCGAGCAGGAGCGAGCGCGGTGGGCGCGAGAGCTGCACGACGAGACGCTGCAGGGTCTGGCGGCGCTGCGAATCGCCCTGGGTGCCGCGGAGCGGTCCGGCGCCCTTGACGTATTGCAGGCGGCCGTGCGCACGGCGATCGGCCAGCTCGAGACCGATATGTCGAGCCTTCGCGCGTTGATCACAGAACTCCGCCCCTCGATCCTCGACGATCTCGGCACAAAGGCTGCGATCGAGGCTCTCGCCGAACGAGTCGGCAAGAGTGGGTTGACCGTTGAGGCGACCATCGAGCTCGCCTACGAAAGCCGCCGAGCGGCTCAGCGCCACACGCCAGAGCTCGAGCTCGCGATGTACCGAATCGTCCAAGAGGCGCTGACCAACGCCGCCAAGAACGGCCACGCCACGCACGGCATCGTTGACGTCATCGAAGGTCCGACGACGATCCAGGTGAGCATCCGGGACGATGGCACTGGCTTTGACCCGACGACGCGGACCGAAGGGTTCGGGGTCCTCGGCATGCGCGAGCGCGCGACGCTGCTGCACGGGCACGCTAGAGATCGAGTCCGCGCCTGGCCGCGGAACGACCGTCCGCTGCACGCTCCCAGTTCAGCGTCGTCGCGAGCCAGTTGCAGCCGACCCGCAGCCGCAGCGGCGGCGAACCGGCTGACACATACCTAAGCTCGATGTGCCGAGAGGCGAGTCCGCCCTACGTCCCGTCTGGCGACTGGCCGATCGCCGTGCGAGACGATTTGAGACGGCCGTATCCGTCGACCGACGCTCGAGCCATCGCTCCGACGTCCCCCGCGGTCCCCGAGGCATCAGCCTCAACTCATCTCCGAACCGAACGACGGAACTCCGGTAGTCCAGATGGGCGGCGACTCCGGACCTGCGGAGCAGACGCGTCCGGAGGGAGTGGGCTTCTACGGATCGGGGGCGAGAGTTAGTGCGGATGGCACGGCGCCCCGGACACCCCATCCTTGCTGGATGCTCAGGGGCGTGCCCAACGAAGGACCGCTAAGCCGGGGAGATGGCGCGCCCCTTGTCGCGGTTCTCATCGCTGATCCCCACCCGGGCACCCGCAGCGCCATACGCAAGGCGCTCGAGGCGGCCAACACGTTCAAAGTCGTCGGTGAAGCTCCGGACCTGCTATCGGCGATCAAGGCCGTGTCCGCTGGCGAAGTCGACATTGTGCTAGCCGATGCCCGGCTTGCTGGAGTCGGAAGCGAGTCCGCGCGCGGCGGGCTCGAGCACCTCTCGCGCCGAGCTCAGGTCATCGTGATGGGGATGAGCGACCCGCGTCTCTACACCGCGCCACTACAAGCCGCTGGGGCCGCCGGCTACTGGCCAAAAGACGGCGACCTCGCTGACCTCACCGGACTCTTGGACGCGGCCTCGCACCAACACCCTGCATCTCAATCGTCAGCGTCATGAAGCGCTACCACCCTGCCCGGTTCAGCGACACACCCAGCTTGGGATTCCCAGCGGCGCGACCCCCTAGCACTCGGGAAGTTCCGATCTCCTAGCCTCCGGCCGAGTCGCCTCGTGGCACCGCCGCCGGCCATCACCATCAACGCAGCTGGAAAGGCAGGACCATGATCGCTTTCTATGTCATCAAGCAGTACGAGCGCGCAGTCGTGTTCAAGCTCGGAAAAATCACCGGCGAAGCGCGCGGACCCGGCCTGATTCTGATCATGCCGTTCGTAGAGCGCATTCACCGCGTGTCGCTGCGGATCGTCACGCTGCCAATCCAATCGCAGGGGATCATCACCAAGGACAACGTCAGCATCGACGTATCCGCGGTGGCCTACTACCGCGTCGAGGATCCCGTCAAGTCGGTAGTCGCGATCGAGAACGTGCAATCCGCGATCGGACAGATCGCCCAGACCACCCTACGCGCCGTCGTCGGACGCCACACGCTGGACGAGACGCTGTCCGAGACCGACGCGATCAACCAGAACATCCGCGAGATCCTCGACGTGCAGACCGAGGAGTGGGGAGTCAAGGTCACGGTCGTCGAGCTCCGCGACATCCAGCTGCCCGAAAGCATGCAACGCGCAATGGCCCGCCAGGCCGAAGCCGAGCGCGAGAAGCGCGCCAAGATCATCGCCGCCCAGGGCGAAGCGCTCGCCGCCGGCGAGCTCGCCCAGGCCTCTGACGTGATGATGGCCCACCCACTCGCCCTCCAGCTACGCAACCTCCAGACCCTGGTCGAGGTCGCAGTCGACAAGAACTCCACCGTCGTCTTCCCCGCCCCGCTGATGAGCACCATCGCCGAGCTCGGAGCGTTCATGGAACGCGAGAGCAAAGCCGCCCGCGAACTTTCCACCTCGGACCTAATCACAGGCTCTACGAACGGAGGGCTGGTGGCCCATGACGGCCAACAGCCAGTCTGATCGATCGCCGGCACCCGGGATCATCCCCCAGCCGGCTCACCTTTAGGGCCGCGACGCGCGGCGGCGGTGGTCGAGGGCGTCGAGGATGAGGTCGAGGCCCCAGGCGAACTCGGTGGTGTTGTCGTATCCGGACTCGGGGAGCTTGGTTGCGATCTCGGCGAGGTATGGGTAGTCGTTGAGCGTTCCGATCGTCTGCGCTCTTCTCTGCGCGGCGGCTCCGGCGTCGCCGGGTGTTTGGAACCCGAGTGTCTTCTCCTGCAGCGCGAAGCCGTAGATGTAGGCGTCCTGGACCGAGTAGGCGTGGATGGCGTTCTGGAACGAGAAGCCCGCCTCGCGTAGGCAGCCCATTACCGCGTTGTGGTTTTGCAGATTGGCCGGTCCGGGGTTTCGTGTTTCCATCAGCCCGATCGCCCAGCTGTGGCGCTTGAGCGTGTCGCGCGCGGACATCGCCCGGCTTCGCATGGCCGAGCGCCAGTCCTCGCCGACCGAGGGCGATTCGATCTCGCCGAAGACGATGTCGACCATGCCATCGAGAAGCTCATCCTTGTTCGCCACGTGCTTATAGAGCGCCATCGGCACCACGCCAAGCTGTTGCGCGAGCCGGCGCATGCTGAACCCGTCAAGCCCGTCCTCGTCCGCGAACGCGACGGCAGCCTCAAGCACCAGCGGTCTGCTCAGACGTGACCGGCCCGTGTTCATCTCCTGACTCATAGACCTTGACAAGTGTACGGCGTACACCTATAGTCCACAGCAGAGTGTACGCCGTACACCTAACAGAGAGTTGAGCAACATGGAGAGTTCAGGACAGATCCCCGCGCCGACGCCGGGCGACGAGGTGCCGCCGGGCGCAGGCCACGACTACCCGCTCACCTACTCCGTCGACTATCCCGACCGCAGCCTCAACCGCCTCACCACTGCCCTTCGCATCTTCACGATCATCCCGATCGCGATCCTCGCCGCAGCCCTCGAGGGCGGCAGCTACGGCGCCAGCGCGGGCGGCACCGGCGCCCGCTACGCCGGCGGCGGCATCGGCATCCTCGTCATCCCCGTGCTCCTGATGCTGCTGTTCCGCAAGAAATACCCACGCTGGTGGTACGACTGGAACCTCCAGCTCACCCGCTTCACCAACCGCATCGCCGTCTACTTCGCGCTCATGGACGACCACTACCCCTCCACCGACGAACAACAGGCCGTCCACCTCGACTTCCCCTACCCCGACGCCGAACACGACCTCAGCCGCGGCCTCCCGCTCGTCAAATGGCTACTCGCAATCCCCCACTACATCGTCCTGTTCTTCCTCACCATCGCCGCGCTAATCGCCGCCATCCTCGCCTGGTTCGCGATCCTCTTCACCGGCCGCTACCCGCAGTCGCTGTTCGACTTCATCGAGGGCGTCATCCGCTGGCACAACCGCGTCGCCGCCTACGCCCTCCTACTAATCACCGACCGCTACCCCCCATTCAGCCTGCAGCCCTAACTGACGATCCACGGCGCCCATGGCAACCATAGAGTCTATTTTCCGGAAATCAGTTGCTAGTTTTGTACAACAAGAGTAGGGTGCGGGACAGACATCGGGGCTCGGCTGTCGCCGACCGCCAGGTTGCTCGAGCGTCGGCGAAAGGAGCCAGCCATGCCGGTCAGCGGGCGCCAGGCGTTGCGCGCTGTGGGGACCACATCGGCGGGGTCGAGCCGAGACGGTCTGAGTTCGACGACGACGGCCGCTGCCGTGACGCCGACTGCGGCGTGGTCGCGGCGGGTGCGGTGGATCGGCGGGCTGATCCAGGCGGCGTTCGCCACGTTCTGGCTGGTGCGCGGGAGCGCGGTGATCGGAGGTGGCGTCGGCGATGTGTTGATCGCCGTTTCTGGCGTCGCCGCGATCGGCACGTTCTTCTACGCGGTCACGGCTGCTAGGGGCATCGCCCCCCGGCCAAGGAGTCCGGAGGGCAAGCGGATCGAGCTAGCCGTCACGCTCGCGACCGTGATCGAGTTCGCCGCGGCGATCGTCCTGCCGGTGATCGTCAGCGCCGCCGGTCACTCGGACTGGGTGCTGCCGTCGATCGCGATCACGATCGGACCGCTGCTGCTATGGCTCGACCACCGGGTCCACGTCCCTCGCTACCGGCCGGTCGGATGGGCGCTGACCGTGGGACCGGTGATCCTGGTGGCGACGATGTCAGGAACGCCGCTCGTCGCCACCACGGGCATCGCCGCCGGGGTGCTGTTGCTGAGTACTGCTGTCGCCGGCTTCCACGACCTCGCGGAAGTCCGTCGTGCGGAACAGGCCAGGGTCGAACCGGCCGCGGTCCCCTTTAGCCCTGGAGTGCAGCTATGAGCGAGGATCGGCTGCAGGTGGTGTTCGGCGCCGGGCAGGTCGGACGTGCGCTTGCTGTCCGCTTGGCCGGGCTCGGTGTTCCGGTTCGGATGCTGTCGCGGCACCAGCCATCGGCACCGCTCGACGGAGTCGACTGGCGAGCTGCTGACGCAACGGACCCCGAAGCCGCTACCGATGCGGCCAAAGGCGCATCCGTCGTCTATCAATGCCTGAACGCGCCATACACCGATTGGCCGAAGCGCTTTCCGCCTCTCCAGCGGGGGGTGCTGACCGCTGCTGAGCGCAACGGAGCGCTGCTGGTGAGCCTTGAGAACCTCTACGCCTACGGCCCCACTGGGGGCGAGCCGATGACCGAGGATCTCCCGTTGGCCGCGACCACCGTCAAAGGCCGGACCCGAGCAGCCATGACCCACGAGCTGCTCGCCGCCGCCGACGCCGGCCGGGTCCGGATTGCGATCGGGCGGGCGTCTGACTTCTTCGGCGCTGGCGCCACCGAGTCATCGCTCGGAGAGCGCGTGTTCGGCAACGCCGTCGCCGGCAAACGCGCCGACTTCATCGGCAACCCAGACCTGCCCCACACCTACAGCTACATCCCGGACATCGCGGCCGGCCTGGCGACGCTCGGGACGGACGAACGCGCAGTCGGCGGCGTGTGGCACCTCCCAGGGCCTGAGACGGTCACCACTCGAGCGCTGCTCGGGCTCGTCGCCGACGACGTCGGACACCCGGTTGGCGTTCGATCGCTCCCCAAGCTGGCCGTCCGCGGCCTCGGGCTGTTCAACCCGACGATCAGGGAACTCGTAGAGCTCTCCTACGAGTTCGAGCAGCCGTTCGTGCTCGACACCACCAAGTACCAGTCGACGTTCGGGACCGAAGCCACGCCGCTCGCGACGGCGATCGCCGCGACGGTCGCGTGGTACCGCGACCGAAACGGCACGCCCAACCGCGCACACGAAGGCGCGCCGGCATGACCATCCCGGACGTCACCCCCGCCCAGTTCCGGCAGTTCTCCAATCCGGCCACCGGCGAATCGGTCCAGTTCACCGCGACACCCGAAGACGCCGGCGAAGATGTCGTGC
Organism: uncultured Solirubrobacterales bacterium; assembly: GCA_963755525.1. Taxonomy (GTDB): domain Bacteria; phylum Actinomycetota; class Thermoleophilia; order Solirubrobacterales; family Solirubrobacteraceae; genus Palsa-465. The sequence goes on along the minus strand of CAVWKC010000002.1, from coordinate 71,200 downwards.
GCTTCAACTGGCGCAGCATGCCCGGCGGCTCGATCACCGAGCACATCCATCCCTACCAGGAGGAGCGCTTCGCGATCACCGCGGGCGAGGCGTACTTCACCCTCGCGGGCGGGCACTGCGTCGTGAGCCCGGGCGAGACGCTCGTCGTGCCTCCTGGCGTCCGTCACTCTGAGTCAAACCGCGGATCGGTCGCTGTCGAAGGCGTAGTCGAACTCCGCCCCGCGCTGCACACCAAGGAGATGTTCGAGGCGTTCGGCGGCCTCGGCTCCGAGGGAAAGACGACGCCGCGCGGGGCACCGAAGAATCCGCTCCAGCTCGGCGCGACGTGCTGGTACTTCCGGCACGAGAGCCGAGCCACCTCGCCGCCGATCTGGATCCAGAACCTGATCCTCCCGCCGCTCGCAGCGCTGGCGAAACTGTTCGGCGTACGCCCCTACCACGACCGCTGGGACAGCCGGGATACCTTAAGACCGGAGCCCGCCGCATGAGGATCCACGCCCTCACCACCGGGGCGGTGCGTGTCAAGCACAGCTTCCTGTACCCCCGCCATGGCCGGCGCCGGCAGCTCGACCTGTTCCCTGCCCGGCCCGTTCACAGCACTGCTGCCCCGACCCCCGTCGCCTGACTAATCGGACAGGACCCCGCGAGCTCCGTGGGAGGCGCGCTCGGCTGTCGCCGACGAGGATTGCCCGCGCCCAAGCAAACTCTTGAGTTCCGGTTCACATAAACGCCCGCAATAGGAGTAATGTCAAAGTAGGGCCGTTATCGGCCGCTACTGCTTGATTCTCTCGCGCAGGCCCCGGCGGGCAAAACCTGCCTCTCGCTGACCTCACGGGCCGTTTCGTCCAAGGCGACAGAAACGCCGTTCACAAGCAGGACTCGCCCTAATGTGCGGGGTCCTGGTAGGAGACCAGTCATGACGATCCTGCGAAAGCTCCGACAGAGCGGCGACTGGCACGCCGCAAGGGGCTGGCACAGGTTCGGCCATCGCGATCAAGCTGTGCGTTACACGGAGGCATGGGAGCACGAAAACTTTGCCGAAGAACAAGCGCGATGGGAACGAAGCGATCCTGAGTACGCCCGGATCTGCGAACAGGTCCGCGAAGCTAGGGAGAGGGGTGGGGAAGTTTCACTGCGCGCCGATGAAGCCAAGGCCGAATGGGACGCTCGCGTTTACACGCAGCGTCAGGCGAACGATGATGCCCAGAGAGCGCACCATGCTTGAAGGCCGATCAGCATCCGGACCCCGACCGGCGCTGGCGGATCTCGTCCCACCGGCGGCGCACGAGCGCTCACTCGGTCGCTCAGACTGAGCCGGTCGGGATCCGAAAGAGTCTCGCACGGTTACGCAGCTGCGGTCGGCTCGAGCACGCCGTCAGAACGAACGCTAGTCGGCAGAGGCGAGTGTCGCCTCCACCACCTGTCGGCGCGTGGCAGGGTCAGTTGCCTCTGCCCACGCGAGCAGCCACAGCGCGCTCAGCTGTTCGCCGGGGAGCGCCAGCGTATTGATGTAATCCTCGATCTGATCGAACGCCGCGCCTTGGTCGATCATCGTGTTTACGGCGTGATGCTCATCGGTCAGCATCCGGGCTTCCTCTCTCCTGGCCAGCACGAGCAACCACGGGCAGACTGCCTAGAGCACGCGACCCGCAATCGAATCGCAGAGAATCACCGCGTGGGACATGCCAACCTGCGGGGTTGATGGAACCCTCGAAAGTCACGCGTCGTGCCATCGACCAGAACCGGCCGACCTCACAATGGATGCCCTCCGAGTGTCACGTTACTCTGCAGATCAAGCGATCAGGGCGCTCAGACGAGGAACAAGTCGCAGTTTGCGTTCTCTCTTGTCAACTCGGGCACGCCGACCTCCCAACCACCACCTCGGCCACGTCGCGAGCGCTTCCGCTCCCGTCGGCCGCGGACCGAGAGGGGGTTCGATCCGGTCTGGACGTTCGAACGGCCCGGGCGTGTCAGACGCGGTGAAATCGGCCACCTCCGAGGTCTGGGGCAGCGCGATCGACCGGACCGACCTCCGCTTCTAAGCAGTCTTAGACGCGGCCTTCCGGTGCCGGCGTGACGTACAGGTGTCGTCATCTCGCCGATCGCCTGTGCTCGGGCCTCGTCCATTTAGCACGGCGTTGGAAACCCAACGACTGGCGCCCTATCGGCGCCTTATGGGCTCTCGTCAGCCTCAGGCCGAACGCTGGGAGTTTCCCCGTCTCCTTCGCTGTCGGGCGGCTCGAGTGGATCAGACCGGACGGGGCCTGGCGTGTGACGGTCGTAGTCGATGAGCGAGGTGAGGGAGGCAACAGCACAACGCCGCACGGTAGTCGAAAGCTCGCCGGCCGGAATCGCGCAATCCCGGGGGTCGTTCCGCAAGGTGATCTGCCGAGGGCCCACCGCCCGCGCTGCCGACTCGAAGCGGGAGCCGGGCGTCGCGCCGTGAGCCGCGTCTAACGCTTAGCATCGCAATCTGCGCCGTTGCTAGCGGAACCTCTGGCGGGCAACACTGCGGAATGCTGTGTCGTGCGTTCAGTTGAAGCTTCTTCTGAGTCGCCCAGGCGGCACTCTCAGCGAAGCTGCTGCTCCCCGCACGATTCGGCAGCGCCAAGCGGTCTGCACGATGCCTGTGCCGTCGGGAAAGTAGGGCTGCTCAGGACAGGGCTCGGTCGGGCGCCTGCGCTGTCTATGGGAGCGACAGCGCCGGACCCGCTTGCTGACCGGCGAGTCAGACGATCGGCAAGCGCCCCGTGGCCGTACCGTCGGCGCCGACGTCGTACCCGCGTTCATGCCAGAGCAGAACTCCGCGCTGGTCGGCAACAGCGGCCGACAGCCGACGACGCGGTACGTCTTGAGCTTCGCGAGAACGAGCGACGTCGGCCTCGAGGGATCAGGGTCCTGCTCTGGCGTTCGGACGAGCTTCCAACCTCGCGCTTTGGTTGATCAGTTGATTGGGAGCGCGAAGTCGCAGTCGGGACCTTTGGTCTCGAGCTCGGGTACGGTCGCGTCTACGAGGTACGTCATCCTTACGCCCAGATAACTCGGCTGCACCTTGTGCTCTTGGCTCCAGTCGAGCAGCGACTGGGTGATGAGCGGCCACTGCGCCAGTTCGGCGTGGGGCCATCGGCCGAGGTGGATGAACGCTTCACGGTGCGCCGGCTCAGTGCGGAGCACTAGCTCCGGGACGTGGATCGCGAGCTGCTCCGCCTGGTCGGTGGGCACTGGCCGGCACCATTCCAGGGGGCCGTCGCTGTCGTCGTTGACCTCGCCCCACCATATGCAATAGAAGGCTCCCGCCCGCCCATCCATCCTCGGTAGGTCGTGGTTGCGCAGGATCGAGATGAACTCTTTTCCGAACGCCCATACGCCATCAATTCCTGCGACGCTGCGCTTGACCGACAGAACGCTGCGGGCAGGGATGTCCCGTGTGGCGACTTCATACATGACATGCCTCTTTCCTTGCAGACGGTCGATGAGGTAGCGGGCGAGGTCCCGCCGAACCGTGTGTTCGGTCTCGATCGTGTTCCAGTGGTCGGTGATCCGGGCGGCGGCCGCATCTGGCTCGAGGTCGACGATCGACTTGATGTCGGCGAGCGGGATCTGCAGCTGCCGCAGAGCAGCTATCAGCTGGGCGCGGTCAAGCTGCGACGCCGTGTAGTAGCGATATCCGGAGTCATCGTCGACACGCGCCGGCTCTAACAGACCGAGCTCGTCGTAGAGCCGAAGCGCCTTAGGCGACAGCCGCGAACGTCTCGCGAACTCGCCGATGCTCATGTGATCCGACTGCACGCTGCCTCCTTGACCGGGTTACCGCACCAGTGTGCTGCCTCCCCCTGGGTCAAGGTCAAGCGTCGCCGGCGGGACATGCGGTTGGTCCACCGCGCAGCCGCTCGTTGATGACAGCCGTGAACCCTCGAAGCGCGGCTTGCAGTTCGTAGACTCCTGGCGTGGGTTTGAAGAAGCGAGCGGTCGCGTGGGTAAAGGACGACCCTTTTGGTGTCGAGTTCGCCGAGATCGATCTGGCAACGAACGACCTCAGCGCGCGCGGGGTCGATATTGCCGGCGGGCCGATTTCGTACCGGCTGGACTACACCCTCCAGACCGCAGCGGACTTCGTTACCTCGCGTCTGTACGTAGTCAGCCGCGGCGAGGGCTGGCGGCGAGCGATCGAGCTCCTGCGCGACGGTCAGGGGATCTGGACGGTCCGGACCGAGGAGGAAGGTTCTGTCGATCTGCCGGCGCCTGGCGGCGATCCTGCCGGGTTCGCCGACGCGCTGGATTGCGACCTCGGTCTCTCTCCCGTGACCAATCTGATGCCCGTGCTGCGCCACGGTTTGCTGTCGGGCGACGATGCGTTCCAGCTCACTGCGGCTTGGGTCTCGGTACCCGACCTCAGCGTGCAGGCAGACGGCCAGCGCTACGACTTCGTCACCGCAGATCATGATCAGCGCGTGATCCGCTACGAGGCGGTCGACGGAAGCTTCACGGCTGACATCAGAGTCGACCGGGACGGCATCGTCATCGACTACCCCGGCATCGCTCGCCAACTCTGATCGAGCACCCAACCAGGCCGGTGGGTGCGATCGACGAGACCTGCATCGCATGCCACCAGTTCCGGCCACCGCTTAAAGTCGCGCACCCGGTCTGCGCGGATCCGAGAACGGACTGCGACTAGTGTGAGGCCCATGCGCTTGCGACGACGCGCTTCTGCCCAGAACCACGGAGCTCAGGGGGTGAAGCCGATCCCGGGCTTACGCGCCGGGGAGTATTTCTTTCCCCAGCGGCTTGACCTTGACCTTGGGAGAGGCCGCAGACTTTCCCCGGTAACTGTCATGTCGATGAGGGGCGAGCACGTGGATTGGATGCGCATTGGGGAGTTCGCGCAGCGCTCTCGGCTGTCTGGGAAAGCACTTCGCGGCGTGGGCGAGATGAGGGGGTGTGTGTGACGGCGGTTGTGCAGGCCGAGTCGCTGACGAAGCGCTTTGGCGAGGTTTCGGCGGTTTCGGAGCTGTCGTTTGTGCTGGAGGCCGGGACGATCACCGGTTTCCTTGGACCGAATGGCGCGGGCAAGACGACGACGCTTCGGATGGTTCTGGGTCTGGCGGCACCGACGAGCGGGCGGGCGCTGGTGTTCGACCGTCCTTACAACGAGCTTGAGCGTCCCGCCCTGCGGATCGGCGCGGTGCTGGAGGCGACCGATTTTCACCCTGGCCGCTCGGGTCGTGATCACCTGAGGATGCTCGGGCGCGCCGTCGATGTCCCCGATTCACGCGCGGATGAGGTGCTGCGGTTGGTGGAGCTCGGCGACGCGGCACGCCGCCGCGTGAAGGGGTATTCGCTGGGGATGCGCCAGCGGCTCGGGCTCGCTGCGGCTTTGCTTGGCGACCCGGAGCTGCTGATTCTCGATGAGCCCGCGAACGGGCTTGACCCGGAGGGCGTTCGCTGGCTGCGTGACTTCCTGCGCCGGCTGGCGTCCGAGGGTCGCACCGTGCTCGTCTCAAGCCATGTGCTCGCGGAGGTCGCGCAAACCGTCGATCAGGTACTGATCATCAGCCGCGGACGGCTCGTGATCGAGTCCTCGTTGGCGGAGCTGACCGCGCGCGCCGGCGGCGCCGTCCGAGTCCGTAGCGCTAATCCAGAGCGGCTCGCGGCCGCGCTGCACGCCAACGATCTGCAGGTCACGACCGGCACCGATCGCGTGCTGCTCGTACAGGGAGCGTCGAGCGAGCGGGTCGGCGAGATTGCATTCGCCGCCGGCGTCCCGGTTCACGAGTTGTTGACCGACGGTGGCTCGCTTGAGGAGATCTTCCTCGAATTGACCTCCGAGGCGTCGGCATGATCGCGCAGATCAGGTCGGAGCTGCTGAAGATTCGCTCGACCCGGACCACGATCGGGCTGCTCCTCGGGATGAGTGCGCTGATCCTCCTATTCACGCTGCTGACCGGACTGCTCAGCCACCCACCCGGGCTCATGGGCAAGGAGAACCAGCGTCAGCTGCTGAGCCTGGGCAGCATCGCAGGAGTGTTCTCAGCACTCGCCGGGGTGCTGCTTGTCACCAGCGAGTACCGCTACGGCACGATCCGCCCAACGATCCTGTTCAACCCGGCGCGTTCGCACGTCCTCACCGCCAAGATCGTCGCCGGTGCGCTCGCCGGAATTGTATTCGGAGTCGTCGGCGAGGCGATCGGCTGGGCGGTCGGCTATGCGATCCTCGAGGGGCGAGGCATCACGATCGTGCTCAGCAGCCGCGACGTCCTGCTGCTCGCGCTGGGAGGCCTCGTCGGCGTGGCCTTGTGGGGAGCGATAGGCACCGCCCTCGGCACGATCATCCGCAACCAGGTCGGCGCCGTCATCACCCTGCTCGCCTGGGGCTTCGTCATCGACAACCTTCTGTTCGGCCTCGTGCCCTCCGTGGGCCGGTACACGCCAACACGCGCGTCGGACGCGCTGATGGGCCTCAAGACCCAGCATCTGCTCTCGCCAGGCGTCGGCGCGGTCATCCTGATCGCCTGGGCGATCGTGCTGGCCTTCATGGGCATCGGCCTAACTGGCCAGCGCGACATCAACTGACACCGCGCACTCGCGCTACCGCATCGCGACACCGACCGATCAACAGGCCAGACGCCACACCCGAATCAAGTTCAGCGGAGCGAGGCGACTCGGGCGCATTGTTACGATGGGCGGCGTCGTGACCCCAGCTCTTGATGAGGCCGGGCAGATCCGCCGTGTCTATGAGCGGGAGGCGGGCAACTACGACCGTAACGTCAAGCTCCCGGAACGGCTGTTGTTCGCCGGTGGCCGCGAGTGGGTCTGTGCCCGGGCCGAGGGTGAGGTGCTAGAGATTGCCGTAGGGACGGGGCTCAACCTTCCCCACTACCCCGATGGCGTCCGACTTACGGGAATCGAGTTCGTCCCCGCGATGCTGGACATTGCCCGCCGGCGCGCAGCCGAGCTGGGTCGGCAGGTCGAGTTGCGGCTGGGGGACGCGCAGGCGCTTGAGTTCGAGGACGCCACGTTTGACACGGTGGTGTGCACGCTGTCGTTGTGCACGATCCCGGATGACCGCGCTGCTGTGGCCGAGGTGAGACGGGTGCTCCGTCCGGGCGGGCGGTTCGTGCTGCTCGAGCACGTACGCAGTCCGGTCCGAGCGGTCCGGGGCGTCCAGCGGCTGCTCGCGCCGGCGTTCGTCCGCTTCGGGGCCGACCACGTGCTGCGCGAGCCGCTCAAGCAGGTTCAGGCCGAGGGCTTCTCGATCGAGTTGCTGGAACGCTCCAAGCTCGGGCTCGTCGAGCGGCTGGTAGCGCGCAAACCCGGCCCAGGCGAGCGGGCGACAGCTCGGGCCGCCCGCGGAGCGACTAATGCACCGGAGGGGAGCGGAACCTTGGCGCGCGCCCGGCGACGAAATAGAGCGCCGACACCGAGGAGGTGAGTGCTGATGGCACGTGGTCGCCGTGCTGGTTGGTGCGCTCGTCAGGTTTGATGAGTCGCTCGACGTGCTGTGCCCGTCGCGTGAGCCATCATTGCGGTTCGCCTCTGGTGAGCTGGCTGGGTCGCTCGGGTGCGCGTGTTGTGGGGCGGCGGAGGCGGTATCCGGCACTCGCCTGTCCTGCGGGGTCGGTGTTTGTGACGCGGTCGATTGTGTGCCCGGCGAGCTGGAGGTCATATATGGCTTGGGCGGGGGCTTTGACTCCGCGCTCACGTAAGGCCGCGAGGGTGACCGAGCCGCTGTGGTTGCTTTCGAGCAGAGCGAGTGCGCGTGCGAGCTCGCGTTCTCCCTCGGTTCGTGGCCCAGAATGGCCGGCGTCGGCGGTGGCGCGGTTGGTCGGGCTTGGGCTCATCAGCTGAGTGGCGAGGCGGGCACCGGGAGTCTTTCGGGCATGCCTTGGGCACTGCGCGAGAGGTTGCGCCGGTGGGCGGTGATTGTCTGCCTGTACACGTGTTCATAGCCTGCGGCGCTGAGCGATACGTCGTAGCGCTCGACGACGCTCGCGCGGCACCGCACCGGGTCGATCGAGCCGAGGCACCTGACCGCCTCGGCCATCTCGGCCTCGCCAGTCACGAGGAATCCGTTCTCGCCGTTGATCACGATCTCGCTCGCGGCGCCCTCGGGAAACGCGATCACCGGGGTTCCGCACGCGAGCGCTTCGAGCATCACCATTCCGAACGGCTCACGCCAACGGACCGGCATCAGGAACGCGGCAGCGTTCGCGAACAGCTCCGTCTTCGTGGTGCCGCCGACTTCGCCGATGTAGCGAACTCGCTCCCCGTCGAGATACGGCTCGACCTGTTCGCGGAAGTAGCGCTCCTGGCCGGGCTGCACCGGCCCGGCCAGCACCAGCCTGCGGCCTGCCAGCTTGGCTGCCCTGATCGCGAAGTCCGCCCCTTTGATCGGGTCCATCCGCCCGACCCACAGCAGATAATCCTGTTTGTCTGCGCGCAGTGGCCAGTCGTCTACGACGATCGGGTTGGGCACGACACTGGCGATCTGGACACCGACGGGAGCGCTTGCGGCTTGGGAGCGGCTGATCGCGACTAATGTGGCCTTATGGCCATGGCGTTGATAGATCGCAGTCGTGTCCTTGACGAAAGGTCCGTGCAGGGTGTGCACGAGCGGTGCGGCCAATCGACCGGCCATCGCCAACGCGATGAACCCGGAGTGATCGTGCACGACATCGAACGGCTCATCCCGCTCGGCGGCCAGATCGATCTGATCCCAGGCGTGCGAGACGTGATCTGACTCGCACAGGGAGGAGCCGATCTCATCCGGGTGCGCAGCCGCGAGCGGCGTGATCACCCGCGCGGTTGACTGCGACCCGGGCGCGGCGAACAGTGTCACGTCATGCCCGCGTTTAACGAGCGTTGCGCACAACAAGTCAACGACCGCCTCGATCCCTCCATACCCACGGGGTGGGACCGGGATCCACGGTGGTGCGAGCACCGCGATCCGTAGTGGATCGATGCGCGGCACTGCCTCTGGGAGTAGGCGCAGCGCGCGCATCGTGGGGCCTGCGTCCGGACTGAGCGTGTGGTGCGTCATTCATGCTCCGCTCGCCGATACCGGGGTCACGCGGCCTGGCTCGGCGGTCGGGACCGATCCCTCTGAGTAGAGCTCTGTGGTCGTCAGCCGAGAGGAGAACAATCTGACTGCGATCCGCGTCCGGCCCATACATCGCGGGTAGTGCTCAACGGTGTGCCACGCAACCCGCGGCCTGATACTCAGCCCACAGCGCGGACAGTTCAGGAACGACTCTCGATCACTCATGGAACGGTCCCAGCCTCACGGGCTAGATCGCGCCTGGCGGCTAACGCGACGCCTTTGGCTTCGCTCGGCTCTTGGCCTTGGTGGTCGCAGCCGCCGACGCACGGCCGTTCTTAACGGCGGTGTGGCCGTTCTTGGCAGCGGTCTTCGTCAGGTCCTTCTGCAGCTGTTCGAGATCGCGCTGCAACGCCTTGCTCATTTTCTTCAGGTCGCGGCGAGCGTCGCGGAGTAGCCGCTGGACGTCCTTGCGCAGATCACGCGCGCCGGCTCCCAGGCTCCCGCCGATCGAGCCGAGATCGTCCTGGGCGACTCCGAGTGTTTGGGAGACATGGTCGATTACCCGCGAGTCTCCCTCGGTCTTTGCCTTCGCCGATTCGGTTGCCCGTTTCGTCAGGGTTGGCTTCGTTTTCGTTGCGGCCATCGGACTCCGATTCATTTGGGTTTGTGTGGCTCACGGTATCGGGCCGGTGAGCGGTTTGTGAGCGCTCTTCGCCGTGCCCGCTGTGTGGTGAACTTACCTACACAGACACCTAGCGAGAGCGGCTCAGACAAGTTCTCCGCGGTCGACGAACTCGTGATGCAGCACCTGGTGGTAGGCGTTGCGCACGACCAGCTCGCACGGGTGCCGCTGAGCGGCGCACAGGTACGCCACCCGCTGGGCCTCGTCGAGCGTTTCGAACGTAACCCCGTTTCGCTCGCCGGGCAGCGTGATCTCCCAGCCTCCGCCGTTGAGACCTACGCGCACCGTCGGGCGGCTCACCATGCGAACAATGCTCCCAGCGACGGGCCGCGGATGGATCAGCTGAACCCCGGAACGTGTATGAGGGGAACTACCGATGCGGACCAGCGACCGACCGGGCACGCTCGCAGCGTTCCTGTCTGCCCCTACCGGGTCGTACGCCAGCATGTCTCCGCCGGCGAAGGTGACAGCGTCCTCCGGCACTCCCGGAGCACATCCGGGAACTGCTCAGCGCTGAAGATCTGTGCTTACGCGACCCGCTCACGACTTATCGCCGTCTGGTGTGGTTCCGATCGGCTGTCCGGAGGAGGCCCGCGGACCGGGAGGGCTAGGATCGTTGTAGTGGATGCGCTTGGGATCAGCGATCACGAGATCGGCGCGATCGCCAGCCGCTTCCGCGAGGTCGCGGATGCTGGAGCGTTGAACTCGACGGCGAGTTGGGGCGGAGCTAGAGGCTTGGCCTTGGGACGAGAAGGGTCCCGCGGGCCGACCCGCCGCCCCCAGGGCTGATCGGGCCAAAGGTTCTGATGGCATCGGCTGGCGAACCCGAGGTCCGCGCCGGCCCAGTTCGGGCCCGCCCGGATGGCGACGGAGCCCTGTCGCCGTTACGCGAGCTCGAGGGCGCTCCCGATGTGCTCGCGGAGGCGCGCGAGGAGCTGATCGCGCTGAAGTCCGGAGCTATGTTCGTATGCGCGAGGCGCGACGGGGACATCCGTCCTGCACGCGCCTCGGGCGAGGGTCTCTACATCGAGGACACTCGCCATCTATCCGAGCTGCGCCTAACGGTTGGTGGATTGCCGCCGGTGCCGCTTTCTTCGGTGATGGAATCGGGCCATTACGCCGTGATCAACGCCACCAACCCGGTGCTGCGCTCCGCGGTCGGTGTCCCGGTGGCGCAGGAGACGCTGAACGTGCGGCGCACGGTGTTGATCGCGGATCGTCTGTTCTACCGGGTGCGGGTGCGCAACTTCGGCGCCAAGCCGGTCGTGACGGTTGTCGAGGTCTCGCTGGCCGCGGATTTTGCCGACGTGTTCGAGGTCCGTGGCGTGGGCCGGGAGACGGACGGTCGCGTGCTGGAGCCGGTCCACGGTGAGGATCGTGTGCGGTTCGGATATGTGGCTTCGGACGGCGAGCATCGCGAGACGCTCGTCGAGCTCGAGCCCTCGCCGGCCCGCGTCAGGATCGACGGCCAGCGCATGCACGTGGCATGGGACGTGCGGCTCGACGTGCGTGAGTCGATGTCGCTGTGGATCACGGTCACACCGACCGGCGTCGAAGCCGGAGATGCCGAGGCGGCAGCCGCGTGGGCGGGCGCAGCGCTCGAGTCTGCGCACGCGGGCTGGGTTGGCGCGTGCGCGCGGGTCACGACCGACAACGAGCTGTTCGACCGTCTGATCGATGCCTCCGTGCGTGATCTGCACGCATTGATGATGCCGGTCGGGGCCGATCAGCTGCCGGCGGCCGGCATCCCATGGTATGTCGCCCCATTCGGTCGCGACTCGCTGCTGAGCTCATGCGAGTCGCTGATGATCAACCCCGAGGTCGCGCGGGGCACGCTGCTGGTGCTCGCGGGGCTGCAAGCCCAGACCGACGAGGGCTGGCGCGACGCCGAGCCCGGCAAGATCTTGCACGAGCTGCGCACTGGCGAGCTCGCCCGCACCGGACACATCCCGCACACGCCCTACTACGGCACGGTCGACGCAACACCGCTGTTTCTGATGGTCGCGGGCGGCTACTACCGCTGGACGCTCGACCTCGACACGATGGTGCGACTGCGACCGGCGCTCGACGCCGCGCTCCGATGGATCGATGAGTGGGGCGATCGCGACGGCGACGGGTTCGTCGAGTACGAGCGGCGTGGTCCGGCGGGTCTCATCAACCATGGCTGGAAGGACTCGCACGACTGCATCGTCCACGCCGACGGGGCGATCGCGGAGGGCCCGATCGCGCTCGTCGAGGTCCAAGGCTATGTGTACGAGGCCAAGCTGCGGATCGCCGACGTCTACGAGGCACTCGGGGACGCGCCCCGGGCCGATCAGTTGCGGTCCGAAGCTGGCGAGCTGCGGGCGGCGTTCAACGAGGCATTCTGGGATCCCGACGAGGGGTTCTTCGTGCTCGCCCTCGACGGGCGAAAGGCCCAGGTCCGCAGTGTCACGTCGAATCCGGCGCATTGCCTGTACTGCGGGATCGTGGACGACGACAAGGCGGGGCTGGTCGCGGAGCGGTTGATGGCAGCCGACATGTTCTCCGGCTGGGGGATCAGGACCCTGTCGGGCAGCTCGCCCGCGTATAACCCGATGAGCTACCACAACGGCTCCGTCTGGCCGCACGACAACGCGATCGCGGCCGCCGGGCTGAAGCGGTACGGGTTCGACGCCGCTACCAACCGGATCGCCGGGGGGCTGTTCGACGTCGCTTCAGGCGCGCGCGACTTCCGCTTACCCGAGCTGTTCTGCGGCTTTCAACGCGACGGATCCAGAGCGATCGTCGCCTATCCCGTCGCGTGCATCCCGCAGGCCTGGGCGGCGACCGCGCCGTTCATGCTGCTCCAAGCGATGCTCGGAATCTCCGCGCACGCACCGAACAACCGCCTCACGGTTGACCGGCCACGGTTACCGGACTGGCTTGGGGCCGTTGAGATTCGAGGCATTCGCGTCGGCGCCTCGGATGTGAGCCTCGCGTTTCGCCAGACCGGACCAAGCACCGGGTTCTCGCTGCTCGAGCAGCAGGGCAACGTGCGCGTGACGATGACGACATGAGCGCAGTGGAGGGGCGTGTCGAGAGCGGACTCCGGGTCATGCCCAGCTGGCGCTGGTCGACAGTCGTTGCCGGGTCGAGCTCCAGGGCCTCGTATGTGTTGTCGACGTTGACCTCGAGCTGCAAGGGGGTCCTTGCCGACGTCCAGCTGGCTCAGGGTGCGCTCAGCAACGCGCGCGATACGCTCGATCCGAGCGGGTGGGCCACGGAGCGGTACGTGCGTTCGTAAGCGGCGGCGACGGCGTCGACGTCGCAGTGCTCGGCAACCCAAGCTCGGCAGTCGCGCGGCGCGATGCTGGGTAGCCGGCCGACTGCGGCGGCCATCGCCCGCTCGTCGTCGACAAGGAAGGGACTAGACTGCGTGCGTAGGACATTTCACCGCTTCTGCGAAGTGACTTCGCGCGAACGCCGGCGGTCCAATCATCTGAGCGGCGGCCTCACGGACAGTTTCGTCCCAGCAACGGAAAGCCCGTCGAACTAGAGCAGTCGACATCGCCGCGGCGATTCGCGCTCTTGAAAGGTCGTCAGCCATGCAGCGCAACCCCGTAACCGAGCCAAGCCGCTCGGCGGGTCCCTTGTGAGCGCGCCGGGCGGCGATCCGCCGATCGCGTCCCCGCTCGCGCGGCGCTTTGAGGCGATCGTGTTCGATTGGGATGGCATCGCAGGGCCCGACCGCCCCGCGGCAGCGACCCGACTGCGTCGCCTCGTCGAGGACGCGTGCGAGGCCGGGATCGAGCTGGCGATCCTCAGCGAGGCCGACGTCGAGACAGTCGACGGTGAGCTAGAGGCGCGGCCCGGAAGACGTGGAGGTCTCGTGCTGGCAGTCAGCCGCGGCTCGGAGGTGTTCCGGGTTGGTCCAGACGGCCCACAACTTGTCAAGCGTCGCAGGGCAAGCCGTGAGGAGGAGGCCGCTTTGTCGCGTGCGGCAGAGCTCACAGTCGAGCGCCTAGCGGCGCGCGGCCTCAAAGCTCTGATCGTTTCCGAGCGGATGAACCGTCGGCGGATCGATCTGATTGCCGAGTCCGAGTGCACCGACCCATCGCCGGCGCGCGTCGGCGAGCTGACCGTCGCCGTCGAGGACCGCCTGGCGGCCGCCGGCGTCGCGGGACTTACCGGGGCGTTGGAGATCGCGAGCGTCGCCGCCGCGGACGCCGGCCTTGCCGACCCGCGGGTGACCGCCGGGGCCGGGCATGTAGAGATCGGCTTGACCGACGCGTCGGCCTCCGCCCGCTGGATCATCGACGAGCTGTGGCGAATGGGCATCGGCCCGGGCCAGGTGTTGGTCATAGGCGACTGTTTCGGATCGCTCGGGCCGTTACCGGGCAATGATTCGGACCTGCTCGTGGGCGAGGTGCACGGCGCGAGCGCGTTTTCGGTGGGGGTCGAGGTCGGCGGCGTTCTAACCGGCGTTGTGAGATTTGGCGGCGCCGGTGAGATGTTTGCGCGTGTGCTCGAGGACCAGATCGCGCGCCGGGACAATGGCGAGCTGCCGCTGGTCAGCGCCGATCCCGAATGGACGCTCCCGGTCGATGACAACGAGCCGCGGCTCGAGCGCACTCACGAGTCGCTACTGACGCTTGCCGACGGGCGACTCGGGACGCGCGGCAGCCTGCTTGTCAGCAATCCCGCCGAGGGCCCGAGCGTGTTGCTTTCTGGTGTCTACGCCGGTCAGGGCCCCGAAACTCAGCTCCTCGCTGGGCCGAGGTGGAACACCATCGAGCTGGCCGACGCGCCCGAGCTGTCCACCCGCCGGGTGCTCGATCTGCACACCGGGACGCTATCTCAGGAGCTGCTCGCCGGTGACGCGCGGCTTCAGGCGGTCCTGCTCTCCAGTCTGGCCCGGCCCGCAACGGCGGTCATGCGGGTCCGCGGTCGCGGCGCCACGCCGCTGGTCGGGCACGAGATGCAGCCGCCGCCGGACGTTGAGCACGAGCGCGGCGAGAACGATCGCGGCGTGTGGATGCGCGTTGCCGGCTCACCTGGCTCGATCGTCGCGGCAAGCCACGAACGGTTCCGCGACCATCGACTCCATGGCGCGGGCGCAGACTGGGTCCTCGATCGCCTTGCCTGTTACGAAGGCGCGCCCGCTGGGCGCGTTGACGAACGCACAGGGCTAGCTCGGGTCAATGAAGCGCGGGAGCTCGGGTTCGACACCATGCTCAGCGATCACCGCCGTGCGTGGGCAGCACGGTGGGAGGACGCCGACATCCGCATCGACGGTGACCCCGAGCTACAGCTCGCGGTACGCCTCGCGTTGTTTCACCTGATCGCATCTGTCGCCGATGAAGGCGAGGCGGCGGTCGGAGCGCGCGGGCTGACCGGCGCCGGTTACCGCGGCCACGTCTTCTGGGACAGCGATGTCCACGTGCTCCCGTTCCTGGCTGCGACGCATCCGGGTGCCGCCCGGGCGATGCTTGAGTACCGCGTACGGCGGCTGCCGGTGGCGCTCCGGGCGGCTCGCGCTCAGGGCCGCGCCGGCGCGCGGTTCCCGTGGGAGTCCGCGGCCTCTGGCGAGGATGTGACCCCGGCCTCGGTCATTAACAGCCGCGGCGAAGTCGACCCCGTCGTCTGCGGCATCCAGGAAGAGCACATCGTCGCCGACGTGGCATGGGCCGCCGCCCACTACATCGACTGGACCGGCGACCAAGCGTTCGCCGCCGGGCCAGGGCTCGAGCTGCTCGTCGAGACGGCGCGCTGGTGGGCCTCGCGGATCGAGCTCGACGCCGATGGCAGCGGTCACATCCGGGGCGTGATGGGCCCGGACGAGTACCACCCGCTCGTCGACGACAACGCCTACACCAACGTCATGGCCCGGTGGAACCTCCGGCGCGCCGCGAACATGAGCGCCGGAATGGTTGACGAGACCGAACGCCGCCGCTGGCTCGAGCGGGCTGATGCGATCGTCGACGGCTATGACCCCTTGAGTGGTATCTACGAGCAGTTCGAGGGCTTTCACCAACTCGAGCCGCTCCGGATCCCCGACCTGGCGCCGCGGCCGGTCGCTGCCGACATGCTGCTTGGACCCGAGCGTACCCGGAATGCCCAGGTCGTCAAGCAGGCCGACGTGCTGATGCTGCACTACCTCGTGCCTGACGAGGTCGCGACCGGCTCGCTTGAGCCAAACCTCAAGTTCTACGATCCGCGGACCGCGCACGGGAGCACCCTCTCACCGGGCGTGCACGCGGCGCTGTTCGCCCGCGCCGGTCAGCCCGAGGCCGCGCTTGAGATGCTCCGCCTCACCGCCCGCCTCGACATCGACGACACCGGGCACACGACCCGCGAAGGGGTGCACCTGGCCGGGATGGGCACCGTCTGGCGCGCCCTCGCGTACGGCTACGCCGGCCTGCGACCAGCCGGCAACGCGCTCGCGATCGACCCCACGCTCGCGCCCGGATGGGAGACGCTCGACCTCCGGGTGCAATTCCGCGGCAGTCGCGTGCACGTTCAGATCCACCCAGACTCCGTTCAGGCGAGCGCCGACCCGCCGATCAGCGCACTGAACCCCGACGGCGAAACCGTCATCCTGACCCGCGCCGCGCAGGCATTCGAGCTCTCCCCGAAGACCCCGACGAGAGCCCGATAGCTCTCCGCCCGCGGGCTGGACTCCAACGCAACCCAGGAACTCCTGCCCAGCACCACCACCGCCGCGCTAGTCGAGACGGCTGGCGACCGCAGCTAGTGCGTATTGCACGCTGCGGCGGCTGATGCGCGGTCGCAGACGAGCTTGAGGTTGAGCGGTAGCGCGCCCAAGCGCAGCACGTTGGCGAGTGTCTGGGCGGAGGTGATCGTGAAGCTACCGCTGATGTCGCCGCCACTGTCGCCGTTGATCCCGTCCGGGTACTGCTTGTAGTCGATGAACGGAACCGTGATCAGCTGGCCGTCCAGCACCACCGCGAAGTGCTGGTTGAGCGTCTCGCCCAGTCCGCTGACCAGCGAGCCGCGCCGCGCAATCTGGGCGGTGACCTTGTGGAACTCGCTCCTGCCCTTGGACGTGAACCCGAACACGATGTCGGGTGTGCCGCTGTCCGGATCAGTGCGCTGGCGCGGATTGGTGATCTCGCTGCCCCACAGCGCGACGTCGTCCTTGAGCACGAAGAACTGAGCGTCGGGGTCGCCGACCGGGACGGGATGCGCGAAGCTCGCGGGAATCGCCTGGAGCAAGACCGTGCCGCGAGGGACCGAGAGGATCTGTCCCTCGGAGGCACTGACGCCGGCCGGGACACCCGCCTTCAGATCGTTGAGGTTGTCGTCGGGCCCGGACAGCAGGCAGTGTTGGCCGGACGCCACTGTGGAGCCGTGGGCGCGGGCGGCCGCCGCGCAGGCCGCGCTCCCGGGAGCCCCGAACATCCAGTACTGGGAGACGACCTGCGAGTTGAACGGGCTGGCCTCGTGGGGCTGCTTCGAGGCCAGCCGCACCGCCGCGTAGAGACCCATGCTGCCGGCCCCGGGAGAGCCCGGCGACACCGAGCCCGACCCCTGGCTGATCGCGATCGCGGTCGGATCCTGCGCCTGGAGTTGGCTGGCGACGGTCTTGCCGTTTGGCGTGAGGACGTTCGCCTCCCAGTCGTAGAACGTCAGCTGGGCGGTTGTGCCGGCCGCCCGCTCCGCCTGGGCGATGTTTCGGGCGTTGGGCAGGACCACCGTGATCTCGTTCGCGCGAGACACGGACACGTGCGCTCCGCCCATCCCGATAGCCCGCAGCCGCTCCCGCATGACGTCGACGGTCCGCTCGAGCGCGCCGCGGGTCACGACCGGCACCTGGGGGCTCGGCTCGGCGGAGTAGACAAGTTGGACCGAGCCGTGCCTCGAACCCACCGCGCCATGGCTCGATGGCGTGCTGCTCGAGCCCGAAGCATGCAGGCCGACGAACGCGGCGACCACAAGCGCCACCACCAGCACGCCGACCACCGGCACCAGAACGCCGGCCAGTCGCCCGAACCCGAGCCGCGGGTGTGCCCCGCCCGAACGCTCACCCGTCGACCGGCCGGGTGAGCCACCGTTCAAGCCCCTCCGCGCGGGTGCTGCTCGCGCTCGATCTCGTCCGCGACGGCCGTCGTCACGCGGGCACGGAGCACCTGCGGGCGCGGTGGCGTCGTCCCTACGTCGCGTAGCTCGCGGAGCAGCTCGAGGGGTTCGTCGCGGTCAGGCATGAGACTCTCCGTTCACGATGCGTGGCTCTGAGTCGGCCGGCTGTCCGACCGCCGTGCCTAGCCGCTGCCTCGCCCGGGCGATCCGAGACCGAATCGTGCCGATCGGAACGCCCAGCGCCGTGGCCGCTTCCGCGTAGGTCAGCTCACCCCAGACCACTAGCAGCAGCGTGTCCCGATCAGCCGCCGGCAGGCGGAGCAGTTCCCCCACCAGCTCCGGTGCCAGCGCCCCGACGCCGGTCTCGGACGACACGGGCGTGGTCGTCGCCAGGCGCCGCATCATTTCGAGTCGTCGCCGCTCGGCTCGTCGGTGATCGGCGATCAGGTTGTTGGCGATCCCCAAGAGCCAAGGCAACGCAGTCCCGTGATCGTCACGAAACACAGCGCGTTTACGAAACGCCCGGACGAACACCTCGGCGGTCAGATCCTCGCTCAACTCGGCACCAGTCCGCCTCGCCACATAACTCGCCACCGCCTGCAGATGTCTCTCATAGATCGAGCAGAACATCGCCGGTTCCGAGACCGAGTCACTGAGGATCCGGGCGTCAGAGAGCAACGACTCCATACCCCTACATCGTCGCGAACGCCCAAAAAGTTCGCGTGTGCCGTTGCTCTTCAGCCGTCGGTGGAGTAGTCGGTTGCCGCCACGCGGTCGAGGACTTGCCCGAGCGACGCGCTGGTCGCGAACCGCCCGTTCTGGACCGCGGCGACGAGCTGGCGACGGATGGCGGACCCCAACAGCTCGCCACCGCCCCGGGAACCGGGTACCGGCTGGCCGGTCATCGGATCGACCGGGTTTCCGGTCAGTGGGTCGAGGAGCACGCCTCCGAGGAGCTTCTGGGAGCCGCTGTCGACGTGCGGAAGGTAGAGCTGGCCGATGGTCGCCCGCCAATCACTGTCGTCCGGCGGGGGTGAGTGGTTCTCGACGCGCTACGACTGCGACAACAGCGTCTTGCCGATCGTGGCGCGACCCTCGATCGCGCGATGGGCGTCGCGGGCACTCGCCAACGGAACCTGTTGTCCGATCACGGGGCGAAGCACGCCCGCGACCGCGCTGGCGAGTGCTCGCGCCGTCAGTTCCCGCAACTCGCCGGGGCTGGGGCGCGCGCCGCGAACCCGCGTGGCACCGCGATCGGCAAGGTCTTGCTCGCTGACCGCGGCGAAGCTCCCGGACGCCATGCCGAACGAGCACAGACGCCCACCGGGCCGCAGCATCTCGAAGGCATCGCGGCCAATCGAGCCGCCGACGCCGTCAAAGACGACGTCGACGCTCGCGCCGTTCACCGCGGCCGCCACCTGATCCGTCCACCGGCTGTGGCGGTAGTCCACGGCCACATCCGCCCCCACCGAGCGCGCAACCTCGAGCTTGTGCTCACCGCCGGCCGCGGCGACGACGAACGCCCCGGCGCGCTTGGCGAGTTGCACCAACAGCGATCCGACGCCGCCCGCCGCGGCCTCGACGAGCACCGTCGCTCCCGGTTCGATCGCCACCCGGTCCACCAACCCGACCGCGGTCCTGCCATCGGCCAGCAGCGCCGCTGCGTCCGCGAGCGCGAGTTGGTCGGGAATCGGGATGAGCCCGTCGGCCGGGACCGACACCCGCCCGGCGTAACCGCCGGTCCCGCCGGTCGTCGAGACCACCCGCGTCCCAACCACCTCGTCACCGACCCCCGGACCCACGGCCACGACGATTCCGGCCACGCCGTTGCCGGGGATCGCGGGCAACTGCGGCAGCATCGAGGGATCCGGAGCGCGACCCCAGCGGACCTGCGTCTCGACGAAGGTCACGCTCGAGAACGAAACCTCGATCAGCACTTCGCCCGGACCGCACCCTGGGTCCGCGACCTGGCGCAACACGAGTACCTCAGGCGGGCCGAATTCCTCCATCACTATCGCTTGCACGCGCGGCGCTCCGATCCGAACATGCGAGCGATCGTGCTGGACCACGCCCCCGAGCACAATCCGCAATTAGCCTTAAGACCCCCGCCGACTCGCCCGCTGGTTACGAGTTAACCAGTGCACAAACTGGAGTGTCACTCTAGTTCGGCAGCAGCGCGAAATACAGCACCGAAGCGCTCAGGGCGGTGATAGGAGCCAGCGCGGAGTCCAGCGCCCATTGAGACAAAGGCACGGCCCACCGTTCCGAGGGACCCGGCGAGCAGGGCGGCCGCGATGCTGACCACGAGGACCGAGAGAAACACCAGCAGGATCACCGCGAACACGTTCCAACCGTTGCCGCGCACCAGTTCACGACTGCGTCCGAAGGCGGCGAATACGCCGGGGCGCTCCAGCACTGTGACCGGGGCGACCAGGCACCAGATGACTGTCAGGATCAACCCGGGAATGATCAGCAACAAGAAGCCGATCGCGGTGGCGATTCCGAACAGGATCGAGACGCCGGCCAGCGGCCAGAACACCGGCTCGACACTGCGTATCAGGTCGCCGACCGAGTGGTCGCGGCGGCCGTCCTGGACGTCCTTGACCAGCTTCACCACCATGCCCTGGTAGAGGACGCTCAGCGCCCAGAACACGATTATGAGGGCGAAAGCGGCCGCCGTCGAGAGCACCAAAGTCAGCACGAACTGAACGGCGTAAATCGCGACCGCAGTGCTGACCAACACCGAGAACTGATCGCGGTAGATCTGCCAGATCCGCGAGATGATCGAGCCAGGGCTGATGGGTTGGACGGACATAGCTCTCACGACCGTCCGGCGCTGACAGTTCGAGCCCCCGAGGGTCGGCCAGATCCTAGTTCATGAAATCGACGCGAGCTGAGAGGGGCGCCTATGCGCGCCCCTCTCGCTGCGCGGTCACGTCAGCCGGCCGCGATGGCCAGCTCGCCAACCGTCGTCTGTCCGACCTCGAGCTCGTGCCGAACGCGCTCGGCCGAGAGCTCGTGCACGATCGAAGCCAACAGCGACGCGCCGACGAGGCCGGCGCCCAGCCCGAACGTCCACCAGCGCAGATTGCCGATGCCGTGGGCTGCGGTCAGGACGATCAGGGCACCCGCCACCGCCACGCTGGCGGTGGTGAGCAGGACCTCGATCGTTCGCGCGACCGTCACGTTGGAGCGCTGGACATCCACCAGGCCGTCCAGGAGCAGGCCGAGCGCGATCACGCCGGCGACTGCGGCTACGCCGAACGCGAGCCAACGGGGCGACAGCTCCGGGGTCGCGTGGGGCCAGATGAAGGTGCTGGCCACGACGAACGCACCGGCGAGGCCGATGCCGGTGTGACCCAGCCAATGAAGCCACGAGCGCATGGTGCCGCTGATCTCGATGCCGCGACGGCGAATCGTGGCAAAGGTCTCACCGGACCCGTTGACTTCGAGCTGGTGCACGACCTGCTCGACCGTCGTCTCGTGCAACGCGAGCGCGCGTAGCGACAGCGCCAGCAACGCTATGCCGCCGGCGAAAATGAGCCACAGCGCGGTCGGCGCGGTGAACGCCCGGGTCGCGATAACCGTCCATGCGGCGACGAGAGCGCTCACCGCGCTCACGCCGGAGAACGTCTGGTTGTCGCGCAGGAGCGCGACCAGCGCCGCGGCGAGCGACGACGCAACCGCCGCGACGGCGACGCCGAACCCGATCCATACGGCGTTCGAGGGAGCAAAGGCAAACCGCTCAATGGCCAGGAAAGCGCCGCCGATCGCGACGGCGAAGGTCATTGCCCAGTAGCGCATGTGCGTCATGGTTTCCTCCTATCGAAAGGTGATACTGGACAGTCTTATCCGGATATTACACCTCGGACAATGTTGTCCAGTAACGCTTCCAGGCGCGACCGTCGCGACCGTGGTTCGGCCCCGCGACGTCCGAACACCGGCGCGTGTCAGGTGGTCCGTGACGGCGTGATGCCGTCGAGCAAGAGCGCCAGGGCGCGGCCGGCGGCAGCGGAACGGCCGGATGGGCCCTCGCCGGAGTCGATCGCTCCCCGAACCATCAGGATCACGAGGAAGACGTCGTCGACCGTCAGGTCGCAGCGCACCGTTCCGGCAGCCTTGGCCGCACGGAGCGGCTCCTTCAAGAGTTCGCGGAGCCGCCGTCTGCGCGTCTCGAGCGCCGACCCGAGGCACGCATCCTCCTTTGCCAGCTCGCCCACTGGATGGAAGCGCGCGATCGTCTCGACGACGCTGCGGACCAGCACGAAGAATGCGTCGGGGTCGCCGGCGTGCTCGGAGGCCAGCTGCTCGGTGTGCTCCATCTCCTCGAGCAGGAGTGCGGCGGCCAGGTCTCGACGGTCCGGGAAGTTGCGATACAGCGTCGCCTGCCCGACCCCCGCGCGGCGCGCTACCTCGTACATCGGCACATCGGCGGAGTCCGCGAACAGCTCCCGCGCGGCCGACAGGATCGCCTCGCGGTTGCGGCGAGCGTCTTTGCGCTTCGGTGCATTACTGGTCGTCGCCATATACCCCAGTCTAGGTGCGGACGTGCATGTCCGCAAGGCGGGAGACGATCAGCTGAGCGCCTGCAATGCTCGATAACTGGACAGCATTCTCCGATTGCGCTATAAGTTGACCCAGCAATAGTTGGAGGTCCAATCAGATGAGCGGTCGAGCGATGGACGACATCCACCACCTAGCCGTCGGAACGCAGGGCGCCAACCTGACCGTGTGACGCGATGTCGGCGCTCTCCCCCATCGCTCGGCCCGTCGGCCCCGGCCCCGGCCGGCCTCCCGCCACCGCGCCCGCCCGGCCTCTCGCCAGCGCGCCAGGGTCACACGACAGCGACGAAGGTCGGACACACGGCCGACGCCTTGGGCTGCCGCGAGTGGGCAGGCGCCTGGCCACGATGGGACTGCTGGTCGCACTCGGCGTCACGCTGCTCGCCGCAGTGCCGAGCCTGCGCGGCGTCCTACGAGAGATCGGCGACATCGGTCCCGGCTGGATCGTGGCGGCGGTCGCGCTCGAACTGGCCTCCGCGGTCAGCTTCGTGGTCGTGTTCCGGCTGTTCTTCGACGGTCTCGACGCGCGCGACGCACGGATCCTGGCCTGGACGGCGCAGGGGTCGGGCGCGCTGCTTCCCGGTGGCGGCGCCGGCGGCCTGGTGATCGGCGGTTGGCTGGCCGCCCTCACCGGCGCCCCCGGTCGGTGGATCGTGCGCCGATCCGCCGGCCTGTTCTTCCTCAGCGCAGCCGTATCGAGTGCGGCGCTGATCGGGGCGGGGCTGGCACTCATGGTCGGGGCCTCGGGGTCTGACGACCGCCTGACCGTCGTGCTGCCGACGGTTCTGGCCGGCATCGGGTTGCTTCTGGTCGCCGCGTTGCCGGCGATGCTGCGCTCACGCGCACGTACGCCTCGCTGGCTCGCCGCGATCGCAACCGGGGTGAGCGAGGCCGAGCAGACGACGTTCACGAGGCGCCCCAGCTGGCGCGTCGTTGGCGCGGTGGGTTACCTCGCGTTCGACATTGCCGTGCTGTGGCTGATTCTCAGGGCGCTCGGGTCGACGCCGAGCGTCGCAGCGCTGACCCTCGGTTATTCGATCGGCTACCTCGCCAACTCGCTGCCGATCCCCGGCGGTATCGGCGTGCTCGACGCCGGCCTGACCGGCGCGCTCGTGCTCTACGGCGTCTCGCCGGTACACGCCGCAGCCGCGGTGATCGTCTACCACGCGATCGCGTTCTGGGTCCCGGGTCTGGGCGGCCTGCTCGCGTATCTGCGCCTGCGCCCCCGGTTGCTGCGAGCCGCTCCGGCGCGAGCCTCGGACGCTGTCTAGCCCGCGCCACTGAGCTGCTGGCGGAGTTCGGACTGGCCGACGCCGGTGAGACGGTCGTCAAGGGCCACTCCGGCGGGATGCGCCGCCGACGGGATCTGGCGGCGACACCCTGCGACGCAGCCGGTCCAGGTCCGCGTCGCTCAGCCCGTGGTCTGAGAGCCAGGCGGCGGATCCGTCGAAGCTTTCGTCGATCAGCTCGAACATCCGCTCGATCGTGCCCGGGATCGGCGCGTGGGCTTGTGGGTCGTGTCCTTCCAGCTCGGGGCGGTAGGTCGGCGAGCCCACGAGGCGCGCCATGATCGCCTCGATGCGTTCGTTGGTCGCCAGGTAGTCGCCGGCGATCACGCTCCGGTCGACGCCGGCCGCGTCCAGCGCGAGCGCCACCACCACGCCGGTGCGGTCTTTCCCGGCCGCACAATGCACCAGCACCGCTCCCGCCGCGTTCGCGATCGTGCGGATCGAGCCGACGATCGAGTCCGGACGGACGGCCATGTAGCTCAGGTAGGCCTGGACGACGCGGGGCTCATCCGGCCACCGGCTGGCGCCGGTCGGCGGCCACAAGTTGACCGTCCCGGCGTCGAGATCCGTGTTTCCTCCCGACCGCGGATACAGCGAACGGTGCTCGATGCGCACGCGTGGCTCGCGCGTGATCGGCCCCGGACCCTCGAGCTCCACCTCGATGTCCGTGCGCAGGTCGAGCACCACCTCGAGCGCCTCGCGCTCGACGAGCACGCCGACGTCCCGCGCGGTGAGCGACTGGAGGTTGTCCGAGCGGAGCAGCACGCCGGGCACGACGACGCGGGCGTTGGCAGCGCCGTCGAGCGTGATCCAGCGGGCGTTCGCGTTCTCGAGGCTCATGCCTTGATCGTGGCAGGTCGGAGCGGTGCTCACGGGATGGCAACAAGTCGGCACCGCTTGCACGTTTCTCAAGCGTCTGATTGGATAAATGGCATGGCATCGGCGAAGGTGGACCAGCGTCGTCAGGCCGGTCTGCGGACGCGGACCCGCCTAATGCAGGTTGCGCTCGACCAGCTCGCTGAACGCGGCAAGGAGGGGGTCACGCTCCGAGAGCTGACGGATGCCGCCGGGGCCAACGTTGCGGCGGTGAGCTACCACTTCGGCTCGCTGGATTCGCTCTGCGACGCCGCGATCGAGCACGCTCTCGAGGAGTACCTCGACGCGCAACAGGCGGCGCTGAACACGCTGGGCCCCGAGTCGACGCTCGAGGAACTGGCGGATGCTTTCGCTCGACCGATGATCCGCGCGCTGGCCGGGGGCGGTCGCGATCTCGCGGTGATGCGCATCGTGGCCCGCGCCGGCATCGACCCCCCTCAGGAATGGGACCGGCTCGCTCCCCGCTTCGATCAGATTCGCGCCGACGTCCTGCGCGTGTTGAAGGCAAACGTCCCAGGCGTCAAGGACGGGCAGTTGATCCTGCGCGCGCGCTGCGTCGCCGGGATGTTGAACTGGCTCGTCCTCGCGCCGATCGGATCCGAGCTCAGGAACAAGTCCGTGAAGCAGCTCGAGCGGATTCTGGTTCCCGTCGTCGCGGGCGCGTTTCGCGGCGCGGGCCCCACCTGACGCCCTAATTAATCATTTCAATCGCGTGCTTGACAGGTTCTGCGCTTGGCGGTAGGTTCAAGCGATCGCTTGCTCTAATCGGGAGAGGAATCATGGCGACGACTCAGACAGATACCGCGCGAGCCGGCTCGTCCGCCGGCAGGCCCCGCGGGCGCGCCCGGCTCGCTGACCCCCGGGCCACGGAGTTCCTGCGAGCCGCGGACCCGGTGATGGCGGGGCTGATCGACGCCCGTCCGGACTTCCGACCGCGCGCGTGGATGGATGAGCTCCCCCCGCTCGATGCGTTCGGAACGCTCATCTTCCAGGTCGCGGGCCAACAGCTGTCGGTCGCGGCGACGCGCACGATCGTGTCCCGTCTCGAGGAGCGGTTCGGCGGGCGTCTGCCGTCACCGGCGGAGCTGCTGGCATCGGATCCCCAAGTGGTTGGTGACGCCGGGCTCTCGTGGCGTAAGGGAGCGACGCTGCGGGCGATCGCGGAGCGATTCGTCGACGGACGCCTGAGCGACGAGACGCTTGCCCGCATGAGCGACGACGAAGTCGAGGCGGCGCTGACCGAGGTACCCGGAGTCGGACCCTGGACCGCACACGCATCATGGAGCGGCGGCGATTCGGACGGACCGGTTGGGAGGTCCCGGTCGTAGGCCTCGGGACGTGGCAGACGTTCGACGTGGGCCGGGACGAGGAGGGCGGCGCCAGTGAGGTGGTCGCCGCGGTATGGGAGAGCGGGACCCGCATGTTTGACTCCTCCCCGATGTACGGGCGTGCGGAGGGCGTTCTGGGCAGGGCGCTCGCAGAGCGCCGCACGCAAGCGCTGATCGCCACCAAGATCTGGACCGCGTCGATCCGCGAGGGGCACGAGCAGTTCGCGGATCAGCTTCGGTTCTTCGGCGGCCGTGTCGACTTGGAGCAGGTACACAACCTGGCTGGCTGGCGGGCACACCTGGACTGGCTCGAGGATGAGCGAGCGGCGGGGAGGCTTGGGTTCATCGGGGCGACTCATTACTCACCGAGCGCGTTCGACGAACTCGAGACCGTGATGCGAACGGGTCGGATCGACGCGATCCAGGTCCCCTACAACCCGGTCGAGCGCGAGGCCGAGCGACGGATACTCCCGCTCGCAGCCGAGTTGGACCTCGGCGTGATCGCGATGCGTCCGTTAGGCGGAGGCCACCTGGCGAGACGCTTCGACCCGGGCGAGCTGTTGAAGTGGACGCTGTCGGACGAACGGATCCACGTCGCCATTCCCGCCACCTCGAGTGTCGCCCACGCTCGCGCCAACGCTGCCGCCGGCTCCGGAACCTCTCTGTCACCCGCTCAACGGCAGGCGCTGGTCAGCTCTGGACGGGCGTGAGAGCCGCCGTTATTCAGCGACCGCGACCGCGGATGCTCGCGTGGCGGAGCTCGAGTTCGCGGATGCGGTCGAGCAACTCGCACGCCAGCACGGCGCCCTCGGAGTTCAGGCCGAGGTCGCGTCGCAACCGGTCCGCCTTCGCGACGCGGGCGGCGGAGCCGGGGGCAAACAGGGGCGCGCTGCTTGTCCCTGCGGACGGCTCGAACAGGCCCAGAGCCAGGTAGCGGCGAACGACCGACACCCTGAGCCCGGCTCGGCGAGCGACGATCACGAGCTCGACCGGCGGCTCGGGGGCATCATCGCCGACAGTCCGCCCGTGCGGTGTAGCGCGGCGGGAGCTCACCGGCCGCCCTCACGCGGGTCGAACTCCGAAGCCGCGGCGAGCTGCTCGAACAAATCACGCTCCTTATCCGACAGGTGCTTTGGGACCACGATTTGGACATTGGCGTAAAGGTCGCCGCGCCCGCCGCCCGCTGTCGGCAGTCCCCGCCCGCGCAGGCGCAGGCGTCGCCCGCCCGACGATCCGGCCGGCACCCGGACCTGGGCGGTACCGGTGAGAGTTGATACGGGGACCGTGGCCCCGAGCGCCGCCTCCCACGGCGCGACGCGGACATCGACCTGCAGGTCGTCGCCCTCGCGGCGAAACCGCGGGTGCGACTTGAGATACACGAGCAGATACAGATCGCCGGCCGGTCCGCCTTCGCGTCCCGGGGCCCCCCGGCCGGCGACGCGGATGCGCTGGCCTTCCCTGACTCCCGCCGGGATGTTGACCGTGACGCTATGGCCGTCCCCGAGCGACAGCCGCCGCCTGGCACCGGCGAGCGCGTCCTCGAGCGAGAGCTCGATCACCGCCTCTATGTCGCGGCCGCGCAGCGGGCCCGAGGCCCGCCGGACGGCACCATCGCCGAACAGCCGCTCGAAGAATTCCGAGAACACACCGTCGCCGAACTCGGGACCCATATCGCGATCGAACCCCTGCCCGCGATCGAACCGCTGCCCGGCGAAGAAGTCCTCGAAGTCACCGCCACCGGGTGCAGCCTCCTGCGCGCGCCACTGCGCCCCAAGCCGGTCGTAACGACCGCGCTTGTCCGGATCGGACAGCACCTCGTACGCCTCGCCGAGCTCCTTGAATCGCTCCTCCGCGTCAGGATCTGCGTTGAGGTCGGGGTGGTACTCGCGCGCCAGCCTGCGATACGCGCGGCGAATCTCGTCCTGGCTCGCGTCTCGGGAAACACCGAGAACGTCGTAATAGTCCTTGTAGTCGACCGCCATCTAGATCTCGCCCGAGAGGTCGAATGCGCCGCGAAGATCGCTCGGCACCAGGTCGAGGTATTCGTCGAACCCGGCGAGCTCGCCGCCGACTCGAATCTCGTAGCGGGAGTGATCGGGCGCGTCGAGCACACGCACGTCTGCGGTAGTCGGGGCGGCCATGAGTCGTTCGCGCCGATCATGCCACAGGCGAATCGCGCTCCAGCGAGGCGGCGCCGGACCGAGCGCATCTGCGCGCGGCCCGGCGCCGAGGGTGAGGGGCGGGTTGCCGCGTCAAGCGGCTAGGGATGATTTCCCCGTCAAGCGGCTAGGGGAAGCTCTCCGGGGTCGGACTCGGGCTCGCGCTCGAGCGCGGTCGTGGCCGCCACCACCTGCCGGCGCAATGTGCCGGGTTTGGCGTCGCCGTACAGGGGGCTCTCCACTGCGTTCGAGATCATCAGCGCCACGATCGCCATTCCGCGGGCGGCGACCGGCCGCTCGCTCGTCAGGCGTGCGATCAGCGCCTCGATCTCGACTTCAGCGTCGATCACGGCGCGACGGTCGATGATCGAAATGTTCGCGCGACTCGTCGCCGGCTGATGTGCTTCGCGGATCGTCCGGCGCAGGGTATTGGCCAGCTGCTGGCGGTGGCGTTCGGTGACAAGCTTCGATGCGCGCAACGTCAGCTCCGGCGACCGCCCGGCCGGGGCGCCCGCGGCGAGGTCGCGCAGCAGCGCATCACGCCTCACTGCCACTTTCACCCGGAGCGCCAGCGAACGGCTGGGCCCGGTCGTCTTCTTGTCCGAATTGTCGTAATCACCAAGGTTGGGCCGAACTGCAATTG
Source organism: uncultured Solirubrobacterales bacterium (assembly GCA_963755525.1). Lineage (GTDB taxonomy): Bacteria > Actinomycetota > Thermoleophilia > Solirubrobacterales > Solirubrobacteraceae > Palsa-465. Next base: position 42,562 of record CAVWKC010000002.1, on the reverse strand, counting down.
TCGGCATTGTTTTCTCCTTTCCGGCTTATGCACAACTGATTGTGGTCGCGCCGGCGTGAAGAAAACGTGCAGCCTTGGCCAGGGGTCTAAAGGTTGTGTGAAGGCGCGCGCCCGTTACTCAAGCCACTCCGTCGTGAACGTCGGGCTGGCGTGGATGCACACCAAGTCGAGCCGGTCGGATCCGTCGTTGACGAACTTGTGCGGCACGTCGGCCGGCGCGATCACGATGTCGCCCGGTCCGACCCGATGGCTGGCGTCACCGAGGTAGAACGTCGCGCTTCCTTCGTTGACAACCCACAGCTCCTCGTACGGGTGGCGGTGCAGCCGCGGCCCCGTTCCGGGCTCGCTGTGGTCGAGGATCAGCGAGACGCTCGCGCCGTAGTCGGCGCCTCGCAGGTTTCCGGTCGGAAGAGCGCTTTCGTTGACGATTGGCATGTTGCCTCCCCGTTGGAGTCGTGCGCGTCGCTCCCAAAATACACGCGCCCGGTCGTCGTCCGGCCGCCTCAATCCAGGCGAGCTCGAGGGCGGAGGTATTCTCCGTCGCGTGGACGGAACCGATGGTCCGATACTGATCGCCTTCGACGGCTCCGACGCCGCGCAGCAGGCGGTCCGCGATGCGGCCCGGTTGGTCGGGGCACGCACGGCGCTCGTTGTCACCGTCTGGGAATCGGGTCTCGCCTACGCGATGGCGGACGTGCGCCCCGACGGCATGATCGCGACGCCCGCGCTCGATCCGGCGGTGGCGATGTCCGTCGACCGTGACCTGCGCGCGCACGCCGCGCGCGTTGCCGGCGAGGGCGCCGAGCTTGCGCGATCGCTCGGACTCGACGCGGAACCGCTCGCCGTCCCCGACGAGCGGCACGTCCCGGAGACGATCCTGAACCTGGCGCGGGAGCACCACGCCGCCGCGATCGTCGTCGGGTCGCGCGGACTCAGCGGCTTGCGCGCCAGACTGGAAGGAAGCACGACCAAGAGCCTGCTCAAGCACGCCAACTGCCCGGTGATCGTCGTGCACGAGCCCCGAGAGGATCACTGAACCAGGGCGGTTGTGACGGCATCGGCCGTCACACGTATCCCTGGCGTGCGCACGCGTGAGCTTGCGCTGTCCGAGGGCGCGATCTGCGCTCGCTCGCCTGCCTCTACCTGTGGCGATCGCTGCACACGACGCCGATCTGAGCGCGCGGCGCTGCAAAGCTCGCCAAAGCGCCCGCGAACAACCGCCCTCGGCAACATAAGCGCCACGGTGGCGCTTATCTAACCGGGCGACGCGCAGCGCGAGAGGTTTGGCGAGTTAGGCACCGCGAAACGCGTCCGCCGGCGCTCTTGGGACGGTCCGTCATGCGCAGACGACGGGGACGCCCTTTAGACGCGGCAAACCGCCGCCGGCCGACGCCTCTCGACCACATAAACGATATGGAGGGTGTCGTCCGGCTTGGGTTGGAGATGTTGGCCGGACCCCCACGACGCGTTCGTGGGATTGGTGGCCGTGCAGGTGGCACCCCGCGCGGCGTCCACAACCGCATAGGAGGAACCAGCCATGGCGAAGGCTAGATCCCTCGTCAGTCCTGGACGTACACGAGACGAAGATCGTGGCGGCGGTGCCAGGGGTGCCAGATCCGGAAATGGGCAGGCTCCCCAGCGGACGCCGGTCGCGCCGGCCGCCCGCCCACGCTATGCGCACGCAGGCGAACCCGTCAGACGCTCGGCAGCGATCCCGCCGGCATGTCGCCGTCCACGTCGGGAAACAGCGCCGTCGCCAGTTCCGCGCACGGCCGCCCCTCGAACAGCGGACGTGCGTCGGCCATCGTCATGATCAGCCGGACGGTGGAGATGAGCTGCAGGTCGGCCGCGTTCGGGCGCTCCGCGTCGCCGATCGTCCCGTCGGCGATCCAGCCGTCGATCTTGTCGAGCTGGCCGGGCAGCGCCTCGAGGTCGCGGCGGGCGACGCCGGCGTCGGTGCGGTTCAGGAGCGCCCCCATGCGGGCCACCGCCGGCGCGATCGTGCGGATCGCAGGCGCCGGCAACCCAAGCCGCGAGTGCTTGCCGTAGCTGACCATCGCGCGGGGACTGTGCGTGAAGCCCGCCCAGATCAGCTCCCGCGCGACCGGCTGGAACACCTCGTCCCCCCAGCGCTCGGCCTCGTCGACCCGGGCCCGCGCAGTCGCGTCGGCCGGATACAAGGGCGGCTCGGGCGTGAGGCGGTCGAGCCGGCGCATGATCGCCCGTGAGCCTGAGACCTTCTCGCCGTCCAGCTTCAGCGCGGGCACGGTGCGGGCGCGGAACAGCACGAACTGCATCGGCGCGTGCAAGGTCGGCGGCCATTCGGTCACGTCGTAGGACAGCCCCTTGATCGACATCGCTTTCTCGACGGCGGCGCACGGGTGCGAGCCGTGGACGACGTATAGCCTCATTCGCATCGGCGCGAGCATAGGCAACGCGCCAGGACCCCGCGCCACTACCGGTGTAGGATCGCGCCCGTGACCGATCCGACGGCGTTTGTCGACGAGGTAGCCAACGAGCTGAGCACCTGGCCTGGCGTCCGCATCGAGCGACGGGCGGACGGGGCGGCGCTCGTCGTCTACGAGCACTCCGAGCTCGGCGTGTTGTATCCGGACCGTGGCGTGGCCGAGCTACCGATCCTCGGAGCCGAGCACGATGAGCTCCTCGAGCACGGCGACGCCGGGCCGGCCGGGACCACGGCCGGCTCCTACGGGGTCAGCCACGACCTGCGGGGTCCGTCCGACGTGACCGCCGTGCTCGAGCTGTTCGATCGCCGGTACCGCGACGTCCGCGGCGAGGGCGATCCGTACAGCTCCGAGGACCCGGGCTTCAAGTCGCCCGGCGGACCCGGCTGAACCGCTCAGCCGTCGCGGACGATCCGCAAGATCACCGGCCGGGTCGTATGGGCCGAGGCCGCCAGCACCGGCGCCAGCTCCTCGTCGCGGAGCTCCTCGGCCGCCTCGATCACGATCACAGAGCGGCTCCACCCCGGTGCCCGCCTGCGCAATAACCCGCCGGACCTCGTCGGCCTGGCGCCTGAGCGCCTCGGGCGAGGGCACCGACAGCACGACCTCGCCCGCCGAGGCCGCTTCCAGGTTTCCTTCCGCGTCGGTCGCGCCGGTCTCGACGACGACCTCGCCACCGTCGACGCTGGCAGGCGGTTGCTCGCGGAGCTGACGGTGGACCGCGCCGTCGCGCGGGACCTGGACGATGAGGCTCGGCTCGTGCGCCATCAGTTAACCCCCATTCAGAGCTCGACGCCGCGGTCGGCCAGCCAGCCCACGACCGCGTCGGGCGGATCGCCCTTCCATTCCGCCCTCGCTGCGAGCCGGAGGACCTTGGTCGAGTCGTCGTGCAACTCGTCGCGGCGGTGGGCGAGGTACAGAATCGTGGCGGCGGCCATCGACACCGCCGGGTCGTCGATTTCGACGTCGACGCCCTCGACCGCGATCGCGACCCGCTCCTCGAGGTTCTGGATCGCGGTCACGGGCTCGTCCGCGTCCTCGAACTGCTCGAGCAGGTCGCCGAGCCGGGAATCCCTGTCGTCGGGATCGCTGATCTCGATCGCCCGCCTGGCGACATCGAACAGCGAGATCGGATGGGGCTCGGTCGGCACGGGTCTCAGACTAACCGGTTGCCCCGGACCGAGGCTGACGACCGACGAGCCTGGGTCACAATCTGGGGCCCAAGCCGTAGTAGGAGTCATGAGACCTCGCACGCCGTCGGACTCGACGTTGCTCGTGAGTGGTAAGGCGAGCGACTTCGGCGCGTTCTACGACCGCCACCTCGGCGGAGTGACCGCGTTCGTCGGACGGCGAGTTCGTCAACCCGAGGTGATCTTCGACCTGGTCGCCGAGACGTTCGCCCGAGCGCTCGAGCACCGTGCCCATGCCCGGCGCGAGTCCGGTGCCGGGCGTGCCGGGAGTTGTGGACTTCCCGAGCGCGAGCCTGAGCGCGCGCCGCGACGGCGACGCCTGGGTCGTCGTCAGGGGCGGGTCCGGGAGCCGGCAGCGCCTGAGGGTGCTCGAAGCCCTACGGATCAGCCGGCTAGACCTGCGGCGCTGACGTCCACGCCGCCATCCCGCCGACGAGATCGGCGACGTGTGGGAAGCCGTCCCGCCGGAGCAGCCCGGCGGCGATCGCGGAGCGGTAGCCGCTGGCGCAGTAGACAACGATTTCGCGATCGCGCGGCAGCGTCTCGAGCCGTTCGGGAAACCGCGACAGCGGTACGTTGACCGCCGAGTCGATCCGCTCCTGCTCCCATTCGCCCGGGGCCCGCACGTCGATCAGAAGCGGCGGCGCCGGCGCCGCCAGCTGCTCGGTGAGCGACCCGGCCGTGATCCGCTCGATCCGGTCGATCAAATCGGGCTCGCCGGTCAGCGCCTCCATCCCGCCGGCGAGGTAGCCGGCGATGGTGTCGAACGCGATCCGGCCCAGGCGGGTTGCGGCCTCGAGCTCGCGCCCCGGCTCGGCGATCAGCACGATCGGCCGCTCGGGGTCCAGCAGCGTGCCGCACCAGGTCGCGTAGCTGCCGCCCAAACCGACGTTGACGCTTCCCTTGAGGTGCGCGCCCTCGAACTTGGCGCCGTCGCGCGTGTCGAGCAATTGAGCGCCGGCGGCGAGGAGCGCGAGCGTCTGCTCGAGCGTCAGCGGGCGTAGCTCGCGCTCGAGCGTCTGCTCGAGCGTCGGTCGCTCACGCGCGTTCAGCACGGCGTCGTAGGTGAAGTACGCGGGCGCGTCGGGAAGGTCCGCGGTCACGGTCTCGATGAACCGCTCGCGGCTCATCGGCGCGAGCGCATAGTTGTATGCGCGCTGGACCCCGATCGTCGAGACGGTGTCGGTGCTGAGGCTCTTGCCGCACAGCGAGCCGGCGCCGTGCGCGGGGTAGACGAGCGTGTCTTCGGGCAGGCGGGCGAGCTTCTTGTGGAGCGACTCGTACAGCATGCCCGCGAGATCCTCCGCGCTCCACCCGAGCGCGGCGCGCAGATCGGGGCGGCCCACATCGCCGATGAACAGCGTATCTCCGGTCAGCACCGCATACGGGTCGACGGCCTCGTCAGGGTCGGAGACGAGGATCGAGATCGACTCCGGCGAGTGCCCGGGCGTCTCGAGCACGGTCAGGCGAATCTCCCCGAGCTGCACGGCATCGCCGTCGCCCATGGCCGAGAACGGGTACTCGGCGCGGGCTCGCGCGCCGAGGTGAATCGCCGCGCCGGCGCGCTCTCGCAGCTCGAGGTGGCCCGCCACGAAGTCGGCGTGGAAGTGAGTCAGGAACACGTGCCCGATCCGGCAGCCGAGCCGGTCCGCGTCCTCGAGGTACTGCTCGACGTCGCGCTGGGGGTCGACGACGGCGGCGACGGCGGCGGCTTCGTCGGCAATCAGGTACGAGGCGTGCGCGAGGCAGCCGAGGTAGTACTGCTTGAGGACCACGGGGCTTTCGGTCTGCGGATAAGTTGGCCGAGCCTAACGCGAGCACGGACGGAAGTGGGTTCGGTCAGCAGTTGTTCGGCCCTCGCCGCCAGCAGGTCGACGAGCGCCGCGGTTCGGTGAAACGGATCCGCGATCGCCGAGCCGTCACGGAGGGACAGTGCGGCGCGCACCTGCCCGTCGACCTCGGCCACCAGCATCGGCGCGGCCGGGACCGACGACGAATCGAGCTCGGCGAGCCGGGCGAGGGCGATCTCGTCCTCGGGCCGGTTGCGGCGGATCGCGATCGCGGCGTCGTCGAACATGCCGCGAAGATAGGCGAGGGTCGGGCGCGGCGCATCGGGATCGGCGACCTATCTTGGCCGCTGCAGGTGCCTAGCTTTCGACCGAGCCCGATGCGACCACCTCCGGATCCGGGGACCTCGCCGCCCCCGGCTTCGCCGCCGGCGACGCCCCGGGGGTCGCCCCGGGCGTCGGCACGGGCGTCGGCACGGGCGTCGTCGCCGGTCACGCGCGCGAATCGGACGTCGACCTCGAGCCCCCCGTCCGCTCCCGCGCGGACGTCCAGCGCCGCCTGGTGGGCGTTCGCGATCGCGGCGACGATCGACAGCCCGAGGCCGAGGCCGTCGCCGTGGCCCACCCGGTCGCCGGCCAGACGCTGGAACGGCTGGAGCAGCCGCTCGACCTCCTCGTCGGGCACGACCGGTCCGGTGTTCGCGACCGCGAGCTCTACTTCGCCCGCGAGCTCTCGCACCGCCACACGCACGCTTCCACCCGGCATGTTGTGGCGGAGCGCATTGTCGACGAGGTTCGACACGAGGCGCTCGATCAGGCGCCTGTCACCGCTGACCAGGGCCGGCTCGAGCGACACCTCGAGCTGGACACCGCGAGCGGCGGCCTCCGCCTCGCGCGCGGCGAGCGCCTCGCCGGCGATCGCCGCGAGGTCGATCGGCTCGGGGGTATCCACCCCGCGCTCCCCATGGGCCAGGGCGAGGAGCGAGTCGATCAGCTGCTCCTGCTGGGCGCTCTCGTCGAGCACCTGCTGGCACGTCGTCCTGAACGTACCGACCGTCGCCTTAGGGTCGCTCAGGATCAGTTCGAGCAGAGCCCGGACCGTGGTGAGCGGCGTGCGGAGCTCGTGTGAGGCGTTCGCGACGAACCGCCGTTGGGCGTCGAACGCCCCTTCGAGACGGCCGAGGAGGCCATCGATCGTGTCCGCGAGCTGCCTGAGCTCGTCCTGCGGGCCCTGCATCGAGAGCCGCTCGTGCAGGTTGGCTTCGGATATCTGCTGGGTGGCTGTGGTCATCGTGCGCAGCGGCGCGAGCACACGTCCGGCGACGACCCATCCGAGCCCGGCGGAGATGAGCGCCATGATCGCGAGCGCGATGCTCGACTCGATCACGAGCTGATGGAGGTCGGAGATCCGCTGGACCGAACCGACGCTCAGAATCACGCGGCGACCGGACGCCGTCTTCAGCAGTCTCTGGACCGGCGGCGGCAGTGTTTTCGCCACGATCGGATCTACGCGCCGTCGCTGTCGGCCGGGTGAAGCTATGTCGGGGAAGCGATCCGGACTCCGGCTGGAACGGTGGGCCCGCCCCGGTGTCGCCTACGCCCTCGATGCCGAAGTTGAACGGCGTGTTGGTGACCGTCGCGTGCTCGACGAGCGTGTACGTGATCGCGAGCAGGGCGGCGCCGCACACGAGGAACAGCCCGCCGTACAGGAGCGTCAGCCGCCACCGGACGGTGGTCCGTGGCTGGCGCAGGCGGACGGCCAGGCCGGCCCCTCGGCGGCGCCCCGTGATCACGGCCCTCCGATCCGGTAGCCGACCGGGGTCACGGTCTCGATCACCGGCGGGTCGCCGAGCTTGGCCCGCAGCCGGCTCACCGTCATGCGGATCGTGTTCGTGAACGGGTCGACCGCGTCGTCCCAGGCCCGTTCGAGCATCTGCTCGCTGGAGACGACGGCACCGTCGGCGCCGAGCAGCAGTTCGAGCACCGCGAACTCCTTCGGGCTGAGCGCCAGGGGCCGGCCGGCTCTCGTGACGCGCCGGCGGGCGGAATCGAGCTCGAGGTCACCGTGGACGAGCGTCGGGGCGAGCGCCGGGCGCGAGCGCCGTGACAGCGCGCGGACCCGGGCGACCAGCTCGGCAAGGTGGAACGGCTTGGGGAGGTAGTCGTCGGCGCCGATGCCGAGGCCGGCGACGCGATCCTCGAGTGTGCCGGCTGCCGTGAGCATCAACACGCGGCTCGGACGCCCGTCGGCCACCATCGCTCGGCAGACCTCGTCGCCGTGGACCCCCGGGAGGTCCCGATCGAGCACGACCACGTCGTAGTCGGCGAGCGCGACCCTTCCGAGGGCTTCGCGCCCGTCGAACGCGACGTCGACCGCCATGCCCTCGCGGCGCAGAACGGTCGCCACGGTCTCGGCGAGCCTCGGATGATCCTCGACCACCAACACCCTCATCGCTCGCTCCTGTACCAGACCTTTCTTGTTGGGCAGAGCCGGGCGGGACCGTGGCCCGCGCCGGCATCTGCCAGTCCAGAATGCCGCAGCCGACATAACAGCGCCATAACAGCGTTACGACCCTGTTACTGCTCTCTGCGTACAACACCCTGCGGCTTACGATCCAGCGAGCAGAGGGAGCTAGGACATGCACATTTCGCAGCTGATGGTCATCGGGGTTTCCGCCGTCGGCTGCGCGCTGGCGCTCGCCGCCTGCGGCTCGAGCGCCGGCTACAACCCGGCAGCGGCGACGAACCCGAACAGCAGCACCGGGCCACTCGCGCTGTCGCAGTGCATGCACTCGCACGGGATCAAGAACTTCCCTGATCCGACGTTCCTCGGGACCGGGCAGACGAGCCGCCGCCAAGGCCGGCGTCGGACGCCGGCTGCGCGGCGGTGTCGAACCCGTCATCGCCGGCTTTCAAGCAGGCGGTCGAGCGATGCGGCGGTAGCAGCGGCGCGACCGATCTGCAGATTCCCGGATGAGCGGACCGATGAACACGACGAATCGACGCTGGCGGGTGCGCCTGCTGGCCGGGCTGGCCCTGATCATCGCGGTAGCGGTCGTGGTCGTCGTCGTCGAGAACTCCGGCTCGTCGTCTCCGAGCGCGTCGGGCAGTACCGGCAGCACGGCGACCGGGGCCACGACCGTGCAGCGACGGAATCTCATCGAGACCGACACCGAGTCCGGAACGCTCAGCTACAACCGCCCGCAGACGGTCTACAACCGGCTGACGGGGACGATCACCTGGCTTCCGCAGGTCGGGCAGGTGATCAAGGCCGGGGGCACGCTGTACAAGGTCGACGGCGACCCGGTGCTGCTTGATGAACGGGACGACGCCCGCCTACCGCGACCTCGGCCCCTCCGACAGCGACGGCGCCGACATCGAGCAGCTCAACCGCAACCTCGTCGCGCTCGGCTTCAACGCGGCCAACATCACGGTCGACGACGTCTGGCAGGACGCCACCACCGAGGGCGTCGACCTGCTCCAGGAGTCGCTCGGCGAGACCGAGACCGGCACGCTGACGCTCGGGCAGATCGTGTTCCTCCCCGGCGACCAGATCGTGACGACTGTCGACGGCACCCTCGGTTCGACCGGAGGCACCAGCGCGAGCGCGACGGTTGACCCGCCGGGGCCCGAGTTCGTCGACTACCAGGTTCCCCACACGGCTTCCGGAACGAAGTCTCCGCACAAGACGGCCAAGACGACGAAGTGCCCTTCCACCACCACCAGCACGACACCGACGACGACCCCGGGCACGACCACGCAGTCCACGACCGGGGCGAAGGACACGGGGAAGAAGGCCAAGAGCTGCAAGCCCAAGAAGGGCGTCAGCAAGCAGGAGCAGATCGCCGCGCTACTCGCCCTGCTCAAGGCCGAGACCGAACAGCTGAAGAACCAGCACGGCGGCTCGCCTGGCGGCTCCAGCGGCGGCGGCGGCGGAATTCAGGCGGCGGCTCGGGCTCCGGCTCCGGAAGCGGATCGGGCTCCGGGTCGGGCAGCGGCTCGGGCTCCGGCGGCGGCTCGGGCTCCGGCTCCGGCAGCGGCTCTGAAGCGGCTCGGGGAGCGGCTCCGGATCGAGCGGCGGTAGCACGACCGCGATTCTCCAGACGACCTCGACCCAGCTCGTCGCGACCGTCGACCTGTCGGCCTCGGTCCAGAGCGAGGCGGTCGTCGGCGAGCACGTCACGGTCGAGATGCCCAACGGCAACCTCGTCAACGGGAAGATCACCGCGGTCAGCCCGGTGGCTCAGAGCTCGAGCGGCAGCGGCAACGGGAACGGCGGCGGGAGCGGTGGCGGCAGTGGCAGTGGCAGAACGGCAACGGGAACGGGAACAGCTCGTCCTCGACGATCCCGGTGACGATCACGCTCGACGGCCACATCAGCGGCGCCGGTCTCGACGAGGCGGCGGTCAGCGTGAACTTCGTCCAGCAGAAGGCGACGGGCGTGCTGTCGGTGCCCGTGACCGCGCTGTTGGCGACGGGCGGCGGCAACTATGCGGTCCAGGAGGCCGTCGCGCCGCACAAGCTGATCCCGGTCACGACCGGGCTGTTCGCCGCCGGCGACGTCCAGATCTCCGGGCCAGGGGTCTACGAGGGACTCCAGGTGACGGACTCCCAAGGCTGACCGGTGCTCACGCTCGATCGAGTCGACAAGGAGTATCCGGGCGGCGTCGTGGCGCTCCGCGACGTGTCCGTCGACATCCCGACCGGCGATCGGGTCGCGGTGGTCGGTCCCTCGGGATCGGGGAAGACGACGATGCTGACGATCCTCGGCACGCTCGAGCGCCCCAGCCGCGGCGAGGTCAGGATCGACGGACGCGACGTCGCCAAGGCCACGGACCGCGAGCTGGCCGGGCTGCGAGCCCACGAGATCGGCTTCGTATTCCAGACGTTCCATCTCCAGGACACGCTGACCGCGGTCGACAACGTCGCCACCGGGCTGCTGTACACCGGCGTCCGTTCGCACGAGCGGCGGGAGGCGGCGCGAGCCGCGCTCGAGCGCGTCGGCCTCGGCCACCGCCTCACCCACCGGCCGCCGCAGCTCTCCGGTGGCGAGCGCCAGCGGGTCGCGATCGCTCGCGCCCTGGCCAAGCGGCCTCAAATCATCCTGGCGGACGAGCCGACCGGCAACCTCGACTCGAAGTCGGGCGCGGGGGTCATTTCCCTGCTGCACCAGCTCGCCTCGGACGGCGCCACGCTCGTGCTCATCACCCACGATCAGAACATCGCCGGATCGTTTCCCCGCCGGCTCCAGATGCGGGACGGCGAGATCGTGGAGGACGACCGGGAATGAGCACGGCCACCGCCACGCTGCCGGGACGCGACCGTTTCGAAGCCGCCCGCCTGCCGGCGCGCGAGTTGATCGGCGTCGCCCTTCAGGGTCTGCGGACGCGGAAGTTGCGAGCGGCGCTGTCAGCGCTCGGGATCGCGATCGGCATCGGCGCGATGGTCGCGGTCGTCGGCGTGTCGGCCTCGAGCCAGGCGAACCTGCTCGCGACGATCGACAAGCTCGGGACCAACCTGCTGACGGTCACGCCCGGGCAGAACTTCGAGGGCAACAACGAGGTCCTCCCCGACACGTCGGTCGCGATGATCGACCACATGCAGAACGTCGACAACGACGCGGCCGTCTACCAGGTCTCGAACGCGATCGTCCTGCGCACGCCGTTCGTGCCCTCGCAGGAGACCGGCGGCATCGGTGTCGACGCCGCCGGCGACAACCTGCCCCAGGTCGTCGGCACGTCGATGGCGTCCGGGCACTTCCTCGGCGCCGTCGCCGACCGCTACCCCGAGGTCGTGCTCGGCGCCCAGGCCGCGAGCATCCTCCAGATCGAGCAGATCGGCGGGCACCTCGAGGTGTACCTCGGCAACACCTGGTTCAACGTGATCGGGATCCTGAAGCCGGCGCTGCTCGACTCGTCGATCGACACCACCGTGTTCATCTCGCTCCCGGTGGCCGAGCGGTTGTTCCAGACCCAGCCGAACCCGTCCGAGATCTACGTGCGCGCCAACGTCAACGACGTCACGCGGGTCTCGAACCTGCTCGCCCCCACCGCCGACCCCCAGGACGCGAGCGGCGTCCAGGTGAGTCGCCCGTCGGACGCGCTCGAGGCTCGCGCCGCCGCCAAGGGTCAGTTCACGACGCTGCTGCTCGGGCTCGGCGCGGTGGCGCTGCTCGTCGGCGCGATCGGAATCGCGAACATCATGGTGATCTCGGTGCTCGAGCGCCGGGGCGAGATCGGCCTGCGCCGCGCGTTGGGCGCCACCCGGCGCCACATATCAATGCAGTTCCTGGCCGAGTCGGCGCTGCTCGCGGCGCTCGGCGGCCTCGCCGGCCTGGCCCTCGGCGCCGGCGCCACCGAGGCCTACGCGGTGGCGCAGAAGGAGCCGTTCGTCGTGCCGCTGTACGCGCTGATCGCGGCCCCGGCCGCCGGCCTCGTGATTGGCGTGCTCGCCGGGGTCTACCCGGCGATGAAGGCCGCGCGGCTCAGCCCGACCGAGGCCCTCCGCGTGTAGCGAGGCCGGTCAGGGAGTCACCGGCCGGGGCAGCGGCGCCGGCGCCAGTGCGCGCGGCTCGACGCGCTCCACTACCGGCGCGACCGCCGGCCTACCTTCGGTCCGCTCGATGATCGGGAGCAGCGCCTCAACCAGTTCCGGATCGAACTGGGACCCGGCGTTGCCGGTCAGCTCGTCGAGCGCGACCTCGAGCGGGAGCGCCTTGCGATAGATGCGATCGGTCCGCATCGCGTTCCAGCTGTCGCAGCAGGCGATGATGCGGGCCTCGAGCGGGATCTGCTCGCCGGCAAGGCCGTCGGGATAGCCACGGCCGTCCCACCGCTCGTGGTGGGAGCGGACGAGAATCCCGACCTCGCGCATGAACCCTCCGACCTGCGAGAGCATCTTCTCGCCCTCGAGCGTGTGCGTCTTGATGATCGTCCACTCGTCCGGGTCGAGCTTCCCCGGCTTATTCACGATCTCCTTCGGAATCGCGATCTTCCCGACGTCGTGGAGCAGCGCCGCGAACTCCAGGTTGCGTTTGCGGTCGTCGCTCAGCCCGAGGTCCGAGGCGAGCATGAGCGCGAGCTCGACCACGCTCTTGGAGTGCTGGCCGGTGTAGTGATCGTCTGACTCGACGACATCGCTCAGCACGAGCGCGGTCCCCCGGTACGCGCTGTTGAGCTCGAACAGCCCGCGGAGGCGGTGATTGCGCTCGTGCGCGAACATCGCGAACAACCCGAGCAGCGGGACCAGAAACAACAGCTCCGCGGGCGAGGAGTGGAGGTCCTGCGCGACCACGAGCCCGACGCCCGACAGCGCCACGTCGACGACGTAGACCCAGGCCTCGCGGAGCTGCGCTCGCACGCTGCCAGAGCCGGTGATCACGTCGTGGAACCGGGCGGCGAAGAAATCGACGCCGATCTGCGCGACGAGCGCGGCGATCAGCAGGACCGGGCCGGCGTGGCGCGGCTCGATGTTGGCGATCGCGAACACCGCGACGGGTCCGATCGCGAACCAGGCGTTGGGGACGGCGCGAATCATTCGGCTCGGCGCCATCTCGCCCCGCAGGACCCGCTCGAGCCCGCTGATCGACAGCGCCGCGATGACGGCGAGCGGCACGATCGCAAGCGGGACGGCGAACACCAGCGGCACGAACGCCAGTTGCGTCGGGACCGTGAACCCGAACGGGGTGTCGAACTCGACCCTGGTGGCGAGCGCCAGCACCAGAACGCACAGGACGGTCTGGACGGCCGGGAAACCGTGCGGTGGGTTGGTCGCCCACAACGCTGCCACGGCCGCGGCGAACGCCGCGGTGGTCGTGGCCGTCGCCAGCCGCTCGCGCGTGGACATGCCCCGCCGTCGGGTCTGCAAGCGGGCAGCGAGCAGCGACTGCTCTTCAATCGTGGGATCGATCGACATCCTGCGCGATATCGGCGCGGTGCTAACGGCCTGTTAACCGAGCCCGCGTAGAGCGGACGATCATTCGGATCACGAACATGCGTCCACGGATGGCCCGCGGACTCTGTAGATCGCCTCTTGGTGGACGATCACTCCCCGGAATCAGCTGAACACGGACGGGACCGGGATCGAAGTACACGCCTCACACGGAAGTGAGGCACCTCGTCCGAAGAAAGAAACCACGGAAGGTCGATACATGAAGCAATATCTGTTCCGCAGCATCGGCATCGGGGCCGCCGTCGCTGCATTTGGGGCTGTTCCGGCGTCCGCGGTCGCGCAGAGCGCCGCGAGCACCACCACGACGCCGAGCACCGCCACGACGTCAAGTGCCACCACCGCCTGCACGAACCCGCTGCTCACGCAGCCGTTCCTAGCCTGGGGCGACAGCCACTGGTACGCGCTGGCGCCCGGCGAGGCGGCCGACGCCTTCGCCGGCACCGGCTGGACCCTCACCGGCGGCGCGCGGATCGTCACCACCACCCTCCAGGACGGCACCACCGGGTCGGTGCTCGATCTACCGCGCGGCTCGAAGGCGGTCAGTCCGACCGTTTGCCTGACGTCCGCCTACCCGACCGCGCGGATGATGATCCGCAACGTCTCGGGCTCGGACGGCGGCAGCGTCGGCTTCTCGGTGTCCTACGCCGGGACGAGCACCGCGAACGCCCCGCTCCAGACCGGGACGTTCAAGACCACCGGGGCCGCCGGCGGCGCCGGCGACTGGTTCCTGTCCGACCCCGCCGATCTGGACCCGAGCACGACCTCGGGCTGGCAGCTCATGCAGGTTACGCTGACGGCGGACGGACCCAAGGAGCTCCAGGTCTACAACCTGTACCTCGACCCGGCGATGCGGGACTAGGGTCACCGGCCGCCGCGCATCAGCGCGAGCTGCCGGTTGACGGCTGCGGTAGTCCGCTCGACCTCGCCGGTAGCGAGGAGGTCGAGCAGCGCTCCGCGCAGGACGGCGAGGACGAGCGTCGGCTCGACCTCGCCGGCCGCGCCGGCGCTGGCCCCGCGAGCCGGCGCGGCGTGCGCCAGCACTTCGAGCCAATCCGCGACGGTGGCGGCGGCAAAGCCGGCCCACGGTCCGTCGCGGTCGATCAGCGAGCGGGCGTAACCCTCGACCCACAGCGTCAGCAGCCCGCGGTGCTCCTCGGCGGCGAGCCACGCCCACAGGTCGCCGGCGACCGTGAGCAGGTCGCCGGTTTCAGCTCCCGACCCGGACCGCGATGGCACCGCGCTGCTGCGGATCCTGCTCGTCCACCCCGACGCGCGCGGCCACGACCTCGGTCGCCGGCTGATCGATGCCTGCCTCGAGTTCGCGCGCGGCGCCGGCTACGAGCGGGTACGGCTGTGGACCAACCATCCGCTCGCCGCGGCTCGGCACCTCTATCTCGAACGCGGTTTCGAGCTGGTCGGAGAGGACCCTCACCACAGCTTCGGCGTCGACCTCGTCGGCCAGACCTACGAGCTCGATCTCGCTTCGGCGAGAATTGCCCTGAGTGCGGCGCCTGATCGTAAACGCGGATGACTTCGGGCTCGCCGCCGGCGTCAACGAAGGCATCATCGAAGCCCACGTCAACGGCATCCTCACCAGCACGAGCCTGATGGTCGACCGCCCCGCGGCCGCCGACGCCGCCCGGCTCATGCGCGAGCACCCGGCGCTTTCGGTGGGGCTGCATTACGTCGAGGACGGACCGGAGATCGACGAGCCCGGCCACGCCGCCCGCTCGTTCGCCGCCCAGCTCGAACGCTTCCGCGACCTGACCGGCGCGGAGCCGACGCACGTCGACTCCCACCACCACGTGCACCTCACTCGGATGTCGACGTTCGAGCCGCTGGTCGCGCCGCTCGGGGTGCCGCTCCGGGGCGACGGGCGCGTTCGGTATCTCGGCGCGTTCTACGCGCAGCCGCAGCGCGGTGTCGTCGATCTCGAACGGGTGAGCTCGGGATTCCTGCTCGAGCTGCTCGCCGGCGATGACGCCATGGCTGAGTTCATCGAGGTTGGCTGCCACCCGGCCCGGGTGACGGCTGACCTCGTGTCGAGCTATACGCCCGAACGTGAGGTCGAGCTCGCCACCCTGACCGAGCCCGGTCTGCCGGCGCAGATCGACGGGCTCGGATTCACGCTAGCCAGCTACCACGACTGGCGCGCGCTCATCTAGTCGCGACCGTACGGGGCGCCGACGGGCGGTTCCTCGGGCTCTGGCTCGAGCTCGAGCGGCGGGCCGAAGCTGACCCTGAGGATCGCGCCGCCGTCGGGCGCGTTGGCGGCCTCGGCGAACCCGTCGTGCGCCTCGGTCGCCTGGCGGACGATCGCGAGGCCCAACCCCGAGCCGGGCTTCGAGCGCGCCTCCGTGGCGCGGTGGAAGCGGTCGAACACGTACGGCAGGTCGTCCTCCTTGAACCCGGGACCGTGGTCGCGGACGGTCAGCACGCCGTCGTGCAGCGTGACCTCGACCTCGCCGCCGGCGGGGCTCCACTTGGCCGCGTTGTCGAGGAGGTTCGTGACGGCTCTCGAGATCCGATCCCCCTCGCCGCGCACGAGCGTCGGCTCGAGCCGCTGGCCGAAGGTCAGGCCCGGAGCGCGTCGGCGGGCCCGCTCGAGCGCCTCGGCGACGATCGAATCGAGGCGCATGTCGCCGGGGTCCCCCGTCTGCTTGACCCCGCGCGCGAGCTCGACGACGTCGGCCACGAGCGCGGTGAGCTCGTCGAGCTCCTCGATCACATCGGCCCGCAACGCCGCGCGATCCTCCGGGGACAGCAGCTCCTCGTCGCGCATCAGCTGCAGGTTGGCGCGGATCGTCGCGATCGGCGTGCGCAGCTCGTGCGACGCGTCGGCGACGAGGTTGCGCTGGGCCTGCACCGAGCGCTCGAGCGCGTCGAGCGTGTGGTTGAACGTGGTCGCCAGCCGGGCCAGCTCATCGGAGCCGATCACGTCGAGCCGCTCGTGCTCGATCCGCTCGGGGCTGGCGGCGATCGACTCGGTCTGTCGCGTGAAGCGCGCGATCGGCGCGAGTGCGGTGCGCGCCACGGCGAACCCGAGCAGCGCGGCCAGCAGGATGCCCGCGCCGCCGATCACGAGCAGGAGCAGAAGCTGGTTCGAGAGCTCGCTGTCGACTGAAGCCAGCGGCAGCGCCACCAGCAGCGCACCGCGCCACCCGATGCCGGTGGCCATCACCCGGATGTGGTGCCCGGCAACGGTGGTGTCGGTGAAGTACTGGCCCTGGCCGGACTTGGCGATGTCTCGCGCCTGCGCGCTGACCGGGATCCCGTACTCCTGGCTCTTCGGCGAGTACTTGTCGCCGTTCGGGCACACCAGCGTGAACGTGCCCGACGGGCCCCCGAACGGCTGTGACGGCGGCCGATCGAGCCCGAGGCCCTGGTCTGGATCGGGCTGTTCGGCCGCACGCAGTGTCGCCCGACCCCTGCCCCGATCCCGCGCGCCGGCCCTTGCCGGCCCGACGCCGCCGGCGTCGGCGAGAACTGCCCCGGCGGACCCTGCGCCCGGCCTAGGTACGGCCGGGCGATGCTCTGGAGCGACTGGTCCACCTGCCCCTGGAGGCTCGAGCGCGTCCCCAGGTAGGAGCCGACCGCCACGCCGACCACGGCGATCGCCACCGCCACCCCGGCGACGAGCACCATTCGCGTGCGCAGGCTCATTCGTCAGGCTCCCGCAGCGCGTAGCCGACGCCCCGGACCGTGTGGATCTGTGCCGTGGCCCCGGCTTCTTCGAGCTTGCGCCGCAGGTAGCCGACGTACACGCGTAGCGCGTTCGACGTCGGCCCGAAGTCGTATCCCCACACGCGGTCGTAGATCAGCGTGTGCGGCAGCACGCGGCGTGGGTTGAGCATCAGCAGCTCGAGCAGCTGGTACTCGGTTCTCGTCAGCTCGACGAACTTCCCGTCCACCATCACTCCGTGACGCGCCGAGTCGAGCCGCAGGTCCCCGAACGCCAGCGCGCCGTCGGCGGTCGTCTCGCCTCCCGCGCGGCGCAGCAGCGCGCGCAGGCGGGCCTTGAGCTCATCGATGTCGAACGGCTTGACCAGATAGTCGTCGGCACCGGCGTCGAGCCCGTCGATCCGGTCGCTCACGGCGTCGCGGGCGGTGAGCATCAGCACCGGGACGCGGTTCCCCTCGCGCCGCAGAAGGCGGCACACCTCGAGACCGTCGATGTCGGGCAGACCGATGTCGAGCACGACCGCGTCCGGGAGGCTGCCGTTGACCTCGGACAGCGCCTGGGCCCCGCTCTCGGCCAGCTTCACCTCGTAGCCGGCAAGCGACAGCGCACGGCGGAGAACGTCACGCAGGGCACGATCATCGTCGACCACCAACAGTCTCATGGTGTGATTTTCGTCGCTCGCGGGCGTTCCCGCGAGCGGTTCATACTTAGGTCTTACCCGAGCGCGCGGTCAGCTCACGCATGACGGCGCCCAGAATCCCGTTGACGAACGCGGGAGCCTCGGCACCGCAGAAGCGCTTTGCGGTCTCGACGGCCTCGTCGATCGCCCCCTCGGGCGGGATCGCCTGGTCTCCGGGCAGGTCTTGGGCGTACAGCATCTCGGCCAGGCCGACGCGCAGGATCGAACGCTCGAGCGGGGCGATCCTCTCGAGCGACCAGCCGCTCGCGTGCGTCCGGATCAGCTCGTCCAGCTCGGGCTGATGGTCGCGCACGAGCCCAGCCACCGCACGCGTGAACGCGTGAGTGTCTCGCGGAAACGTCTGCTCCAGGGGCCGGCCGAGCAGATCGCTCTGATACAGCGCCCAGATCGCAGCGCGGCGCTGCTCGGTCCTTCGCACGGCGACGAGTGTAGACGCGGGCTCAGCTCGACGACCGTGAGGCTCTTGGAAATCGACGTGAGGATCTCGCATCCGTCGTCGGTGACAGCCACGAGATCCTCGATCCGCACCCCGAACCGCCCCGGTATGTACACGCCCGGCTCGACCGTCACCACGTTTCCCGGCGCCAGCACGGCCTCCGAGGGCTGCGCCAGCCGAGGCGTCTCGTGGACCTCGAGCCCGACGCCGTGGCCGAGCCCGTGGCCGAAGTGCTCCCCGTGACCGGCGGCCGTGATCGCGGCGCGCGCGACCGCGTCCACTTCCCGCGCGATGACACGCTGGCCTGACGTCCTCGACGGCCGCGAGCTGCGCGTCCAGCACGAGCTGGTAGACGTCCGCGGCCTCGGAGTCGATCGCGCCGGTGGCGAGCGTCCTCGTGCAGTCCGAGCAGTAGCCGTCGAGCAGCGCTCCCCAGTCGACCACGACGAGCTCGCCGGCACGGACCGGTGCGTCGCGCGGCCGCCCGTGCGGCAGCGCGCCGTGGGAGCCGCCGGCGACGATCGGCGCGAAGCTCGGGCCGGTGGCGCCGCGCCGGCGCATCTCGAACTCGAGCTTCAGCGCCAGCTCGCGCTCGGTATGCCCGGTCAGGCCGCCGGCGATGAGCTCGGCGAAAGCCTCGTCCGCGAGCGCCGCGGCGGCCCTGATCGCGGCGACCTCCTCGGGTTCCTTGACGGCGCGCAGGCCCTCGATCAACCCGTCGATGCCGACGAGCTCGATCCGATCGGGCAGCCGCTCGCGCAGACGACCGTGGGCGCGGACGGACATGTGCGCGGCCTCGAACCCGAGCCGCAGCTCGCCGGCGCCGACCACCTCGCCGACCGACTCGAGCAGTTCCTGCGCCGCGCGCCGGCGCTCGAACGACGGGTCGACCTCCTCGGCCGCCTGCTCGACGTAGCGAAAGTCGGTGACGAACAGCCGCGTGTCCACTCCGACCAGCGCGATGCCGTTGCTGCCGGTGTAGCCGGTGAGGTACCGGACGTTGAAGAGCACCCGTGACCAGCAGCACGTCGATGCCGGCGTCGGGGAGCAGGCCGACGAGGCGGTCGGCGCGGGAGCTCACGCCGCCAGCTCGTCCCGGACGCGCTCGAGCGCGTCGCGGTATCCATCGGGGCCCTTGCCGGCGACGCGGGCGAAGCACAGGTCGGAGATCACCGAGTGGCGCCGCCACGCCTCGCGCGAATCGACGTCGGACAGGTGCACCTCAACCGCTGGCAGGCCGGTCAGCTCGAGCGCGTCGCGGATCGCGTACGAGTAGTGCGTCCAGGCGCCCGGATTGAGCACGATCGCGTCGGCGAGGCCCTCGAGCCCATGCAGATGCTCGACGAACTCGCCCTCGTGGTTGGTCTGGAAGAACCGCGTCTTGAGTCCCAGGTCGTCGCGCGGCGTCGCTGATCTGGAGTTCGAGCTGCTCGAATGTGAGCCCTCCGTAGTGCGTCGGATCGCGGCGGCCGAGCTGGTCGAGATTGACGCCGTGCATGACTTCGACGCGGTTTCGGGTGGCGCTCACGGCGCAATCAGCTCCTGCACCGCGGCGCGCAGGTCGGCGGGCTCGACGGTGCAGCCCGGCGTCGCCCGCCCGGGTTGGGAGCACAGCACGAACGGCACCGGTCCGGCGTCGGTGCGCTTCTTGTCGCGCCCGGTGGCGAAGATGACGGCGTCGACGTCAGTGCCCTCGAGCCGCGTCGGCAGACCCGCCGCGACCAGCATCTCTCGGACCTGCGCGCGCAGTTCGTCCGCCCCCGACAGCCGCAGCTCGGCCAGCAGGCCGAGGCCGACCGCCTCGCCGTGCCGGTAGCGCGCGTACCCCGTCGCGGTCTCGATCGCATGCGCCACCGTGTGTCCGAGATTGAGGATCTGGCGCAGACCCTCGTCGCGCTCGTCCTCCGAGACGATCCGCACCTTGACCTGAGCGCATGCGGCGATCACGTCGAGGTCGGTGGGCGACGCCCCCGCCTCCAGGCGATCCCACAACGCGCCGCCGGAGATCAGGCCGGTCTTCACCACCTCCGCGTAGCCGGCGGCGAGCTCTTCAGCCGGTAGCGTTTGCAGTGTCGACGGGTCCGCGATCACGGCGCTCGGCTGATGGAACGCGCCGACGTAGTTCTTGGCCTCCGCGAGATCGACCCCGGTCTTGCCGCCGATCGCGGAGTCGACCTGGGCGACAAGCGTCGTTGGCACCTGCACGACGCGCATCCCGCGCTGGTATGTGGCCGCACAGAATCCGGCCAGGTCGCCGACGACCCCACCGCCCAGCGCGATGACGACGTCCGCAGCGGGTCGCTCCGTGACGGACCATCTCGGTCCACACGATCTCGGCGTGAGCGATCGTCTTGGATTGCTCGCCGGGCATGATCCGAACGTCGCCGAGGAACGGCTCGAACCGCTCTCCGTAGAGCCGGCCGGCGTGGTAATCGGTCACGAGCAGGCGGCGCCCGGTCACCGTCGATGGCCAGAACCCGTGCTCAGTCACGAGGCCGTCACCGATGTACACCGGGTAATCGGAGGACGCGCTCGTCGCCCACAGCACCCGTGTGTCCCGCTGCGGCAAGCCGTCGAGGGCTGCGACGACCTTGCGGATGTCCGTCGAGCGTTTAGCCGGGACGATCACGTCGGCGAGCGACTCGTAGACCGGGCGCCGAGCATCGTGCAGATCGTTGAAGCGGCCCGGGTCCGACGCGAGCGGGCGGTTCCTGCTCCCCTCGACCCTCTGCCACGCGTCCTCCCACGCGGTCTCGAGCCAGATCACGCGGCATTCGTTCAGGGCCTCGCGTACGAGCTCTGATCCGATCGCGCCTCCGCCGAGGGCCACGAGCTCGACGGCCGGGTCGGCGAGCAGTTCAAGCGTGACTCGCTCCTCGATCTCGCGGAAGGCGGACTCGCCATCCTCCGCGAACACGTCCCGGATCCGGCGTCCCAGCCGCGCTTCGATCACCTCGTCGACGTCGACCCCGCCTTCGCCGAACGTCCGAGCGGCGGTCGTCTTGCCCGCGCCCATGAAGCCGATTACGGCTGTCGACGCCACCGGATCCGCTCCTCGTAGGCGCCTAAGCTCGCGCGGACGTCGTCGATGTGGTCGCCGCCGAACTTGCGGCGGTAGGCATCGGCGAGCACGAACGCGACCATCGCCTCCCCCACCACGCCCGCGGCCGGCACCGTGCACGAGTCGGTCCGCTCCCGGAGCGCCTCGGCGGGCTCGTGGGTGGCGATGTCGACCGACCTCAGCGGCTTGGTCAGCGTCGGAAGCGGCTTCATCGAGGCGCGCACGACCAGCGGCGCGCCGGTGGTCATGCCGCCCTCGAGTCCGCCCGCGCGGTTGGTCTCGCGGTAGTAGCCGCGGTCCTCGCTGTAGAAGATCTCGTCGTGCGCCTGCGAGCCCGGGAGACCCGCGACCTCGGCGCCGTCGCCGAGCGAGACTGCCTTGATCGCCTGGATCGACAGGATCGCCTGGCCGAGCCGGCCGTCGAGCCGCTCCTCCCACGAGACGTGGGAGCCGAGTCCGGGCACCAGCCCGAACGCGATCACCTCGAACACCCCGCCGAGCGACTCGTTGGCTTTGCGGAGGCGGTCGATCTCGGCCACCATCTGTTTCGTGGCATCGGGGTCGAGGCACCTGACCGGCGACTCGTCGACGTGCTCGAAGTCGTGCGGTGTGAGGTCTGGCGTGTGGGGCGCCTTGACGGACGTGATCTGAATCACGTGGGAGAAGACCTGGACCCCGAGTTGTTTCAGGAAGGCCTTGGCCACCGCACCGCCGGCGACGCGGGCCGCGGTCTCGCGGGCGCTCGCGCGCTCGAGGATGTTGCGGACGTCGGTCGTTTTGTACTTCTGGGTCCCGACGAGGTCGGCGTGGCCGGGCCGGGGCAGGTGGACCTCGGCGACCGCGGCCTCGACCGGCCACGGGTTCATCCGCTCCTCCCAGTTCGAGTAGTCGCGGTTCGCGACCTTCAGCGCGATCGGCCCGCCGAGTGTGCAGCCGTGGCGGACGCCGGCCGTGACCTCGACCTGGTCGTGCTCGATCTTCATCCGACCACCGCGGCCGTGCCCCAGCTGGCGGCGGGCGAGATCGCGGTTCAGCGCGTCGCGATCGAGCGCCAGGCCGGCCGGCAACCCCTCGAGGATGCAGGTCAGACCGGGTCCGTGGGACTCGCCGGCGGTTGTGAGGCGCAGAGACATGGCCGATGTAGGTTACGGACGGACCGGAATCGGGCCCGTTTTGGTCCCGCGTGCGCGATCGTCACCCCTCCACACAGGCCAATCCGTAGTTTCTACGGATACGGGTTGTCGGCTGCGCAGCCGATGCCTTGACTGTGGTGTCGATGAGCATGCCGCGCGTCCAGTGACGCTTTCCCGATGTCCTCTCCCCTCGAGCATCTTGCAGAGCACGACCTCCTGACCGGCGTTTTCAACCGGTCGCGAATGGTCGGCGAGCTCGAGCGCCAGCTTTCGTACTCGGCGCGCTACGACCGCGCCGGCGCGCTCCTGCTGCTCGACATCGACAACTTCAAGCTTGCCAACGACAACTTACGGCCGCGCCGCCGGCGACGTGATGCTCAAGGCCGTGTCCGAGAGCCTCCGCGCCCGGGCCCGCGCGACCGACGTGGTCGCCAGGCTCGGCAGCGACGAGTTCGCGGTGATCCTCCCCGAGGTCAGCGAGGAGGAGGCGATGATCGTCGCGCGGGACATCCGCTCGGTCCTGTGCGAGCGCCAGATCGGGCCTCCGATCATGGCCAGCATCGGCATCGCGCTGCTCACCGGCGACGAGGAGGTCGCCTCCGACGACATCCTGGCCCGGGCGCAGATCGCGCTGTACGAGGCCAAGGAGCTCGGCGGCGACCAGGCCAGGGTCTTCAGCAGCGAAGCCACCGGCGCGCTCACCTGGGTCCAGCGGATCCGCGCCGCGCTCGCCGAGGACCGCTTCGTTCTTTATGGGCAGCCGATCGCGGATCTGCGTACCGGCCGCATCACCCATCACGAGCTGCTCGTGCGGATGCTCTCCGAGGACGGGGACATCATCCCGCCTGCCTCGTTCCTGCCGATGGCCGAGCGCTTCGGCGTGATCGGCGAGATCGACCGCTGGGTCACGAGCGCCGGCCTGCGCCTGGCGATCGACGGCGAGGGCGTCGCCATCAATCTTTCCGGCTACTCGATCGGCGATCAGGCGATCATCGCCGAGATCCGGGGCGCGATCGCCGACGGCGTCGACCCCGGCAAGGTCATCTTCGACGTCACCGAGGCATCCGCGATGACAAAGCTCGAGGCCACCCGGCAGTTCGCCGGCACCCTCTACGGGCTCGGCTGTAGCCTCGCGCTAGACGACTTCGGCACGGGCTTCTCCTCCTTCACCTTCTTGAAGCACATCCCGGCGCGCTATTTGAAGATCGACATGGGCTTCGTCCGCGAGCTGGCGAGCAGCAAGCTCGACCACCAGGTCGTGAAGTCCATCGTCGGCATCGCCCGCTGCCTGGACAAGCGCACGATCGCCGAAGGCGTACAGGACGCCGACACACTCGGCGTGCTCAAGGCGATCGGCGCCGACTACGCCCAGGGGTTCCACTTCGGCGCCCCCAAGCGGCTCTCGCCGCCCACGGCCTTCGAGCGCCAGTTGCGCGCCGCCCGGGCCGTCCAGCCCACGGCCTGAAGCCCGTCGCCCGGCATCCGTTGCCGGTGGCGCCGGCTCGTCATGTCTTTTGGGGCCGCTGACGCGGCGTCCGTGGGACCGTGCGGGCCCGTCCGGACCGGGTTCGCGATCCGCCGGACCGGTTCGCGATCCGCCGGGACGGTCCGCGAGCGGCCGGCACGGGACGCGACCCGCCGGGCACGGATGCCCGGCGGAACGGCGTCGCGGCAACGGCCGCTCGGCATCCGTGCCTCGCTTACGGGCCTGCCGCGACGTCGTCCGGAGGACGCCGAGCGAAGCGAGGCCCAATACTCCCCCCCATTCCGACGCACCTCAATTCAGGGCGGATAACTACTCACTCGCCACCCTCCCTCGAGGTGAATGCCGGTTCACCCGTCTCTGGCACGGGTTTCGGCACACTCGCGTTGGGTCGGACGTCGAGTGTTGACTTAACCGCACCCGCCACAAAGTAAACGGGCGCCACGCGCAAGAAACGCGTGGCGCCCGGTCGGGGAGGAGAGAACCCGAGGAGAGAGCTAGTAGCTGGCGGCGGCGTCGACCGCGATGCGCTGGTTGCCGGAGGCCACGAGCGCCAGGCGGATCGTCATGTCGACGTGTCCTAGGTGGCGGAGCTTCGCGGCCGTGGCGGCCGAGAGGTGCAGGCGCAGCAGCACCGAGCCGTTCTTGATCGAGGACACCGAGCCCAGGCCAATCCGGACCGTGGGGCCCTTGCCGACCTTGATGTGGGCCCGCTTGGCGGCCTTGCGCGAGATTACGACGGTCGCGATGCCGTTGGCCGCGGCGTTGGATGTCACACGGACCGAGATCCCGTTCCGGAGCACGGCCTTCAGGCTCTGCGGCTGCAGCTGCAGGTGCACCTGGAGTGGCTTATTCGAGCCGGAGCCGTTGCCGCCCGAGCCCGACCCGCCCGCCGGCGGCTGGCCGTTGGCGCCGAGGACTTCAACGAGCTGGCTGAAGGTGCTTGAGTTACCACCACGGTCGGTCACCGACAAAGTGACCGTGAAGTTCCCGGCCGAGTTGAACGTGTGCTCGACGCTCGGTCCGTTCCCGGTCGAGCCATCGCCAAAGTTCCACTTGTAATCGGCATTCGGGATCCCCAGCGAAGACGCGGTGTCCGACCCGTCGAGGTCGACGGTGTCGCCCTGGTCCAGCGCGCTCGGGGAAACGAACGTCGGCGCGAGCACATCGGACGGAAGGCACCCGCTGTACGTCCACGGGTCGCTGTCGACAACGGAGGCGTTGTTGGACTCACGCTGAAGGTAGTAGGGACTCTGGCCGCTGTTACCGAAGGTGAAGGTGTCAACTCCATGACCCTGTGGCTGGCAGGCGTTCTGGTCGTCGATCTCGAGCCCGTCGAGACCGAACCAGCCGTTGAGCAGCGGGTTGACGATGGCCGCCATCGAGGACTGGCTGATCGGGCTCACGAGACGCTGGCCGGCGCTCTGCTCGACCACGGATGGCGGCGAATAATCGGGCACCGTCGGGACGTCCGGCTCATCGCAGATCGAAAACGCGGTCCACGGCTGCACCACGTAGCTCACCTGCTTCCCGGACACGGGGTCGGTGACGACGGAGTGATAGGAGCAGAACGCGGCGGCGCCGGCGGGTGGCTGCTGACTGGTAACCGGCGGCGAGGCCAACGTGAGCGGCTGACCGATCGCGTTGGTGCCGCCCTGGAGGTAGTACACATATCCGTACGGCGTCGTGACGTAGGCTTTCCAGCCGGTCGCCCCGGGGTCGGCAGGGGGCGACAGGATCGTGATCGTCGAGCTCTGACCGGTCGTCGTGATCGTCGCCGGCGCGCTCGACATCGTCTCACCGCTGGTCGTGACGTAGGTGATGACCACCTGGTAGGCGCCCGGAGTAATCGTTCCACCGGTGGTAGAGGTGTTGATCACCGGCGGCGGCGGGACGAGCAGAGAGTTAGACGAGCACAGCTTGGATGTCGAGTCGAGGCAGACGACGACGCCGGGCGGGGTCATCACGGTGACGATCGGCGTGTAGCCGTTTTGCGTGTGCGCGATCAGGCCGTCGTTGTCGACGAGGCTGGTCACCTCGTGCCTGATGTCGGAATCTGTGATGCACAGGTTGTTCTCGATCGTGACCGCCGCACCGCCGTCGACTCCGCCGAAGATGTTGTCTCCAGTCACCTGGCCGTTCTGGCAGTCACCGGTCCCGCTGGGGAGAGGATTGCCGGGTCCCGACCCGGTCAAGCTCCCCCACTTGCACGTTGCGGTGCCGTTGTCGTCGCACGCTCCGCCGTAAAGCGAGTTGTACGCGGCGCGCGAGGTCGAGGCACTGCCGTCCCAGTACTGGGTGGTGTCCGAGTAGGGGTTGACGAGCTGTCCACTGGTCGAGGCCACGTCCTGGAGGTAGTTCTGAACGTACTTCTTGGTCGAAGCCGGGTAGCTGTTGGGCGCCTGCCCCTCCCACTCGAGAAGGAACGTCTCGTTGGCATGCATGACCGGGCCGCCGTGCCAGCAGAGCGGCTGAGGCGAGAACGGTGAGCTGCTCACCGGCCAAGTTCCGTTCTGAAGAATGTCCGGCTCAGTGGAGGCAGCCGGATCGTTGCACGATCCGGTCGAGGTGTCGACCGTGATCCCCGCGTTGTTCAGGTAGTCCGCCGTGGTGCTCGGGTACTGACGCGCGCTCGGCACGAGCGAGACGCCGGCTTCGTTGCCGCCAACGGTGACGATGACGCGCCTGCGCGCTGGCGACCACGGCCAGCGAAGCCACAAGGGAGCAGGACAGCGCCAGCACCAACCGGCGCGCGATGAGCGAATAGCGGCGCATATCAGTTACCTCCAACCGTGAGATTGCGCAGGTCGACGACGGCGCCGACGCTCGGGTCGTATTGGAACAGGGAGATGGCGCTCAGCGGCGACTGGTCGAGCAGCTGGCGGCCGACCTTGGATGCGGTCTCGCGCGCCTTGTTCGCCGCGGCCACCGACGGGTGCTCATCGACGCTAATCGAGTTCACCGCGAGCAGGGCCACCGCGGAAGTGCCACCACCGCTCGTCTGCTTGGAGATGCCCGCCTTCTGGCCGGGGCTGAGCGTCAGGATCTCGCAGTCGATCGGACCCGGGGTGCATGTCCCGGTGCCGCTGATCACGGTCCCGGGCTCAACAACGAACATCACGCTCTTGCCGCCCTGGAGAACGCCCAGGTCGATCAGCATCGGCTGCTGCTTGCTCGGCAGGATGCTGAGCCGCTCGAGCGGGTCGAACGTGTTGAGGTTGCCGCTCGCTTCTGTGAGCGCGAGTGACACGTGATAGGACTCGCTCGCGGTCAGCGTGGCCGGCGCGGGCTTGGGTGCCGGGGCGGGCGTGGTCGAGGTCGGCGCCGGCGTAGTGGTGCCAGCCGAGGACGTCGATGTGCCCGTCCCGCTGCCGCCGCTGGTGGCGGTGGTCGAGCTGCCGCCACCGACGCTCGTCGTGCCGGTGCTCGTGGTCGGGGTGGTGGTCGTCGCGGTCGTCGCGATCGTGATCGTCGACGTCGTCGCGACGTGCTGCGGGGTGAAGGGGTTGCGTCCCTTGCCGGTGAGGTTCGAGTTGCCAGGCGACGTCTGCACCGAGATCGCAGGCAGCGTGGCGCCGGACGAGTAGGGAAGCGGACCGGTCGGCGGGGTGATGATGTCCGTCGGCGCCTTCTTGGTCAGCAGCACGGGCACCGCCACGAGGGCGATGACCAGCACCAGGGCGATCGGCCAGAGCTTGCGCTCGAGCAGTTCTTTCAGCATGTTGCGGGGGACGCTCATCGCAGCACCGGGGTCACGGCCGCCGCCGGCGGCGTGGTCGAGGTCGAGGATCCGGAAGTCGAGGCCTGCGCCTGTGTGGTCGGCGCGGGGCCAGCGGGTGTCGCGCCACCGAAGATGCCCTCGGTCGGCGGGACGATGTACGTGGTCGCGGACACGCTCGCGGTGATCTGCGGGAACCCGTTGGGGCCCGGCACGAGGCTGATCGCGTTGATCGACATCAGCCGACCGCGGATCATCAGCGTGCCGCTCTCGCTGGTCACGAAGCCTTCGAGCTTGTTGAAAAAGCTCGACAGGTTGAAGTAGTTGCCGCTGAGCGTGATCGTGAACTGCTCCGTCGGGAGACCGGCCGCTCCGAGGGCCGCACCGGGCGGAAGCGGCGCAGTCGAGGTAGCGGACGAGCCGGAACCGGACGACGAACTCGACGAGGTCGACGAGCTCGAGCGAGCTCGAGCTAGAGCTGCTCAGCTGCAGGCCACGGAAGCTCACGTGCGACGCCTCGGCCGCACTCTGGACCTGGTAGATGAGCGACGGGATGTCGTCGTCCGGCGGGACCGCCTCACCGAGCTTGGCGAGCTCGGCGTACTGGCCCGAGAAGTCCCGCCGCGCGGTCATCCCAGCGTTCACCTGGCTCTGCGACGCGGTCAGCGCGGACTGCTCGGTCGAGATCTGGGTGTTGAGGCTCGACGCCTCGGAGCGCTTCGGCGACACGACGAACATCCAGCCGGCGCCGACGGCCGCGAGAGCGAGGACGACCATGATCACGATGCGGTCACGGGCGGTCACTTGGTGCCTCCGGTGGGGGAAGTAGCGGTAACGCCGTTGACCGCGGTGACGCCGTTGGCGCCAGCGTTGGTCACGGGGGTGAAGAAGACCGTGAGGCTGAAGACGGGGGCGTTCGCCGCGCAGCCCTGCTGCGACCCGCCGGAACCGCCCGACGCGGACGCGCCCGACTCCTGCGAGTTGGTGAAGGCGACGCGAGTCACGCCGTTGATCAGGCGCAGCCGCGACATCAGGCGAGCGACGTCGTCCTGATTGGCGGTGCAGCCGGTCAGGTCGAACGCGGGGGCGATGATGTCGGCCCGGAGCGGGCTGCTCGCACCGCTGCCGCCGGAGCTTGCTCCCGGCACGACCGTGCCGACGATCGACTGAAGCGTGGTGTCGGCCGGGACCACCCTCGAGAGGTTCACCAGGGCCGTGTGCCAGTCGAACCGCGCCGAGGCGATCGAGTTGACGGTCCCGATGCGCGTCTGCGCGAGCGAAGAGAACTTCGAGAACTCGCCGAGGCGATTGGCCGCGGCCTGCTCCTGGGCGACCTGCGTCTTGAGGCTCGCCACCTGAGCCTTGCGCGAAGTGATCGTGTTGTTCGTGAGCACGTACATGGTCACGAGCGCGACCGCGGCCGCGAGCAACCCGAGCAGCACGTATACCGGCACCTGCATCCCGGTCGAGGGACCGCGGCTACTGCTGCGGCCGCGCGAGTCGGCCGGGATCAGGTTTACGGCTCTCATGAGGGAATCTCCTCGACGGTCAGTCCGGCGGCCACCGCGAGGCGGCCGGCGTCGACGCCGCCAAACCCGCCGGGCTGGCCCTCCTGGACCACGCCGACCTCGAGCGGGAGCCCGACCTCCTCCCCCAGGCGCTCGGGGAAGCCGGGAATCGTCACCGCGGGGCCGGTGAGCACGACGCGCTCGACGACCGCCGAGGCGTCCTGCATGGCGAGGAAGTCAAGTGAGTTGCGAACCTCGTCGGCGATCCGGCGGATGCCGTCGTTCAGCACCTCCCGGGCCTCGGCGACGATGTCCGCGTCGCCCTCGACCTCGTCGACCGTCGACAGCAGGCCGACGTGCCGGAGCCAGCCGTGGGCATGCTCGAGCGTGAGCGCGCGGCGCTCGGCGAGCTCGCCGGCAATCGACTCGATGCCCTGGCCGGCGACGCGCGTGAACGCGCAGGTCGGACCGATCGCCACCGCGAGGTTGGTGAGGCCGCCAACGCTGGTGTACAGCGTGGCGCCCGTCAGCTCGGGGCGGTACAGCGCGCGGATCATCGCGAACGCCGACAGGTCGACGCCGGTCGGCCGGAGCCCCGCCTTGCGGGTGGCCTCGAGCAGCCGCTCGATCATGTCTCGCCGCGCGGCGACGACGACGACGCGGGTGCGCGGGCCGTCCGGGGTCTCGATGACGCCGAGCGAGTGATGCTCGAGCACGGCCTGCTCGAGCGGCATCGGGATGTGGTCCGGTGCCTGGAAGCGGATCGCGGAGTTGATCTCCTTGGCGCCCTTGAGCGGCGGAAGGTCGAGCGTGCGCATCACGATGCGCTGGTTGGCAACGCCGAGGCGGACACGCTTGCCGAGCTTGTGCTCGGCGAACAGGTCACGCAGCGACGAGGCGAGCGTGTCGACGTCCACGACCTCGCCGTCCCGGACGATGCCGGCGGGAAGCGGGGCGCTCGCGGCGCGCTCGACCTTCACCTGGCCCGGGCGCGTCTCGACCGCGGCCACGTAGCCCGGTTCGATGTCGAGGCCCACGACTGATTTTCCCTTGGCGTAACCCATGGTGGCTCAGGCCAAGTGATCGACCGCTACCCCCAAAGGGTTGAGGCCGCGTGGACGACGCTGGACATACTCGGCCAAAGACCGAAGACCGTCCAGGCGGGCCGGCCTACCCAGAGCGGGTGTAGACGACGGCGCAGCCCACTCGCGTCGACCGGAAACCAAGCGGCACGAGCACCTGCTCCCGCAGTCCGGTAAATCCGCAGGGCTCCACCAGCGCCCCGGCACCGGTGGAGCGGACCAGCCGGCGAGCCTGAGCTGGCTTCATCGCGCCAGCGAACAGCTCGGTCGCCTGCGTCTTGCGCTCGACGTAGTTGGGCGTCCAGATGGGATGGCCGAGCCAGCTGACCGCGCCGGTCAGCGTCGGGATCGCAGTGCCAAGCGCCGCTGGGGCGAGCACGGGCGCTCCGCGGGCGCCGGCCGCGGCCAGCTCCGCCGCCCGGACATCGCTGGGCTCGAGCTCTGTATATGCAGTCACCTGCGGGCTACGAAGATGACGGAAGGCCCCGGCCGCGAACCATGCGAATGGAATCAGCGCGCCAGCCAGCGCGAGCGTGGCCAGCAGCCAGGCGCGCCCTCGATACCGCGACTCGGGCCAGGCCCGGACGGCCAGTACCGCGACCGGGATCGCAAGCCCGTCGAGCGCTCGGTACTGCCCAGACGGGCTGATGGCGATCGTGGCCAGGGTAGCCAGAAGCCAGAGCAACGGTGCTCGCATCCTGGGGTTGGGTCCCAGCCGCCGGGCGGCCAGGATCCCGATCGCCGCCAGCGGCACCACGCAGGTCAGGGTGATCAGTCCCGGGATGACCGCTGCGCTGACCGAGTTGCGCTCGGAGGTCGCCCAGCCGCCGTCCACTTGGCTGAGGAGCAAGTAGTAGAGCACCGGGACCGCGGTGGCGCCAACGACGAGAACCAGCGGACGAGCCAGACCGCGAACGGCGTGGATCCGTGCCCACGCCGTGCCGGGCCGATCAGGCCCTCCCGCTTCATGGGCTCGCCACAGCACCAGTCCAGCCGCCACGGTGATCAACGTAATGCCCTGCCAAGGATGGAGCCACGCCACTAACCACCCGAGAGCGGCTGCGCCGACCGCGGTCCGGCGGTTACCGCGTCCTTCGACCAAGCGTTCAACGCGCTCGATCACGAACGGCATCAGGCCAAGCGCGATAGCCAGCGGCGCGTAATCCCACAACGCCATCGCCGGCACGAGATCGCCGGCCGCGCGGACGAAGTCGGTTCCGAGCGTGAACGAGTCAAGCCACGGCAGTAAGGCGACCAGCGGAGTGAAGCCACCGAACAGAGTCAGGATCAGGGCGATCGCCCGTCGCCCCACCCGCTCGGGAGGGAGCGAGCTCGCCACCAGGCGCACGCAGCCGCCAACCAGGACGAACGCCCCGACCGCGTTCCAGAAAGCCATGATCGCCACCGGACCGACGCCGGTTGCACCCTGGACCAGCCCAGTCAGGGAGTACATCGGATGCACGAACACGGCACGGCCCAGCGATCCGTACAGGTTCCGAATCAGGCCGTCGTGCGCGTCGCGCACCCAGGCCAGGTACTGAAGCCCGTCCATCGGGTAATAGCCCGCGACTCCCAAGAACACGCGATGGTGCGCCGCGGCGTCGAGCGCGACCAGCACGAACGGAGCGAACGCCCATGTCAGCGCGATGATCCCGATCGCGATCACCGTAGTCCGCCACCGGTGAGCGCTCCGTCGCGTCGAATCGGCGCGGGATCGCGGCCGCGTGGACTCGCGCGGCGGAACGCGGCCGGGCCTACGGGTAACCGAGGTGGCGCTCACGCGACGAACGCCCAGGTAGCGAACTGGAAGGTGAAGAACGCGAGCAGAGCAGCGCCAACGACAACCACCGCACGGATGAGCCGACGCTCGGAAAGCCACGCTCCAGCCGCCATCCAGAGTGGGAAGATCGTGAGCACATACCGGTCGAGCGAATGCAGTGGCTGCCCCGCGACCGGGCTGGATACGCAGACGAGCAGAGCTATCGCGGCGTACGCACCGTAGGCGACCGGAAGACGACGGAACGCAGCGACTACGGCAGCCACAGCGATCGCGAGTACGGACAGGAGCAGGATGCTCTCGGCGCCGCCCGAAAATGGTCCGCTCAACGAGGGCTGGTACGGCGCGACGGTGCCGAGCGACCGGACCCCCGAGAACGCAGCTCGGACGGCCAGGACAATCGTGTCGATCGGCCCGGTGAGCAAGTGCCGGTGCGTAGCCCCCGTTTGCTCGGTCACGGGCGCGAGCGCTCCAAATCCCTTCGCGGCGGTGAAGGACAGATAGCCGGCCAACGCCGTGGGCACGAGCACGATCGAGATCAGGCCGCGCTCGAGCCGGCGAGTGTGCCGTAGGCGCATGATGGCCAGCGGGACGACGAGCGCCACCCCGGTGACCCGCGTGAGCGCGGCCATCGCCGCCAGGACGATCGCAAGCCACCATCGCTCCCGGCGCGCCGCGTAGAGGCTGCCGACCGACAGCGCGAAGAACAGCGCTTCCGTGTAAACCGCGGTGAAGAAGAACGAGAGGGGCGCGAAGGCAAGCAGCAGCACGGCGCCGTCGGCCGGCTTACGCCCGAGCTCAAGCTCAGTCAAGCGATGCAGGATGGTCATCGCCACTGCCAGTGACGCCGCCGAGATGATGACCCCGGCCACCGGATCGGAGCCGACCAGGAGCCCGAGCGCGTGAATCAGCAACGGGTAAAGCGGGAAGAACACGGCCTCGCTCGGCCGCGTGTAGCCGTGCTGTGCAATCGCGAGATAGTGGATCGAGTCCCACCTGACGGCCGGCCCCGCGAGAACGTTCCCGAGCGCCCCCAGCCGCGTGGTCAAGTGGGCCGGGTCGAAGGACTGCGAATCCAGGCGCCGCGGGACGAGCGCGCCGGCGATGCCGGCGATGAAGATGATGAGCCGCGAGGCGACCAGCGCGCGAACTGGCAGTGTCACGGCGGCGGCGGCGCGGCCGAGACGGCTGGCGACGCCGGAGCGTGGGTAAGCGAGTCCGGGCCCCGGCTGCGCTCATGCCGCCAGAGCCGGGACGAGGGTTGCGGTATCCGGCGGCACCCGCGCGAGGCGGCGGCGAGCGCCGAGGCTCGGGTGGAGCAGCGAGGCCGAAATCAGCGGCACGACCCAGACGAGGTACAGGAAGGCCCAGTAGTTCGCGGCGAGCTGGATTGCAATCAGGACCGCAGCCGACACGGCTGCCACCCGCGTCTGATCGGAGGCTAGGCCAGGCTCCTGCCACATCCTGACGGTCGCCGCGGCGATCAGTCCGAGCACGGCGGCCTGTGCGATCGGCTGGGCCCACTGGATCCCGAGCGCGGACCAGATCGACTGGACGGAGCCGCGCGTGAACTGGAAGGCGACGGCGCGAGCCATCTCCGCAGGCCCGTGAATCCCACCCATCACGAGCACCAGCGCGAGCGCGAGGGTCGACACGGCCGCGACCGCGCCAAGCGCGCCAGCCAGCCGCCGCCCGCGCAGCGAGGCCAAGAGCACGGGCACGAGCGCGAACGGCGCAAGCTTGAACCATCCCGCCGCCGCGAGTGTCGCTCCGGCTGCCGCCGGGCGTCGCCAGAGCAGGACCGCGACCCCCAGCATCGCCGCCAGCACGACGTCGGTCGTCCCCGTCGATGCGGTGATCATCACCGCGGGGAAGGCGAGCACGGCCAGCGCGGCTCGCAGGCCGGCCTCCTCTGCCTCGATCGTCCGCCGGTGACCTCGGGGTCCCGCCGCTGCGCGCCACGCCGCCCAGGCGGCGGTAAGCGCAGCCACTACCGCGACCGCGAGCGCACCGGCGACCGAGTCCCAGACCGAGCGCACCGGGTGAACCACGACGAGCGGCGTGTACAGCACGTAGCTCAGGATCGGGTAGGTATCGCCGTGGAGGATGCCCGGCGGCATGTGTCCGTACGGGAGCACGCCGTGAATCAGCGTGGTGGCGCCCTCCATCACCGCGTAGGTGACGTCCACCGCGAGCGGCGAACTCACGCCGATCATTACGAAGATCAGCGCCAGGACGCCTAGCGCGACCCGCAGCCAGCGAATCCGGTCGGTCGGCCCTGCGCGCCGCGCGAGTGCAGTCAGTAGCGGGCGGGATGGCGCAGGCTCGGTCGCCGGGCCGAGCCCCAGCCACACGCAGCGGGCGGCTAGGTACAGCAAGCCCGGTCCGGCCGCGAGCAGGCTCGCGTCGAGGTAGCGGCGCTGGAACAGGACGACTGCGAGCACGAACGACAGCGCGGCGAGCGCGTCGAGGTTGCGCATGCGGCGCCACGGCACCACGATGGTGGCCAGCAGAAACACAATGCTCAACCCGATCAGCAGCGCCGGCTGGTAGGCGAGCCAGTCCCCATACGGCACCCGTTCGTGGCTGAAGTCCTGCTCCTGTACGACATCGCCGTGAGCATCGACCGCCACCTCGACCTGGATCTGGCTGCCGTCCCAGAAATCGACGCGCTCGAGCTTGCCGTCGATCGGGCTGGCGCTGGCGCGGTTCCAGTGCGACCCAGCCAGCGCACGGGCGGTGCCCGGACTGGCCAGTGCGGCGCGAATAGCCACGCGCGATGGCACAACCGGACGGGGAGAGCGTTGGATCGCAATCAGAGCCAGCCCGGCCAGCGCCGTCACGACGAGCCCGGCCACAATCGCCGCCCGGCTCCGCGCGCGCCTCGTCTCGCGCATCAGAGTCCGGCGTGGAGGTACCAGTGGACGATCGCTGGGCCGGCGAATAGGCCGACGAGGCCGCCAAGCGCGAGGAACGGGCCGAACGGGACGGCGGTCTTGCGACCCTCCTCCACACCGACACGGGCCATCACGACCACGCCCACCAGCGTGGCGCTGAATACCGCCACCAGGATCGCCACCGCGACCGAGCGCCCGAGGAACAGTCCGAGGACCGCGGCCAGCTTGACGTCCCCCATGCCCATCCCGCGCGGGTAAGCCAGCGCGAAGACCAGCAGGAACCCGCCCGCGCCGGCGCCCGCGATCAGCTGCTCGGGCACGCCGCGTAGGTCGAGCGCCACGCCGATCGCCACCGCGGAGATCGCGGCGGGTAGCGTGATCTTGTTCGGGATGATCCGGTGCTCGAGGTCGATCAGCGCTACCGGGACGAGGACGGCGACCAGCACCAGGCCGAGCACGATCGGGGCGGCCGAGTGGCGGGTCAGCACCACGGTCACGGCCAGCACGGCGGTCAGCGCTTCGACGATTGGGTACCGGGGCGAGATCGATGTCTTGCAGTTACGGCAGCGCCCGCGCAGCATCAGCCACCCGAGCACCGGCACGTTGTCGTAGGGCTTGATCGCGGTCCCGCAGCCCGGACAGTGCGAGCCGGGGTGCACGAGGGACTCGCGCCGCGGCAGGCGGTAGACGATCACGTTCAGGAACGAGCCGATCGTGGCGCCGAGCGCGCCCGCGAACGCCGCTGCGAATGCGATCGGCACGTCGTGGCCCTTAGGCGGCGCCGGCGAGGACCGCCGACGAGACGTCGGACTCGAGCTCCGCGGGGCGATCGACCACGCCGGGCCCGGCGACCACTGGGCTTTCGCCGAGGACCGCGACAAGCAGAAGCGGCAGGAACCACGGGATGTACAGGTAGAACCAGTGCAGCGCCGGCAGCTGGACGGCGACGATCACCGCTGTGCCGAGTGCCGCGACCTGGGCCGGCGTGCGCGCGCCACGCGGGCGGAACGCCACCGCGACCGACAGGATCACCGCGAAGCCCTCAAGCGCCACCTTGATCGGCGCGAGGGTCGGATGCAGTGCCCAGATCGAGAAGACGTCCGAGCGCGTGAGCTGGTAGCCGATCGTGTGGCTCCAGACCTCCTGGAGCCCACCGGAGGGCATGAAGATGGCGAACGACGCGCCGGCCGCGATCACGAACCCAGCCAGCACCTTGCGGATCGTGCTCGAGTCTGCATTGCCACGGCCGACGGCGACCAGCGGCAGCAGGACCGCCGGGAAGAATTTGGAGGCGAACCCGAGGCCGACGAACACGCCGCGCCTCACCGGGCTGGTCAGCGACAGCATGATCAACACGACGACGAGCGCCACGAGTCCGTCGTTGCTGCTCTTGTCCATGACGAGCAGGCTCCACGGACACGCGGCCCACAGCCAGGCCAGCAGGAGCCCCAGACGCCACCCATCGCGACCCCCGCGAAGACGGTATCCGAGCAGGATCAGACCGGCGATCGTCAGCAGATCCCAGGTGATTGCTCCGGCCCGCGCCGATGGCACGTAGGCCCAAGAGCCGGACCAGATCGCCTCGAAGGGGACGTAGGCCAGGTACGCGATCGGGCCGTAGGTGTCGGGGTGCCCGATCGAGAAGTAGTAGATGCTCTGCCCGTGAAGGATCTTGAACGCCCCAAGCGCCGACGCGGTGCCGACGTCGAGTACGTTGGGGGGAGCGAGCGTGATATAGATGCGCGCCGCCACCAGCGCCAGCAGCCCGATCACGAACACCGCGGTCGGCAGGCGGCAGCCGATCCGGCCTGCGAGCGGCCGTGCCCTGACGCCGCGCCTCAACATCCTGACCAGCAGATACAGAAGCGGTGGATAGAACGCCCACACGGCGGGCTCGAGATGCGCGTGGTCGAACAGCTCGTAGGAGACGGCGAAGGTCAACAGGACGGCGATGTCGAACCGGTCAAGCCACGAGCGCCCGCGCAGCAGCACCAGCGGCAGTAGGAACATCAGCGAGAACGGGATGAGCACCCACAGCGAGTCGAACGGGGGCGCATATCCGCCGCGGGCGTAAAGGCCCACGATCAGCGGCCCCGTGTAGGTCGGGCCAAGCTTGCCCGTGGGTCCGATGAGCTGATCGGCAATCACCTTTCCGTTGAAATAGAAGTAGATCTCGTAGTGACTCCTGACCAGCACGTTCACCATGTATCGCAGCGGATGGTGCGTGCGGTGGATCGCCTCCAGCTTTGGCGAGGTCTTGGCGATCGCCACGGCCTGAGCCGGATCGATCGAGAACCCCGGCGGAACCTTGGTGAGACTTGAGGCCGGGTACATCGGGATGCTGACGTCCGGAGGCGGACCAGCCGCAGCGCTAGCTGTGGCCGGGGCGACCGCGCAGGCCCCGGCCGCGAGCGAGAGAAGAACAAGAACGAGTCGCCGCATGTCCGGAGTAATCGGCCCACACCCCCGTCGCCTTTACCCAGGGTGTTGAGGGTAGTCGTGATGCGCGGCTTAA
The DNA here is from genome assembly GCA_963755525.1 of uncultured Solirubrobacterales bacterium. Taxonomy (GTDB): domain Bacteria; phylum Actinomycetota; class Thermoleophilia; order Solirubrobacterales; family Solirubrobacteraceae; genus Palsa-465. The sequence continues at coordinate 5,178 of CAVWKC010000002.1, read as the reverse complement.
ACGCAAGCGAGGCGACCGTGAGGCCGCCTCGCATAGCACAACGTTGAGGTGACTGATTACCAGCTGCCTCCCGCGCAGGCCCCACCGTTCGGGGTGCACGCGAATGTCTCGACGCCATTGGCGTTAGACAGCGTGAACGACTCGCCGTCGGACGGGGACACGGCCGTGATCGAATAAGCATTCGAGGTGCCGCTGGCGACCGTCACGTAGGCCTGGCTGGTGTTCGACGTGACATTGATGTTCGGCTCGATCGAGTTCAGAGCCGACGGGCTGGAGTTCGAGTAGCCGCCGTTGTTGGTGGTGGCGTACGTCTCCATCGCCGTGGCGGCGTTCCGGGCCAGAGATTCGGCCGCAGCATCATTGGCCTTGCTCTTCTGGTTGAGGAACGTCGGGATGGCGATCGCGGCGAGGATGCCGATGATCAGAATCACGACGAGGAGCTCGATCAGGGTGAAACCCTTCTCATCCTCGGCGCGACGGCGCAACTTATGAAGCATGGAGCCCTCCTGGGGATTTTGATTGGGTCTGTCTCGCCAGATCCAAGGCCCCAATCGGGAGTCATCCATGACTGCGTCACATCTCCGTTATTGGTGGCAGCCCGGCTTCCTCCAATCCTTTTGGAGGACCGTGGCTTTGCGTCCCATCCTTGCGGATGGTTTGCCCTTGGCACCTGAGTGACTCTGGCACCCGACGTATCGACATCCGAAACCCGAAGCCTGACGTCTTTCAACGTTTGTCCGATTATGTTTACGACGTGCCCCCGGCGGGCAAGGCGCCGGCGAGCCGCTGCCGTCCCGCCCGTCCGGGTATCGTGGGGCGTCATGAGCGCCACCTCGGATGACGCCCGCGCGACGTGCACGCCCTGCCGGGGGACCGGGAAGCTGGTCTCTGGCCTTGGCGGAGAGCCGCACGAGGTCACCTGCCCGTGGTGCGGCGGCACAGGCGAATTTCAGGCCGGCCGCGATGCGCAGCAGGCCGGCCCGGAGCGAGGCCGGCGAGGCAGAGCCTACTTGATGCTGTTGTAGATGCTGAACAGCGGCAGGTACATCGAGATGACGATCACGCCGACGATGCCGCCGACGAAGATGATCATGACCGGTTCCATGATCGAGGTGAGGGCCTTGACGGCGGTCTCGACCTCTGAGTCGTAGAAGTCCGCGATCTTCTCGAGCATGGTGTCGAGCGCGCCGGTCTCCTCGCCGACGCCGACCATCTGCGACACCATCGCCGGGAACGCCGGAGCACTGGCGCAGCGGCGCCGAGATCGTGCCGCCGCCCTTGACCGAGGTGATCACGTCGCCCATCGACTTCTCGATCACCGCGTTGCCGGCGGTCTTACCCGTGATCTCGATCGCCTGCATGATCGGGACGCCGGCGGAGGTGAGCGACGACAGCGTGCGCGACCACCGCGCGATCGCGACCTTCTGGACGACCTCGCCGATCTTCATCGGCACGCGAAGCTTGAACGCATCCCACTTGTCGCGTCCGCTCTCGGAGCGCTTGATCGAGATGAAGCCGCCCACGCCGCGCTCGACCCGCGGCGATCAGGATGTACCACTGGTGAGTGACGAGGTGGGAGAAGTTCACCATGAACTGTGTCAGCGCCGGGAGCTTGCCCGGGAACTGCTTGAACACTCCGACGAACACCGGGATCAGGAACGCCACCAGCGCCATCAGAACCGCGATCGCGAACGTGATGGTCGACGGCCGGGTAGATCATCGCGGCGCGAACCTGGCGGCGGAGCGCCGCGTCCTTCTCGAGCTGATCGGCGACGCGCATGAGGCATTCTTCGAGCACACCGCCGGTCTCTCCTGCCTTCACCATCGCGACGTACAGTGGCCCGAACACCTTGGGATGCCGCGCCATCGCGTCGGACAGCAGCAGACCCGCTTCGACGTCGTGGCGCACCGAGGCGACCGTTTCGCGCAGCATCTTTGACCCGGTCTGCGTCTCGAGCACGTGCAGTGCGCGCATGATCGTCATGCCGGAGGTGACCATCGTCGCCAGCTGCCGCGAGGCCACCGCCAGGTCCTTGGCGTTGACCCGGGAGAACAGCTCGATGTTGAGCTCCTTCGAGCGGTACTTGTGCGCGATGTCGACGACGACGAGGCCGCGCTCCTTGAGCTGCTCGGCGACGGCCTGCTTGGAGTCCGCCTCTACCTCGCCCTTGGCCTGGACCCCGGCGAGGTCCATCGCCTTGAAGACATACGTGGCCATGGCTACGCGGCCACCTGATAGCCGCCGCCGGCCGCCGCCGATCAGCCGCCGGAACTCTTCGGGGGCGTGGGCGCGCGACTCGGCGATCTGCCGGTTGACCTTGCCCGCGCGCACGAGCTGCACGAGCGCGGCGTCCATCGTCTGCATGCCGTGGGACGCCCCGGTCTGGATCACCGAGTAGATCTGGTGGGTCTTGGCCTCGCGGATCAGGTTGCGAACCGCCGGGGTCGGGACCAGCACCTCGGCCGCGACGACGCGGCCGGCGCCGTCGGCGGTCGGCAGCAGCGTCTGGGTCATGATCCCCTGGAGCGCCACCGACAGCTGCGCGCGGACCTGCCCCTGCTGCTCGGGCGGGAACACGTCGATGATGCGGTCGATCGTCTGCGGCGTGTCCTGGGTGTGGAGCGTGGCGAACACGAGGTGGCCGGTCTCGGCCGCGGTCAGCGCGGTGCCGATCGTCTCGAGGTCGCGCATTTCGCCGACGAGGATCACGTCGGGGTCCTGGCGCAGCGCCGCCTTGAGCGCCTCCCCGAAGCTGGTCGCGTCGGACCCGAGCTCGCGCTGGTTGACGATGCACTTCTTGTGGTGGTGGAGGAACTCGATCGGATCCTCGACCGTCATGATGTGCTCCTCGCGGGTGGCGTTGATCACGTCGATCAGCGAGGCGAGCGTCGTCGACTTGCCCGAGCCCGTCGGACCGGTGACGAGCACCAGGCCTCGCGGCTTGTTGGCGAAGTCGGCGACGACCGTCGGCAGGCCGAGCGTCTCGAACGGAACCACGTCGAACGGGATCAGGCGGAACGCGGCGCCGACCGCGGCGCGCTGGAAGTAGGCGTTGACGCGGAACCGGCCGCGACCCGGGATCTGGTAGGCGAAGTCGATCTGCCAGTTGTTCTCGAACTTCTGGCGCTGTCCCTCGGACAGGATCGAGTAGACGATCTCGCGCGTGTCGTTCGGCGTCAGGACCGGGAAGCCGTCCATCGGGACGAGCCGGCCGCGGATACGCACGGTCGGCGGCGCACCTGCCGTGATGTGCAGGTCCGAAGCTCGTCGGTCAATGACCTCGAGCAACACGTCGGCGAAATCGAGCTGCATCCTGATCAGTCCTTGTCGTGGATTCGCGTACGAAACTTTGTGGATCTATCGGCATCCGGGCCGATCCCGTTTACGGCTATTCGTCCAGGTGGACGATGCTGGACGGCTCAGCCGCCGCCGGTGCCGGTAACCCGCGCGATCTCGGCCACCGAGGTCAGACCGTGCTTGACCTTGTCGAGGCCGTCCTCGCGGAGCCGGCGCATGCCCCCGCGGACCGCGGCGGCGCCGAGCTGATCCGCGGAGGAGCGCTGGAGCGCGAGCGAACGGATCTCCTCGGTCATGACCATCACCTCGTACAGGCCGATTCGGCCGCGGTAGCCCATGCCCCCGCAGCGAACACACCCGCCCGGCTCGTAGGCCTCGATCGGGAACTCGGCCGGGAAGCCGTGGTCGCGCAGCACCTCGGCCGGGATCAGCGTGCGCTGCTTGCAGTGCGCGCACAGCGTTCGCGCCAGTCGCTGGGCGACGACGCAGTCGATCGCGGAGGCGACGAGGAACGGCTCGATCCCCATCTCGACCAGACGGGTGATCGCCGACGGAGCGTCGTTGGTGTGGAGCGTCGAGAGCACCATGTGGCCGGTGAGCGCGCCCTCGATCGCGATCTGCGCGGTCTCGGGGTCGCGGATCTCGCCCACCATCAGGATGTCCGGGTCGGCGCGCATCATCGAGCGCAGCCCCGCGGCGAACGTCAGGCCCGCCTTGTTGTTGACCTGAACCTGCGTGATCCCGGCGATCTGGTACTCGACCGGATCCTCGATCGTGATGATGTTCTTCTCCGGCGTGTTCAGCTCTGACAGCGCGCCGTACAGCGAGGTCGACTTACCCGAACCCGTCGGGCCGGTGGTCAGCACGCAGCCGTACGACTGGGTGAACGCGCGGCGGAAGCGTGTGAGCTCATGCTCCTGGAAGCCGAGCTTGTCGAGCTCGAGGCGGATGCTCTCCTTGTCGAGGATGCGCATGACCACGCCCTCGCCGTGGACGCTCGGAATCGTGACGACGCGGACGTCGACGTGGCGGCCGTCGATCGTCATGCCGACGCGTCCGTCCTGCGGGACGCGCCGCTCGGCGATGTCGAGGTCGGCCATGATCTTGATGCGGGACACGACCCCGGGAACCATCTTCTTGGGGACGGTCGTGGCCTCGGTGAGCACGCCGTCGACGCGCATCCGCACGCGCATCTCTCGAGCTGCCCGGCCGCTCGCGTCGGGCTGGGGCTCGTAGTGGATGTCGGAGGCGCCGCGCTCGGTGGCCTGGGCGATGATCGAGTGCACGAGCTTGATGACCGGCGCGTCGTCGGCCGTCTCGCGCAGGTCGACGACCTCCTCGTACGCCGGGCCCGCTTCGCTCTCCTCGACCGCCTCGGCGACCGCATCCTCGAAGCGGTTCATGCGCATGATCAGCGCGGTGATGTCCTCGGCGGACGCGACCGCCGGCCGGACGTCGAGGTGGGTCAGCAGCGCGATGTCGTCGACCGCGAGCACGTTCGCGGGATCCGACATCGCCAGCAGCAGCGTGTGCTCGTCGACGTAGGAGACGGGAACCGCGGCGTAACGCTTGGCGGCCGCCGCGCTCAGCAGGTTGGCGGCGCTCATGTCGACCTTGAACACCCCGAGGTCGAGGTGATCGAGGCCGTAGCGCTCGGCGATCGCGCGAGAGAGCTCCTCGGAGGTGATCGCCTGCTGGTCGAGCAGCATGCGCTCCGGCGGAATGCTCGCCGACCGCCCGGCCTCCACGGCACGGTTGACGGTCTCGGCGTCGGCAAACCCGAGTTCGACGACGACGTCGGTCAAGAAGCGACTCGAGCCGCCGCGCCGGCGCGGCGGAGTGACGCCGATCGTCGTCTGCACCGGAGCCGGATGGCTCTC
>CAVWKC010000001.1:0-561464 GCA_963755525.1 uncultured Solirubrobacterales bacterium | reverse complement strand
CTCCGGTATCTACAGCTCGAGCAGGGGACCCTCGTCCTGAACCAGGCACCGACGGGCCGCCACTCCGGCAATCGCGACGTGATCGAGGCCAACTTCCGCCGCCACGCGGTCGAGACGAGCGCCACGATCCCGTACGACGACCGCCTGCGGGTGATGCTCGACACCGGTACGTACTCGCTGTCGTCGCTGAACCTGGGGACGCGGGTGCCGGTCAAGGACCTCGGCGCGGCGATCGCTTACAACTTCGTGTAGTCGCGAGGTGGGTGACCGCCGGCTTTTTACGGCGGGCATCTGAGGTGGGGTGCCGGTTTCCCACGGGGCGGTGCCGCGGCGTCCGGGGGGTAACGGCGGGCACCTGGAGGGGGTGTGGTCGTCCCGGGAGCGGGTCGCGGGATCTGGGGGATAACGGCGGGCACCTGGAGGTGGGTGCGGTCGTCCCCGGGGACGGGTCGCGGCGTCCCGGGGATAACGGCGGGCATCTGAGGGGGGTGCCTGTTTCCTCCGGGGCGGTACCGCGGCGTCCGGGGGATAACGGCGGGCATCTGAGGGTGGGTGCGGTCGTGCCGGGGACGGGTCGCGGCGCGCCGGGCATGCATAGCTCGACAATCGAGCCGATCCGGCGGGGCCGTGCCGTACTACGCATGCATGGCATGCGTGACACGGCACGGCCGACGCAAATGCGCTCGATTGCCGTGTTATGCAGGTTCGCTCGCAGGATCGATCCGCGAGAAGCCCGCCGCACCCCTCTCCAGATGCCCGCCGTTAGACCCATCCGCCCGACGACCGCCGAGGGGGGTGCCGCGGTCCCCCGGGGCGGGCTTGGGCGCCCCGCGGATAACGGCGGGCACCTGAGGGGGTGCCGTCGTCCTCTGGGGCGGTCCGCGGCCCCCAGGGGCGGTGCAGTGGTCCCCCGGGGCCGTTTCGCGCGCCCCGCGACATGCATGACGCGCCAATTGGTGCCCGATGGCGAAGCCGTGGCGTCTCGCGCATGCCCCACATGCCTCACACGCCACAGCCAACCGGGAACGCGTCAAATGTCGCGTCACGCATGCTCCGGAACCCGCGGCGGCTCCCGACGGAAACGCCACACCCACCTCCAGGTGCCCGCCGTTAAACACCCAACCCGCCCCACGACCCCCGCGGAATCAGCGACCCCGTCCGCGCGGCACGGATGCCGCGCGGAACCGGCATTGCGGCGACGGCCCGCTCGGCATCCTTGCCTCGCCTAACGGGCCTGCCGCAATTTCATCCGGAGGACGCCGCCGAAGGTGGCCCATTGGCACTCTCGGGCCCCGAGTGCCAAGAAATCCTTGAAACGCTTCGGGAAGAAGCTATATTGCGCGTTGGCACTCTCGTGGGAGGAGTGCCAAAGGCTAAACACCGGCTCATTCCCTTCCAACCGGAGGTTGCATCACATGAAGCTCAAGCCCCTCGGCGATCGGTTGATCGTGCGAGCGATCGAGGAGGAGGAGACGACCGCCAGTGGCATCGTTCTGCCCGACACGGCCAAGGAGAAGCCCCAGAAGGGCAAGGTTCTCGCGGTCGGCGATGGCAAGGTCAACGAGGACACCGGCAAGCGGACTCCGCTCGACGTCTCAGAAGGCGACGAGGTCCTCTACAGCAAGTACGGCGGAACCGAGATCAAGGTGGACGGCGAGGAGCTCCTCGTCCTCCGCGAGTCCGACGTGCTGGCCAAGGTCCAGTCGTAACCCCGCCCCCCAGGAGAACTGAAACAGAAATGGCTCACAAGGAACTGAAGTACGACGCGGAGGCCCGCAAGGCGCTCGAGCAGGGCGTCGACGCGGTAGCTAACGCGGTGAAGGTCACGCTCGGCCCGAAGGGTCGGTACGTGGTCCTCGACAAGAAGTTCGGCGCGCCGACGATCACCAATGACGGTGTGACGATCGCGCGTGAGATCGAGGTCGAGGACGTCTTCCAGAATCAGGGCGCACAGCTCGTGCGCGAGGTCGCCACGGCCACCAATGACGTGGCCGGCGACGGTACGACGACGGCGACCGTGCTGGCGCAGTCGATCGTGCGTGAAGGCCTCAAGAACGTCGCGGCCGGCGCGAACCCGCTTGGTCTCAAGCGCGGGATCGAGAAGGCCGTCGACGACGTCGTGAAGAACATCGAGTCGCAGTCGACCGAGATCTCCGGCAAGGACCAGATCGCTCGCGTGGCGACGATCTCGGCCGGCGATGACGAGATCGGCGATGTGATCGCCGACGCGATCGAGAAGGTCGGTAAGGACGGTGTGGTCAACGTCGAGGAGGGTCAGACGTTCGGTATGGACCTCGAGTTCACCGAGGGCATGCAGTTCGACAAGGGCTATATCTCGCCGTACATGGTCACCGACCAGGAGCGGATGGAGGCAGTCCTCGAGGACCCGTACATCCTGATCGCCAACCAGAAGATCGGTTCGGTCCGCGATCTGCTCCCGGTTTTGGAGCAGACAATCCAGTCAGGCAAGCCCCTGCTGATCATCGCCGAGGACGTCGAGGGCGAGTCGCTCGCGACGCTCGTGGTCAACAAGCTCCGCGGCACGTTCACCGGCGTCGCGGTCAAGGCTCCGGGGTTCGGCGATCGCCGTAAGCGCATGCTCGAGGACATCGCCATCCTCTCGGGCGGCGAGGTGATCACCGAGGAGATGGGCCTGAAGCTCGAGAACACGCAGATCTCGCAGCTCGGCCGCGCTCGTCGTGTGGTCATCGCGAAGGACACCACGACGATCGTCGATGGTGCCGGCGAGAGCGACGCGATCAAGGGCCGGATCAATCAGATCAAGACCGAGATCGAGAACACCGATTCGGACTTCGATAAGGAGAAGCTCCAGGAGCGTCTTGCGAAGCTGTCCGGTGGCGTCGCGGTGGTCAAGGTCGGCGCTGCCACCGAGACCGAGATGAAGGAGAAGAAGCATCGCGTCGAGGACGCGCTGCAGGCCACTCGGGCCGCGCTCGAGGAGGGCATCGTGCCCGGCGGCGGCGTCGCGCTGCTGACCGCGCAGGACGCGATCAACCTCGACGGGTTCGCGGACGGCGACGAGCGGACGGGCGCGAAGATCGTGCGTCGCGCGCTCGAGGAGCCGATGCGTCAGATCGCCGACAACGCCGGGCTCGAGGGTTCGGTCGTGGTCAACGATGTCCGCAAGGCGAAGAAGGGCCACGGCCTGAACGCCGCTAACGGCGAGATCGTCGATCTCGTCAAGGAGGGCATCATCGACCCGGCGATGGTCACGCGCTCGGCGCTCCAGAACGCCGCGTCGATCGCCAAGAACATCCTCACCACCGAGGCGATCGTCGCCGAGGTGCCGGAGAAGGATGGTCACGGCGGCGGTGGCGGTGGTATGCCCGACATGTCGGGGATGATGTAATCCGCTGCGACAAGCAGACGCTGTTTTGATCTCGAGGGCCCGGCGATTCGCCGGGCCCTCGGTCTTTGTAATGCGCGGCGGTGGGCGGCGGTCGCGCGGCGGGTTACGGGCAGTTCGACCGGGGTTGTGCGGCCGCCGCAATCAACTGGCGCAGGACGTTGGGGTCGGCGGGAAGCGCGAAGTGATTGACGCCTGGGTTGTCGGTCAGGCTGAAGCGGAAGCACTTCATCGACTTCCACACCCTGATCGCGGTGTTCGTGGTGTCCTCCTGGTTGACGTCACCATCGCGCGTGAGCACAGGGGTCTTTGACGTCACCACCTGGCCCACGTCGAGGCTAGGGAGCACGACGCCCACCGCCGTCGGGATCCCCGAGCCGCGCTCAGCGGACACGTCGACGTCGGGGAAGTCGGCCGGGTCTCTGAACTTGACGAAGCCGATGTAGTAGTTGGCGATCTGGAGGGCGATGGGCAGATGCGCATCGGTGAACAGGCGCCGGTAGTCGGCCGGCGTGTACTTGACGCCGGTCGCCTTGTCGACAAGCACCACCTCGCTGCGGCCGAACACGGCGGGGTCGCCCGAGCTCATGTAGCTGGCGGGGGAGCTGAGGAACATGCGTGCGCTCGCGACCGCGCCGACGTGGGTCTTCGGGTAAGTGAAGCCCTCGGTGTTGAACCCGGTGAACATGATTGAGTAGACAAGCCCCTGTCCCGGGAAGTTGCCGGCGATCGGGGTGAACCCGTGGATGTACTTGTGACGCCACGCACGCGTGGTGTGGGTGAGCAGGTACTGGGCGTAGAGCGGTCCGTTCGAGTGACCCACGAGCTGCACGGGCTGGTCGCCGTTGGCGCGATAGGTGGCTTCGATCAGCGCCTTGGTGCGGGGCAGGAACGTGCCCATGTCGGGGGTCAGGCGCGCGTCGTACCCGGCCACGCGGATGTTCTTGTCCGCGGTATAGCCGGCCTTCTCGAGTGTGTGGTAGAGGACGCTGTAGTACGGCGCGCTGGACGTTTGGCCGTAGTCGATGAATGACACCGTCACCCCACGCTGGTTTGAGAACCGCTTGGGCATCGGCACGCGCGGGTTCGCGTCGTAGCGGAGGCTCAGCAGCTCGTCGCGGCAAACCTGCGAGAAGCCGTTACTCGGATGCGGGTTCTGGTACCAGTCCTGGAACGACCCCGAGCGCGGGCAGCCCGGCGCGGCCGTCTGGTTGTGCACGGTCACCTCGAGCTTGGTGAAGTGAAAGGCCGGGAACAGCACCACCGGGGTGAGCGTCTTCGGCTGGGACAGCGCCACCGAGGACGCCGACAGCACGAGCGCGGCGATCGCGACGGCGATCAGGATGGCGAGGGGCCGCCGTACCGAGTTCGACCCCACGACGTCCGCTGACGGAACGGAGCGCATGATCCGAGGGGCATCCTAATCGAGATGTGTCAGGCGGCGCGGGCGCGCCTCCGAAGCGCCGATGCAACGGAATTCAGGGCGGTTAACCCATCACTCGACGAACTCTTCACCGCGAGTGCGCCGAAACCACCGCTATATAGCGTGGCCTTCGGGACATTCGAGCTGAGCCGGATCGCCGAGTGTGGGCTTACCCGCCATCGTCTGGGTGGGTCCCTGTGGGCGCGACGTGTCGCCACAGCCCAGGGAGTGATCGGATGTGGCGGTGGTCGCGCGCCCGGCACGCGCGGAGCGGGTCGAAGTGGATCGGGGTGATGCCGGCGGCGCGGGCGCCGGCGACGTCATTCGCCAACGTGTCGCCGACGTGGACGGCCTCAGACGGCTTGATCGCGACGCAGGGCCGGACGAGTGCGGCAAGCTCCTCGCCGGCGCGGGCAAGGGCGGCCTCGAAGATGCGCACGTCTGGCTTGGCCGCGCCGACGACCTCCGAGTCGATGACCGGAACGCCGGCGAATCCGCACGCGGCCAGGTTCTCCTCGGCGTGGCCGTCGGAGTTCGTGACGATCACGACCGCGAGTCCGCGCCGGCGGAGTGCCGCGATCGTCGTCGGGGCGCCCGGCGTCGGCTCGCTCCAGAGCACCAGGCCGGAGCGGCTTCGGTCGGCCAAGCGCTGCCATGCCGCGAGTGCTGCCGCCGTTCGTCCTGGGACGATCCCAAGCTGGGGGAATAGGGCCCGTGCATAGTCCTGTCGTCCTGGGCCGCGGTCGGCCGGGTGGTCGAGGACTCGGACCGTGAAGTGTTGGTCGAGGGCTCGGACCGCGAAGTGTTGGTCGAGGGCTCGGACCGCGAAGTGTTGGTCGAGGGCTCGCACCGCGCGGTAGTGGGCGCGGGCTACGACCGCGGGGTCGATGTCGATCCCGGCGCGCGCGAGCGCGCCGGCGAGCAGATGTCGATCGGGCAGGACGATCACCCCGCCGGCGTCGAGAAACACCGCGCGGCACGGGATCGGTCCGTTGGTCATTCCTGCGGGAAGCGGGACACGAGCCGGGCCGTCAAACCGTGCGAGAGACCGCGCCCGACAGCGACTCGTAGACGGCATGCGTTCTGCGCGCCACCTCGCCCCAATCGAACCGCAGCACGTGCTCGCGCGCCTCGGACACGAGTTGCCGGCGCGAAGCATCGTCGGTCAGGACCCGCTCGAGCACGCCACGCAACGCGGTGGCATCGCGCGAGGGGAAGCGCAGGCCGACCGTGCCCTCGACCGGCACGACCTCGCGCAGGCCACCGGTATCGGCGACCACACACAGGCACCCGGACGCCATCGCCTCGAGCGCGACGAGGCCGAACGGCTCGTAGATCGACGGCGCGATGCACAGATCGCAGATGCGGTACAGGGAGTGGAGCATGTCGTCGCCGATCCAGCCGAGGAACGCCCCGTGGCGGGCGAGCCCGAGCTTGGCGGCCTGGCGCTTGAGCTCGGCCTCGGCGGTGCCCGTGCCGGCGACGACGAAGCGGACGCCGCCGCGCCGGCGCACGATCGGGGCAAGCGCGTCGAGCGCCAGGTGGAAGCCCTTCTCGTAGACGAGGCGCCCGACCAGCAGCACGAGCAGCTCATCCGGCTTCGCGTACTTCGCCCGCAGCGCCGGCAGATCGCCGTCGACCGGCTCGAGATCACCTGGGTCGATCCCGTTCGAGATCGCGGTGATCTTCGACGGCCGGACGCCGAACACGTTGGCGACGTGCACGCGCATGTAGCGCGAGCAAGTGATCACGTGGTCGGCGCGACGGACCATCGCCCGCTCGGCGGCGTGGATGTGCGACTGAGGATGGTTCTGCACCCAGCCCTGGTGGCGGCCGTACTCGGTGGCGTGGACGGTCACGAGCCACGGCCGCTCGATCTCGTGGGCCGCCAGCTCAGCGGCGCCCGCGACGAGCCAGTCGTGGGAGTGCACGAGATCGAACTCGAACCGCCCGCACAGCTCGGCGGCGCGGCTGTGCATGTGGGCGTTCATCGCGTCGACCCAGCGCACGAACGCGCTCGGGTCCTTCGGGAACGGCGGCTCGCGCACGCGGTGGACGATCACGCCGTGCTGGTCGGCCTCGGCCGGGAGGCGGCCGCCGCCGCGCGTCAGCACGTGCACCTCGATGCCGTCGCGGACCAGCTGCTCGGACAGCTTGCGGACGTGGCGGCCGAGGCCGCCCTCGATCACCGGCGGGTACTCCCAGGAAACGAGCAGGACGCGCATCGGACGGGGCCCGGACCCTATCGGTTGCCGGCGGACCGTGACACCATTACGTGTCATGACGGGTCCGCAAGGCAGCGTCACCCCGATCGCGCGGGCGCCCGACCCGATCGACCCCGGCGTCCACATCGGCCACACGCACCTGCGCACCGCCGACATCGATCGGATCCGCGACTTCTACGTCGGGGTGCTTGGGTTCGACGTGATCTCCGAAGCGCGTGACGTGCCGGGCTGGGGCACGACCGGCGACATCCTGTTCCTGTCGGCGGGCGGTTACCACCACCATCTCGGCTTCAATACGTGGAAATCCAAGGGGGGCCCGCCCACGCCGGACGGGGTCGCCGGTCTTCACCACGTGGCGATCGCCTACCCGACCCGCAAGGCGCTCGCCGACGCCTACCGAAGACTAAAAAGCGTGGACTGGCCGATCCGCCAGCACAGCGACCACGGGACGCACGAGGCGATCTACATCGTCGATCCCGACGGCAACACGCTCGAGCTGATGTGGGACCGCCCGCCGGAGCAGTGGCCGCGCGACGATCAGGGTCACCTCGAAGGCCGGTTCGGCCCGGACCTCGATCTCGACGCCCTCCTGGAAGAGCTCGACTAACGCCTCTACAGCCGCTCGAACACGGCGATCCCAAGCTCGCTGACAATGTCCTGCGCCCGCGTCTGGGAGCCGAACGAGCGCTCCTCTCCGCGCAGGACGTCGCGCCACTGTCCGCGTGGCGCTTCGATCGTTCCCTCGATAGGCCCGCTCCGGACGGCGACGGCCACGAGCACGTCGCCGCCGCGCACGAACGCGCACGTCGAGGGGCCGGCGTCGAGCGGCTCGTACGCGCCCGCGAACGGCTCGGGTCGCCGCGCGCGCAGCCCTAGCAGCCGCAGCGTCACGAACAGCTTTCGGGTCTCGGCGTCCGGCGGGGCGCCGCCCATGAGCCGGCGCAGCATCGCCTGGCGCCAGTCGAAGTCGACCGGCCGGCGGTTGTCGGGATCGACAAGCGCCCGGAACGCGAGCTCGTCGCCCTCATACATGTCGGGGATCCCGGGGGCAGTGAGCTTGAGCACGAGCTGGCCGAGTGAGGCGCGCTCGCCGACCGCCGCCACCCGCCGCGCGAACGGCTCGAAGTCGGCCAGGAACGCCTCGTCGGTGTACAGCGAGCGGGTGAAGCGCCGGACCGCCTCCTCCCAATCTGCGTTCTGCTCGACCCAGCTGGTGTTCCGCTTGGCCTCGCGGAGCGCTTTCTCCATGTACGCATCGACCCGGTCGCAGGCGATCGGCCAGGCGCCGACGAGCGTCTGGAACAGGAAGTAACGCTCGACGTCGTCGGGCGCGCCGCCGTCGCGGTGGGAGTCGGTCAGCTCGAACCAGCGACCCACGTGTGCGGCCCATTCGTCGGGCATCGAGGACAGCGCGTCAATCCGCGCGCGCACGTCGGCCGAGCGCTTGGCGTCATGGGTCTGGGTGGTCAGGAGGTTCAGCGGGAACCGCTCGAGGCGCTCGACGCACGACGCGTGGAACCACCCGACGTCGATCCCGAACCGCGACGGGTCGCCCCCGACGTCATTCAAAGAGATCAGTCGGCAGTAGCGGTAGAACGCGGTGTCCTCGACGCCCTTGGCCATGATCGCCGGCGTGGTCTGCTGAAAGCGCGTGACGAACCCCGGTGGCGCCTCGCGCTCGAGCAGGAGCATCGAGGCGATGTCGGGGTGCATGCGAGCCGCCTCGATCGCGCGGCGGTCCGCGTCGTCCGCGCGTCCCTCGAGAGGATCGATGTACGTGCGGTAGACGGAGAGCGACGCGAGCGCATGCCCGAGCGCATCGAGTCCGCCCGGCAACGGAACGTCGCCGAGCTCCCGCCCCAACCGTTCGACGTCCTGCCGGAACGGGCCGCGCACCTGCTCGAGCTTGGCCTCGTGCGCGAACTCGGCGAAGGAGCGACGATCGCCCGACACCTGCTCCCACAGCGCGGTCAGCGCGGGCTTGCCGTCCGGATCCACAAACAGTGCGCAGACGTCGTCGAGGAATTCGTAGCCGACGGTCCCGCACACCGGCCAGTCGCGCAGGCGCTCGCCGGGATCGAGGATCTTCTCGACCCAGACGCGGTCGACGCCGTGGTCGCGAAGCCGGGCCAGGTAGCCCGCGGGATCGGCGAGCCCGTCGGGGTGATCGACGCGCAGCCCATCGATCAGCCCCTCGCGAACCATCGCGATCACCAGCTCGTGCGTCTCCTCGAACACGGCCGGGTCCTCCTGGCGGACGCCGGCGAGCTCGCCGATGTCGAAGAAGCGCCGGTACACGCCGGTCTCGGGCTCGATGTCGAAGAACTTCGAGCGGAGCTCGGGATCCGCCCAGTAGCGATCCTGATCGTCGGCGGCCATGTGGTTCGGGACGACGTCGAGCACGATCCCCATGCCGGCGGCCCGCGCGCTCGCCGACAGCGCCCGCAGCTCCTCGGGCCCGCCGAGCTCGCGCGAGAACTGGCGCGGATCGACGACGTCGTAGCCGTGCGTGGAGCCGCGGCGCGCCTGCAGCGACGGCGACAGGTACAGGTGCGAGATTCCGAGATCGCGCAGGTAGGGGACGAGCGCTCGCGCGTCCGCAAACCGGAAGTCCGTGGAGAGCTGCAGGCGGTACGTCGCCCGCAGTTCGACCCGTTCGGCGGAGCTCACGTGGCCCGCTTCAGGACCACGATCGACCGCGCGATCACCTTGACCTCGGTACGCGCGCCGTACCGAGCGCTGCCCGCCTCGGCGGTCGGATCGGCGGTCGACATCTCGAGTAGCCACTGCGCGCCGAACCGTCGGCGGGGGAGCGTGAACACGCGATCCTCGGGCTCGGCGTTGAACAGCAGGACGAACGAGTCGTCCTCGATGTCCTGCCCCTGCGGCCCGGGGGTGAGGATCTCGCGACCGTTGAGGAACATCCCGAGCACGTGCTCGCCGCCCTGCCAGTCGCGCCGGGTCATCTTGTTCCCGTCGGCGCGGAACCACCACACATCCGGCAGCCCCGAGCCCTTGACCTCCTGTCCGCGCAGGAAGCTGTTGCGGCGGAACGTCCGGTGCTCCTTGCGCAGGCGGATCAGTCGTCGCGTGAACTCGCGCAGCTTCGCCTTCTCGGGGTTCTCGCTCCAGTCGTACCAGGAGATCTCGTTGTCCTGGCACCAGCCGTTGTTGTTGCCGCGCTGGGTTCGTCCGATCTCGTCGCCGCCGAGCAGCATCGGCGTGCCCTGAGAGAGCATCAACGTGACCATGTAGTTGCGCTGCTGTCGAAAGCGGAGCGAGGTGATCTCCGGGTCGTCGGTCTCACCCTCGACCCCGTGGTTCCAGGAGCGGTTGTCGTCGGTGCCGTCCTGGTTGTCCTCGAGGTTGGCCTCGTTGTGCTTGTGGTCGTAGGAGACGAGGTCGCGCAGCGTGAAGCCGTCGTGGGCCGTGATGAAGTTGATCGAGGCGAACGGGTCGCGCCCGTCGGCCTCGTACAGGTCGGCCGAGCCGGACAGCCGCTCGGCGAACGATCCGTTGCTGGCGAAGCCGCGCCAGTAGTCGCGCATCGTGTCCCGGTACACGCCGTTCCACTCCGACCACAGCACCGGGAAGTTGCCGACCTGGTACCCGCCCGGGCCGACGTCCCACGGCTCGGCGATCAGCTTGACCTGGGACAGCACCGGGTCCTGGTGGATCACGTCGAAGAACGCCGACAGGCGATCGACGTCGAAGAACTCACGGGCCAGCGCCGATGCGAGGTCGAACCGGAAGCCGTCGACGTGACACTCGGTCACCCAGTACCGCAACGAGTCCATGATCAGGCGCAGGACGCTCGGGTGAACCGGATTCAACGAGTTCCCGGTCCCGGTGAAGTCCATGTAGAACCGAGGTTCCTCCGGCATGACCCGGTAGTACGCGAGGTTGTCGGCGCCCTTGAACGACAGCATCGGCCCGAGGTGGTTGCCCTCCGCCGTGTGGTTGTAGACGACGTCGAGGATCACCTCGATGCCGGCGCGGTGCAGCGCCTTGACCATTCCCTTGAACTCGCGCACCTGCTCGCCGCGACGCCCGGTGGCCGCGTATTCGGAATGCGGGGCGAGGTAGCCGATCGTGCTGTAGCCCCAGTAGTTAGTGAGGCCCTTCTCGGACAGGAACGACTCGTCGGAGATGTGGTGCACGGGCAGCAGTTCGACCGCGGTCACCCCGAGGTGATGCAGGTACTCGATCGCCGGTTCCGAGGCGAGCCCGGCGTACGTGCCCCGCAGGTCCTCGCGGACCTCGGGGTGGCGCATCGTGAAGCCCTTGACGTGGGTCTCGTAGATGACGGTGTCGGCGAATGGAACCCGCGGCGGGCGATCGCCCTCCCACAGGAACGCGTCGTCGATCACGACCGACTTGGGCATGGCCGCGGCGTCGTCCTCGTCGTCGGGCTCGAGATCGGCGTCCTCCTCTCCGGTGGGGACGTAGGGGAGCACGTTCGCGTCGTGGGACTCGTCGACGACGCCCTCGATCGCCTTCGCGTACGGATCGAGTAGCAGCTTGCACGGGTTGAACCGCTGGCCCTCGAGCGGCGCGTACGGACCGTGCACGCGGAAGCCGTAGCGCTGGCCCGGTTCGACCCTGGGGATGTAGCAATGCCAGTTGAGCGCGGTGCGCTGCGTCATCGGGATCCGGGTCTCGTTGTCATCGTCGTCGAACAGGCACAGCTCGACGCCGCTGGCGTGCTCGGAGAAGATGGCGAAGTTGGTGCCGCCCCCGTCCCAAGACGCGCCCATCGGGAACGGGCGCCCAGGCCACATCTCGGTCAACCGACCGGCCCTCCGGACATGGCGATCAGCGCTCCAGTGAGCGCCGCCAGCTGCACGAATCCGTCGGCGAGCACCGCGGGCTCGGCCGCGGTCGCTTCCGAGGTCGCGAGCACGACCGACTCCCCGCCGGGGCTCGGGACGCGTCGCGGCTCGGGCGCGAAGTTCATCGCGAGTTCGAACCTTCCGCGCCGGACCCGCAGCCAGCGCGCGTCCTCGTCGTACTCGATCGCGTCGACGTCGCCGGGGGGGAGCCGGCGACGAGTTTTCAACAGCTCCGCGTACAGGTCCGACACCGCAGAGTCGCGCCGGCGCGTCAGCTTCGAGCGCTCAAACGTCGCGCGGTCCTGCGGGTCGGGAATCTCCTGTCCCGAGAACCCCGCGAACGACGCAAACTCGGCTCGCCGTCCCTCGCGCGTGGCCTGCGCGATGTCCGGGTCGATGTGGTCCGAGAAGAACTGAAACGGCGCCTCCTCGCCGTACTCCTCGCCCATGAACAGCATCGGGACGTACGGCGAGAGGAGCGTGCAGAACGCGGCCAGCGGGCGGGCTTCCGGCGGGAGGCGATCGCCCAAGGCGCGGTTACCGACTTGGTCGTGGTTCTGGTCGAACACCACAAACCGGTCCGTGGGTACGTCGTCGGCTGGAGCGCCGTACCGGTGGCGGCGGAACGGCGAGTAGTTCCCGTCGTAGACGTACGGCCGGTGCCAGGCCTTCGCGAGCTGAGCGACCGAACCGAAGTCCGCGTAGTAGCCGTCGAGGTCGCCGGTGACGAGCGTTCGCACCGCGTGGTGGAAGTCGTCGGCCCACGCTCCGTCGCAACGCCAGCCGCCGGCGGCGCGGTCCCGTACCACCCGGGGATCGTTGAGCCCGCTCTCGGCGATCACCAGCGCATCGTCGCGAATCGAGTGGACGCGGCGCGCCACCGCGGCCACGATGTGCTCGGCGCTCTGATCGAAGATCGCGTGGATCGCATCGAGCCGCAGGCCGTCGATCCCGAAGTCGCGGATCCAGCCGGTCGCGCTCTGGAGCACCCATTCGCGCACCGGATCGCAGTCGGTGTCGTCGTAGTTGATCGCCTTGCCCCACGGCGTCGAATACCTGCCGGTGAAGTACGGGCCGAACGCCTCGAGCGCCTGATGACCCGACGCGCCGACGTGGTTGTAGACCACGTCGAGGATCACCGCGAGGCCGGCGTCATGCGCGGCCGCGACCAGCCGGTGCAGCCCCGCCGGTCCGCCGTAGGATGACTGTGGCGCCGAGATGTAGACGCCGTCGTAGCCCCAGCCGTGATGGCCAGGGTACTCGGCCACCGGCATGATCTCGATCGCCGTAACACCAAGCTCCGCTAACCCGGGCAGATGCTCGATGGCGGCCTCGAAGGTCCCTTCGGACGTGAATGTTCCTATATGTAATTCATAGATCACGAGGTCGCGCATCCGCGGGGTGGCAAACGACCCCGGAATCGCAGGTAGCTCGACTACGCGGGACGGGCCGCGGATGCCGTCGGGTTGGAACCGCGAGGATGGATCCGGAAGCTCGTACCCGTTGACCACGAACCCGTAGTCGTCGCCGGGGCGGGCGTCAGCGATCGCCTCGTAGATCCCGTATCCGGCGTCGTGCAACTCGAAGTCGCGCCCGCTCAGTCGCAGCTTGATCGACTCGGCGTGCGGTGCCCACACGCGGAATTCGGCGCTCCCGTCCTCACGGGGGGACGCGCCGAGCGGGCGTTCCCAGGGGTAGTCGGCGACCTCGCCGTCGGCCGACGCGGACATCGTCAAGCTCACTGGGTCTCGGGAACTAGCCACACGGCTGCCAGGGGCGGCAGCGTAACGAGCGCCGACACGGGCTGGTTGTGCCACGGGATCGGCTCGGGCTCGAGCCCCCCGAGGTTGCCCACGTCGCTCCCGCCGTAATACTTGGAGTCGGTGTTGAGCGCCTCCTTCCAGCGGGCCGCCCGCGGCAGGCCGAGCCGGTAGCCCTCGCGCGGCACCGGCGACAGGTTGGCGACGAACACGACCACGCGGTCGCCGTCCTTCGATGCGCGCGCGAACGCGAGCACGTTGCTGTTGGCGTCGTTGGGTTCCAGCCACCAGAACCCCAACGGGTCCGAATCGACCTCCCACAGCGCCGGCTCGTCCTTGTACATGCGGTTCAGGTCGCGCACGAGCGCCTGGACGCCGGCGTGGCCGGGCTGCTCGAGCAGATGCCAGTCGAGCGAGCGCTCGTAGCTCCACTCCTGCTCCTGAGCGAGCTCGTTGCCCATGAACAGCAGCTTCTTGCCCGGATGCGCCCACATGTAGGCGTACAGCGCGCGGAGGTTCGCGAGCTTCTGCCACTTGTCGATGCCGGCCATCTTCGAGTACAGCGAGCCCTTGCCGTGCACGACCTCGTCGTGAGATAGCGGCAGGATGAAGTTCTCGCTGAACGCGTACATCAGGCTGAACGTCAGCTCGTGGTGGTGGTAGCGGCGGTAGATCGAGTCCTGCTCGAAGTAGGCGAGCGTGTCGTGCATCCAGCCCATGTTCCATTTGAAGCCGAACCCAAGCCCGCCCAGGTAGGTCGGGCGCGAGACGCCGGGCCAGGCGGTCGACTCCTCGGCGGCGGTCATGGCACCCGGCTCACGTCCGTAGACGACCTCGTTGAACTCCTTGAGGAACGACACCGCGTCGAGATCCTCGCGGCCGCCGAACTGGTTCGGCACCCACTCGCCCGGGTTGCGCGAATAGTCCAGGTACAGCATCGACGCCACCGCGTCGACGCGAATCCCGTCGGTGTGGTACTCGCGCAGCCAGAACAGCGCGTTCGCGAGCAGGAAGTTGCGGACCTCGTGGCGCCCGTAGTTGAACACGAGCGTCCCCCAGTCGGGGTGCTCGCCGCGACGCGGGTCGGCGTGCTCGTAGAGCGCCGTGCCGTCGAACCGCGCGAGTCCGAACTCGTCGCGCGGGAAGTGCGCCGGCACCCAGTCGAGGATCACGCCGAGGCCGTTCTGATGCAGTCGGTCGACGAACTCGCGGAAGTCGTCGGGCGAGCCGTAGAACGGCGTGGGAGCGAAGTATCCGGTGACCTGGTAGCCCCAGGAGCCCTTGAATGGGTGCGCCATCACCGGCAGTAGCTCGACGTGGGTGAACCCCATGTCCTTGACGTATGCGCTCAGCTCGTCGGCGAGCTCGAGGTAGCTGAGCGAGCGGTTGCCCTCGAGTGGGTTCAGGCGCCAGGACCCGAGGTGGACCTCGTAGATCGACAGCGGCCGCTCGAGCGCCGGCGTCTCCGCCGCCCGGGTCGTCAGCCATTCGCCATCCGCCTCGCTCCAGGTGTGTTCCGGCTTGAACACGACCGAGGCGGTCTTCGGGGGCACCTCGGTCGCGAGCGCGTACGGGTCGGCCTTGAGCAGGACCTGGTGGTCCTGGGTCAGGATCTCGTACTTGTAGTTGGTCCCCGGCCCGACGCCGGGAAGGAACAGCTCCCAGATCCCGGTCGACCCGAGCGAGCGCATCGCGTGCAGGCGCCCGTCCCAGGAGTTGAAGTCGCCGACGACGCTGACCGCGCGGGCCGACGGCGCCCACACCGCGAACGCGGTGCCGGTGACGGTCGGGCCGTCCGGGCCGATTCCCATGTCCCGTATGTGTGCGCCGAGCTTGTCGTACAGCTCCTCGTGCCGGCCTTCGGCGATCAGGTGCTGGTCGAGCTCGCCGATCGTCGGCAGGAACGCGTACGGATCGTCGATCGTGAACTTGCCGGCGTTGCCGTAGTCGACCTCGAGCTGGTAGCGGAGCGGCAACTCGGCGTCTGGGATCTCGCCCTCGAAGACTCCACCCGGGTGGATCGGCTGGAGCTGGACGGCCGGCCTGCCGTCGGTACGCAGGACCACCGAGCTCGCCGCCGGGCGCAGCGCGCGGACGACGACTCCCCCGTTCTGCGGATGCGCTCCGAGCACGGAATGCGGGTTCGAGTGCTCGCGGCGGACGAGTGCCTCGAGCTCGCTGGTGGCGACGGTCATGCGCCCTCCAATATTCGCCCGATGCCGGCGACCGGGATCGGGATCCAGTCCGGGCGGTTGTTGAGTTCGTAGCGAAGCTCGTAGATCGCCTTCTCGAGCTCGTAGATCGACAGCAGGTTGTTGATCACCGCCTCGCCGCCCGGCAACAGCGCCGGATCGACGGCCGCGAAGTAATGCTCGAGGAACTTCTCCCGTGCCCGCTGCTCGAAGTCGGCCGGGGCTCGGCGGTTGCGAAGGAGCTCGACCGCCGAGCTCACGTACGCGAACGAGCGCAGCATGCTGGCCACATCGCGCAGCGGCGAGCGCTTCTGGCGGCGCTCGGGCAGGGGCCGGGCCGGCTCGCCCTCGAAGTCGATGATCACCCAGCCGCGCGGCGTGTGCAGCGTCTGGCCGAGGTGGTAGTCGCCGTGGGTTCGGATCACCCGTCCGGTGACGCCGATCTGCGCGCGCGCGGCGAGCCGCTCGCGCACGTCCTGCCCGCGGCCGGCGATCGGCGCGAGCCGCTCGTCGTCGGGGAGGCGCAGGAAGATCCGCTCGATGTCCTCGTCGATCGTCGCGGTCAGCAGCGACAGAGCCTCCACGCTCGGCTCCTCGGGCGAGAACGCGGGATCGGACGCGTCCGAGGCCAGGCACGTGTGGAGCTCCGCGGTGACGGTCCCGAGGCTGCCGAGGCGCTCGAGGAACATCTCCGGCGCCGACCAGATCTCGTCGAGCGCCAGCTCCCAGCCGCCGAACGCGTCGGGAAGGAACATCTGCGCCACGCCGAGCGTCGACTGGAACGCCTGCCCCTCGTAGTCGTACCAGCCGTGGAGCGGCGCGATGTTCGGGAACCCGCGCCAGGTGAGGAACCGCAGGACCTCGAGCTCGGGGTTGACACCGGGCTCGAGCTTGCGGAACACCTTGAGCACGATCGTGTCGTCGAACACGACCGAAGAGTTCGACTGCTCGACCCCCATCAGGCGGACGGCGGTGTCGCGCCCCAGCCGTGGCTCGGTGCCGTCGAACTGGTGGAAGCCGAAATGCCCGTCGGGGGTCGTGATCTCGTCGGTGGTCTCGATCCGGCGCAGCAGCTCGATCGCCTGGGTCGGCTCGGCTAGCGCGTCGTACACGGTGAAGTCGTCGGTGTGCGCGATCGACTCGCCGCGCTCGACGTCGGCGGGACCGGCCGGCGGGCGCAGGGCGAGCGGCAGTTGGTAGAGCTCGTGAGTGCCGGTGGCGAAGCGCGTCTGGACGAGCGCGAGCAGCAGCAGCGGGTCCTCGCGCAGGGTGATGGTCTCGACGATGTCGATCCCCGCCACGTTGCGCGCCTTGGACGCGTACCAACGCTGCTGCTGCACCCAGTCGCGGAGTTCCTCCTCGTCGAGGGCGCGGCGAATGTCCTCCGCGGTGATCTGGATGCCCTCACTCATCGTCTTCCTCTTCCCCCTCGACCAGCTGGAACCAGAAGAAGCCGCGCGGGCCGAGCGTCAGCAGGTACGGCAGCTCCCCGATCCGCGGGAACTTCGAACGGCCGAAAAGCTCCACCGGATAGCGGCCTTCGAAGCGGCTCAGATCGAGCTCGACCGCCTGGGCGGAGCGGGCGACATTGTGAACGCACAGGACCAGATCATCCTCGAAAGACCGCAGGTGCGCGAAGATCCGGGGGTTCGAGGGCTCGATCGGCTCATAGGTTCCGAAGCCGAACACCGGGTGCTCCTTACGCAGCGAGATGAAGCGATGCAGCCAGCGGAGCTGCGAGGTCGCGGTGCGAAGTTGGGCCTCGACATTGACCGCCTGGAACCCGTACACCGGGTCCATCAGCGGTGGCGCGTACAGCTGCGCGAAGTCCGCTCGGCTGAAGCCGCCGTTGCGGTCTCCCGTCCACTGCATGGGCGTCCTCACCCCGTCGCGGTCGCCGAGGAACACGTTGTCGCCCATCGCGATCTCGTCGCCGTAGTAGAGGACGGGCGAGCCGGGCAGCGAGAACATAATCGCGTGCATGAGCCCGATCTCGTCGCGCCCGTTGTCGAGCAGCGGGGCGAGGCGCCGCCGGATGCCGACGTTGATCTTCATCCGCGGGTCCTTCGCGTACTCGGTGTACATGTAGTCGCGCTCTTCGTCGGTGACCATCTCGAGTGTCAATTCGTCGTGGTTGCGCAGGAACAGTCCCCACTGGCAGCTCTCGGGAATGCGCGGCGTCTGCTCGAGGATCTCGTAGATCGGCACCGCCTCCTCGCGACGGATCGCCATGAACATCCGCGGCATCACAGGGAAGTGGAACGCCATCTGGCACTCGTCGCCGTCGCCGAAATACTGGACGACGTCCGCGGGCCACTGGTTGGCCTCGGCCAGGAGCACGCGGTCCGGGTAGTTCTCGTCGATCTCCTTGCGGACGCGCTTCAGGTACGCGTGGGTCTCGGGGAGGTTTTCGCCGTTGGTCCCATCTCGCTCGAACAGATACGGCACCGCGTCGAGACGGAACCCGTCGAGGCCGAGGTCGAGCCAGAAGCGCAGCACGTCGAGCATCGCTTGCTGGACCTCGGGGTTGTCGTAGTTGAGGTCGGGCTGGTGGGAGAAGAACCGGTGCCAGAAGTACGCGCCGGCCGTGTCGTCCCAAGTCCAGTTGGAGGTCTCGGTGTCGGTGAAGATGATCCGAGCCTCCTCGTAGCGGTGGACCGTGTCCGACCACACGTACCAGTCGCGCTTGGGGTTGTCCGGGCTCGAGCGAGACTCCTGGAACCAGGGATGGTCGCTCGAGGTGTGGTTCATCACCAGGTCGGCGATCACGCGGATGCGCCGCGCGTGGGCGGCGTCGATCAATTCGTGGACGTCGTCGACGTTGCCGTAGTCGGGGTGGACCGAGGTGAAGTCGGCGATGTCGTACCCGCCGTCTCTGAGGGGGCTCCGGTAGAAGGGCAGGAGCCAGATGCAGTCGATGCCTAGCCACTGGAGGTAGTCGAGCTTCTCGGTCAGGCCCCGGAAGTCGCCCGAGCCGTCGCCGTTGGCGTCGAAGAAGCCGCGGATGTGGATCTCGTAGAACACCGCGCGCTTGAACCACAGCGGCTCGGCCTCGAACCACTGGCGGGCTTGGGACTCCGCCTCGGCGCCGTCGCCGTGCTGCGGCGCGCCCGGTCGGGACGTCGGGGCCAGGTTGCTGCGCTCGCGGGCGATCAGATGGGTGAGGGTGGGCGGGCCGGCGCTCATCGGACGGTCCGATTTCCGGGTGTACTCACGGGGGCGGACATCAGATCTCGGCCCGGACGACGTGCGCCTGACGGACGCCCGGCTCGAGCCTGATGAAGTTCGGGCCGATGCGCCACTGATAGCGCTCGTCGGTCAGCAGGTCGTGTGCGGTGAAGCTCGGGGGGAGACCGAGATTGGCGGGCACGATTGCGAGGCCCTCCTGTGCTTGGTGCGGGTCGATGCTGACGACGGTGATGATCGCGTTGTCGCGAGTGCGCTTGGAGTACGCGACCAGCGCTTCGTTGGCGGTGTCGAGGAACGTGATGTTCGTCAGGGTTTGGAGCGCCTCGTTTTCTCGGCGGATGATGTTGAGTTTTTGGATCAGGGGGAGCATCGGGCCGTCGAGCGCGCGCTCCTTGATCTCGTACTTCTCCGAGTTCATGTACTCCTCCGAGCCGTACCGCACGGGGACGTTCTCGTAGTGCTCGTAGCCGGAATAGATGCCGTATGTGGGGCTGAGCGTCGCGGCGAGGATCAGGCGGGCCTCGAACGCCGCGCGGCCGCCGTGCTGGAGGTACTCGTGCAGGATGTCCGGTGTGTTCGCGAAGAAGTTCGGGCGGAAATAATCGCTCTCGTCGGTGAGCGCGAGCTCTGAGACGTACTCGGTCAGCTCCCAGCGCGCGTTCTTCCAGGTGAAGTACGTGTAGGACTGGGTGAAGCCGATCTTCGCGAGATGGCGCATCACGGATCTCCTCGTGAAGGCTTCGGCGAGGAAGATCACGTCGCGGTCGTGCTCGTGGACGCGTTCGATGAGCCAGCGCCAGAACTCGAACGGCTTGGTGTGGGGGTTGTCGACGCGGAACACCTTGACGCCTGCGTCGACCCACTGGAGGACGACGTTGAGGAGCGCGTCCCAGAGACCCTTCCAGTCCGGTGACTCCCAGTTGAGGTTGTAGATGTCCTGGTAGCGCTTGGGAGGGTTCTCGGCGTATTTGAGGGTGCCGTCCGGCCGGCGGTGGAACCATTCGGGATGCTCGTGCAGCCAGGGGTGGTCGGCCGAAGCCTGGATCGCGAAATCGAGCGCGATGTCGATGTCGTGCTTGCTCGCTTGTTTTGTGAGGTTTTTCAGGTCCTCGAGGGTTCCGAGGTCCTGGTGGACGGCGTCGTGGCCGCCGGTCGCATCGCCGATCGCCCACGGGGAGCCGGGGTCGTTCGGTCCGGCCGTCAGGGTGTTGTTGCGGCCCTTGCGGTTGGTTAGGCCGATCGGGTGGATCGGGGGGAGGTAGAGGATGTCGAATCCGAGCTCGGCGAGCCGGGGCAGTTGCGCCTTGACCCCGGTGAGGCCCCCCCACGATCGTGGGAACAGCTCGTACCAGCTGCCGAACCTGGCTCGGACGCGGTCGACCTCGATGGGGATCGGGGTTTCGAGGGCGACGCTGCCGTGACGAGGCTGGACCCGCTCGAGCGCCTCGAACAGCTCGGGCCCCAGCGCGACGTCGTGCTTGGCCGACTCGGGGATCTTGTCGTCGGCGAGCGCGGTCGCGGCGTGCCCGATCAGCGCGTTGTCGGCGTCGTCCGTGGCCGCCTTCTTAGCTCCCTTGAGCAGCAGGACACCCTCGGACAGCTCGCCGGCGAGGTCATGCTGATGCGCGGCGACCTTGCGCTCGAGCTCGTCGCGCCAGGTCCCGAACACGTCGGTCCAGGCTTCGACCGTGTACTCCCATCGGCCCTGGCGATCGACGCCGAAGGTGCCGGACCAGCGCACGCCCCCGAGGTGGGCGTCGGTCCGCAGCATCTCGGACTCTTGGTACTCGGAGTCTTCCGCGTGCTTGTAGCGGATGACCGCGCGGAGCAGATCGTGGCCGTCTCGGAAGATGTCGGCCTCGACGGTTACGGTGTCTCCCACGCAACGCTTCGCGGCGTAGCGACCGTCGTCGACGGCCGGCGTCGGGTACTGGACGACGATACGGGCCGGCGGGCCTGACTTGCGGTTCGTGCGCCGCGGCGCGGCGCTCGGCTTGGCTTCAGTGGGTGTTGTAGTCATGGGCAGTCCCGGTGGACAGACGGGTCGGCGAGGGCGGACGGGTCGCGGCGGGACGAGGGAACTGGGCCTGTGCGGCGCGGCGAGTTCCTCGTCACGTCGGAAAATATCCGCCTGCGCGATGGGTAAACAACGATCGGTGAATAGAGGGCGGGCGTGAGCGTGGGTTCGAGTGCAGGTCTGAGGTTGGCTCTTACATGATCGAGCTACCACGCTCAAGCGGTGTTCAGCTTCATCTAACGTCGCTTCCGGGGGGTCGGCAGGGGGGTCGGATGGGGTCCGAGGCGTTCCGGTTTGTCGATTGGCTGGCGGCGGCGGGGCAGACCTGGTGGCAGGTCCTGCCGCTCGGACCTCCCGATCGCTACGGATCCCCGTACAAATCGCGTTCGGCGTTCGCGGCGTGGCCTGGGTTTCTGGCTG
The DNA here is from genome assembly GCA_963755525.1 of uncultured Solirubrobacterales bacterium. Classification (GTDB taxonomy): domain Bacteria; phylum Actinomycetota; class Thermoleophilia; order Solirubrobacterales; family Solirubrobacteraceae; genus Palsa-465. The sequence continues at coordinate 540,039 of CAVWKC010000001.1, read as the reverse complement.
ATGCGCGTGCCCGGGTCTCTGCTTCTGAGGTTGCTTCGTTTCGTGAGCGCGAGGCGTTCTGGGCGGAGGATTGGGAGCGTTTTTCGGCTCGTGGCGCTTTGGCGGACCAGGTGCGGTTTGAGCGCGAATGGGACGCGTTGCGCTCATATGCCGCTGCTTCTGGGGTCCGGCTGTTCGGTGACGTGGCGATCTACGTGGCCCCGGGGAGCGCCGACCATCGCGCCCATCCGGAGCTGTTCTTGGATGGGCTGGTGGCAGGGGCGCCACCGGACGCGTTCTCCGACGACGGGCAGCTGTGGGGGAATCCGGTATACGACTGGCCGGCGATGCGCCGGCACGGGTACCGCTGGTGGGTCGAGCGGGGCCGTCGCACGCGCGCGCATTTCGATCTCGTCCGGCTCGACCACTTCCGCGGGTTCGTGTCCTACTGGGCGGTGCCGGCCGGGGCACGGACGGCGGCGGGCGGCCGGTGGCGGCGAGGGCCTGGCCGGGCGGTGTTCGACGCGCTCGAACGGGAGCTCGGGTCGCTGGCGGTCGTGGCCGAGGACCTCGGCGTGATCACGCCTGCGGTGACCTCGCTTCGCGAGGCGCTCGGCTTTCCGGGGATGGTCGTGCTCCAGTTCGGCTTTGACCCGCGGGCGCCGCGGAGCGTGCATCGGTTCGAGAACCACGTCGAGGACCGGGTCGTGTACACGGGCACGCACGATCACGACACGGCGCGGGGGTGGTACGCCGGTTTGTCTGGTGGTCAGCGTTCGTTTGTGGATGCTGCGTTTGCTCGTTTTGGGGTTGTCGAGCGCGAGCCGTGGTGGAGCCTGATCCGGCTGGCGCTGCGATCGCCGGCGCGGGTGGCGATGGTTCAGGCGCAGGATGTGCTCGGGCTGGGTTCGTCGGCGCGGATGAACAATCCGGGGCGGACGGGGGGCAACTGGCGGTGGCGGATGGAGGCGGGGGCGTTGACGCCGGCGCTGGCGGCGCGGCTGCGGGAAGCGACCGAGGCGGCGGGGCGGCTGGCAGTGGCCGGGTCCGGGTCCGGGTAGGGGTCGGGGTCGGGTCGCGGTCGGGGTCGGGGTCGGGGTCGGGTCATAAGCCAACACTCGGCGACCTCCCAGGGCCGAGATGCGTCGTATGACCCGCATACGTGCCTGAATCCGCGTTCACCTTCTGCGGAGGGGCCCAATGTGGGGATATGACCCACTTCGGTAGGTCCCGAAGCTGGCGCGGTAGGAGCGGCCGATGCTGCGGGTCGCGCGGGCCCGGTACTCCCGTCGCCACCCCGATAAGTGCGCACTCGGCGGCGCCGATTTGCCGAGAGTCGAGGAAGCGGTGCTATACCCGGGTGAATCGGCATTCACCTCAACGCGGGGTGTCGAATGTCGACTTCTTGGGCTGCCGGACCGGGGCAGGCCGGGGGTTCCGGGCGTGGCGAACCGCGGCGACGGGCTCAAGTTGCCTGCGCCACCGGCTCAAGTTGACCGCGCCACCGGCTCAAGTTGCCGGCGCCGCCGCCGATCCCAGTGGAGGATGAGCATCGACTCTGTGACGAGCCGCATCTCCCAGATCCTGGCGATGCAGCAACAGCTCACTGACCCGAGCAGCTCCCTCGCCTCCTCCGCCACCGCGACCACGTCCGACGGAGCGTCCGCTGCCGCCACGACCGGCACGGGGTCAACGAGCTTCAGCGACGCCCTGTCCTCCGCGCTCGGAGGCAGCAGCTCGACGGACGCTTATACCTCGGCCTTGTCCCCGGACTCGCTGATGGCCTCGGCGATCGGCGGCAGCGACGGCAGCTCGACGGGCAGCTCGTCGCTGACGCCAGACATCAGCGCGCTGCTGCCGTCCACGAGCTCGCTCGGGGTGAGCACGGGATCCACGCTCGGGGTCACAGGCGCCACCGGATCCGCGCCGGCGCAGGTCCAGGCGATGACGAACATGGCCACCTCGCTGGTCGGCAAGCCCTACGTCTACGGTGGCGGCCACAGCGGCTGGGGTCCCCAGTCCGGCTACGACTGCTCCGGGTTCGTCTCAGCCGTGCTCCACGCCGGCGGGTACCTGAGCGAGCCGCAGGACACGGTCACGCTGCCCCAGCAGCCCGGGATGGAGTCGGGCCCCGGCCAGTACGTCACGGTCTACGACCGGGCGCTGCCGGGCGAGAGCGGGCACGTGATCATCGACATCGGTGGCCAGTTCTACGAGTCGGGCGGGTCGCACGGCGCGTGGGGCGGTGGCGGTGGCGTCGAGAAGATCGGCACCCCGTCGGCGGCCTACCTGTCGACGTTCGAGACCGTGCTCCACCCCGGCCGGACTCTAAGACACCCGGAGACTCTGCGGCGCCCGGGGCTCTAAGGCGCCTCGGGGTCTCTAAGGCGCCCCTCGAAGTACCGCCCGGCCCCGGATCCAGCCCGATCGGGCGCTCACCTTCGCGTGGCGGTACGCGTACGTGACGTCCGCGCGCAGCCGCTGACGCCACGTCGTGTCGTAGACGATCAGCGAGGAGGGCTCGACCGAGGCCGGCATGCCGGCGCGCTCCAGGACCGCCAGCGCGCGTTCGGCGATGTCGATCTGACCGAACGCCGTCGGGTGGACGTGGTCGGTCATCACCAGGTTGCGCGCGCCCCACGCCCGCAGGTCGAGCACGAGCGCCCCGACCTCGCCGGCGACGCGCTCGATCACGGCATCGAGCTCCTGGACCTTGCCGGCGGCGCGCGGTCGCCCCAGGTCCAGCGGCGCGGTCACGGTCAGGACCCGCTCGCAGCGCGCGGTCAGGAACTGCAAAGCGCTCCGGAATTCGTGCGCGAACGTGACCGGGTCCCAATCCGGTGAGCGGACGTCGTTGACGCCGATGTACAGGCACCCGAGCTGGTATCCGGCCCCGGGCCGAGCGGCGGTCAATCGCTCGAACGCCGGGATCTGGCGCTCGACGACGTCGCCGACCCGCGCGCCGTCGAACGCATAGCTGGTGAACGGCAGCGCCAGGCCGCGCGCCACCCACAGCGCCCACGATTGCAGCGCCACGCCCCACTGCAGTTCCCCGCCGCCGTTGGTGATCGAATCGCCGAACGCGAGCAGACCCAGCCGGCAGGGGTCGCTCGAGGCGGGGTTCGGGGTGGTCAAGAAGCGCGAGAGTAGCGGTTGCCGGATAATCCCCGGCCGTGAGCTACGGCCGGGTGACGATGAACGACGGCCGCGAAGACATCCGGCGCGCGGCGGAGGAACTCGCCGAGCGCCTTCCCGATGTCCTCGCGCCGCTGGCGCGAATCGCCTACAACTACCGCTGGTCCTGGCTGCCCGGCGGCCCGGAGCTGTTCCAGGCGGTCGATCCCGCGCGGTTCGCGCTCACATTGCAAAACCCAGTACGCCTCCTCCAGGAGGCCTCGAATGCGGCGCTTAGGCGCGCCGCCGCCGACTCGAGCCTGCTCGAGCGGGCCGCCGCCGTCGAGGCGCAGGTCAAGGCCGACCTGGAGCGGCCGTACTACCCGTCGATCGATCCCGCCCGGCCGGTGGCGTTCTTCTGCGCCGAGTACGGGGTCCACGTGTCGATGCCGATCTACTCGGGCGGTCTCGGCGCGCTCGCCGGCGACCTGCTCAAGGAGGCCTCCGACTGCGCGGTGCCGCTCGTCGCGGTCGGCCTGATGTACCGCAAGGGCTACTTCCGCCAGCGGATCGACGCCGTCGGGTGGCAGCACGAGTACTGGGTCGACACCGATCCGCAACGGCTGCCGGCCGCGCTTGTCACGGGCCCCGACGAACGGCCGCTCACGATCGAGGTCCCGATCTATGACGGCGACGTCACCGCGCAGATCTGGCGCGTCGACGTCGGTCGGATTCCGCTGTTCCTGCTCGACACGGATCTCCCTGAGAACGGTCCCGTACAAAAGTGGATCACCGCCCGCCTGTACGAGTCCGACGAGCACATCCGCGTAGCTCAATACGTGCTGCTCGGCGCCGGCGGCGTGCGGGCGCTGACCGCGCTCGGGTTCGAGCCCGGCGTAGTCCACCTGAACGAGGGTCACGCCATGCTGGCGCCCGTCCAGCTCGCGGCCCAGGAGCTGCATTCCGGCCAGGACCTGTCGGTCGGGCTCGCCTCGGCGCGCGAGCGGACCGTGTTCACGACCCACACGCCTGTCCCCGCCGGCAACGACACCTACCCGACCGAGCAGATGGAGGACGCGATCGGCAACCTCGTCGCCCAGCTCGGGATCGACTCCGCCGAGGTGATCGCGCTAGGTCGTACCCACCCCGACGACGCCGACGAGGACTTCGGTGTGACGCAGGCGGCGCTCCACATGAGCCGCGCCGCCAACGGAGTCAGCCGCCGCCACGGCGAGGTCGCGCGGGAGATGTGGCAACCGCTGTGGCCGAAGCTCGCGGTCGACGAGGTGCCGATCGGCTACGTCACCAACGGCGTTCATGTGCCGACGTGGATCGGGACGCCGATCCGCGAATTGCTCGACCGCCACCTCGGCGAGGGGTGGATGGCGCGCGCCGCCGAGCCCGAAACCTGGGCGGCCGTCGATCAGATCTCCGATGCCGACCTATGGGCTGCTCGCGAGCGCCAGCGGGCCGAACTCGTCGAGCAGGTTCGTGTTCGCAGCGCCACCGAGCGGCTGCTCCGGGGCGACGCCGCTCGATTACGTCGGCGCCGCCGCGACCGCGTTCGACCCGCACACGCTGACGATCGGCTTCGCGCGCCGCGTCGCGACCTACAAGCGGCTGGACCTCCTCACGCGCGATCCCGAAGTGGACGCTGAGGCTCCTCGACGGCGAGCAGCCGGTGCAGGTGGTGCTCGCCGGCAAGGCGCACCCGCGCGACGAGGACGCCAAGCGCGTGCTCAAGCGCCTGTTCGGGATGAAGCGCGTGGAGATCATCGGCCGGCGCGTGGTGTTTCTCGACGACTATGACCTGACCACCGCGGCGTGGCTCGTGCGAGGCTGCGACGTGTGGCTGAACGTGCCGCGCCCGCCGCTCGAGGCGAGCGGCACCAGCGGCATGAAGTCGGCGATCAACGGGGGCCTCCAGCTGAGCGTGCTCGACGGCTGGTGGGCCGAGGGCTACGACGGCGACAACGGCTGGGCGATCTCCGGCGAGGTCGACGACAATCATCAGGCCCAGGACAGGCGCGACGTGGCCAAGCTGCATCGCCTTCTCGACGAGGAGGTGCTACCGATGTTCTACGAGCGCGACGAGCAGGGGTTGCCGGCGGCCTGGATCGCCCGGATCCGGGCGTCGCTGAAGACGCTCGGGCCGCAGTTCAGCGCGACGCGGATGTTGTCGGAGTACCTGTCGGGCCCTTACCGGGGATCCTGACCGGAGCGGGAAGGTATTAGGGCTGTTCGGCGTCGTTAAGCTGATGTTGTTTAACCACTTGACTGCAGGGGACGATGGACTCCCGGGCCGACCAGACGCAGCCGACGGCGACTGAGCTCGCCGACCTTTCGGCGCTTGCCGACGGCACGCTCGATCCGGCGCGCAAGGCGGACGTCGAAGCGCACATCGCGGCCTCGCCGCAGCTGACCGCGCTGTACGAGCGCGAGCGCCGCGTGGTCGATCTGCTGCACCAGGCGCGGGCGGCCGAGCGCGCCCCGCAGCGCCTGCGCGCGAACATCGAGGCATCGCGCCCGAGCCGCGCGCGCATCGCCCGTCGGCGTTTCGTCTACGCCGGCGGCGTCGCCGCTGCACTCGCCGCCGTCGTGCTCGCGCTCGTGCTTGCGCTCCCATCGGGAACGCCCGGCTCGCCGTCGGTGTCCGACGCGGCCGCGCTCGCCGCGCGGGGGCCGACGCAGGCCGCCCCCTCGCCCGATCCCGCCGTGCCCGGCGCGCAGCTGCAGCGGCCGTGTCGGCGTTGTGTACTTCCCCAACTGGGCGTCGCGGTTCGGATGGACCGCGATCGGCGAGCGCACCGACACGCTCGGCGGGCGGACCGCGGTGACCGTCTACTACCGGTCGAACGGCGCCACGATCGCCTACACGATCGTGAACTCGCCGCCGCTGCCCCAGCCGTCGGCGACGGCGAGCAACTGGGGCGGCACCGAGCTGCGGACGCTCGAGCTGAACGGCCGCGAGGTCGTGACGTGGCGCCGCGCCGGCGACACCTGCGTGCTGTCCGGGACCGGCGTCAAGGCCGCGGCGCTGCAGAGGCTGGCGGCGTGGAAGGTCCCGGCGGATTCCCACTAGGCGGGCCGTCGCTCCACCAGGTCGGCCGCGATCCGCTGGCGCGCACGGTGCAGGCGCGTCGTGATCGTCGCCTCGCGGACGCGGAGCGCCTTCGCCGCCTGGCGGTAGGACAACCCGACGACGTCGATCGCGACTAGCGCGTCGCGGAAGTCATCGGGGAGCCGGGAGATCGCTGCGTACAGCTCCGCCGACTGGACCCGTGACTCGGCCGCCGGCGCGTTGCGGTCCTCGATCAGGTCGAGGTCGTCGGGCAGCGGCGTCGTCTGGGGCCGCCGGCCGGCCGCCCGGCGCTGGCTGAAGAACGTGTTGCGCAGGACGCGCAGCAGGTAGCCGACGTCGTCCTCGGATCGCAGGAACCGAGGCCGGCGCAGGACGCGCTCCAACGTCTCCTGGACCAGGTCCTCGGCTTCCTCGCGCGAGCCGCACAGGCCCCACGCCGCGCGGTAGAGCCGATCGATGTGATCGCCCAGCGCCTCGGGATCGAGCTGACGTTCGACGTTCATCCGTCGCGGCCCCAGAATACGGGGGCCGGCAACGGGGTGGTGTTAGGCCGTCTTGAGGTCGGAAAGTTAGGTCGTCTTGAGGTCCGACAGCGGCCTCGGGCCGGGACCGACGTACTTGGCCGTCGGCCGCACGAGCCGGCCTTCGCGCTTCTGCTCGAGGATGTGGGCCGACCACCCAGCGGTGCGGGCGCACGTGAACAGCGGCGTGAATAGCTCGGGCGGGACCTCGGCGAAGTCGAGCACGACGGCCGACCAGAACTCGACGTTGGTCGCCAGCACTCGGTCGGGACGGCGCGCTTGGAGCTCAGCGAGCGCCGCCTCCTCGAGCGCCTCGGCGACCTCGACTCGCGGCGCGTTGATCTCCTTAGCGGTGCGGCGGAGCACGCGCGCCCGTGGATCCTCGGCGCGGTAGACGCGATGGCCGAACCCCATCAGCCGCTCGCCGCGATCGAGCAGATCCTTGACGTAGCGCGTCGGCATCGCCCATCTCGGCGACGTCGTCGAGCATCTTGAGCACGCGCAGCGGTGCGCCTCCGTGGAGCGGCCCCGACAGCGCGCCGACCGCGGCCGAAAGCGCCGCGGCGACGTCGGCGCCGGTCGAGGCGACCACTCGTGCAGTGAATGTCGAGGCGTTCATTCCATGCTCGGCGGCCGAGTTCCAGTACGCGTCGATCGCCTTCACGTGGCGCGGATCGGCCTCGCCGCGCCAGCGGATCAGGAACCGCTCGGGGATCGAATTCGCCTTGTCGACCTCGGTCTGGGACACCGGCGGCTTGCCGATCCCGCGCGCCGACTGGGCGACGAACGAGAGCGCCATCACCGACGCTCGCGCCAGGTTGTCGCGGGCCTCCTCGTCGGAGATGTCGATCAGCTGCCTGAACCCCCACTGCGGTGCGAGCATCGCCAGCGCCGACTGCACGTCGACGCGAGGATCGCCCGAGCGCACGCCCAGCGGGAAGGGCGCGGCTGGTGGCAGTCCGGGCAGCAGTTCGCCGTCGACGAGCAGCCCCCACACCTGCTCGAACGGCACGTTGCCGACCAGCTCCTCGATGTCGACGCCTCGATAACGCAGCGCGCCCCCGGCGCGGTCGGGCTCGGCGATCTCGGTCGCGAAGGCGACGACGCCTTCGAGGCCGGACTGGACTTCGGCAGTGACGCTCATGGGCGAGTTCTCCTGGATCGGCAACGTGCTCGAGCTGCCCGGCAGCGGCAGCGCGCGCCCGGGCCTGGGGCGCAGAAGTGCCCGCGAAGCGTAGCCGGATAGCCTTCCGATCCGTGTCAGAGGCGCCCTCGTCCGAGCTCCTGCTCCGCCCCGCCACCGAACTGGCCGCGCTGGTCCGCGCCGGCGAGCTGTCCGCGCGCGAGCTCGTCGAGGCGTCGCTGCGCCGGATCGACGAGCTCGAGCCTACGATCAACGCGTTCACGCATGTCGCGCACGAGTCGGCGCTGGCGGCGGCGGACGAGATCGGACGCGGGGATTCGCGGCCGTTCGCGGGCGTTCCGATCGCGATCAAAGACAACCGCCCGGTGGCGGGGATGCCGCTGACGATGGGCAGCGACCTGTTCGGCGAGTTCGTCCCCGGCCACGACGCCTTCCTCGTGCGCCGCCTCCGCGAGGCGGGGTTCGTGGTCGTCGGCAAGACCTCGATGCCCGAGATGGGCATCCTGCCGACCACCGAGCCGCGACGGTTCGGCCCGACCCGCAATCCGTGGGACACCGACCGGACTCCGGGCGGATCGAGCGGTGGCGCCGCCGCGGCGGTCGCGGCGGGGATGGTTCCGGTGGCGCACGGCAACGACGGCGGCGGGTCGATCCGGATTCCGGCGTCGTGCTGCGGGCTCGTGGGCCTGAAGCCAGCGCGGGGGCGGGTGTCGGTCGGCCCCGACGGCGGGCAGAGCTTCCTCGTCTCCGATGGCGTGCTCACCCGGTCGGTCGGGGACACCGCGGCCGTGCTCGACGTGCTAGCGGGACCCGAGCTCGGCGATGCGACCTGGGCCCCGCCCGCGCCCGCGGCCGGTTACTCCGGGCTCGCGGGGTCGATCCCGGCCGTCTCCGGATCGGGCTCGCGACCGCGCCACCGTACGAGGGCGCCACGATCGATCCGGCGTGCTTGCAGGCCGCGCGCGACGCCGCGGCGCTGCTCGAATCGCTCGGCCACGCCGTCGAGGACATCTCGCCCCCGTGGTCGGGCCTCAACCTGCTGCCGGACTTCACCCGTGCGTTTGCGCCGCTGATCTCGCTCTCGACCTGGGTGGGCGGGCAGATCGCGGGTCGCGAGCCGACCGTCGACGACGTCGAGCCGCTCACCTGGTCGCTGTGGGAGCGGACCCTGAGCCAGGGTACGATCAACTACCTGACGGCGCAGGGCCGGCTCGAGTCGGTGGCGCGCTCGCTCGTCACGTTCTTCGCGCCGTACGACGCGGTGCTGACGCCGGCGCTCGGGGGGCGCCCCGTGGCAATCGGCGAGATCGACGGGCTTGGCGCCGACCCGATGATCAAGTACCGCAGGTCAGCGGGGTTCACGCCGTTCACCGCGATCGTCAACGTCACCGGGCAGCCCGCGATCGCGCTGCCGCTGTATCAGGGCGAGGACGGCCTGCCGACCGCGGTGCAGCTGATCGGGCCGCCGGCGCGCGAGGAGGTGCTGCTCGCGCTGGCGCGGCAGTTGGAGGCCGCGCTCCCGTGGGCTGACCGGGTGCCGGCGCTGGCTACGGGCTGACGGCGACGGGGCCGAGCGCGTGCCAGTGGCGGCCGTCGGTCGTCCGCCATAGCCCCTGCCCGGCCCCCAGCAGCCAGGCGTGTGTCGGCGAGAGCACATCGAAGGAGACCGGGTACCCCTGCGGGTTCGGACCCCGGACCCACGACCACCTTGCGCCACCGTCGTTGCTCACGAATAGGTTGTTGAGCGCGGCCAGCCACAGCCTGGTCGGGGAGGCGGCGACGAGCGCGTCCGGCTCCTCGCGGGTGATCGCGCCGGGCTGTGGCGGCGCGGTCAGGCTGGTGACCTGCGAGGCGATCGTCCACGTCCGCCCGCCGTCGGTCGTGTGGAGCAGGGCCTTGGTGCTGCTGCCGGCGGCCGCGCCCCCGAGGCAGATCAGCCACCAGCTGTTTCCGGCGGCCGCGAGCCCGGCGGGGAAGCACGGCTGCCCCATCCAGGTCGGATCCGGGAGCTCGGTGTAGCGCCGGCCGCCGTCGCGGACGGTCACGATCTGGTTGCCGGCGCTCACGACGATCGTCCGGTTCCCCGCGGGCGCGAACTGGGCGCTGATGCCGTGAGCCAGCTTGGGCGAGGAGAGCGTCCACACGCCGTCGGGCAGCGCCTTGCGCAAGAGCACCGAGAAGCAGGTGTCAGGCGATCCGAAGCACTCGAGCATCCACAACGTCCGTCCGATGAGCGCGAGCGCCACCGTCTGACCCCGCGGCGTCTCCGCGGTCCACGTTGCGCCGGCGTCCGTGGTCGCCATCAACCGGCCGGTGCCGACTGCCGCCCACGCGTGGGTGGTCGAGGTGGCGGTGAGCTGCTCGACGAAGCCCGCGCCTCCGCCCGGGAGTGGGGTGCCTTCGGTCAGCCAGCGGTGGCCGCCGTCTTCGGTGAGCGCGAGCATCGGCTCGCAGTGTCGAGCGGGCAGCGTCAGCCCCAGGCCGACATTCCGCGTCAGGAAGTGGATCGCGCCGAGCCGGTCCGGCGATACCGCGCTGCCGCAGACCGGCGGGGTCGCTGCGGTGGAAGCCGCGACGCCACAGCCCGCAGCGAGAAACCCCGCGAGCCAGATCCACCTCACGGGATCGGAACGAGGTGGTAGCTCTGGCCGCCGTCGGTCGTGTAATAGAGGTGCTCGTTGAACGGGGAGACGGGGCCCACGTACCCGAGCCCGATTCCGTGCGTGTCGTCGGTGAAGCCGAGGAACGCCCATGCGCTGACCTGGGACGGCCCGACCTTTGCGTACGCCTGCCCGTCGTCCTCGGTCCGGTAGAGCTGCTGGTAGCCGACGACGGCCGTATCCGCGGAAGCGGCCGCGAACGCCGCCGAGTTCGACAGGCTGAGCGTGCCGCTGGGCTCGGCGGAGGTGAAGTCCGCGCCGTTGTCGGTCGAGCGCCAGACGCCGCTCTCGGTCCCGGTCGCGCAGTGCGCCCACACGATGGGCGGCTCGGGCTCCGCGTACTGGCACCCGAGGCCGGGGCTCGGAGACGGGTAGCTCATGAAGCTGGCGCCGCTGTCGTAGGAGACGAGCAGGTCCGAGCCGATGCCGTTGGCGACGCCGGACTGGATCAGCACGTTCGAGCCCTGCACCCACAGCCCGACGGACACGTCGCCGGCCGCCCCGAGCACGGTCCAGTCGTCCGCGCTTACGGGCGAGTGCATCAGCCGGGCTCCGGCGGCGCCGCTGCCCGACACGTCCACGATCGCGTACGCCTCGCCGTCGGAGATCGCGAGGTCGCTGACGGAGCCGCCGACGTTCACCTGTTTCCAGGCCTGTCCGCCGTCATGCGTCGCGTACAGATTGGGGCCGAATGCGAACCCGTTCTCGCTGTCGGCGAACCGGAGCTGGGAGTAGCCGGTCTGGCTCGGCTGGCCCGAGAACGCCGCGTTCGGGGCGTTGACCGATGTGAAATGCTGGCCGCCGTCGGTCGTGAACATGATCTTGCCGCAGGGGCCGCCGTGCACGGTCGAGGATGGTGGGCACTGCGCCAGGCCGAGCACCCACCACGTCAGCTCGCTGATCGCCGTGAACGACTGCGGGTAGAACTGGCCGGGTTTCGGTGTCGAGGCTGCCACGGTGGAGGTCGTGGACGTGGTGGTCGTCGTCCGGGCGTGGGTTGCGGTTCTGGAGGATGTCTTCGACCGCACGCCGGCCGTCGCGCTGCTAGAGACGGGGTGCGGGTTGGCGGAGCTGTGCGCGTTGACGAGCACGATCCCGACCACGGCCGCAACGACCGCGGCCGCCGCCAAGAATGCGAGCACCTCGGACAGCCGCCGCGGGCCTCGGGGACCGCGAGTCCGCGGGCCTCCAGCGCCGCCCCCCAAGCCACGCGGCCTGGGGCGCCGCGCGCCGGAGAGCGCGCCGCGCCGCACGCGGCGGCGCTGGTGCGCGCCCTTCTCGGTCAACTCGGTCAGCTGGGCCTCGACCTTGTCCAGATAGTCGTTCACGTCGATCCGGTCTCCTTCAACTGATCTCGCATCCGCGCCAGCCCACGGCTCACGCGCTTGCGGATCACCAGCTCCGAGCACCTGAGCTCGGTGGCGATCTCGCGGTAGGGGCGCTCGTCGAGCACCCGCGAGCGGACCGCGACGCGCTCAGCCTCGGGCAATTCGTCGACCAGCGCCACGAGCCCCGCTCCCTCGCTCCGGGCGACCTCCTCGATCCGGTCCAGGTCGGTCTCCTCGAGCGCGACCGCCTTGAATCCGAGGCGGTGGCGGGCCCGTGCCTCGACGCGGCCGCGCCGGAAGCTCATCAGCAGCTTGTTGCGGGCGATCCCGAGCACCCACGGCGTCGCCGACTCGCCCTGCTGCTCATACCGGCCTGACGACAGCAGCACCGCGGCGAATACCTCGGCGGCCAGGTCGGCCGCGGCCTCGCGGTCGCGCGTCTCCCGGAGCAGGAACGCGAGGACGGCCGGGAGGTGGCGGCGGTAGAACACGGCGAACGCAGCCCCGTCCCGCGCTGCTACCGCGGACAGCAGCGCGCTGTCAGACCATTGCCGTCGGTTGCGGGGCCTTTCGTCCATTCGCCCGTCTATTGCGCTTCGCCACCGTAGTGTGACGGACCTGCCCTTACCTATTCCCGCGGAACGGCCAAAGCCCTGCGCACGTAGAATCGGCACCCCACTACCCCCGAACCTCAAGGAATTCGAAACCCAATGGCTTATGTCATCGCCGAGCCCTGCATCGGAACGAAGGACAACTCGTGCGTTGAGGTGTGCCCGGTCGACTGCATCCATCCGACGCCTGACGAGCCCGATTACGACGACGTCCCGATGCTGTACATCGACCCGGAGGAGTGCATCGACTGCGACGCGTGCGTCGAGGCCTGCCCGGTGGACGCGTGCTTCGCCGAGGATCAGCTGCCCGATGAATGGCAGAAGTACGTCAAGTTGAACTCGGACTACTACGCGAACAAGGGGTGAGGGTTAGCGGCCGCCGGGCACGGATGCACGGCGGAACTGGCCCCATGGATGCCGAGCGCAGCGAGGCCTAAAAATCAAGCCATTGGCAGCGACATGCCGACCGGCTTGGGCGCGGCCGCCGGCGACGGCGCCTGCATGACCGGCAGCTCGATCGGCGAGAGCGCGATCACGCCACGCGCCGCGTGGCAAAGCGCCTGCGCCGCTGGGTCGTCGGGGTCTGAGACGACGATCGGCACGCCGGCGTCGGACTGCTCGCGCAGGCCCATCGTCAGCGGCACCTTGCCGAGCAGCGGCACCTCGAGCTCCTCGGCCAGCAGCTGGCCGCCGCCCTCGCCGAACAGCTGGTAGCGCTCGCCGGTCGGGGTCACGAACCCGGACATGTTCTCGATCACGCCGGCGATCTCGAGCTTGAGCTTGATCGCCATCTCCGCGCTTCGGCGGGCTACCTTCTGGGCGACCGGCTGCGGCGTGGTCACGATCACGAACTTGGCCTGCGGCAGCAGTTGGGCGAGCGTCATCGATACGTCGCCGGTGCCCGGCGGCAGGTCGATCAGCAGGTAGTCGAGCTCGCCCCACTCGACGTCCTCGAGGAACTGCTGAAGCGCCTTGTGGAGCATCGGCCCGCGCCACACGACCGCTGCGTCCTGCTCGACGAAGAACCCGATCGACATCACGCTGATGCCGTCGAACGCGCGCAGCGGGATGATCTTGCGGTCGGCGTTCACGTGCGGGCGCTCGGCGCCGAGCCCGAGCATCCGCGGCTGCGAGTAGCCCCACACGTCCGCGTCGAGCACGCCGACCTGCTTGCCTTCGGCGAGCAGCGCCACCGCGAGGTTGGCGGTCACGCTCGACTTGCCGACGCCACCCTTGCCGGAGCCCACGCAGATCACGTTCTTGACCTGGGCCAGCGCGCCCTCGGGGAGTGTGCCGCGGCCGAGCTTTTGCCCGAGCGCCTGCTTCTCGTTGTCGGACAGGACGTCGAAGCTGATGTTCACGCCGGTCACGCCGTCGAGCCCGCGCACGGTCTCGGCGACGCCGTTCTGGAAGTGCGACCGGATCGGGCAGCCCGGCGTGGTCAGCGAGACCATGACGTCGACCACGCCGTTCTCGTGGATTTCGACGGAGCGGACCATCTCGAGCTCGACGATGTCGCGGCGCAGCTCGGGGTCGATCACGGAACGGAGGGAGTCGATCACTTGGTCTCTAGTAGGCATGGATTTGATTGTAGGCAGTGGACCGTCCGGGCCTTGCTGTGTGAGGTGCGTCACGGAGCCCGGTCGACGCCCCGCTTAAGGACCGACGGGGCGCCACTTTCGTGACGCCCCGGCGGTTGAGGGAGGAGAGGGTGCTGCATTCGCCGGCGAGGTTATGAGGCCGGCGAACCTATCCCGCTGTCGACGCTCTCCGGGGCGCCGCGCGGGGGAAGCTTTGTGTTACGAGCCCAGCAGGCCCTGCGCGTTTGCAACGAGTCGCTCGACCCGCGCACTCACCGCACCTGACTGCTTTTCGAGATCCCTCCGTACTGAGGTTATCTCACGGTTCAGCCGGCGGCGGTTCTGGCGCATAGTCCGCTCAACAAGGCTACGCCGCTGGCGCAGATCGCGCTCCATACGGGTGCGCGCGCGCCGGACTTGGCGCTCGAAGCGGTTGCGGGCGGTGGCGCCGCGGCGCTCGTAGCGCTTCAGCTCGCGCTCGAAGCTGGCGCGGCTGCGGTACTTGGTGGTCAGGCCCTTGACCGTCGAGACGAGGTTGTCGCGGGCCAGCAGGCCGGCGCCCACGGGCACCAGCACCGCGCGCTCTGCGATCACCTGCGCGTGCGCGACGCGCGTCTTGGGCTGCGTCGAGGAGGTCGTCGACCGTGGGGTGCGCCCCGTGCTGGCGGCGGTCCTGGTCGTGCGGGCGCTCGCCGTGGCGGGCTTGCCCTTGGAAGTTCGCTTTGTCGTACTCGCGGGCTTTTGCGTGCCCGGTGTCGTCGTAGCCATTAGCTCTCCCTACCGGAGTTATCGAACATGTGTTTGTAAACCATAGCGTAGTGGCCGTTACAGCCAAGGTCATGAAAAGTTCGTGAATTGGGGGCTCCAGTCAACCTAAGTTGACGCGAGCCTCACCGCGTGGCGGCAGGTGCGGTGGGCGTTTCAGGCGGCCGCGTCGGAGTCCGACCGGTGCGGTTCCCCGAGCTCTCGAGGCATCGCGCGCGCCAGCCAGGCCGCCGGATCGTGGATCTCCGCGAGCGTCGGCAGCGCGTCCGGACTCGACCATAGATGGTGTAGCGCGCCGGGGCCTCGCTCGCGGACGACCGCGTCGCAGAAGGCCTTGCCTTGCTCGTATTGCTTGAGCTTCAGCTCGAGCCCGAGCAGCCTCGCGACCAGGCGCGACAGCCCCGACTGCGATTTGCGCCGCCGGTCGAGAGCGGCGCGGAGCTTGGGCAGGGACGGCAGCAGGTCGGGCGCCACTGCATCCATCACGTGCTCGGCGTGTCCCTCGATGACCGCCATTACGGCCTGGACGCGATCAAGCATCTCGCGCTCGGGTGTGGTTGTGACGATCGAGATCAGGTCTCCCCGCCGGAGGTGACCCATCACCTGCTTGACCTCATCCATGCTCGGGACCTGAAGCTTGCGCGGCGCGTCGAGGCGAACCTCGGCGCTCTTGAGCAGTTCGCTGACGAGGCCGGCGACGTGCGCATGGAGCCACGGCACGCCTGCGAACTGCACGGCGTGGGTGACCTCGTGCAGCGCCACCCAGGTCAGGAACTCCTCCTCGTCGGCCCCGAACGTCTGCACGGCCTGGCCGAGGTTCGGGAGCACGAACAACAGGCGCGGGGGCCGGTTCTCGACTGCCTCGTCGAGCAACACCAGCTCGTACTGCCCGAGCACGCGCTGGGCCAAGTACCCGAGCACGACGCCGACCTCGGTGCTGAGCACGATCCCCATCCCGATCTCGACCGCGGGCTTCATCGTTCCGAGGTTGTCGGTGGCGCGCGTCAGGACCGGGTCGAGCAGCAGCCGCATCGAGTCGACGTTGCTGGACACCCACTCCTTGCGGCTGATCCCCTCGGGGGGAGGAAGCGGCCGGGCCGGCTCCAGGCCGGTGTAGGCGACCACGCGCGTCTCGGACTCGGCGGCGAGCGCGGCAAGGTCGGCGGTCGGCTCGCTCGCGCTACCGCTGCCGGCGACGAACGTGGCGATACGCCCGGCGACGATCCAGTCGATCACTGGGGGATCCTCTCGAGCATGGCGAGCGTCTCGGGCGACCGGGCCGCGACCACTGGCGAGCTCGGTTCGGCGGTCAGCGGGGCCCCGAGCGGCTGGTCGCACCATGGGAAGCTCACCAGCCCGCCGGCCTCGCGCACGATCAACTGGCCGGCGGCGGCATCGACGCCGCGCGAGCGCCGCAGCGACACCATCCCGTCGAACCGGGCGCCGGCCACCTGACATAGGGTCGCGGCGATCGTGCCGAGGGCGCGCAGTCGGTAGGCGTTCAGCTCGAGCGGCTCGATCGACTTCGCCACCCAGCGGGGGTCGGCCGACTCGATGCCGAGCACCTCGAGCCGGCCGTCGCGGCCGCGGCGCTCGGGCAGCGAAGCATCGAGCTGGCGGCCGTCGAGCCAGGCGCCCTTGCCACGCCACGCCCACCACTGCTCGGACGGTCCGAAGTCGTGCACGAACCCGAACGCGACGTCCGCCATCGTCTGCCCGTCGGCGACCGCGATCGAGAGGGCGTAGTGGGATATCCCGCGCTTGGCGTTCAGCGAGCCGTCGATCGGATCGATGATCACGCGCACGTCGTGGTCGCCGTAATCGATCTCGCCGCGCTCCTCGGAGCAGACGACGAACTGGTAGCCCTCGTCCTTGAGAACGTCGAGCTCGTCGAGCACGAGCTGCTCGGCGTCATGGTCGATCTCGAGCGTGCGGTCGCCGCCCTTGCCGCGAGTACCGGTCTCGAGTGCCCGCTCCGCGGTGGTCGGGACGTCGGCGAGCATGCGCTGGAGTCCGGTTACCGCGCGGCGGCAAACACCCAGCCAATCTGCGTCCAGAGCGGACCGAGTTGAGGTCATATCCGACCCTATGCTGTCAGACGTGGGGCTCACCCTAGACCCCTTGCTTCCCGCTCAGCGCGAGGCCGTCACCTGCGAGCGCGAGCCCCTGCTCGTTCTCGGGGCCGCCGGAACGGGCAAGACGCGCACGCTCGAGGGCCGGTTCGTGTGGTTCGTCGAGCAGGGGAGCCGTCCCGAGCGGGTCCTGCTGCTGACCCCGTCCGCCGCGCGCGCCGACGCCACGCGGACGCGTCTGGAACGCGTGCTCGAGGACGGCTACGACGAGCTGTTCGTGATCTCGCCGGTCGAGCTCGCGGCGTTGATCCTGAACGGCGCCGGGCCGGGCGTCGACGCACTCGAACCGGTGCTCGGGCCGGCCGAGCGGTTCGCGATGCTGCTCGAGCGGATCGATCAGCTGTCGATCGAGCGCCACGACTTCGGCGGTAGCGCGAATGCATTGCTCGCGGGCTTCATCCGCCGGATCGACCGGCTCAAGGCGCACCTGGTCGGGGCCGAGGACTACGCGCACTGGGCGAGGCGGCTGACCGAGTCCGAGGCGGAGGTCGAGCGCGAGTTCGCCGAGGTGTACCGCGTGCACGAGCAGATGTTGGCCGAAGCCGGCGCCCGGGACGCCGGCGACCTGATCCGCGATGCGCTGCGCGTGGTGCGCGAGCGGCCGGCAACAGTGGAGCGGTTCGAGCACGTGCTGGTCGACGACGCGCACGATCTCGACCTGGCGTCGGCCACGCTGAGCCGGGCGGTGGCGGCGTCGCGGCTCACTGCCGCGGCCGATCCGTCGCGAGCGGCGCGAGCGCTACGCCGCGATGAGTTCACCGAAGTGATGACGCTCGAGCAGAATCTCCGGCTGCCGCGGCGCCTGCTCCGCGCAGCATCGGCGGCGGCGCCGTGCTCGTCCGAGCCGACGGCGGCGGAAGGGGAGGTCGCGTTCTGGCGCTGCGCCAACGAGCGGGCTCAGGCGCAGTCGGTCGCCGCCGACATCGAGCGCTTGATCGTGGGCGAGGGGGTGCCGTCGGGCCAGATCGCCGTGCTCGTGCCCGCGATCTCGCGCGAGGGGCAGGCGGTCGCGGTGGCGTTCGAGGAGCGCGCCGTCGCCCATCGCGTGGTCGGCGAGGCGGCGTTCTTCCGGCGCGCCGAGGTCCGAGACGTGCTCGCATGGTTGCGGCTGGTCGCGGACCCAACCGATGCCGCGGCCGTCGTGCGCGCGCTCGCGCGGCCGCCCGTCGAGCTGCGCTCCGTCGACATCGCGCGGTGCACGCAGATCGCGCGCCGCCGGAAGCTCGACATGGTCGCCGCGCTCGCGGCCGCGATGGAGTCGCCGCAGGTGCCGCCCGAGGCGCGCGAGCGGATCCGAGCGTTCTTGCGGCTCTACCGCGCGGCGATGTCGGAGATCGACAGCACCCGTCCGGATCTCTATGTGCATCGACTGATCGACCGGCTCGGGCTCCGCCGCCAGCAGCTGTTTGCCGCACAGGCCGACGTCGTGCAGCGCCTGCGCGCGCTCGCGCGCTTCGGCGAGTTGGCGGGCGCCTACGCGCGGCGCTCGCCGCAGGCGACCCCGCGCGAGTTCGCCCGCCACATCGCCGCGGTCGCCGACTTCGGCTTGCGCGAGCACGAAGAGCCGGACCTGCTGCGGCCGGAGTTCGTCCAGGTCGTGGCGCTCGACAGCGCCGGTGCGCTCGAGGTCGAGCACGTGTACGTGCTCGGGCTCCATTCCGGACTGTCCGCGCAGGCGCCCGAGCCGATCGCGCTCGATGTCGCGCTCGACGTCGAGCTCGATGTTGAGCGCGATGTTGAGCTCGACGTGTCCGAGAACGGGACGGGGGCCGACGGGGACGCGGGGCGCGCGCCCTTGGTCCGCGACGTTCTGTATGTCGCGGTGACGCGGGCGCGCCGTCGCGTGGTGCTCGCGTATCCGTCCACAAACGACCGAAGCGCGGCGCTGGCTCCGGCGCCGATCGCCGAGGCGATCCGGCGCGCGGTGTCCGGGGCGTGGGAA
Organism: uncultured Solirubrobacterales bacterium; assembly: GCA_963755525.1. Taxonomy (GTDB): domain Bacteria; phylum Actinomycetota; class Thermoleophilia; order Solirubrobacterales; family Solirubrobacteraceae; genus Palsa-465. Next base: position 521,181 of record CAVWKC010000001.1, on the reverse strand, counting down.
GACCGCGAAGAGGAGATGTTCGGGCCCGCCGAGACGCTCCACTCGACCTACCGGCTGCTCCGCGACGAGGTGCTCGAGGGGACGATGCGCGCCGGCGGCCGGCTCGCCGAGCTCCGGCTCGACACCGACCTCGACGTGTCCCACGCGGTCGTGCGGTACCTCGAGCTGCTGAAGCTGGCGGCGCTGATCGAGCGGCCGGAGGGACAGTCGCTCGCTGAGGCAGTACGCGACGTGAACTCGCGGATCCTCCAGGCGGTGACGGCCGAGCAGCGGGAGATCTATTCGTCGTCGGCTTTGGACGACTATTTGTTGGATGCGGAGCGCGACGCGCGCCGCCGGGCCGCGGCGGTGACGGCGCGGGACGATCCGTCGGTCGAGTCGTTCCTGCCCACACGCGGGGACGGGGTCGTGATGTCGGCATCGGATATCGACACCTACCGGACGTGTCCGCTGAAGTACAAGTTCGCGCGGGTGTTCCGGATACCGCAGGAGCCGACGATTCATCAGCGCTTCGGGATCGTCGTGCACCAGGTGCTCGAGCGCTTCCACTCGGGGTCGGGCTCCGGGTCGGGCTCGGGCTCGGAGGGTGTGGTGTCCGGCTCGTCCGGGTCGCTGTCCGGCATGCTCGGGCTGCTCGACTCGGCGTGGCGGAGGGGCGGGTTCGGCGAGTCCGAGGAGGAGCGTCAGCTGCGAGGCAAGGCCGCGGCCGCGTTGACGCAGTACCACACGCGCTTTCAGTCCTCCGAAGCGGAGCCGATGTGGTTCGAGCGCGCGTTCTCGTTCAAGCTCGGGCCGCACCTGCTGCGCGGCCGCGTCGACAGGGTCGACCGGCTGCCGGGCGGGGATTACGAGCTGATCGACTACAAGACCGGACGTCCGAAGAGCCCTGGGCAGTTGGTGGACGATGTGCAGCTTTCGCTGTACGCCGTGGGGGCACGGGAGGCTTGGCGGTTGGATTCCTCGCAACAGGCCTACTACTACGTGCTCGACGATCAGAAGGTGGCTGTGCCCGACGATCGCGAGGACCGGTTCGCGTGGATCGAGGACGTGGCGATGGAGGTCGCCGACGGGATTCTCTCGCAGGGGTTCGAGCCAACGCCGTCGTTCGCGGCGTGCTCGGTGTGCGATTACCGGTTGGTGTGCCCGGCGGCGGAGGCGTAGCTCTCAGCCCCGCGCGGGTTCTCAGCCCTGGGCGGGTTCTGGGCCCCGGGGCGGATTTCAGCCCTGGGCGGTGCCGGGGTCGTCGTCCCCGCGCTGGCGCAGGAACCGCTGGAGCTCGCGCGCGATCGTGTCGCCGGACGGGAGCGGACCGGAGTCGTCGCTCTCCTCGGTGGCCGCCGCCTCGAGGCGCTCGACGAACGCCTGCACGTCGGGGTCGCTCTGCACCGCGAGGTTGACCTGGCGGTCGTAGTCGGCGGTGGCCGATTCGAGGTCGCTCGCGTCGACGGCGACCTGGACGAGGCCCTCGAGCTTGCGGACGAGTGCGAGCGCTGCCTTGGGGTTCGGCGCGGCCGCGATGTAGTGCGGGACCGCCGCCCACAGGCTCGCCGACGGGAGGCCGCTCTCCTGGCACGCGGCGTGGAGCACGCCGACGATTCCGGTCGGGCCCTCGTAGGACGAGCGGGTGAGGCCGAGTCGTTGGACCAGGTCGGTGTCGGTGGCCATCCCGGTGACCGAGATCGGGCGCGTGTGGGGAACGTCGGCGAGCAGCGCCCCGAGGGTGACGACGAGCTGCGTCCCGAGCGCCTCGGCGAGCTCGACGATCACCGTGCTGAACGTGCGCCACTTCAGCGACGGCTCGTGCCCGACGAGCAGCACGAGATCGCGCGTCGCGCGGGGGACCCGCGCCTCATACAGCTCGACCTCGGGCCACACGATCTTGCGGGCGTGCCCGTCGACGAGCTTGACCTGCGGGCGCGTGCCCTGGAAGTCGTAGAACTCCTCTGGGTCGATCGTCGCGAACCGCCTGCCGCCGAGCGCGCCGGCCACGAACGTGATCGCGCTCGAGGCAGCGTCGGCCGCGTCGTTCCAGCCCTTGAAGGCGCAGATCAGCGCCGGAGCCCTCAGCCCGTCGGGTCGATATTCCCATTGCAGCGGCTGCATCCGCCTCAGCGTAGATCATGGGGGCATGGATCCGGGCGATTCCACCGCCGTGTCGGTCAGCGCGCTGCGGCCTGGGCAGCACGTCGAGGGCGTGTTTGCGTGCTCGCGGAAGGACCGGTTGTTCACGCGCAGCGGGGCGCCCTACCTCGCCCTGGAGCTGCGCGATCGGAGCGGGACGATCCAGGCCCGGGCGTTCCGGGACGCGGACGCGCTGGCCGGCCGGTTCGATCGGGGCGAGCTGGTGCGAGTGTCCGGGCGGGTCGAGCGGTTCCGCGACCAGCCGGTCGTTGAGGTCATCGACATCGCGCGAGTGGGGGCTGATTCCGGTGGTTCGGGTGTTGAGGCGGACGATCCGTCGCGGTTCCTCCCCACTGCGTACCGGGACCTCGACGAGCTCGACGGGTTCCTCGAGCACCTGGCGGGCGAAGTGCACGACCGGGGGTTCCGGGCGTTTATCGAGGGGGTGCTTGCTGATGTGTCGCTGCGGGCGGAGCTGCGGCGCGCGCCCTGCACGCGAGGCGGCCACCACGCCTACCTTGGCGGGCTGCTCGAGCACACGGTGGCGGTGGCGACGCTCGCCTACGAGGTCTGCCAGCTACACCCGCGCCTGAACCCGGATCTGCTGCTGACCGCGGCGCTGGTGCACGACCTCGGGCGGACGCGCGAGTTCACCTATGGCGCAGAGATCGGGTTGACCGACGAGGGGCGGCTGCTCGGTCATCTCGTGCTCGGCTCGCAGATGGTGTCCTCGCGCGCCGGCGATCTGGACGATGAGCGTCGCCTGGCGCTGCTGCACTGCGTGCTCGCTCACCACGGCGCCGCCACGGCGCCCGGGGGACGGTTCGGCTCGGTCGAGGCGCTCACCCTGTACCGACTGAACGCCCTCGACGCCGGCATCAAGGGCGCGTTCGAGCACGGCCTCGGCCTCGAGGGAGCCGCGCGATCAGAGGCCCATTAGGATCGGTCCCGGCGCGGCACGGGCCTGGTGGCCCATCCAGTCTTCAAAACTGGCAGGGCCGGGCAGCCCCCGGCTTGGAAGGTTCGATTCCTTCGCCGCGTCGTGGCTGCAAATCGGGGATGCCAGGCGGCCCCGCGTTCTCTATACGCTAAGGACCACGAGGAAGCCAACAAGGAGCGCTTGATGCCAGATACGCAATCTCCGCCCCCTCGCCGCCCCGAGCATCTCAGCAGCCCCAGGCTTTTTATGGGCGACACCGTAATCGCCTTCCGTCTCCTGAACGAGGCACGCCACCGCGTGATGTCTCGGTTGTTCGGAATGCCTAGGGAGCATTCGAACCTCATGACGCTGTTCGTAGTCGCCGCGGTCGTACGAGCACTCCAACGCGCCGCCGCGGCGCCAGGAACCCAGGTGCGCAAAGCCCGATCCAGCCCGACCGCGGTCGGCGACACGATGATCGGTGCCGCCGTGGCGAGGGAGACGGTCGACAGCATCGTGGGACGTCCGGCTAGGGACACGCCCTTCGCCGCCGCGCTGATCGCGTTCGCGCTGACGGCGTACGGACTCCGGGCCGCCCTTAAGCGGCTAGTCCACGAGGTGAGGCCGGCGTTCCGCCATCTCGCAGCCGCGGAGCACAGAGTGCGGGCTGTGATGCGTAGCTGGGGGATCTCACCGTCAGACGTCCAAGTGTCGCGGGCGAACGCCGGTGCCGTCGACGAGGACCGCGCACACGAAGGCGCTGTCGCTTCGGGCTGAATCCGGCAAGCTGCGGTTGGGGACCGGCCTCGGGGAACCACCGGCAGATCCCGCACGCGCATTCGCCCCGGCTCGATCACCACGATGACGCCGATCTCGAGATCGTCTGGACGCTTGCGAGGTTCGCCCGCCCACTGAGCACCTTTAGCTCGAGACCTGAGCCTAAGGGTCGCGCCGAGTTCCGCGAGTAGGGCGACCACGTCGGCGAGCGGCCCAGTAGCGTCGATTTCCTGAGTGCAGTCCGGCGTAGACGCGGCTCGGCCTCGGCCATGTCGCGGAGCACGAGTGCCCGCTGGGCGTCGGTCTTCCCATACGGGTTGGTCGTGCGGGTCTCGATGCGGCCGAGGAGGACGTTGGCCGGCGCGCTGAGCAGGACAACCGCGTCGAAGCGGTCATAGAAGCCGCCCTGGTTGGAGACCGTCCCCGACACGTACAGCGAAGGGCCTCCGGCGTCCCGTAGGAGGTCCGTTATCCGCTGCTCCCGCCAGACGTAACCGCCCTCGGCCTCTGACCACTCTGTCCATTCGCCCTCGTCGGTGTCGACCGTCCGAAAGCCGAGCAACCGCAGGCGCTCGAGCGCGCTGGATTTGCCAGTCCCGGACATGCCGGTCACGAGGATCCTCCTCATGATCCGAAGGCTAGGGAGCGTGGGCGAGCACCCCTGCGGCGGAGCCGGGGCTGAGGTGGATCCGGGACAGATCTGCTGAGAGACTGTTACGAATGAGGCGTCGACGACCGCTGGTCCTAAGCCGAGTGTTCCGCGGAACACGGTGGACGGGAGTGTTCCGCGGAACACTGCGCTCGGATGATCGAGCCCAGGCGCAGTTCGGACCCGGCGCGGTCGGCGTGGGGTGGGCGCCTGCTCAGTAGCGAACCCTTCACCGAGATCCCGACCGCAAGCCCACCGGAGATCCGATCAGGTCCGCGAGAGCTCTTGCCTAGCTCGCGCGAGAACGGTGCTCAGGACGCGGCCCGCGGTCGCCAGATCCTCGCCGGACAGGTCCCCCCAAAGTCGCTGAGTCACCTCGCCGACGGCGTTGTCGATTCGCCCGCGCAACTGTCGTCCGGCCTCGGTGACAGTCACTGGCGCGCTTGCCTCGTCGCCTATCTCGAGAAACCCTGCGGCGGCCAGATCGTTGACGTGCGCCCGCGACTCGGGCTCGCCGACGTTTCGTGCCGAGGCGACCCGGTGGATGAGCTGATCACGGTCGACGCTCCCCCCGCCGGCGAGCGCCAGGTTCAGCGCGATCCACAGCGGTGGGGTGAGGCCGGTCCCGGCCAGCTCGCGGTCGAGGATCGCGCCGAAGGCGCTCTCGGTCTGCCCGACGAGGGCGGGGCTGAAAGTGGGGGTCGTGGACATGGTCCGCTCCTTCCGAATGTGTGTAGAAAGATCGTTGGCGAGGCCAACGATACCATGGAATGGTTGGCGATGCCAACGGAATGGCGTAGACTCATGCTGATGGTGAGTGCCGACGGCACGCAACCCTCGCGGCTGCGGAACCTGCCAACGTGGCTGATCAGCCAGACCGCGCTGGAGGCCCACCAACTGCTGAGCGAGGCGCTCGCGAGCGCCGACGCCCGCGGCTACCACTACCGCCTGCTAGCCGCGCTGGAGGAGTTCGGACCGGCGAGCCAGGCGACGCTCGGGCGGCGCACCGACATGGACCGCAGCGACGTCGCCGAGGCGCTCAACGAGCTGACCAGCCAGGGCTTGGTCGAGCGCTCGAGCGATCCGGTCGACCGGCGTCGAAATGTGATCACGATCACCGCGGCCGGCACCAAGCGGCTGCTAGCGCTCGACGAGGCGCTGGCCGAGGTTCAGGACAAGCTCCTCGCGCCACTGTCGCCGGCCCAGCGCCAGACGCTCGTCCGGATGCTCACCCGCGTACTCCAACACCACGCGATCGACCAGCCCGCCACGTTAGGCTGAGCGTGTCGTCCCTTAAGCCGATGCGATTCGCGATCTCAATCCCGCAGTACGCTCGCGACAGCCGCTTCGACGACGGCGCCTTCCGCGCGTACCTGCGACGCGTCGAGGAGCTCGGGCTGTTCGAAAGTGCCTGGGCGCAGGAGCAGGTGATCGGCGCGGCCGGCAGCATCGCGCCGCTCCAGACGCTGACCTACGCGGCGGCGTGCACCGACCGGCTACGGCTGGGTTGCGCGGTGTTCATACTCCCGCTGCACAACCCCGTCCACCTGGCCAAGGCGATCAGCTCGCTGGACTGCCTCAGCCATGGCCGCGTCGACGTGGGTATCGCGACCGGCGGCCGCGGGCGACCGTTCGAGGCCTTTGGCATCGACCCGGACAAGCCGGTGGCCCGGTTCAACGAGGCCCTGGCGCTGATGAAGGCGTGCTGGACGGAGCCTGAGATCAACTTCGATGGGCAGCTGTGGAAGCTCCAGGGCGCCTCGATGGAGCCCAAGCCGGTCCAGAAGCCTTACCCGCCGATCTGGTTCGGGGGCAGTGTCCCGGCAGGGATGCGGCGCGCGGTCCGGCATGGAGACGGGTTCATGGGAGCCGGTTCCCAGACGCCGGCTCAGTTCGCCGAACAGGTCAAGGTCGTGAGAGAGGAGCTGAGCGCTCAAGGGCGAGACCCGGACACGTTCCGGCTCGGCAAGCGTCTCTATGTCCATGTCGACGAGGACGCGGCGCGCGGGCGCAAGGCACTCGAGGACGCGCTGACGCACCACTACGGGCGCGGCGGCTGGTCGGAACACATCTTCGCGGGACCGCCCGAGGCGTGCGCCGCGGGCGTCCGCGCGGTGGCGGATGCCGGCGCGGAGCTGATCCTGCTCAACCCGATGGTCGATGACGCACAACAGCTCGAACGGCTCGCGGGCGAAGTGATCCCGCAACTCAGCTGAGCGCCCCGGACCGAGTTCGCGGTCACGCTGACAGTCGCCGGCGGGAGGCTGACCAAGGCCACGGTGTCGAACGTTCCGCTCTACTGCTCGAGCGGCGGCCCGCCGATACCGGTCAAGTTCGGCGGCTCGAAGATCGCCTCCGCGAACGGGGCGTTCTCGACAACCGGCAAGTATTCGATCAAGGTCGGCCCCTATAAGGGCAAGGTGGGCGAGAAGCTGAAGCTGTCGGGGCGCTTCACCTCGAAAGGCACCGTGTCCGGGGTGCTCGCCACGACGTTCGTGCTCAACGGGCCCAAATGCACGGGCAAAACGGCGTTCACCGCGGGGCGTTAGCGCCCGGTCCTGAGGCGCACCCGCACCGGATCGGGGCGCTAGGCGAACAGGCCGCTCGCGTACCAGTCGTTGCTGTCGCGCACGCCCGGTAGGGCGAAGAAGTACCCGCCGCCGATCGGCGAGATGTAGTCGACCATCGGCTCGCCGATCAGCCTGGTCTGGTTGGCGACGAACTGACGCACGAGGTCCTGCTGGAAGCAGTTGAAGATCAGTCCCATGTCGAGGTTGCCGGCCAGGTCGACGCCGTTGTCGTAGTTGTATCCACGGCGGAAGATGCGGCTGTCTTCGGACTCCTTGGTGCGTGGGTTTGCCAGCCGGATGTGGGCGGTGAGCGGAATCGTCTTGCCCTTGGGGTCGGAGGCGAAGTCGGGTGGCGCGGTCAGGCTCCCGGTACCGAGCACGTTCCCGCTGGCGCGGTAGCGGCCGATCATCGTCTGCTGCTCGTTCAGCGACACCCGATCCCAGAACTCGATCAGCATGCGGATGATCCGGCAGACGTGATAGCTGCCGCCGACGGCCCAGGCGGGCTCGCCGATCCCTGGGGCCACCCACAACAGCCGGTTCGCGACCCCCGCATCCGTCACGTTTGGGTTGGCGACGCCATCCATGAAACCGAAGTGGTTCCGCGGGACCCCGGCGGGCCGTGCCGGCGAGACGAAGCCGTCCATCCGCCACAGGATCTGCATCCCGCCGCGAGTGTGCTTGGCGATGTCCCGCAACGCGTGGATTGCCGTGTCGGGACGCCCGGCACAGATCTGCAGCAGCAGGTCGCCGCCGCACAGGTTCGGGTTCAGGGCGTCGTTGGGGAACGAGGTCATCGCGGTTAGATGCTTCGGCTTGCGATCGGCGATCCCGAAGCGGTCGTCGAACAGGGTCGAGCCGAATCCGACCGTGACCGTGAGCCCGTCGGCCGGGATCTCAGGCCCGAGCGTGCCGCTGTCTGACGGCGGGGCGACCGGCCCCAGGTCGGTCGGGACGCCGCCCTCCGCGAGGAACCGTGCGCGCGCGGTCAGCGTCTGCAACAGGTCGATCAGTTCGCCGCGGTTGGCCGCCGTCACGTTGAACGAGACGAAGCAAGCCGCGGGCGGCGGCGGGTTGACGATCCCCGCCTGCCAAGGGCCGTGGAACGGGGCCGCCTCCAGGCGCGCCGCGGGGTCCGCCGCGACCGAGTACTGAAGGGCACCGTCGGCCTGAAGCGGATCGCCCGAGGCCTGCTGCGCACCGGTTTGGCCGTCGGCGGCGTCGACTCCGGACGTACCGGCCCCGCCGAGTGCGCCGGCGGCGGCCACGGCGGCGCCGGAGCGCGTGAGGAACTGGCGACGGTTCAGCATCGCCACCCAGCGTAGAAAGACGGCTCACCAATGCGCGCGAACAGTGTCATCTGGCTGTCACACTCGGGTGTCGTGCTGGCGTCGAAACATGCAACCTGGATCGCGGGAGGTGCCGCGGCGCTCGCCGTCGCTGTCGCCCTGGTTCTCGTCCTGGTTGGCCCGTTTGGTGCTTCGGCGAAAGTCCCGGAGGACCAACGGTGCTCGTCCTACCCCGCCCCGGGCAAGCTCGCCGCCGCTGGCACGAAGGTTCCGGCGGCGCTCGCCGCCCGCTACTCGTTGCTGAGCGACACGCAACGGGTCGTCGACAAACTGAGCGCCGCGCAGGTTGCGTCGCTCGGCGCATCCGGCGTGATCATGTCCGGGACGCGTTTGCTCGGCAGCGTGGCTTCCGGCGGCCGCATCTACCTCGTGCCCGCCGAGCACCTGCTCGCCACCAGCCTGGCGCCGCCGCGTTGCCTGTCGGCGGTCCAGCGGCTGATCCAACACGAGTCGCTGTCGCTGTTGCAGAGCGAGTACCGCCAACCCGCGCTGTGCATCATCGTGCTGTACGGAAAGACCGGCACGCACGACTGCGCCCCCGCGACCGGCAACCCGTACGCGCTCATGTCCGAGATCGGCACACCCGGCTTTGGGCTGGTGCCGAACGGCGTCAGCGCGGTCACCGTCACTTACCAGATCGCGCCGCCGCGCACGGTCGGGGTGAACCGCAACTTCTTCGTGCTCGCGACCACGCCGCGGACCGCTCCTCCGTGCGGGGTGCAGTGGCTCGGCCCAACCGGAAGCGTGAAGGGGACCCCCGTCGGCTGCTCGTTCCTCACGTTGGAGAGACCCGAGCTGGACGGGTACCGCGCGTACGTCGCGGGCAAGCTCGCGACACTGCGGGCCCAGGTCGTGTCGCTGTCGGCGGCCATCGCCTCGGGCAACCTCGCGGCGGCAAGGTCGGCCTGGTTGAACGCTCATCTCACCTGGCTCGAGATAGGCCAGGACGACGGTGCCTACGGAGCGTTCGGCCCGCTCGGCGGCGAGATCGACGGCCTCGCGGCCGGTCACCCGCTGGGAACCGCCGACCCGGGCTTCACTGGCCTGCACAGGACCGAGTACGACCTGTGGACCAAGCGCAATCTGCGGGCCGCCACGACCGACACAGCCAGACTCCGGCAGCTACTCGGACAGCTGATGAAGGCCCCGCTGGCGACGTACCTCCCCGCGACCGCCGCCGGCATCGGTAACTGGCTGCTCCGGCCCCATGAGGTGCTCGAAGACGCGCTCCGCGACTCGCTGACAGCAGATGACAACTACGGGAGCGGCACCGATCTTGCCTCGATCACCGCGGACATCGCCGCCGTACGGACGATGCTGGCCGAGCTCAAGCCGTCGATCGACCCGGTCGCGCCCCATCTCGTGGCCAACGCGAGCGCCGAACTCGACGCGCTCATGCATGCGATCAACGCGACCCGCGCCAACGGCGCGTGGGTACCGGTCACGGATCTGCCGGCCAGGCAGCGCGAGCAGATCGACGCCGACGCCGGGGCCGCGGCCGAGACGCTCGCGCCGGTCCCGGACCTGCTGACCAGCACTGGATCGAACTCACCCGACTGACAAGGCGGAGGGAGCGCATGGGCGCAACTGGAGACGAGACTCGTAGCGACACGGTCGGATTCATCGGACTCGGGCGGATGGGCCGGCCGATGGCGACCAACCTGATTCGGGCCGGCTTCGAACTAATCGTCCGGGACGCGGATCGCGACGTGGAGCAGCGGTTCGCGGATCAGGCCGGGGCCGCATCGGGCCGGGACGCGAGTGCGTTCGCGGCCGCCGGCCTGGTGATAACCATGCTGCCCGACGGCTGCGTCGTGCAGGACGCGGTGCTCGGCGACGGGATCGCGGACGAGCTGGCGGGCGGCGCGGTGGTCGTCGACATGAGCTCCTCGAGCCCGCGTGACACTCGATACCTCGGTCGAGAGCTCGTCAAGCGATCGGTCGCTCTGGTCGACGCTCCGGTATCGGGTGGAGTCGCGCGCGCGACCGACGGGACGCTGGCGATCATGGCCGGCGCCGACGACGAGGCTGCGCTCGAGCGCGTGCTGCCGATCTTCGAGGCGCTCGGTCGCCGCGTGTTCCGCACCGGGCCGCTCGGTTCGGGGCACGCGATGAAAGCGCTCAACAACTTCTGCGCCGCCGCCGGGTACGCCGCGCTGGCCGAGGCGCTCGTGCTCGGGCGCAGCTTCGGGCTCACGCCCTCGACAATGGTCGAAGTCGTCAACAGCTCGACCGGGCGCAGCTTCGTCAGCGACGTGGTGTTCGGGCAGGAGGTCGTCACGGGCCGGTACGACACCGGCTTCGCACTGGGCCTGCTGGCGAAGGATGTGACGATCGCGGCCGGTATCGCCGAAGGCGCGGATGTTGCGGCGCCGGTGTGTGAGCTCGTGCAGCGGCTATGGGCAGAGGCCGCGGATGCGCTCGGGTTCGCCGCTGACCACTCGGTGGCGCACAAGGAGTGGTGGGACGTCGACCTGTCCGACGCGAAGAACGGGTAGCCGACCGTTGCAATCGGCTACCCGGTTCGCGTTACAGCGACTCGCCGGCGCCGACCATCGCGCGTGGTGCGACCGGGTCCGGAACGGTCTCAGCGATCTCGGGCGCTGACGCGGACTCCTCGCGGGCGCGCATCGGCAACGTGAAGCTGAGCAGTGCGAGCACGGGCATCGTCGCGAGCTCGACGAGCAGGCAGTGGCTGAGCGCGGTCACGAACCCCTCATGGGCGAGCGTGCTGAAGAAGATCGTGCCGATGCCGGCGACCCCGACCGCACCCGCGAGTTGCTGCATCGCGTTGAGGACGCCCGACGCGGATCCGACCTCGTGGTCGGCGACCGACGCGAGGATGAAGTCGAACAGCGGCGAGACCATCATCCCGATCCCGATCCCGACGAGCAGTTCGGGTCCGACCATCGCGAACGAGGTCGTGTCGAGGCCGTGGGCCAGGATCACCTGGCGCAGCCACCACACGCCGCCGGCGGCGACGACGGCGGCGATCTGAAGTGTGGTGCGACCGATCCGCGGTGCGAGCACGGCGGCGGCGAGCACCGCGCCGGCTGCCGTGCCGGCAGCGAACGGCGCGAGCGTCAGGCCGGCGTGGATCGCCGAGAAGTGCATGCCGAACTGCATGAACAGCGTGAGCACGAGCATCGTGCCGAGCATCCCGGCGAAGAACACGACGATCATCGAGATCCCGGCGGTGTAGGCGCGATGGCTGAAGATGCTCGCCTCGACCAGCGGGTCGCCGCCCCGGCGACGCACCCGCCTGGTCCACGCGACCAGCGCTCCGAACGAGAGCGCGCTTGCCGCGACCAGCAGATACGTCCACGCCGGCCAGCCGGCCTCGCGGCCCTGGATCAGCGGGTAGATCAGCAGGCCCATGCCGAGGGCGGCGAGCCCGGTGCCGACCAGATCGAGGCGCGGTGTGGGCGTCGCCTTGGACTCGGGAATCAGTCGCGCCGCGCCGACTGCCGCGATCAGGCCGAGCGGCAGGTTGACGAAGAAGATCAGCCGCCATCCGCTCCCAAGCAGGTTGGCGTCGACGAGCGCGCCGCCGATGATCGGACCGAGCACCGCGGACAGTCCGATGACCGGCCCGAACACCGCAAACGCCGATTGCTGCTCCGCGGGCGCGAACGTGTCGCGGATGATTCCGAACCCCTGGGGGATGAGTAGCGCGGCGGCGCCGCCCTGCGCGAGCCGGCACGCGATCAGCATCTCCGGCGACACCGCGAATGCGCAGGCCACCGACGCGATCACGAATCCGATCGCGCCGAGTACGAACAGGCGCTTGCGGCCGTAGATGTCGCCGAGTCGGCCGCCGGTGATCAGCCCGATCGCGAACGCGAGCGCGTAGCCGCCGATCATCCACTGCAGCGCGGAGGTGCTGCTGTGCAGATCGATGCGGATCGTGGGCGCGGCGACGTTGACGATCGTGCCGTCGAGCAGATCCATGCACTCGGCGGCAAGCACCAGCGCGAGGATCGCCCACTTGCGAGGGTGGCTGACCCGGGTTGACATGTCTCGATCTCCTGGTTTTGCGAATGGTGTTAGCGAATGAAGATTCCGAACAGTGTTCGTTCAACGAACGGTGTTATACGCTATGTCCGTGAGCGCGTCAAGAGGAAGCCCGAAATCTCGTTCATCTGTCCCGAAGCCGGCCGGCCAGTCGGCGACCGAGGCGGCCGGTGCCGCCAGTGCGTCGCTGCCCCCGCCGCCGCGGTTCCCGAGACCTAGCAAGCGCCCGACGCGACGCACGGCGCTGACGGTGGAGGCGATCGTGGCCGCGTCGATCGAGGTGCTCGACGAGGCCGGCGTGGCCGGTCTGTCGATGCGCCGCGTCGCCGACCAGCTCGGAACCGGGGCGGCCTCTCTGTACGCGCACGTGTCCGGCAAGGACGAGTTGCTCGAGCTCGTGTTCGACGAACTCGTCGGGCAGGTGCCGCTCCCGGAGCCCGACCCGACGATCTGGCGCGACCAGGTGCGCCAGATGCTCCGAGACCTGCGGGCCGTGCTGATCTCACACCGCGACGCGGCGCTCGCCGGTCTCGGGCGGATCCCCACGACCCCGAAGGCTCTGGTCGCCGCCGAGCGGCTCGCCGCGACGCTGCGCGCGGGAGGGCTGTCCGATCGGGTGATCGCGCTCGGCCTCGATCAGCTCACGCTGTACGTCTCGGCGGAGGCATTCGAGACCGGGCTGATGGAGTACGGCACGAACCCCGACGACGTGCAGCGCTACTACGAGGACGTCCACGCCTTCTACATGCGGCTTCCCGCCGATCGCTTCCCGGTCCTGGCTTCGGTCGTCGACGACATCACCGGTCCGGACGGCGACGAGCGGTTCGAATTCGGGCTGGATCTGCTGATCGCCGGCCTAGAGGCCCTGAGCGCCGGGACGAGCTGATGCCCTCAGCGCTCGGCGGACTCAAGGTCCTCGACTTCTCGCGCGTGCTCGCGGGTCCGCTGGCGACGATGGTTCTGGGCGATCTCGGCGCGGTGGTGACGAAGATCGAGCCGCCCGCCGGCGACGACACGCGCCAGTGGGGGCCACCGTACGACGAGGCCGGCGACGCGACGTACTTCCAGTCGGTCAACCGGAACAAGGACACGGTCGTGCTCGATCTCACCGATCCGAACGATCTGGCTCGGGCGAAGCGGATGGCCAGCGAGGCCGATGTGTTCGTGGAGAACTTCCGCCCCGGTGTGACCGAACGGTTCGGCCTCGACTTCGAGTCGTTGCGGGAGACGAACCCCGGCCTCATCTACTGCTCGATCACCGGCTTCGGCGCCGGCAAGGGCGCGGTGCTCCCCGGCTATGACCTTCTGGTCCAGGCGCTCGGTGGCCTGATGAGCATCACCGGGACACCGGACGGGGAACCGCAAAAGGTCGGGGTCGCGCTGGTCGACGTCCTGGCCGGCCTGTTCTCGACGATCGGGATCCTGGCCGCGCTTGAGCACCGACGGGAGTCCGGGCAGGGCCAGCTGGTCGAGGTCGACCTGCTGTCCGCGCTGCTCGCCGGGCTCGTCAACCAGGCGGCCGCATATACGGTCGCCGGCGTGGTCCCCGGGCGGATGGGCAACGCACACCCGAGCATCACGCCGTACGAGCCGCTGCGGTGCGCCGACGGCGAGCTCGTCGTCGCGGTCGGCAACGACCGTCAGTTTGGCGCGCTGTGCGAGGCGCTCGGCGCCCCCGAGCTGGCGCACGATCCGCGGTTCGCGGACAACAAGGCGCGCGTCGCCAATCGCGACGCGATGCGCGCGGCGCTCGAGGAGCGGCTCGCGACGCGGCCGGCCGGCGCCTGGGCCGAGGTGCTGACCGCCGCGCGCGTCCCGGCCGGTGTCGTCAACGACATCGGCGCGGCGTTCGAGCTGGCGCGTGGGCTCGGACTCGAGCCGGTCGTGAGCATCGAGCGCGAGGACGGGACGACGATCGAGCTCGTCCGAAACCCGATCAGGTTGTCGGCGACGCCGGCGAGCTACCGGTCCGCGCCGCCCCGGTTCCCGCGGCCGTCTTAATTGCGTGCCACCCTAATGCGAACCGGTTAGGCCGATCGTCCGCAACTTAGGATCTTGTTAGCGGTTACACCGATTACGGGCTGGGGTAATGCTGAAATCGCAAGGAAAAGCGCCATTACAGGAGGAGTCTGCGTGCCAAGTTCAGTTCGTCGTTTCTCGTTGCTGTTGGGGGTAGCCCTGTGTGGGATCGCCGCCGGTCCGATCGCCGTCGCTTCGGCGAGCGATAACTCGATCCGCACGACGCTCAACAGCTACGCCCCGAAGATCGTCAAGGACGAGAACGCCGTTCGGAACGGGCTGAACGGTTATCCCCAGGGCAGGGTCAAGCCGCTCGTCCACGCCCTTACCCACGAGATCGGCGATCTGCACTCGCTGAAGTCGAAGCTCGCGCACGAGTCCGCCTCGTCCGGGGCAGGCGCCAAGGGCAAGAAGGACATCGTCAAGGGCCTGACCCTGATCGCCAGCGCTTATGGCGCGCTCCGCAATGACGTCAAGGTCGCCAACGGCGGTCCGGTTCCGGCGAGCAAGGTCAACGCCGCCGTGAGCACCGACAAGAAGGGTCGCAAGAAGCTCCTGGCCGGGCTAAAGCTGCTCGGCGGGTGATCGTCTGATCGGGCGGGCTCCGGGGGCCGCGCGGCGATGCGGTTTCGGGCGCCCGCTTTCGATGACGCCCCGGCGGTCCTCGCGGTGCTGCTGGCGCGGGAGTCTGCCGATCTCGGCATGCCCGACGACACCCTCGAGGAGGTCCTCGACGAGTGGCGTGCGAGCGATCTTGACCTCGCTGCCGTCACCGCCAGTGGGCGGCGGCGAGCAACGCGCGGGCGCGGGCGCTGTTGACCGGCGCCGGCTATGCCGTCGCGCGCAGCTACTGGCGGATGGTGCGCACGCTCGACGACTTCAGGGCGGAAGCGGCGCCGCCGGCGGGCGTCCGGCTGCGCCCGGTCGATGTCGCCCGCGACGCCGTCTCGTTGCACGCGCTCGACGCCCGCAGCTTCGCGGCCAACCCGGGCTCCACCCCGGAATCCCCGCGCGAATTCCGCGAGGAGCACCTGGAGGCCCATGCATTCGATGCGTCGCTCAGCCGGGTCGCCGTGCACGGTGAGGACATCGCCGGCTTCCTGCTCGCGCAACGATGGGAGGACGAGGCGGTCGGCTTCGTCGACGTCCTGGCGGTGGACCCCGATTACCAGGGACGCGGCATCGGGACCGCGCTGCTGAGCAGCGCGTTGGCCGCATTCGCGTCGTCGGGACTGCGAGCGGCACAGCTCGGCGTCGACTCCGACAACCCGCGGGCGGTGAGGATCTATGAGCGCGCCGGGATGACCGTGCTGTTCCAGTACGACGTCTACGAACGATCAAGCCACCGGCCTGATGACCTGAGCGACAATTGACGAGCTCGCCGATGGCCGACCTCGACACCCACACTGACGCCGCCGGCGGCACCGGTTCATGGTTTCCCGTCCCCGACGAGGCCGAGCTGCCGTCCGGCCTGCAGGGACTGTTCGCGAAGGCACGCGAGCGACTCGGGTTCGTCCCGAACGTGTTTCGCGTGTACTCGTTCCGGCCCGAGCGCCTCAGCGCCTGGTTCGCCCATTTCCGCCAGCTGCACGAGCCGACCGAGCACCTGGACGCGGCCGACCGCGAGATGATCGCGGTGGTCGTCAGCTCGGCCAATGGCTGCCTGTACTGCCTCGTCGCCCACGGCGCTGCCCTCCGCGAGCAGCTCGGCGATCCCGTCCTCGGCGAGCGCATCTCTTACGACTGGCGCCGGGCCGACCTCGACCCGCGTCGGACCGCGATCTGTGCCTACGCCGAGAAGCTCACGCTGCGCCCGCGCGAGGTGACGCGGGAGGACCTCCAGACGCTGCTCGACGTCGGCCTGACGCTCGAGGAGGCGTGGGACGTGGCCGAGATCAGCGCGATGTACAACCTGACCAACCGCATGGCGATGGCGACGAACATGCTTCCCAACGAGGAGTACAGCGGCCAAGCTCGGCCTTGACATGTGACCATATGGTCACCTATTATGGCGGCTGTGGATGACGTGTTCAGAGCCCTCGCTGACCCCACGCGTCGGAGCCTGCTCGACGAGCTCTTCAAGGAGGACGGTCAGACGCTCAGCGCGCTCGAGCAGCGGTTGCCGATGACGCGGTTCGGGGTGATGAAGCACCTGAAGGTGCTCGAGGAGGCGGGTCTCGTCGTCACGCGCCGGCGCGGGCGCGAGAAGCTCCACTTCCTGAATGCGGTTCCGATCCGGCTCATCCACGACCGATGGGTGAGCAAGTACGCAGAGCCGTGGGCGGCGACGCTAACCGGCCTCAAGAGCGAACTGGAGGACAGAACGATGGAAAAGGTGTTCGAGATCTACATCAAGACGAGCCCCGAGCGCCTCTGGGAGGCGATCACCGACCCCGAGATGCGGCGCAAGTACAACTTCGGTGTCGGCGTGGCGTCCGATTGGACGAACGGGTCTCGCTACACGGGTGATGCGCCCGGCATGTCCGAGCCGGTCCTCGACGGCGAGAACCTTGAGGTCGACCCGCCGCGGCGGCTCGTGCAGAGCTTCAACGCACGCTGGAGCGACAGACGTCAAGGCCGAGGGGACCTCGCGGGTGACCTGGGAGATCGAGCCGATCGCCGATTCGTGCCGGCTGACCGTGATCCACGATCAGCTGCGCGAGGGCGCCAACGGCGAGCTCTACGGCGGCTGGCCGATGATCCTGTCGGGCCTGAAGACGCTGCTCGAGACCGGCGAGACGCTGACCACGCCGGGCTCGCTGCTTTATGCGGAGGGCGGGTCGGCGGCGCCCGTCGCCTGAGCGCTCAGCTCATGGCGGGGAAGCCCGTCGGCCGGTAGGTCGTAGTAGTCGCCTGCCTGAGCTACGTACCAATGGGCGGTCACGCGGAGACCCGTGTGGCCGTCCAGCGTTCCGGCGGCGATGCTGATCGTCGGCCGGACGGGCGCGTCCCAGAACAGGCTTGACCCGCACTCCTCGCAGAACCCGCGCCGCGCACCGGCGTCGCTGTTCGGACTATCGACCCATTTGAGGCCCGCCTGCTCGACGAGCACGAGATCCTCACGCTTGGCCGCCGTGCAAGCCGAGAAGTGGCCGTGCCACCGTCGGCACTCTTCGCAGTGGCAGATCAGCACGTCGCGCAGCGGACCGCTGACCTCGTACCTGACCGCTCCGCACAGGCATTGTCCCGTGGCCATCGTCCCACCTTCCGGGGTCGCAATAATCCGCTCATGGCGTACGACGAGGATCTCGCCGACCGCATCCGCGCGCTGCTCGCGACGGATCATGACGTGGTCGAGAAGAAGATGTTTGGGGGACTCGCGTTTCTGATCGGCGGGAACATGTCAGTCAGCGCCAGCGGGCAGGGCGGCATGCTGCTCCGGTGCGAACCCGATGAGACCGACGCGCTCGTACGCGAGCCGTATGCCGCCCGCTTCGAGATGCGGGGCCGGCCCATGGACGGGTGGCTACGGGTCGAGTCCGAGGGTCTCGAAGGCGAGGCTGAGCTGAAGCGGTGGGTCGGCGTGGGCGTGGACTACGCCCGGAGCCTCCCCCCGAAGAGTTAGGCGCCGCATGCTGGTGACCCGCCGGCAGGGCGGCCTATGCCTGATCACCCATCCCGAGCACGGGCGCGTGGCGGGCGAGCTGTGCCGGCGCTGGGGCAACGAGCAGTTCGAGACGCCCGCGCATCACGCGGCACTGATCGCCGCGGCGACCCATCACGACGACGGCTGGTACGAGCTCGACGGCCGCCCGTCGTTCAACGCCGAGGCGGCGCGCCCCGCGCATTTCCTCGAGCTGCCGCTCGAGGTGACAGTCGGTCCGTACGGGCGCGGCGTCGACAGCGTGTACGCGCGCGACCGCCACGCCGGCGCGCTCGTCAGCATGCACTGGGCGGGTCTCTACCACACGCGATTCGGCCTCCACGGCGGCAAGCCGGTTTCGCACCCGCTCGCGGTCGAGGTCGTGGCCGAGCAGGACCACCGCCGAGCGGCCGCACTGCGCGACGCGTGGGGCGGTCACGGCCGGCGGAGCGAGTTCGAGCACCAGACCTGGTACGCGTACGAGCTGCTTCAAGCTCTGGACCTGATGTCGCTGGCGCTGGGTCTGGTCGACCCCGGACAACGAATGACGGGCGGCGATTCCGTGTCGATCTTGTCGACGCTCGCGCGTATCGAGCAGCCGCTCGGGATGCGCTCGATCCCGGTCGTTCCGGTCGCGCCCGGCGGCCCTTATGTGTCCGTGAGCCTTCGCGTCAGAGAGCCGGGGGAAGTGGTTGTCGACCCGTATCCGTTCTCCGAGACGGGCTTCGAGCTCGAGCTCTCCGGGCGGCTGCTTGAAGACCGGCGCTACGACTCGGCCGAGGATGCTGCGAGCGCCTATCACCGCGCGGAGCCAGAGACGACCGCGATCCGTTTCGCCCCGAGGTAAGTCACTCTTCGTCAAGCCCTCCTGCGCTGCGAGGCATGTCGGGAGGGCGAGGATCCGGGATGATCATCGCCACCGATGGCCGCCAGCACCGAGACCCCGCTCGGCGCGCGCGTGTCGCGAGCTGAGCTTGTGGCGCGCGAGCTCGAGCGCGAGATCGGCGACGGTCTCCAGGCCGGCGAACGGCTCGGTACCAAGGACGATCTGCGCAAGCGGTTCCGGGTTGCCGTCGCGACCGTGAACGAAGCGCTGCGCCTGCTCGAGATGCGTGGACTGATCGAGGCGCGCCCGGGGCCGGGCGGCGGCGTGTTCGTGGCACGCCCCGCGGCGCGGATCGCGATGAGCCACGTCGTGCTCGGGTTCAGGACCGGGAGCACGAGCTACGAGGAGTGCTTAGAGCTTCGGGACGCGCTCGAGCCGGTGGTCGACCGCCACGCGGCCCGGTACCACCTGGCACGCGACATCCGCGAGCTCAAGCGGATCGTCAAGGGCATGGAGGCGTCGGTCGACGACCCGGCGGCCTTCTTCAAGAGCAACTGGGCGCTGCATCGGCGGATCGCCGAGATGTGCCGAAACGGGCCTCTGCGGCACATGTACCTGGCGCTGATCGACTTTCTCGAGTTCAGCATCGATCGGGCAGAGTTCGCCGACTTCGACGGCGCTGCGATGGTGGCCATCCATCGCGATCTCGTGGAGGCGATCGATGCGGGCGAGGGCCCTGAGCTCGACGCAGCCATCGAGGCGCACCAGCCGAGGCCCGCGCCACGGGAGTCGAGCCGGCGCGTGTCGAGCCGGGGCGTGTCGAGCCGGGGCTGTCGAGCCGGCGCATGTCGGCGAGCGTGCCCGGGTAGCCCGACGGGGGGACCCGACCCGACGCGAGGGAGGAGCGACACGGATGACCGAGGCGATTGACGACGTCGGCACCCTGCCCGGCAGGAAGCTGATCGACCAGGCCGATAACCCAATAGGCAAGGTCAAGGAGATCTACGCTATGGATGACGGCTATCCAATGTGGGTCGCGGTCGAGATGTCGACTGGTCTCTTCGGTGCGCGGACCGTGTTTGTCCCGCTCGCCCGCCTCAAGGACGAAGGCGGTCAGCTTCGCGTTCCGTACAGCAAGCAGCGGATCGGCGAGGCGCCGGAGGTCGAGGGGGGCGACGCGATCTCGGCCGATTCTGACCGCCTGCTCCGCGACTACTACGGGATCGACGCCGGCGATCAGGAGACTCGGAGCGACAACGAGTCATACGCCACGCGCGTGCCCGAGGAGGCCGGCGCGGCGGGCCGGATCGAGGATCCAACCGAGCTCGAGACGCCCGATGCCGACACGCGTACTGACGAGACGATGCAGCGCCGTGGCGACCCCGGCAGCTCCGAGACGCGCAAGGTGACCGCCGCGGACGTGGCCCACGACGACCAGGACGTCGTCGACGATCCGAACGGCTGAACGCGGCTAGGGCGCCGATGTGACGCTATCCGGCGCTCCCGCTGCGCCTCCCGCCGAGACCCAGGCGCGTCACCCCGGCCTCCGATTGACGCTGATTCTCGGCGCCCTGTCGGCGTTCGGCCCACTATCGATGGACATGTATCTCCCGGGGCTGCCGTCGCTGACGCGCGATCTCGGCGCGTCCGCCTCGACCGGTCAGTTGACCCTGACTGGTTGCATGCTCGGGCTCGCCGGTGGCCAGCTGCTCGCCGGCCCGCTGAGCGATTCGCTCGGACGGCGCCGGCCGCTGCTGATCGGGCTCGTCGGCTACAGCGCGGCGTCGCTGGCGTGCGCGGCCGCGCCGTCGATCGGGATCCTGATCGTGCTCCGGTTCATTCAGGGAACGCTTGGTGGCGCCGGCGTGGTCATCGCGCGGGCGGTCGTGCGGGACCTGTTCCGCGGGGCCGCGGCAGCACGGGTGTTCGCTCTGCTGATGGTGGTGACGGGGGTCGCCCCAGTGTTCGCGCCGCTCGTCGGCGGTCAGCTCCTCGCGATCACGTCATGGCGAGGCGTGTTCATCCTTCTGGCCGCGATCGGTGTTCCGCTGCTGATCGCGACCGCGCTGTGGCTGCCGGAGACGCTGCCGCCCGGGCGCCGCCACGGCGGCGGACTCCGCACGACCCTCCGCACGTTCCGGCGACTGCTGGGCGACCGACGATTCATGCCGCCGGCGGTGGCGTTCTCGCTCGCGTTCGCCGCGATGTTCGCCTACATCGCCGGCGCATCGTTCGTGCTCGAGGAGGTGTTCGGCGTCTCGCCACAGATGTTCAGCGTCGTGTTCGCCGTGAACTCGGTCGGCCTGATCACGGCGTCGCAGATCGGTGGAAGGATCGTCGGGAGGGTGGGCGCACCGACCCTGCTGAGGGTCGGGGTGTTCGGCGTCGCGCTGGGCTCGGTCGGTGTGCTCGCGGTCACCCTGGCGCACGCCGGCCTGGCGCCGTTGCTCGTCGCGCTGTTCGTGATCCTCTGCTCGAACGGCCTCGTGTTCCCCAACGGGACCGCTGCGGCGCTCGCGGACCAGGAGGGGGCGCTCGGGAGCGCGTCCGCGCTGCTCGGCATGGGGCAGTTCGGGGTCGGGGCGCTGGTCGCGCCGGTCGTCGGTGTGGGCGGCGCGCACGATGTGCTGCCGATGGCAATCGTGATCGGTGTGTGCGGCGTGTCGTCGCTGGCCGTCAACCTCGCGTTCGGGCCGCAGCCGGGGATGCCGGCGCTCGAAGGCGAGGCGAGCGGGAGTGTAAGAGGGGGGCGAGGCCAGGGGGCCAGGCCAGGCCTATAAGTAGAGCGGGCGCGACCGGCGTGCAAAACGCGCCAAAGCGCATCCCTGTCGCCCGCGCCGGCAACATAAGCGCCACCCCGGCGCTTATCTAACCTCGGTAGGCCGCGTCGGCGGGCTTTGGCGCGTTTTGCATGGGTCGGCGCTCGGGCGACGACTATCGCGGCTTCATCACCAAGATGCGCTGCCGCCCGAGTTGAGCGTCGCCTGGCGGGAGTAGGCACCGCGGCTCGCGGCTAGCCGCCGAGGCCGCGGTCGCGGATCTCCTTCTGAGCGGCGTCGGACTTCTCGAGGCCGCCGAGCTTCATCGCGCTCAGCACCTGGGGTGTCTTGGCGAACTGGATGTCCCGGTAGTCCACCACCTGCACGTGGTTACCCCACGGATCCTCGAAGTCGAGCGAGCCCGAGGACTGGACGGCGATCCCGGCGTCGCGGAGCGCGGCGCGAACCGCTTCCTTGCCGTCCACGACGAGCCCGAAGTGGCGGCTGTCATCCGGCGCCTGCGAGCGTCCGGCGGCGAGCGCGATGAACTGATCTCCCATGTCGATGAACGCCATCCGGGCGCCCGCGCGGCCGCGGAGCTCGAACTCGAAGAAGCGCGCGTACCAGGCGAGCGCGTCGTCGACGTCGTCGACCTCGAGCGCGATGTGGTTGATGCCGACGAGGCGGGCCATGGCGTCGGGCCGCGTCGCGTCTAATCCGCGACCGTGGCGGCTGGGCCGGCGTCCATCTTCAGCCACTCGGCCTTGTGGATGCGCTTGGTCGCTTGGTAGTCGAGTAGCGCCTGCTTGGAGTCCACGTCTCCGAGCGTCGGGTGGCCCGGCACGAGGTCCTGGGCCGCTTCGACGTGGAAACGCTTGGCCAGCACGGCGCCGAGCGACTTGATCTTCATCTCTCCGAACCCGGGGAGCGCGGCGAGATTCGCGCGCAGCGCCGCGGAGTCGGCGGCGTCGCCCCAGACGCGACCGGCGTCGCCGTCGTAGTGGTCGCGGATGTACTCCGCCAGATCGTGGACGCGCCGGGCCATCGAGGCGGGAAAGCGATGGATCGCCGGCCGCTCGCGGAAGATCGGCTCGAGATCGGCGTCGGCGAGTGCGGCTGCGTCGAGCGTGCCGAGGCGTTCGCGGATGACCAGCGGTCCCATGAAGGCCTTCTGCACGGTCACCTGCTGGTCGAGGACGAAGCCGACGAGGAGCGCCATCGGGTCCGACGCGACCAGGGCGTTGGCTTCGTCGGAGTCGGTGAAGTGGAGGCGGTCGGGCATGACCCGATCATAAGGGGTGGGGTAGGGCGGCCGGGCGGCCTGCACGCCTGGCGCTGCGGGCAATCGCCGCGGGTTCGCGCCGCTGCGCTGCGGCGATCCCCGGGTTCGCGCCCCTGTGCTGCGGCGATCCCCGGGTTCGCGCCCCAGCGGCCTGGGTAGCTGAACAACATGGCAACTGTCACTGGCACCACATCCACCCGTCAGATCGAGACCAGGCGGCTTCCCCGCTCGACCGGGGCGCTAAGCGGCCTACTCGTCATCCTGCTCGGCATCTGGGGCGCCCTCGTCCCATTTTTCGGTCCCTACTTTCACTACGCGTTTGGGAGCTATCAGACCTGGCACTACACGTCTGAGAGGCTCTGGCTCTGCATCATCCCCGGCGCGGTCGCGGCGATCGGAGGGCTGATGCTGCTGCGCAGCGCGCACCGCACCAGCGGGCTGCTGGGTGGCTGGCTCGCGCTGGCGGCCGGCGCCTGGTTCGCGATCGGACCGTCGATCAGCCTGCTGTGGCATTCCGCCGGCAACCCGCTCGGCGCGCCGATGGGCGGCCACACGCGTCAGGCGATCGAGTGGCTCGGCTACTTCTCCGGGCTTGGGGTCCTGATCGCGGCGCTGGCGGCGTTCGCGATGGGCCGGTACTACTCACGTCCGCGCCTGGTGGAGGAGGCCGCGGTCGCGGCAGACGACGCAGTCGCGGTGCACGACGCCAGGGTGGCCGAGCGCGATGCGCCGGTGGCGGAGCGCGACGCTCCGGTGGCGGCGACGGCCGCCGGCGAACCGGTGGCGGCTCGCGAGGAGCCGCTGGCCGCTCGAGAGGAGCCTCTGTCGGCTCGTGACGAAACGCCCGCCGAGCGGGAATCTCTGGCGCCACGCGAGGAGCCGCTTGCTCCGCGCGATGAGCCGGTGGCTTCGGACGAGCCGGCAACGCGCGTCAACGCGCCAGGCGCGGCGACCGAGGGCACGGCCACTGGACCGGCGACCGAGGGCACGACCACCGGTCCCGCGACCGTCACGTACCGACGCCGCCCCGGGCTGTCCCGCCTCCGCCGCAGCTAGACGCTCGCACCATGCGCCGGCGCGCCCGACCCGCGCCGGCGCCCCACTCTGCGGCGGCGCCCGAGGCATATGGACACCCGTGGCCGCCGATCCTTGTCCCAATGGCCAATGCGGCGCGGCGCGCGCTCACGCAGGATGTCGACCCCGTGAGCTCCGATCTGATCGTGTCCTACGACGGCACGCCCAACGATGACGACGCGCTGGCGCTGGGCCGGCTCCTGGCCAAGACCGGAGCCGGGCTGGCGCTGGCGTACATCCGCCATTCGCGCGAGTTCGATCCGCGCCGCGAGGAACTCGCCCAGCACGACGCCGAGCGTCGCCTCGAGCAGGGCGCGGCGTGGTTGGGCGGCCCGGACGTTCCCGAGCACGTGGTGTTCAGCGGGTCGACCGGAGAGGGGCTCGAGCGGCTCGCCGAGACCGAGCAGGCTTCGGTGATCGTGTTCGGGTCCGATTACCGCACCCCGCCCGGTCGTGCCGAGCCCGGCACCAGCGCCCAACGGCTGCTCGAGGGCGGATCGGTGGCGATCGCCGTCGCGGCGGCCGGGCTACGGAGCCTGGGCGACGCGGGAATCAGTTCGATCGCAGTATCGACGGTCGACGGCGATACGGCGGCGCAGGCGACGGCGGACGCGCTGGCGGCGAAGCTCGGGGCGTCGGTCGTCGATCTCGACGGCGGCGACGTCGACCTGATCGTGGTCGGATCGCAGCCCAGCGCATCGTCCCGACGGATCGCGTTGAGTGGGTCGACGCGAACCATCCTGAATGCCGCGCGCGGATCCGTGCTCGTGGTCCCCTCCGGCGAGCCCCTTCGCCTCTGAGCAGCCGGGCGCCAGCCGCCCAAACGCCGCGGCGTGCACCGCTAGAGGGCCGGGTCAGGCACACTTCGCCGGTGGCCGAGGCTCCCGGCGAGAGACAACATCGCCCCGCCGCGGGGCACGGACACGTGGTGCTCCTCCCAACCGAGCCGCTCGATCCTGCGGCGGAACGGGATAGCTCTTACCGCTTTAGCGATCCGCGGCTGTCCGAACTGTCGCTCGACGCGCTTCTCACCGAACTGCTGATGCGCGTCCAGGAGGCGCTCAACGTCGACACGGTCGCGATTCTGCTCTATGACGGGGAGTCGAATCAGCTCGTCGCGCGCGCCGCCACTGGGATCGAGGAGGAGGTCGAGCAGGGCGTGCGACTCCCGCTGGGCCAGGGCTTCGCGGGTCGGATCGCGGCCGAACGCATCCCGATCTTCATCGCCGACGTCAATTACGCCGATGTCCTGAACCCCATCCTGCGCGAAAAAGGAATCGCGTCGCTGCTCGGCGTCCCGCTGATCGTCGAGGGCGACCTGCTCGGCGTGCTTCACGTGGGCTCGCTCACTCCGCGGACGTTCGGCCCCGGACGACGTCGCGGTGTTGCAGATGGCTGCCGCGCGCGCGGCGCCGGCAATCGAGCGCGCGAGGCTGTTCGCGAGGCTCGAGCACGAGCACGACGTGTCGACGGTGCTCCAGCGCAGTCTCCTGCCCAAGCGTCTCGCCGACGTGGTCGGAGTGAACGTCGCGGCGCGCTACCTTCCCGCACGCGAAGAGGTGGGCGGTGACTGGTACGACGTGTTCGAGCTGCCGCGCGGCCGCGTCGGGGTCGTGATCGGCGATGTGGTCGGCCACGGGATCTCGGCCGCGGCCCTGATGGGACGGCTCCGTACAGCCCTGCACTCATACGCGATCGAAGGCCATGGCCCCGGTCGCACGCTCGAGCTCGTCGACCGGTTCGTACAGTCGCTCAACGAGGCCGCGATGGCGACCGCCGCCTACGCAGTGTTCGACACGTACACCTCGGCGCTCCAGTACGCGACCGCGGGACACCTCCCGCCGCTGGTGATCTCAGAGTCGGAGGTGCGGATGCTCGAGGTGACGCCCGCCCCTCCGCTGGGGGCGTTCCCCTACGGTCGCTGCCCAGAGCATGAGCTTTCGCTCGACAGCCGCGAGATGCTGCTGCTGTACACAGACGGCTTGGTCGAGCGCCGCGGCGTCGCTCTGAGCGCCGGGATAGAGGTGCTGGCCCGGGCCGTGAACGGCGCCCAGACGCCCGAGGACGCGTGCACGCTCGCGGTCGCCAAACTAGTTCCGCCAGAAGGCCTGCGTGACGATGTGGCGATCGTCGCACTCCAGAATGCAGCCGTCCCGTCGGAGCTGCACCTGACGCTGCCGGCCGAACCGAAGACGCTGGCGCACGCTCGGCGGATCCTGCGCCGGTGGCTGATCGAACGCGGTGCCGATGAAGGCGACGTGGCCGAGATCACGATTGCCGTCAGCGAAGCGTGCGCGAACGCGATCGAACACGCCTACGCACCGTCTCCGGCTACGTTCGACTTGCATGCGCGAGCGCGGGACGGGGAGATCATGTTCACGATCCGTGACGGCGGGCGCTGGCGCCCGCCCCGGGGACAGAACCGCGGCCGCGGCCTATCGATCATCGTCGCCGCCATGGATGATGTACAGATCGATCGAACCGCTGAAGGGACGGAGGTCGTGATGCGACGACGGATCGCGCCGAAATGAGCCTGGCCGACGTGCAGATCACGCTGGCTCCGGCCGCGCTAATCGCCCACGTAACGGGCGAAGTCGACATGTCCAACGCTGAGGAGGTGGGGGCGACGGTAATCGGCGCGACGCCAAACGAGGCACAAGGCGTGGTACTCGATCTCTCCGGCGTCGAGTACCTCGACAGCGCCGGGATCTACGTCATCTACGGGATGCGGTCGAGTCTGCAGGCACGCGGCCAGTCGCTGATCCTCGTGATCCCGTCGAGCTCGCCCGTGCACGACTCGCTCCGGCTTGCCGGCGCCGAGAGACCCGGCGAGGTCGCCGACACGGTCGAGGAGGCGCTGCGCGTGCTCGACGGCCGGCCGACGACCGGCGGCTAACCGCGCTCGAGCGCGATCTCCTCCCAGTCGTCGGTCCGCCGGTACCCGACCTCGGCGTAGATCCTGTTCGACGTCGGGTTGTCGAGGTCGGTGTAGAGCATGCACCGCTGCGCGCCCTGGGCGAGCGCGCGGCGGCTCGCCGCCGCGACCGCACTGCCGGCGTAGCCGCGGCGCCGCAGCGCCGGTGGCGTGTAGACAGGACCGATCCGCACGACGCCGGCGACTTCCGGCGTGACCCCGACCATCGAGACCGCCTGCTCGTCGTGCCATACGAGGAGACCGTCCCGGCGCATGCGTCCATCGACGATCGACTCGGCCTGGGTTGCGCCCGCGAGGCCGGCCTCGATCACGAAGTCCTGCGTCCAGGCGACCAGGAGCGACCGCTCTCCGGCGTCCGCGAGGCGCAGCTGGCCTCGGGCCGGCCGCGGCGGGTCCTCGACGTCCTCGAGGATGTGCATGGCCTCGCGCATCGTGCGCCTGGCCGTGCCGCCGGTCTGCCGCTCCCACGCCGACGCGATCGCCTGCGCGGTCCCGGGTACGCTGCTGACGCTGTCGACGTCGGGGTCGGCGTCGAGCCACAACTCGACGAACTCGTCGGCGCCCGACTCGAGTGGGCTCGCCAGCAGCGGCCACGGTGGCGTGCGCAACGCCCCAAACTTGACCTCGTCGCCGTATGCGACGCCGTATCCGAACAGCGCAGAGGAGCTCGGGTGGACCCCGTCGCGCACGTTCATGAACACGGTCGCGAGCACGTTGCACTCGATTCGCTCCGCGATCAGGCGCTCGGTGCGCTCGGCGAACTCGGCCGTGTCGCGGGTTAGGACAAACCGCACGGGATCCGCCTGGTTGGCGTGTCGCCGTCTAGCCGGAGCCAGAACCGCCGGCCTGCGTCGGCGCGTCCGCCCGGCGGAACATCTCCTCCTGGACCCTGTCGGTGAAGCGTCTCTCGGTGGCGGTGGCGGTGTCGTTGCGCTCGGTCGCCGCGGGAGTATCGTCGTCGGGCGAGTCGGCTTGTGCGTCGTCGGGCGAGTCGGCTTGTGCGTCGTCGGGCGAGTCGGCTTGTACGTCGTCGGGCGAGTCGGCTTGTGCGCCGTCGGGCGAGTCGGCGTGTGGACCGTCCGGCGAGACGGCGACCTCGGCGACGACGGGGCCGCTCTTCGCTTTCCGTGCCGCGACGCGGATGATCATGATCGCTAGGCCCCCGGTCACGATCACGAGCGCGATTTGCCGGATATGACGGCGAACTGCGGCGCATGCGGATCCGATCGATGCAGCAGAGCGACCTTAATCGCCGCGCCACCAGGCGCCGCCGCCACCACGTCTGGAGCGGCGGCGTCGCCGCTGACGCCGGCCCGGCCGCGTCACCGCGACTCGGGGCACGAGTTTCCGAATGGGCATGCTGGTCCTCCTGTTTGCGTCGTTAGGCGCGACGGGCCGTTTCCTCGCGCCCCGGCGTACCCCCGAGCCTACACCGGCCGTCTCGCGGCGTGCGGGGTCGTTAGTGCTGATCGCCACGAACGCTGGCCCGCGATCACGCCGGCGCTCCGTCTGCGATCACCCGCGCCAACTCCCCGGCGTGGTGCAGGTGAACGAGATGGCCCGCGTCCTCGATCTCGACCAATTCGGCCCCGCGTATCTGGCCGGCGAGCCGCCGCGCGGCAGCGATCGGGACGACTCGGTCGACGGCACCGGCAACGATCGTTGTCGGCGCCGCGATCTCATCGAGTCGCCGCTCGAGCACGGGCAGGTCGCGAACGAGAAACCGCTGCTCGCTCGCGAACGACCGCCATGCGGAACGCGCGAGCAGCATCCGGCTGGCCGCGCGGAGGTAACGGTCGTCGAGCGCCCTCGCCTCCGCGACCCAGCGCCGGATCGGGCCGGCTCCGAGCACGAGCCCACCGGCCCACATCGCACCCAAGCTGGCCAGCCAGCCAACCACGGGCGCCGCCAGTAGGTAATCGACAGCGCTCAGCGAGTCGAGGTTCGCCGCCGGCGCGACGAGCACCAACCGTCCCACGCGCTCCGGGCTCGACCACGCGAGCCACACCGCCACCGCCGCCCCGAGGCTGTGCCCGACGACCGTGGCCCGCTCGACTCCCACCGCATCCAAAACGTTGCGCGCCGCGCTCGCGTTCCCGGCCAGATCGCGCACGGCCGACCGGCCATCCCACCCCGGGCGATCGAACGCGATCGTCCGCACGCCGTCGCCGATCGACGCCTTCAGGCGCCCCCAGTCGGCCGCCGCACCCGGCTGGCCGTGGAGCAGGAGAACGGGATCGATGGACACGGCGGACACCTCCGAGCGGGCATACTAGAGCGGTGACGTCAGCGCTCCTGTCCGACGCGCTCGGGCCGCTTCGCGCAGACCCGGCGCGTGCGGCGATCCTGTTCGACATCGACGGCACGCTCGCCCCGATCGTCAACCACGCCGTCGACGCTCGCGTGCCCGAGAGCACGCGCAGTTTGCTGGCTCAAGTTGCCCGCCGGTACGGCGTCGTCGCGTGCGTCAGCGGCCGGCGCGCCTCGGAGGCCCGCGCCCTGGTCGCGATCGGCGCGATCTCGTACCTCGGCTCCCACGGCGCCGAGGTCCTGCGCGCCGGCTGGACCGAGCCGGTGGTGGACCCCGGCATCCTTGACTGGACGGAGCGGATCCACGATTTCGCGCGCGAGGCGGACACCGCGGACCTGCGCCGGCGCCGCGTGCGACTCGAGGACAAGGGCGCGATCGTCGCCTTCCACTGGCGCGGTGCGCCCGACGAGGAGGCGGCGCGCGCGGCGATCGACTCGATCGCGGCCAAGGCCGAGGCGGCGGGTTTGCGCACCCACTGGGGACGCAAGGTACTCGAGGTTCGTCCCCCGGTGAGGATCGACAAGGGTGCCGGCATCTTGTCGTTCCTGGCCGACACCGACGTCGACGTCGCCATGTACGTCGGCGATGACGCCACCGACCTTGACGCGTTCCACGCATTGGTCGCGCTCGCCGACGAGGGCCGCATCTCGAGGGCGATCCGGGTGGGCGTGCGGTCGGACGAAGGGCCGCCCGAGATCACCGCCGAGGCCGACATCGTCGTCGACGGGCCGGAAGGCGTCGCCGAACTGCTCGCGGTCCTGGCCGCGGACTGAAGCCGGTCGGGCAGCGGGCGTGCGGTTCTCGGACTTCCTACGGACGACAGTGCTGATCAGCGCCGCGGCGGCGAGCGCGCTGGCGGCGGTCACGGTGGCGGCCGCTGCAGGCACGAGCGACGACCTGCTCGTGCCGGTGTCCGCGGGCTGGTGGGTGGTGGCGGGCGCGTTCGGCACCTGGATGGGGCGCCGCGCCGGCACGACCTCGCAGATCGCGTCGCTGCTGGCGAGCGCACGCACACAGGCCTCGCTACCCGAGGTCAACCCGGCCCGCACCGTGCTCAACCGACTGTGGCCGCTGCTTTTCTCGACGATCGGCGCCGGCGCGCTCGCATTCGTCGTGCCGCAGGTGCCGGCGGTGGCGACCGGCTTCGCGATCATCTGGGCGCTGGCCTGGCGCCGTCAGGCGTCGGCGGTGACCGCGATCGAGGAGCGCGACGGCGCGCGCTTCTACGTCGAGCGCACGTCGCCGCTGAAACCGATCCGGTTGATCCGCACGCCCGGCTTCCGTTCTAACCTGTTCGAGTTGAACGGGGCGTCTGGTCACTCACGGCGCGCCCGGCCCCGCGCGTGATCGTCCCGTCTTTCATCCCCAGCCCGTCGCAGAACGGCTTCTACATCGGGCCGCTGTTCGTCCATGCCTACGGGCTCGCGTACGTGTTCGCGGTCGCGGCCGCGATCTTCGTCACGCGGTGGCGGTGGCGGAAGGCCGGCGGCGACCCCGACCTCGCGTACGAGGCGGCGGCCTGGGGCTTCCCGGCCGGATTGATCGGTGGCCGGATCTACTTCGACATCACGACGCCCAGCCAGATCGAGCCGCACAACTTCTGGGGCCTGTTCGCGATCTGGAAGGGCGGTCTCGGGATCTGGGGCGGGATCGCGGCCGGCGTGCTCGTCGGCTTTCTCGTCATCCGCAGGCGCCTGACCCATGGCGACGTGCTCCGATTCATGGACGCCGCCGCGCCGGCGCTGCTCGTGGCGCAGGCGATCGGGCGGATCGGCAACTACTTCAACCAGGAGCTGTTCGGCAAGCCCTCGACGCTGCCCTGGGCGCTGAAGATCTCGCCGGCCCATCGCCCGGCGAACTACACGCAGTTCGCCACGTTCCAGCCGTCGTTCCTGTACGAGATCATCTGGAACCTGTGCCTGGCGGGGTTCCTGATCTGGCTCGGCAACCGCCGCAAGATCAAGCCGCCGGGACTGATGGCGCTGTACGTCGCTGGCTACGCGGGCTACCGGATCTTCGAGGAGACGATCCGGATCGACTACTCGGTGCACGTGCTCGGGATGCGCCTGAACTTCTGGATCGCGACGCTGGTGTGCCTGGCGGGCCTGGCCTGGTTCGTGTGGATCCAGAAGCGCGGGAAATACGACCCGCTGCCGCTGGACGGGCCGAGCGCCGACGCGCGCGCCGTCCGCCCCCGCCGCAAGCCGAGCGGCCCCTACCGCAAGCCGCCGGCGCCGACCTACGGGAAGAAGTCAGCGTCAGGCGGTAAGAAGCCCGCGTCAGGCGCGCGTCCGACGTCGCGCTCGGGCGGCTCGCGGCGCGGCGCGACCTCTGAACCACGGCGCGGTTCCGCGGCCGGATCGCTTCGATCGACGCCCAGGGTCCGGTGTTGACCACCTGCGGCGCGGTCAGCCAGGCGCGCCGGGCCGTCGCAATTCCGTAGCGCGCGACCTCGAACCCGGCGACCCGGTGCGAGTCGGAATTGATCACGATCGGGATGCCGGCGGCCGCGGCGGCGCGCGCGCTCGTCTCGTTGAGGTCGCGGCGGTCGGGGTTCGAGTTGATCTCGAGCATCGTTCCGGTCCGAGCCGCGGCCTCGATCACGCGTTCGAGGTCGAACGAGTAAGGCGCGCGGCGCTCGAGCTTGCGCCCCGACAGGTGGCCGATCGCGTCGACCATCGGATGCTCGATCGCGCGCACGATCCGGTCGGTCATCGCCTCGGCCGACATCCGGAACGAGGAGTGCACCGAGGCGATCACCCAGTCGAGCTCGGCGAGCAGCTCGTCCGGGTAGTCGAGCGACCCGTCGGGGAGGATGTTGACCTCGGAGCCGGCGAGCAGCTGGATTCCGTCGATGTCGGTGGCACGGATCCGCGCGATCTGCTCCCGCAGCCGCTCGGGGGAGACCTCGTCCCCGAACCCGAAGCTCGCCGAGTGGTCGGTGATCGCCAGATACTCGTAGCGGAAGTCCCGCGCCGCGAGCGCCATCTCCTCGATCGACGCGGTCCCGTCCGACGCGGTCGTGTGCGAGTGAAGATCGCCGCGGAGGTCGCCCTGCTCGATCAGCGTCGGCAAGGTGCCGGCGGCGGCGGCCTCGAGCTCGCCCCGGTTCTCGCGAAGCTCGGGCTCGATGTACTGGAGGCCGAGCAGCGCGTATACCTCGTGCTCGGTGGCGCAGCGGCGGGTCTCACCGGTGGCGTCGTCGAGCACGCCGTACTCGGACACATGCAGGCCTTTACGCACGGCCGCGTCGCGCAGCGCCACGTTGTGCTCCTTGGAGCCGGTCAGGTGCTGGAGCAGGTTGCCGAACTGGTCGGGCTCGACGATCCGCAGGTCGACGCCGACGCCCGTGTGCGTCCGCAGGCGCACGCCCGCCGCCGATGCGGTGCTGGCCTCCTCGATGAGGTCAAGCTCGGTCGCCGCCCGAGCCAGCGCGAGCGGGTCGGTCGCGGTGGCGATCACGTCGAGGTCCTTGACCGTATCGGTCATGCGCCGGGCCGATCCCGCCAGCTCGACATCGATCGCGGCTGGGTGCTCGCGCAGCGCCGCGACCAGCGGCTCGCCGACCGCAAGCGCCCGGCTCAGGACGATCCGGGCGCGGCGCTCGCCGGCCCCGTCTAATCGAAGGTTGGCGAGGATCGCCTCTTCGGCCTTCGGGCCGAACCCCTTGAGCGCACGGATCTTGTGCTCCTCGGCCGCGGTCCGGAGCGTCTCGAGCGAGTCGACGCCGAGCTCGTCGTACAGCCGCTTCGCGCGCTTAGGCCCGAGTCCCGGAAGCCGGGTGATCGCGATCAGGCCCGGCGGGAACTTCGCGCGCATCTTGACGAGCGTCGGGATCTCACCGGTGTCGGCGAGCGCGATGATCTTCTCCTGGATGATCTGGCCAACGCCCACGAGCTCGGTGGCGCGGGCCTCGCGCGCGAGCGCCGTAACCGACACGGGTGCGTCCCGGATCGCCTTGGCTGCGTTGCGATAGGCGACGGTCCGGTAGACCGCGGCGCCGTCGAGCTCGTACAGGTCGCCGAGCTCGTCGAGGGCGTCGGCAATCTCGGTGTTGGTGGGATCCGACATCGCTACCTCGTAGGCTAGTTACCCGCGATCACTCGGACTAGTTGGCCCCATGGATGTCGAGCGCAGCGAGACCCATCAAAGCCGCTATACTTTTTGAAGTAAACCACCGCCACAGATATCAAGGAGCCGCAATGGCAGGCACCGTCTCAGAAGTCACCGACAACAACTTCCAGGCCGAGGTCATCGAGTCCGATGTCCCCGTGCTCGTCGACTTCTGGGCGCCGTGGTGTGGGCCGTGCCGGATGGTCGCACCGGTTGTCGAGGAGATCGCGCAGGAGCGCGCTGACGAGCTCAAGGTCGTCAAGTTGAACATCGACGAGAACCAGAACACGGCGATCCAGTTCAACGTGATGTCGATCCCGACGCTGATCCTGTTCCGCAACGGGCAGCCGGCGAAGACCGTGATTGGGGCGTATCCCAAGCGCAAGCTCGTCGCCGAGCTCGAGCCCGCCCTCACCGCCTAACACGCTCAGTCGGCGCTGGCCGCCGCTGAAGAGGCCAGCGCGACATGGACGCGCACCTCGCGCCCGTCGATCACGATGGGCGCGACTGATCCATCGAGGGAGTCGTAGATGACTTGCACCGCCAGCGTCTCGCCGGCGATGTAGCGCTGGTGCGTGCGTGCGGCCGCGACGAGCGAGTCGTCGCCGTCGAGCGTCAGCGCGATCCGGTCGGTGACCTCGAGACCCGCGTCCTGGCGCGCACGCTGGATCGCGCGGACGATCTCGCGCGCCCAGCCCTCGATTTGCAGGTCGTCGTCGATCTCGAGTTCGAGCGCGACTGCGTGCGAGCCCTCGCGCTCCACCTGATAGCCCTCGAGCGGCTTCATCGACACCTGCAGGTCCTCGATGGTGAGCTCGTGGTCCTTGCCGTCGATGCTGATCGCGACGTGGCCTCCGTTGCGAAGCGTCGCGGCGGCGAGGGCCGCGTCGAGGCCGGCGACCGCGGCCGCAACCAGCGGCATGTGCTTGCCGAAGCGGGGACCGAGGGTGCGGTAGTTCGGCTTGAGCTCGACCTCGCCGAGCTCGTCGGCCTCGGAGACGAACCTGAGCTCTCTGACGTTGAGCTCCTCGCGGACGATCCCCGACATGCGCTCGATCGCCTCGCGTTCGGAGCCGGTGGCGACGACGACCGCGGCGCGGAGCGGCCGGCGCACGGCGATCTTCGCCTGACCGCGGGCCGCGAGCCCGAGCCGGACCGTCTCGCGCGCGATCGCCATCGCGCTCTCCAGGTCGGCGTCGCGGATGCGGGCGTCCGGGGTCGGGAAGTCGCACAGGTGGACGCTCGGCTCGGCGCCGTCGAGGTTGTCGTAGATCTCGTCGGCGACGAAGGGGCAGAACGGCGCGAGCACCTTGGCGGTCTCGAGCAAGCACGCTCGCAGCGTCGCGAATGCGGTCTGATCGCCGTCCCAGAACCTACGGCGCGATCGGCGCACGTACCAATTCGAGATCTC
Source organism: uncultured Solirubrobacterales bacterium (assembly GCA_963755525.1). Taxonomy (GTDB): domain Bacteria; phylum Actinomycetota; class Thermoleophilia; order Solirubrobacterales; family Solirubrobacteraceae; genus Palsa-465. Next base: position 486,469 of record CAVWKC010000001.1, on the reverse strand, counting down.
ATCGACGAACGTCTGGATCGCGCGGCCGGCGTTCGTAGCGTCGAAGTTGTCCATGCGGTCGCGGACGATCTCGATCGTGTCTTGTAGGCGCGATAGCGCCCAGCGGTCGAGCTCGGTGGTCGTGTCGAGGTCGGGCGAGCCCGGGTTGTGGTCGATCCCGTTCGCGTTGGCGTACAGGACGTAGAAGCCGTACGTATTCCACAGCTGGAGCAGGAACTGCCTGACGGCCTCGCCGATCGTGTCCAGCGAGAAGCGGTAGCCGTCCCATGGCTGCTTGGAGGTGAAGAAGTACCAGCGCAGCGCGTCGGCGCCGAACCGATCGAGCACCTCGTTCGGCGCGATCGTGTTGCCGAGCGACTTCGACATCTTGCGGCCGTCCTCGTCGAGGATCAGGCCGAGGCAGACCACGTTCCGGTACGGCGAGCGGTCGAACAGCAGCGTCGAGACCGCGATCAGCGAGTAGAACCAGCCGCGCGTCTGGTCGAGTGCCTCGCAGATGAAATCGGCCGGGAAGTGCTCTTCGAACAGTTCGGTGCCTTCGTGCGGTGCGTGGTACTGAGCGAACGGCATCGAGCCCGAGTCGAACCACACGTCGATCACCTCGGGCACGCGGCGCATCGGCTCGCCGCAGCTTTGGCACGCGAACGTAGCGTCGTCGACGAACGGACGGTGGGGATCGGTGACGTTGGTGCCGGCGAGCTCGTTGAGCTCGGCCAGGGATCCGATCGCGTGGAAGTGGTCGTTCTTGCACCGCCACACGGGGAGCGGCGTGCCCCAGTAGCGCTCGCGTGAGAGCGCCCAGTCGACGTTGTGCTCGAGCCAGTTGCCAAAGCGCCCGTGCTTGACGTGCTCGGGCGCCCAGTTGACGGTTTCGTTCGCGGCGAGCAGGCGATCCTTGACCTGGCTCGTGGCGATGTACCAGGACGGCTTGGCGTAGTAGAGCAGCGGCGTGCCGCAACGCCAGCAGTGCGGATACGCGTGCTCCAGCATCTCGGCCTTGAAGATCCGATTCCGCGCGCGGAGGTCCTCGATCAGGTCGGGGTCGGCGTCCTTGACGTTCCGGCCGGCGTACGGGCCGATGCGCTCGTCGTAGGTGCCGTCGAGTCGGACCGGATTGATCACGTTCAGGCCGTACTGCTCGCCGAGGCGGAAGTCGTCCTCGCCGAACGCGATCGCGGTGTGAACCAAGCCCGTACCGTCGCTGGCGCTGACGAAGTCGGCGAGCAGGACGGTGTGGCCCCTCGGCCCGTACGCGCTCCCGGGGATGAACGAGAACGGGGGTGCGTACGCCGCGCCCTCGAACTCCTTGCCCGGAAATCGGTCGAGGATCGTTGCGCCCTCGCCAAGCACCGCTTCGACCCTAGCCTCGGCCAGCACGTACACGTGGTCATCGGCCGCCGGGATCGCGCGGACGTACGTGAGCTCGGGGTCGACGGCGACCGCGGCGTTTGACACCAGCGTCCACGGTGTGGTGGTCCAGACCAGGAGCTCGTCGTCGGTGTGCAGGGGGTACTGAGGCGCCACGATCGGTAGGCGCACGTAGATCGAGGGATCGATCACGTCGCGGTAGACGTCGGGCTGCCCGAGCTCGTGGCTCGAGAGCGTCACCTGATCGCGCGGGCAGTAGGGGACGACCTTGAGCTTCTCGTACAGCAGGCCGTTGTCGTGAATCGTCTTGAGCGCCCACCACACCGACTCGACGTACTTGGGGTCGAGCGTCCTGTAGGCGTCGTCGAGATCGATCCAGAACCCGATCCGCTCGGTCATCGCGTTCCAGTCCTCGACGTGGCTGAGGACCATCTCGCGGCAGCGGGCGTTGAACTCGGCGATGCCGAACTTCTCGATGTCGGCCTTCGAGGTGAACCCGAGCTCGGCCTCGAGCGCCAGCTCCACCGGCAGCCCATGGCAGTCCCAGCCGCCCTTGCGCTCGACGAAGTACCCGCACATCGTGCGGTAGCGGGGGAAGATGTCCTTGAACACGCGCGAGAGCACGTGGTGGATGCCCGGCGGCCCGTTGGCCGTCGGCGGCCCCTCGTAGAACCCCCACCGCGGAGCGTCTCGCCGGCGGCGGACCGACTCGGCGAACACGTCGCGCTCGCGCCAGCGCTCGAGCACCAGCTCTTCGAGCTCGGGGAACGAGACGCGGGGATCGACCGGACGGTGAGCCTCGGGCATGGCGCCCGATTCTAGGAAGCCGGTGGCACTCCCCGTATTCGGGGCTCGCCGCGAGTCAGCGAACGCGGCCGGCGCGCGGTCAAGGAGTGCCGGCGGGTCGTCAGCGAGCCGAGATGGCGGGGAGCGGGCGCGCCGGCGTCTGCGACCGACTCGGCCCCGCCTGCTCGAGCCGGGCGAGTAGCAGATCGCGGGCATTCAGCGGCGTCTGGCCGAGGCGGCGGACCGTGCTGGCTCCGGTGTCCGGCACTGCGCCGCGATAGTCGAAGATCTCTGCGCGGTGCGCGACCGAGCGCACCGAATAGACCAGCCGGCCGAGCGCGTCGAGCGTGATGCTGTGGCCCGCGAGCACGACGGCCCGGGGATCGAGCGCCGGCAGCGCCCGGGCCAGGCGCGTCGGGCTGATCGCGGTCGACAGCGACAGGGTGCGAACGCCGCCGCGCCGGAGCATCAGCTCAAGCGACTGCGCGTACAGCGCGTCAAGCTCGAGCGGCGCGGACGCGTCGAGCACGAGCACGCCGGCCGAGCGCGTCGCCGGCGGGGACAGGCGCTTGAGCGCCGACAGCCACGCGGTGGCGTAGCGCCAGCCGAACTCGTACTCGGGCGTGCTGCCGACGGCCGCGTCGTCTGCGTGGGCGGCGACGCCTTCGAGCAGCACCTCCTCGACCGTCCGTTCGACCGACCGCAACGCGAGGCTCTCCTCGAGCAGAAGGTTGGCCTTGTCCTCGTCGAACGCGGCGAACGCCGCGGCCAGGCGCGAGCCCGACGACGGTCCCTCGCCGCGCTGGCGCGCGAGTGCGATCGCGCTCGAAACATTGTGCGTTTCCGCCAGGGTGGCGCGGAGCGACTCGATTTCGTTCAGTGCGTACTGGCGGTGACCGCCCGGCGTGCGGCGGGGGCGCGGGAAGCCGTAGCGGCGCTCCCAGCTGCGCAGAGTGTTGGGGCTGACGCCGAGCATGACCGCTGCCGCGTTGGTTCGAATTCCGTTCATTAGGCTGATTTATCGAGGTCTGAGCCGCGCACTGCAAGTGTCGCAAGCAGACCTGCAATCTTGCGCAAAACCACGCTTTTGCTGGTGGTTTGCATAACGCCGGCTGGCGTTTGCATAACGCCGGGGCGGCCCTGTCCGGATCGCGCCGGGCAGGACATCAGGCCTACTCGAGCACGACCAGCGCCGCTCGCGGCGGACCGCAACTTGCGATCCGAGCGTTGAGGCGAATCCCGAAGGTGTTGGCCGGGCGAACGCGTGTGGTGCGGGTGCCGCCGTCACCGCGCGCGGCCCACGCGACCGCCACGGCGAGGGTCTCACCGCCCTCCTCCTCAGCGTCCGCGGGCATCAACAGGTCGCTGATGTGGCGATTGACCGCGTCGGGCTCGCTGGCGGCGAGCAGCCGCTCGGCGCCGCGCGACAGTGCGCACACGGACAGCGCGCGATCGAGCACGAGGAACGCGTCACCTGCGTGCGGAGCGATGTCCCCCGAGGCCTCGAGGATCAGCCCAAGCCCGCATTCGCCACACACGCGCGAGCTCGGCATCGTGGTCGCCTTGTCGGAGATGAACGGGCGAGTGCCGCAATGGCTGCAGAACAGTACGCTTGGCGCCGCGGGCTCCAGCTCGGGCGCTGCCACGAGCCGCAGGGCGGGCCGGCCGTTCGTGACTGATCTACCGTGCATCCGACTTGCAGACTATTGGCCCCGCGCGCTCCGCATCTGGAAGCGCGCCACCGCGGCCGCCGCGGACGCCGAGGGCGTCGCGGCGAGCTGATCCGACTCGAGCAAGTCGAGCAGCATGCGCTGAGCATCGCCGGCGCCCGAAGGGAGCACCGTGGTCCCGGTGCCGCGCGTCCTGGGACGTTCGGCGCCGCGCCGGTAGATCGCCAGCGGCATCGCGCCGACGGCAAGCCGGATCGCGTATGCCCACCTCGCGACCGTGTCGTCGTCGAGGTGACCGCCGGCCACGACCACCAGGTTCGGCCGGTACACGTTGGCGGCGTCGCCGATCCCGGCCACGCCGCGCGCCGACAGGCTGAGGACCTTGATGCCGGCGCGGACGCAGAACAGCTCGAGCGCACGAATATAAGGCGCATCGCGGTCGAGCTCGTCCCGCGAGGCATCGCCGATTACGATCGAGACCTGGCGCACCGGCGGCGGCGTCAGCCGGGTCGCGCGACGGAGCCAGTCGGTGGCCCAGTGCGCGGCGAACGCCCAAGCGGCCGATTCGACCGAGTAGCGGCGGGAGATCTCGTCGAGCGTCGGGAGCAGCACCTCTTCGACGGAGCGCTCGACCGAGCGCAGCGCGAGCGCCGCCTCGATCGCCGCGTCCGCGCGCTCCCGGTCGTAGGACGCGAGCGCGCCGACGAGCGAGTTCGCGTCGGCGGCGAGACCCTCGCGCGCCCGCGAGATCGCCGACGAGATCGACAGTCCCTCCTGGAGGGCGTCCCGCAGAGCGGCGACTTCGCCGTGGGTGAAAAGCCGGTGCTTACCGGGCGACCGCTGCGGTTTCGGGAAGCCAAACCGTCGCTCCCATGCCCTCAACGTGTTCGGGCTGACGTTTAGGAGCGCGGCTGCTTCGCTCGTCTTGAGATAGCGCATGCGCAGTTAAAGAACCGTAGACGTTGCTATTTCGACCTAGGCATTGCCCTCTTGAATACCCCCACATAGAATTGCACAAGTTTTCGTCCAAAGTGCCACCTAAATCTCCAATTTTTGGGAGGCGTGCGGACGTCGTGCCCTAAATGTCCGAGGGGAGGAGACAGCGAGATGACTTGGCGCAACGGCTGATCGCCTGCGCAGAAAAACTTCGCTGTAGCGCGTGTTTCGCGCTAATTTGCCTGACATGGTCGGTCCCCTGGCCCGAGGTGCCGAGCGCCGCTGGACGCTGCGTTCCATCGCTCCCCCCCTCGTAGGGCTTGGCTTGGTGGTGTGCATCGCCCTAGCAATGGTCGCTGCGCCGGGCGACCAAGTCAACGGTCTCACTCTGATACTGGCTGTTGCAGCGATTGCCGCCGGGTTGAGCGTGGCGGGGAAGCCAGACGGCTCTCCATCTCGGCATCGTTCGTCGTCTTCATGCTCGCCGCGGTGTTCCTGGGCCCGCTCGGCTTCAGCGGCCGCAGTGATATCCGAAATCACTGCGGCTGACCCGATGCTCCGGACTCGCCTGCGGTCAGTGCTTCCTCGTTCAACCTTCCCGCCGCGGTTCATCGCCTGCTCGCGAGCGCGCTACCGCTACGCCATCACCTCGCGCCGCGGAGATTCGGCGAGCTTCTACCTCGCTGCGCTCGCGGCCGCGCGTGTTCGGAGAGACGCTCAGCTTCGTCATTTTCGCCCCGCTCTACGACCGACGTTCTTTCCCACGCGGAGACCAATTCGGCCCCCGGACATTTATCGTCGCTCTTCCGAGCGCCATGCTCAACGTCCTGCTGATCGTTGCCGGCGCCGGGATCTTCGGTCAAGCTCGGGCAATGCCGGCATCGCGTTCGCGCTCGTCCGCGGTGCTCGCGTTCTCCTACATGGCCCATCTGCTCAACGACTCCCGGCAGCGGGCCGAGCAGTACATGTCGCTGTCGTGGGGAGTCCTCGCCGGCCTGCTCCGCGCGCTCGATATCCGCGACCAGCGCGCCGCCCGGCACGCGGCGGCCGTGGCCCGGTTCGCAAGTGACATGGCCGAGGCGGTCGGCATGAGCGAGCACGACCAGGAGCTGGCCCATACCGCGGGTTTGCTGCACGACATCGGGCACTTCGCGCTGTCTGACCGCGTCGCCGAGCGGGGCCGCACGCTCACCGAGGAGGACTGGGTGGCGATTCAGCAGCACCCCGAGCTCGGCGCCGACATGCTGCGCGACCTCGGGATGTACGGCCCGATCGCCGAGATCGTGCTCGCGCATCATGAGCGGATCGACGGGCGCGGGTACCCGAACGGGCTGCCCGGCGAGGAGATTCCCGAGATCGCGAAGATCATCGCGGTAGCCGAGGTGTACGACACGCTAACCGCCGCGGACACGTACCGGACGAGGATGAGCTCGTTCGAGGCGCTCCGGGAGCTGCGGCGCGTCGCAGGCAGCCAGCTCGATACGGGCTACGTCGAGGTGCTGGCGGGGCTGCTGAGCGGCGAGGGGGTCGAGTACCGGCACGCGGACGCTGCCAACTTCGACTCCGAATTGGATATGGAACGCCGGATCAAGCAGGCCCGCGCCGGCTAGCGGCCCGCCGTCGCTGCGCCGGTGCAGCCCTGCCGGCGCGCGACGTAGGTGCCAGGTCAGTCAGTTAGCTGACGAGGCGTTCCTGGTGCTGGCTCTGGCCGGCGCGACGCTGCTGGAGCGTCTCCAGGAACTGCTCGATCTGCTCGACGCTGAACCGACGCTGCCCTCCGGGCGTTCGGTACGACTCGAGGTAGCCCATATCGGCCCACCTGCGGATCGTTCCGAGAGAAACCCCAAGTGCATTGGCGGCTTGCGAAGTGGACAAACCGAGCGGACTGTTCCTCATTTGGTCCATAACTGCATTTCAGAGGCATTTACGAGGAATGCCGCGCGTTGTGCAGCAATTGCACAACCTTTGCTCCCAAGGACGAGGACAAGCGGGCACGATCCGCTACGAACCTTCCGACTGCGACGATGTGACCCTGCCAGGCACATGCGACTGAGGCTCTATCACCATCACGACGGTGCGCGGATAGCGTACCGCGAAACGGGCACGGGTCCAGCGCTTGCACTTCTCCATTCGTTAGGGCTTTCTCACCGCGAGTGGGAGCCGGTCGTGGACGAGCTTTCCTCACGGTTCCGCGTCGTGCTGCCCGATCTCCCGCTCCACGGAGATTCCGAGGACCGGCCCCGCCACCCGTACACGTCCGACTGGCTCGCCGAGGTGATTGCGGGCTTCTGTCGCGACGTGGCCGGGCCGCGACCGCTGATCGCCGGGCACGACATCGGCGCGGAGCTCGCGCTTCGCGCAGTCGTCTCCGGCCGCCTGGAGCCGGCGCGGATGGCGCTGATGCCCAACCGGCTCCACCGGCGCGACGAGTTCCCCGCCAAGCGCGCGGCGTGGCGCGTCGTTTGCAAGACCGCCGCGCTCCCGGGGCTCGACCGCACGCTTGCCCGCGGCGCGACGCTCGTGTTCCGGCCCTCGATCGGCGAGCGCCTGTCCGCCCAGCGCAATCCTGCGGCGCGCGACCTGGTCCGCCACGCGTTCGCCGACGTCGCCGGCAATGGCAATCGCGCGCGCTCGTGGGCAAAGTTCGCGCGGCGCTGGCCCGCCGATGCCCAGCGGGGATTGCTCGACGCCTACCCGCGGGTCGATATCCCCGTGCTGCTGCTGTGGGCCGACGCCGACTCGGCACATCCGCTGATCGGCGCCTACCAGGCGCTCGACCTGCTGCCGAACTGCCAGCTGCGCACGTTGCCGGGGACCGGGTTCCTGATGGCCTACGACGACCCGGTCGGGGTGGCGCGCGAGCTGATCTCGTTCTTTGGGTGAGGCTCGCGTGTGTCCGGGGCCGCGCCGCGGGGTCTCGACCTGAACAACGCCGCGAACGATTCAGCGCCGGCGCCTGGCCGTCGACGCCCGCTCGCGCAGGCTTGGCTCGATCACGACGCGCCGGCGCCGGCGCGGGTGGCCTTCGATCGCTCCCAGCACCATCCCGACGGCGACGTCGACGAGCCGCTCGGTGTCCCAGGAGAAGCTCGTCAACGGTGGCGCGAGCAGAATGGAGACGGGATGGTCGTCGTAGCCGATCACCGACAGATCGTTTGGGATCCGCAGCTCGAGTTCGCGGGCGGCGGCGTAGACGCCGTACGCGATCGAGTCCGAGAAGCAGAACGCGGCGGTCGGCCGGTGGTTGGCGGTCAGGACCGCACGGGCGACATCGGTGGCCTCGTCCAACCCGTAGGGGGTGCTCACGACGCTGACGTCCAGGTCGAGGCGATCGGCCTCGGAGCCGACGTATACCTCGGCCGGACGGTCGTTGGTCGGAGACCCCGGCGGGCGCAGCACGGCGATCCGTTGGTGGCCGAGGGCGTGCAGGTGCTCGAGTGCGCAGCGAACGCCGCTGCGGTTGTCGAACAGCACCTCGCCGGCGGCGCTGCGGCCGGGGAGCGCGTCGCCGATCGACACGACCGCAAGGGACTGGGCGATCTCGGTCCAGAACTCATCGGAGGGGTCGACGGGGGACAGGATCAGGCCGTCGACGTGCTGGTCGCGGAGCTGGGTGGCGAGCGCGCGCTGGCGGAGCGGGTCGCCGCCGGCGTCGAGGATCAGCGCGTAGCGGTCGCGCGCCAGCAGCGCGCGGCCCGCCTCGGCGACGAGGCGCTGCTGCCACAGGTCCTCGAGCGAGGGGCCGAGGATCCCGACCAAGCCGGTGCGTCCGCTGGCGAGCGCGCGCGCGATCGGGTTCGCCTCGTAGCCCATCTCGTCGGCGACCTTCCGGACCCGGTCCTGCGTCTCCTCGGAGACCTGGATGCCGCGCAGTGCATAGGAGACAGCGGCGGCCGAGACCCCTGCGGCGTCAGCAACCTCCCGGATCGTCACGCGCTTGGCGGGAGGGCTCACGCCGCAAGCGTAGACGGGTTGGACGCTGGGCTTGGCAGAGGATTTGCAGGGACCTCGCGGCTACTCCACCGAGCGTATTGACAGCCCGCTTCTTAACCGCTTCACTTAACCGGTTCATGAATCGGTTAAGGACAGACGCACCCGTCGTCGACGTGCACCAGCACGTGTGGCCGGGCACGCTGATCGAGGCGCTGCGGGCTCGCGGCACCGCGCCGCGGCTCCGGGGCTGGACGCTCGAGCTCGCCGGCGAACCCGATTACGAGGTCGACCCGCGAGCCCACGACGTCGACGAGCGGGCAGCGCTGGCGCGGGCGGACGGCCTCGACCTGGCGCTCGTGTCGCTCTCGAGCCCGCTGGGGATCGAGTCGCTCCCAGCACACGAGGCGGCCGAGCTGATCGCGGCGTATCACGAGGGGGCACTCGCGCTGCCCGAGCCGTTCGGCGCCTGGGCGGCGGTGTGCCTGACCGACGTGGATGCCGGCGCGCTCTCGCGCGAGCTCGAGCTCGCGCTCTCGCGCGAGCTCGAGCGCGGTTTCGTCGGGCTCCAATTGCCGGCGACGTCGCTGCTCGATCGCGAGGGGTATGACAACGCCGGGCCGCTGCTCGAGGTGCTCGAGGAGACCGGCCTGCCGCTGATGGTCCACCCGGGGCCGGTGACCGCCGGGGCGAAAGCGGGCGTTGCCGGCGCCGAGTCGGGGGTGGGTGGCCCGGTGGCGGGCAGCTCCGCCACGACCGACCAACCACTCTGGTGGCCGGCCGTCGTGACCTATGTGCAACAGATGCACGCCGCGTGGTTCGCGTTCCGCGTTTACGGCCGTCCGCGCCACCCGCGGCTCAGAGTCTGCTTCGCGATGCTGGGCGGATTGGCGCCGCTCCACAGCGAGCGGGTCGCCGCCCGCGCCGGCGATCGCAGCGTGGTCGATCAGGACGTGTTCCTCGACGTGTCGTCGTACGGCACGCGCGCGGTCGACGCGACCGTGCGGGTGCTCGGGATCGACGGGCTCGTCAACGGCTCGGACCGCCCGTACGCCGATCCGCCCCGGCTCGATCTCAGCCCCGCGGCGCTGCACGCGATCCGCAGCGCCAACGCAATGCGTCTGCTCTATCCCAAGGAGGTGTTCGATGATCTGGCAATCGCTTCCCCCGCGTAACCTCGACCGCGCCGAGTTGCAGGCGCTGGTCGACTCGCTGGCAAACGACCCCGATGGGTGGCGAGAATACGTCGCGTTCGAAGGCGGGCACCGCCACTACGTGTCGCTGTACCGGGACGAATATGTGGACGTGTGGCTCCTGTGCTGGGTGCCCGGCGACGACACTGGCTGGCACGACCACGACATCTCCTCGGGCGCGGTCCGGGTGGTGCGCGGCGCCGTGCGCGAATCGAATCCGCGGATCGGCGGAGAGCCGGCCGCGCGCGTCGTGGCCGAAGGGGGCTCGTTCTCGTTTGGCCCCGAGCACATCCATCGCCTCGCCGGCGAGGATGAGCTGGCGATCTCGATTCACGCCTACTCGCCGCCGCTGTGGCGGCTCGGGCAGTACTCGATCGACGACGACGGGGTGATGCGCCGCGCGTCGATCAGCTACGCCGACGAGCTCCGCCCGCTTGAGGGCTCGCTCGCCGCGTGAGCCTCAACGCGGCGCCGGCAGCGTGAGCCGAGCGACGATCTCCTCGAACGCGCGGTCCGCATAGCCGCGTAGCTCGTCGAGCGTGAGCAGCTGGACCGGGTGCGGAATGAACACCATCCGGTAGTCGGGCATCCCGAGCACGCGCGCCTGCTCCAGCGCCTCGTCGACGAACGGCTCGGTCGCCACCGCCGCGGTGGGGATGCCCAGGCGCTCGAGCTCAACCATGTCGCGCACACTGCACGACGTGCACGACCCTCAATCGGCAAGGCCCTCGACGGCCAGGTCGCCGCGGTTGGCGATCCGCCGCACGATCTCGGGCGCGGCCGGCTTCGAGAAGATCTCTTTGGCGACCCGGAAGGTCGAAGCTCCGCGTGCCTGCAGCAGCTCCTCGACGCGATCGAGGAATTCGTCACCGCGGCGCTTGGTGATGTCGAGCAGCGCCACGGTGGCGCCGCTCAAATCCGCCCGCCGCGGGGCGAGTGGCTCGGCGACGCGCGAACGCTCGTCGAATGGGCTCACGTAGTCCACTGAACCTCCTTTGAGATCGGCTCGCTGTTCATCCCGAGGCACGGCCCGAACACCGCCGAGTAGCGGCCGGCCTCGCCACCGGCGACCACGAGCATGATGTCCTCGGGGCTCGTCCACTTGCGGATCGGAGCCTCGTCCCCGGACGCCAACACCAGGGGCGTCGTCTCCCCCCAACGCAACGAACCCGCCGGCCGAACGACCGCCGAGAACATCTCCTCGCGCACCCGCTCCTTGTTCCATCCCCACTCCTCGAACGAGCGAGCGTGCTCCGGGCAGATCACGAACAGCGAGACCCCGCCGAGCGGCCACCAGTTCGGACTCCAGGTGGCGGCGGCCGCCTCCCCCAGCACCCGGGCCAATTCGGACGGGCCGGTGCTCCGGTGGTCCGAGATCGAAAGCGGCGCGTCCGCGCCGATCACGGTCACCACCGACGCATCGGCAGCAAACCCGCGCGAGACGTGGAGCGGCTCCCACGGACTCACGTCCTCGTCCTCGGCAAAGCACATCGCGACCTTGCCGGGGTTGCCGAGCGTCGAGCGGTCGAGCCTACCCGGGAATCCGCCCCCGGTGAGGCACACCACGAGCCGCAAAGCTCGCCCGATCGTCATGTTCGCCCGCCAGCCCGGACCGAGCGCGCCGACCGATCCGTTCAACCCGATCATGTCGCGCACGGGTCCATTGACCACGAGCACCTGACCGCAGGGCTGCGTCGTCACCGCCTGCCCGCCGACGTTGAACGCCGGCTCCAACACCGCCTCGACCGCCGCCACCACGACCGGGAAGTAGTCCGGGCGGCAGCCCGCAAGCACCGCACACGCGGCGACCCGCTCAAGCGTCACCCGGGCGACCGAAGGCGCCATCTCGCCGAGGAGCAAATCGCGATCACGGCCGCCGAGCATCGCCTCCACGCGATCCGACGTGGGCGGGATCACCGGGAGCCCGTCGGTCCAACCCCGCTCGAACATCTCCTCGAGCTCATCGAAACCGGAGCCGTCGAGCAGCCGGAGTTCCTCGGGGTCGTAGGTGTTCTTGGCCGCGCACCCGGGCTTCCGGAGCGGCGGCTCGTCCGTGATCGGCACCGACAGCAGCGTCCGCAGGCCGGCGGCATCCCAGCCGACCACGCGCCCCACCTCCGCGCCGGACCGATCAACGAGCACCGCCGTCGGCAGGCTCGCCAACGAATAGGCCTGCGACACCTCGTACGGCGCTGGCTCGGACAGGACAAGACCGGCGAACTCGGTCCGCCGGGCCACGCGCGCGGCAACTTCGAGCGGATCTTCGAATATCGCGGCGACGCGCACACCGGCGGCAGACAGCTCCGATACGACCGGCGCCAGGCGATGCAGGGCCAACACACACGTCGGGCACTCCTCGGACACGAACAACAGGAGCGCGGAGCCGCCGTCACAAAGGTCGGCAAGACGAACCGGGGGCCCGGCCACGGACGGCAGCGAGAACTCGGGCGCATGCGTGACGGTGGTCATGCCGGGGCGAGGGTTGACGCGCCCGGAGCGCCGGCGACGACCTTCCCGCCCTGAACGACCATCGAGATCCGCTCCGGATCGCGCAGCACCCCGACATCGGCGAGCGGGTCGCCGTCGACCACGAGCAGGTCGGCGACCGCCCCGGGAACGACCGTTCCGACCGAAGACGAAATGCCGAGCGCCGAAGCGGACCCGGAAGTCGCCGCGCAAATACCCTCGAGCGGCGACAACCCGCCGTCGACCATCCGCACGAGCTCGATCGCGTTATCGCCCGGCGGACCGCTGTCGTGCCCCATCGCGAGCGTGACCCCGATCGAACGGGCGGCGGCCAGTGTCTTGTACGCCTCGTCGAGCTGGCGCTTGGCCTGCTCGACCAGCGCCTGGGGAAAGTCGTCGGTGAAGCGCTCGGCGAGGTCGTGGAAGGTGCTCAGCGTCGGCACGAGCACGATCCCGCGCTCGGCCATCTCCTCGAGCAGGACCGGGTCGCGATGCAGTGATAGTCCGTGCTCGATCGTGTCGACGCGCTCGCGCACCGCCAGCCGCGCGCCGGCCAAACCCTCGACGTGGGCCGCGACGCGAACGCCGAGCCTGTGGGCCTCGTCGACGATCGCGGCAAGAGCTCGGCACCTGTCATCTGCGCCGGCTCGGGGTCCTCGACCAGCACCGACCGCGCGCCCGTCGCCATCAGCTTCACGTAGTCCGCTCCTCGACGGAGCTGCTCGCGGACGGCGCGCCGCATATCGTCAGCGCCGTCCGCCTCGCGGTACATGGTCCCGAAGATCGCCCCGCCGGGCGCGGTGGCCGAGATGATCCGCCCGCACGAAAGGATGCGCGGACCGGGGACGATGCCGAGCCGCACCGCGTCGCGCAGAGCGAGCGCCTCGTCGTCATACGCGCCCACGTCGCGCACGCTGGTGATCCCGGCCGCCAGCAGCACGCGCGCCGTCTTGGCGAGGATGAAGTAGCCGAGCTCGCGCCGGCGCGGGAGCTCGCCGTGGAGCTCGGGCGGCGGGCCGAAGCCGGGACTCCGGAACACGTCGCTCGACAGGTGGGCGTGCGCGTCGATCAGCCCCGGCATGAGCGTGCGTCCCTCAAGGTCGATCGCGCCCTCGGGGACAGAGCCCCCGGAGCCGTCAACCGAGTCGACCGAAACGATCCGCCCATCCTCGACCCGCACCGCCGCGTGCTCGAACGGCGGGCGGCCCGTCCCATCGATCACGCGAGCGTTCCAGAAATCCATGTGCTCGCTCACCGTACCGTGGCGCCGACCTCGGCCCCGGCGCCGGCCCTAAAACTCCGTTAACTTGACACCGTCCGGGCGGTGTGAAAGAAACGTCCCTGGTCCATCGGCTGAACGCCGTTCTACCTGCGGATCAGAGGAGGACATGGAAGCCGCTATCGGGTACCAGCCGGCTAAGCGTTCCGCTGCCGGATCGCCGGGGATCTCCGCCGTGCTCGACATACTCGAGGTGCTCGACCGCGAGGGCCCGACGACGCTCGCCGACCTGGCTCGCGAGACCGGCATCGCGAAGAGCACGTTGCACCGGGCGTGCTCGATCATGTTCGAGCGCGGGTGGGCCGCCCGCGATGCGCAGACCGGCCAGATCGAGCTTGGCCCCAGGGTCGCGTGGCTCGCGCACACGGCGCCCGTCTCGCCGCTGACCGCCGGATTCCACGGCGTCGCCCGCCGGCTGGTGGACCGCCACAACGAGACCACGTGCCTAACCGTCCTCGACGGGCGCGAGAGTGTGTTCATCGCCAAGGAGGAGACCACCCATCAGGTTCGCCTCGTCACCGCCGTCGGAAGCCGGCTTCCGGCGTTCGCGGCGGCGTCCGGGCGGGTGCTGCTCGCGGACCGACCGGGGGAGGAGGTCGCGGCCCTGTACGCGGGATGCGACCTAGTGACGCCGACCGGCCGGCGGCTGGAGGGACTCGACGAGCTCTTCGGGATCCTGGCCGACACCCGCCGCCGAGGCTACGCCGAGAACATCGACGAGACGGCGCTCGGCCTGCACTGCCTGGCCGTGCCCGTCGGCCCTCCGGGGCGGGTGGCCGCCGCGATCACTCTGTGCGTGCCGACCGGGCGCATAAGCGCCGCCCGCAGGCGCGAGATGCTCCCCGACCTGCTCCAGGCCGCGCGGGAGATCGTGCCGGCCTCGGCCAACGGCAGCAGCGGCAGCGCTCCGGGCAATGGCAATCACCACCCGCCGGCGAATACTTCACCAAATCAATCAAGTAAGTTAGCAACATTAGCGACGCCCGCTCGGGGATCCGCGAGCCGGCGCCGGGTCGACTCCAACAGAAAGGTGGCTCCATGAGCCGCGGCGACAATGAGCTGGACCGGCTGCGCAGTGGACGCACCGAGCTCGAGAACCACTACATCGACGAGCTCGTCTCCGGAAGGCTGAGCCGCCGCGACTTCCTGCGCCGCGGCAGCACGATCGGGATGTCGGCGACGTTGCTGGGCGCGGTCCTGGCCGCGTGCGGCTCGTCGTCGGGCTCGAGCACGTCGAGCGCGGCGTCGGGCTCGAGCACGTCGAGCGCGGCCGCGACGAAGGGCGGCATGCTGCGGATCGGCGCGGTCACCCCCGCGGCGGCGATCAACCCACTGACGATTTCGGACGCCGGCGGGCTGCTGATGCTGAACCAGACCGGCGAGTTCCTCGTCTTCGACAGCAACATCAAGCTGATGCTCCAGCCGATGCTTGCGCTTAGCTGGAGCCCGAACTCGGACGGCACCGTGTGGACGTTCAAGCTGCGCCCGGGCGTCAAGTTCAGCAACGGCGCCCCGATGACCGCCGCCGACGTCGTCTACACGTTCCAGCAGCTGTCGGATCCGAAGAACGCCTCGAACGCGCTGTCGGCGTTCACCGGCGTGCTGACCCCGGCCGGCGTGAAGATGGTCGATTCGATGACCGTGTCGTTCACCCTCGAGGCGGCCAACGGCAACTTCCCCTACCTCGTCTCCTCGGACAACTACAACGCGATCATCGTTCCCAACGGGACCGACTTCGGCAAATGGCAGAGCACGTTCATCGGGACCGGCGCCTTCAAGCTCGGCACCTACACGCAGAACGTCGGCGCCACGTTCGTCCCGAACCCGAATTACTGGGGAACGACGCCGCTGCTCGCCGGCACCTCGTTCAAGTTCTTCTCGAGCCAGGCGCCGATGATCCTCGCGCTCCAGGGCAACGATGTCGACGTGATCGCGCAGTTCACGCCTTCCGGCGCCGCCGCGATCCTCAACAGCCCGTCCTACAAGATCATCAGCCTCCAATCGGCCAACCATCGTGAGCTGTCGATGCGCAACGACATCGCGCCGTTCACCGATGCGCGCGTGCGCCAGGCGGTGGCGTACACGCTCGATCGCCCCGGCGCCGTCGCGGCGCTGCTGAGTGGCAAGGGGACCGTCGCCAACGACTACCCGTTCGGCCCGAGGTTCCCGTCGACGGACACGAGCGTTCCCCAGCGGACCCAGAACATCGCAATGGCCAAGCAGCTGCTGGCTGCAGCCGGTCATCCGAACGGCTTCTCGACCTCGATGAAGACCGAGGTCTACCAAGAGATCCCCCAGCTCGCGCAGGTGATCGTCGCCGACGCGGCCAAGGCCGGCATCAAGATCAACGCCACGATCGAGAGCCAGACGCTCTACTACGGCAAGGCCAGCTACGGCAACTCCGACTGGCTCGACGGCACGATGAGCCTCGTCGACTACGGCGACCGCGGCGTCCCCAACGTGTACCTGACGGCGCCGCTCACCTCGAGCGGGCCCTGGAACGCGGCGAGGTTCCACAACTCGGAGTACGACGGGCTGGTCAAGCAGTTCGTGGCCGCGCTCGACCTGCAGGCGCAGAAGGCGGTCGCGGGGAAGATCCAGAACCTGCTCCTGCAGGAGACGCCGATCGTCTACCCGTACTGGATCGACGGCCTGACCGCGTCGACGCCGAACGTCGGTGGGCTGAACCCGACGTCGATCGCCCAGCTCTACCTGAATACGGCGTACAAGTCGGCCTAAGCGGGGATCCCCACCCGAACATGGTCAGGTTCATCCTCAAGCGGCTCGGCCTCGCGCTGATCACGCTGTGGCTCCTGAGCTTGATCGTGTTCTTCCTCGGCCAGGTCCTTCCGAGCGATCCGGGGCGCTCCGATCCTCGGACCGCTCGCGGAGCCGAGTGCGGTCCATGCCCTCGACCACCAATTCGGCGTGGACAAGCCGATCCTGACCCAGTACTGGCACTGGATCACTCACTTCCCGGGCCAGTCGTACCAGTACCAGGCGCCGATCGGGCCGATCCTGACGAGCGCGCTCGGCCGTTCGCTGAAGCTCGCGATCTTCGCGTTCGTGATCCTCGTCCCGCTCGGGATCCTCGGTGGGGTGGTGTCGGCGCTCAACGCCGGCAAGCCGATCGACCGGACGATCAGCGTCGTTGGGCAGTCGATGCTGACCGTGCCGGAGTTCGTGTCGGGGATCGTGCTGCTCGTCGTCTTCGCCGTCGAACTCGGGTGGCTGCCGGTGACCGCCACGGCTCCGTCCGGCTCGGGGTTCTTCACCCAGCTGAAGTACCTGATCCTGCCCGTGATCCCACTCGTGATGGTCCTGTTCGGTTACATCGCGCGGATGGCCCGTGTCGGCACGATCGAGGCGCTCCAGTCCGACTACGCGCGCACCGCCGTGCTCAAGGGCCTGCCGCGCGGCGTGGTGATCCGCCAGCACGTGCTGCGCAACTCGCTGCTGCCGACGATCACGGTGATCGCGACCCAGACCGGCTATCTGATCGGCGGCCTTGTCGTCGTCGAGACGCTGTTCCGCTACAACGGCATCGGGCTGCTCACGTTCAACGCGGCAACCCAGCACGACATCCCGATGCTCGAGGCGTGCGTGCTCACGATCGGGGTCGTGTACATGATCGTGACGCTGGTAGCGGACATCGCGTTCTCGCTGCTCAATCCGCGGATCCGGCTGCGGGCGGCCGAATGAGCATCGTCGACATCCCCGTCGAGGACGCCGGCGCGCTCGCGGCGGGCCGGACCGTGCTACGTCGCGAGGTCTTCCGTGAGCTGCTGCGCTCGCCGACGTTCATCATCGGCGCGGTCATCCTCCTCATCTGGATCATCTGCGCGATCTTCGGTTCGGCGATCGCGCCGCACAGCCCGTACGCTCAGAATCTCGAGGGGATCAACAAGGCGCCGTCCAGCGCGCATCTGTTCGGGACCGACCAGCTCGGGCGCGACATGTTCTCGCGCGTGATCGTGGGTTCGCGCGACATCCTGATCATCGCGCCGCTCGCGACGCTGCTGGGGACGGTGTTAGGCACCGTGGTCGGGCTCTTCATGGGTTACTTCCGAGGGCTGGTCGACGACGTGGTCGGCCGGTTCGTGGAGGCCTTCCTGGCGCTGCCTGTGGTGGTCACCGGCATAATCGCGTTGTCGACGCTCGGGCGCACGAACATCGTGCTTATCGTCGTGATCGGGCTGCTGTTCACGCCGCTGATCGCACGGACCGTGCGAGCCGCGGTGCTGCTCGAGCGCGAACTCGACTACGTCGCGGCCGCGCGGCTGCGCGGCGAGCGCGCCCCCTACATCATGTTCGCGGAGATCCTTCCGAACGTGTTCGCCCCGATCATGGTCGAATTCACCGTCCGGCTGGCGTACGCGATCTTCGCGGTCCTGACGCTCACGTACCTCACCCTCGGAGTCCAGCCACCCTCGCCCGACTGGGCGCTCGACATCTCGTCGAACTACGGTGTCGTGCCCGCCGGTTACTGGTGGGAGGTGCTGTTCGACGCCATCGCGATCGCGACGCTCGTGGTTTCGATCACCCTGATATCCGACTCCGTGCAGGGAGCGCTCGAGGGATGAGCGCGGCCGCCGACACCGTCAGACCGGACGACGCTCGTCCACAGGCCGACGCGCTCGACGTCGAGAACCTCGAAATCACCTACAGCGTCCGCGGACATGGATCGCGCGTGGTGCGCGACGTCTCTTTCCGGGTCGCGAGGGGCGAGTCGTTCGGGCTCGTCGGAGAGTCTGGCTGTGGCAAGTCGACAATCGCGCTCGGGATCGTCCGCTACCTCGCGCGGAACGGGAAGGTCACCGGCGGAAAGGTCGAGATCGACGGACGCGACGTGCTCGCCATGAACGCAGGCGAGCTGCGCAAGCTTCGGCAGAGCACGGTCTCGATGGTCTACCAGGAGCCCGGACGCGCGCTGAACCCGACGCTCAAGGTCGGGCGCCAGGTCGCCGAGGTGTACGAGCTCGCCGGCGCCCCCAAGGCGCAGGCGCTCGACCGCTCGCAGGAGATGCTCGAGAAGGTCCAGATCTCCAACCCGGCGGGGGTGATGAATCGTTATCCCCACCAGCTGTCGGGCGGCATGCTCCAGCGCGTCGTGATCGCCATGGCGCTCGCCGCAGAGCCGGCGCTCCTGGTCCTCGACGAGCCCACGACCGCGCTCGACGCGACGGTCGAATCGGAGGTCCTCGATCTGATCGCGGCGCTCCGAACCGAGTTCGGCACGTCATTCCTGTTCATCAGCCACAACCTGGGCGTGATCGCGAAGATGTGCGACCGCGTCGGCGTGTTGTACGCGGGCGAGCTGGTCGAAGAGGGGCCCGCGCGCGAGGTGTTCAACAACCCCCGCCATCCGTACACGGTCGGCCTGCTGCGCTGCATCCCCCGGCGCGACACGCTCAAGGCGAACCGGGCGCTCGACACGATTCCGGGCTCGCTGCCTCCGCCGGGGGTGGTCCCCGACGGCTGTATCTTCGCCGACCGCTGCGGTCTCGTCGAGGACCGTTGCCGTAGGGAGGCGCCGCCGCTCTTCGAGATCGATCCCGCCCACGCCGGGCGCCGGTCGCGGTGCCATTTCCACGAGCGCGCGCAGACGCTCCCGCGCGTGATCCCGCCCGAGCGCGAGGCGGTGCCCGGCGAGCGCCTGGATTCGGGCCCCGCCCACCCCGTGCTGATCAACGCTGCCGACGTGTCGAAGACCTTCCACATGGAGGGGGAGACGATCTACGGGCTCGTCGACGTCAGCGTCGAGCTCCGCGCCGGCGAGACGCTCGGGCTCGTCGGCGAGTCGGGAAGCGGCAAGACCACGCTGGCGCGGGTCCTGCTCGGCCTGGCTGCTCCCGACAAGGGATCGGAGATCACGCTCGACGGCAAGGCGCTCTCCGAGACCACCTCGGGCCGGACGCACGAGCAGGAGAAGGCTCTCCAGATCGTCTTCCAGAACCCGGACTCGGCGCTGAACCGGCGCCACTCGGTGCAGCGGCTCATCTCGCGGTCGCTGTCGCGACTCGGGGGCTACCACGGCGAGGCGCTGATGGCCCGGCTGAAGAAGCTGATCGCAGATGTCCGATTGTCCGAGCGCCACCTTTCGATGCGTCCCGCGCAGCTGTCGGGCGGACTCAAGCAGCGCGTCGCGATCGCGCGCGCGTTCGCGGGCGATCCCCGGATCATCGTGTGCGACGAGCCGACCTCGGCGCTCGACGTGTCGGTCCAGGCGGCGATCCTGAACCTGCTGACCGACCTCCAGCACCGCGAGGACGTCTCGTATCTGTTCATCAGCCACGACCTCGGCGTCGTGCGCTACTTGGCGGATCGGATTGCCGTGCTCTACCTCGGAAGGATCATGGAGATCGGGCCGGCCGACCAGGTCTTCAACCCGCCCCACCACCCCTACACCGAGGCGCTGCTGTCCGCGGTCCCGACGCTCGACGACTCGGACGGCGAACGCATCAAGCTCGAGGGCGAGATCCCGAGCCCGGCCGACCCACCCACCGGCTGCGTGTTCCACACGCGCTGCCCGCGCTTCCTCGGGGACATCTGCGTGAACACCGAGCCGCCGCTCGCCGAGGCCGAGCCCGGTCACGCGATCCGCTGCCACATCCCCCTGGAGGAGCTCCGGCGGCTCCAGGCCAAGGAAGTCTCGGTTGCCCGCGCAGACGACTGAGACTTCGCTGAGGACCGAGGTCGAGGTCGACGGCGCGCGCGTGATCGAGATGCGCGCGGCGGTCCTGCGCGAGCCGGGCCGGCCGGTGGCGACCGAGACGGTGACGCTGGCGCCGCCGCGCCGCGGTGAGGTGCTCGTCCGGGTCGCTGCCGCGGGTGTGTGTCATTCAGATCTGCATTTGGCAGACGGGGCGCTTGGCGGCGGCCGCTGGCCGATGGTGCTCGGTCACGAGGGCGCGGGCGTCGTCGAGGCGGTCGGCGAGGACGTCATCGACGTCGTCGTGGGCGACCACGTGGCGTTCTGCTTCGTGCCCTCGTGCGGTTCGTGCCGTGCCTGCCGGGCGGGGCGCCGGACGCTATGCGAGACGGCGGCGCGCAACGGCGTCGCTGGGATGTTGATGGACGGCTCGTCGCGGTTGCGGGGGGCCGACGGAGGCCTGTTGCAGCACGGCCTGATGGTGGCGTGCTTCGCGGAGTACGCGGTCGTGCCGGCCAACGGCGCGGTGCCACTGCCCCACTCGATTCCGCTGTGGCAGGCTGCACTGCTCGGCTGCGGCGTGGTGACCGGGATCGGCGCGGTCAATCGCGCCGGACTCCGCGTCGGCGCCAGCGTCTGCGTGATCGGGTGCGGCGGCGTCGGCCTGCAGGTGATCGCGGGTGCTCGGCTTGCCGGCGCCGGGATGGTGATCGCGATCGACACCGATGAGAGCAAGTTGGAGCTCGCTTCTCGCCGCGGAGCGACCCACGTCGTGCTCGCCGGCGCCGGCGGCGACGGGGTCGTCTCGGAGGTCCTGACGCTGTCCGGCGGGGGGGTCGACCACGCGTTCGAGGTCGTCGGTCGCGCGGCGACCATCCGGCAGGCCTGGGACGTGCTCCGGCCGGGCGGCGCGGCGACGGTCGTCGGGCTAGCGCCCGTCGGCGTCGAGGTGTCGCTGCCGGCGATCGACTTTCTGTCGGAGAAGACGATCAGCGGCAGCTACTACGGATCGTCGGACGTTCACGCCGCGCTCGGCCAGCTCGTGCAACTCGTGGTCGACGGGCGGCTCGACCTCGGCGACGTCGTCTCGTACCTGATCGGGCTCGACGACGTCGAAGCGGCGCTCGAGCGGCTGCGCCACGGCCAGGGGGCGCGCTCGGTGATCGTGATCGACGAGGAGCTGGCGGGGGTGGGGCAGTGACCCCTTAGCGTTCTCTTGCACCATCTGGACGGGCGGATCGGCGAGGGATGGGGTGGCCGCCCCGGCCCGAATGGCTGTCATGTGAATGTCGTGCTCGGTGTCCGCGGCACGCCGACCGCCGCGGCTTTGCTCGGGACGTTCACGACGCCGTCGCCGGGGCACACCCCGATCCTGGTCGTCGTCGGCGAGGCCCAGGACCGCTACGAGGTGGTGTGGCCGCCGACGATCATGATCAACAAGGCGACGGCGCTCGAGGATCGCCACCAGACGATCACCTGGGGCGCCGGGCAATTGGGGATTGCCCAGGGAGTGCTCGATGCGGTCGCGGACGGGTTGCTCGAGCCGACCGGAGACCTGATCGTGTTCGTGTGCATCTGGATCGACCCGGTAGCTTTCGAGGAGACCGCGGTGCGGGAGGCGACGCGGGTCGCGGTGCGGCGCGCGATCGGCATGGCGGTCGAAGGTCGCGATCCCGATGCGGCGCGGGACTTGGTTGCGCGCCGCGATTCCGTGACGAGCCCCTTCTACGGGGGGTCGTAGGTCAGGGGCGCCTCGAATGCGAGCGTACTTGCGGAGGAGGCCACTAGTTTGAAGATCACGGCGATCCGCGTGGATCGGCTGCGGTTGCCGCTCGATCCGCCGTTCTACGCGGCTTGGGACCCGGATCCGCGCCGGTCGTTCGACGCGACGATCGTGCGGGTCGAAACCGATTCCGGCCTGGTTGGGGTTGGAAGCGGCGACACGATGAACGGCTTTGATGATTTTGTTCAGTTGTTCGTGGGGCGCGACGCGCTCGCCATCGAGCGCCATGCCCGGGTGCTCGAGACGGTTTCTTTTCACGCGGGCCGGTTTTGGCCGCTCGAGGCCGCCCTGTGGGACCTGTTCGGACAGGCCTGCGGCCAGCCGGTGGCTTCCTTGTTGGGGGGCGCGCGGTCGGAGTTGCCGGCGTACGCGTCGTGGGGTTCGTTGCGAGCTCCGGGTCAACGGGCCGAGGACGCGTTGGCGCTGA
The DNA here is from genome assembly GCA_963755525.1 of uncultured Solirubrobacterales bacterium. GTDB lineage: Bacteria > Actinomycetota > Thermoleophilia > Solirubrobacterales > Solirubrobacteraceae > Palsa-465. The sequence goes on along the minus strand of CAVWKC010000001.1, from coordinate 463,979 downwards.
TCGAGGAGGGCTTCCAGGCGGTGAAGATCAGGATCGCGCCCGCGCGGGCCGACGAGGGGATCGGCGTGGTCGCGGCCGTTCGCGACGCGGTCGGTGACCGACTCGAGATCATGGTCGACCTCAACCAGTGGTGGCGGATGGCTGGCGACATCGGCACGCGGCTCGACGTTGCTGGCGCGCGGCGGATCGTCGAGCGGCTGCGCGCGTACGGGGTGTTGTGGGTCGAGGAGCCTTTGCCGGGGGAGGACCTTCGCGGTATGCACGATCTGCGGTTGGCTGCCGGGGTGCGGATCGGCGGTGGGGAGATGGCGAGGACGTTCGAGGAGCTGCGCCTTGCTCTGGATGCCGATGCTCTGGACGTGTATCAGCCCGACGTGGTGCTGGCGCTGGGTATCTCGGGAGCAAGGACTTTGGGGGCTTTGGCGCTGCGGCGGAACCGGTGGTTCACGCCCCACACGTGGACCAACGGGATCGGCGTGCTCGCCAACCTGCACGTGTGCGCGGGGGTCGGCGGCGGGCCGTTCCTCGAGTTCCCGTACGACCCGCCGGGGTGGACGCCGGCGCGGCGCGACTTCATGCTCGCATCGCCGGTCGTGGTCGATTCCGGGGGGATGGTCCGGGTTCCCGACGCGCCGGGTCTGGGCGCTGCGCTCGACGAAGAGGCGGTGGCGTTCTACGCGGTGGACGAGGAATCGGTGCGGGCCTGAGGCGCGAGGCGTTCATCGACGGCCGGTTCGTGGACGCTTCGGACGGGCGGACGTTTTCGGACGTCTCTCCGCGGGACGGGAGCGTGATCGCCGAGGTGGCGCGCGGATCAGGCGAGGACATCGACCTCGCCGTGCGGGCGGCGCGGCGCGCGTTCGACGATGGTGTCTGGGCGTTGGCCGATCCGCGGGAGCGCAAAGCGCGTACTGCTTCGGTGGGCCTCGCTGATCGATGAGCACTCCGAGGAGCTTGCCCAGCTCGAGTCGGCCGACGTCGGCCACCCGATTACAGACGCGCGGAACGTCGACGTCCCGAACGCGCGCAACTGCATCGCGTGGTACGCGGAGGCGATCGACAAGGTGTACGGCGAGATCGCGCCAACCGGGGCGGACGCGCTCGCGCTGGTCGGACGCGAGCCGCTCGGCGTGGTCGGAGCGGTCATCCCGTGGAACTACCCGTTGATCATCACGGCGTGGAAGCTCGCGCCTGCTTTGGCTACGGGCAACTCGGTGGTGTTGAAGCCCGCGGAGCAGTCGCCGTTGACCGCCTTGGCGCTGGCCGAGTTGGGGGCGGAGGCGGGCTTGCCCGACGGGGTGCTGAACGTCGTGCCGGGATTCGGCGAGGAGGCGGGCGAGCCGCTCGGGCGCCATCCGCTGGTCGACAAGATCTCGTTCACGGGGTCGGTTCCAGTTGGGCGGCTCTTCTTGCGTTATGCCGGAGAGTCGAACGGCAAGGCGGTGTCACTGGAGCTCGGAGGCAAGAGCCCACACGTGGTGCTGGCGGACGTCGAGGACCTGGACCGCGCCGTCGATGCGATCGGTTGGGGGATCTTCTACAACGCCGGTCAGACCTGCCATGCGGGCTCGCGGGTTGTCGTCGAGCGGGGGTTGGTTTCGCCGCTGGTCGAGCGTTTGACTGGGTTTGCGCGTGGAATGGTCCCGGGCGATCCCGCGGACCCGTCGACGACCTTGGGCGCGCTTGTCTCGAACGAGCATCTCGACGGTGTTTTGGGCCGTGTCGAGCGGGCGGCCGGGAACGGGGCGCGGTTGTTGGTGGGCGGGGCGCGTGCCGAGCCCGTTCCGGGCGGTGCGTACATGGAGCCGACCGTGCTCGAGGCGCTCGACCCGGCTGATCCGATCGTCCAGGAGGAGGTGTTCGGGCCGGTGCTCGCGATCCAGCAAGCCGACGACGCCGAGCACGCCATCGCCCTTGCGAACGGAACCGGCTACGGCCTCGCTGCGGCGGTGTGGAGCTCGAACATCACGACCGCTCACCGGGTCGCCCGGCGGTTGCGCGCCGGCACGGTCTGGATCAACACGTTCGACGCGTCGTCGCTCGCCACCCCGTTCGGCGGCGTCAAGGACTCGGGTCACGGGCGCGACCGCTCGCTGCACGCGCTCGACGCGTATACGCATCTGAAGACGACCTGGGTGGCGCTGTGATCGAGCGCGTGGGCTTCATCGGTCTCGGCAACATGGGCGGTCCGATGTGCTCGCACGTCGTGCGCGCCGGATTCGACGTGACCGCGTATGACCTCGATGCCGCGGCCGTGGTGCGCTTGGCGGATGTGGGTGCACGGGCCGCTGGTTCCGTCGGTGAATGCGCGCGGCGTGCGGACGTGCTGATCACGATGCTGCCGGCACCGCCGGACGTCGAGCAGGTGTGGCTAGGCGAGGACGGCGCGATCGCCGCGCTCGAGCCCGGTTCGATCGCGATCGACATGAGCACGAGCTCGACGTCGGTGGGCGCTCGCGTGGTGTCGGCGGCGCGCGAGCGCGGCGTCGACGTGCTCGACGCTCCGGTGGCCGGGCAATCGATCGGCGCGCAGGCCGGGACGCTCGCGATCTACGTGGGCGGTTCCGAGGCGGTGTTCGCCCGGGCTCGCCCGCTGCTCGAGGCGATGGGCGACCCGGCGCGGATCTTCCACCTCGGCGACAGCGGCACCGGCTACACGGTCAAGCTGCTGCTCAACCTGCTTTGGTTCATTCAGTCGGTAGCCACCGGGGAGGTGCTGAGCATCGGCGTGCGCGCCGGGGTGCCGCTCGACCGGCTTCACGCCGCGCTGGTCGGGTCGCCGGCCAACTCCAACTTCCTCGAGCGCGACGTCCGCATGGTGCTCGACCACGGCGACTACGACGAGGCGTTTCCGATGCGGCTGGCCACGAAGGACCTGGGCCTTGTCGTCGATCTGGCGCGCGAGGTCGGGGTGCCGGTCGAGCTGACCGCGCTCGTCGAGCAGATTCACCGCCGCGCGCGCGCGGCCTACGGCGACGACGCCGGCGAGATCAGTGCGATCCGCCTGTACGAGGACCTGGCGGGGGTGAAGTTGCGGCTGGGGGGAACGTGAGCATCGCGGCGGTGGAGGCGGGCAGCCTGATCAGGTACCGGCCACGATGGTCGGGCTTCACGCCGATCGTGCGGAGCTTGCCCTTCAGCTCGCCGGTCCCGGTCTCGTTGCCGAACGTCTGACCGCCCAGCGACACGTCGTCGGTGGCGGCCGCGCTCGGGGCGCTGAGACGCTCGAGCACCGCTGTGTGGTCCTTTGCCGGGGGCTTGACGAATACGACGTGCCCTTCGCCGGTCAGGCTGTCGTTGATGAGCACGACGTGAACGTCGCCGTTGGGCGCGAGGGTCGCCCGGGAGCGGATGTCGGTGCTGGCGGTCTGTGAGATGTTCAGCATCCGCGAGCCGGGGGGAGCGACCTGCTCGAACATCAGCAGGGCGTAGTACTCGGGTTTGACGGTGGCGAGCCATCGCCCGCGGATGCGGCGGAACTCGAACGGCCTGTATGAGGCCGTGGGAAGCGTGTGGATGTTGACGCCGTCGACGCCGGAGCGGGCCATCGCGAACAGCGTGTCGAGCATCCACAGGGCCGAGGCGAACGTGTCGCTGACTCCGGGCTGGCCCGCGCAGGCGACGGAGTTCAGCTCGTCGATGCGGACGGTCGCGCCGTGCTTGTGCGCGTAGGCGATCACGGGGCCGGCGCCGGTGAGCAGATCGCGCGCCGAGTCGGGGTTGAGCAGGTTCGGGATCGAGGGATAGCGCGGGTCGCCCGGCTGCGAGAAGCAGGCGAGTAGCGGATAGCGGTGATACGTGACGACCTTCAGCCGGCGCTCGACTCCGAACAGCGGCGGGACCGCCGCGAACCACTGCGGGGTCCCCGTGGCCGGGCCGGCGAGCGTGAAGCCCCGAACCTCGCCGGCGATCTGCGCGATCTCCTGCGTGTAGCTCGTGAAGTCGTAGATCGGGGGCCGGGCGTAGAACGGCTCCCCGTTGATCTCGTACCACGGAAACACCTTGTACAGCTCCGGCTCGTTGCCGATCTCGAGCGCCTCGATGTGTTTGGCGCCGATGCCCGTGCGGTACGCGTAGGTCTCGGCTGCGGCCTCGGCCGCGCTGTCGTCCTTCAGGTTGACGCCCAGGATCAGCTTCGCGCCGGTCTCGATAGCTAGGGCCCTCGTCGTCGCGAGCCAACTCTTGGTCAGCGTGTAGGTGATTCCTGGGCTGGGCGTCACATCGGGTAGCGGCCACCACGTGCCGTCGGTGCTGTTGCCGCCGATCCGAAGTACCGGCGTCTGCCCCGGCGCGACGTCCCGGATGAGCGCGACCAGCACGGGATTGATCGCGCGTGGATCCGACCCGGTGTAGTCGCGCACGGCCGGGAACTCGAACGAGAAGCCGATGAACCCGGAGGGGATCGGCTGGCTGACCCACGCTTTGCTGACGCGCACGCTCACGACCGCAGGGTTGGGATTTGCCGGCGGGGTCGTTGCGGGCGGGGTCGTTGCGGGCGGGGTCGTTGCCGGCGGGGGGCGGCCGGCGGCGCGGTCGCGGTGCTCGCGGCGGTCGCGGTGCTGGCGCTCCGGGGCGTGGCTGCTTGCGCAGGGCCGAGCAGCAGCGGGACGAGAGCCCCGCCTGTCGCTACGACCAAGAGGGCTCTCCGCAAGACGCGCACCCGAGGGAGAACTATTCCATGGGATGCGGCGATCGCGCCGCGCGGCGGCCTAGTCCCAGACGGCGTACAGGGTGCGTGGCTTGCGGAACACGAGCCCCTGGATCCGAGGCAACCTGCTTGGATCGAGCGCCAGCGTGGGCAACCGGCTCAGGAGGACATCCAGAGCGGCCCGGGCCTCGAGCCGGGCCAGGTGAACGCCGAGGCACACGTGCGGGCCGTGGGCGAACGCGAGATGGCCACGGGTGCCGGGTCGGTCGAAGCGCGTCGGGTGGAAGCGCTCGGGGTCGGGAAACACCGCCGGGTCGCGGTTGGCGGCGCTGATCGAGACGCGGACGAGATCGCCGCGGCGTATCTGCGTATCACGCAGGTCGACGTCGGCGGTGGCGTAGCGATCGACCATCGCGGCGGCCGGCTCGAGCCGGAGCGTCTCCTCCAGCGCCGCGTCGAGCCGGCTCCGGTCATGATCGATCCACGCGAGGACATCGGGGTGCTCGAGCAGGTGCACCAGGGCGTTGGCGATCATCCCCTCGGTCGTCTCGATCCCGCCGAACAACAGCACGGCCGCGTTCGAGACGACCTGGTCCGTCGTGAGGTCCTCGCGCGAGGCGGCGGCGCCTAGCAACGACGCCTCGGGACCGGCCGCGATCACCGCCTCGAGGCGTTCGCTCAGCGAGTCGAATGCGTCGCCGGCGTTGATCGGTACGTCGTGGCCCGCGGTCACCTCGGTAACCGCGGCGACGATCGCGTCGTACCAGCCCAGCATGGTCCCGACCTCGCCCTGCTCCAGCCCGAGCGCGCGGGCCATGATCGACGCCGCCAATGGCCCCGCGAACGACCGCCGCAGTTCAGCGGCGCCGTCGTCGGCGAACGTGTCGATCAGGCGGTCGGCTTCGTCCGTGGCGGCCACGGCAAAGCGGTCGCGCACGGCGCGAGGCCTGAACGGCGCCGCGAACGGCGCGCGGTGGCGTGAGTGTGCCTCGCCGTCGAGGCTCAACATGCTGGGTCCGACGACCTGTGCCGTCGAGAACCGGGGGTCCTCGACCGTGAACGTCTCCGCGTCCCGCATCACGTGGACCGCGAGGTCGTAGCGCGTCACGAGCCAACCCTCCAGCGCCGGAAGCCACGACACGGGCTCGAGCTCGCGTAGAGCGGCGAGCGCCGGATGGGGGTCTAGATCTAGTTGCTCCAGCGTGACGGCGGCGCCCAGCGGGAACGCCTGCTCCGCATCGGCGGATCCGAAGCTCACCGCTCCATGATGCGCCATGCCGCATCAGGCCGCACGTACGCGGGCTCACCGGCGACGAACGTCGCCGCGACCGGGTTGCGGCCCAGGCGGTAGGCGACGTGCTCGGCCGGGCAGTCGAGCAACACCAGGTCGGCGCGCTTGTCGAGCTCGATCGACCCGATTTCTTGTTGAAGGTCCAGGACGTAGGCCGCGTTGAGCGTGGTGGCGAGGAGCGCCTCGCGTGTGCTCAGTCCGTAGCGGCGGACGCCGAGGCCGATGATCAGCGGCAGCGAGAAGATCGGCGAGGTGCCCGGGTTGGCGTCTGTGGCGAGCACCATGATCGCGCCGGCGTCGATCAGGTCTCGCGCCGGCGCGGTCTGCTCGGCGCCCATGAACTCGGCGCCGGGAAGCAGCACCGCGGCTGTCTCGGAGTTGCTTAGTGGTTGGATGTCGTCGGGGTGGATCGTTGCCAGGTGGTCCACCGAGCGCGCGTGGTGCTTCAGCGCCACCGGGACCGACCGCATCGTCGTGAACTGCTCGACATGCGCGCGGAGGTGGACGCCGTTCTTCGTCGCGAACTGCCCCATGCGGTCGAGGTCGTCGAGCCCGAACGCGATCGCCTCGACGAAGATGTCGAGCGCGCTCACGTGCTCGAGCGCCTCGGGCAGCATCTGCTCGACCTCGTCCATCCAGGTTGTTGTCGTGTAGCCGTGCGGGACGGCGTGGGCGAGTAGCCCGGTTCGGGTCGTGTTCTGCGAGACGATGGCCTCGAGCTCTGTCGCGAGTTGCAGCGCGCGGAGCTCGCCGGCGGTCGACAGGCCGTAGCCGGACTTGCACTCGAATGTCGTTGTGCCTGAGCGCAGCATCTCGCCGGCAAGCTCCTGGGCCTGGGCGAGCACAGTCTCGTCGGGAGTTTCTCTCAGCGCTCGGGCGGAGGACGCGATCCCGCCACCGGCGCGCGCGATCTCCTCGTACGGGACGCCGGTGACCTTCTGCTCGTACTCCCCGGCGCGCCAGCCCGCGAACGGCAGGTGGGTGTGGCAGTCGACCAGCCCGGTGAGCAGCGTGCACCCGGTGGCGTCGACGTGGATGTTCGCGTCTGCTGAGGGTTGCAATGCCGCGATGCGCCCGTGCTCGACCGTGATCCCGCCGGGTTCGAGGGCGATTTCGTCCGCGCGGTTGGTTCTCAGGTAGGTGAGCCCCGGCTCCGGTGAGCGTCAGCACCTGCGCGGCGTTGTCGAACGAGGTCGTCATGCGCGGCCGGCGGGTTGCCCGCGACCGTCGAGCGCCGCCGTGCAGAACACGCCAAACCGACCGCCCAGCCGCCGCTTTGTGCAGATAAGCGCCCCCGGGGCGCTTATGTTGCCGGCGCGCGTTCGGACGGGGAGCTTTGGTGAGTTTTGCACCGGGGTGCGGCGGCCGAGCGTCACTCCGACGACTCGAGCATCGGGATCCGCAGCCCGTGATCGTGCGCGGCGGAGATCGCGAGGTCGTAGCCGGCGTCGACGTGGCGGACGATCCCCATGCCGGGGTCGGCCTTGAGAACACGCTCGATCCGGCGGGCCGCGAGCGGCGTGCCGTCCGCGACGCACACCTGGCCGGCGTGGATCGACTTGCCCATGCCGACGCCGCCGCCGTGATGGATCGAGACCCAGCTCGCGCCGCAGGCGGTGTTGATCAGCGCGTTCAACAGTGGCCAGTCGGCGACCGCGTCCGAGGTGTCGGCCATCGACTCGGTCTCGCGTTGGGGTGAGGCGACCGAGCCGGCGTCGAGATGGTCGCGCCCGATCACGATCGGAGCGCTGACCTCGCCCGAGGCCACCATCTCGTTGAAGCGCAGCCCCGCGAGATGCCGCTCGCCGTAGCCGAGCCAGCAGATCCGCGCGGGCAGGCCCTGGAAGTGCACGCGCTCGGAGGCAAGCGTGATCCACCGCGCGATGTGCTCCTGGTCTCCGAACAGGTCGAGGATCGCGCGGTCGGTCGCGTGGATGTCGGCCGGATCGCCCGACAACGCCACCCAGCGGAACGGCCCCTTGCCCTCGCAGAACAGCGGTCGGACGTACGCCGGGACGAAGCCGGGATAGCTGAACGCGTCCTTGTCCCCGTGCTCAAACGCCAGCCCGCGAAGCGCGTTGCCGTAGTCGAACGCCTCGGCGCCGGCCGCGGCCAGGTCTCGAATCGCGCCCACGTGGGTGACCGCGCTTTCGCCGACACGTCTGAGGTAGTCGTCAGGATCGCTCTGACGGAGCGCATCCGCTTGTTCGAGGGTCAGGCCGGCGGGGATGTAGCCGTTGAGCGGATCGTGCGCGGAAGTCTGGTCGGTCACGATGTCGATGTGAACGCCGCGCCGGACGAGCTCGGGCACGACCTCGGCGGCATTGCCGGCGAGGCCGATCGACAGCGCACGCCCCTCACGGCGCGCAGCCTCCAAGCGGGTCAGAGCGTCGTCGAGATCGGCGGCGCGCTCATCGAGATAACCGGTCTGGATCCGCCGCTCGATCCGCTGCAAATCGACCTCGACGCACAGCGCCGTCCCGCCGAGCATCGTGATCGACAGCGGCTGAGCGCCGCCCATGCCGCCAAGTCCCGCAGTAACCACGAGTCGCCCGACCAAAGAACCATCGAACCGCTTGCGCGCGGCCGCGGCGAACGTCTCGTACGTGCCTTGCAGAATCCCCTGACTCCCGATGTAGATCCAGGAGCCCGCGGTCATCTGCCCGTACATCATCAGCCCCGCCGCGTCGAGCCTTCGGAACTCGTCCCAGTTGGCCCAATCCGGCACGAGGTTCGAGTTGGCGAGCAGCACGCGCGGCGCGGCCTCGTGGGTCTCGAACACCGCCACCGGCTTGCCCGACTGGACGAGCAGCGTCTCCTTGTCGCCCAGTCGCTGAAGCTCGCGCACGATCGCGTGGTAGCTCGGCCAGTTGCGCGCCGCCTTGCCGATGCCGCCATAGACGACCAGCTCAGACGGGTTCTCGGCCACGTCGGGATGGAGGTTGTTCTCGAGCATGCGGAGCGCCGCCTCCTGCTGCCATCCCTTGCAACGGAGGGACGAGGTGCTCATGCCGCCACCGGCACCGGGGCTCCGAGGCTCTCCGACAGCTCGCCGGCGTGGCGAGCCACGGCGTGCCCGCAGGCGTCGACCCGCGTTGGCGACACCCTGTAGTTCGGCGCGAGCACGCTGAGCGCCGCGACAATCTGTCCATCCACGCCGAACACCGGGGCGGCGATCGAGGTCACGTCGGGTTCGACCGCCCCGGCCCGCGACACATATCCGCCTTCCCCGACCCGTCCGCGGAGCGCGGCGCCGACCGCTGTGCCGCGCCGCGGGATCGTGCGCCCGGCCCAGCTCGCGGTCTGGACCAGCTTCGGGCTCGCCGCCTGGCGCAGGTACACGACCCGCTGGTCATCGGCGGCGACCGCGAGGTTCGCGGTCTCGCCGGTCTCGCGCGCGAGCGCCGCCAGGTGCGGGCCGGCAAGCTCGTACACCGGATCCGACCGAAGCGCCACGGCCGCGAGCTGCCGCAGGCGCGTGCCCGGGCCATAGCGGCCGTACTCGTCGCGGCGGACGAGCTCCTGGCCCGCGAGGGTGGCGAGCAGACGCGAGGCGGTGCTTGGCGACAGCTCGGCGGCGCGCGCGAGCTGGGTGAGCGTGCCGCCCTCCTCGGCGACCGCCGCCAGTAGCGTCAGCGCCCGCTCCACGGTGCGAGTCCCGGTCTCCGGCATGAGCTTGAATTCTACCGTAGAATGAAACACCTTGTCACTAGACGGCAATCGGCGCCTCGCGGGTTCGACGCGCCGCTCCCACCGACGCAACCACCACCAGCGCCATCCCCAGCAGCGTCCTGGCGCTCAGGCTCTGCCCCAACACGATGAACCCGGCGAGCGCCGCCATCGCGGGCTCGATGCTCATCAACACGCCGAACACCGACGGGCGGATGCGCCGCAGCGCCTCGATCTCGCACGAGTAGGGGAGCGCGGAGGACAGCAGCCCGACCGCGGCCCCGAGCGCAAGCGAGCGCGGCTCGAGCAGGTGCGACCCGCCTTGGGCGATCCCGAACGGAAGGATCACGACCGAGGCCACGCACATCGCGAGCGCGAGGCCGATCCCGCCCTCGAACGCGCGCCCCACCCGAGCGTTGACGAGGATGTACGTGCCCCACAGAGCGCCGGCCAGAAGCGCGAGGCCCACGCCCACCGCGTTCAGGTGCTGGGTGTCGCCCTGGGTCAGCGCGATGATCCCGGTCGCGGCGATCGCCACCCAGACCAGGTCGATCGGCCGGCGCGACCCCGCGACGGCGACGGCCAGGGGCCCCACGAACTCGAGCGTGACCGCGATCCCCAGCGGGATCCGGTGCAGCGCGCTGTAGAAGCTCAGGTTCATGCATGCGAGCACAAGCCCGAACACGATCGCCAGGACCAACTGGTGGCGCGTGTACGCGCGCAGTCGCAGGTGCGGCCGCCACAACGCGAGCAGGATGATCGTCCCGAACACGAGCCGGAGCGACACCGCGCCCGCCGGCCCGATCTGCGCAAACAACGTGGCCGCGATCGCCGACCCGAACTGGACGGACCCGATCGCGCCGACGACGAGCACGCCCGACGGCGTGCGGGTCAGCAGCCCGGGACGGGGCGGGATCGCCGCGGTGTCGCTCGCAGCAGCGGTGTCGCTCGGAGCGGCGCTGTCGCTCGCAGCAGCGGGATCACGCGTAGCAGCCATGGGAGCCGATGCTAACCGCGCCGGCAATCGTCCTCGATGGCGAGACGCTCCGGCCGCAGGGCGTCGCCGCCGTGGCTCGGGGTGGCGAGCGCGTGGAGTTGGCACCGGAGGCGCGGGCGCGCAACGAGGAGGCGCGCGCGACGATCGCGGCGCTGCTCGAACGTGGGGAGGCCCTGTACGGCGCCACCACCGGCGTCGGCGCCCTGCGCGACCGCTCGATCGGCGACGCCGATCGCGAGCGCTTCCAGTGGAACCTTCTCCGCAGCCACGCGGTCAGCGCTGGCCGGCCGCTCGCGCCGGAGTTGGTCCGCGCCGGCATGGTCACGCGCGCCAACCAACTCGGGGCCGGCGGCGCCGGCGTGGCGCCCGCGCTACTCGACGCGCTGATCGACGCGCTCAACGCCGGCGTCACGCCACTAACGCGCGAGCTCGGATCGCTCGGCACTGGCGATCTTCCCGGCCTCGCGGAGATCGCGCTGGCGCTGCTCGGCGAGGGCAAGGTGTGGCGCGACGGGGAGCTGGTCGACGCGCCGGCGCCCGCCGAGCCGATCCGGCTCGGACTGCGCGACGCGCTGGGGTTCATGAGCTCGAACGCGGTGACCGCCGGCCACGCCGCGCTGCTGGCCGTCGACGCGCGGGCGCTCCACGAGCGGTGGCTCGAGGTCGCGGCGCTGTCGTTCGAGGCGCTCGACGCCGATCCTGTCGTGCTCGACGCGCGCGTGCAGGCCGGTCGCGGCGCCCCCGGGCAGACGGCGGTGGCGGCGCGGATGCGCGAACTGCTTGCCGGCGCGCCGTTCGACCCGCACGCGCCCGACCGGCTCGTCCAGGACCCGTACGCGTTCCGGGTGCTGCCGCAGGTCGACGGCGTCGCCAACGATGCCCTTACGGGACTCGACGACGTTGTCACGCGCGAGCTCAACGCGCGCCCCGAGAACGCGCTGATCCATGAGGGCCAGGCGTTCCCGACCGGCAACTTCCACGCCGCTGAATTGGGGGCGGCGCTCGACGGGCTGCGGGCGGCGTTCGCGCACTCGGCGTCGCTGATCGCGGGCCGGGTCAGCGCGATGCTCGATCCGCGAATGAGCGGGTTGAACCCGTTCCTCGCCCACGACCCCGGGCCGGACTCGGGCCACATGATGCTCGAGTACACCGCGCACGCGGCGGCCGCGGAGGCGCGGTCGACGGCGGCGCCGATGGCGGCCCAGAGCGTGTGGGCATCGCTCGGGGTGGAGTCGCACGCGAGCCTCGCCGCGACGGCCGCGGTTCGCACGGACGAGCTGCTCCAGGCCATGACCGTGCTCGTTGCGACCGAGTTGGTGGTCACGGTCCGGGCGCTCCGCACCAAGGGGCGAGTTCCCGCTGGCGCCGGCGTCCGGGCGCTGTTCGACGCCACCGCGGAGGCGCTGCCCGCCGGTCTCGAGGACCGCGCGTTCGGCGAGGACGTCGAGGTCGCGCGCGGGCTGCTGGCCTCACGGTCCGCGCGGTAGCCTCAACTCAAGACCTTGAAACTGGGAAAGGACCTTGAAATGGGCGTGCAGGAACAGGAGCAGCTGTGGGGCGCGGAGACCACCAAGGCCGTGGCGAATTTCCCGGTCTCGGGCGAGCGGATCCCGGTGCCCGTGGTGCGCTGGCTCGGGCGGCTCAAGGGCGCGGCAGCGCGCGTCAACGCTGAACTGGGGCTGCTCGACGAGGACAAGGCAGCTCGGATCGCGGCCGCCGGCGACCGCATCGCCGAGGGCGAGTTCGACGACCAGTTCCCGATCGACGTGTTCCAGACGGGCTCCGGGACCTCGTCAAACATGAACGCGAACGAGGTGATCGCGACCCTCGCCGGCGAAGGCGTGCACGCCAACGACGACGTGAACATGGGTCAGTCCTCCAATGACGTGTTCCCGTCTGCCGTCCACCTCGCCGCGCTCGACACCGCGACCAACCAACTGCTGCCGGTGCTCGAGCAGCTCGAGGCGTCGTTCGCGGGTAAGGCGAACGAGTTCAAGGACATCGTCAAGTCCGGGCGCACACACCTCATGGACGCCGTGCCTGTCACGCTCGGCCAGGAGTTCTCGGGCTACGCCGCGCAGGTACGGCTCGGTGCGCGGCGGATCTCGAACGCGCTGCCGCAGGTGGGCCAGATCCCGCTTGGCGGGACCGCGACGGGGACCGGCCTGAACACCCATCCCGAGTTCGCAGCCCGCGTGCGCGCGCGGTTGACCGAGGCCACCGGGCTCGAGATCCGACCGCCCGAGGATCCGTTCGAGGCGCAGGGCAACCGGGACGCGCTCGTCGAGTTGTCGGGTGCTTTGAAAGTCCTCGCGGTCTCGTTGACCAAGATCGCGAACGACCTCGCCTGGCTCGGCTCAGGTCCGCGAGCGGGCATCGGCGAGGTGTTTCTGCCCGAGCTCCAGAAGGGCTCCTCGATCATGCCCGGGAAGGTCAACCCGGTGATCCCCGAGGTCGTGCTCCAGGTCTCCGCGCAGGTCATCGGCAACGACACAGCCATCACGATCGGCGGCCTGGAGGGCAACTTCGAGCTCAACGTCCGCGTGCCGCTGATCGCCCGCAACCTGCTCGAGTCGATCCGGCTGTTGACGAACGCCTCCCGGATCCTCGCCGAAAAGTGCGTCGACGGGATCCAGGCCAACAGGGAGGGCTGCCTGCGCTCGGCCGAGATGACGCTCGCCGCGGCGACCGCGCTGAACCCCTACATCGGGTACGACAAGGGCGCGGAGATCGTCAAGCAGGCGTCGCAGTCGGGCCGCACGCTGCGTGAGGTCGCACTCGAGCTCGGCGTCGACGAAGAGACCTACGAGAAGGCGATGGACCTGCGCAAGATGGCGCAGGGGAACCTGTAGCTCTAGCAGGTCCCGCCGGGCCGCTTACAGCGGCAGCGTCCGCGGAAGCCCGAAGCGGGACAGCAGATGGCTGCCGCCGAACCGGATCAGGTGTGAGATGCGCTCCCCGTCGAGCGTCAGCACGATCACGCCCACGCCCCGGACGACGGGCGCGTGGGCGTCGCCGATGTAGTGGCCAAACGCCGGCTGTCCGTTTGCCCGCGTCGCAACGAGCCGGTCGGTTCGAACCCCGCGTGCCGCGAACGCCTGTCTGAAGAACTCGTCGACCGCCTCGCGGCCCTGGTACTCGAACGGCTCGGGCGGCATCGTCACCCACGCGTCGTCGGTCAACAGCGCGACGATCTGGTCGACGCGTCCGTTCTCGAACGCGTCGGCGAATCGCCCCACGAGCTCGCGCTCGCCGACCGAGCGCGGTAGGGGCGCGCGCTCGCGGCGAGGTGGCGCCTGGGCGTCGAGCGTCGCCCGCGCTCGTTGCAGCGCGCTGTTGACCGAGGTCTCGGTCGTATCGAGCATCGTCGCGACCTCGGCGGACTGGAATCCGAGCACGTCCTTGAGCACGATCGCCGCCCGCTGGCGCGGCGGAAGGCGCTGGAGCGCGGTCACGAACGCGAGCGCGACCGTCTCACGCGCCTCGTAGCGGGCCTCCGGTCCGGGAGCTGCGTCCGGCACTCCCTCGAGCAGCGCGTCCGGATAGGGCTCGAGCCACGCGAACTCGCCGTAGCGAGTCGGCTCAGGCGGCTGGAACGACAGCGGTCGCTCCTCCCGTGGCCGGCGGGCGCCGTCCCGGAGCGTGTTCAGGCACCGATTGGTCGCGATCGTATAGAGCCAGCTGCGCAACGAGGATCGCTCCTCGAAGCCGTCAAGCCCGCGCCAGGCCGACAACAGCGTCTCCTGAAGCGCATCCTCGGCGTCCTGAACCGAGCCGAGGATCCGGTAGCAGTGGACCTGTAGCTCTCGCCGGTGGCCGTCGGTCAGCTCGCGGAACGCGAGCTCGTCGCCATCGCGGGCTTTGGCCAGCGTGCTCGTGGTCATGGCCGGATCGTTTCATGGGGCATCGAAGGTGTGGACACCGATGTCGCTCGAAATTCATCGGTCAATTTGCGCGCGGGGCCGGGTCTCAAATCACGACACAACGATTCGTGAAGGAGGCAGGAATGCGCAGGAGACCAGTTTGGGTATTGATCGTCGCGTCGGTGGCGTCGCTGATGGTGGCGCTCGACGCGCTGGTAGTGACGACGGCGCTCCCGACGATCCGGGTGGACCTCGGCGCCTCGATCGAAGAGCTCGAGTGGACGGTGAATGCCTACACGTTGAGCTTCGCGGTGTTGCTGATGACCGGCGCCGTGCTCGGCGACCGGTTCGGGCGCCGGCGGCTGTTCACCGCCGGACTGGCGATCTTCTCGCTCGCGTCGGCCGCGTGCGCGCTCGCGCCGAACGTCGGCCTGCTGATTGCGGCCCGTGCGGTGCAGGGCATCGGGGCGGCGCTCGTGATGCCGCTCGGGATGACGCTCCTGACCGCGGCGTACCCGGCGCAGCAGCGGGCCCGCGCGCTCGGGATCTTCAGCGGCATCACCGGACTGGCGGTGCTTGGAGGCCCGGTCATCGGCGGCGCGATCACGCAGGGCATCGCGTGGCAGTGGATCTTCTGGATCAACGTCCCAATCGGGCTGCTGACGATTCCCGTCGTGCTGCGCCGCGTCGATGAGAGCTACGGACCGCGGAGCGCCCCGGACGTCGGCGGTCTCGCGCTGGTGACCGGCGCCGCGCTCGGGATCGTGTGGGGGCTCGTGCGCGGAAACTCGGCTGGCTGGGGTAGCGTCGAAGTGATCGCGGCGCTGGCGCTGGGCGCGTTGCTCGCGGTGGCGTTCGTGGTGTGGGAGCGCCGGTCGCCCGCGCCGATGCTGCCGATGGGGTTGTTCGCCTCGCGCCCGTTCTCGTCGGGCAACGCCGGGATCTTCTTCATGTGCACGGCGCTCTACGGCGCGGTGTTCTTCATGGCGCAGTTCCTCCAGATCGCCCAGCACCACGGCCCGCTCGACGCCGGTATCCGACTGTTGCCGTGGACGGCCACGCTGTTCGTCGTCGCGCCGATCACCGGCGCCCGGATCTCGCGCGTCGGCGAGCGCCCGTTCGCGGTTGCCGGGCTGCTCCTGCAGGCCGCCGGGATGGCGTGGATCGCGCTGATCGCGGGACCTGATGTCGAGTACTGGCGGCTCGTGGCGCCGCTCGCGATCGCGGGTTGCGGCGTGTCGATGGCGATGCCGGCGCTCCAGAACGCGGTCGTGAGCTCGGTGCCGCCCGAGAGCATCGGCAAGGCCTCGGGGACGTTCAACATGCTGCGCCAGCTCGGCGGGGTGTTCGGGATCGCCACGCTGGTCGCGGTGTTCACCGGCGCCGGGGGGTACGCCTCGCCGAACCAGTTCAGCGCCGGGTTCACGACGGCGATCGCCGTGGCGGCGGGGCTGTCGGCGCTCGGGGCGGTGGCGAGCATCGGGCTGCCCCGGGCTGAGCGCCGGGCTCAGGTCGCGACAGTCTCCGCGCCGAGCGTCTCCGAGATGGCGACGTCGATCGAGTAGTCGATCGGAACGACGATCAGCGACGGCCCGTCCTGCGCGAGCGCGTCGGCGAGTCTCCGGGGGAACTCGTCAGCGCTCGCGCATCGCCACGCCGGCAGCCCGAACGCCTCGGCCAGCTTGACGAAGTCCGGATTCCCGAAGTCGACCCCGAAGTGGCGCCCGAACTTCTTGTCCTGCTTCCAGACGATCGAGCCGAACTGCGCGTTCTCCCAGATGATGTTCACGACCGCCGTCCCCAGTCGGACGGCGGTCTCGAGCTCCTGCATGTTCATCAGGAAGCCGCCGTCGCCGCTGACCGCGATCACCTTCCGATCCGGATGCACGAGCTTGGCCCCGATCGCGGTGGGGAGCGCGAACCCCATTCCGGCGAGGCCGTTGGCGATCAACACCGTGCCGGGCTCGTGCGCGGGGAACATCCGCCCGATCCACAGCTTGTGCAGGCCGACGTCCGAGACCAGGATGTCGTCGCGCCCGAGCGCTTCGCGGATGTCCCACAGGACTCGCGGGGGCCGCATCGGGAAGTGGTCGTCGTCGCGGGCGTCGTTCAGCGCCCCCATCACGACCTCGTGCAGCCGGCTGGTGCCGGCGGTCGTCTGGCTCCGCGTGCAGCCCGCCGCGAGGCGCGCCAGCACGTGCGCGATGTCGCCGATCAGCTCGACGTCGGGCACGAAGTTCTGATCGACCTCGGCGGCGACGCTGTCGATCATGATGATCTGCTTGTCCCGGCGGGGGTTCCAGTGCTTGGGGGAGTGCTCGACGAGGTCGTAGCCGATCGCGATCACGAGATCGGCGTCGTCGAACCCGGCCATCTCATAGTCGCGGGCCTGGAGCCCGACCGTGCCGAGCGCCTTCGGGTCCTCGTAGTCGACGAGGCCCTTGGCCATGAACGTCTCGGCGACGGGGATCCCCGTGTTGTGGACGAACGCTCGCAGCGCGCGGGCGGCGTGGCCGCGGATGGCGCCGTTGCCGGCGAGCGCGAGCGGGTTGCGGGCGGCGTCGATCATGTCGGCGGCGCGCTGGAGCTCCTTGCCGCCCGGCTCGGGCTGGACCGGGGCGTGGCGGGGGATCGGCGACGCGTCGAGCGGGCGCTGCATCACGTCCTCGGGAAGCTCGAGGTGCGTGGCGCCTGGCTTCTCGGACTCTGCCACCGCGAACGCCTTGCGCACGACCTCGGGAATGATCTCCGGGCTTGCAACGCGGGCGTTCCATTTAACGATCGGCCGCATGATGCCGATGAGATCTATGTACTGGTGCGATTCCTTGTGCATGCGCTCGATGTCCGACTGACCGGTCAGAGCGACGAGAGGAGCGCGATCCAGGAACGCGTCGGCCACGGCAGTGACCAGATTCGTCGCTCCTGGGCCGAGGGTCCCCAGACAGACGCCCGCCCGGCCGGTTAGCCGGCCATAGGCGTCGGCCATATACGCCCCGCCCTGCTCGTGGCGGACGGGGACGAATTCGATCGACGAGTCCGACAGCGACTCGTTCAGATCGAGCGTCTCCTCGCCCGGGATTCCGAACACGTACCGAACCCCTTCCGCCTCCAGGCACTCCACGAAAACTTCAGAAGCTTTGCGTTCGCTCATATCAAGACCCTATATAACGAAATCAACATGGACACATGCCGCAACGCGGCTCGGTGTTATGTGTCCTGTCCTGAAGATGCGCGCCTTGGCAGTGGGCCTGTCGATCGCGGCGACCCTGGCCCTTGCCGGCCCGGCGTTGGCTGCGACTACCCCCGCGACCACCCTTTATGTGAGCGGTGGCGGGTACGGGCACGGCATCGGGATGAGCCAGTACGGCGCGTACGGCTATGCGCTGCACGGCTGGACCTACCAGCAGATCCTCGCCCACTACTACACGGGGACGACGCTCGGTAAGACCGACCCTGATCAGACCGTTCGCGTGCTGCTCGGGAGCGGCTCGGCGGCGTTCGCCGGCGCGACTCACGTGGGGAACAAGTCTTTGAATCCGAGTCTCACGTACGACGTCGTGCCGCTCGCGAACGGGTCCTTGAAGATCGTCAACCAGTCCTCCGGGAAGGGGGTGGGGACGTTTTCGGCGCCGCTCACGGCGGTTGGTCCGGGTCCTCTGAGTGTGGCTGGGCTGGGTGCTTATCGCGGTTCGCTCGAGTTCCGGCCCAACGGCTCGGGCGGCGTCTACACGGTCAACGTCGTCGGGCTCGACGACTACGTGCAGGGCGTGATCGCGGCCGAGATGCCGTCGACGTGGTCGTCTCAGGCCCTGGACGCGCAGGCGGTCGCGGCGCGGACGTACGCGATTACGACGGACGTCTCAGGGAGCTTCTTCAACCTTTATCCGGACACCCGCTCGCAGATGTATCGAGGCGTTGCTGCCGAGACGGCTTCGACTGACGCCGCGGTCGCCGCCACGTCGGGCCAGATCGTCGTGTATAACGGCGCGCCCGCTGTGACCTACTTCTTTGCCAGCTCCGGCGGCTACACCGAGAACGTCGAGGACGCGTGGCCGGGCGCGACCCCGGATCCATGGCTGCGGGGAGTGCCCGATCCCTACGACGGCGCCGGCGGCGACCCGTATCACCACTGGACGCGGCAGATGAGCCTGGCCGCCGCCGCCAAGGATCTCGGCAAGCTCGTCAAGGGCAAGCTCGTCGGGATCAAGGTCACCAAGACCGGCGCCTCGCCCCGGATCATGACCGCGAACGTGATCGGGACCGGCGGCACCGTTTCGGTTACGGGCAGCCAGCTCGAGGGCGCGTTTGGGCTGCTCAGCACGTGGGCGGCGTTCACGACGATCTCGTCGTCCGCCAGTCCGACGCCGGCGGCCGCGCCGCGCGTCGTCAGCAACAATCTCGCGATCCTCTCGCAGATGGAGAGCGCGTTCGGGCAGATGGACAAGGCATCTCAGACGCTGAGCGGGGCGGTGTTCCCCGCTGGCAAGGGCACCCACGCGACTTTGGAGGTCCGGGTCCGGGGTCGTTGGCGCCGGAGCGGCGCTGTACACCTCGGTCGCCGCGGCTCGTATTCGGTTCGCCTGGCGTCGGCGGGCGTGTATCGCGTCGTGTACCGAGGCCTCGCGGGGCCGTCGGTCGTCGTGCGCTAGCGGCGGCTGTTGCACTAGGCTCGGGCGTCGGATGCCCGGACCGCTGATCGCCGTCGACGCGCCGTACGTGCTGTACCGCTCGTTTTACGCGCTGCCCGACACGATCCTCGGGCTCGATGGGAAGCCGGTCAACGCGCTACTCGGCGCGGTCAACCTTTTGTTGCGGGCCGCGGCGGATTTCGGCCCGCGGGCGATCGTGATGTGCTTCGGCGCCGAGGCGGCGCCGTACCGGGTCGAGCTGTTCCCCGCGTACCACGCCGACCGGCCCGAGGTTCCCGAAGCGCTCGCATGGCAGTTCTCGCGGGCGCCTTCGTTGTTCTCGGCGTTTGGGTGGGACGTCTCGGCGTCTCCGGAGGTCGAGGCGGACGACCTGCTCGGGTCGCTCGCCGCGGTTGAGACGGACGCAGGAGGGCGGGCGCTGATCGTCACCGGCGACCGCGACATGTACCAATGCGTTTCTGGCTCCGTGTCCGTCATGTTCCTGAAATCAGGGATTACCGGCTTTACCGAGGTCGACCCGGACGAGGTGCGTCGTCGGTACGGGGTCGGGCCGGAGCTCGTCCCCGACTTCATCGCGCTGCGCGGCGACCCGTCGGATGGGCTCCCGGGCGCGCCGGGCATCGGGCCGAAGACCGCAGCGTCGCTGTTGTCGAAATACGGGTCGCTCGACGGCGCCATTGCCGGCGCTTCTGGTGAGAAGCCGCGGGTGGCTTCTGCCTTGACAGAATCGGCTGGGGAGTTGCGCGCGTTCCGGGACATCGCGACGCTGCGCGCGGTTTCCCTGGACCGGCCGGCGGATCGGGCGACGGACTTGGAGGGCGGAGCCGCGGCTGCGCGAGAGCTGGGGCTGCGGCAACTGGCCCAGCGGCTCGACGACGCGGGAGACGTCGGCGAACTGTAGCCGGGCGGGTGGGTCACAGCTCCACACTCGCCCCGCCCGTCGGGGTGAACGCGGATTCAGGCACGTATACGGGTCATACGGACGCATCTCGGCCGCGGGAGCTCGCCGAGAGTGCAGTTGTGACCCGCCTCGCGCGGGCGCCCTACGGCGTGAAACGGACCGTGATCACGTCACCGTCCTGCATCACGTAATCGCGCCCTTCCACCCGGAGCGTGCCGCGGTCGCGGGCGCCGGCGTACCCGCCTGCGTCGACGAGCTCCTCCCAGCCGACGACCTCCGCGCGGACGAACCCGCGCTGAATATCGGAGTGGATCATGCCCGCCGCGTGCCACACCGACAGGCCGCTGCGCAGGTGCCAGGACTGCGCCGGCTTGTCCTCGCCGGCAGTGAAGAACGCGATCAGGTTGAGAAGCGAAAAGGCACCCCGGATGACGGTTTCGAGGCCGGATTCCGACACGCCCAGCTCGGAGCGCATCACGGCAGCCTCCTCGGGATCGAGTTCGGCAAGCTCCGCGTCCAACCTGGCCGAGATCGCGACTGCCTCCGCGCCCTGGGCCCGCGCGTGCTCGAGGATCTCCGGCGGGACCTCGCTGGCGCCCTCGTCGACGTTGGCGACGAACAGCACCGGCTTAGCGGTGAGCGGCGACAGCAGTGTCATCGCGTCGGGCGAGTCGGCCGGTGGCGGCACGGTCCGGGCGGGCTGCCCGGACTGCAAGGCCTCGATCAGCCGGCGCAGCCAGTCGGCCTCGGCGATCGCGCGCCGGTCGCCGCTCTTGGCGGTCTTCGACACCCGCTCGAGGCGCCGCTCGGCCTGCTCTAGATCGGCGTAGATCAGCTCGGTCTCGATCGTCTCGATGTCCGCGAGCGGGTCGACCCGTCCCTCGGGATGGACGACGTTCGGGTCGTTGTGAACCCGGACGACGTGGACGATCGCGTCGGTCTCGCGGATGTTCGCGAGGAACTGGTTGCCGAGGCCCTCGCCGCGGTGGGCGCCCGCGACCAGGCCCGCGATGTCGTGGAAGGCGATCGTGTCCGGGACGATCTTCGACGCCCTTACGGTCTCGGCCACCGCATCGAGTCGCGCGTCCGCGACCGGGACCACAGCGATGTTGGGCTCGATCGTCGTGAACGGGTAATTGGCGGCCTCGGCCGCGACCCCGGTGAGCGCGCTGAACAGCGACGACTTGCCGGCATTGGGCATGCCGACGATCCCGACCTTCATGCGCGGACCCCCGCGAGTGTTCGCACATGCTCGGCGTGATGGTGCGCTGACACGGGTCGGAATGTACGCGTCAGCGGCGCGAGCGCGCGTCGCGGTCCCGAGCTAGCCAGAGCTACCCAAATAGTTGGTGTTTCAAGAGGCGTCGGGAGGGATAGTTAACTATTGGCGATCGTCATGATCGCTCGGGCACCTTGGGTAACTCCAGCTGTGCCCCGAGGAGAGGATTGGATGGAGACAGTCGACCCCGTGACCGCGGAGCCCAGTAGGACCATGGCGCGGCTCTTCGTGAATGCGTGTGCGGTGCTGCTCGCTGCTGCGACCACGATGGTCGTGGGTCCGATCGGTATCGCGGGCGCCAGCCTCGTCCCATCCTCCGGTTTGGGCACCGTTCAGAGCGTCGCCTCGAGCGCGGTGGCGAGTGTCGCCCCCGCCGAGGCGCCGGGGGTCCAAGCCACACCCGCCGCTTCGCCGGTGGCGGGTGTGGCCAAGTCGACGACGCAGGCGGTGGCGGCGCCGGTGGCGAAGGCTGTGGCTCCGGTGGCCCAGACGGTCGCGGTGCCGGTGGCGCAGACGGTCGCGAAGACCGCGGCGCCGGTCGTGCAGACGGTGACCCGGACCGCGGCTCCGGTCGTGCAGACGGTCGGGAAGGCCGCGGTGCCGGTGGCGAAGGCTGTGGCTCCGATCACGCAGACGGTGGCGAACGCGGCGGCCCCGATCACGCAGACGGTGGCGAACGTGGCAGCCCCGGTGGCGCGGACGGTGGCGAACGCGGCAGCGCCGGCGACGACTGTAGTCGCCCCGCTGACTCGCTCGATCGAGGGTGCTCCGATCGCTCCGGCGGCTCCGTCCATGACCGCGCCGGCACGCAGCACGGTGGCGCCGCGGCCAACCGGCACCGGATCGCGGACACAGGCGCCGGCGGCGAGCGTCGCCCAGGACGTCGCAGCGTCGCCTCACGCCGTCGCGACCACGGACCGGGCTGTCGCGACACCCGATCGGGGCGTCGCGGCCCCCGTCCAACATCCCACGATCGCCGCACGGCAGACCGCGAGACCCAAGATTCACACCGCGATGCCGACCCCGCATCGGGCGACACGCTTCAGCGCCGGCGCGGCACGGTCGCACGCAGCCGAACGTACGCGGAGCCTAGGAGCTCAGCATTTCTCCCCGCTCGCGACAGGGCAAGCGGCCGGCTCCCAGGCCCCACGCGGACACGCCGCATCGACGGGCGCTGGCGACCGTAAGCCGGCCCGTCCCACGGCTCCGATTCCGACCGGCGCGGCGCCCGGTAACGGTGGCGAGGGTGCCACCGGTGGCGCCGTCGGCGGGTTCTCGGGCGCGGCGGAGAGCTATTCACAGACCGTTGTGTACGTCCCGGGCGTAATGCTCGCGCTACGGACGTTTGCACGCGATCGCGCGCCGGAGCCGTTTGTGCTCCTGCTAGAGCGGCCTGGCTGAGACCGAGTCGGTCTCCCAGGTAGGTGCAGCCGGGCGTCGCGCCCGGGTGCATTGGTCTCCAGCAAGGAGGAAAACGACTCATGTCACGCTCACTTCGGGCGTTGGCTGAGACCAGGCGGCGTGCCAACTCGGTCCGCGGCGCTTGGGAGCGGCGGCGGTTCGATGGGCAGTTGCCCCTCGAGCGACGGCTCGTTCTCGGTGCAGTCTCGGCCACGAAATACACAGTCATATTGCTGGCGGCGGGCATTCTTGTGATGGCCGCCGAGCCAGCCCTAGCCGCGGCCGCGACGCGGCACGCGGAGCCGACGCATCCGTCCGCGGTGCCCGTGCGCTCAGCCGACACGACGGTGCTGGCGTTCGGGAGCGGGTACGGCGGCGGTTCGACCGCAGTCGCTGTACGACGCCTGCAGGGCCGTCTGAACAGCATCGGCGATTCTCCGGGGCCAATCGACGGGCGTTACGGTCCGAGGACCGAGCGTGCCGTCGAGCGGTTCCAGAGCGCTCACGGACTGCGCGTGGACGGGATTGCGGGCCCGATCACGCAAGCAACGTTGCGTACGCCGGCGAGCGTGTTCTTCCCCGGGGCCGGCTACGCAGGACCCGGGTCAAACGGTGTCCGCGGTCTCCAGCGGCAGCTTCGCGCGGACGGGTACTCACCCGGACCGATCGATGGTCGCTACGGACCGCGGACCACAAACGCGGTGCGCCGCTTTCAGGCGGCTCACGGCCTGCATGTCGACGGGGTCGCCGGCCCGCGGACCTTCCGCAAGCTGAAGATCGTGTCGGCCCCGACGCGGCCTAACACGCACCCAACGGCACCTAAACCGCGCAAGACGGTGTCGCCCCCGAAGCACCGGCAGACGATCCAACCGAAGCCCCGGCAGGCGATCCATCCGACGCCGTCGCAGCCGAGCACACGCCAAGCCGCCCGACCCAAGACGAGCTCGTTGCCGGTGGTGCTCGTGCTCGCGGGTCTGATCGTGCTCGCGGCCCTCGCGGGTGGCGTCTGGCTCATCGATCGACGGCGACGCGGATTGACGGCAGCCAAGCCTTGCCCGGAAGAAAGGCCTGCCGCGCTCGAGCAGTCCGAGGACGCGAAGCCTTCGCTGGAGCTGGGAGCGAGCCTGCTCGAACAAGGGGACATGGCGGGCGCGGAGCGCGCCTACCGAGCCGCGGACGAGCGCGGTGACGCGGTAGGCGCGTCCAACCTCGGCGTGCTGCTCGAGAACCGAGGTGACCTCGCCAGCGCCGAGGCCGCATACCGACGCGCGGACGCGAGGGGGAGCGCCGACGGAGCATTCAACCTGGCTGGAATGCTCCGGGAACGGGGTGACGCGGATGAAGCGATCGACGCCTATCGCCGCGCCGACGCCAGAGGGGATACGCGGGCGGCGGCGACCGTCGGATTGCTGCTGTTCGAGCGTGGCGACGAGGACGCGGCGGAGGCTGCGCTGGCTCGCGCCGGAGAGCGGGGAGACGCTGGATCGATGGTCAATCTCGGTGTGCTGCTCGAGCGCCGGGGCGACGCGGCGGGAGCCGAGGCGGCGTACCGCAAGGCGGATGCGCAGGGCAGCGCCGACGGCGCGTTCAACCTCGGCGCGCTCCTCGAACAGCGACGCGACCTGGTAAACGCCCTCGTGGCCTACGAGCGCGCCGACGCGCGCGGGGACAGGGCGGCGGCGTTGAACCTCGGAATACTGCTCGAGCGCCGGGCCGATTATCACCGGGCGCTCGCGGCGTACCAGCGGGCCGAGCATTCGGATCAGTCGGACGTCGCGGAGGTCGCGAGGTCGCGGGCCCAAGCTCTGGCGCTGGGCTTGAGCCTCGACCCGAGGGGTGGTGGGCGATGAACCGATTGGCGGCGGCGGCATCGGCGCTGCCGGGGGCCGATGCGGGGCGCGGCCTGCGCGTGTTGGTCGCGGACGCCGACGGGCTCGCTCGCAGCATGATGCGGTTCGCGCTGAGTAACAGCGAGCGGATCGCCGCGGTACATGGGGCGGGGAACGCTCGTGAAGCTCTCGAGCTGGCCCGCTACTTCCGGCCCGGAGTCGCGATCGTCGACGCGGTCGTGCCCCCGGGAGGTGGGCTCGAACTTGTTCGAGCGCTCCTGCGCGCGATCCCGGAGACGCGAGTGCTGACCTTGTCCGCGGTCAACGATCACGGCACCGTGATCGCTGCCCTGCGGGCCGGGGCCGTTGGCCACATCGGACGGGACGTCGACCCCGAGGAACTCACGGAGTTGGTGGTCCGGGCTGCCGATGGCGAGGTGGTCGTGGCCCAATGGCTGATGCCGGCGTTGCTCGAGGCGTTGCGAGAGGTTCCCGACTCGGGTTGGCGGCCGCTGCGAAGCCGACTGACGACGCGGGAGTGGGAGATCATCGAGTTGCTCGGGGAGGGCGCGACGACGCAGCGGATCGCCGACCGACTGGTGCTCTCGCCGATGACGGTGTACAGCCATACCAAGAGCGTCCTACGCAAGCTCGGCGTGAACTCACGACGGGAGGCGGTCATCGCAGCGGAGCGGCTGCGCCGAGAGGAGGCCCTGACGCAGCACCCCAGCTAGTCACGTCCGAGATGGGGAGAAAACTACCCAGTCCGGTCTTAGACATCTCCTCAGTCGGGTCGCGCGCGGCCCGTCACACTCGTCCTGTCACGGAAGGGGGCTGCGCGAGCGCCGGATGGCACTGCGTGACCGCAGACTTGCTGGGGGCCGATCAGGGGGCGACAAGCTCCGGCTGGGGCGGGCACGGACAGGCCCGCCCCACCGCGCGGGCACCCAGCCGTCCTCAACCGGGCCACAGCTCGGCCACCGCGCTTCCGAGCACGGCGCCGGCGGCCACGTCGCTCGGGTAGTGAACGCCTAGGTACGGCCGGCTGACCGCGAACGCGCCTGCGGCGAGATACAGCAACCACGCCGGCGCGAGGCGCCGGTACGCGCGCGCCGCGGCGAACGAAGTCGTGGCGTGGGCGCTCGGGAACGAGAGCTGGGTGACGACCGGTGTCAGCGGCGGCAAACGGTCGAGGTCGGGCCGGTGCCGGCGCACTGCGAACTTGATCGCCTGGTTGACGCCGTACGAGGCGGCGACGACTCGTACGCCGTGGAGCCAGGCCCGCCGGCGGGCCGCGTGCTCGGTTCCCGCCGACGCGAGCGCCCCGGCGAGCCCGAGCGCGAGCCAGCACGCCGCGTGCTCGCCGGCGCGCGAGTACGCCGCGACTGCGCGCTCGAGCCCTGGATCGTGGCCCCGGGTGCGCGCAAACACGAGCCCCGCCCGATCAATGTCGATCAGCCTCACGCGGGCGGACTCTACGTTGCCCAGCGAATCGGTAGCCCGTGGTCGTCGCACACGGCGAGCAAGACCTCCGGTGCCCCGGCGGGATCGTGCACGGTCAACCGCATCCGCACCTCTCGGTCGAGCGTCGGCTCCATGCTCAGCCGCACGACGCCGCCCCGCCCTTCGAGCGCGCGCTCGATCGCCGCCCACTCCTCGGAGTCGACGTACTGCCGCATGACCGAATGCCACACGACGGTCAGCTCGTCCTCATCACCGGCGTCCAGCACCTCGAGCAGCCACTCCGAGGCGCGCCTCGCTGCGACCGGAACGCGCTCGCGCTCGGCGACGGACAGGGCGGCGCGCATGCGATCGATCCGGTGCGGCTCGTCGGGCCAGATGTAGGAGAGGAGCGTGAGCTGGTCATCGGCATGGGTCGGGTCGAGCGGCGACAGGTCGCAGCCGGCTCGCGCCACGATCCGAAGCGCCGATGCCGTGGCCTGGAGATCGATCGGTGGCGGTGGCGTCCATGGGTCGACGAACCGCAGCGGCGAAGCCGGGTCGCCGAGTTCGCGGCCGCCGACGACGTAGGAATAGCGGTCGGCGATCAGGTTCAGGCCGGCGCTGGCCCCGACCTCGAGCAGGCGGATCGGGCGGCGGTGGCGGTCGGCCAGCCACAACAGCCCCGCGAACAGGACCGCGGAGCGCCCGGGCTCGTTGGTCTGGACCGTCCGATGGAGCCGCTCGCGGACCTGATCGAACTGCTCCTCCATCGCCGCCACGGCGACCGGCCAGACGCCGTCGACCGGCTCCTCGCCGCCCGCGCTGGGGTAGAACGCGGCGAGGGCGGGAGCGCGCCGCGAGAGGACCAGATAGTGCAGGGCGCCCATCAGCCGCAGCTGGGGCACAGAGCCCGGAGGCGTGGCGATTCCCGCGAATAGGCGCGCCACGACGCCGCCGGCGTCGATGTCATCGGCGGCCGACCCCATCAGGCGGACGTAGAGCGGTGAGCGCCCCGACCGCACGAGGGCCTCGGCGTGGCCGCGAAAGCGCCCGGACAGGCCATCGCGCGCCGCGTCGGCGTCACCGCCACCGCCACCGCCACCGCCGAAGGGAACCTGTGGTGTCTCGCGCACGGTGGTTAGTGTCCCGGACGTGCCGCCTCGCATCACCGTCGTCGGCTCGGCGAACGTCGACCACGTCGCCCGCTGCGAGCGATTGCCCCGCCCCGGCGAGACCGTCACCGACGCCGTGTTCGAGCGCTTGCCGGGCGGCAAGGGCGCCAACCAGGCGGTGGCGGCGGCGCGGCTGGGAGCGGCGGTCCGGTTCGTCGGGCGGATCGGCAGCGACGATCTCGTGCTGCGCTCGCTCGAGCGCGAGGGCATCGACACGACCGCGGTGGCGCGCGACGACGGCGAGTCCGGCGTCGCGCTGATCCTCGTCGACGCGACCGGCGAGAACGTGATCGTGGTCGCGCCGGGGGCCAACCGGCGCCTGACCCCGGCCGACGTCGAGGTCGGCGACGCCGACGCGGTCATGTGCCAGCTCGAGATCCCGCTCGAGGTCGTCGCGGCGGCCGCCGCGCAGAGCCGGTTCTTCTGCCTGAACGCCGCGCCGGGACGGGGCCGGATCGAGCTCGGACGAGACCCCGACCTGATGATCGTCAACCGCTACGAGTACGAGCAGGTGGCCCCGTACGACGGACTCGTGGCGCTGACGCTCGGCGCCGAGGGCGCGGTGCTGCTCGAACGTGGGCAGGAGGTCGCGCGGGCCACACCGCCGCAGGTCGACGCGGTCGATGGCACCGCCGCGGGCGACGCGTTTTGCGGCGCGCTCGTCGTGTCGCTGCTCGAGGGCCGGGAGCGCGGCGCCGCGCTCGAGCGGGCGTGCGTTGCCGGCGCGCTCGCGGCCTCGCGCGCCGGCGCGCAACCCTCGCTCCCGACCGCCGCCGAGGTCGACGCGCTGCTGGCCTGACGCTGGGCGCGGGCGCCCAGGGGCCGCTGGTAGGTAAGGGAACTCACATATTCCCCAGCGTTCCCTCGGGCGGGTTACGCTCGCGCTTCGGTGGACCGGGAGTCAGCGTTCGGGGACGCGGCCGGCTCGTGGTTGGGCGCGTTCGATGATGAGGTGCGGATGACGCGCCCGCGGCGGCGCGCGTTGGTCGCGATCGGATTGGGCGAGTTCGTCGACGCGTATGACCTGATCGTGATCGCCGGGTTGAACTTCGCGCTCCTGTCGCATTTTCGGTTGAGTGGCGGGGAGTTCGCGTGGCTGACCGCTGCGGCGTTTTTCGGGTCGGCGGTGGGGGCGTTGTTCTTCGGCGATCTGGCGGACCGGATCGGCCGCCGGCGCGTGTTCGTGCTGAACCTGATCGCGTTCGTGGGGCTGGCGCTCCTGTCCGCGGTGGTCACCGAGGTGTGGATGTTGTTCGTGATTCGGATCCTGATCGGGGTCGCGATCGGTGCGGATATCGCGGCGAGCATCTCGTTCCTGGCGGAGCTCTCGCCGAAGGGGTCGCGCGGTGGGTGGACCGGCGCGATGCCGCAGATCGCGTGGTCCTTGGGCGCGATGTGCGCTGTGCTGGTCGACGCCGGGCTGTATGCGGCGATGGGAGCGGAAGCGTGGCGGCTGGCGTTCGCGGCGGGAGCGCTGCCGGCGGTCGCGGTCCTGCTGTTGCGTCGTTCGTTGCCGGACTCGCCGAGGTGGCTGCTGGCGCGGGGGCGGGTCGAGGACGCCGCCGCGGCGTTCGAGCAGTTCGGGGTGCGGGTCGTGGATCGCTCGCGCTTGGTGACCACACCGGTGGCGCCGGTCATCGTGGCGGCCGACAAGCGGTCTCGCGAAAGGGGTTGGCTCGAGCCGTACGCGAGGTTGTTCTCGGGAGCGCGACGGCCGGCGGTGGTGTTCGCGATCTTGATGATCGGGCTGATCCCGTTGAACGGGATCGGGCAGAGCGTGCTGGGTCCGTATGTTCTGCACCAGTTCGGCCAGGTCAGCAAGGTCGGGTCGATCTTGGCTTCGGGGGTTATTTGGATCGGCGCGCTGGCCGGGTCGTTCCTGGCGTGGCGGACGCTGGATCGGATCGGGCGGATCAGGTCGATCGTGGGGGCGCTGATCGGGTTTGTCATGGTGTACGTGTTGATGGTCACGGTGGCGTTGGGGACGGCGTGGCTGATACCGCTGTTCTGCCTGCTCGGGGTGGTGACGTGGTGGGGGGCGGCAGCGTGCTGGCCGTTGCCCTCGGAGTTGGCGCCGACCGCGGTCCGCGGGCGGGCGCAGGGCCTCGGGAGCGGGCTGCAGCGGGTCAGCATCGGGGTCAACGTGCTGCTGGTCTCGCACATGCTGACCTGGGTCGGGTTCCGCGCCACGGTGCTGCTGGCGGCTGGGATCTCGGTGGCGTTCATTCCGCTGGCGCTGTGGGGCCGGCAGTTCGAGCCTTCTAGGAAGTCGCTCGAGATGGCGAGCGGCGATCAGCTGCTTGCCCGCGCGGTGGTTGGACCGCCGAACGCGGACGTGGCGCCCGGAGCGCCCGCGCCGGTCAGCTCGTAGTCCGGCGCGAGGTGCTGCGGGATCGCTCGCCCCGCGCGCCCCGCGCGCCTCGCGCGGGTGGTGCCGGGCTCGGCCCGCCGGAAGCGATCCCGCTGTCCGCGATCCCGCCGTCCGCGACCCCGCCATCCGCGGTGCCGCCGGCGGGGGCGAGCGTTTCCTCGGCCGCGTGGGTCATTGCGAGCGCGATCGCGCCTAGGACCTCGGCTTTGGCGCCGAGTTCGCCCGGCGCCACCGGGTAGTGACCCGAGGCGGGGGAGATCCACCGCTCGAGCGAGTTACGGATGCTGTCAAGGAGCGGCCGGCCGGCGGGCGCGAGCTCTCCGCCGATGATCACGAGCTCGGGGTCGAGCACGCCGCAAATCGCGGCCAGGACCCGGCCGACGGCCTCGCCGGCGTCGGCGATCAGCCTCGCCGCGCCCGGGTCTCCGTCGTGCGAGAGACCGATCAGCTCGTCCACGGTCATGTGCGGCCCATGGATCTGGCGAAGCGCGGCGGTCAGCGCGGCCCCGCCCGCGACCGTGGCCAGGCACCCTCGGTTGCCGCACCGGCAGATCTGCCCGTCGGGGTCGACGACGATGTGACCTAGCTCGCCCGCTGCGCCCGTGTGGCCCAGATAGATCCGCCCGTCCACGATCACCCCGCCGCCGATCCCCTCCGAGAGCATCACGTAGAACAGGTTGCGCCGGGCGTGCCCGACCCCGAATGTCGCCTCGGCCAGCGCGCCCAGGTTCGCGTCGTTACCCACGTGAACCGGCACGCCCAAGCGCTCGCCGAAGAACCCGGCCACGTCCACCTGCGCCCAGCTCGGAAAGATCACCTCCGACGCGAAACCCGGGGCGTCGGAGCGCACCGGCGCGGATACCGCCACCCCGGCGCTGATCACGCGGTCGGGCTGAAGCCCGGCCTGGTCGAACAGCCTCCAGACCATCGCATCGGCCACGTCCAACGCCTCCTCGGCCTGTTGGGCGACCTCGAGCCTGTCGCTGCGGGCATCCACCAGCAACTCCCCCGCGCGATTGGACACCGCGACCCGCACGACCTCACGCCCGAAATCGATCCCGACAAACCCCCCCGAGGACGGCACGAGACTCAACAGCGTCGCCGGGCGGCCCCCGCTCGGTGACGGCGCTGCCCGCGCCGAGTCCGAGCGCTCAACGACGATCCCCTCCTCCAACAGCTCCGCGACCAGGCTCGAAACCGTCGTCCGCGAAAGCCCCGTCTCCCGCACGATGTCCGCCTGGCTCGCCGCGCCCCGGCGTTGCAACACCGCCAACGCGCGCGCCCGGTTCCGCGCCCGCAACGACCCAAGCGATCCCGGTGCCTCCCTAGCCATCCCCGCCAACTATATCAAGAGCCCGGAGCTATGGATTCTTATATCCACCGAATTTGTCCTTGACACGGAGTAACTCAGCGGCGTAGGCGGGTGGTGGACCGAGTGCTGTCGGTACCACCTCTGACGTATGTTGGCGATCGGTCGTACACGTTCTACCTATGGCACTACCCGGTGCTGATCCTCGCGTGGCAGCTCGCCGGCCGAGCACTGCCCGTCACGACCAATCTAGTTCTACTCGTAGGAGGGTTCATGCTGTCAATGCTCACGTATAAGTTCTACGAGAATCGCTTGCGGTTCTCGCGGCGTCTGCGAAGTTGGCGGGCCGTCGCCGGGATGGCGGCCGTGTGCGCCGCTGTTTGCGTAACCTCAATAATGGTGCCGATCGGCCTGGTCGACAACTCGCTTGCGGCCGAAGCAAAGGTCGCGGCGAAGGTTCATCCGAAGGCCCTGGCGCCCGCGGCCACCGGCACTGCTCCGAATGGAATGCCATCGAGCCCAACCAGCCTGTGGAACTCGACGCCGATCCCGCCTGTCCAGGCCGCAGTCAAGCTAGTACAACGTGACGCTCCGGTTCCGAAGGAGATCACGCCGTCGGCGCAGGAGCTCGCGTGGGAGAACTCAACCGGGGGTGGGGCCGACCCGGCGAAGTGCCTACCGGCGTTCGGAGCCGGGGTGACTGCCCAGATATGCCGCCTGGGTGATCCGACGTCTAAGCACGTGATCGTAGAGCTTGGAGACTCCCAGGCCGGGACGTGGATGGGTGCATTGCAGCAGGTCGCGAAGAGGGAGCACCTCGCTGTCGTGCCGCTGGTCAAGCCCGGGTGTTTCGTCACCCGTGTCTACACGAACATTCCAGGCTGGCCCTGTGCCTCGTGGTACAAGTGGGCACTTGCG
Source organism: uncultured Solirubrobacterales bacterium (assembly GCA_963755525.1). Classification (GTDB taxonomy): domain Bacteria; phylum Actinomycetota; class Thermoleophilia; order Solirubrobacterales; family Solirubrobacteraceae; genus Palsa-465. The sequence goes on along the minus strand of CAVWKC010000001.1, from coordinate 432,239 downwards.
TGGGACCATCGGCTTCGTCCAGAAGCTACGTTCGTCAACTTCCTCTTCGCGTGGCAGTTCGAGAACAAGATCGGGTCGACGGTGGGCTACGAGAGATCGGTGCTGTCTCAGGTGACGAACGGTGTCTACCTCGCGGACCACCCAGCCCAGGATGTGGAACCGACCGACTGCATCTACCGGCCACACGCGACTATGGGCGAATGCTCGGCGCGAGTGACCAGCGGTTACATTGCGATGATGAAGGCTATGGGGGCGATGACGGCGGAGACGCATCATCCGGCTATTCCTACGATGCAATGGTTCTGCGCAGGCGGCATCTGCCCGATGGTCATCAATCAGACGCTGGTCTCACGCGATAAGGACCACATGACAAAGCAGTACAGCAGCGAACTCGCGCCTCCGTTGGACGCCGAAGTGGAACGGGTCCTCGCCGTGCTCGAACCGAAGAGCTAGCGGACTGTTCGTACCTAGGCGCGGGCGAGCGTCAGCTCAGCCCGGGTAGATCACGTGACCCGGGTCGGGCCGGCGCTCGCCGGCTGCCGCTCTGTAGTCGCCAAATAGCGCGTCGCGCTCCTCGGTGGCGGCGCGCACACCCTCGCTCGTAGCCCGCTCCACGAACGCGAGGCCGTCGGGCGTGTTCCGCATCAGCCCGTCGATGATCGGGCCCAGAGTCTGGGCGGCGCGCAGCCCCATGTTCTCGTAGGTCTGGTTGACGACGAGCTTCATCGCGGCGAGTTGCGAGGACGGGATGCTCGCCAACTGCTCGGCCTGCGATGCGACCTTGGCCTCGAGTGCCTCGAACGGCACCGCGGCGTTGATCAGCTCGACGTCGGCGGCCTCGCGGCCCGACAGCGGCTTGCCGGTCAGCGCGTGTTCCTTGGCCTTGGTCAGCCCCAGCCGGTAGAGCCACATGCCGGACAGGTAGCAGCCCCAGATGCGCGAGTAGGGCGTCCCGATCTGCGCGTCCTCGGAGGCGATGATCAGGTCAGCGCAGAGCGCCATGTCGCTGCCGCCGCCGACGCACCAGCCGTGGACCTGGGCGATCACGGGCTTAGGCGTCCGCCAGATGCTCATGAACTTCTGCGTCGGTCCGTACGGCGACGCCGCCCAGGCGAAGTCCTTGCCGGGGTCCCAGCGCCCGTCGGTCGTGACCATCTCATCCCAATGGTGAAAGCCGCCGGCGAAGTCGTAGCCGGCGCAGAACGAGCGGCCGGCGCCGCGGAGCACGATCACCTTGACGTCGGGGTCGAGCGTCGCGTCGCGCACCGCGGCCTCGAACTCGTCGGGCATCGGGGGGACGATCGTGTTGAGCCGGTCGGGGCGGTTCAGCGTGATGGTGGCTATCGGGGCGGAGACGTCGTAGAGCAAGGTCTCGAAGCTCACGGTGCATACTCCTTGTCGTTGGTTGCCAAGCGGCTGTTCGCGTTCCTGGTCGTGGGCATTGTGTCCGCCGGTTGCGGTGGCGCCTCCGCACAGACGTCTACGGTCGCCCGAGCGCCGTCTAGCCTCGCGCGCTGGACGCCGTACGTTCACCTGTCGAGTCCGATCGACGTGGTCGGGCCGCGGCGCGACAGCGAGATGGTGGTGGCGGCCAATGGTCGCCTGTGGCTGCTCTCGCGCGCCGGTGAGGTCCGGGCGTTTGCCCCGACCTACCGCTCGAATCCAGGGCTCGAGGCCTACGTGGCGCTGGCCAACCTCGCCCATCCGGGCTGCAGCTACGGCGCCGACACCGTGTACGCGATCAGCTTCGGCGAGCCTCGAGGCGTCGTGTCGATTGCCCCAGACGGCGTGGTCCGGCGGTTCGCATCGATCGTCGCGCCGGGACTGATCGACGGCATCGCGTTCGACGAGACCGGAACGTTCGGCTCTCGGCTGATGGTGGTCACGACCCACGGTAGCCGGAGCACGGTCGACGCGATCAGCTGCCACGGCGCGGTCAGGCGGGTGACAAGGAGCGCGCATCGCGTCGAGGGCGGGATCGCGGTGGCGCCGATGAGCTTCGGTCGGTTTGCCGGCGACCTGATTGCGTCGGACGAACTCGGCGGCGGGATCTGGGCGGTCACGCCGACCGGGCGGAACCTCCGAGTGGCCGCATCGGGCCTGCCGCACGGCCCCGACACCGGGGTCGAAAGCGAGGCGTTCGTGCCCGCCGGGCGTTTCTACGCGATGCTCGCTGACCGCCTCACCCCGGGCAACCCGCACCCGGGCGACAACGTCTTGTTGCGGGCCGGCTCAGGCGCGCTGTTCGCCGCCGGAGTGCGCCCGGGTGACCTGCTCGACGCCACCGAGGGCGGAGCGAAGACCGTTGCCGTGCGCTGCGGCGTTAGCGGCTGCGCGGTGCTTCACGTCGCCGACGGCCCGGCGATCGCCCACGCCGAGGGGCACATCGCGATCGTCCGTTAGCTACCGCTGGCCGAAGCCGACGCGGTGGTCCTCGTGGTCCACCATCACGTAAATGACGCGCATGAGGTCGAGCGCCACGGTGCCGTCCTCGGCGGGCAGATCGTGCCAACCAGTCGGGGAATTGAGCGCCTGGCGGAGCTCGGTCAACGCGGCGGTCTGGACGCGCGCACTCAGGGTCTGGCCGCCGTCGAACCCGATGCTGATCTTCTGTGGCTTTTCGTCTGGCATGTTCAGTGGACCGGCTGGACGATCTCGGTGAGGACGCCGCCGGTCGAGGAAGGGTGTATGAAGGCTACCTGGGAACCGCGGATGCCGGTGCGCGGGTGCTCGTCGATCAGCCGGACGCCGGCCGCGCGTAACGCCTCGAGCGTGTCCTCGACGGACCCGACGCGGTAGGCGACGTGGTGTAGCCCGGGACCTCGATTGGCCAGGAACCTCCCGACCCCGGTGTCGGGTCCGAGCGGTTGGAGCAGCTCGACGTGGCCGTCGCCGACGTCGAGCAGCGCGGCTTCGACGCCCTGATCCTCCACGGTCTCGCGGTGGACAAGCGGCATCCCGAGGACACCCTCGTAGATGGCCAGCGCGGCGTCGATCGACTCGACCGCCACGCCGACGTGGTCGACGGCGGACAGCATCGAGCGCCGGAGGATAGTCAGGCTTCGCGCAGGGGGCCCTGCCGGGCGGGGCTCGTCGCCGGCTTGACCGCGGTGGCGGCCGCGACCGACAGCTCGCCGATCCGCTGCGGCGCGGCGCGTGGGACATCGCCCATGATCCGGTCGATATCGGGCCGCTCGAGCACCTCGTTGGCGAGCAGCGTGCTCGCGAGCTCGTCGAGCTGGACCCGGTGGCGGTCGACGATCGACTGGGCGGCGCGGTAGGCCTCGTCGGCCAGCTCGCGCACCTCCGCGTCGCGGACGCGGCGGGTGGCCTCGGCGGCGCCTTCGTCGATCGCACGCAGCGAGCTCGAGCCGGTGCCCATCGCATAGTCGTGGACCATCGAGCGGGCGACCTCGGCGACGCGCTTGAGGTCGTCCGAGGCGCCGGTGGTGATCGAGCCGAACACGAGCTGCTCTGCGGCGCGGCCGCCCAGCAGCATCGTCATGAAGTCGATCAGCTCTTCGCGGGTCTTGAGGTAGCGGTCCTCCTCGGGGAGGTTCAGCGTGTAGCCAAGCGCGCGGCCGCGCGGGACGATCGAGATTCGGTGGACGCGGTCGATGCTCGGAAGCAGTTCGCCGCACAGGGCGTGTCCCGCTTCGTGGTAAGCGACAACCCGCTTCTCGTGATCGGTCAGAGCGCGGCGCGACTGCATCCCGGCGATCACGCGCTCGAGCGCGGAGTCGAAGTCGCGCATCTCGACGCGGTCGGCTCCCCGGCGCCCGGCGAAGATCGCGGCCTCGTTGCAGATGTTCGCCAGATCGGCCCCGGTCAGGCCCGAGGTCTGGCGCGCGAGCAGCTTCAGGTCGACGCCGTCCGCGAGCGGCTTGTTGCGCGAGTGGACGTGGAAGATGCGCTCGCGGCCGACCACGTCGGGTGGCGAGACGAAGATCTGGCGGTCGAAGCGTCCGGGGCGCAGCAGCGCCGGGTCAAGCTTCTCGAGCAGGTTCGAGGCGGCGATCACGACCACGTCCTTGCGCGTGGTGAATCCGTCCATCTCGACCAGCAGCTGGTTCAACGTTTGATCGCGCTCGCCCGAGACGTCGTGGCCGCGGTGGCCGCCGACCGCGTCGAGCTCGTCGATGAACACGATCGCCGGCGCACTCTTGCGCGCGGCTTTGAACAGGTGGCGGATGCGGGCGGCGCCAACGCCGACGAACATCTCGACGAACGAGGCCGCCGACTGCGAGAAGAACGTCGCGCCGGACTCGTGCGCGACCGCCTTGGCGAGCAGGGTCTTGCCGGTGCCGGGTGGCCCGTGGAGCAGGATCCCCTTGGGGACCTTGGCACCGAGGTCACGGAAGCGCTTGGGGTCGCGCAGGTAATCGACGACCTCGCGGAGCTCCTCCTTGGCCTCCTCGGCGCCGGCGATGTCGGCCCACGCGATCGGCGGGGCCGAGTCGGGCTTGATCTGGGCCGGGCGCGTCCGCGGCATGAACCGCATCAGCGCGAACACGGCCACGACGAGCAGGCCCATGAAGATGATCGGCAGCCACGCCTGGAGCAGCGAGCTCAGGTCCGGGTACCCGAGGATCGTGCTGGGCGCGTGGAAGGGCACGAACAGGTGGATGTTGGGTGGGCGGTGGAGCAGGGCTCGGGTAGTGGCGTCGCGGACGCTGGCAACCTGGATCATGGTGCAATAACGCTCATCGGCACGGGGTCGGGATCACTCAACCCTCTCCAGGCGAGGATTCGGCGAATAGCGTCTCCCCACCTTCGCGCATGGCCGTCCATCGACGCAAACGACATCGGCGGTGAAGTCGTTGTCGCCGCGGATCAGCGATGAGCCGACCCCGTAGGCGTCGACGGGGATGCCGGCGGCCTCGAACTCGCGGATCCGCTCGACGGTGAAGCCGCCGCTGGCGACGATCCGGACGTCGGGATAGCCCGCCTGGTCGAGCGCGCCGCGCACGTTCTCGACCAGCCGCGGATTGACCCCGACCGGCTTGAACCCGCCCATCTCCTCGAACAGCGAGCGGTCGACGAGGTCCTCGCTCGTGTCCAGGCGCACCCCCCACAGCTTCGGGCCGAGCGCCCGGGCGACCTCGAGCGCGGTCCGCACCGAATCGTTCTCCCAATCGACGAGCACGGTGACGTTCATCTCGTGGTGGTAGCGGTCGGCGAACACCTCGGCCGCCTTGACCGTGTCGCCGGCGTAGGCGGCGATCAGCCCGTGCGGGACGGTGCCGATCCCACGCCCGCCCCACCACGAGGCCTGCGCGTCTGTGGACACGCCGATCGCGCCGGCCACGTGCGCGCTCCAGCCATCGCCGGTCTGGACGAGCCAATGGTCGTGACGAGCCGGGAAGTAGAAGATCTGCTTGCCGCGAGCCGCCTCGACGACCTCGAGCACGTTGCGCATGATCAGCGACCGGCGCGCGAGCGACCCGAGGTACACGGTCTCGAGGTGGGCGAACAGGCTGTAGTCGCCCTCGATCGTCATCACGGTCTCGCGCGGGGTGATCTGGTCGCCCTCGCGCAACGCATGCACCTCGAGGTCGTTCCAGCCCGGCACCCATTCGCCTCGTTCGGGCTCGTGCCCCGAGCACAGCTTCAGCACCGCGATCGCCTCGTCGATGCCGCCGAGGACCGACTCCTTCTTCTGGAACACCTGCATCAAGACGTGGGGGTGGTGGTCTTCGGCCTCGAGCAGTTCCTTGGTGTAGACGAAGTACTGATCGGAGTAGTAGCCCTGTCTGATCCGATCGATCGGCAGCCGGAAGATCGACGGGTCGAGCCGCGTCGAGATCTGCGTCGCCATGCGGGAAGTCTAGTTGCGCATGCAGGGTCGCCGAGCGCTGCGCGGACTCTTCCGCGTCAGTGCACAACGGTTTGCACTGCATCGGCGAAGCTCGCCGCAACCAGCCCGATCATCAAGCCTCCAAACTCCAGCTGCGCCGTGATCACGAGTCTCACGGACCTCGCGGCGAACCCGCAGTACCCGACGGCGATCGCATCGTCGACGGACGTGCCGGCCGCCAAGGCAACCGCGACATCGCCGGCGCACCCCGAGTACTGCGACGCGCAGGGGATGATCGCCCCGCAGACCCACTTCGACCTCCAATTGCCGGTCAGCACGTGGCAGGGCCGTTATCTGCAGAACGGCTGCGGCGGCTACTGCGGGTCGGTCGGGACGCAGCAGTTCCCCTCCTGCGACGCGACGCTCGGCGGTGACTTTGCGATGGCCACCGACGATGAGGGCCACGTCACCGCCGGCGGTCTGGGCGGAGGCGGCCTGTTCGCGTTCAACGACCAGAAGCTGCGCAACGAGTACGGCTACGAGTCAGAGCAGGCCTTGTACGAAGTCTCGCGGGAGATCATCAAGGACTACTACGGCGTGTATCCGGACGAGTCGTACTACAACGGCTGTTCGGACGGAGGGCGCGAGGCGATGGAGATGGCCGAGCGGTATCCCGACGACTTCAACGGGATCATCGCCGGCGCGCCGGAGATCATCGCGGGTCCGCTGAACGCGGAGAACCAGACCTGGGACGTACGCGTCAATACCGACGCAAACGGCAACGCCATCCTCACCGACACCCAGCTCACCCCGCTCCACGACGCCGTGCTCGCGAAGTGTGCCGGCGACGACGGGACGAACGACGGGATCATCACCGACCCGCAGGCGTGCTCGCTGCACTTGAACCAGATCCTCCAGAGCGTCCAGTGCCCGGAGGGGAAGTTCACGCCGTGCCTGACGCCGGCCCAGGTAACGGTCGCCCGCAAGATCTACGACGGACCGAGCGACCCCCAGGGGCGCCTGCTGTATCCGGGCGGCATGCCGCTCGGGTCAGAAGCCGGGTGGATCGTGTTCGAGCTGCCAGCGCCGAACCAGAACGACCCCAGCGCGCCCGTGCCAACGACGCAGTCGCTCGACTACTTCGGACTGTCGCAGCCGTACCTGCGCTACCAGCTGAATCGACCGGGACAGCTCGGTCCCGACCCGTTCCAGTGGCAGTTCACCGACCAGGACTTCAACTCGATGTTCCCGGCGGCGGACACGGCCGACGCGATGGACACCAACCTGAGCGCGTTCCGGGCGCACGGGGGCAAGCTGATCATGTGGCAGGGGTGGGCCGACAACGGCATCCCACCGACTGGCACCGTCGACTACTACGACATCCTGACCGACCGGATGGGAGGTCAGACGGCGACGAGGAGCTTCGCGCGGCTGTTCCTGTATCCGTCGGTGTTCCACTGCGGCGGCGGGTACGCGAACGCGACGCTCCCCGACATGATCTACCCGATGGTGCAGTGGGTCGAGGACAAGATCCCGCCCGATCAGCTGACGATCACCTACGCCCCGACCGCCGGAACCTCGTTTACCCGGCCGGTGTACCCGTACCCGGACATCCCGAAGTACAACGGCACCGGCCCCCAGAGCTCGTATCAGAGCTTCGACCCGGTTCCGTCGAAGGCCGCTCGCTACACGAACTGGATCGGCACCTACCTGTTCTTCCAGCCCCTCACGGGCGATCAGGATCGGGGGTACACCCGCCGCGGTTAGCCGAGCAGCTCGCGCGCCAGATCGCTGTAGCACGCGGCGGCGAACCCTAGATCCCGCACATCGATCCGCTCGTTGGCGCTGTGCACCAGCGGCGCGGTCTCGAGCAGGGTCATGTGGCGCTGGGGAAAGAAGCCGTACGCGACGCACTCGGGGAATTGCTCGCGAAACCAGCGCGAGTCCGAGAAGCCGGGGAGGATCACCGGCACGGTCTCGGCGCCTTCGTCGTTGGTTTTGACCCAGCGGTCGATCGCGTCCATCAGCGGGCTCTGGACCGGCGACGCGTTGCCGGTGACCATTTCGGTGAACTCGATCTCGAGCTTGTCGGCCTCGTCGCCGAGCACGCTCTTGATCCGGCGGCGGGCGGCATCTTCGCCGAGGCCGGGAGGCACGCGGCAATCGATCTTCAGGTACGCCTGCGACGGGATCACGTTGATCTTGTCCGAGGCGTGGGCCATCGTCGGGGTCAGGGTCACGCCTAACATCGGCTCGACCAGCACCAGCAGCCTCGGGTCGATCGCCGCGATCTGTTCAAGCGCGGCCGCCGGGTCGGCTGGGTCCGCGCCGAGGCCGGCGAGCAGCGCCGCCGGCGCCTCGGTCAGGTCGAACGTCGGCTCGGCGTCCGCGATCCGCTGGAGCGCGGGCGCCAGCTTGAGCAGCGCGTTCTCTCCGGTCCTGGGCAGCGACGCGTGGCCCGCGACCCCGCGCGCGATCAGCTTGAACCGGAAGATCCCCTTCTCGGCACAGCACACCCCATAGCGGCGGCCGCCGTCCCACTCGAACACGTCGCCGGCGCCCTCGTTGAGGAGCATGTCGCAGCGGACGCGGTCGGGATGCTTGTCGGTTAGCCAGTGGGCTCCGACGTCGCCACCGGTCTCCTCGTCGGCGACGAACACGAGCTTGAGGCAGCCCGATTTCGGCCGCCACCCGCCGCGGGCGAGGGTCGCCGCCCCGACCGCCTCGGCTGCCACCTGGGATTTCATGTCGAGCGCGCCGCGACCCCAGAGGAAACCGTCGACAACGTCGCCCGACCAGGGATCGTGCTCCCATTCCGACGGGTCCGCGAGGACGGTGTCGACGTGGCCGAGGTAGACCATTGTGGTCCCGCCGTCGCCCCGGGCATCGGCCTCCAGGTCTGCGACGAGGTTCGGGCGGTCGTCGTCGTCCGCGAGCAGCTCGGTCTTGAGGCCCGCGTCCTTCAGGTATCCGGCGAGGAACTCGATCGCGGCGCGTTCGTTGCCCGGCGGGTTGACCGTGTTGAAACGGACCAGCTCCCGGAGGACGTCGGTCGTTTCGCGTTCGATATCGGTGGCGGCCATCGAGACGGGGAGCCTAGTGCAACGATGCGTAGGATCCCCGTCGATGTCTGCCACCTCCGAGGACCTGGCCCTCGCGCTCGAGCTTGCCGACCTCGCCGATGCGATCACGATCCCGCGCTTCCGGGCCGCCGACCTCGTCGTCGAGACCAAGCCCGACCTGACGCCGGTCAGCGAGGCGGACACGGCGGTCGAGAGGGCCATTCGTGCGAGGCTGGCGGACGTGCGGCCCGGAGACGCGGTCGTTGGCGAGGAGTACGGCGAGTCCGGGGATTCCGACGGCGGCCGCCGCTGGATCATCGACCCGATCGACGGAACCAAGAACTACGTGCGCGGGATCCCCGTGTGGGGAACGCTGGTGGCGCTGCACGAGGGCGATCAGGCGACGATCGGGGTCGTGTCCGCGCCGGCGCTGGGCCGGCGGTGGTGGGCATCGGCGGGCGCCGGGGCGTTCGGCGCCGACGGGCTATCCGAGCGGCCGCGGCGGCTGCGCGTGTCGGCGGTGCAGGCGCTGGCGGACGCGCAGCTGTGCATCTCCGGCTTCGACGGCTGGGAGGAGCACGGGCGACTCGACGCGCTGGTCGAGCTGGCCCGCCAGTGCTGGCGGACACGCGGGTTCGGCGACTTCTGGACGTACATGATGATCGCCGAGGGGGTGGCCGAGATCGGCTGCGAACCGATCGTGTCGCTATGGGACCTGGCGGCGCCCCAGGTGATCGTCGAGGAGGCCGGCGGCACGTTCACCGACCTGGCCGGCGTGCGCACGGCCGCCGGCGGCGACGCGCTCGCGACCAACGGGCTGCTGCACGAGCAGGCGCTGGCGCTGGTCGGGCGCTGAGCGCTCTGGGCCGGCGAGGCGCCGCCGCGTTCAGGTCGGCAGCGTGCGGGCCAGGAAGTTGCTCGTCAGCCCCCAGGCGCGCGCGGCGGGCTCCGGCTGGTGGAACATCGGGGCCTCATGGTTGTCGAATGCGTGTCCGGCGTCGAGGTGGAGGTGGCACTCCATGTTCGACTGCGTCCGTGCGAACGCGCACACGCGCTCGGCCTGCTCTCGGGGGATGTACGGATCCAGACCGCCAAAGTGGAACAGGACCGTGCAGCGGATCTCGTGAGCGCGATCCAGCATTCCGGGGATCCCAGACCCGTAGTAGCAGACGGCCGTGTCGGGATCGCCCTCGATCGCGACCTCGAACGCGAGCGTTCCACCGAGGCAGAAGCCGAGCACGCCGGCCTTGCCGTCGGTTACCCCGGGCAGCGCGCGCAGCGCCTTGAGCGCGTCGATCGAGTCGCTGACCGCGAGGGCATGGTCGAGTTGCTGGGCGGTCTGAAAGGCCTCGCCCATGCCCTCCTCGGTGTGGTCGAGCGCGATCCCGGGCTTGATCCGCCAGTAGAGGTCGGGCGCGAGCGCGACGTAGCCGATGCCGGCGAGCCGCTCGGTCGCCTCCTTGATGTAGCCGCCGACGCCGAAGATCTCCTGGAGCACGACGATCCCGGGTCCCGAGCCCGACGCGGGGAGCGTCACATGCGCGTCGAGTACCCCATCTGGGGTGCTGACCCGCTCGACTCGAGACGTGACCGACACGGACGGGGAGCCTACCCGTCTTGGTCCGTGCGGAGCTCCATCCGATAGTGCGGGCCGATCCGCGGCGTCTCGAACTCCGCCGAGGTGGCCTCGAAGCCCGCCCGCGTATACAGAGAGAGCGCCGGCGTCCGCGCGTTGCACCACAGGCGCGTCGCGCCGTTTGTGGTCGCGTGCTCCACGAGCGCCTCGAGTACCTTGGTTCCGGCGCCTCGGCCGCGGGCCTCGGGCTTGGTCGCCATCCCGCGCACGCGCCAGTCGCCGGGCTCGCCCTCGGGTCCGACGAGTCCGACCGCGACGAGTTCGTCGCCCTCGAACGCGCCGAACGCGACGGCGTCGGCAGGCTCGTGCGACGCCAGTTCGTCGACGCTCATGTACGGGCGAAGCACTTCGCGCCGGAGTGCGCGGGTCTGCGCGAGCGGGATCGAACGGAGGTCGAGTTGCGGCAAGGTCACACAGGTTAGGAGGGTGCCGACATAGAACAGATTCGTGTGCGGGTTAAAGCAGGGGGTAACGTGAATAGATGGAGAGTGTTCTATGGGCGGCGAAATGAACCCGGCGCCGGAGCGTGACGAAGCCACCACGGCTTGGGAGCCGCCGACGGATTCCCACGTCGAACCCGGGTATGGGGATGGGGATGTCGACATCCCTGAGATGCCTTCCGAGGGGCCGACCGGCCCGGTCACGCGGCGCAACCTCGTGTTCGGGGCGCTGTTCATCACCGCTGCGCTCGTCGGGCTGTACTTCCTCGTTCCGAAGCTCACCGGCCTGAACCAGACCTGGGGACGGCTGGAGCGTGGCGATCCGCTGTGGCTCGCGGTCGGCGCAGGCTTCGAGTTGCTGTCGATCGCCGGCTATACGGTGCTGTTCCGCACCGTGTTCGCGCGCGGCGTCTCGCGGCTCAGCTGGCGCGCCGCGATTGAGATCCCGCTGGCGGGAATCGCCGCCATCCGGCTGCTGGCGGCGGCGGGGGCGGGCGGCGTCGCGGTGACCGTGTGGGCGCTCCGCCGCGCCGGGATGGCGCCACGCGTGATCGCCTGCCGGATCGCCGCGAACTACTCGATTCAGTATTCGCTGTACCTGCTGGCGATCGTCGTGTCCGGGCTCGGGCTGTGGAGTGGCGCCTTCTCGGGTGGCGGACCGACGGCGCTCACGCTGCTCCCGGCGATCCTCAGCGCGGTGGCGCTCGCGCTCGGGGCGGCGATGGGGCTGCTCCCGGACGACTTCGAGCGGAGACTTGAACGCCTCTCGCGGCGCACCGGGCGGATCGGCCGGCTGGCGACGCGGTTCGCGACGCTGCCGGCGACGCTGGGCTCGGGCGTTCGCACTGCGCTCGGGTTGATTCGCGATCGCCACTGGGGCCTGCTGGGCGCGGTCGCCTACTGGGGCTTCGACATCGCGTGCCTCGGGGCTTCGTTCCGGGCGTTCGGGACGACGGTCCCCGTCGCCGTGCTCGTCATGGGGTACTTCCTGGGGACGCTCGGGAGCTTGTTGCCGCTGCCGGGTGGCATCGGCGGCGTCGAGGGAGGGATGATCGGGGCGTTCGCGGCGTTCGGCGAGCCCGCCGGGCGCGCGGTGATCGCCGTCCTCGCCTACCGCGCTATCTCGTTCTGGCTGCCCACGCTGCCGGGCATCGGGGGCTATGTCAGGCTGCGCTCTACGGTTCGGGGATGGCGAATGGCCGACCAGGCGATACGCGAGGGGCTCGCGGAGCCGGACGCGCGCGAGGCGGTGAGAGAGGGCTGACACCATGACGTCCAGCCGCGAGGGCCGCGGCGTGCTCGCCTCGGCTGCGCGTGCCGTCGGGAGGGCGACGCGGTGGGGAGGCCGGCTGGCGCGCGGCGAGGTCGTGAAACGTGTCGGCGGCCCCGCGCGGGCACGGGTGATCGTGCTGTTCGGCGCGGTGTTGGCTTTGAACGGCGCCGACACAGCGACGGTGGGCGCGGTCGCGCCCCAGCTCGAGGCCTCCCTCCACATCGGCAACACGAAGATCGGCTTGCTGGTGTCGGTCTCGCTGCTCGTCGGGGCGGTGTTCACGATCCCGGTGGGGTTGCTCGTTGACCGGTTCAAGCGGATGCCGATCCTGTGCGCCAGCATCGTCCTCTGGAGCGTCGCCTCACTGCTCAGCGCGTTCGCCGGCAGCTACGGCACTCTCCTGTTGACTCGCCTCTTTCTCGGCGCGGTGGCGGCCACGGCCGGCCCCGCGATTGCCTCCCTCACGGGCGACTACTTCCCGGCACGCGAGCGCGGGCAGATCTACGCCTACATTCTCGGCGGCGAGATCGCCGGGACCGCGGCGGGCTTCATCGTCTCGGGGAGCGTGGCGAGTTTGATCGATTGGCGGGCGGCGTTCGTGCTGCTGGCCATCCCGGGCTTCTTCCTTGCCCGGGAGCTGTGGCGCACCGTCCCGGAGCCTCTGCGGGGTGGCCAGAGTCGCCTCGAGCCGGGAGTGGTCGATCTGCACGAGGCGGCCGCGAAGGCTGCCTCGAACGAGGATTGGGAGTGGGAGCAGTCGGGGGAGGGTGCTCCGCCCGAGGACGACCTGGCCCGCCAGGCGGCCGAGAAGAGAGGTGTCAGGCCCAATCCCGACCGCGTCCTGACCGAGGATCCGCGCGAGATGCCGCTGGCCCGCGCGGTCAGGTACATCCTTTCGGTCCCGACCAACGTGCACCTGATCGTCAGCTCGTCGCTCGGGTACTTCTACTTCTCGGGACTGTCGACGTTCGCGCTCCTGTTCGTCCGCGGTCACTATCACACCAATCAGGCGACGGCCGAGGTGGTGCTGGCGGCGCTGGTGGGCGGTGCGATGATCGGAACTCTGGTCAGTGGCAAGGTCACGGACACGATGGTGCGCCGGGGGTTTGTCGAGGCGCGCGTCTGGGTTCCGGCGCTGTGCTATTTCGCCGCTGCGGCGCTGCTCATCCCGGGCGTCCTGGGGAGCCACCTGACGCCGGCGCTGTGGTTCGACGTTGCCGGCGCCTCGTTGCTGTCGGCGGCCAACCCGCCGCTCGACGCCGCGCGGCTCGACATCATGCCGGCGGGGTTGTGGGGCCGTGCCGAGAGCGTGCGGACGTTCCTGCGCTCGCTCGCCCAGGCGCTGGCGCCGCTGGTGTTCGGCGGCCTGTCGCAGCTGATCGCGGGCATCGCGCCCATACAGACGCCAATCGGCACCCATGCCGGTGGGGTGTCGCCGAGCGAAGCCCGAGGGCTCGAGATCAGCTTCCTCATCCTGCTCGTGACGCTGTTTGCGGCGGGCCTGTTCCTGGCGCGGGCGCGTTTCACCTATGCAGAAGACGTCGCCACCGCCGGCGCGTCGAACCAGGGGGGCAACGGAGCGTCGGCGGCCAGGGCGCGTGGCGGATCGGCCGAGGCGCGTGGCGGATCGGCCGAGGTGGAGGGGGCGGAGCGGCCGGGGTAGAGGGGGCGGAGCGGCCGGGGTAGAGGGGGCGGAGCGGCCGGGGTAGAGGGCGGAGCGGCCGGGGTAGAGGGCGGAGCGCCCGGGCGCTACCCGCCGAGGCCGCCGAAGATCGCGAACGAGCTCCGAGTCGGCTCGTCGTCGTAGGTCTGGCGCTTGCTCGCCTCCGCGGTCACGGTGCAGCCGTCGGGCGCCTCGCCGCGCAGCCGCTCGGCGAGCGCGTTCGCGCTGTCCTCGTCGGACGCGCCGACCAGCAGGTACTTCCACCGGCGGACGGTCGGGAACCCCTCCTCGTGCAGGCGCGTGTCGAGCTTGACCGTGTCGTGGTGCGAGGGGCACTCGATCCGTACCTCGTAATCCGGGTAGCCACGTTTGGCGGAATCCGCACGCTCCTGGGCGAGCAGCTCCTGGTGCTCGGCGATTTGCTGCGCGTCGTTGGCGGGCAGCGGCTTGTCCGGGTCCTCCCATTCCTCCGCCGTGGGATGCCAGTGCTTGAGCTCGATCTCGATTTCCCAGTTGTGCTCAGCCGCGACCTCGCGGATCTTGGTCTCGGCGGTCTCGGCCTGCGCGCGGTCGCCCGTGTACACGAAGACTTTCGGCGGATCGGCGGACACGACCAGGCGGTTGCCGAACGCCTCCTCGAGGTCGTCGCTCAGCTTCCCGGCCGCCATACGCTCAGTCAGCGCGTGCGCTCGGCCGTGCTCGAACAGCTCAACCTGTATTCGCCAGTCGTCGGCCATGGCCATCAGACTATCGCCGAGGGGTGCAAGAGCGGCACGAGCGGCGTCCGGTCGGTGCGCAGCAGCGCGACCAGCGACGGTGGCGTGATCACGGTGGCGGTGGCGGCTCCGGTTGCGCCGGGAGGACGATTGGTGCCTGCCACGTAGCCCGCCGGGGTCCACCGGAGGAGCTGTGAGCCGAGCACCAGGTGGGGCTCGTCGTTGAGGAGTACGAACGCCCCGTCCGGGAGGGTGTCGATGTCCGCCTCGTGAAAGCGGCGCTGCTTCGTTCGTTGGTCGCGCCGCTCCGCATCGAGTTGTTCGTCGATCGCGTCGGCCCCGATCTGGCCCGGGTGGAGGTCGGCCCACAGCGCGGTCAGGTGTATGTAGTCGGCGTAGCGGCATTCCCCGCAC
Organism: uncultured Solirubrobacterales bacterium; assembly: GCA_963755525.1. Taxonomy (GTDB): domain Bacteria; phylum Actinomycetota; class Thermoleophilia; order Solirubrobacterales; family Solirubrobacteraceae; genus Palsa-465. The sequence goes on along the minus strand of CAVWKC010000001.1, from coordinate 417,238 downwards.
GGCCGGTGGCCGGCGGCGAGCGCGGTCGCCTCATCGAGGAAGAACAGCTCGGTGAACTTGCCGGGTGCCATGAGGGGGCGGCGGTGGCGCTCGCGGAACTCCAGTTGGCAGGCGATCCAGCGCTTCGTGGGGTAACGCCGCTCGCGGATACGGCCGCTTGTGTCATGGATGCAGCCGCGATTGGCGTACACGAGCCCGCGTTCGGGCGTGGCGATCACCTCACCGAGGGGCGTGACGCGGTTCTGGAGCGGCATGAGCGCAGTTTGAACGTCTCGGCGTCGCATACTTGTGAGATGGATCGCTTGTTCGGAGAGGACGCGGCGCCCGCGCGGGCTGGGTCCGCGACGCTGCCGGGGGCGCCACTCGCCACCCGGCTGCGGCCGCGAACGCTCGAGGAGTTCGTCGGCCAGGACCGGCTGCTCGCGTCTGGATCGTCGCTGCGACGCGCGATCGAGGAGGGCCACCCGCACTCGATGATCCTCCACGGGCCACCGGGCAGCGGCAAGACGACGCTGGCCCGGCTGATCGCCGAGGCCTCGGACGCGGCGTTCGAGGAGGAGAGCGCGGTGCAGGCGGGCCGGGCGGAGGTGCGCGGGGTGATCGAGCGGGCGCGCCAACGGCTGAACTCTGGCGGCCGGCGCACGATCTTCTTCCTGGACGAGATCCATCGCTTCAACAAGGCCCAACAGGATGCGCTGCTGCCGGCGGTCGAGGAGGGGCTGGTGACGCTGATCGGGGCGACGACCGAGAACCCGTACTTCGAGGTCAACTCGGCGCTGCTGTCACGGGCTCGGATCTACGAACTCGAGCCGCTGACGCCGGCGCACGTGCGCGTGCTGCTGGACCGGGCGCTCGAGCGCGGCGAGTGCGGCCCGGCGGCGCAGGTCGACCCTGCCGCGCTGGAATTCCTGGCGTCGCGGTCGGGCGGGGATGCCAGGACGGCGTTGAACGCGCTCGAACTGGCGTGCCGGACGGCTGGTCCGGATGGTCGGGTCACACTCCAGCACGCGGAGGATGCGCTCCAGCGACGCGCACTCCTCTACGACCGCCAGGCCGACCGCCACTACGACACGATCTCGGCCTGGATCAAGGCGACCCGCGGATCGGACCCAGACGCGTCGCTGTACTACCTGGCGGTGATGCTCGAGGGTGGCGAGGACCCGCGATTCATCGTGCGGCGGATGGTGGTGCTCGCCTCCGAGGACATCGGCAACGCCGACCCGAATGCGCTGTCGGTGGCGACCGCGGCGGCCGCTGCGGTCGAGCACGTCGGCATGCCGGAGGCTCAGTTCGCCCTGGCACAGGCGGCGATCTACCTGTCGATGGCGCCGAAGTCCGATGCCGCCAAGCGTGCGGTGATTGCTTCCCGCGAGTACATCCGCGAGCACGGGGCGGAGGTCCCGCCGCCGTGGCTTCGCTCGTCCACGCGTAGTGACGGTGGCTATGACAACCCGCATCGTCGCCCGGGTCACCTCTCCCCGCAAGAGCTGATGCCGGACTCGGCGATCGGGCAGCGGTTCTACGAGCCCGACGATGCCGAGGCGTCGGCGCGCGACCGGCTCGAGCAGATCCGCCGCGAGCGAGGCAGAGCTTAGTAACGGCTAACCTCCGGTCGATGGAAGCCGCCACTGTCACTGCCCCCGCGCAGCTCGAATCGTTCAACCCCGCGACCGGCGAGTCGATCGGGTCCGTTCCCGTCACCGCACCCGAGGATGTTCAGGCCGTCGTCGATGCCGTCGCCGCGGTGCAGCCGGCCTGGGGTCGGCTATCGCTCGAGGAGCGAGGGCGTTACCTGGAGCGTGCCTCGCAGGTGCTGCTCGACGAGGATGACGAGATCCGCGACCTGCTCGCTCGCGAGCAGGGAAAGCCGCGGACCGAGGCGTTCTCGATGGAGGTCCTGCCGACGATCGACGCGCTCCAATGGATTGCGCGCGCCGGCGCCGAGATCCTCTCCGAGGAGAAGATCCCGATGTCGCAGTGGTTCCTGAAGACCAAGCGCTCAGCCTTCGTGTACGAGCCGCTCGGGGTGATCGGAGTGATCTCGCCCTGGAACTACCCCTGGAGCATTCCGATGGGCGAGGTGGCGCTGGCGCTGATGGCCGGCAACGGCGTGGTCCTCAAGCCGGCGTCGCTGACGCCGCTGATCGGCGAGCGGATCGCCCAGGTGTTCGAGCGGGCAGGCGTGCCTTCCGGGCTGGTTCGCGTGGTCCACGGTCCCGGCACCGGCGCGGCGCTGGCCGACTCGACGGTCGGCAAGGTGTTCTTCACCGGATCGGTGGAGACCGGGCGGTCGGTGGCGGAGGCGTGTGCGCGCCGCCTGAAGGGCTGCGTGCTCGAGCTCGGCGGCAAGGATCCGATGATCGTGCTCGACGACGTGCGCATGGAGCACGCCGTCTCGGGGGCGATCTGGGGAGGCTTCGCCAACGCCGGCCAGACCTGCTCGGGCATCGAGCGCGTGTACGTGCTGCGCTCGGTGGCGGACCGCTTCATCGCCGAGGTGGTCGCCGGGGCCGGGCGGTTGCGGGTCGGCGACCCGATGAGCTGGGACACCGAGATCGGCCCGATGGTGTCGTCCGAGCAGATGGAGATCGTCCGCTCGCTGGTCGACGACGCGGTCGCGGCCGGCGCCACGCTGCACTGCGGCGGCCCGGTCGATCCGCCGGCGGGGCTGGACGGCGCGTTCTACGCGCCGGCGGTCCTCACCGGCGTCACCCACGACATGCGGATCATGCGCGAGGAGATCTTCGGGCCGGTGCTGCCGATCATCGTCGTCGACTCCGAGCCCGAGGCGGTGGCGCTCGCCAACGATTCGCAGTTCGGCCTCGGCGCCTCGGTGTGGACGGCCGATCGGGCGCGCGGCGAGCGGATCGCCGCCGAGCTCGAATCGGGCATGGTCTGGATCAACGACCACATGTTCAGCCACGGTGCCTGCCAGTGCGCGTGGGGCGGCGTCAAGGACTCGGGGCTCGGCCGCACGCACTCGAAGTTCGGCCTGTACGAGTGCGTGAACGTCAAGCTGCGCGTGTGGGAGGGGGCGACGATGCGCGACCCGTGGTGGCATCCCTACGACGAGACGCTCGGCACGGCGTTCCGGCAGAGCGCGAAGATTCTCTACGGCCGCTCCTCCGAGCGGGCGACGGCGCTGCGCAACGGCGCGGTCCCGCTGATGAAGGTGGGCGCGCGCATGGCGCGCGATGTGGTCAAGCGGTAGCCGGTCCCGCGGTACCCTCCTATACACATGCCTGCCCAGGCCTATAGCGGCAAGGAGTGCGTCTGCCAGCTCCGCAAAGGCACGTGCGACCAGTCGTGCGTGCAGGGGATGCTGGAGACGCCGTTCTACATCGCGTGCCTACGGCTGTCAGGCCGGCGGTGCGTGGTCGTCGGCGGAGGCGACGTAGGGCTCGAGAAGGTCGAAGGGCTGTTGGCGTGCGACGCCGACGTGACGCTGGTCGCGCCCGAGGCCCATCCGGAGCTCGTTCAGCTGGCCCTCGAGGGGTCGATCCGCTGGGAGCAGCGCGAATACGCCACCGGTGACCTGGACGGCGCTCTGATCGCGATCGCCGCCACCGACGACACCGACCTCAACATCCAGGTGTTCGAGGACGCCGAGGCGCGAGCGATGCTGGTCAACGTCGTCGACGTGCCCCCGCTGTGCAATTTCATCCTGCCCGCGATCGTGCGCACCGGTCCGCTGGCGGTGGCGATCTCGACGGCCGGCGCCTCGCCGGCGCTCGCCAAGCGGATGAAGCGCGAGATCGGGGAGCTGTTCGGCGAGCCGTACGCGCTGCTCGCGATCCTGCTCAACGACGCGCGCGGATGGGCCAAGGGGACGCTCCCGACCTATCAGGACCGCAAGGAGTTCTTCGAGTCGATCGTCAACGGCGATCCGGATCCGGTCGAGATGTTGAGGGCGGGCGATGTCGAGGGCGTTCGTGCCCTGATCGCTGATGCGCAGCGCAGCGTTGCGGCGTGACTGCGGAGCTCACGCATCTGGACTCAGCCGGGCGGGCGCGCATGGTCGACGTTGGCGACAAGCCGGTCGGGGAGCGGCGCGCGGTGGCGCGGTCGGTCGTGCGCGTGTCGCCGGAGACCGCGCGCGCGGTCCTCGCCGGCAATGCGCCCAAGGGCGACGTGCTCGGGGTGGCGCGGATCGCCGGCATCCAGGCGGCCAAGCGCACTGCCGAGCTGATCCCGCTGTGCCATCCGCTCCCGTTGTCGTTCGTCGGGGTCGAGGCGGCGGTTGACGCGGACGCCGGCGAGATCACCGTCACGGCGGAGGCGAAGACCAGCGGTCAGACGGGCGTCGAGATGGAGGCGATGACCGCCGCGTCGGTGGCGGCGCTGACCGTCTACGACATGGTCAAAGGGCTCGAGCGCGGTGCCACGATCGGCGAGGTCGTCCTGCTCGAGAAGTCCGGTGGCCGGTCGGGTCACTGGACGCGCGACGCGGTCAGCTGACGGCCCGTCCAGGAGCTGCACGACCGCTAACACGACCGATACATCGCGCGCGATAGCATGCCGCCGCCGGCCTATCGGGTGTCATCTATTGGGGGGTAAAGCTATGTGGCGCGAACGCGCGCGCAGAACGGCGACGGTCGTCGGTTCGTCGCCGCTTCGCCGCGCTCTGTTGACGGGCGCGATCGCCGTCGCGACGGCGCTCGTATTGACGACGAGCGCTCTGGCCGCGGGCAAGCCGGTCAACATCGGGACACCGCTTGAGAGCGGTCAGCCGGCGGTCGCGGTCGACAGCGCCGGAGACGCCATCGTCGCCTGGGCCAACACCAAGGACCTCGCCGGCGCCAACAACTTCGTGCAGTACTGCGTGCTTCCGCTCAGCGCCACGACGTGCTCGCGTAGCGGGAACCTCATCCCCGCCGATTCGGGCCAGTACATAGACGGCGTCCAGGTGCTCGACGAGGGGTCGACGATCGTCATCCTGGCCGACGTCTACGGCACGGCCGGCAACATGGCCACCGACTACGAACCCGAGCAGGAGTGGCAGTCGACCGACGGCGGGGCGACCTGGCTCGAGGTCAACAACGGCCTGTCCGTAACCAGCGGCATCATCAACGCCGACACCGGGCCGCTGGGCGCCGTGACGGTTCCGGGGACCGGTGTGCTCGGCTACGGCTGGGACACCGCATCTGGGCCACCGACGTTCAACGCGTTCCCGCTGAGCTCGCCTCCGGAGTGCTCCGCGACGCAGCCCGGCGGCTGCCCCGCCGGGTACGCCACGCTCGAGCCGGACACCAATCCGGACACGCTCGGCAACGAGCCCGGGCACTTCGCCGCCCAGACGGGTGCCAACCCGGGCGTGATGGGAGTGTTCGACAGCCTGTTCACGAACGGACCGCTCGGATGCAGTCAGAGCTTCGGCACCGCCTACGTCTACGGTTCGGGCGACCAAAGCTCGACGAACAACTACAACGTCTCTCCCGGCCAGCCGAACAGCGCCTGGAAGGTCGCGCTGGCGCAGGCCGACTGCAACGCGGAGTACTCGACCGTCGGCGGCGGGCCGAGTGGGTTCGGAATCCTGGAGGACAACCTCGGCGCGGGCTCCGTCATCTACCACCGTTTCGACCAGGAAACTTTGCGCTTCGACACCCCCGCGGTGACCGTCGCCTCCGGCCATGGCGAGCTCGACGGCGCCCTCTCGCAGGATGGCAGTGGCGGGATCTACGCCACCTACCTCGCGGGCTCTGGTGGCGCGGTCGACCTGTCCTACAGCGCCGACGGCGGCAGCAGCTTCTCCACGGCGGCTCTGAACGCCAACTCGGATGGTGGCGCGGGCAACCTCTCCAGCGCGGTCAACGCCGCCGGACAGGGCTGGGCGGCCTGGACCGACAACGGGTCGGTGTTCGCCAGCTCGTTCCAGGCTGTCGACGCGATCTCCTCCGCAAAGACAAGCGGCGGCGCGACGAGCAACGGGTCGACGGTGACGGTCGACGTGACCTGCGCCGCGTTCCCGTGCACGGTGACGATCGTGCTGACAGCGCCCGAGACGGTCGTGGTGCACGCGGCCAGCGTGGCTCACAAGAAGCGCAAGGCCAAGACGCTCACGCTCGGCAAGGGCACGATCACGATCAAGACCAAGGGCGGCAAGAAACTGACGTTCAAGCTGTCCGGCGCCGCGCAGAGGCTGCTGGAGGGCAAGAAGGGTCACTTCAAGGTCTCGGCGTTGATCTCGACGCAGATCGAGCATCACACGACGAAGGTCACGAAGACTCTGACGCTGACGTTCAAGCCGACCGGGAAGAAGTGAGCTGTGCGACCGTCGCCGATGTCCGCGCGCCTTCTCTGAACGCTCGCTCGGCGTCGAGCTCCGCCGCGCCGCCGGCGCCACCGATCACGAGGTGCGGCCGCCCCGCTCCGGCGAGTGATCGCGCGAGCGCGGTCTCGGGTTCCTGACCGGCGGCGATCACGACCGTGTCCGCCGCGACGCGCCGCTCGGCGCCATCCGCGTCCCGGATCACGACCGCGCCGGGCTCGATCCGCTCGTACGCGACTCCGGTCAGGATCTCGACGCCGGCCATCCGCAGTTCCTGCATGACGGCCCAGCGCGTCGAGGGGCCGATGTGTTCGCCGACCCGGGTGCCGCGGCGCATCAGGGTCACCTTTGCGCGCGCTGGTGGCGCGGTGGCGGGGGTGACCCGCGGCCCCGGCGGGTCCAGACCGTACGCCGCGTAGAAGTCGATATCGCGGTGACTGATGAGGTGTGCGACGTCGACGCCGATCCCGCCGGCGCCGATGATCGCGACGCGCTCCCCCCAGGTGCTGCCGTTCAAGAGCTCGGAGTACGTGACGACGTGCGGCAGATCAACGCCTGGCAGATCGATCGGTCGGGGAACGACGCCGGTGGCGACGACGACGGCGTCGAACTCTGCGAGGAGGCCCGCATCGCGCATGGGGGTCTCGAAGTGCACCTCGACGTCCAGCCGCACTAGCTCGGACTCGAAGTAGGCGATCGTCCCCGCGAAGTCCTCCTTGCCCGGGATCCGGCACGCCATCCGGAACTGGCCGCCCAGCCGGTCCGACGCCTCGAACAGCGCGACGGAGTGGCCGGCAGCCGCGAGCGCCCGAGCGGCTTCCATGCCCGCTGGGCCCCCGCCCACAACCGCGACCGAGCAAGTTCGCGATGCCCGCGCGCCAAGCTCGAGCTCATAGCCGGCGCGCGGGTTGACGAGGCACGACACGCGCTTGTCGAAGATCGACCGGTCGATGCACGCCTGGTTGCAGGCGATGCACACGTTCACCGCGCAGCCCGAGCGGGCCTTCGCCACTATCTCGGGGTCGGCCAGGAACGGCCGAGCCATTGAGACGAAGTCGGCGTCGCCGGCGGCGAGCACCTCGTCGGCAAGCGCCACCGTGTTGATCCGGTTCGACGCGATCACGGGCACGTCGACGGACTCCGTGATCGCGCGTGCCCACGGCCTCCACGCTCCGTGCGGAACGAGTGCTTGGACGGTCGGCACCCGCGACTCGTGCCAGCCCATGCCGACATTCAGAGCGTCGACCGAGCCGTCGGTGGCGAGCGCCCGCGCGAGCTCCAGCACATCGGCCTGCGTCCCCCCGGCCTCGACGAACGAAGCCCCCGACAGCCTGAAGACGACCGCCTGGCCCGGACCGCCGGCGTCGCGCACCGCCGCGGCCACCTCCAAGGCGAACCGCGCCCGCCTCTCAGAATCCCCGCCCCATTCGTCGTCGCGCAGGTTCGTCGCCGGCGCCAGGAACTGGTCGATCAGGTACCCCTCCGAGCCCATGATCTCGACGCCGTCGAACCCGAGCTCGCGGGCCCGCTGGGCCCCCCGCGCAAAATCGGAGATCGTCTCCAGCACCTCGTCGCCGGACAGCGCGCGCGGATCGCACCGGCTGTAGCGCGAGTACACCGGCGACGGCGCCACCGGCGTCAGCCCGAACGACGCCTCGTACGCGTATCGCCCCGCGTGGAACAGCTGGAGCAAGACCAAGCCGCCGGCGTCGTGAACCGTCTTCGCGACTCGCGCAAGCCCTGAAGCGTCCTCGTTGATGAAGCTGTAGTTGCGCCCACCGGCGCCAACGCGGCTGACCGCCGACCCGCCGGTGACGATCAGCCCCGCTCCAGCCAAGGCCCGCTCGCGGTAAAACGCCGCCAACGCCTCCCCGCCGTCGTCAAGGCCCTCGAGCCCGAGGTGCATCGAGCCCATCACGATGCGGTGAGGCAGCGACAGCGGGCCGATCGCCCCCGCCCGCCACACGGACTCGAACACGGGCTCTAGCGCAGCGCCGAAGACAGGGCGTCCAGCGTCCCGGCGCCGGCCGCGCCGGCGAGGTCCGAGTGGAACGGTGGCGCGATCGCGGTCAGACCCCCGTCGACGAGCAGCGTCGTGCCGGTCACGTACTCGGCGCCCGGGGACAGCAGGAACAGCACGCATTCTGCGACCTCGGCGGCCGTGCCCATCCGCTTCTTGGGGATCTTCGGAAGGACGGTGTCGAGCGAGGGGACCCGGCCGGTGGCGTAGAAGTAGCTCGAGGAGTCGGTCTCGATGATCCCGCCGTTGACCGCGTTGACGTTGACGCCGAGCGGCGCGAGCTCGACCGCCATGTACCGCGCCCACGCCTCGAGCGAGGCCTTGGCCGACCCGAGGTTGGCGTATGTCGGGAACGTGCGGATGCTGCCGTAGCTCGACAGCACCACGACCCGGCCGCCGTCGGGCATCAGCCGCACGGCCCGCTGGGTTCCGACCACGAACGCACGCACGTTCAGGTTGAACGTGCGCTCGAGGTGGTGGGGCTTCAGGTCCATGAAGTGGTGGAAGTTGCTCGCCGACGCGTTCGAGACGAAGAAATCCAGGCGCCCGTAGCGCTCCTGCACCTGGTCGAACATCGCGTCGATCTCCTCGAGGCTCTCGAGATCGGCGCGGATCGCCATTCCGTCGGCGCCAAGCCGCTGGATCTCGGCGACGGTGTCGGCCGCCGCCTCCTCGTTCTGCTTGTAGTTGATGACCGGGATCGCGCCGCGGGCCGCCAGGCGCAGCGCCAGCGCGCGGCCGATCCCCCGAGACGCGCCCGTGATCAGCGCGACCCTGCCCTCGAATCCGCGTCGGGGATCTGGGAGGAGCGAATCCATTGAAGAGGCGTCAGAGGTCATCGGCGCAGCAAATCCCGGGCGATCGTGGTCTTCTGGATCTCGGCGGTGCCCTCCTCGAACCGCTGGGCGCGCGCGTCCCGGTAGACGCGCTCGATCGGGCTCGTCGACCAGTACCCGATACCGCCGTGCACCTGGAGCGCGCCGTCGGTCACACGCTGGAGCATCTCGCTCGCGAACAGCTTCGCCATCGCGGCCTCCATCGGCGCGTGTCCCGTCTCCTCCCAGGTGACGGCCGCGTGCCGGACGAGTCGCCGCGCCGCCTCCAGATCCGTGGCCATCTCCGCGAGCTTGAACGCGATCGCCTGGCGCTCGACGATCTTCTTGCCGAACGTCTCGCGACGCTTGGCGTAGTCGACCGCCAGGTCGAGCGCCCGTTGTGCCAGCCCGACGCACGTCGTGGCCAGCGAGATCCGGCTCGGCCCGAGGAATCCGCTCAGAGCGATCTCCACCCCCTGGCCCTCCTCGCCGAACCTGTCGGCGACCGGGACCGGCGCGCGATCGAACACGATGTCTCCGTGGTCGGTGCCGCGGACGCCCATCGTCTCGGCCATCTCGCGCGCGTCGACGCCCTCGCCCCGGGTCGGCACCATCAGCGCGACGGTCCCGTCGGTGCCGCGAGTCCCCTCGATGCGGGCGAACGTCAACAGGTAATCCGCGATCGTTCCGAACGTGATCAGGTGCTTCTCGCCGCTCAGGTAGTACGTGTCGCCTTCCCGGACGACGCTGCAGCGGATGTCGGCGCCGCTGCCGGCGCCGGGCTCGGTCAGCGTGAACGCGACCTTGATATCGCCCGCGATCACCGGCTTGATGAAGCGCTCGCGCTGGTCGTCGTTGGCGTGGGAGTCCATCGGCCGCCAGATCCCGTTGGCGACGTGGACGATCATCCGCAGCGAGGCGTGCGACATCGAGAACAGCTCGAGCAGCTCGAGGTAGCGCGTGAACTGGATGCCGGCGCCGCCGTACTCCACCGGCGCCGCGAGCCGCAGGTAGCCGCGGTCGCGAAGCTCGTCCCACAGCTCGAGCGGCACCCGATGTTCGCGCTCGATCAGCTCGGACCAGCGTTCGCCGTCGTCCTCCACGTAATCGCGGACCTCCTCGGACAGCACTTCGAAATTTGTGATCGGGGACGTGGTCATGTCGTGACTAGCTCACGGGCCTGCGCGCGCAGGATGAACTTCTGGATCTTGCCCGACGGCGTCCGGGGGAGCGTTTCAACCAGCTCCAGGCGCTCGGGCCAGTAGGTCTTGGAGACGCGGTGTGAGTCTAGGTACTCGAGCATCGTCTCGAAGTCCAGGTCCGCGCCGTCGTCGAGCACCACGAACGCGCAGGCGCGCTCGCCGAGGCGCTCGTCGGGCATCGCGACGATCGCGATGTCGTGCACCGCCGGGTGGGCGTGCAGCAGCTGCTCGATCTCGGCGACGGGGACCTTCTCGCCACCGCGGTTGATCACGTCCTTGACCCGGCCGGTGATTCGCACGTAGCCGTCCGCGTCGATCCGGGCAAGGTCGCCTGTCCGATACCACCCGTCAGAACTGACAGCCTCGGTGGTCAGCTCCGGCCGGTTCAGATACCCGACGAACAGGCAATCCGAATGGACCTCGAAGTTGCCCTCCTCGCCGGCGGACAGCGGCTCGCCCTCATCGTCGACGACACGCAGGCTGGTGCCGGCAAGCGCTCGCCCGTCGGTTCCCCACGCGCGTTCGGGCGGATCGCCGGGGACGAACGCGCAGCCGAGGCAGCTCTCGGTCGTGCCCCATGCCCCGCCGACCTCCGCGCCGAGCACCTCGCGGGACCGACGCGCCAGATCGCGCGGGATTGCGGCGCCGGTGGCGACGAACGTCCGCAGGTTGTCCGGGCGTTGGCCGAGATCGGAGGCGACCCTGGTCAGGTCCGCGAGGAACGGGGTCGCGGCCTGCACGAACGTCACGCCGAATCGCCGCATCGCGTCGAGCCCGGCCTCGGCGTCCCACGCCTCCTGGAGCACCTGCGGCACGCCGAGCCGGATCGCGATCCACATCCCGTACAGGAAGCCGGTCTGGTGGGCCAGCGGCGAGGGTACGTAGACGACGTCGTCGGAGCCGAGTCCGAAGTGGTCGATGTGGTGGTCGGCCGCGCGCATCAGCGTGTCGTGGCGGTGGAGCGCGCCTTTCGGCTCGCCGGAAGTGCCCGACGTGAACAGCAACTGAGCGATCTGATCGTCGGCGAGGGCCGAGGCCGTAGACGGGTGCGTACCAGCACCGAACTGGTACGTACCCGTCTCGGGAGGGTCTCCCAGGACCAATACGTGCTCGAGCGCCGGCAGCTCCGCCCGCAACTCGCCGGCCATCGCCGCGTAGTCGCGACCCCGGAACACGCTCGGAACGAACAGCACGCGGGCGCCGCTCTCGCGCAGCATGAACGACAGCTCACGCTCGCGGAAGATCGGCATCAGCGGCTCGCACACCGCACCCGCGCGCAGTGTGCCCAGGGCGATCGTCACGAACTCGAGGCGGTTAGGGAGCTGAAAGGCCACGGGTTCGCCCTCCAGCACGCCAAGCCGGAGCAACGCTGATGCGACCGCGTCTGAATGCATTCTCAAAGCACCCCAGCTCAACTCGCGAACGGTGCCGTCGGCGCTGATCTCGATGACCGCTCGCTCATCCGGCCGCTCGCGGGCGTGCCGGTCTAGATCGTCGAGGATCATCCCCTAGCCGACCGAGGGCACGCGGGCGGGGTCCGACACGGCGGCCGGGACGCCGAGAGCGTTCATGTGGTCGAGGAACTCGGGATACGAGATCCGGTACGCGTGGGGATACGACAGCTCGGTCACGCCGGTGGCGATCGATCCGGCCACGGCCAGCGACATCAGCACGCGGTGGTCGTTGAACGAGGAAAGCGCTGCGCCGTGCAGTCGCTCGACCCCCTCGAACGTCATGTCGTTGCCGTCAAACTCGATCCGCGCGCCCATCTTGCGGAGCTGGAGCATCGAGGTGACGCGGTCTGACTCCTTGAGGCGCACGTGGGCGACGTGGCCGAGCGCGCTCTTGCCGCTCGCCCGGCTCGCGAGCACCGACAGGATCGGGACCATGTCCGGGATGTCGCGGCAGTCGAGCGGACCGCCCTCGGGCGGGGTGCCGTCGTGGTCCATCGAGACCGACATCATGTCCTCGGCGAAGCGGAACGGAACGCCGGCGGCCATGAGCGAGTCGAACACGGAGGCCTCGGGGTGTCCGGTGATCGGCGTCGAGCTGCGGAACGTCACCTTGGAGGGGTTGAGCGTGCACGCCGCGAGTCCGAACACGGCCGAGCCGAGGTCGGGCGGCAGCACCACGTCGGTCGGCTTCGGGCGCTGGCCGGGCGCGACGTAGAACTCGCGCCAGTCCTCGCGCGCGGTCACCTCGAGTCCGAACTGGCGCATCATGTCGATCGTCAGCTCGAGGTAGGGCCGCTCGTTGAGCTCGCCGCGCACCTCGATGATGGTCGGCTCTTCGGCGTACGGCGCGAGCATCAGCAGCCCCGAGATCCACTGGGACAGCGTCCCGTCGATCCGGATGCGTCCGCCGCGCGGGACGCCGGGATACACGGTCACCGGCAGGTGCTGGCCCTCGTACTCGAGCCGCACGCCCATCCGCTTCAGCGCGCGGAGTAGCGGCCCGATCGGACGCCGGCGGAAGTAGCGCTGGCCGACGATCCGTACGGGGCGGTCGCCGAGCGCGGCCAGCCCGAGCAGGAAGTACAGCGTGGTCCCCGAGCTGCCGACCGACACCTCGTCGCTGACCGGGGAGAAGCCTCCGCCGGTCACGCGCCATCCGGTTCCGGCGTTCTCGATCTTCGTCCCGAGGGCACGGAGCGCTTGCACCGTGAACGTGACGTGCCGGGCGGCGGTGCGCTCGACGATCGTACTCTGCCCAGGGGCCAGCGCCGCGAGCATCAGCGCGCGGTGCGCGTGGTATTTGGACGGCGGGATCGCCAGCTCCCCCACGAGTGGAGCCTGGGCCTTCGCTACCAGCAGGCGCACCGGCGGCAGGATAACGTCGCCTTCACGGGACGCGGTCACCGCGGGACATAGACCCCCGATTGGGGGGTCGCGCCGGACGGGTCCCACGGCGATCGTCGACACGCAGGGACAGGCCGACGCCAGCTCGTTCGGCGGAATGACGAGCATCGGCCTGTCCCCCACGGCGACCACGGTTCGGGTGCTCGACGGCGCAAGCGGCGCGAGCGACGAATGCGTGGACCTCCCGACGAACGCTCCCGCCAATCTGGCCATCGGGCGTGAGGAGCACGGGCGCCTTCAGGCCCGGGTCCAGCCTTGCCCGGTCAGGTTCAGCTGCTTTCGGCCCGGGCGCGCTTGCGGACGATCGGACCACATGAGTTCGGCATCACGTTCGGGCCCGTCGGTTCGCTCACCGACGACGGCTACACGCTCGCACTGCACGGGCACCTGTCGCTCGTGCTCCGCCGCGGGCGGATCTCCCAGCAGGTGGTCGCCGAGCCGACCGGATAACTGGCTCGGCGACAACTGCCGAGCCGAGTCAGCTCACCTTTGTCAACGGACCTGAGGTCAGCACCGTCCGCCGGCCGATGCAGGCCGCGGCCGGATCGTGCACCTTCGTGAATGTGACCGAAGTCGCGCTCACCTTGAACTTGTAGACGCCGGTTCCGGGGCACTTGCCCTCGCCACCGGTGTCCTTGAGCCTGATCTTGTTGCCCTTGATCGCGTACGTGCCGTGAACGATCGGGTGGCCGCTGTCGGCGACGTGGTAGGTGCCGTTCTTGAGCTTGACCGTCCATGTCCCGTTGAGCGCGCCGCCCAACGCCGTCGATTGGATCGTCGTCTTGTACGTCCCGTTCAAGCTGACGGCGGCAACCGCCACAGCCACCGAGCACACCGACAGGCCGACAGCAATGACTACCGCGGTGAAGATCCTCTTCATCGCACACTTCCTTTCTGCTCCCGGCCAGAGCGATAGACCGCGCGGCAACCTACCGTCGGCGCGGTTGCGATTGGGTTAGCGATAAGCCGCTTTGGGGTGGTTTTCCAGCCTTACGGGCCCGGATATGGACCGGAGAGCGTGATCGCACCGCGGCGCCCGGCCAATCCGTTCCCGCGATCCGGGCGGCGAACATCACGGGCAAAACCCTACCCTGTGCATCCGATCTCAATGAAGACCGCGATCATCACCATCTCAACATCGGTCGCCGCCGGCAGGGCCACGGACCGCTCCGGCGAGGCGCTGGCCAAGCTGGCCGAGGCTGCTGGCGCCGAGATCATCGCCCGCGAGGTCGTGGCCGATGACCGCAAGGCGATCGAGAAGGTCCTGCGTCGCCACACGCGCGACGGGACCGCCCTGATCTTCACCACCGGCGGCACCGGCTTCACCCACGATGACGTGACGCCCGAGGCGACCAGGGCGGTGATCGAGCGCGACGCCCCCGGGTTCGCCGAGGCGATGCGTGCGGAGGCGCTCAAGCACACCCCGATGGGGATCCTCTCGCGTGGGGTGTCGGGGATCGCCGGCCGGACCCTGATCGTCAACTTCCCCGGCAACCCGAAGGCGATCGGCGAGCTGTTCCCGGTCATCGGCCCGACGCTCGGGCACGTCGTGACCACGCTCCAGCACGAGGGTGGACCAACTCCCGGCCATTGAGCTGCGCGGCCTGTATCGCCACTTCGGTGAGCGGACCGTGCTCCGGGACGTGTCGCTGCAGGTGCCGGCGGGATCGACGCTCGCCGTGCTCGGGCGCAACGGCGCCGGCAAGTCGACGCTGCTGCGGATCCTCGCGACGTTGCTCAGGCCGCATGCGGGCGAGGTGCTCGTGTTGGGTGAGGCGCTGCCGCGGCGGGGATTTGCGGTGCGTGGGCGGCTCGGGTTGTTGGCCCACGACCCGCTGCTGTACCGGGACCTGAGCGGACGAGAGAACCTGTCGTACCACGCGCGATTGCATGGCGTGGGGTCTTCGCGCGTCGAGGAGGTTTTGGACGCGGTCGGGATGCGGGAGCGGGCCGATGAGCCGGTGCGACTGCTGTCGCGGGGCATGGTTCAGCGGGTTGCGGTCTGCCGGGCAGTCCTGCATGCGCCCGCGTTGCTGCTCCTCGACGAGCCGTTGGCCAACCTCGACCCCTCGGCGGTCGAGTTGGTGTCGCCGCTGATCGGGCGCGACTCTGGGGCCACGCGCGTTCTCACGAGCCATGATCCGCAGGCTGCACTGGCCGAGGCCGACGTCATTTTGGGACTCGAGGGCGGCCGCGCGGCGTTCGTGACGAGCCCGGACAAGGTGGACTCGGCTGCGGTTAAGCGGCTGTACGTATGAAGACCGCCCTCACCGTCCTGCGCAAGGACCTGCTGCTAGAGCTTCGTGGGTTCGAGACGCTGCCCGCGATGGTCCTGTTCGCGATCGTGACGTTCGTGATCTTCCACTTCGGGCTGAACCAGGACACGATCGACGGTCAGCTGGCGGCCGGGGTGCTGACCGTCACGCTGCTGTTCGCGGCGATGCTCGGGATCAACCGGCTGTTCGTCGCCGAGCGCGAGCAGGGGGGTTTCGATGCGTTTTTGCTGGCGCCGGTCGACCGTTCGGCGTTGCTGGTGGCCAAGGCGAGCGCGCTGTTCCTGTTCCTTGTGGTTTTGGAGGTAATCGCGGTTCCGGCGTTCGGCGTGCTGCTCCTCGGCCCGTCGCTCGGACCCGTGCTGCCAGGCCTGATCGCGGTTTTGTTGCTCGGGGACGTCGCGCTGGCAGTGATCGGGACGCTCGTTTCGGCGATCGCCGTCCAGACCCGCGCGCGAGACCTGATCGGCCCGATCATCGGCCTGCCGCTCCTGCTCCCGGCGCTGATCGGGATGGCGCGCGGCCTGGGGCCGCTCCTGGCCGTGCACGGGTCGGCGTCTCCGCCGGCGAGGTGGGTGGCGATCCTCGCTCTTTATGATGTGGTGTTCGCCCTCCTGTCCTACGCTGTCTTCGACTTTCTCCTGGAGGACTAAGGCTTTGACGACTTACGGCCGCGGGCTGCGCGGACTTTCTCTCGCCACCGCCGCCACGATCACAGCGGCGCTTGCGTTGACGTTCTTCTACGCCCCGCTGGACGCCAACCAGGGCTTCATCCAGAAGATCTTCTACCTCCACGTGCCGCTGGCGATTACCGCGTTGTGCGGGTTCGTGTTCGGCGGCGTGCTCGGGGCGATGTATCTGCGGACCGGCGATCGTAAGTGGGACATCCGCTCGTACGTCGCGATCCACATGGCGCTGATCTTCGGGATCGGGACGCTGTTCACCGGGACGATCTGGGCCAAGGCGTCGTGGGGCCACTGGTGGGTGTGGAGTGACCCGACGCTGACCTCATTCCTGATCGTGATGCTCCTGTTCGCGACGTATCAGCCGCTCCGCTTCTCGATCGAGGACCCCGAGCGTCAGTCCCGTTACGCGAGCGTGTTCGCCGTCGTCGCCGGCGCGTTCGTGCCGTTGAACTTCATCGCGGTTCGGGCGGCGCAGGCGTACGTCCATCCGCGCGTGCTGACGCTCACGGGAGGCAACCTGCCGGGCTCGATGCGGCTGACGTTCCTGGTATCGCTGGTCGGGATCGCGCTGCTGTACGTGACCCTGTGGAAGTACGAGATGGCGGCCAAGGCGACGCGCATGCAGGTGCGGGCTTTGCGGCGGATGTTGCTCGGCGAGGACTCCGTGGCGCCTTTGAAGAGGAGCGCGGCGCCATCGTGAGCGGGTTCTTGCTTGGTGTTGCGCCCGCTTTGCCGTTGCATTCCGCGGGCAAGTACGTGGCCGGCGCGTACATCGTTTTCGTGGCGATCCTGCTCATCTACGTGGGGATCATGGCCACGCGGCTGTCCCGGACCGAGCGCGACCTGGACCAACTCCGCCGCGACGTCGAGGCGCAGCGCGCTTCGCGTGATTCCGACCGCGAGCGGGAGCCGGTGGCGTGAGGGTTTGCGTGTGAGCGTGTCAGCGTGAGCGAACTGCTCGCCATCGGCGTCTCGCACAAGACTGCGCCGGTCGAGGTGCGTGAGCGCGTCGCCCTGCCCGACGCCCGCGGCGCGGAGTTCGTGCGCGACCTGCGGGGGACCGGTGAGGTGCACGAGGCGGTCACGATCTCGACGTGCAACCGGACCGAGCTGTACGTCGTCGTCGGCAACCCGGTCGAGGCCGAGAGCCGCGCGCTGGCGATGCTCGCGAGCCAGGCGGGCATTCGCCCGACGGAGCTCGCACCCGCGATCTACTCGCTGCGCAACTGCGACGCCGCCCGCCACCTGTACCGCGTCACCGCCGGCCTGGACTCGATGATCGTCGGCGAAGCCGAGATCCAGGGCCAGATCAAGCGCGCTTACGACGCCGCGATCGCCGGCGAGACGGTCGGGCCGCTCACCAACCACCTGTTCAAGGCGGCGCTCGAGACCGGCAAGCGCGTGCGCAGCGAGACGGCGATCGGCGAGCGCCAGCTGAGCCTGCCGGCGGTCGCGGTGGCGCTCGCGCGCGAGCAGCTGGGTGATCTGGTCGGGCGCATGGTCGTGATCGTCGGCACCGGTGAGACCGGCGAACTCGCCGCCCGGGCGCTGTCGGACAGCGGCGGCCGGCCCGTGTTCGTCGCGAGCCGCCGCCGCGACCGCGCGATCTCGCTCGCCCGCCGCTACGGCGGCGACAGCATGAGCTTCGACGAGCTGCCCCAGGCCCTTTCGCAGGCGGACATCCTGGTCGCGGCGACCGCCTCGCCGCATCTCTTGCTCGAGGCGGATGAGCTGTCTGAGGTGATGAGGCAGCGCGGAGGCCGGCCGCTGCTGCTGATCGACCTCGCCGTGCCCCGCGACATCGACGCCGCGTGCGGCGAGATCGACGGCGTGTCGCTTTACGACATCGACGACCTCCAGGCGGTGATCGCCCGCAACCGCAAGGTCCGGCAGGCCGAGGCGCGCAAGGCTGAGGGCATCATCGAGGAAGAGATCCAGCGGTTCGCCGTCTGGCTCGGGTCGCTCGAGGTGCTGCCGACGCTGGCGGCGCTGCGGGCGCATGGCAGTCAGATCGCTGTGGAGGTGGTGGCGGAGAACGCCGGCAAATGGGACGCGTTGTCAGATCGCGATCTTGAGCGGGTCGACGCGATCTCCCGCGCGATCGTGAACCGGCTCTTGGCCGCGCCCACCGCGCGGCTCAAGGAGCTCCAGGACGACCGCGTTCACGCCCGGATGGCGCTGATCCGGGACCTGTTCGGGCTCGAGGTCGAGAGCGGGCCGCCGGCTCCGGCCGGCCAGGTCCGCGACCTCGACTCGCGGCGCCGGCTTCGCCAGCAGCAGCGTTGATCCGGGTCGGGACGCGTGGGAGCGCGCTGGCGCTCGCGCAGGCGGAATGGGTGGGTTCGCGGCTGGGGGTCGAGTATTCGCTGGTTCGGATCGAGGCCGCAGGGCCATTTGGCGACAAGTCGCGGTGGGTGTCCTCGCTAGAGCGGGCTTTGTTAGCTGGCTCCGTGGACCTGGCCGTCCACTCGGCTAAGGATGTGCCGGCGGAGCTCGCGCCTGGACTGTCGCTTGTGGCGATTCCGGCGCGCGAGGATCCGCGAGACGCGCTTTGTGGTGCTCGTTCTCTTGGTTCGCTGTCTCCAGGCGCGCGGGTGGGGACGAGCTCATTGCGGCGGGCGGCGCAGATCCGCGCAGCTCGCTCCGATGTGTCGGTAGTCGATCTGCGGGGCAACGTCGACACGCGGCTGCGGAAGCTGGCCGCTGGTGAGTGCGATGCGTTGGTGCTGGCGGTGGCGGGGCTGGCGCGGCTGGGACGGATCGATGCGGTGGATGGCGTGCTGGATGAGTTCGTTCCGGCTGCGGGTCAGGGGGCTCTCGCTGTCGAGGCTCGTCCTGAGAAGGCGTCGGTCGTCTCGGCGTTGATCGATGCAGACGCCACGGCGTGCGTCCTGGCCGAGCGCGAGGTGACGCGGTTGTTGGGCGCGTCCTGCAATACGCCGGTCGGGGCTTGGGCGCGGGTCGTCTCTGAGGGCGAGGTCGAGTTGCGGGCGTGGGTGGGTCGTCCTGATGGGTCGGCGTGGGTAAGCGATGTGCTCCACGGGCCTGCTTCGGAGGTGGGCGCACTTGTCGCGGACAGGCTGCTGGCGGCGGGGGCGGCGGAGTTGCTGTCGTGACCGTGTACTTGGTGGGAGCGGGTCCGGGGGATCCGGGTCTTCTGACCGCGCGGGCGCTCGAGTTGATCGCCGCCGCCGATGTGATCGTGTACGACCGGTTGATCCCGGCGTCCGCTTTGGAGGGGGCGCGGGGGGACGCGACGCTGATCTACGCCGGCAAGGAGGGCGGCGGGCCGTCGATGCCCCAGTCCGAGATCTCGGACTTGTTGGTGTCTTATGGCGCTTCTGTTGGGGTCGTCGTGCGCTTGAAGGGTGGAGACCCGTTCGTGTTCGGGCGGGGCGGCGAGGAGGCCGAGGCTCTGGTTGCCGCGGGCGTGGCGTTCGAGGTCGTGCCGGGGGTTACCGCCGGCGTCGCCGGCCCCGCGTACGCCGGCATCCCAGTCACCCACCGGGACGCTGCGAGCGCGGTGGCGTTCGTCACCGGCCACGAGGATCCCTCGAAGCCGGAGTCGGCGTTGGATTGGGAGGCGCTGGCGGCGTTCCCGGGGACGCTCGTGTTCTACATGGGCGTGCGGCAGTTGCCTTTGATCGGCCAGCGTCTCGTCGAGGGGGGCCGCGACGCGTCGGAGCCGGCGGCGGTCGTCGAACGGGGCACGCTGCCGGATCAGCGGGTCGTCGTCGGGACGCTGTCGACGATTGCGTCGGTGGCGATTGATTCCGGCGTCCGCGCACCTGCGCTTGTGGTCGTGGGCAAGGTCGCGGGGCTGCGGGAGCGGCTGGCGTGGTTCGAGTCGCGGCCACTCGCCGGGGTTTCGGTGGCGGTGACCCGGGCGCGCGCGCAGGCGAGCGGGCTGGTGACGCGGTTGGCCGATCTCGGCGCTTTGGTGATCGAGGCACCGGCGATCCGGATCGTGCCGCTCGACGGTCCGGCGCCGTCGCTGCCCGGATACGACCTTGTGTGCCTGACCAGCCCGAACGGGGTGCGCCTGCTGTTCTCTCGGCTGGCTTCTGCCGGGCTCGATGCCCGGGCCCTGGCGGGCGCGCGGGTCGCGGCGATCGGCCCGGGGACGGCTGCCGCCCTGCGTGGGTTCGGTGTGATCGCCGACGTGGTCCCCTCTGAGCGGTTCGTGGCCGAGGGGTTGGTGGAGGCGCTCGCCGACGTTCCGGTGAAGCGGGCGCTGGTGGCGCGGGCGGCTTCGGCACGAGACGTGCTGCCGGAGGCTTTGCGGGACCGCGGCGCCGAGGTCGACGTGGTGGCGCTTTACGAGACGGTCGCGTCGCCTTTGGATGAGGATCAGCTGCGCGGCTGTGGCCGACGCTGACTACGTGACATTCACCTCCTCCTCGACCGTGCGGTTCTTGTTGACGTCGGGAGGCGACACCGAATGGCGGCCGTCCGGGCGGCTGGTCAGTATCGGCCCCGTGACGAGCGCCACTCTCCGCGAACACGGCCTCGAGCCCGATGTCGAGGCGACCCGGCACGACATCGACGGGCTGGTCGACGCGCTCGTGTCCGACGTGGGTCGGGGTCGGACGGCGCCGTGAGCGCCCCGGTCATCACGTTTCTTTCGGACTATGGGCTCGAGGACGACTTCGTCGGCGTGTGCCACGCGGTGATCGCGGGCATCAGTCCTTCGGTCCGGGTGATCGATCTTGTCCATTGGGTGCCGCGAGGGGACGTGCGGGCGGGGGCGGTGATCTTGCGTGGCGCGTTGCCCTATCTCCCGGTGGGCGTGCATTTGTGTGTCGTCGACCCGGGGGTCGGGAGCTCTCGTCGGGGCGTTGCGCTGCGAGTGGCGGACGGGCGGCTGTTCGTCGGCCCGGACAACGGGCTGCTGTCGCTCGCGACGGAGCGGGCCGGCGGAGCCGTCGAGGCGGTCGACATCGGGCGCTCGCGGTTCGCGCTGCCGACCGTGTCCGCGACATTCCACGGACGCGACATCTTCGCCCCGGTGGCGGCGCGGCTTGCGGCTGGCGCGGCGCTCGCCGACGCCGGCGAACCGTGCGATCCGGGTGGGCTGGTGGCGGTCGAGCTTCCGCAGCCGCGGGTCGAGGACGGCGTGCTGGTGGCGCACGCGCTGTACATCGACCGCTTCGGAAATGTTCAGCTGAACGTGGAGGAGGATTCCTCGTTCTCGGTCGGCGCCCTGGTCGAGGTCACGGCAGCCGCGGGGCGGTCCGAGCATGCCCGTTGCGTCCGCACGTTTGCGGACGCGGGCGCCGGCGAGCTGATCCTCTACGAGGACTCGTACGGGCGCCTGGCGGTGGCGGTCAACCAGGGCGACGCCGCGACCCGGTTGGATGTGACCGTCGACGACGAGATTCGGATTCGGTTGCCGTGATCGAGGTCGAGCTCTGGACGGACGGCGCGTGCTCGGGCAATCCTGGGCCGGGAGGCTGGGCAGCGCTCCTTCGTTCTGGCGACCACGAACGCGTGGTGTCCGGCGGCGAGCCGCTCACGACCAACAACCGCATGGAGCTGAAGAGCGTGGTGGAGGGGCTCAGGGCCTTGAAGCGGCCCTGCCGGGTGCGGGTTCACCTCGACTCGAGCTACGTCAAGAACGCGTTCACGAACGGTTGGATCGCTCGCTGGCAGCGGAACGGCTGGACGACGTCGGGCAAGCAGCCGGTCAAGAACCGGGATCTGTGGCAGGAGCTGCTGGCGGAGGTGTCGCGTCACGAGATCGAGTGGGTCAAGGTGGCGGGCCATGCCGGCGTTGAGCTCAACGAGCGGGTCGACGGGTTGGCGTGCGCGGAGCGTGACCGCCATGCCGGGGGTCCCGATGTCGGGGGTGTCGCCGGGCGCCTCGGCGCGGTCGCGGCGCGGGGGTGATGGGCCATGGATCGGGTTGACGGGCGGCTCGGCAGTCCCCGGGCGCATTTCCGGCTGACCGACTCAACGAACGCACGCGCCCGCGAGTTCGCGGGTCGTGGCGCGCCGCACGGCACGCTCGTGACCGCGGCCGAGCAGTCGGCGGGCCGGGGACGCCAGGGGAGGACCTGGTCCGCGCCGGCGGGGCGGGCGCTGCTGTGCTCGATCGTGGTCCGGGAGCCGCCGCGGTTGCTGCCGCTGGTGGCAGGGGTGGCGGTGGCGGAGGTCGTGGAGTCGTCGGTGGCGGTGGTGGCGGCGGCCGGTTCCGGCCGGGGGTGGCCGGTTCCGTGCCGGGGGTGGCCGGTTCCGTGCCGGGGGTGGCCGGTTCCGTGCCGGGGGTGGCCGGTTCCGTGCCGGGGGTGGCCGGATCCCGGCCGGGGGTGGCGATCAAATGGCCCAACGATGTGCTCGTGGACGGGCGCAAGGTCGCGGGCATGCTCGTCGAAGCGCGCATGCAGGAAGGGTGGGCGGTCGTCGGGATCGGCTTGAACGTGGCGCTGCGGCCGGAGGACTTCCCGCCCGACCTCCGCGACCGCGCCGGCACGCTCGGGCTCGAGCCGAGTGCGATCGAGCCGGCGCTGGCGGCCCTGCTCCGCGCGCTCGAGCGCTGGCTCGGCGCCGGCGCCGACGAGGTGCTCGAGCGCGGTCCGGGCGCGGGACGCGCTACTCGGCCGCGAGGTGCGTTGGAATGGCCAGATCGGGACGGGCGCCGGCATCGACAGTTCCGGCCGGCTGGTGGTTCGGACCGATTCGGGCGAGGTTGCGCTCGACGCCGGCGAGGTGCACCTCTCCGCGGGCGTCGGAGGCGTGCATAACGCGACAGAGCGCCCCGATCGCAGGGACTAAGCGCACATAAGCGCCCGGGGGGCGCTTATGTAGCCAAGCCCGGCGGGATCGGCGAGGTTTGGTGAGTCATGCACCCGCGCGGGCGGCGGGCGGCGGGATCAGGCGGCCGCTTCGGCGTCGTGCGGGTCGTCGCGGTCGTCCGCCGCGGCCTTGAGCTCGTCATCCTCGGGCTCGTCGTCCTCATCGTCGTCGGAGTCGTCGTCGGAATCGTCGTCGTCGTCGAGTCATCGTCGTCCTCATCGTCGTCGTCCGAGTCGTCGTCGTCGTCCGAGTCGTCGTCGTCCTCGTCGTCATCGTCCGGGGAGTCGAGGTCATCGTCGCGGCCGGCGTCGACGTCGAGCTCGTCGTCATCGTCGTCGTCATCGACCTCCACCTCGACGTCGATCTCGACGATGTCGTCGTTCGCGGTCTGTTCGTCGCCGTTCCGTGTCGCGGTCGCAACGACTGCCTCCTCCGAGCGCGCTCCCGTCCCGGGCGCCCCGGTCGAGCGTCTTGCGCTTGCGGCGGCTCTTGCCGCGCCGGCCCTTGGGGAAGTTGCGTAGCAGTTCGCGCGCGAGCGCCGCCGGCTTGCGGGCCATCCGCGTCCGCGCGCCCCGCAGCGCCTCCTCGGCCTCGGGCGTGTGCGCCAGGGCGGCCGCGAGCAGCGCCGCCGACAGCCGGCGGTCTTCCTTGCGGGCGGCGTGGACGAGACGACGCGCGTTGCGCGCGTGCGCGGCGCCGCTCGAATTGACGAGCAGCCCGAGCAGGCGCTTGGTCTCGGGCCAGCGCTGGACCGCGTACTCCTCGTGCACCTCGCGCGTGTACTCGGCCATCCGCCAGATCCAGGCGTTGGCCTGGTCGCGGCGGCCGATCCGGCGCTCGGCGAGCGCCTGGAGCATGATCTTCACGCCCTCGCGCCGCTCGTCGCGGGGCCAGCCGGCCATGATGTCGATCGCGGTGTCGAACGCCTCCGCGTCCCGACTCGACGCGATCTCCTGTAGCGCCCGCAGACGGAGCTGGGAGGTCCGGTTGCGTTGAACCGCGGTGAGCAGGAACCGCCGCTTCAGCTCGCCGCCGCGGTCGAAGTGGAGCATCGCCTTGGCCCGGCGCCAGCCGTTCGGCGCGACGCGGGCGCCGGCGAGGGCCGCCCAAACGTGCTGCTCGCCGTAGTCGAGGTGCTCGACCGCGATCCGCCACAGCTCGCGCTCGAATACCTGCGCGCGCCGCTCGGGATCGGGCGTCACCGGCAGCACGCGGCGCTCCACCCTGACCCGGCGTCCGCGGCCACGGCGCACCGGACCGACGACGATCGCACCACCGCGGTAGACGTCGCGGTCGAGCAGCGAGTGGAGGGTCACGACCGGGTCGTCGTGCTTGGTCGCGGGGTGGACGAAGTCGACGACGATTCCCGCTTCCTTGCCCGGGTGGCGCCGGGTGACGCGCCCGACGCGCTGCTGGTAGATGCGCTTGGACGCGGTCGGCGCCAGGTGCATGCAGATCGTCGCCCGTGGGCTGTTCCAGCCCTCGGCGAGCAGCTGAGCATTGATCAGCACGTCGATCTTGCCCGACTCGTAGTCGGCGAGGATTCGCGCGAGCTGGCGCTTGGGCGTCTCGCCCGACACGCCCTTGGCTTTCATCCCCATGTCCTGGAACGCCTTGGCGACGTTGTAGGCGTGGCGCACGCCAGCGGCGTACACGACGCCGGGCACGTTGTTGAAGCGGGTCTTATAGAGGTCGGCGATCGCCATGTTGAACGGCGTCTGGTCGAGCAGTTCGGCCAGCATCTCCTGGTCGAACTCGGTGTCGACCTCGCCGCGGCGCAGCGGCACCTTTGCGATCGTGCGCACCCCCGGGCCGGGTGGTATCCGGATGCAGCGCAGCGGCGCGATCACACCGCGCCGCGCGGCCTGCGCGAGGTCGAAGCGCGAGGTCTGGGTCGGGAACAGGTCGGTGACGTGCCGGGCGATCAGCGCGCCCGTGGCGGTCATGCCGATGAAGATCGGGCCCGACCAGGCGCGGATCGCGCCCGACGTCTTCTCCCCGAGCGCGGTGTGCGCCTCGTCGCAGATCACGATCGTGTAGGCGTCGGAGATCTTGCCGGCGTTGCGCACGAACCACTGGTAGGTCTCGACCGTGACCGGGCCGTTGCCGTTGTCTTTGCCCTTCAGCAGAGGACCGGTGATCCGGTCGCGATAGCCGCGATCGCGGAGCTCGCCGTTGAACTGGTCGACGAGGTTGCGGCGATGGGTCAGGATCAGCACGCCGCCGGTGCGCGAGGCCTCGACGAACCCGAGCGCGGCGACCGTCTTGCCGGCGCCGGTCGCGTGCTCGAACCAGAACCGCTTGTCGGCGTTCGGATCCTCGGGGCGCTCGTCGAGCTGGACATCATCGTCGAGCTCGTCGCCGTCGTCCTGCCAGTCCTGGGGCTCCTCGTCCTCGCCGTCGCCGTCGGATTCGTCGAGATCGTCGAGGTCGGGGTCCTCCTCGCCGGGGATCGCCGCGGACACGAGCTCGACCGGCGCCGGTGGCGGCGGTGCCGGCGCGACTCCGTTGCCGCTGCCGTTGCGCTGGGCCTCGGCGAGCAGCGCGGTCAGCGTGCCCGACAACGCGTCGACCTGGTGGGCCGAGAGCACGGTGCCGTCGACGAGCTGCGGCTCCTCCTCGGACAGCAGCCGCTCGAGCCCGAGCAGCAGCGAGTAGTGCCGGCGCCACTCGATCGACGGCTTGTCGGCACCCGCGTCCAGCTCGGTCACCGCGGCGTCGAGCGCGCGCCGGCGGGCAGACCCGGGCGCGAGGGCGTCTTCGAGCGACTCGCCCTCGTATACGTAGCGTTCGCGCGTGAATAGCTCCGCGCGCGCAATCGCGGCAGGACTGGGAAACGGGGTGGAATCACCCATGCAGATCGAAAGGTTGGAGTGTCGGAATGCGAGCCGCGGAGATACTGCGTGCGACTCAGGCGGTCTCGCTAGAGGCCGTGCACGGCGAGGACGTACCCTCTGAAGCGGATGCCCCCTCGCCGCCACCCGGCTAGGAGGAATGGCCTCCCCATTAAAGCAGGTCGCTTCGGGTGAAGGTCCGGTCCCGCGGTCCTGGCGCTTCCGCCGAGCGTCCCTCCGGCAGCCCGGCGCGCTTTCGGTTTGGGTTTCCGGGTCATACGTGGTCGGGCGCGAGGGCTGCCGGACGGACGTCCCGGCGTCGCTCGGGCCTCGTCGAGCGAACCTCGGCCTCGCTTCGGCATGGTCGAGGGCACATCGGGCCTCGCTCGCGGCATGGTCGAGGGCGCGTCGTGGCCTCGCTCGCGGCACCGTCGAGGGTCGATGGCTGTGATATCGCCGGGCGCGTATGTCAAGCTGTGATTCCGATGACGGGGACCGCTGTGTATGAGATCCGCCGGGCGCGCAGCAGGGAAGAGCTGGCGGCTGCGCTCGAACTCCGGCATGCGGTGTTCTGTGTCGAGCAGGGCGTGCCCGAGCGTGACGAGCTCGACGGCCGGGATCACGAGGGGATCCATCTGGTCGCGGTGCGCGACGGGGAGCTGCTCGCGACCTGCCGGATCCTGCTCGTCGGGACCACGGCGCAGTTCAGCCGGCTCGCGGTGCGGATGTCCGCGCGGCGGCAGGGGATAGCCACCGCGCTGCTCGAGGCGGCCGACGCGGAGTCGCGCGCTGGCGGGATGCGGCGGATCGTGCTCCACGCGCAGACCTACGCCCGTGAGCTGTACGAGAACGCCGGGTACCAGGCCCGAGGGCGGCTGTTCTGGGAGGCGGGCATCGAGCACGTGGCGATGGAGAAGCTGCTTGATTGAGGCCGTGGGGGCCCCGCCGATGCCTGAGATCCGGATCGACCCGCTGACGGGGTTCCGGGCGATCGTTGCCGGCGATCGGGCGCACCGTCCCGGTGGCGGGCTCAGCGCGACGCCGGCGCCGGCAGTCGAGCGTGATGGCGACCCGTTCGCCGAGGGCCATGAGGACCGCACGCCGCCGGAGGTCTACGCGGTTCGGCCGAACGGGGGCGCGCCGGACACGCCGGGCTGGACGGTTCGGGTCGTCCCCAACCTGTACCCGGCGCTCAGCGAGGACTCCGCGGCGCCCGAACCCGACGCCAAACCGGACCTGTTCTGGGCGGGGCCGGCGCACGGAGCGCACGAGGTGATCGTCAACGCCCCCGACTGCGTGAGCTCGCTGTCGGACCTGACGCCGGACCAGGTCGTCGGCGCAGTGGAGGTGTGGCGCGAGCGGATCCGGACCCACGACGAGGCGTCCTACGTGCACCTGATCGTCAACGAGCGCCGCGAGGCCGGCGCTTCGCTGCCGCACACCCACGCCCAGCTGTACGCGCTCGACTTCGTGCCGGCCGCGATCGCGCGGGAGCGGGAGCGGTTCGGCGCCTATGCGACCCGGACGATGGGCGGGAACCTGCTCGCCGATCTGGTACAGGAGGAGGTTCGCCGGCGCCAGCGCATCGTCGCGATCGACGACGAGACCGTGCTGATGGCCCCCTATGGGTCTCGGGTGCCGTTCCAACTCATGATCGCGCCGCGGACGCCGCGGGCGCGGTTCGAGGACGACGGGCCGACGGGCGCGCGGATGCTGCACCAGGCGCTGTCGAGGCTGGCGCGCCGGCTCGGCGCGAGTCCGCCGCTCAATCTGTGGGTGCGAACGGCGCCGCGCGGCGCCGAGCACTTCTGCTGGCGGATCGACATCCTCCCGCGCCTCGTGCACCTCGCCGGGCTCGAGCTTGGCGCCGGAGTGAACATGAACATCGTCCCTCCCGAGCACGCCGCCGCCGAGCTGCGCGACTAGCTGGCTCATGAAGGCGCTCGTCCAGCGCGTGAGCCGCGCCTCGGTCTCGGTGGACGGCCGGCTCATCTCGGAGATCGGCCCCGGCCTGCTCGTGCTGCTCGGCGTGACCCACGAGGACACCGACCGCGAGGCGGACTGGCTCGCCGACAAGGTCAGGGCGCTGCGGATCTTCCCCGACGCCGACGGCCGGATGAACGAGCCGCTCGGCGAACGCGAGGTGCTGTGCGTCAGCCAGTTCACGCTGTATGGGGACGCGCGCCGCGGCAACCGCCCGAGCTACGTCGCCGCCGCGCCGCCCGAGCACGCGGAGCCGCTGTACGAGCGATTCTGCGAGCGGCTGGGCGCGAAGCGGGGAGTGTTCGGGGCGATGATGGCCGTCGAGCTCGTCAACGACGGCCCCGTGACGCTGATGCTCGAGAGCCCCGGCGCTAACGGACCCTAAGGGAGCAGCTCGAGAGCCTCGCGGTGGCGCGGCTTGACGGCGGCGAAGTGCCTGCGGTCGAGCGTGATCACGACCGCGGCTCCGATCCGCTCGGCAAGCGCGATCACGCTGGCGTCCGTACCTCCAAGTGGGAAGTCGGCGTAGGTCTCGACAAGCTCAGCCATCCGATCGAAGTCATCGGCCGTAGGGCCTTCGAAGGCCCCGAGCCCGGGGTAGGCTGCTCAGCGCGCGCCCAAGCCGACGACGATGGCTGCCGCGCCGCGTCAACGACCGCGAGCATCCGAAGCCCACTCTCGCTCGAGGAGTTCCTCCATGTCGCGTGCGGTGGTGTTGTGGCCGCTCGCGCCGAGAGCCACGAACGGCAGCTGGCGACGCTCGTTCGTCCGCCGTATATCGAGGTACTCGCTCAGCGCGTCTCGTGCGAGCGCTGATACCGGCAACGACCGACGCTTCGCCTCTCGCTCGAGCGCATTTGCGAGTTCGTCAGGAATAGAGATCGTGATGCGACGCACAAACACATGGAAGCAACAACTCTCCGGCTCAGGACACCTGGATCGTGCCGACGATCCGGCCGAAGTTGCCGGCGAGATCGGTGGCGGAGAGGCGGATCGTGTAGGTCCCCTTGTGCTTGAGCGGCGGCACCGTGAACGAATGGACGCCGTACGGGAAGCTCGCGCTGGTCGAGAACAGCGTGTTGCCGCCCGGGCCGACGACGACGATCCCGACGTGCGAGACCTTCGACAGGCGGAACGAGATCGACGCGGTCTTGCCCTTGTGGACGGTCTGGGTGAGCAGCTGGAGGGTCGGCGGCGTCGTCAGATACGCGGTGAAGTGCTGCGCGGCGACGCAGTAGACCGGCGCCTTAGTCCGGGTGCACAGCTCCTGAAGGAAGCCCGTGACCAGCTCGTGGTAGCTGAGTGTGTCCTCGATCCCGGGCTGGTACAGCGACCAGGCGCCGGTGTCGAATCGCGGGACCTCGGACTCGGCTTCGGCGTTTCCGGCGGCAAACAGCTGCTGCGCCAGCGGGTCGTGGCTGACCTGGGCGTAGTCGTAGAGCCCGATCAGCGACTGGAGGAACGCGTTGAGGATCAGCGTGTTCGGCTCGAACGTGTACTGGACGTAGCGGGCGCCGAGCGTCGTCGGCACGCGGACCCCGACCGGCGGCGGCGCGGTGAACACCGGCAGGGCCTCATGGGCGAGCTGGAGATACGAAGCTTGGTGGGACGCCAGGTAGGCGCGAGTCAGGGCCTCGATCCCGGTCCCCTGGGACATCGCGCTCGTCCAGGGCGGTCGGCCGCCGTCGAACTCGAAGTAGTACTCCCAGACGAGGCCGCCGGCCCGATTGACGGCCAGCGGGATGATCTGCGAGAGCACCGACTCCATCTGCGCGTAGTCGGCCGGCCCGGCGGTGTACAGCCCGTCGGCCTCTCCGAAGGTCGCGAGGACCTGGAGCTCGATCCCCTGGCCGGCGTAGTACTCCCACACCAGCTGTGAGCCGGTGAACTGGACGTACTGCCCCGAGCTGATCAGCGGACCGGTCGTCCACCACTGGCGGTTCATGTTCAGCGTCAGGAACAGCGCGGGCAGGCGGCCCGGGGTGAGCTTGCCGGCGACGGCGATGTTGTGGAGGTTCTCGATCACCGCCTCGAGTTCGGCGGCACGCGTGCCGCGGAGCCGGCGCTCGGAGCTGAGCGCGGCGCCCCACTGCGAGTTGTAGGCGCCGTACTCGGCGGCGGTGATCCCACCCGAGCCCAGCAGGCGCTTGAGCTCGCTGGCCACCGTCTTCTGCGGGGGCTTCTTCGACTTGGTGGGCTTTGCGGAGGCTGCGCTCGCCTCAACCGTATTGGGCGCGGGCGTGGGTGCCGCGGCCGGGACGAACGGGTCCTGGCGGGCGGTCACGTGGCCGGCCGGCCCCATCACGAGCACCCGGGCGGCCTGGGCACCCGGCGGGAATGCGAGCGCGAGCACGGCCGCGAGCGCCAGCGCGAGCACGGCGACCAGTGGCGCGACAGAAGCGCGCATCGTGCGACGGTGGACAGACGTCACGCGTCTTTAACCAGCGCGGCGGCCCGATGTTTCGGCCGCATGCTCCGCAGGCAGTCGGCCACCCCGGCTGCCTCGCGGTACACCTGGAAGGTGGCGTGTGCCGCATCGTCCCACGTCCACGCCGGCGGCGGTGGCGCGGGGCGCTCGGCGGATTCGGCGGCCGCGACCAGCCCGTCGAGGTCGTCGACGGCGCTGAACGTGGCGCGACCGTCGAGAACCTCGCGCAGGGCGGGGACGTCGCACGCCGCGACCGGAGTCCCGCACGCGAGCGCCTCGACGGGAGGAAGGCCGAAGCCCTCGTCGTCGCTCGGGAACACAAGCGCGTGGGCGCCGGTATAGATCGCGGCCAACTCGTCGTCGCTGACCGCGCCGGTCAGCTTGACGCCTTGAAGCTCGTGGGCCCACTGCGCCGTCGGCCCGACGAGCACGAGCGGCATCGAGCGCTGAGCACGTACGAGCGCGGCGACCCGCTTGCGCGGGTCGGGAGTCCGCAGCGCGCCGACCCAGACCAGGTAGCGCTCCGGGAGCGAGAATCGGTGGCGGACCGCCGAAACCTCCTCGTCGGAGCGGGCATGGAGTGCCGGCGCCGGCGCCTCGGGGATGACCGCGATCCGCTCCTGCGGGATCTCGAGCACCTTCTCGACCTCCTCGGCGACCGCGTAGGTCGGCACGATCACGCGTGCGGCCCGCTGTACCGCGAGGTAGCGGAGCTTGAAGCGGAGTCTCGAGCGGAGGTACTGGCCGTGCTGCTTGAGCGGGGCCAGATCGTGCACGGTCACGACCTGCGGGATCGGGCTGCGGAGCAGGGCGCCGTCGATCCAGGGCGAGTGGAACACCTCGCAGCGGCGTGGCTCGTGGGTCTCGACGAGCTCGCACTCCCCGGCGTCGCGGAGGGCGTCGAGCAGGCACCGGGCGTAACGGCCCACACCGTGGGTGCTCTTCGTGGGGCGGCTGTCGAAAGCGACTTTCACGACGTCGTCCGGATGACGAACGTTAGTCCGGCCTGCGGACTCTAACCGCGATTGGCCGCCCGTGTCGACTAGCGCAACCGCGCCATCCAGATATCTCGGACCCGGCCTCGATACGGTCGCGCGATCAGGGACTACTTCGAAGACCTCTGGGAGCGCTTGCCCGACGACCTCGAACCGCCGTCGTTCGAGCTTCGGGCCGGGTTCCTGCGGTCCGAGGTCCGCACCGGGGACCGCGCGCTCGATCTCGGGTGCGGCGCCGGCGAGTTCACCGCGGTGATGGCGGAGGCCGGCGCGCGGGCGATCGGCGTCGACGTGGCCGAGGCCGCGCTCGCCCGGGCGCGCGCCCGCCACCCGGCGCTTGACTTCCGGCTGGTCCCGGTCGAGGGCCCGCTGCCGCTCGAGGACAACGCGTTCGATCTGGTCTGGGCCAGCGAGGTCATCGAGCACGTGGCCGACACGGGGCGATGGCTGTCCGAGGCCCGACGGGTGCTCGGGCCGGGCGGCCGGTTGCTCGTGAGCACGCCGTCGCACGGGCGCCTGCGGGTTGCGCTGGGCGGCGTCGAGCGGTTCTCCGATCCGCTCGGGGATCACCTCCACCTCTATACGAAGGGCTCGCTGCGCACACTGCTGGGCGAGTTCGGGTTCGGCGAAGTTCAGGTGCGAGCGGTCGAGGGGCCGCCGCTGCTCAAGCGGATGCTTATGGCGCGGGCGGTGCGCTGAGGCCGGACCGCGAGAGCGCCTGATCGGCGGCGGCGAGCTCCTGATTCAGAGGGGCTGAGATTCGATCGAGGAACTTTGCGGTTTGGAGCTCGAGCACGGCCAGCACCAGTGCGTGGTGGGACATGTCGAACTCGCCGAGCTGCTCCCAGGACTCGGGGTTCGCGGGCTGCACGGTCGTCGCCTTGACGAGCTCCTGCCGGGCCGCGTCCGGATCGCGGGCCGCGGCGTAGATAGCCGACAGCTCCCACAGCGGGTCGACCGACACGGGATCGGTCGCGGCGGCGCCCTGGGCGTCGGCCAGCGCGACCGCCGTGTCGCCGCGCGTGATCGCGGAGATCGCGGCGCTGAACTGGTCGGAGGAGTGCAACGGCTGCCACACGAACCAGGCGGCGACGATCGTGGCCGCGACGATCCCGAGCCCGGCGGCGGCCGCGGCCGGAGAGGTGGACAGGCGCCGCCGCTCGCCGTTGCGGCCGACCGGGTCCTCGAGCGGCCCGCGACCGGCGAGCCAGCCGGCGCACACCAGCGCCGGAACGGCCACGCCGGGGATGAACCAGGTCCAGTCGATCAGCGAGGAGACGCCGAAGGTCACCACCACGGCGAACAGCGTGATCAGGCCGGCGCGCTCGGCGGCATGGGTGGCAGTTGCGGACGCGGTGCCGGCGTTTGCGGCCTCGGGGCTATGGGTGCCGTTCGGGGACGTGCCGTTTGCCTGCGTGCCGTTTCCGGACATTTCGTTCGCCGCGCCGGCATCGCGCTCGCCACCGGATGCCCGGGAGCGCCGCCGCGTCCCGAACCCCAGCGTTCGCGCCACCGCGCGACCCCACGCCACCAGTAGCGCGAGGCTGAGCGCGATCCCGATCAGCCCGAAATCGGCGAACGTCTCGATCAGGTAGCTGTGAGCGTGGGCGACCGCGGTCGTGCTCGTGCTGTAGCGGGTATGTGCCGTGTCGAAGCCGCCGGCGCCGACGCCGGCGAGCAGCGCGTGTTCGCCGACCTTGAGCCCCTCGCTCCAGTACAGCGGCCGGCTGTTGCCGAGCGCGGCGACCCGCGCCGCATTGTTCTGGGGCTGTGCGCTGTTCGTGCTGGTGAGCGTGGTCCAGACGTGCGAGATCTCGCCGGTCAGCCCTCGCGAGGACGCGGCCATGGCGCCGACCGCCACGACCGGGACCAGCGCCACGCACACGATCAGCGCGGTGCCGATTCGCCTGCGCACCGACTCCGCCACCTCGATCCGCTCGAGTCCGTAGGCGGCGGTCAAGCCCGCGACCCCCATGATCACGATCACCCCGACGAGGACCGCCCCGTACTCGTGCCCGGCGCTCGTGCGGGCGGCGAGCGCGATGTTGTCGCCGGTGATCGCGCTGTGCTTGATCGCCCACGCACTCGCCACCGCGCCGCCAATCGCCCCAAGCCCGAGCAGCAGCGTCGCCCTCAGGCGCATCGGGACGAGCACGAACCACACCGTGAGGCCGACCAGGCCGGCGATCAGCGCCCCGCGCGAGTACGACAGCATCAGCACCGTCAGCAGCAGCGCGATCGCGGGCACGGTGAGCGCTCTGACCCAGCGGCTCGCCTCGGGGCGAGCGCCGGCCCACAGGCAGGCGGGGAGACCGAGCGCGGCCATCAACCCGGTCGCGTTCCAGTACGAGAACGGGACCTGGAGGCGCCCGAAGTGGTCCTGGGCGTTGATTGTGGCCGGGAACACCTTGGCGAGCAGCGCATAGCCGCAGGTCACGACGGCCACGCCCGCGACCGCGCCCACGAGCGCGGACCAGCGCGTCGGCGCGAGCCGGGCGAGCGCCACGGCTGCGCCGAACGCGGCCAGATACGACAGCGTGCGGTTCGCCTCCACCCACGAGTCGGCGGGCTGCACCGACCACGCGATCGACAGGTACGTCAGCGCCGCCAGCGCCGCGAACAGGCCGACCGCGACGACTCCCCAGGCGGGCCCGCGCGCGCCGAGCAAGACGACCGCGAGCGCGCAGGCGGCGCCGACCGCGGTCAGCACGATCTCGACCCACGTGGTCGGGCCGAGGTCGGTGCCGCCGGTGGCGGCGAATACGATCACGCAGAAGCCGGTGGCGAGAGCGACCCCGAGGACCAAATCGGTGATCAGACGCACGCGGCGGGCACCGCTCCGAGGCGCCGCTCCGGCCGGCTCGGGCGTGGCGCGGGCAGGCGCCGAGGCGAGAGTCGACACGCCGCGAGAGTAGCAACGGGCTGGCCGTGCCGGCGGCGGGGTGGGAGGCACCATCACGGAGTCCTAACCATGGCCGGCGCGGGCGCTGGCCGGTAACGCCTCGGATATCTTCGGCTGGATGGCGGATTGCCCATTAATTGCGGTACAGGTCGTGAACTACCGGACGCGTCGGTATCTAGAACGGTGCGTGGACACGGTGGTTTCGGATCTGGAGGGCAGTTCGATGGCGTTTGAGATCAACCTGCTCGATAACGCCTCGGGCGAGGACCTCGACGATTTGGCCGCTCGGGTTCCGAACTGCCGGGCATTCGCGGCTCCGAGACGAACCTTGGCTTCGGCGGCGGCCACAACTTCCTAGCTTGGGAGACCGACGCCCAATACCTGCTGATTCTTAACCCAGACGTTGAGTTTCTAATCCCCGGTACGGTCAGGCGTCTGCTGCTCCCGGTCGCGAGTGTCGACCGAGTCAAGGCTGCAGGCCCCAAGCTGCTCACAGCCGACGGTCGGGCGCAGCCCTACGACCACGGGCGTTTACACGGCCTTAGGGCGCGTCTAGCGCTGAAGGGCGGGCACAGCTACTGGCGCGAAACCAGCACCCGCCAGGAAGTGGCGTGGGTATCCGGGCGCGACGATGCTAATCGAGCGGGGCGAGTTCGTGGCGCTTGGAGGATTCGACGAAAAGCTGTTTCTCTATAAGGAGGACGAGGACCTGTGCCTGCGCCTGCGGAACGCGGGCGGCCAGGTGGTCTATGAGCCGGCCGCCACGATTCGACACCACGGGTCGGTCGTGGCGAACCAACACCAGGAGCTCGCAGTGGCCTCGAAGTATTACTTCTCCAAGCACTTCCAGGGTCAAAGGTCACGGCGGGCCTTCGCGGCCGTTCACCAGTCGCTGGCCTACGTGCGCTTGTGACGCTCGCGCCGGATGAGGTTGGACGCCCGATAGCCGAGCTTAAGGGCGCCGAACACTGGGGCGGCGATCCGGGGATGAGTGGCGAGCGCAAGCAGCGGCCGGTGGACGTCCGGCGGGAGCTCGCCGCCGGGTCCGACGAGCCGCATCGCGTCCTCGCCGATATGTGTTTGCGTCACTCCGCCGCGTGACCCGAAGGCATTCGCGGCCGCCGGGGCATCGGCCGTGGCTTCGTACAGTTCCACGAGCTCTGCGGCGGTCGCGTCCCAGGTCAGCGGTTCGGCCGCGGCGCGGATCGCCTCGAGGTTGCGGCGCGTTGCGTCGGGGTCTTGCATCAGCGCGAGCGCGCGTTCTGCGCTTCGCTGCTCGTCCCAGGGGACGATCGCGGCTGCATTGTCCGGCAGCAGCTCGCTCAGCGAGCTCACCGGGGCCCACATGCATGGGGTGTTCTGCGCTGCCGCCTCGAATGGAACCAGGCCAAATCCTTCGACGACCGACGGATACAGCACGAGCGTGGAGCGCTCGAACAGCCATGCCTTCTCGGCTTCGCTGACGGCCCCGACGTCGATCACGGCCTGGGCCAGCTGCGGGTGGTCAGCGAGCCACCGCGCCTCCCGTTCTCGCGAGGACCCGTGGCCGACGGTCGGCCCCGCCAGCAGCAGGATCCCGTCCCAGTCGTGGCGGGCCTTGAGGCGCTCGAGCATCCGCAATGCGAACAGCCGGTTCTTGTGGTGAAAATCAGTTCCCAGGCACAGCATCGCCTCGACGCCGGGCGCGATCCGCTCCGCTCCGTGCGGCGCGGACGGGAGGGGGTCGAACGGAGCGGGCGGCGGGTGGGCGGCCGGCGCCAGACCATGATCGACCCCGAGCCGGACAACGCTGGCCCGGGCTGGATCGACCAGATCCTCGGCGACGGCGTCGTCGCGGGCGTGAGAGGAGAAGAAGGCGACACGATCGGCGGCCGCCAGGGCCAGTGCGGTCAGCCGGCGGTAGTCCTGCCACGCCTCGGGGCCCGGGAAGTAGGAGGGATTGTGGTAGCCGATCAGGTCCTGCTGGGTCAAGATCAGCCGGTCGCCGAGTGTTCTCAGGAAGGTCAGATCGCCCGCGTTACTCAGCTGGAACGGCCGGTGGACGACATCTGCCCGCGGGCCGCCGGCGGCCGAGGCCTCACGATAAGTGACGAGGGACACGCTGCGCTCGGACTCGAGACGCCCGATCGCATACTCGCTCGGGTCATCGGGCACGATCACGGTCAGCCGCACCTTGCCGGTCCGGGCGAGCCCCGTGACCACCTCGATTGCGTGTACGTGCGTTCCGATCGTGGTGCCGTGAAGGATGCGTGCGTCGATCATCGCCGAAAGGCCGGCGATCGCCCGCCGGATCCTGCCGGAGGCGCGGTTGGCGGCGGCAAGTGTTTCGGCGTTTTGGCCCGCTCCGATAGGCATCGCCGGGAACGGACGCCGATCGACGACGAGCACGTCGTCGGCGAGCAGGTGCAGTAAGCCGGCCTCGGTACACCTCCGGGATAGCTCGTCGCGGGTGAGCGCGCCGGCGTCGGGCTGCCCGATTAACTCGAGCGCGCTGCGGCGCGCGTATACGCACGGGCCGTGGGCGGCCGGGAGCCGTGGCCGGAGGCGAAGAGAGCGCGTGCGCGCCGTCGCGGCATCATCATCTAAGTTGGGCCCCGGGGGGACGTTCACATCCTGATGTGTGAGCGCGGAAACGGTGGCCACCGCGCCGTCGGAAGCCGCCGCGTCGCGCAGCCCGTCGAGCCAGCCGTCGGCCACGACGCAGCCGGGCTCGAGCAGAACGACGTCCCCGTCGGCCGGGGAGGTGCCACCGTGCGGTTCGACCGCAGTCGCGGAGTCGAGAACGAGGACCGGCACCTCGGCGGGCGTGTGCGCCCTGACGCTCCCGAGCGTCGCGGTCAGCAGTTCGCCGCCGCTCCCGCCCGTGATGCAAACGGTCACCACGCCGGGCACAGGCGCGCTCACGCCGGTCTCCGGGCGATCAGCATCAGGGTGTGGCCGAACGGGGCCGCGCGCGGCCTCGAGCCAAGTGCGTCGAGCGGGGCCAGCGCGTGCTGCAGCCATGGGGCCAGCCGCCGCCAGGTGAACGTGATCGCATGCAGCTCCGGGGCGAGACCCGCCGCCCGCGCCTCGGCCTCGAGCCGCCTCGGCGACAGCGGAATGTCGTCGGGAGTGCCGTGGATCGCAGCCGCGGCACCGGCCCGGTTCGCGATCGCAAGTCCGAGTCCGACCGGATGCCAGAGTCCCGGCTCGACCGCAACCATCGCGCCGCCGGGCCGCAGCAGGTCGGCCGCCTCGTCGAAGCACGGCGCAAGCGGGCCCTGATAGGCGATGTGGTGGAGCACGAGCCGGTACAGGACCACATCGAACGACGCCGGCGCCAACGCGAGCCTCCCCGCGTATCCGACCCGGGCCTCGTCGGCGCGGCCCGTTTCCACCACCCCCGCGACTCGCTCCGGGTTCGAGTCGACGGCGACGAGCCGGAATGCCGGCGCCGGGAACAGGTGGCGGCCGGGATGCCAGCCGGCTCCGACCGAGAGCACGTCGCCGCGGGCGATGCCAAGCCGCCCGGCGAGCAGCTGCTGCTCCCGGCGCATGATCTGCCGGTAATTGGCCTCCATCGTCGACGGCCGGCTCAGCCGGTCGAGCAGGTTGTCGGGGTCGCGCGGCGCCGCCCGGGGCTGGTCTGAGCCGATCACTATGGACCCGGGTCGCGTTGGGCCAGGAACGCGAACTGTCCCGAGAAGAGCAGCTTCGTCGTGTTGAGCGTGCGGACGTCGGTCCTCAGGACGCGTGCGCAGCCGTTTAGGGCGCGATTGAACGGCGACTCTCGCCCCCACCACCGATGAAAGCAGCGATGTCCGCCCGCCACACGCCAAGCGATCAGCGTGAATCCGTCGATCCCAGGCCGCAGCTCGACCGCGCGTAACCCGGCCTGCTCGAGGAGCGCGACGATCCCCACTGGCGTGTAGTTCCACATGCTCAGCGAGTGATACGCCTCGAGCTGGGACGTCGAGCCGGCGAACCACCCGCCGGGTGCGAGCACCCGGCGCACCTCGGCGAGGAGTGGCTCGGGATGGCGTACGTGCTCGAGTACCTGCTTGCAATACACAAGCTCGAATGCGCCGTCTGCGAACGGCATCGACACCCCGTCGAAGGTCTCGAACGGGGCGTCGGTGCGCGTCCGGAAATGCGCCTCGGGCGAGCCCGGAACGTCGATGCCAACCCAGCTCACCTCCGGATCCCGAGCTCGGAAGACATCGACCGAGCTGCCGGTGCCGCAGCCCAGGTCGAGCACCCGCCACGGCTGCCCGTCGCGGCGTCCGAGCTCTTGTTCGATGTAACGGTCGGCGAGCGTCTGGCGGGCATGATCTTGAGGCACGGCATCGCCGAGCAGCTCTTTGAGGTCGCGGCCCGGCAGCCTCACCGGTGGTGCTTCAGGACGCCTCGCCCTTTGCTGCGGTGCTCGGCGAGCTGGCGAGCGAACGCGCTCACGAAACGGGGGTTGTACCGCAGGTACCGGCGCCACAGCCGGCGAGGTTCGTGTGCGAGGCGGTATGCCCATTCGAGCCCGGCGCGCTGCAGCCAGGGGGGAGCCTGCGGCACCAGACCGGCATGAAAGTCGAAAGCCGCGCCGACGCCGATCAGCACCGGAGCCTCGAGATGGGGGCGCAGCGCCGCCATCCATTTCTCCTGCTTGGGGACGCCGATACCCACCCACACCACGTCCGGCCTGGCGTCGTTGATCTCGCTGACGACCGCGCCCCGCTCCTCTTCCGTCAGCGGGCGGTGCGGTGGCGAGTAGCCGCCAACGATCCTGATCCCGGGGTAACGCTGGCGGAGATTGAGCGCGAGTTGGACGAGGGCTCCCTGGCTGCGGCCACCGTACAGGTAGAAGGATTGGCCGCTGGACACGGCTCGTGCGCACGCACGAGCCATCAGCTCTGGGCCGTACACGCGGTCGGTGAGCGAGTTGCCGAGCGCATTCAACGCCCAGACAAGCGGCTGGCCGTCAGGCACATTGAGCGAGGCGCCGAGCAGCGCCGACCGGAGCTCGGGGTCCTCCTGGGAGGCCATCACGGTATGGACGTTGCATACGCAGACGTAGCCATGCTGGCGCTCGGCCGCCATCGCCTCGATCCAGTCGAGCGTCCGCTCATAGTCGATCAGGCCGAGCGGAACCCCCAGAATCTGGTCGGTTGCGGTCGTCGGAATCGGATCCGGTAGGGGCTGAACGGGCGTGTCCGGGCGCATCGCTTGCGGTTAGCCGGTTGGCTGAAAGCGGAGAGGCTCGCGGTACGAGAACGGAAACGAGATCCGGGGGAGCAGGTTGCGTGTTTCGCTTCTAACCGGTCGAATGTATCCGTTCCCGCCGTAGTCCACCCAGCACGAAGACGTGTCCAACTTATGTCCAAGATGCTTGACGTGCTCTGTCTTGGCAGCGCTATGCTAGGCGCTGACACGGAGGTCACACGGGCCCGCGAGCATCGCCCCCTTTCTCGCGGGTCTTCGGACGGCCCCCAGCCCTACCAGGGTCGTCCTTCGGTCGGGCCCGTACCGCCTTCGCGGTGCGGGCCCGCCACCCTTCCGGGCAGGAAACCGCCGGCCAGCGTCTAACCTGCCGGGCCGTATGAACTGCATCGTGACCGGTGGCGCCGGATTCATCGGATCGCACATCGTGGACGCACTCGTCGCCCGCGGCGACCGGGTCACGGTGATCGACAACCTTTCGACCGGAAAGCGGTCGAATTTGGAACGCGCTGTGTCTGACGGCGCGACGCTGGTGGTCGCCGACGTACGCGATGCCAGCGCGGTGGCGGAGATCTTCGACGCCACCCGGCCCGAGCTCGTATTCCATCTGGCTGCGCAAATCGACGTTCGCCACTCGGTCGAGCAGCCGGCGGACGATGCAACCGCGAACGTCCTCGGGACAATCGGGGTGCTGGAAGCGGCTCGCAAGGTCGGTGCGAGACGGGTCGTCAACACCTCCACGGGCGGGGGCCTATACGGCAACGCTGATGTCTTGCCGACCCCGGAAGGCCATCCGATCCGGCCACTGGCTCCTTACGGGCAGGGCAAGTACGCCGCTGAGGGCTATTGCGAGCTGTACACGCGCCTGCACGGGCTGGCGACCGTCTCGCTTCGGTACGGCAACGTCTACGGTCCTCGCCAGGACGTGCACGGGGAGGCGGGCGTCGTCGCGATCTTCTGCGGCGCACTAGTCGACGGGCGTCGCCCGATCGTGTTCGGCGACGGAAGGCAGACTCGCGATTGGGTCGACGTGAGCGACGTGGCAGGCGCGAACCTGATGGCCGGCGAGGCCGACGTGACCGGGCCCTTCAACATCGGGCGCGGCGAGGAGACCTCCGTGCTCGATCTGATCGATGCACTCAACGACGTCTCGTCCCGTGGGCCGCTCGAGGAGCCCGAGCTCGCTCCGGAGCGGCCGGGCGAGGTTAGCCGCAGCTGCCTCGACGTCAGTCGAGCGCGCACGGAGCTCGGCTGGACCGCAGAGGTCGAGCTGCGCGACGGGCTCCGGCGGATCTTGACCGAGCTGTAGTGAGCGCTAAAGGTTCTCCGCCACGCGTGGCGCTTCCCGGGTGAACACCCACCAGCCGAGTCCGAACACGCCGGGAATCAACGCGAGCGCGAGGATCACCGGCCAGATCGCGTGCGCGGCCCCGAACGCCGTCGGATAGCCGCTCGGATCGATGAAGGCGTGGCCCATCTGGGCCAGCAGCGTCGCGATGGGGTTGATCATCGCGATCTTCTCGAAGCCCGGCGGGAGCTTGTGGCTCACGTACGCAGTGGCCGGATAGATGACCGGGGAGCCGTAGAACCAAATCTGAAGGAAGACCTCCCAGATCGGCTGCGCGTCCCGGAAGCGCACGTAGAGCGCGGACAGCAGCATCGCTATCCCGGTCGCGAGCACCACGAACAAGAGGATGATCGGGATCATTTCGAGCCACAGGATGGTTGGCGTCACTCCGCTGGCGAACGCAAACACGAACACCGCGATGAAGTTCATGCCGAGGTTGAACGTGGCCGTCAACGACACCGACAGCGGCACCACCATCCGCGGGAAGCGGATCTTTCGAAGCATCCCCTCGCGCGACACCAGGCACGTAACGGAGGCCATGGTCGCCTCGGCGATGAAATTCCAGAGCACGATCCCGGTCAGGAGATAGGCGCCGTAATACGGGCCTTTGGCGATGTGGGCGATCTTGACGAAGAACACGTACAACACGCCGAAAAACAGCAGCGGCCGCATCAGCGACCACACGTAGCCCAGGACCGACCCGTAGTAGCGGAGCTTGAACTCGGTCCGGGCCAGGGTCGTGGTCAGCTCGACGAACCGACGAGCCTCTCCGCCGAGCGCTGATGGGCCGTAGGACCCTGCGGCTGAAGTGCTCATCCGAACGTGGCGCTAGGTGCGCCGGATGTCGAAGGTGTGCGGTAGGTCGGCCATCCCGCCGCCGGGCCGGTTCGCGAGCACGATGATCGAGTTGGTGATGTGAGCGTCCAACAAGTCCGCGCCAAGTCCGGCGCGCGCGACTGTCGCAAACAGGCGGTAGCGGCCGGGCGCTAGGCAGTTCTCGAACCGCAACCCGACCTGCGCGGTCGTCCCCGCTTCGAAGCGACCGGTCACGACGTCGGAGGTGTGTGTGCTCGCCACGAACACGTAATGCCCGCCCTCGCTCTGGAGGCTGACCGAGAAGATCGGATCCTCGACCGCGTTCAGGAACTGAACGTCCATCCGCACGCAACACGTCCCTCCCTGGAGGGAGGAGGTGGTGAGCTCGCCATCTGGCGATTCGAACCAGGCATTCATCACCTGCGCGATCGTCGGTCTGTCGACCACATCGGCAGAGGAGTCTCCGGCGCGCTGCCTCCTGACCGACGCGAAGCTGATTTGGTTGTAATGACGCGCGACCGAGACGGGCTCCCCGATCTCGATCACCCGACCGCCGTCGATCAACATCGCGCGATCGCAGAAGCGCTCGACGGAGCCCATGTCGTGGGTGACGAACAGAATCGTGCGCCCCTCGGCGCGCAGCCTCGTGAACTCGTCGAAGCACTTCTGCTGGAAGGCGGCGTCCCCGACGGCGAGCACCTCGTCGATGAGCAGGATGTCGGCGTCGACCTGGATCGCGGTCGCGAACGCGAGCCGGACGTGCATCCCCGAGGAGTAGTTTTTCAGCTTGAGGTCGACGAACTCCTCGAGCTCCGCGAACGCGAGGATGTCGTCGAAGCGCTCCGTGGCCTCCTTGCGGGACAGCCCCAGCATGATCGCATTGATGATCACGTTGTCTCGGGCGGTCAGGTCGGGGTTGAACCCGACGCCCAGCTCGATGAACGGGGACAGCCGGCCGCTTACCTGAAGGTCTCCGTCGTCGACGTCGTAGATCCCGGCGAGGCACTTGAGGAGCGTGCTCTTGCCGCTCCCGTTACGACCCACGATTCCGAAGAATTCACCAGCGGCGATGTCGACGCTCACGTCGTCGACGGCCCGCAGCACCTCGTAGCTCCGGGCACGCCGAGGATGCAGCGCCCGCTCCTTGAGCGTGCTGTAGTGCTGGTGCGGCAGGCGGAACGTCTTAGTGACGTGTTTGACGGAAATTGCCGGCCGCAGCGGTTCGGAGAGGGGCGCGCGGTCCGCGTGACCCTTCTCGCTCAGGATCGCGCTCACGTGGGAGACGGTAGCAACGGAGCCTCCGGGAGGCAGGTGCTACTTTGCGCGGCCTTGGAGATCTGCACGATCATCGCGAAGAACTACGTCGCGCACGCGCGTGTGCTGGCTAAGTCGCTGGCCGAGCACCATCCCGATAGCCGTCTGTGGACGTTGGTCATCGACGACTTCTCGCGATATCTCGATCCAGCCATGGAGCCGTTCGAGGTGCTCACGCCGGCCGAGATCGGCTGCGAGCCATTCACCCGCATGGCCCTCCGGTACACGGTGCTCGAGCTCTCTACCGCGGTCAAGCCATGGCTTCTTCGTCATCTGCTTGCCAGGACCGGAGGACCGGTCACCTACCTCGACCCCGACATCAAGATCTACGGCTCACTGGCGCGCCTCGACCAACTGGCCGTCGATCACGGGGTCGTCGTGATCCCTCATAACAACCAGCCGATCCCGCCGGATGGGCTCAAGCCAAGTCAGGTCGACATCATGATCGCCGGCGTCTACAACCTCGGCTACGTGTCGCTGGCATCGAGACCCGAGGTCGACCGCCTCCTCGACTGGTGGTCCGACCGGCTCCGCCGCGACTGCCGCGTCGATCCGATCTGGGGGTACTTTGTAGACCAGCGATGGTTCGATCTCGTGCCCGGATTCATGTCGGACTTGGCAATCGTGCGCGACCCTGAGTACAACGTCGCCTACTGGAACCTCCACGCCCGGGAGCTCGAGCACGACGCCGTGGGCTACAAGGTCGATGGCCGGCCGTTGGCGTTCTTTCACTTCAGCGGCTTCGACGCCGACCACCCGCTGGTGCTGAGCCGCTACCAGAACCGTGTCGACGTTCTCGCCAACCCGGTGCTCGAACAGCTTCTGGCCGAGTATGCAGCCGAGGTGAACAGCGAGGGGCACGCTCTGAGCCGGAAATGGCCTTACAGCTACGGTGCCCTCGGGGACGGCACGAGAGTCGACCACACCGTGCGCGATATGTACGAC
Source organism: uncultured Solirubrobacterales bacterium (assembly GCA_963755525.1). Classification (GTDB taxonomy): domain Bacteria; phylum Actinomycetota; class Thermoleophilia; order Solirubrobacterales; family Solirubrobacteraceae; genus Palsa-465. The sequence continues at coordinate 373,566 of CAVWKC010000001.1, read as the reverse complement.
GAGTTCGCCGACGAGCAGAGCGGGGCGGTGCCATCCCCGTTCACGCTCGAAGGAGTGGACGCGTTCGCCGATTGGCTGAACGCGCAGGCGCCTGACGCACCCCCCGGGATCAGCCGCGTTCTCGCTCGCGTGTACCGAGATCGCCCCGATCTCCAGGTCGCTTACCCGGACCTCTCGGGCGACGGACGCGCCGGGCTTCTGGGCTGGGTCGAAGAGTACGGTAGGCAAGAAATGTCGATGCTGGCCTGGAAGATGACCAACACGAACGCCACGGCACGCGGCGGAGTTGGCGACTCGGCGTCGGCACCGCCATCGGCGGCTGCCGTTACGACCTCGGCCATCGCGGCCTCGTCCGTGGATCCGCCTGTCGCCCGCGAGGCAGCGGAGGCGCCTCTCAGTCAGGCTCCATTCGGCGTGAACGTGGTCGGGTATTTCCGTTCGGAGGTCGGTACCGGAGAGGCCGCACGTCAAGTGGTGGGGGCGCTCGACGCCGAGGAAATACCGGTGATGCCGATTCACGGCCAGTTCGTTCCGGTCAGTCGGCAGGGACATGTTTATGCGACAGGTAGCCCGGAGGACGCCGCGTTCCCGGTCAACTTGATCTGCATGAACGCAGATATGCTGCCGGATTTCGCGAATCAGGCCGGCGAGGAGTTCTTTGGTGGGCGCTATTCGATCGGGCTGTGGTTCTGGGAGATCGCGCAGTTTCCGGATCGATGGCGGGGCTCGTTCTCACTGCTCGAGGAAGTGTGGGCCCCCACCTCGCACGTGGCAGCGGCGCTTGAGCCGATCGCCACCGTCCCGGTGACCACTGTCCGGATTCCGATCCAGCTGCCGCAGCCCGAACTGCACTCGCGAGCCGAGATGGGGGTGCCCGAGGACAAGTTCATGTTCCTGTTCAGCTTCGATTACCTGAGCGTGTTCAAGCGCAAGAACCCGCTCGCGGTCATCGAGGCGTTTTCGAGAGCGTTCGCTCCCGGTGAGGGCGCTGGGCTCCTCGTCAAGTGCATCAACCGCGAGCGCGACCAGGAGGCCCACGCCGAGCTCTGCGAGGCGGCCGCGGGTCACCCGGATATCCAGGTCATGGATCGCTATCTGTCTCCCGGCGACAACAGCTGCCTGACCGCACTCGTCGACTGCTACATGTCGCTGCATCGAGCCGAGGGGTTCGGCCTGGGGATGGCCGAGGCGATGGCGTTGGGCAAGCCTGTGATAGCGACCGGCTACTCGGGCAACCTCGATTTCATGAACGCGTCGAACAGCCGGCTGGTCGACTTCCAGCTGATCTCGATCGGCACGGGTGCCGATCCCTACCCGGCCGAGGCTCAATGGGCGGACCCGGATCCTCACCACGCCTCCCATCTCATGCGCGAATTGTTCGACGACCCCGCGGGCGCACGAAAGCTCGGAGCGATCGCGGCGGCCGACATTCGTCGTACGCACTCGCCCGAAGCTGCGGGACAAATCATGCGTCGCCGCCTGGAAGCGATCCGCGCGACCGGACGCCCCCGTCCCGTGGCCGATCTGGCCCTCAAACGCCCGGCGATGGCGGCGCTGCCGGTTGCGCTCGGGCAGGGCCCGCTACCCACTGCCCGACCCGGACGCGGTCGGGAAGTTCGACAATTCGCGCGCAAGAGCGTCCTTCGGCTGATGCGTCCCTATACCGCGTACCAGAAATCGGTCGACACACTAATGCTCGCTGCGCTCGAAGACCTCTCGGACGGGATCGCGGCGCAGCGCCTCGAGCAGGCGGGCGAGCAGGCAGGCCTGATGAGCGACCTCCGCGGCTACGAGCAGATCGCCTCGCTGCTCGAGCGCCAAGGCCGCATCATCGAGCAACTCGAGCGCAGGCTTGTCGAGCTCGAGCGCAGGACGGGCCGGGAGAAGTAGGTGGGAGCCCGCCCGCCGGCAAGAGGCGAGCCGCTTGAAGGAGCCAACGTCGTCGGCTATTTCCGGTCCGAGACCGGAAGTGGCGAGGTGGCGCGCCAGATAGTCAACGGCCTCGACAGCGTTGCGCTGCGGCTGATGCCGGTGCACGCACCGACCGGTTCGAGTGACCGCCAGGGCTATCCGTTCAGCTCCGCGGAGCCAACCGAGGCCGGTTTTGAGATGAACCTGATCTGCGTGGGAGCCGACGCGATGCCTGAGCTCGTGCGCGCGGTCGGCTACGAGTTCTTCGCAGGCCGCTATTCGATCGGGTGCTGGTCCTGGGGGCTTCCGAGATTGCTCGCCAACGGCTGGAGCGACGAGGTGGGACTACTCGACGAGGTGTGGGCACCGAGCCGGCATGCGGCGAACGCGATCTCGGCTGCTGTGCCTGTACCGGTGACGACGGTCCTGCTGCCAGTCGACGTGCCGGCCACCGTAAGGCTTCCTCGCTACGTCCTTGAGCTGCCTCCCGATGATTTTCTGTTTCTGTGTTCCTTTGATTATCGGGCGGGCTTCGAGCGCAAAAACCCGCTCGCCGTCGTGGATGCGTTCCGCGCGGCTTTCGAACCCGGATCGGGAGCGACGCTCGTGATCAAGACCGTCAATGCTGACACGGATCGCGCCAGCCGGGCAAGGCTCTGGGACGCCGTCGCCGGAAGAGTGGATGTGCGCCTGATCGAGGAGCAATTAGGACCGGAGGAAAACGACGGCCTGACCGCCGCCTGTGATTGCTACGTGTCGCTCCACTGCGCTGTGAGCTTCGGGTTCGCGATCGCCGAGGCGATGTTCCTCGGCAAACCCGCGATCGCGACGGGCTATTCGGGCAACCTCGAATTCATGACTTCGGAGAACAGCTATCTCGTCGACTACGACCTGACTCCGATCGGATCGGATGCGGTCGGCGAGTGGGCGCGGCCGAGCATCACACACGCCGCCCGCGTGATGCGGGATGTGTTCGAGCGTCGTGACGAGGCGCTCGAGCGGGGACGCCGCGCCGCCGACGACCTGCGAGCGAAGCGTTCGCCGCATCTCGCCGGTCGGCAGATGTTGAGCCGTCTCGAGGCTGTCGACGCGAGGGTTTCGGAGCCGCCGGCCGAGTCCGCGGATCTCCCGGTGGCCCGGGCAACTGCCCGGCGTGCGGTAGTCCGCGCGATCCGGCCGGTCACGATGCAATACGAGGAACAGCTCGACAAGCTCAGGCGGCGCGCGCTGCGCGAGTCGGCCGACCGCCTGCGTCAGACCCGACTGGACGCAGCGCGGATGCGGTCGCTCCGCGCTGCGGTCGTCGCGCGAATCGAGGACCATTCGAGCCGGATTGACGACCATTCTCGCCGGCTGGCGACGATCGAAGCCGAAGCGCACGCCATTCCGTTCATGCAGGGCGCTCCGTTCGCCGGGCGACGCGATCCGGTGGCGGGGCTCGTGCTGGGTTACACCGGAGCCCAGGACGTCGGCGTCGGGGGCGAATATCGCGGCTTTGAGGACGTGTTCCGCGGCTCGGAGCAGTTCATCCGCGATCGCCAGCGGCGCTACATACCGATCATCGGCGACCGCGAACCGGTGCTGGACTTCGGTTGTGGCCGCGGTGAACTTCTCGACCTGCTCCGTGATGCCGGCATCTCCTACCTCGGCGTTGACAGTGACGCCGGAATGGTGGCTCGCTGTCACGACAAGGCGCACACCGAGGTGATGCACGCCAACGGGCTGGACTACCTTGAACGGCTGGCTGACCGGAGTCTCGGGGTCGTGTTCACCGCCCAGGTCATCGAGCACCTAACCGAGCAACAGCTGCGCAGGCTGCTTGAGCTAGCCCGCGTGAAACTGACACACGGCGGCCTGCTGATCGCTGAGACCGTCAACCCTCATTACCCTCCGGCGCTGAAGACATTCTGGGTGGATCTGACACACCGGGCTCCGATCTTCCCGGAGGTGGCGCTCGAATTGTGCCGCGAAGCGGGCTTCGCGTCCGCGTACTTCTTCCACCCGAACGGGACCGGGGACGTTGCTCGCGACCGGTTCACGCAGGGTGAGTTCGCGGTTGTGGCGACCGCCGGCCCTGGCCGACCGCCGGGTCACTAGAACCGACTCACGGATGAGCGCACGACGTCGCCGAGGCGTCCATGCTCAGCAGCTTGACGCCGCGGGGCGGGAGCGGCGCCGCGTAGTGCTCGGGCGGCAGGGGGGCCGGCTGTGGCGTGAACACGAGCTGCACGCCTGTGCCCCGCGCGATCGGCGCCGCCGGCGCACGCACGCAGATCCGCAGCGCGCGGCCGCGCTCAGCCACCGCCGCCAAGTCCGGTCCGGGTACCACCTTGACCGGCACCGTCTTCTCTAGGAACAGAGACACATATGCGTCGCTTCCCGCGCGCCCGCCGACGACGAGGAACCGAAGCGTGCTGCTGACCCACGCCGTATCCGAGGGATCGAACCGCGCGGCCGCCACCGCGACTCCTCCGGTGATCAGCACGTCGAGGCTCTGGGTCCGTTCCTCGAGCGCGATCGGGCCGTAGCGAGCCACGACCCGCCGCTGGGTAATGATCCCGGCCAACCGTGTCAGCACGTAGCGGTAGTCGGGCTTGAACGATGGTCCGAGCGGCTGCACCCCGCCGAGGTAGAAGAGTCCTCGGCCATCGTCGGTCGCGGTGGGCTCGGAGACATCCCCGTGCGTGCGCTCGTCGACCAGGTTGTAGACGAGCGGCAGCTCCATCGGCGGCGCGGGTCCCTGCCCGAACCCCTCGAGCTCGACGGGACCGGCCCTCGCGGGAAGCGCCGCCAGCGCCTGGCGGTCCTGCGGCTCGAGCATGTACGACCCCTGTGCCTCCCGTTGGCGCTGGACCGCCCCCTCATGGCCGATGGCGACCACAATCACGGCGCCGACCGCGAACGATGCCATCAATCCTGCTCGGCCGCGAATCGCCGCGAGGGTCGCGAGGCCGATCCCCAGAGCGGGGATCGCGAGCGCGCCGATCGGGATTGAGTTCCGCTGAACGCAATAGCCGCAGCTGCGGTTGGACCAGGTGTAATAGGCGAGTAGCGCCGCGCCCGCTGCCACGCCGAGCATCACCGCGGCCACCCGGTGACGCGCCACGCCTACACCGATCACGACCACCATCAGCGCCGGCACCACAGCGGCGAGTAGGAACTGGCCCGTCGACGCGTGAGCGAGATCGACCAGCGAATAGAACTCCCGGGTCTGAAGCACCCACCCCGGGATGACATTGAACGGCAGGACGTACGCGGGGAGCCCGGCCAGGGAGAACGAGCCGTTCAGAAGACCGATCCAATAACGCAGGTTCCGCTCGAACGCGACGGGCGTGAGGACCGCCGCGAGCGCGACGACGCCGGCGAGTTGCGCGAACGCCATTCCGACCTCCGTCAGACTCGGGCGCCCCCGCGACAAGCGCCGGACCACGACCACGGCGATCGCCAGCAGGCCGCCGATCACGACCGACGGGAGGAACAACGGGTAGACGGTCTGCAAGCCCGCCACGAGCAGCGCGAACAGCACGAGGGTCGCCGTCCTGCGGTCGCGAAGTGCCTCATAGCCGAGCGCCACGACCGGCGCAAGCACCGCGCTGCCGACGATTGCCCCTTGGCTTCCGTCCATGAACATCTCGACGAACAGCGGGCCGGCGAACAGGCAGCCTGCCAAGGGGGCGGCCCACGTCGGTCTACACAGGGCAGCGCGGACGACCGCGAACACTCCGAGCGCGCCGATCAGGAGAATCGAGATCAGGAACGGGCTGTGGGTATCTGTCGCTCCGAGCCCGAGCACTACATTGACGTTCGATTCGAGCGCCGAAACGTCGAGCTGCTGATCGTTGTGGGCATAGCCCGCCCAATAGAACGTGGCCAGATCGGCGAACGGTGGGACAAGATGCTCTGCCTGATGGATCGAGTCGCGCTCCTCGCCGTTCGTCTCCGACACGTAACCCGTGGTATCGGCGATCGCGTATCCGCCGTCCGGGCCGACTGTGTGGCGGAGCGAAAGGGGGTAGTTGAACGAGACGAGGATCACGATCACCACGACCCCGATCTGAAGCACGTCGCGAACGATTCCCGAGGAACGACCCGTCGCGAACGGACGCTCGACCTCGGTGGGCGCCACGTCCCGGGATCGGCGCCAGCGCGCCGGGCGACCCGTGCGCCAGCACGCGAGTGCGACCGACGCCACCGCAAGCACGATCACGACCCAGCCGGTGTCGCGAGTGGGGAATGGGTATACGAGCGTGACCGTGACGCAGACGCCAAGACAAAGTCCCAACACGGGCGCCAGTGCCCAGCGCGCCGCACGGTCGAACCGCTCGGGCAGATACGTGGCTGGGCCGGAGCCGATCGCTCCTAGCAGCGCGACGAAAAGCGCTTCTCGTGAAATCAGGTCTAGCCAGACGTGCATCGTGCTGCCGTCTGACGCGAGGATGGGCCTCAGGCCTCAGCGGCCCAGCGAGGCTAGCTAAGCTGCGGATCGTGTCGGGTTCTGGGCACAGCGAGAAGTATTTTGCGACCGCCGCATCGCTTGCGCAGGCCGTCGATCTGGAGCAGGTGGACGCAATGGCCCGTGGCCTCGGTGAGCTGCGTGGCCGGGGCGGCCGATTGTTCATCCTCGGCGTCGGAGGCGGAGCCGGGCATGCCTCGCACGCGGTCAACGACTTCCGCAAGCTCTGCGGGATCGAGAGCTACGCGGCGACCGACAACGTCTCCGAGCTGACCGCCCGGATCAATGACGATGGGTGGGAGAGCTCGTTCAGCGGCTGGCTCGAGGTCTCGCGGCTGTCCGAGCGCGATGCGCTCCTGGTGTTCTCCGTAGGAGGTGGGTCGCGCGAGCATGGTGTTTCGGTCAATCTCGTGAACGCGCTTGAGCTCGGCCGAGAGCGCGGGTGCTCCATCTTCGGTGTGGTCGGGTCGCCTGGCGGCACGCTGGCGCGGCTCGCGGATGTGGCGATCCTTATCGACCCGCCGCCCGACCTGCGCACGCCCTTGGTCGAGTCGTTCCAGGCGGTCGTGTGGCACGCGCTCGTCTCTCACCCCGACCTGGCAGCGCGGGCGGGGCATTGGGAGACGATCAGCGCACGGTAGGCGCCGGGCGGCCGCTGGGTCCGCGGGGGCCCTCGGCTTCGGTTACTCGAAAGCCGCTGTGTGGGTCAGGACCGAGCAGATCAGCGGCTGCTCGTAGGACAGCGTCTTCCACTCGGCGTCGCCGGGCTCTGCCACGACCATGGCCCGCGCGGGCAACGGATCGGGCCAGCTGAGGACGCTCGTCGGTTCCAGTCCGCACGAGCGGCACCAATCCGTCAGCGCGGCCACATTGGGCGCGAACCAGTTGCTGCTGTCCCCCGCCAACTCGTCGGTGCGGAAGAAACGTGCCAAGGGCAGATCGCGAGCGTCGCCCAGCTCGTGATCAGACACCGCGGTCTCGATCGAGACGGTTCCGCGAGCCAGCCGACGGACGTTGTCGAGCGCCAGCAGCGGATGTCGCAGGTGATAGAGCACACCCCAGAACAGCACCACGTCGAACTGCTCACGGAAAAGCTCGGGCAGCTCGTAGATGGAGGCTTGGACGTGCTCCACGCTCGAGCCGAGCGCCCGTTTGAGGGTGGCGAAGCCGAACCAGTTCTCGTCCGCGATATCGACGGCCACGACGCGCCGCGCGCCGCGTCTCTCGCACTCGAACGCGGCGCCGCCGTTGGTCGTGCCGATATCGAGCACGCTTGCGCCGTCGAGTCGTTCGGGAACCGCCGCCTTGTTCATCAACCACGGAATGTCGCTGGCACCCGGCGTGTACACGCCGCCGGCGAGCTCGAATCGCTGATGCCACACGAAGTCGGTTCGAGCCGCGAGCTCTCTCGCGAGCTCGGGCGTGATCGGTCTCGGGCTCGCCACAGGGTCGATGCGGCGGAGAGTACCGCTCCCGGGATCGCTCGACTTCTCGGCCGCGAGGTCGGTATACGGCCGGTGTTGGGGATCGACCGGATGGCGATAGCCCCGCATGAAGTAGTTCGGCTGATGCCGGCGCGCCGCCTCGTGCGGGGGCGGCAGGGCGCCGGCGGCGAGCTCGGAGCGAACGAAGAACGCGTTGATCGCGGCCAGATCGGTGTGGACGAGCGCGTATCCCTTGCGGTCAGCCAGAGAACAGAGCGCCTCCAACGATGCGCCGAAGTAGTCGGTGCCATCCCACGTTCCGGGGTGGCCGCGTGGCTGAACGAGCTGGCGTCCTGGCGGCAGGGCGGCGTTGTATTCGATTACTACCACGCGCGGTCGGTAGGACTCGAGCGCCGCCCAGATCCAGTAGTCCTGACCGTCGACGTCGATCGAGAGCACGTCCGGATCGGGCGAAACGCTGGCCGCGGCGAACAGATCCTCGACGTTGTCGGGGGTCACGGCAGCGTTCACCGCCCGCACCCGTTCGTCCTGCGCGTATTTGCGAGCCAGCTCCGAGTAAGCGGCGTCATCGGGCTCGATGAACACCCCCTCCCAGCCGAGGACATCGGCGAGGAACACGCAGTTGCCCTCGCGGCCGGTTTCGATCCCGAACTCGACGAAGAAGCCGGCCCCGATCCCGAGTCTGGCCAGGATCTCCGCGATTACCCCGTCTTCGCCGTGCTGGCTGAAGCAGCGCAACTCGAATTCGGTCAGCGGTCCGGCCCCCGTGGATTCCGGCTGCGCTCGGTAACGGCGGCGGAGCTCCGCAATCGAGAGATAAATGCTGCGATCGGTCTCCATGCGCCTCAGTCGGCCGGGACTGTAGCTCGATCGAGCGGGCGGCAGTCACGATCCGCGGACCGGTCGCCGGGCGCCGAGCCAGCGCTCGCTCGTCGACGCGTTGCGCGCGGCCAGGCCGGCTGAGATCTACAACCTCGCCGCGATGTCGTTCGTGGCGGTGTCGTGGATTCAGCCGACGCTCACCGCCGAGTTCACGAGGGTCGGGGTGACGCGCATGCTGGAGGCGATGCGCGAGATCTGCCCGGAGGCGCGTTTCTACCAGGCGTCGTCCAGCGAGATGTTCGGCAAGGTTCGCCAAGTCCCGCAGAACGAACTGACGCCGTTTATCCGCGCTCACCGTACGGAGTGGCGAAGGTCTACGGCCACTTCATCACGGTCAACTACCGCGAGTCGTATGACCTCCATGCCAGCAGCGGCATCCTGTTCAATCACGAAGAATCCACGTCGCGGGCTCGAGTTCGTCACGCGAAAGATCACCTGGCACGCGGCCGCGATCAGGCTTGGGCTGAAGGACACGATCTCGCTCGGCAACCTCGACGCGGAGCGGGACTGGGGCTATGCCAAGGACTATGTGGAGGCCATGGGGCTGATGCTCCAACGTGACGCGCCGGGGGATTACGTCGTCGCTACCGGAGCCGCCCACTCTGTGCGGGAATGCCTCGAGATCGCTTTCGAACAGGCCGGCGTCGAGATCGATGGCCACGTCGTGGTCCACCCTTCGCTGCGACGACCGGCGGAGGTCGACCACCTCGTCGGCGATTTCACCAAGGCGAGGCGGGAGCTGGGGTGGGAGCCGCGTACCAGCTTCGAAGAGTTGATCAGGCTGATGGTCGACGCCGACTATGAGCTGCTGAGCCGCGGTGGAACCGCGACCGAGGCACAGCTCGGCAGGACTCGTCCCGAGCCTCGGCCGTCCACCCGGCTGTTCTGAGCGTGGGGTCCGGGACCCAGTCGCGCCGGGCGCTGGTGACGGGCGTCACCGGTCAGGATGGCTCGTTCCTCGCAGCGCTGCTGCTCGAACACGGCTACGAGGTAACCGGCCTGGTCCGGTCCCCGTCGCTTGGGTCCTCCGAGCACCTACGCGACCGGATCGAGCTGGTCCGCGGCGATCTGCTCGATCCCGAGAGCCTGACGGCCGCGCTGGCCCAGGTCCGGCCAGACGAGCTGTATCACCTCGCCGCGCCGTCGTTCGTGCCCGACTCATGGCGCGACCCGCAGCGGACGCTCGCCGCGATTGCCGGCTCGACCGCGGCACTGCTGGCCGCGGTGCGGGACCAAGCCCGCGATACGCGCGTGTTCGTGTCGGCTTCGAGCGCGATGTTCGGGGCCGCGTCGCAGAGCCCTCAACGCGAGGACACCGGCTGCCGGCCGGAGACGCCGTACGCGAGCGCGAAGCTCCTCGCCCACCAGCTGGTCGGCCAACTGCGTGCCCACGACCGGCTGTTCGCGTGCTCGGGGATCCTCTACAACCACGAGTCCGAGCGCCGGCCCGAACAGTTCGTAACTCGCAAGATCACGCGCGCGGCGGCTGCGATCAAGTTGGGTTTGGAGCGGGAGGTCGTGCTGGGGGATCTGACCGCGATCCGCGACTGGTCGTTCGCCGGGGACGTCGTCAGGGGCGCTTGGCTGATGCTCCAGCAGGAGCAAGCGGGGGATTACATCCTGTCCAGCGGTGCGGGGCACACCGTGGCGGAGTTCGCCGAGATCGCGTTCGCGCACGTCGGACTGAATGCGGGCGACTGCATAAGGGTGGAGAGTTCGCTGACGCGCGCCGCGGAGGCCACGGCGCCGATCGGCGATCCGAGCCGGGCCCGGCGGGTCCTCGGCTGCGGCCGACGCTGAGCTTCGAGCGGCTGGTCCACCGCATGGTCGATGCCGACCTGAAGAGGCTCAGACAGCCCAGCCGATCGGATGCCGGCTGAGTCGGACCTTCCGGTCTGCTAGCGCGGCCACCGGACGTGCCGGGATCAGGTCGGTCATACGGTTTCGCCGGCGGACCTTCAGGTTCTTCAGCACCTTGAACTTGAGAATCTCGTCGAAGCCGTCCCGGGCCGAGATGGATCCGGGCCGGAACGCGCACTTGCCGAACGCGTACTCGAGCGTGCGGGGCTCGAAGAACGAGACGTGGATCTCAGGAACGATGTAAGGCCAGCGCAACAGGCGCGAGGCGAATGGCTCCGCGTTCCCGGTGGTGAGAAACAGCAATCCCCCGCTTCGAAGGAGCTTCCGGATCGTGCGGAGCTCGACCAGGGGATCGAGCGTGTGCTCGATCACCTCGATCGCGGTGACCACGTCGAAGCTCGCCGCCTGCGTCGCCAGCTCGTCGCTCGACACGATCGGAACGCCCAGCTCGCAGGCTTCGGTCGCGATCGAACCCTCCTCGAATCCGCAGGCGCGAGCGCCCGTCCGCTCGTTGACGTAGCGGACGAGGCCTCCATTGCCGCAGCCGAAGTCGAGCCAACGCACGCCGTCCAGCCCTCCCAGCATGCGCTCGACCAACCGCGTGACTCCGTGCCACTCGTACTGGCGGATCGTCCGGTCGGGCTCCGCCAGTTCGAAGTGGTAGTCGACCAGCGGATCGGCCCCCTGCCCGGCGTAGTAGCGATCGTCGTAGATGCGCTCGAAGTCCGTCCAGGGATCAGCGATGAAGGCAAAACCGCATACATCACAACGACGCACCTCGTAGTCGCGGCCGCTGTAGTCGCCGCGCACCGGGCCGACTCGCCGGGCCGCGGCGCCGCAGATACGGCACGGAGCCATGCGCTGTGAGTCCGCGACGTCCGTCAAGCGCGCGATGCTACTCAGTTATCTACCCTGTTCGCGTGGCGTCCAGCGAACATCTCAACGGGGTCGCTGACCGCGGGGCGGAGCCATTTGCCTCCTACGTGGAAAACGACGCCTCCGTCAACTGGTCCGAGGAGCTCGAGGCAGTCCATGCGGAAGCGTCGCGCACCCATTTCCTCGATCGGTGGACCCGGCGGGCAATAATTGACGGCATCGAGCCGCTCGACCCCGCCTGCACCGTCGCCGATCTCGGGTGCTCGACCGGGTTCCTGCTCGAGGATCTCCGGGACGCGCATCCCGACGCGGTCCTGATAGGCGTCGACATGATCGCCGCTGGGCTGCGGAAGGCCCACGACGCCGTGCCCGACGCTCGCCTGCTGCAGGCCGACGTGTGCTCACTCCCGATCGATGACTCGAGCCTCGACGCCGTCGTGAGCGCCAATCTTCTCGAGCACGTGCCCGACGATCGCAAAGCGCTGGCCGAGATCGCGCGAGTCCTGAAGCCGGGCCGGCCGGCCGCGCTGGTAGTTCCGGCGGGACCGCGGACATTCGATTACTACGATCGCTTTCTCGGCCACGAGCGCCGGTACGCGCGGGGTGAGCTGGCTGCTAAGTGTCGGGAGGCAGGGCTCGAGCCACGCGGGGACCGGTACCTCGCGTCGCTCCTTTATCCGGCGTTCTGGCTTGTCAAGCAGCGCAACCGGTGGCGGTACGACCACCTGCGCGGCGACGCGCTCGAACGAAGGGTCACGCAGGACATTGCCCAGACGCGCGACTCGCGCCTGGGTGAGCACACGTGGCAGGTGGAGGATCGGATGGCGCGGGCCGGCGTTCGGCTCCCCTTCGGAATCCGCTCGTTCGTGGTGGCATGGCGGGTGGCGTAATGCACACGATCAGCATCGTGATCCCGGCCTACCGTGAGGAGGCGAACATCGAGCCCGTCTACGAGCGGCTGGCGGGTGTGTTCGAGCCCCTCCGTGTCGATTGGGAGCTGATCTTCTCGGTCGATCCCGGTCCCGACCGCACCGAGGAGCTGATCCTCGACCTGCGCAAGCGGGATCCGCGCGTCAAGATGCTCCGCTTCTCGCGGCGCTTCGGGCAGCCGATGGCAACGCTGGCAGGCCTCGAAGCGGCCAGCGGCGACGCGGCGATCGTGATCGACTGCGACCTCCAAGACCCGCCCGAGCTCATCCCGGCGATGATTGAGCGCTGGGAGGCCGGGTTCGACGTCGTTTACGCGCAGCGGCGCACCCGGGCCGGCGAAACGGTGCCCAAGCGGATCGTCGCCTGGGCCGGCTACAAGGTGATCAACCGGATCGCGGAGGTCGACATCCCCCCCAATACCGGGGACTTCAGGCTGATGAGCCGGCGCGTGATCAACAACGTCGTGTCGCTCAAGGAAGGACACGGATTCCTGCGCGGGCTTGTCGGGTTCGTCGGCTTCCGGCAAACGAGCATCCCCTACGACCGCTCGCCGCGAGTCGGCGGGAGCAGCAAGTACAACCAGATGCTCGGCTCGCTGCTGATCGGGCTGAACGGCGTGGTCGGGTTCTCGCGCTATCCACTGCAGCTGATCTCGCTGCTCGGAATCGCCTTCTCTGGCCTGGCGTTCCTGGTCGCCGTCGCCTACCTGGCGCTCAAGATCGCCGGGGTGGCTTTTCCGATCGGCAACCCGACGATTGTGATCGTGGTCACTTTCTTCAGCGGGATCCAGCTCCTGTCGCTCGGCGTGATGGGCGAGTACGTCGGCCGCATCTACGACGAGACACGCCAGCGCCCGAAGTACATCGTGGAGTCGCGGTATGGGTTGGGCGGGGACGAGGACAACCCGGAGCGGGCCGGAGAAATAGTCGAGTCGCGCTATGGCTTCGACGACTCGAACTGATCTTCGCCGGTCGCGGGCGGAGCTGGGGCGCCAGGGATTCCGGTTCGCGTTGACCGGCGGGTTCGTCGCGCTCGTGTACGTGGGAACCACCACGCTGCTCGCGGAGGTGGTCGGGCTCCCCTTCGAGGTCTCGCTCGCCATGGGCTTCACCGTGGCGATGGCGACCCATTTCAACCTGCAGCGGCTGTTCGTCTGGAAGCACTCGTCAGCATTCGCGCTGCCGCTGCACCACCAGCTCATCCGCTACCTGGGAATGGCCGGAATTCAGTACGGGATCACCGCGGCCGTGACCGCGATCGTGCCGCGAGCCCTGGGCGTCGACCCAGAGCTCGTCTACTTGCCCGTGGTAGGGATTCTGACCCTTATCAACTTCGCGGTCTTCCGCTCGCGGATCTTTCATCCCGCGATCGATTAGGTGGCAGGTCAACGGCCCGCGCCGGTGGCGATTAGCCCGGTCCGACGGATCCCCAGCTAGCCTTCGCCGTCGTGTTGGTGGTGATCGACTGAATGAAGTTCGCGCGCCGAGCCGTGTTCGTCTCGGGCGCCGCGCCGGCCACGGCGACGGCCTCCGACCCGCCCACAGCGCGTTCGCGGCGACGCTGGGACGTGCACGTCAGCGGTTACGACGTGGCGCTCGTGGGCGTGCTCGTACTCGTGCTGGCGTTCTACATGTGGACGGCGGCCACCACCTTCCCCTTCAGCTTCCCGTCGTCCTCGCAGGACATCTACAACCTGCTCACGACGGCGTTCCTGCACGGTCACACCTACCTGCCGATCCCGGTGCCCGCGGGACTGCTGCGTCTCGCCGACCCGTACAACCCGGCGCTGAACGCGGCCTACAACGGCGCCTATCACGACCTGGTGCTGTACCACGGACACTTCTATTCCCAGTGGGGCCCCACGCCTGTCCTGACGCTGTTCGCGCTCTTCCGGATCACCGGGCACGTGATGTCGGAAAGCTTCGCCGTCGCGCTGTATGCGTGGATCGGCCTGGTCTGCTCGGTTCTCCTCCTGCGTGCGCTCCTCAGGCGCCTGTTGCCGAGCACTCCACCGTGGGTCCTGCTGGTGTCCACCGTCGGCCTGGCGCTGACCAACACGTTGCCGTTCCTCCTGCGCCGCCCGCTCCAGTACGAGGTGGCGATCGCGTGTGGGTTCTGCTTCGAGATGGCCGGCCTGTGGTTGATGGTCACCGCCGTGCTCGGGCCCGAGCTACGACGGTGGCGGATGATCGCCGGCAGTTTGTGCCTCGGCCTGGCCATCGGCGGGAGGCCAACCTTGGCCGTCGGCGGGGCCGTCGCCGCCGCGGCGGTTCTATGGGAACTGAAGCGTCGCAACGGCGGTTATCGCGTTCGCGCAAGCCGCGAAACCCTCGAGCTCCTCACGTACGCGCTAGGCCCGTTCGTTGTGTGTGTACTGCTGCTCGCGTGGTACAACCACGTGCGCTTCGGCGGCTTCGCCAACTTCGGCGAGCGGTATGAGCTGGCGGGCATCGACCAAACGAAGGCGCGGTTCTACAGCCTCGCCTACATTCCGCCGGGCCTGTTCACGTATCTGCTGCTTCCGGCCCGTTACGCGTTGACGTTTCCACACGCGTTCCTCCAGACCGCGGCCAACGACCCATTCACCCTTCCTAAGGGCTACGCGGGCGGAAGTCCGCAACTGGGCGCGGAGCCAACCGGCGGCGTCTTCACGACGATGCCGATCACGCTGCTGCTGTTGGCGATCCCCGTCTTGTGGCTGCGGCGGCGGCGCGGCGAGCTCCGACCGCTGGTGGCCGCGACCGGGCTCGCGATCGTGGGTCTGACGGTCGTAACGCTGGTGTCGTGGGCGCTGTTCGGCACAACCGAGCGGTATGAGGTCGACTTTGTGTCGTTGCTGTTGCTCCCGGCGTTTCTCGTTTGGGCGATGCTCTTGACGCGGGCGCGCCCCAGGACGGCGGCTCGGCGGATGTGGGCCGTCGTCGGCGTCATCCTGACCCTCATCGGCGCCGCCGTGGGTACCGCGATCAGCTTCACCGGGTACTACGACTATTTGAAAATCGAGCACCCGGCGATCTTCAACACGCTGGAGGATGTGACCTCTCCGTTCGCCACGGTGGCGACGATGATCGGCGGCAAGCCTCAAATCGCACGTATCAACGATGGCCCGTTGCCCGTCACCACCCCGACCGGGAACATCGGGTTCAGCGAGGACCATGCCAGCGCCTGGCTGGGCAGCGTCCCGATGTCCCTGACCGTGCTCTCGCCTGATAATCGCCACACCGCGCTGTTCGTCACCGTGACGCCGGGACCGGGTGCGCCGCCGTTGCCGTCAGTCGCAGTCAGGGTGTCGTCCCAGGGACCGCCGGTGATCGTCCCACTGACCGGCAAGAGAGCGCGGCTGCCCGTGTCACTTCACTGGGGCCTCAATCGAGTCCATCTCACGCTCGCCGAGACGCCGAGCTCCGCCCAGGAAGTCCTTTTGAGCGATATCTCGTTCAGCCCTTGAGCTTGAGCGATTCGCATCGTCGGGCGCGCGCGTCTCGTGGGGTCGCCAAGGCGAACTCCTCGACGTGGCGGAACACGAAATACCCCGGCAAAGTGAGTACCGCGAGACCGCGAGCACGCAGGCGACCACCCCGTGATGCCCCAGCGCATCCCCGGGTCGGCGAGGGGAGACTGGCGAGCAGGCGTCGCCGTCGGATGCGAACATTGTGTGCCGCGGCCGATCGGACATGTCTGCGCGACCGAGAAGGGCGGTTGCGAGCATCCTGAGACCATGAGCAGCCAGAGCGCGTCCAATCACGACATCCTCCGCCCGGTGACCGCTGCCACCGCACTCCCCGGCGATCATGAGCTCCTGATCCCTGACGACGACGTCATCGACCCCGAGTTGTCGATCGTCATCCCCGCCCTCAACGAGGCTCTGACGATCCAGGACTTCGTCGCCTGGTGCCGCGAGGGCATGGCGCGCGCTGGGATACGAGGAGAGATCGTGATCGTCGACTCTTCATCAGACACCACCCCGCAGATCGCGCGCGGCTCTGGTGCCCGGGTGCTGCGCGTGCCCAAGCGCGGGCTCGGGCGAGCCTACCTGGACGCGATCCCCCACATCCGCGGTCGCTTCGTGCTCATGGGCGATGCGGACTGCACGTACGACTTTCGCGAGCTCGCCCCGTTTATGCAGAAGTTCGAGGAGGGCTACGAGTTCGTCATGGGCTCGAGGTGGCGGGGGACGATCGAGCCCGGAGCGATGCCCTGGCTGCACCAGCACCTCGGCACCCCGGTGACGACCTGGATCCTCAACCGGCTGTTCTCGAGCAAGTTCTCCGACATCCATTGCGGCATGCGGGGAATCACCCGGGATGCGCTTGTGCGGATGGACCTGCAGTCGGAGTCGTGGGAATACGCCTCGGAGATGGTGCTGAAGTCTGTCCAGATGGAACTGCGCACGGCCGAGGTGCCCGTGACCTTCCTCAAGGATCGCGAGGGGCGCGTGAGCCATCACCGTCGGGCGGGCTGGTTCTCGCCGTGGCAGGCGGCGTGGATCAACCTACGGGCGATGTTCATCTACGGCTCGGACTTCTTCATGCTCAAGCCCGGCCTGTTCCTGGCGGCGCTCGGCCTTTTGCTGACCGTGCCGGTGACCTTCGGCGATATCAAGCTCGGCGCGGTCACGCTCTCACTGAACGCGCAGTTCTTAGGGCTCGCGGTGTTCGTCGTGGGGCTGCAGGCGTTCTTTCTCGGGTGCGTCGCCCAGGTGCTCTTCGACTACACCGGTCGCCGACGGCGACGGTGGCTCGGAGTGTTCCCCTACACCCGAACCGTGGGCATCGCTTTCCTGCTCGTGCTGACTGGGATCGGACTCTGCGTACCGCTGGCAGCGGCATATCTGGGCAACGGCCTCGTCCTCACATCGGCTAACTTCGTCCAAGATCACATCGCCGTGACCGGGTTGGCCAGCGCGATCGCCGGCGCCCAGCTGTTCCTGTTCGTGCTGCTGCTGAACGGCGCGGTGGTCGCCACGAGCCGACGCAAACCCCTGGAGCCCCACTAGATGTCAAACAAGACCTCGTTCTACGCCCGCTACTACGGGGGTCTGATCCGTCGCGGCGGATTCTCGCTGGCCAAGGGCTTGGCGCTCCCACTGGTCCGGCCCGAGGCCGTCCGCTCCGGCGCGCACGCGATGGCATACCCTGTCTCCACCTACGCGCCGTGGCAGTCCGACAGCACGTTTCAGCGCGTCTACAGCATGGTCAAGCGAAACACCCTCGTCGATGTTTGGCGGTGCTACGAACTCTGGGGGCTGCTCGGCGAGATCGCCAATGTGCCCGGCGCCATCCTCGAGGTCGGGGTCTGGCGTGGGGGAAGCGGGGCCCTGATGGCGTGGCGCGCCGCGTCGCTGGGCATGCCCGAGCGCGTCTACCTTTGCGACACCTGGGAGGGCGTCGTCAAGACCGGGCCCAACGACATCTACTATCACGACGGAAAGCACGACGACACGTCACGGCAGATCGTCGAGACGCTGCTCCGTGATATGCAGCTGACGAACGTCGAGCTGCTCCAGGGCATCTTCCCCGACGACACGGCTGATCTGATCGAGGACCATGCCTTCCGGCTCGTCCACATCGACGTGGACGTCTACCAGTCCGCCAAGGATGTCTTCAGCTGGGCGTGGCCCCGGCTCTCCGAGGGCGGGATCGTCGTCTTCGACGACTACGGGTGCCCAGCGACGCCGGGGGTGACTGAGTTCGTCAACGAGCAGCGCGGCCTCGAGGACCGGCTGCTCCTCCACAATCTCAACGGCCACGGGATCTTCGTCAAACGGGCGGCGCCAGCGCTCCGGGGCTCATGAGTCGCGCTCGCTCGCGGGTCATCATCGTTGGCGGCGCCGGGTTCATCGGCAGCCATTTCTCCGATGCGCTTCTGGCGGATCGCGGGACCGACGCGCTGACCCTCTACGACAACTTCACGTCCGGCCAGGAGTGGCACTTCGCCGAACACCAGGATGACCCTCGTGTCACGGTCGTCCGCGGCGATGCCAACGATCTCCCGACGCTCCGCGATGCGATGGAGGGCCATGATCTGGTCATTCACCTGGCCTCCAATCCGGACATCCAGGCGGCCATGACCGATCCGGCGATCGACTTTCACCAGGGCACGCTGATCACCCACCACGTGGTGGAGGCGATGCGTCAAAGCGGGGTCGGCCGCATCGCCTATGCCGCCGGCAGCGGCGTGTACGGCGATCTCGGCGAGCTCGAGGCCCACGAGGATCACGGTCCGCTGATGCCGGTCTCAACCTACGGGGCGAGCAAGCTCGCCGGCGAAGGGATGATCAGCGCCTACTCGTACATGTTCGGCATCGAAGGCCGGGCTTTCCGTTTCGGCAACGTCGTCGGCCGGCGGCAGACGCACGGCGTTGGATTCGACTTCATCCGGCGCCTGCGTGAGGATCCGAGCACCCTGACCGTCCTCGGCGATGGGACCCAGTCCAAGTCGTACGTCCTGGCGGCGGACGTCGTGTCCGCGGTTCTCACCGTGATGGACGCCGACGTGCAGGAGCCGTTCGTCACGTTCAACGTCGCCACGGGCGACTACGTCACGGTGCGCGAGATCGTTGGCATTGCCCTGGAGGAGCTGAATCTCGATCCGCGTGGGATAGACGTCTGCTACGGGAAGGAGTCCCGCGGCTGGAGGGGGGATGTGCCGATCGTGCGCCTCAACACCGATCGCATCCGGGCGCTGGGCTGGGAGCCGAGCACGGGATCAGCGGGCGCGCTGCGGGCTTCGATCCGCAGCATGCTCGAAGACCTCGCGGTTGGCCGCGGATGACGCCGTCTCAGATCACGACGTGGCCGAAACAGTTGCCGGAGCTGACGCCTGAGCAAGTTGCGATCCGCGATGACTACATGAAGTTCTTCTACTCGGCGGTCTACACAGCGCGGTTCGGTTGGATCCAGAGGTTCAACCACACCTACGCCGCGCGGTCGGTCGGTCCTGGCCTGCGAACGTTGGACATCGGCGCCGGTCTAGGTGAGCACCTCGAGTTCGAGGACGGCAGGGCCCAGGACTACGTGGCAATGGAACTGCGCCCCGAGATGGCGGCGGAGATCGCCCAGCGGTACCCCTACGTCACGGCGGTCACCGGCGACGTCGAGCAGGGTCTGGACTTCGGCCCGGCGGAGTTCGACCGCGTTCTGGCGATCCACGTCCTGGAGCATCTCCCCAATCTGCCGGCAGCGCTGGAGGAGCTTCTGCGCGTCATGCGTCCCGGCGCGGTCCTCTCCGTCGTCCTGCCCTGCGAGGGTGGGTGGCTGTACACGCTCGGGCGGCGGCTGACGACGCAGCGCTTGTTCGAGAAGCGTTACGGGATGAGCTTCGATTGGTGCATCCAGAGCGAGCACGTCAGCACGGTCCCGGAGATCGTGCACGAGCTAGACGCACGGTTCAGGCGCGAGCACGCATCGTGGTTCCCGACGATGGTCCCGACCGTCCATGCCAATATCTGCGCCGGCTTCACCTACCGGCGCATCTGAGCCTTCAGCGCGGGTTCAGCTCCGCGCGGCGAGCACGGCCAACACATTAAGGCCGATCGGCGCGGGCAGACGTTGCTCGAGCGCGCGGCTGAGCGGCACCCCGGTGCGGTCCCAGATCGAGAGACTTGCGCCCTGGGTCCGGTCAACGTCCGTGCGGGAGAACGCGATCCACGCAGGAATGGCCAGCGCGTTGACGTAGCGCAGCTCCAGCACGTCCAGGCCCGCCTCATTCGCGATCTCCCGCATGCGCCATTTCGAGTAGCGCCGGAAGTGGCCAACTTTGCGGTCCCACTGCCCGTAGAGCCCGTTAAGCGCCGGTACGTAGAGGACTATCCTTCCGCCGGGCTCGAGGACGGCCGGCAAGGTCGAGAGCACGCCGGCGTCATCCTGGATGTGCTCGAGGACGTTGACCATGAGGACCGAGTCGAACCGCTCGCCCGCCGCCTCGAGCTTCTGCAGGTCTTGTTGCCTGACGGTGACATTGGGCGAGCCGGCGAATCGCTGCCGCAGAGCGGCCACGCACTGATCCGACACGTCGATGGCCACGACATCGTGTCCGGCCGAGTACAGCCGTGTGATCGACCCGATCCCAGCGCCCAGCTCCAGCACCCGGCGACCGAGATGTGGCTCGATGAGGTCGGCGACCCAGCGCAGATAGTTGGGCGAGCTCTCGTCGGCGACGTCGAGGTTGTGGTCGTGCTCACCGGCCTCGGCTGGGGTCGCGAGCGCCTTGGGATGTATGTACCGGGCGGCGGGAAGAGGGCGCAGCCGCCGCGTGAGAGGTGTCGACAACCGGCGGGACAGTAGCAGCGACACCCGCCGCCCTGCGGGCGCCAGTGCGTGCCGCTAGATCCGGCATGCTGTCGCTCTGTGGACTCTGCATTGATCGGCAAGCGCATCCTCGTCACCGGTGGTTCGATGGGCCTGGGACTGGAGGTCGCGCGGCACCTGGCCAGCGCCGGGGCCCAAGTGATGATCGCCGGGCGTACCGCCGCGGCGCTCGATGCCGCCCTGGCCGAGCTGGAAGGCGCGGGGCACGAACGGCTGCGCCTGGATGTCTCGAACGCCACCGCCTGGCAGGAGGCGACGGTCCGGATCGACGCAGGCGGCGATCTTCACGGGCTCGCGACCGCAGCGGGGATCCTCGGCCCGATCGGCGCGCTGGACGATCTGCCGGCTGCTGACCTGGCCGAGACGATCGCCGTCAATCTTGTCGGGACGATGCTCGCGCTGCGGTTCGCGCTGCCCCGCCTGCGGGTGAGCAGTGGTCGGGCGGTGACGTTCTCGGGTGGGGGCGGAACTTCTCCGCTGTCGCGCTACGACGCGTACGCGGCCTCTAAGGCCGGGGTCGTCCGGCTGACCGAGAACGTGGCGGTGGGTAGCGACATCGAGATCAACGCGGTCGCGCCGGGTTTCGTCGCGACGCGGATGCACGACGAGACGCTTCGAGCCGGTCCCGAGGCCGCCGGTCAGACCTATTACCAACGAACTCGCGAGCAACTCGACTCAGGCGGCTTCCCGGCGTCGGAGGCCGCCGAGCTGGTGGCGTTCCTGCTCGGACCGGTCGCTGCAGGCATCACGGGCCGGCTCATCAGCGCCCAATGGGACCCGTGGCGAGACGAGAAGTTTCAGGAGCGTCTGCGCAAGGACTCGGACCTGGCGAAGCTGCGCCGGATCGATGATCAGTTCTACACGCAAGTCCCCCGTTAGGCCGGGATCCCTCGCGGACCGGCCTCGGGCGGCCATGGGCGACGACAGCCCGGCGGTGTTCGTCGACCGGGACGGGGTTATCAACGAGCTCGTTCCGGACCCCGTCACCGGCCGGCCCGAATCGCCCCTCCGCGTAGACGACGTCCGCCTCGTCCCGGGGGCTCCGGCCGCGTTGCGGCGCCTGGCCGAGGCCGGCTGGCCGCTGGTCGGCGTCTCCAACCAGCCCAGCGCCGCCAAAGGTCTGATACCCCTCGCGGAGCTGCACTCGATCCAGGCTCGAGTGCTGGAGCTGCTGGCCGCGGAAGGCGCAGCCTTCGACGATTTCCGAATCTGCCTCCACCATCCCGAGGGCATCGTCCCGGAGTTGACCGGGCACTGCGAGTGCCGTAAGCCGGCGCCGGGGATGCTGCTCGGCGCCGCGGCGGACCTGCGCCTCGACCTCGGACGGTCGTGGATGATCGGCGACACCGACGGCGATCTGCAGGCGGGGCGCGAGGCAGGGTGCCGGACGATCCTCGTCGAACATCTCGACAGCGCGCACAAGCGAACAGCGCAACTTCGTCCCGACGCCGTCGTCAGCGATTTGACGGCCGCCGTCCGCATTATCCTGGCCACGAAGGGAGTACATTGAGTCCGGTGATAGATGACCTCAACGTCAAGATCTTCGCCGACGGCGCGGATCTCGACGCGATTCTCGGGTTGGCTGCCGACAAGCGGATCGCCGGGTTCACCACCAATCCCACGCTGATGTGGAAGGCGGGCCTGACGGACTATGAAGAGTTCGCCAAGCGCCTCCTCGAGCGGATCGCTAAGCACCCGATCTCGTTCGAGGTGTTTGCCGACGACGCGGATGAGATGCGCCGCCAGGCGCTGATGATCGCCAAGTGGGGCGGCAACGTGTACGTGAAGATCCCGGTCTCGACGACTAGTGGCGAGTCGATGGCCCCGCTGGTCCGGGAGCTGTCGGAGAGCGGTGTGAAGGTCAACGTGACGGCTGTATTCACGACCGCGCAGGTCGAGCTGTTGACCGAGGCGGTCAAGGACGGTGCGCCGTCGTACATCTCGGTGTTCGCGGGACGCATCGCCGACGCGGGGATCGATCCGGTCCCGCTGATGGCGCGCGCTGTCGACATCATGGTGGCCGCCCCGCGCTCCGAGCTGATCTGGGCTTCTCCACGGGAGATACTCAACGTCGTCCAGGCTGATCAGGTTGGGTGTCACATCATCACCGTCACCCACGACCTGCTCAAGAGGCTCGGCCTCCTCGGCAAGGATCTCGACCAGTACTCGCTGGAGACCGTGCAGATGTTCCGCCGCGACGCGCTCGCCGCCGGCTTTTCTCTGTAACCGAATGGATCGTGTCTGCGTTACCGGCGGAGCCGGATTCATCGGCTCCACGCTCGCCGAGCGCCTGCGCTCGACCGGCGCCGAGGTGGTGATCGTCGATGACTTCCGCACGGGTCGCCGCGAGTTCGTCGCAAACCTGTTGGACGATCCGGGGGTCACCCTCCACGAAGGTGATGTGCTCGATGAGCAGCTGCTCCGGCGCGCATTCGAAGGCTGTGACTGGGTGTTCCATCTTCAGGCCAACGCCGACGTTCGTCACGGGCTCGAGCGCCCGCGCCAGGATCTGCAGCAGAACACGATCGCGACCGCGACGGTGCTCGAGGCGATGAGGGCGCAGGACGTCACACGAATCGCGTTCTCCTCGACCGGCTCGGTCTACGGCGAGCCCGAGGTGTTCCCGACCCCGGAGGACGCGCCGTTCCCGGTGCAGACGTCTCTGTACGCCGCCTCGAAGCTCGCCGGCGAGGGGATGATCGGCGCCTACGCTCACGGCTTCGGATTTACCGGGGTGGTCCTGCGGTTCGTCTCGATCCTGGGCGAGCGTTACACACACGGTCACGTGTACGACTTCTATTGCGCGCTCAAGCGCGATCCCCACCACCTGCGCGTGCTGGGCGACGGCCGTCAGGAGAAGTCCTACCTGTATGTCGGCGACTGCATCGCCGGCATCCTCGCGGCGGCCGAGGCCCACCAGCCTCGGCCGGGAGAAGTTGGGGTGTACAACCTGGGCCGCGACGAGACGGTGGTCGTCGACGATTCCGTGGCGCTGATCACCGAGTACATGGGGCTCGCACCGGAGATCGAGCACACCGGAGGCCGGCGTGGGTGGGCCGGCGACAGCCCGCTGATCCACCTCGACACCGCTCGCGCCCGCTCCCTGGGCTGGGCGCCCACGTTCACGATCCGCGAATCGATCGTGCGCACGCTGGAATGGTTCGACGCCAACCCCTACGCCTGGGAGAGCGCGGTCGCCGCGGGAGCCGGAGCCGGAGCCGCATGAGCGTTATCTTCAGCCGGGCCCCGCTTCGTATCTCCCTCGGGGGCGGGGGTACCGATCTGCCCTCCTACTACCGCGAGCACGGCGGCTTCCTCGTCGCGGGTGCGATCGACAAGTACATCTACATGCTGATGCACACGGTGTTCCAGCGCCGCTACCGGATGAAGTACTCCGAGACCGAGGACGTCCAGGAGATCGCCGATATCAAGCATCCGATCCTGCGTGAGACGCTCGCCCGCCACTGGCGCGGAAATCCGGTGGAGATCGCGTCGGTCGCCGACGTGCCGTCGGGAACCGGAATGGGATCCTCCGGCGCATTCACCGTGGCGCTGATCAAGGGGCTGGCCCACGCGCGGCGCACCTCGATCACCCAGTCCGCGCTGGCCGAGTCCGCGGCGGAGATCGAGATCGAGATCCTCCACGAGCCGTGCGGCAAGCAGGATCCGTATGTAGCCGCGCACGGCGGGATCTGCGCGTACACGTTCAACCTGGACGGGACGGTCACCGTCGAACCGCTCGAGCTCTCGGCGCAGACCCTCCGCGCGCTGCGTGAGCAAATGCTGCTTTTCTACACCGGTGAGGCCCGTGACGCCTCGGCCGTCCTCGCCGATCAGGACACCCGGACCAAGACCGGCGACGACGAGATGCTCCAGAACATGCACCGGACAAAGGAGATCGGGCTCCAGAGCCGTGATCTGCTCGTTGCCGGTGATCTGTTTGCCTATGCCGAGTTGATGCACGAGCACTGGCTCAACAAGCGCAAGCGCTCCCCGGGGATGGCGACGAGCCGTATCGACGAGCTCTACACTCTGGCGCGCCGCAGCGGCGTGATCGGCGGCAAGCTGGTGGGGGCCGGTGGTGGCGGGTTCCTGCTCGTGTACGCGCGCCACCCCGGCGACACACGGCAGGCCATGGCCGCTGCCGGAGCGACCGAGCTCCCGTTCGACTTCGAGTTCGTTGGAGCTCAGTCGAGCGAGTACGAGTGAGCGTCTCGGCCGATAGCGTGCCGGATCGGCCGGATCGGCCCGATCGGCTGGATCGGCCGGGTCTGACGGTCGCGATCGCCGGATGCGGTGTGATTGGGCGCGAGCGCGCGCAGGCGCTTAGGCCTCACGACCGCGTGCTCGGCGCGATCGATCCCGTCTCGGCGCGGGCCGATGAGCTGGTTGGCAAGCACGGCGGGCGGGCGTGCGCGGACTTTGACGAGCTTCTGGGCCTGGGCGCGGATGTGGTCGTCGTGGCGGCTACTCACGATCAGCTGACGCCACTCGCGCAGCGCGCGCTGGAGGCCGGCAGCCACGTCCTGGTGGAGAAGCCGGCGGGGCTAGGGACCGCCCAGGTCGAGTCGCTGCTTCAGGCCGCCGAGCAGGCGGGGCGGCGCGTCAAGGTCGGCTTCAACCATCGTTTTCACCCCGCGTTGCGCGACCTGGCCGCGGAGGTCCATTCCGGCGCCCACGGAACGCTCATGAATCTGCGCGGCCGCTACGGCCACGGCGGCCGGCTCGGCTATGACCGGGAATGGCGCGCGCAGCCGCGGCGGTCGGGAGGCGGCGAGCTGATCGACCAGGGCATGCATCTGCTCGATCTCACGCACTGGCTCGCTGGGCCGCTGCCGCTGCACTCGGCGCTGCTTCGCACCCACTTCTGGGACATACCGGTGGAGGACAACGCGGCGCTGATGCTCGGGGAGCCGCACGGCCGCACTGCGCCCTGGGCGATGCTCCACGTGACCTGGACCGAGTGGAAGAACCTGTTCTCGATCGAGGTCTACTGCACCACCGCCAAGCTCCAGGTCGATGGTCTCGTCCGTTCCTACGGTCCGCAGACACTGCGCATCTACCGCATGAGCCCGGAGATGGGACCGCCGGCCCTCGAGGAGCGGACCTACGGGACCGAGGACCTCTCGTGGGCGGCGGAGTGGGAGCACTTCGCGGCCGCGCTGGAGTCCGGCGCGCGGATGCTCGGCGACCTCGACGACGCGCACTACGCCTGGACGCAGATCGAGGCCGCTTACGCGTCGTCTCCTGACTTCGCGGAGGTAAGAGCTGGAGTGGGCGCCTGATGGCTAGTCCCGCGGCAGCCGCTTGATGGCGGACGAGCTTCCACCGATCTGCGTGCTCGCCGGCGGTCTCGGGACGCGCCTGGGCGAGACCGTGCGTGACACCCCCAAGCCGCTCCTGGACGTCGCGGGAGAGCCGTTCTTGATCCATCAGCTTCGGCTGCTTGCCCGGTACGGAGCGGCTCGGGTCGTCCTCTGCGTGGGTTATCTCGGTGAGCTCATCGAGGAACGGATCGGGCCGTCCCAGTTCGGGATCGACATCACCTACAGCTACGACGGACCGAGCCCGATTGGGACCCTCGGCGCCGTCCGGAAGACGGCTACGGCGCTGGGTGAGCGGTTTCTGGTCCTGTACGGCGATACCTATCTGCGCCTCGATTACCGGGCGGTGGTGGCCGCGTGGGAGGCCAGCGGGCTTCCGGCTCTGATGACGGTACTGCGCAACGACGGCCAGTGGGGCGCATCCAACGTCTCTTTCGACGGGACGCGCGTCACCGAATACGACAAGCGCGCCCCGCTGCCCGAGATGAGCTGGATCGACTTTGGGCTCGGTGGGCTCCGGGCTGACACGCTGGAGCTGGTCGCTGACCCCGTTGACGACCTTGCCGACCTCTACCACGATCTGGCCGAGCGCGGCGAGCTGTTTGGATTCGCCGCCTCGGAGCGTTTCTTCGAGATCGGGACCCCCGCCTCGCTGGCCGAGACCGGCGAGTTCTTGGCCGGCATCGTGGGCCGGGGGGAAACTCGCCGCATGACCTGATTTCGCCGCATTTGTTGCGGCTCGGTATCGAGCAAGTCAGGCCGGCTAGTCGTAGCACAGTCTTCATAGCCGCCAATCGCCGGAATCTATCTGTAGCCTGCCCACGCATGTCCCCACGCCGAAGCACGCTGATCACGGGCATCACTGGCCAGGATGGCTCCTACCTGGCCGAGCTGCTGCTGGAAAAGGGCTACGACGTGCACGGGATGGTGCGCCGCTCGTCGACCGAGAGGTTCGACCGGATCGAGCACCTCCGGGACCGGGTGACCCTTCACCAGGCCGACCTGTTGGACGAGCGTTCGCTGGTGGACGCGCTGCGGGCGGCGGAGCCGGATGAGATCTACAACCTCGCGGCGATGTCGTTCGTGGCGGTGTCCTGGATCCAGCCTACGCTGACCGCGGAGTTCACCGGGGTCGGCGTGACACGGATGCTCGAGGCCATGCGAGAGGTCTGCCCACAGGCTCGCTTCTATCAGGCCTCCTCCAGCGAGATGTTCGGCAAGGTTCGCCAGGTCCCGCAGAACGAACTGACACCGTTCTACCCCCGCTCGCCCTACGGGGTCGCCAAGGTCTACGGCCACTTCATAACGGTCAACTACCGCGAGTCCTACCATCTGCACGCGAGCACCGGGATCCTGTTCAACCACGAGTCAGAGCGTCGGGGGCTGGAGTTCGTGACGCGCAAGATCACCTGGCACGCCGCCGCGATCAAGCTCGGATTGGCCGAGAAGCTCCACCTCGGGAACCTCGACGCCGAGCGTGACTGGGGCTACGCCAAGGACTACGTCGAGGCGATGTGGCTGATGCTCCAACAAGATCTGCCGGGCGACTACGTCATAGCCACCGGAGCGGCGCACTCGGTGCGGGAGTGTCTGGAGATCGCGTTCGACCAGGCCGGCGTCGACGTCGATGACCACGTCGTGATCGACGAGTCGCTGAAGCGCCCGGCCGAGGTCGATCATCTGATCGGCGACGCCTCCAAGGCGAAGCGGGAGCTCGGCTGGGAGCCGCGGACCAGCTTCGAGGAGCTGATCCGGCTGATGGTCGATGCCGACTATCAGCTGCTCGGCGGGGGCGGTCAGCCGGCGCGGGCCGAAGTCGCTCGGCCCCGATCGGAAGCGAAGCCCGTCGCCGACCACCCGTAGCGTGGCGCGGACCAACGCCCGGCACGCGCTCGTGACCGGCCTCACCGGCCAGGACGGCTCGTTCCTGGCCGAGCTCCTGTTCGGACGGGGCTATCGGGTCACCGGGATGATCCGGCCCTCAGCGCCCGAGCAGCTGGGTCTGGCCGAGAATCTAAGGGGCCGGGTCGCGCTTGTGGAAGGCGACCTGCTCGACCCGGGGAGCCTCCGGGAAGCGGTCGCGCGCACGCTTCCGGACGAGCTCTACCACCTCGCCGCGCCGTCGTTCGTCCCCGAGTCCTGGCGGCGGCC
Source organism: uncultured Solirubrobacterales bacterium (assembly GCA_963755525.1). Lineage (GTDB taxonomy): Bacteria > Actinomycetota > Thermoleophilia > Solirubrobacterales > Solirubrobacteraceae > Palsa-465. Next base: position 345,425 of record CAVWKC010000001.1, on the reverse strand, counting down.
GGCGCAGACGCTGGCCGCGATCGGCGGCGCTACCGCAACGCTGATCGAAGCGGTTCGGGAGCTCAGCCCGCACACGCGGGTGTTCGTCGCCGGCTCCGGTGCCATGTTCGGGGCCGCTCCCGAGACCCCCCAGCGCGAGGACACGCCATGCTGGCCGGAGACGCCGTATGCGACCGCCAAGCTGGCCTCGCACCAGTTTGTCGGCCAACTGCGGGGAAATGACGGGCTGTTCGCATGCTCCGGCATCCTCTACAACCACGAGTCGGAGCGTCGGCCCGAGTCGTTTGTTACGCGCAAGATCACCCGCGCGGCCGCGGCGATCAAGCTGGGCCTGGCCGAGCGCGTCGAGCTCGGCGACCTGAGGGCCGTTCGCGACTGGTCGTTCGCCGGTGATGTGATGGACGGGGCGTGGCTGATGCTCCAGCAGGATGAGCCGGGCGACTACATCCTGGCCAGCGGCATCGGGCACACGGTGGCCGAGTTCGCCGAGGCCGCCTTCGCGTGCGTTGGCCTGCGAGCGAAGGATCACGTGAGCGTGGACATGACCCTCCGCCGGCCGCCCGAGCCGACGCCACGCGTTGGGGACCCTAGCCGGGCCCGGCAGCGCCTGGGCTGGCGGGCCATGCTGTCGTTTGAGGAATTGGTCCAGCGGATGGTCGAGGCCGACCTGCGCGAACTCGGAGGCGAACTCCGCTGCTCTTAAGGGTCCGTGCCGGCACACCGGCGACGGTCGCCCCGTCCGGGACGTCCCGGGTGACTACGGCTCCGGCGCCGACGATCGCGCGCTCCCCCACGCTGCGGTCCGGCAGGACCACAGCGCCGGCGCCGACGGTCGCCTCTCGCCCCACTCGAGTCCGGCCCGCTACCACCGCCCCAGGCCCGACGACTGCCCCGTCCACTGAGGATCACGTCGTGCTCGATAACGGCATGAGTGTTGACGGTGCACCGTTCGAGAGGGTGGCGTCGGGCCCAACGTAGGCACCGACCAGGACCTGAACGCCGTCTCCGAGCGTCGCGGTTTGCGACACGTGCGCGCTCGGGTGTACGAAGATTGGCAGGCGCAGCCCAGCTGCCCGGACCCGCTCGACGACATCGAGCCGTCCGGTGCTGGCCCCGAAGCCGAGGAGCACAGCACTGACCCCTCTGCCTGGAGTTGGTCGAGGTCGTCGCCGGTTCCGACGACCGCCAGACCGCGCACACGGCGCGAGCGATTCTCTTCGTGGTCGTCGACGAGGCCGGTGAGCACAAACGACGGGTGCATTTCGACCAGGTCCACGAGCACCTTGGCGTGCCCGTCGGGGCGAGACCCGTAGATGACGACGTGAGGCAACGTACGTGTGATGTCACTCATGGTGTCCCAGGCCAATCGGCGGTCACCGCATCGCCAGATTGACCCGCCGACGATGAACCACGCCGACTTCGTAGCGCAGTATGACGTGCCCGTAGCCGACCCCTCTGCACCTCGACCAACGTTGCAGTGGTCGCATCGCGGCGAAAGCAGGCTTCGATCTATCGTGGGCGACCTGCGGGCGCAAGTGCGCGGGCCGCGGCTGGCTTACGTCGATTCTCATTTCCCATGGCAACGGAGCGGCTTTCGATATGCCGATGCGCTCGCCCTCCACCAAATCCGCCCAGACACGGTGTACTTCTCGATGTACGAGATGCGGGCCCGTTCCCAGCGCCGGTTCTTCCGCTCGCACAGTTCCCCCGGCTGGCGGCCTCTCGGGTGACGACGTTTACGGGGTGTTCTTGGACTTTATGGCCGGGGTCCTGGGCCTGCGTCCGGACCACGTGGGGGAGCCGGGGGCAATCGAGGGGCTCGACCTGTCCCCCGGGGTTACGAACCGAGGGGATCCGCGTGCACGCCGGGCTCTACCCGGGCGGCGGCTTCGTCGCCACCGAGACAGGCTTTGCCGCCGCGCGACGCCTTGTGGAAGCGGCAGATGTGGTCTTCTCATGGTCGCCCGCCGTGCTCGAGCACGTATCGGGCGTCAATGCGATCGAGCCCGCGATCATCGACACCCGTTCCTATGCCAACCTCGCCCACGATTTCGGAGCGAGGCCCCTCGAGCTCCTCTTCGTGGCCGACGCGAAGCCCCGCAAGGGCCTGGCGGTGGCGCTCGGTGCCATGGGCAGTTTGGTGGGCGAGCTGGTTCACCTGCACTGAGCGCGCACCATCAGTGGAGCGTGATCGCGACCTGACGGCTGTAGACGGTGTAGCCAGCCGGGAGCAGCGAGTCGGGGCTCGGGTAGGTGTACGTGAGCCGCACCGACCCGCTGCCGGGGAACTCGAGGCGGACATCGAAGTAGCAGTTGCTGGTCGAGCCGACGGATACCTGCTGGACCGTCGTGAACGATTGGCTCTGACCGGCTGCAAACTGGATATCGGCGATCTGAGTCATACCCGTGTCGAGGAAACCGTAGGTCGCGGGTCTGATGCACCCCCATACCTCGAGGCTGTGGCCCAGCTTGGTCGAAGTGACAGGGAGATACAGCGGTAGCCGCCATGCCGAATAAGTGGACTTGGCGGTTCCCTGCTTCCAGCCGAGCAAGCCGCTGGACCATGCCATGTAGGTAGACGAGTACGGCGGGGGGTCACTCAGGAGGTACTGGTCGAAGCTCATGATTCGCGGGTTCTTCCACGAGAGGTATTCGGCCCAGTTGAGGTAGTAGGCGGCAGTCGTGGGCGGCGGATACTTTGCAGGCGCCAACCCTATTTCGTGGATCGTCGCGGCGTTTGGAGGATCGGTGATGTAGCCGAACTCTGTGTCATAGACCGGGAGCCGGGTCGTCGATCCGTATATCCGCTGGACGCGGTCGAGCGCGCGCACAAGCTGTCCCACATCCGCGAAGGACGAGTAGTTCGGATCGCGCTGCTCATCCCGGTTCGGGGGATACCAGCGCATCCACATGTGGTCGGCCACCCCTGACGCGTGGAACAGAGCAGGGTTCTGGACGCGGAAGTGTTTCGATCCCGCCGCGGTCGTCGGGCACCCGCGAATCGCCGCAGCCGCGCCCCGTAGCTCGCGATACCTCGAGTCGACGCAGTACAGCGCTCGCAGAAACACAAGCGGCGTCATCGCCTGGAACTCGCCCCAGTAATTGCCTCCGCGTGGCGCTAGCTCCCCGATAAGGAACGTGTCCTCACCGTGTCCGGTCTGCTGCAGGCCAGCCCAGGCGGCCCCCAACAGGTTGCGGTACACGTGACCGCTGTTCTCGACCGAGAGATCGCCAGGCACCCCCTGTGGAGAAAGGAAAGCGCCGAGGTTGGGCTCGTTCCACACCGACCAGAAGCTCACGCGGGGGAGGGGGGTCGAGGCGCCGGCCGGCGTATACGTTCCGTCATACCGCGCTCCGACCGCACGCGCAAACGCTTCGAAGGCGCTTGGAGATGGCGCCCAGCCCGGATGTGAGCTGGGATGCCGAGGCTGGCCAGGCCCCTCGGCCCACCTCGGCCCGCCACCCTCTAGGTCGAGATACACCTGCAGCCCGTCAGCGTGCGCGTCCCTGTCGATCTCGTCATAGATGGCCCAGTTGGCAGGCGGGTACGCGGCCGGACTGGTCGGATGAAAGCCGCGAGGTTGCCTTCTCGAGTTCGGATCGGGAGCGATCGCCTCCCACGAGACACCCACTTTCACAACCTGATCTCCGAGCAGCCGGAGGTTGGCGAGCGTACCGCCAGGGTTGCTCTGCAGCTGGTTGTCGTCCTGGAGGATCGAGACCTGGTTTGAGGACGCCGACGCCGGCGGCGCTCCCGCGATCAGCGACAATGCGCCGCAAGAGATTGCGACGCCGATTGCGAGCAGGATCCGTTTTAACTTCATCTCTGAGACCAACACACACTTGCCGCCCAAAGAAGTTGCGGCGACCCACGCGAGCCCGGATGCTCCGCTCTCACGGTTCGCGCGACAAGTCTACGTTCGAGCGGGTCGGCTACAACTCCCGCCTCGACGAGCTCCGAGCCGCGATCCTGCGTGTCCAGCTCCGCCATCTCGACGAGTGCGCAGCGCTGCGCTCCGCCGCAGGCACCCATTACCAGGCCGCCGGGCTGGGCGATGTGGTCGCGCTTCGGCGTCCGACGGACGGCGTGGTGCCGGCTTGGCATCTCTACGTCAGTCCGCTCCGAGCGCGCCGATGAGCTCTCCGGGCTCTCACCGCTGTTCAGCTACATCTCGATCAACTGGAGCGCCTAACCACTCGTCAGCCGACAAACCGTGATCGACCTGATCGCCTCCACCACGACCAGCACCGGACTGAAGATCTGCGCGCGCCTCGATCCCAACCCGTACCCCACCAAGATCCAGATCAGCGACGAGCAAATCCGCGCCGTTCAGATCCAACGCGAAGAGTTCCATCCGGATTGGAACTACACCATCATCCCATCAGTAATTGAGAAGTGAGCCCTAAGTAGGGGGCTGCCGCGCGAGCGGTTCGTGCTGGCCGATGTGACTGCCGGTGTCCCGGAGAGCGAGCGCGGCCGCTACCAGCTCGTGGTGGCAGGCGAGGTGTTCGAGCACGTTCCCGACGCCGACGCCTTCCGGCACGGCTGCCGCCGGCTACTTCGTCCCGGCTGCCGCCTCTGCGTGACCGCCCAAACGCGTGCTCGCCAAAGATCGGCCTGCGCTCCTTGGCGGGTCGCGAGGTGATTCATCCCGACCATCGCACCTACTACGGGCCGCGGACCCTGCGCGGCGCGGGCTTCGAGCCCGCGTCAATGGTGTCGTGCCTCGCGCCGGTCGGCACCACCGGCGGGTTGGTTTATCGGGACTCCTCGTCATTTGGGGGTGACTCGCTGCCCTGAGAACACCGGCCGTCCCACCAGAGGCTGGCCTCGTCGTCGGCGCCCCGGATCGAGGACCAGGTGCTGAACCATCTGGCGCCGGGGTTTGTGATCGCGCACTTCAGTCTCTCGCTGGTGATCTTGGTGGCCGCATTCGCGCTGGCGTGGCGGAGCACATACGAGCCTGGGGCCCGGCCGCTGGCCGCGGACCGATTTGGCGCAATCAGTCTGTTTGCGGTTCGAATAGTCGATCGCTCCGAACTCGACGATCTCCGCTTGATGCAGGCGGAGAGTCCCACCGGCATAGGCCGACGCCACGCGAGCCCGTGAGCGCCACGGGGCCGGGCGGTCGCGCAAGCCGATTGCTCTAGCCTACGGCCGACCTTGCCCGTCCCGCTGTTCGACACCAGCTCGCCGCTCAAGGCTCTGCGTCCAGAGATCGAGGCCGCGATCTCGCGGGTTCTAGACAGCGAGCGCTACATCCTCGGGCCCGAAGCGGCGGCGTTCGAGCAGGAGCTTGCCGCCTACTGCGGTGCGCGCCATGCGGTCGGGGTGGCCAACGGCACCGATGCGCTGACGATCGCGCTCCGGGCGATGGGTGTCGGGCCGGGCGACGACGTTGTCGTACTGTCGTTCACGTTCTACTCGAGCGCCGAGGCGATCCCGCCGACCGGCGCCAGGCCGGTGTTCTGCGACATCGACCTCGACACGTTCTGCATCACCCCCGAAACCGTCAAGGCTGTGCTCACGCCGCGAACGAAGGCCGTGATCGCGGTCGATCTGTTCGGGAATCTTGCGCCGGTGGCCGAGATCGAAGCGCTTGGCGTGCCGGTCCTGGAGGACGCCGCGCAGGCGGCGGGAACGACGAGCAGATCGGGCCGTGCCGGGTCGTTGGGGACCGCCGCGACGTTCTCGTTCTTCCCGTCAAAGAACCTCGGCTGCTTCGGCGATGGCGGCGCGATCGTGACCTCGGACGACGAGATCGCCGAGCGCGCCCGCATGCTGCGCTTTCACGGCTCGTACGACAAGGTCACGTTCGAGCACGTTGGGTACAACTCGCGTCTGGACGAGCTGCAGGCTGCGATCCTGCGGGTGCAGCTTCCGCACCTGGACGAGTGGGCCGCCGGCCGCCGGGCTGCCGGCGCCTGCTACGAGGGTGCCGGGCTTGGCGAGCTGGTCTCGCTCCCGCGAGCGACCGATGGCGTCTTACCTGCCTGGCATCTGTTCGTGGTGTGCTCGGACCGCGCCGACGATCTCGCCGCGGCCTGCACGGCCGAGGGCATCGGCAACAAGGCGTACTACCGCACCCCGACCCACCGTCAACCCGCGATGCGAGAGTTCATCCCTGAGGGCGAGCTGCCGGCCACCGACGAGGCAGCGCGGACGCATCTGGCGATCCCGATGAGCCCGGTCTTGACCGTTGAGGAGGCACGGGCAGTCTGTACGGTGGCGCCGCGGGAGCTCGGGCGAATCGCCGCCTAGCTCAAGCGCGCTGGAGAGTCGGCTCGCTGATCGCGGACGACAGGCTCGGGCACGAGCCGTAGACTCGTGGCTCGTGCGCGATCGCCTTGCAGTAACCCCGATCCAGTTCCGCCGTGTCGCCTACGCCACGCTGGCGGCGCTAACCCTGATCGTCTTCACGGGCGCCGCGGTCCGCCTGACCGACTCCGGGCTCGGCTGCGCGAACTGGCCGAAATGCGGCGGCACGCCGCTGCCGCCGCTCAGCTCGCACGCGCTGATCGAGTTCGGCAACCGGGCGGTGTCGGGCGTCGTCGGAATCATCACCGCGGTGGCGGCGGTGCTCGCGTTCACGCGGCGTCCGTTCCGACGGGACCTTGCGATCCTCGCGCTGCTGCTGCCGCTCGGCGTTGCCGCTCAGGCGGTGCTCGGTGGGTTCACGGTCCTCCACCACCTGGCGCCGGGGTTCGTGATGGCGCATTTCAGCCTCTCGCTGATCATCCTGATCGCCGCGTTCGCGCTCGCGTGGCGAAGCACATACGAGCCCGGAAGCCGGCCGCTGGCCGCGGACCGCACCACGGTCTGGTCGGTGCGAGCGCTGCTTCCGCTCGGGGCGCTGACGATCTTCGCCGGCACGGCCGCGACCGCCTCCGGCCCCCACTCGGGCGGCTTCACCGGTCAGGTCGTCCACCGGCTGCACTTCAAGGGCGCCGACACGCTCGAGTGGACGATCCACCAGCACGCGACGATCGCCGCGATCTTCGGCGTGGCGGTGATCGCGGTCTGGTTCCTATACCGGCGACGTGGCGCCTCGGCACAGGAGCTAGAGCCGCTCACGGTGCTGGGCGTACTCCTGGCGGCCCAGGGCCTGGTCGGCAGCGTCCAGTACGAGCTGAAGCTGCCCAGCGAGATGGTCTGGGTCCACGTGTGTCTGGCCACGGTCACATGGCTGGTCTTGCTGTGGACGGTGGCGGCGGCCGGGCGACTCGCGCCGCGGGCGGTCGAGGCTCCAGCCGGCGGCCCGGCAGCGGCCGAGCGCGAGCTGGAGCTTGTCGGCCGCATGGAGTAAGCCCCGCCCGGCGCTACGATCGACGTCGGATTTATGTCAGCGCAACACGGCACGACCCAGAACCACACGTCGGGGGGACGCAGCGCCGACGCCTCCCTGATCATCCTCGTCGTCGACGACGAATCGGACCTCCGAGAGATGCTGACGCGGTCGTTCTCGCGCGAGGGTCACCGGGTGATGGCGGTCGGCGACGGACGCGCGGCGATTGACCGAGCCAGCACCGACCACTTCGACATCATCCTGCTCGACGTCGCGCTCGGTCCCGGTCCCGACGGTTACGAGGTGTGCCGCACGCTGCGGGCGCGGCGCAACGTCGTCCCGATCATCATGCTGACCGCGCTCGACTCCGAGGCCGACGCGGTGCTCGGACTAGAGGCTGGGGCCGACGACTACGTGACCAAGCCGTTCGGACTGGCCGAGCTGCGCAGCCGTATCCGCGCCGTGCTCCGCCGCGCCGGCACCCGCGCGATGGGCGACGAGGTGCTCGTGGTCGGCCCGATCATGCTCGACCGAGCCCAACGCGAGGTCGTGATGGACGGGCGCCCGGTTCGCCTGACGTTCTCCGAGTTCGAATTGCTCGATGCGCTGATGGCCGACCCCGGACGGCTGCTCAACCGCCAGGAGTTGCTGCGCGCGATCTGGGGCGACAGCGCCTACCGCGATCCGCGCGCGATCGACGTCCACATCCGGCATCTCCGCGAGAAGCTCGAGCCCGAGGCCGACAAGCCGCGCTATATCCTGACCGTCCGGGGAGCCGGGTACCGACTCCGGGGGCCGTAGGAGGTTCTGGTGGCAAAGAGGGCGCGATCGCGACGCGGCGCCTTTGGTCTTCAGGGCAGGATCGTCGGCGCGGTGCTGGTAACGAGTTTGGCCACGCTGGCGGTGGCGACAGTTGCGCTGCTTGGGCCGCTCGAGAGCTCGCTGCGCAACGCCGACAAGAAGACCCTCGTGAGCGAGATCGAGGGCACCAAGTCGGACATCCAGAAGACCACTGCGCCGTTCCAGAAGCTCAGGCTCGACCTTCTGACCGACGCCGCGGTCCCCGTGACTTCGCCCGGGCCTGGAACGGGGTCGGTGTCGGGCGGCGCGGGACTCGGCCCCAACCCCAAGCGGGCCATCGCCGAGGAGCAGCACCTCGCCACCGAGGGGAAGGAGGTCCGCGACCAGGTCGTGGCCCAGGTGCGCGCCCTCTCGTTCACGACCGGCGGCTCCGAGGTCGCCCTGCTCGGCTACCCGGACGCCGCGGGGAAGTTCCGCCCGCCGCTCGTGGTCTACCCGGATACGCCCAGCGCGAGGGCCGACGCGTACAACGACGTCCCCAAGGCGTTCCGCACGAAGCGGCCGAACTACACGTTCGGCTCGATTGGGAACGCCGAGTACGCGCGGGCGGCGATCCCGTTCACCACGGGCGGCAAGACTGCGCCCACCTACCACTGGGTGCTGGTCGTGCGCAAGTCGCTCGACACCCTCAGCGACGCCGTGTCCACCGTGCGCCGGGCGTTCCTGTACGCCGCGCTGGCCGGCCTCGCGCTGACGCTGATCCTCGGCATTCCGCTGTCGGCCACGATCGTCCGGCGCTTGCGCCGGCTGCGTGAGGCGGCCACCGAGCTCGCGCACGACGGCCCGCCCGTCGACGTGCCAGCCACCCGCGCCCGCGACGAGGTCGGCGACCTGGCCCGCGCGTTCCAGCAGATGCAGGAGCGGCTCCAGCAGCAGGAACAGGCCCGGCGAGCGTTCGTGTCGACCGCGTCGCACGAGCTGCGCACGCCGTTGGCCTCGCTCGACGGGATGCTCGAACTGCTCGACGACGATCTCGGCAGCGGCGATCCCGACCTCGCCGACGCGCGCTCGCTACTCGACCGCGCCCGGTCGCAGTCGCGCCGCCTGTCCCGGCTGGCGGCCGACCTGCTCGACCTGAGTCGGCTCGACGCGCAGGTGCAGCTGCGATCGGAGCCCGTCGAGCTTGGGGAGCTGAGCCGCGCCGTGCTCGCGGAATTCGAGCTCGGGACGGAGGAGCGTGGGATCGTCTCGACGCTCGACGACGGCGCCGGCCAGGTGTGGGCGCGCGGCGATCCTGGCGGGATCGCGCGGATCGTCCGGATCCTGCTCGACAACGCGGTCCGCGTCAGCCCGCAGGGTGGCGAGATCACGATCGAGCTACGCAACGGCGAGCATGCCTCGCTCACCGTCCGCGACGAGGGTCCCGGCGTGCCGTCCGAGGAGCGCGAGCTGATCTTCGAGCGCTTCCAGCGCGGCCGCGCAGCCGGGGGAACCGCCGGGTTCGGGCTCGGCCTCGCGATCGGCCGGGAGCTCGCGGACCGGATGGGCGGCGAGCTCGTGCTCGACACCGCGGACGCGCCGGGCGCTAAGTTCACGTTGCGCCTACCGGTGGCGCAGGCGCAGGAGGAAGAGCCGCTCGTAGTCGTTTAGGGGCCGCTTCGCGGCATCCGTGGGGCCGTGACGGCCGCCGTCCGTGCCCGCCGGGCCGGGACGCGATCCAGGCCCGGCCGGCACGGACGCCCGGCCGGCACGGCCCCATGGACGCCGAGCGCAGCGAGGCCCCCAAAACCCCGACTGGCAGGATGGAGATCTATGGACGAACGCTTGATGAACGCGATGCTGGAACTCGACGACCGCCACTGGTGGTACCGCGGTCGGCGCCGCATCATCCGCGTCGAGCTCGACCGATTACCGCTCCCGGCGAGCGCGCGGGTCCTCGACGCGGGGTGTGGCTCGGGGCGGACGCTCGAGGAGCTGAGTCCGTATGGCGAGGTGTGCGGAGTCGAGCTTGACCCGGGCGCGGCGGATGTCGCTCGGGCGCGAGGGCGCGGTGAGGTCGTGGTCGGCCGCCTCGAGGAGCTCCCGTGGGAGGACGGCTCGTTCGACCTGATCACGTGCCTCGATGTGATCGAGCACACGCCCGATGACCGCGTGACGCTGAGCGAGCTCCGGCGCGTGTCCCGGCCTGGCGGCTACCTGCTCGTCACGGTCCCGGCCTATCAGGGGCTATGGTCGACGCACGACGTCGCCAACCACCACTACCGCCGCTACTCGCGCCCGCGCCTGCGATCGGCGGCGCACGACGCCGGCTGGCGGGTGACGCGGATCACGTCGTTCAACGGGCTGCTGCTCGCGCCGGCCGCGGCGGTGCGGCTGGCCGAGCGCCGGCGCCTGCGCGAGCCGGACGGCGACTACAAGCCGGAACTGACGCTCGCCCCCGACTGGCTCAACTCACTGCTCGAGCAGCCGCTCCGGCTCGAGGCGCGCTGGCTGTCTTCCGGTCGGACGATGCCTGCGGGGCTGTCGCTGCTCGCCGTGCTCGAGAACCCGGGCGGGGGCGCCTGACGGCCGGCGGTGTGTGATGGGGGGTTTCGCGGCGATCGTCGTCGGTTCTCTTGCCGCGATCTTCGGCTTGTCGAATAGCCTCGGCTACCTACTGCCGGCGATCATCGGGCTCGAGTCGCTGGGGATCCCGTCGCCTGGGGAGACCGCGCTCGTGGCCGCGGCGGTTCTGGCCAGCCAGGGCAAGCTCGAGATCGGGCTGGTCATCCTGATCGGGGTGTGCTCGGCGATCGTCGGGGACAACATCGGGTATCTGCTCGGGCGCCGGTACGGCCGGAGCGTGTTCACGGCCCCCGGCCCGTTCATGAATCAGCGGGTCCGCGCGATCCGGTCGGGCGACCAGTTCTTCGACCGCCACGGGCCCAAGGCCGTGTTCATCGGGCGCTGGATCGCGCTCGTGCGGTTCGCCACCGCCTGGCTGGCCGGGATCAACCGGATGCCGTTCAAGCAGTTCTTCTTCTGGAACGCGCTCGGCGGAATCGCGTGGGGGGTGACGTACGGGCTCGTCGGCTATTACGGTGGCCAGGCGGCCGCGCATGTGCTCGCCGAGGCCGGCATCGTCGGCCTAGTGGTGCTGCTGATACTGCCCGTGGTGATCTTCTTCGTGGTCAAGCGCCGCGAGCGCCGGTCGGTGGGGCGCTCGTCGGATTAGCGGTCGCTCAGGACTTGTTGGCGTCGAGGTCGAGCGCGCACGAGTTGATGCAGTAGCGCAGCCCGGTCGGCGCGGGTCCGTCCTCGAACACGTGGCCGAGGTGTCCGCCGCAGCTCTTGCACAGGACCTCGGTGCGCCGCATGAACAGGCTGCGGTCCTCGCGCGTCTCGACGTTCGCCGCCACCGCCGGCTCGTAGAAACTCGGCCAACCGGTGCCCGAATCGAACTTCGTGTCGGAGGTGAACAGCTCGGCGCCGCAGCCGGCGCACCGGTAGGTGCCGTCGTCCTTCACGTGGACGTACTCGCCGGTGAACGGCCGCTCGGTCCCGTGCTTGCGCAGGACCTCGTACTGCTCGGGCGACAGGCGCTCACGCCACTCCTCGTCGGAGAGCTGAACGTCCCGCGCGGTGTCGGTTTCGCGTTGGGTAGCCATGGCGCTTACGGTAGCGCGGGGTGTAGCTGCGATAGCGTCCCGGGCGGTGAACAGGAGATGAAATTCGGCGTGGCGATCTTCCCGACGGACGCGGTCCAGCCGCCCGGGGAGATCGCTCGGATGGCCGAGGAGCGGGGTTTCGAGTGCCTGCTGTTCCCCGAGCACACGCACATCCCGGCCGCGCGCGCGAGCCGATGGCCGGGCGGTGAGGAGCTGCCCGCGTACTACGCCCGGACGTACGACCCGTTCGTCGCGTGCACGGCCGCGGCCGCCGGGAGCAAGCGGCTGCTGATCGGGACGGGGATCTGCCTCGTGATCGAGCGCGACCCGATCATCACCGCCAAGGAGGTGGCGTCGATCGACGTGCTGTCCGGCGGCCGGTTCCTGTTCGGCGTCGGCGCCGGCTGGAATGTCGAGGAGATGGCCAACCACGGGACCGACGCGTCGCGGCGGTTCGGCGTGATGGGCGAGCGGATCGACGCGATCAAGACGATCTGGGCGCAGGACGAGGCGAGTTACTCGGGCAGGTACGTCAACTTCGAGCGGATCTGGTGCTGGCCGAAGCCGGTGCAGAAGCCGCACCCTCCGGTGATGGTCGGCGGCAACGGCGCGCGCGTGCTCGACCGCGTGCTCGCGTTCGGGGACGAGTGGATGCCGAACCGCATGTCTGACTCGGACCTGGCGGAACGGATTGCGTCGCTTTCTGTTCGCGCCTCGGAGATCGGTCGGGATCGCATCCCGGTGACCGTGGTCGGGTTCCCCGCGGACGCAGCCCGGATCGAGGCGATCGCCCGGATCGGCGTCGACCGCGTCGTGTTCTGGCTCCCGCCGGAGAGCCCGGATGCGGTCGAGGAGGGATTCGGCCGCTACGTGTCGGCGATCAATCAGTTCCGGCGGGCAGGCTGAGGTAGCTGCCGGCGGCGGCGAGCGGGTCGGCCGCGAACATCTCCATCACGAGCGAGGACCAGGCGAAGTCGGCCTGGCCCATCCCGTTGCCCGTGTACGGGTCGTAGTACTCGCGGAGCCCCTCCGCGAGCACGGCGGACATGATCCTGGTGGCGAGCGTTTGGGATTGGGGGTGGTAGCCGAGGCGGGTCAGGCCGAGCCACACGAGCCACGCGGCGTTGATCCACGTTGGGCCCCGCCAGTAGCGCCGGATCCACAAGTGGTGGTCGTTGCGGAGTGAGAAGCCTGGTTCGGTGGGGGGCACCGACGGTGGGGGAACCGGGAGCCAGAACTCTCTGTCGTCGAGGAGGTGGTCTTCGATGAGCCGCCGGCCGATGTGTTCGGGCAAGTCCGGCAGCGCCAATGGCGCGAGCGCCGCCCACGTGCGAGCCGGGGTCTGTTCCGGCTTTGGGCGGACGATCGGCTCGAACAGGCCCGCGGTGTCGTTGTACATCCTCTCGACGATCGTCGGGGTCAGCGACGGGCGTCCGAGCGCGAGCAGCGACAGCCCAAGGAGGACATTCGTCACGACCTCGGCGCAGACCGGGCCGCCGGCCGCGTTGATCCGTTTGAGGTCGTATCCGAGCTTGCGGTTGCGCCGGACGAGGAATATGAATCCGGGCTTGTCATGGGCGCGCCTGCCCCACACGGCGTCGAATTGCGGGGAGGCGTCGAGGCCCGACTCGTCGGGCTGCACGATCCACACCAGCCCGTCGCCGTCGAGGTCGCGGTTCGCGCTCAGCCAGTCGTAGTGGCGCACGATTCCGGGCACGGCTGCCGGGTCGCCGACCGCGATCCGCCACGCCCACGCCAGCAAGGGGGGTTGGATGCTCGACGTCATCGAGGCGTTCGGCGAGGTCACGTTGTAGGTGAACCGCCGGCGGCCCGTCAGCGGCGTGTTCCAGAAGATCGTGTGCCCGATGAACCCGTCCTCGCGCTGGGCCGCCAGCAGCGAGTCGAGCTCGCGTTGTGATCGTGTGGGGTCGAAGTGGCGCCACACGATCGCCGCGAAGCACGAGTCCCAGTACCACTGCCAGGGGTAGTGGCCCGGGCTCGGGCAGGTGTAGGCGAACGGCACGCGATCGGTGTTGCGCACGCCCTCGCGCCAGTTCTGGCGAAGCGTGGCTTCGCAGGTCCGCCTGATCGTCGCCGTGTCGTCGTCGGCCAGCATGGACCACAGATCCTCGCAGCCGAGGGTCGCGGTGGCGTTGCCGTCGTGGAGTGGCGTTAGCTCTTGCGGGACGTCAGTGGAGACCCGCGGCGCTCGTCCCACCGAGCGCCGGCGCGCCAGCAGCGAGTCCTACTCGCTCCAGCCCGGGAAGGCGTACGTCAGTTCGGTACGTGACCCGCCCGAGCTCCTGGCACTCTGCCCCACATCGGTCGCACAACAGCACCAGGCGCAGCACACCTGCATCGCGGAGATACCGTGAGGCCCCGCTATGTGTTCCCGTGTGATCGCACAACATGTCTGTCTATTGGCAGAAACGGGTCCGGGGGTCGGAAAAGTCCGCGGCGGACGTGGGTGCGGGCTGATCACATAGGCTGCGCGCTTCATGGAGATACGGGCCGCCGTCACCGAGTCGAAGGGTGCTCCGTTCGAGCTTCAGTCGGTCGAATTGGGGGAGCTTCAGGCGGGGGAGGTGCTGGTCCGGGTCGCGGCCAGCGGGATCTGCCACACCGACCTGATCATCCGCGACCAGTGGTATCCCGGTGCCGTTGCCGGCGGTGCTCGGGCACGAGGGCGCCGGCGTGGTCTCGGCCGTCGGCCCGGGGGTCGTGAAGGTCGCTGTTGGCGATCACGTTGCGATGAGCTACGGGTCGTGCGGCTCGTGCGTCAAGTGCCAGGGCGGCGAGCCGTGGGTGTGTCACGACTTCTTCGCCCGGAACTTCGGCGCTTGTCGGCCGGACGGGTCAACGGCCCTCTCTGTGGACGGGCGCCCGATCCACTCCCACTTCTTCGGCCAGTCGAGCTTCGCCGCGTTCGCCGTCGCCACCGAGCGCAACGTCGTCCGGCTCGATCCGGACGTGCCGCTCGACATCGTTGCCCCATTCGGCTGCGGGATCCAGACCGGCGCCGGCGCGGTCCTGCGGGTCTTCCGCCCCGAGGCCGGGTCGAGCATCGCCGTGGGTGGGTGCCGACTTCAGCATCGACGCCACCGGGATCCCGTCGGTCTTGCAGCAGGCCGTCTACTGCACCGGCCCGGGCGGCGTCTGCGGCCTGATCGGCGCCCCGCCGTTCGGCACCGCGGTGTCGCTCGACGTCAATGAGATACTGGCGATGGGGCGCACCCTGCGCGGGATCGTCGAGGGGCAGAGCGTCCCCGACGTGTTCCTGCGCGTCCTGATCGACCTGTGGCGCCAGGGCCGCTTCCCGGTCGACCGGATCATGACCCATTACTCGTTCGACGAGATCGAGCGGGCGGCGCGTGACGCCGAGGAGGGCAGGGTCGTGAAGCCGGTGTTGCGGATGGAGGCCTAGCGCCGGCGCCGGCGGCGGTGGGGCCGGTCGGGGATAGGCCCGCCCCGCGCGCCGCCCGAACGTCCTGATGCACCGGAATTCGGGGCGGACAACCCCTCATTCGGCGTGGCCTCCGCGCCGAGTGCGCCGAAAGACCCCCTCCTGCGCGGTCTTCCTCACACTCGAGCTGAGGGCGTCGGCGAGTGTTGGGAAAACCGCAAATTCGCCGAGTCCAGGGCTTTTGCACGATTTGTTGCAAGGGCAGGATCTGACACCTCCGTGTCGTCGCGGCTTGCTAGGTTGCTGCCGGCTTCCATCCAGGGGGCTTTTGACCGAAACGGCGGTGCCTGAAGCGTTGGGCGCGCGCTCGACTTTGCCGTGCCCAGACGCATCCGCATCCCCTTCGCCCACGAACGCCGCCGAGCCGCCGGGATCGTCACCCTCCTCGTCGCGGCCGTGGCGATGCTCGGCACCGGGCTGACCAGCAGCAGCGCGGGAGACCTCCAGAGCCAGATCGCCGCCGGCAAGTCGGCGGCCTCGTCGCTCGGCGCGCAGATCGCCGCCGACAGCGCCCAGATCCGCCAGACAACCCACGGCCTGGCCGACGCCAACCAGCGCCTGGCCGCGCTCCAGAACACGCTGACGACTCGGGAGGACCAGCTCCGCACGGTGCAGGGCCAGCTGCTTGCGGCGCGCAACCACCTGGTCGACCTCGAGAACCAGCTCGAGCGAGCCACCCAGGCGCTGGCGAAGAACCTGGTGGCGAACTACGAGCAGTCCCCGCCCAACCTGGTCACGGTGATCCTCGAGGCCCACGGCTTCAACCAGCTGCTCGAGCGGGTCAACTTCATGCACCGGATCGCGGCGCAGAATGCCCACGTCGTCGGCTGGACCCGCGCTGCGCGCGCCGCCGTGACCCGGCAGGCCCGGTTGCTCGCGGCGCTCGAGCATCGCGACCAGGCGCTGACCGCCCAGGTCCTCGCTCAACGCAACAGCGTCGCGGCGCTCCAGGCCGCCCTGCTTCACCAGCAGATCACCGAGCTCGCCGCGCGGCGCCAGGCGGGCGCGAAGCTACACGCCCTCAACGCTCGGCTCTCCTCGCTCGAGAAGAAAGCGGCCGCGGAAGCGGCGCGCGCCGCCGCCACCCGCAACGCCAGCGTCGGCGGGATCGCCGTCGACACCGGCGGGATGGTGCAGGCACCTCCTGGCGCGCCGGCCGCGGTCGCGCAGGTGATCGCCGCCGGCAACGCGATCGCCACGCTGCCCTACATCTACGGCGGCGGCCACGCCTCGTTCCACGCCGACGGCTATGACTGCTCGGGCTCGGTCAGCTATGCGCTGGCGGCCGCCGGCCTGGTCACCTCGCCGATGGTGTCCGGCGATTTCGAGAACTGGGGCGACCCCGGACCCGGGCGCTGGATCACGATCTACGCCAACGCCGGGCACGTGTGGATGGATGTCGCCGGGTGGCGGTTCGACACAGTGGCGCTCGCGGAGGGCGGGACGCGATGGGCGCGCGGCGGTGGCGAGTTCTCCGGGTTCGTCGTGCGGCACCCTCCCGGCCTGTAGGTCCGGCACCCCGCCCGGCTCGTGGGCCCGGCACCCCGCCCGGCTCGTGGGCCCGGCACCGCGCCCGGCTCGTGGGCCCGGCACCGTCCCGGCCTGTAGGTCCGGCACCGCGCCCGGCTCGTGGCCCGCGCACCCGCCCCGGGGCGGCGGTTTTCCCGGTTCCCCGAGCGTCCGGAGGTCCGCATGCAGACCTCAAGCTTTCCGGCAGCCCACGCCGATGAACACTGTCGATGAGACGACTTATGGCCTTTGGCGGCGCCGTGCTCACGGCGCTGGCGCTTCCCGCCGGCGCCCTCGCGACCCAGCCGGCCGCAACTCCAACCACGACCCGGCCCGTGCAGGGTCATGCCTCCGGAGCGGTGATTGGGGTCGCCCGGGGCTCGTTTGCGATCGAGGCGCCCGCGGGTCGGATGTCGGTCGTGAACGCGCTCACCGCCGCGGCGAACACCGTCACCGCCGGCGACTTTCCCTACGTGTACGGCGGGGGTCATGCGGAGGCCGGGATCGCCAGCATCGGTATCAAGGGCCCGGGTTACAACGGGCGGCGGATCGGGTTCGACTGCTCAGGGTCGGTCGCGGCCGTGCTCGGCGGCGCCGGCGTGTGGCAGCCGACGAGCGGCGTCCCCAACGACGCCGGCATCATCGCCGAGCTTCTGCAGCAGCATCTGATCGCGCGCGGCGCGGGTCGGGGCGCGACCGAGGTGACGCTGTACGACGACCCCGGCGTCCACATCTTCATGAACATCGACGGGCACTTCTTCGGCACGTCCGACGGCGGTGGCGGCGGTGACGCGGCCGGTGGCGCCGGCTGGCTCGACGACGGCGCCCCCGACGCCACCAGTCACGTCTACAAGCGCTACCACCTGCAGCTCGGAGTGATCCAGCAGCAGACCACGTTCGAGCGGATCCTTACGTTCCAGACCAACGGGAATGCGAGCGTGACCCACGGCCTCGAGCTCGGTAGCGACGTGCACGTCGGCTACACGCAGACGCCGAACGGCCGGATGACGGCCGCGGTTGTCAGCTAGCGGTCACCGATTCGAGTTCTCAGCGCGGGCCGGCGACGCCGATCAGGTTGGCCTCGGGGTCGGTGAAATGGCCGACCACGAGTCCGTTTGGAGCGACCGCCGGGCCCATCACGCGCTGCCCGCCGAGCTGCTCGGCTCGGGTCAGCGCCGCCCCGACGTCGGGAACCTGGACGTAGAACAGCGTGTGGTGTTCGTAGCGCTCGCCGCCTCCGACGCCGCCACGGATCCCGCTGCCGTCCTCAGCGGTGAGCAGCTCGATGAAGCCGTAGTCGTTCGGCTCGGACACCTCCTCGGCCACGGTCCCGCTCGTGTCGAACTCCCACCCGAACAGGTCTCCGAAGAAGCCGCGCAATCTGGGGGGATCGCTGCCGATGATCTCGAAGTGCACGACGGGCTGTCCCATGCTGCTCCTTTCTGACGGTGGTCCTATCCCGCGTCGGGCTTGGCGCCGGCAACCGCCGGCGAGCTCCACGGCCGGTCGGGCTCGCCTTCGAACCAGTACTCGCCGGCGTGCAGCCGCTCGATCAACGCGCGCGCCCAGGACGCCTCGCCGTCGAGCCGCGCCTGCGTCAGGCGGAAGTGCTCCGCCACCGTGGCGGGCGTGCCGGGACTGTGCTCGATGCCCTCGATCGCGAACTCGGTGGCGCGACCGGACGCCGCGATCTGCTCGACGCGATGCTCGAGCGCCGCGATGACCTCGTCACGCTTTAGCGCCCACGCGAAGCTCCACGCCGCCATCAGGTCGGCGGAGTCGTGCGCCTGGACGTTCCAGAGCGCGCCCCGCAGCAGCAGCGTGAACTCGGCCTCACCGTCGCGGGTCAGCCGGTATGTCGTGCGGGCGGGTCGGCCTCCCTCGGTCTCGGTGCCGACCTCCTCGACGAAGCCCTCGCGCGCCAGCGACCTGAGCCCGTTGTAGACCGACCCAGGGTTGAGGTGCGCCCAGGCGTCGGCGTGCCAGCTCAGCAGTTCGCGGCGGACGTAATAGCCGTGCACGGGCTGGAAGATCCGGACGGTCCCGAGGAGCAGCAGGCGCGTGGCGGACATCAGGACGAGATCATAGTTGACAACTGTGATTATTCATGTTTGACTATTAATATGCTCAAACTTGACCATATGGTCCAGGCGCGCGGACTGGCCAAGCGTTTCTCCTCCCGCGCGGGCGTAGTCGAGGCCGTTGGCGGCGTCGACATCGACGTCGACGCCGGCGAGATCGTTGGCTTTCTCGGTCCGAACGGGGCCGGAAAGACGACCACGCTGCGGATGCTCACGACGCTGCTGTCTCCGAGCGCCGGGACCGCGACGGTCGCTGGGCACGACCTCCGCCGGGACCCCGTCGCCGTGCGGCGCCAGATCGGTTACGTCCCGCAGCGGGGCAGCACCGCTCCGCAGGCGCTCGTCGGGGAAGAGCTGATCGACCATGGCCGGCTTCATGGGCTGTCCCGCGCGACGGCCGAGAAGCGAGGGCGCGCGCTGATCTCGCAGCTCGATCTGGAGAGCACCTGGGACCGGCCGTGCGGCACGCTCTCGGGTGGGCAGCGGCGCCGTCTCGACATCGCGCTCGGACTGATCAACGAGCCGCCGCTGCTGTTCATGGACGAGCCCACGACCGGCCTCGACCCGCAGTCGCGCGCGAACCTGTGGCAGCACATCCGCGGCTCTGCGCGACGAGCGCGGCGTGACTGTGTTCCTGACGACCCATTACCTCGAGGAGGCGGACGTGCTGTGCGATCGCATCCTCGTGATCGACCACGGCGCACTCGTTGCCGCGGGAACGCCCGCTGAGCTCAAGCGCGACGTGTCGGGCGACCGAGTTGGGCTTCAGCTGAACGATCCGGCGCGGCTGGTGAGCGCGCGGGCCCTGCTCGAGCGGATCTCGGATGTCGTCGTGATGCGTGCCGAGGGCGATCTGCTCGACTTCAGCCTGCCCGACGCCAGCACGGCGCTCCCCGGACTGCTCGCTGCGCTGGCGGGTGCCGGCGTGACGTTGGCCGGGATCGAGGTGCGCCGGCCGACGCTCGATGACGTGTTCTTGTTGCTGACCGGTCGCGAGCTTCGCGACCAGCCGATCGCTGCTTGAGGAGGCTGATCATGCGTTTCCTGAACGAG
This sequence comes from uncultured Solirubrobacterales bacterium, assembly GCA_963755525.1. Classification (GTDB taxonomy): domain Bacteria; phylum Actinomycetota; class Thermoleophilia; order Solirubrobacterales; family Solirubrobacteraceae; genus Palsa-465. The sequence goes on along the minus strand of CAVWKC010000001.1, from coordinate 325,585 downwards.
ACCTGGCTCGTGTTCATCCGCGCGATGCGCCTGTCGCTGCGCAACAAGGTGTGGCTGATCATCGGCCTGATGCAGCCGCTGCTCTATCTGGCGCTGTTCGGCCCACTGCTCAAGCGGCTGGCCGGGACGGCGGGGTTTCCGCACGGCAGCGCCTGGCAGGTGTTCACGCCGGGGCTGCTCGTGCAGCTGGGCATCTTCGGCGCGCTGTTCGTCGGGTTCGGCCTGATCGCCGAGGTCCGCGAGGGCGTGATCGAGCGGATGCGGGTCACGCCGGCGTCGAGAATGGCGCTGCTCGCGGGGCGGGTGCTGAGGGACGCGGTCGTGCTGCTCGTGCAGTCGATCGTGCTGCTTTCCGCCGCATACGCGTTCGGCCTGCGGGCACCGATCGGCGGAGTGGTGCTCGCGGTGCTGCTCGTCGGCGCCGTCGGGGCCGCGTTCGCGTCGGCGTCCTACGCGGTGGCGCTGCTGACCGGAAGCGAGGAGGGGATGGCGTCGGTGACGAACAGCCTCGCGGTGCCGCTGCTGCTCCTGTCGGGCATCCTGCTGCCGATGACCCTCGCGCCGGGATGGCTGCGGACGGTCTCGAACGCCAACCCGGTCAAGCACATCGTCGACGCCCTGCGCTCGCTGTTCCAGGGCCACGTCATGACCGGCACCGTCGGCATCGGGCTGCTCTTTGGCGTCGCGCTGATCGCGGTCGGGATGATGTTCGGGACGCGGACGTTCCAGCGCGACTCGGCCTAACGATCGTGCGCTCGCTGGTGGCGTAGCCTTGCACGTCATGGCAACCGTGATTCCGATCGAAGACCTCCGCCGCAGCCCGACCGCCGCGTTATTCGAAGGCCGCGACGAGGTGCCGGTCTCGATCTTCGTTACCCAGTACGAGCGCGGCCAGGGGCCGGCGCTGCACCTGCACCCCTACCCCGAGGTGTTCGTCGTGCGGACCGGTACCGCGGTGTTCACGGTCGGCGGCGAGGAGCTGACCGTGTCCGAGGGGCACATCGTCATCGCTCCGGCCGAGACGCCCCACGGGTTCAAGAATCCCGGCGACGACACGCTTCGCGTGGTCAGCGTCCACCCGAGCCCGACGGTCCAGCAGACGAACCTGTAAGGGCGCGGTGGCGCTGCTGGGAGCGGGGCCCTCAGCGTCAAGCCAGTGCGAACGCCTGCTGCGTCAGTCCGAAACGACGAAGCCCCGCCGTGTGGCGGGGCTTCGGGTCAGTCTCGTCGCACCGGGGCTTCGGGGGAATGGCGCCGCGCCCCCGGAGGCAGGCTCAACCGCAGCCGGTGTTGAACCCGCAGCTCGAGCACGTGTAGCAGCTGCCGGTGCGCTGCATCATCCCGCCGCACTGCTGGCACGCCGGTCCGAGGTCGAGTCCCCTGCGCATCGTGGGGATCACCGGCGGCGAGTCGGTCAGCGCGGACGTCGCCGGTAGTGCCGGCGACCCGGTGTGACCGCCGTTCCCGTTGCCGGGCTTGGACGTCTCGGACGGCAGCGCCGCGACGTCGCCGAGGTGGGAGCTCGCGGCCTCCTGCGCCGCCTGGCGGGCTCGGACCTCGGGCGTGAGGATGCCGAGCTCCTCCTGGAGCTCGACGTCGAGGAACCGCGAGGCGAGCCAGCGCATGATGTAGTCGGGCATCGACTTCGCGAACGGGATCTCCGGGTTCGAGGTCATGCCCTCGGGCTCGAAGCGCATGTAGCTGAACTTGCGCACGAGCGTCTCGAGCGGCACTCCGGTCTGGAGCGCGATCGAGATCGCCGTCGCGAACGAGTTCATCATTCCGCGGAGCGTCGAGCCTTCCTTGCCGATGTCGGTGAGGAAGATCTCCCCGACCTGCCCGTCGTCGTACATGCCGGCGGTGATGTAGCCCTCGTGGCCGCCGATCGAGAACTTGTGCGTGATCGACCGGCGCTCACGCGGCATCCGGCGACGGACCGGGGCCTTGGCGAGCGCCTCGGCGACCGCCTTCTGGATCTCGGCCTCCCTCGACTCCGTCGTGTCCTTCTGCGCCTCGGTCCGGAGCGCCTGCGCGGTCTTCGAGCCGTCGCGGTAGATCGCGAGCGCCTTGATCCCGAGCCGCCACCCCTCCATGTAGACCTCGGCGATGTCCTCGACGGTCGCCGTCTGAGGCATGTTCACCGTCTTCGAGATAGCGCCGCTCAGGAACGGCTGGGTCGCGCCCATCATCTTCAGGTGGCCCATGTGGGAGATCGCCCGCTCGCCGACCGCCACGTCGAACACCGACAGGTGCTCGTCGGCGAGGCCGGGGGCGCCGACGATCGTTCCGTGCTCGTTGACGTAGGCGACGATCTGCTCGATCTGCTCATCACCGTAGCCAAGCGTCTGGAGCGCCAGCGGCACCGTACGGTTGACGATCGTCATCTGACCGCCGCCGACCAGCTCCTTGAACTTGACCAGCGAGAAGTCCGGCTCGATGCCGGTCGTGTCGCAGTCCATCAGGAACGAGATCGTGCCCGTGGGGGCGAGCACCGTCGCCTGCGCATTGCGATAGCCGGCGCGGTCGCCGACCTCGACGGCCTCCTCCCAGGTCCGGCGTGCCGCCGCCAGCAACGCGCCATCCGAGCACGCGAAATCGGGGATTGCGTACGACGCGTCGCGGTGCATACGCATCACGGCGTTGTGGGCGTCCCGGTTCTCCGCGTAGCGCTCATACGGACCCATCGCCGCGGCAGTCCGGGCCGAGCCCAGGTAGGCGCGACCGGTCATCAGCGCGGTGATCGCGGCGGCCGTGCCCCGTCCGGCGTCCGAGTCGTACGCGACGCCGTCCGCCATCAGGTACGCGCCCAGGTTGGCGTAGCCCATACCCAGCTGCCGGAACGCGCGCGCGTTGGCGCCGATCTCCTCGGTCGGATAGCTCGACGGCGAGACGATGATCTCCTGGGCGAGGAACATCACGTCGACCGTGTGCTCGAACGACGCGACGTCGAACGTGCCGTCCGGCCGGCGGAACTTCATCAGGTTCAGCGACGCGAGATTGCAGGCCGAGTTGTCCACGTGCATGTACTCGCTGCACGGGTTGGACGCGTTGATCCGGCCCGAGTTCGGGGACGTGTGCCACTGGTTGATCGTCGTGTCGTACTGGATGCCGGGGTCGGCGCAGCGCCACGCCGCCTTGGCGATCTCCTGCATGAGTTCGCGCGCGGGGATCGGTTCGCCGATCGGCGTCCCGGTCACGCGCCCGGTCAGCTGCCAGTCCTCGTCGTTCTCGACCGCCCGCATGAACCGCTCGGTCACTCGTACCGAGTTGTTGGCGTTCTGGTACTGAATCGAGAAGAAGCCCTCGCCGTCGATCGACATGTCGAAGCCTGCGTCACGTAGCGCGGCGGCCTTCTCCTCCTCCTTGGCCTTGCACTGAATGAACTCGATGATGTCGGGGTGATCGACGTCCAGCACGACCATCTTCGCCGCGCGGCGCGTCTTGCCGCCGGACTTGATCGTGCCGGCCCACGCATCGGCTCCGCGCATGAAGCTCACCGGGCCCGAGGCGGTGCCGCCCTTGGCCAGCGGCTCCATCGACCCGCGGATCCTCGAAAGGTTGATGCCCGACCCTGACCCGCCGCGGAAGATCATCCCCTCCTTGGTGTTCCACTCGAGGATCGACTCCATCGTGTCGTCGACGCTCAAGATGAAGCACGCCGAGCACTGGGGGCTCTCCTCGAAGCCGACGTTGAACCAGACGGGTGAGTTGAACGCCGCCATCTGGTGGAGCAGGATGTGGGTCAGCTCAGCTTCGAAGGTGTCGGCGTCGTCGTCGGTAGCGAAGTAGCCACGGTCGCGCCCCCAGTCGGCGATCGTGCCCGACACCCGCCCGATCATCTGCTGGACCGAGTGCTCACGGGTGGGGGAGCCAAGCTGGCCGCGGAAGTACTTCTGGGCGACGATGTTGGTGGCGTTCTGGGACCACGACTTCGGGAACTCGACGTCGCGCTGCTCGAACGAGACCTTGTCTCCGTGCCCGATCCGCGCGTCCCGCTGCTCCCACTCCACCGAGTCGAACGGATGCTGGCCGGGCACCGTGAAGTAGCGCCTGACCGAGAGGCCCTCGCCCGTCCGTACCTCGGATTCGAGTTGGGTCTGCGGGATTTGATCCATGCCGTACTGCTCCTCTCGGTGTTCCACGATTTCCCCTGCTCTTGCGCGACTTTTGGACAGTCGAGCGGGCAGCAGATGATGGCGGGGGCCCCGGACGGAAAAACTCTCGCCGCTGGTTCCGACCCGCTCTCACGCGGACCTTCTATTTTACTCCGTGCCATGAGGCTGCTCGTGACCGGCGGAGCCGGCTATATCGGCTCGATCGTCGCCCGCCAGTTGCTCGCGGCCGGCCACGAAGTGACCGTGCTCGACAACCTCGAGCGGGGGCACCGCAAGGCGGTCCCGGCAGGCGCCAAGCTCGTCGTCGCGGACCTCTTGGACCCCGAGGCTGTCCAAGAGACGCTGGCCGCCGGGTTCGACGGCGCGATGCACTTCGCGGCGCTCGCGCTCGTGTCGGAGTCGGTCAGCCACCCCGAGCGCTACTACCGGACGAACGTCGGCGGGACGCTCAACCTGCTCGAGGCGATGGTCGCCGCCGGCGTCAACCGCCTCGTGTTCTCCTCGACGTGCGCGGTCTACGGGCAGCCCGACGAGGTCCCGATCGCCGAGACGGCCGTGCCCAGGCCGGTCAACGCGTACGGCGCGTCAAAGCTCGCCGTCGACCTGATGATCCGCGACTTCTGCACCGCGAGCGGGATCGGCGCGGTGAGCCTTCGGTACTTCAATGTCGCGGGCGCGAGCGGCGACCTGGGCGAGGACCACGACCCGGAGACGCACCTCATACCCAACATCCTCCGCGTCGCGCTCGGACAGGCACCGGCCGCGCAGATCTACGGGACCGACTATCCGACGCCCGACGGCACCGCGGTCCGCGACTACATCCACGTCGAGGACCTCGCGACGGCACACCTACTCGCGCTCAACGGCACACGCTCCGGCGAGCACCGCGTGTACAACCTCGGAAACGGCAACGGCTTCTCGGTCCGCGAGGTGATCGCCGCCGCCCGGGCCGTCACCGGCATGGAGATCGGCACGAACGAGGCGCCTCGCCGCCCCGGTGACCCGCCGATGCTGGTCGCCTCGAGCGACCGGATCCGCTCCGAGCTCGGCTGGGAGGCGCGCAAGCCGGCGCTCGAGGAGATGGTCGCCGACGCGTGGTCGTTCGCGCGGGCGAATCCGGACGGCTACTCAGAGTAGGTCGGCGAGCTCGGCGAGCGCCGCGGCGAGTACCTCTTCAGGCGGGCGCGTGGCATCGACCTTCCGGATCCGTTCGGGGTCCTCGGCAGCGAGCTCGAGATACGCCGCCGCCGTCCGCTCGAAGAAATCGTTCTGCTCGCGCTCGAGGCGGTCGGGGGCGCCGGAGCGCGATCGCGATCGATCACGACCCAGCTCCGAGTCGATCAGTAACAGCAACGTGCGGTCCGGCCAGGCCGTTCGGATCGCGAACTCGTTGATCGCCCGGACCGCGTCGATCCCGAGCTCCCGTCCGCCTCCCTGATACGCCAGCGACGAGTCGATGAACCGATCGAGCAGCACCCACCGTCCCTCGCGCAGGAGTGGCTCGATCGCCTCCTCGACCAGCTGCGACCGGGCGGCGGCATACAAGAGCGCCTCGGTACGGGCCGTCACGTGCAGCCTGGGGTCGATCACGAGGTCGCGGATCCGCTCGGCCGCGGGCACGCCACCCGGCTCGCGCAGCAGCGACACTTCGATCCCGCGGTCGCGAAGCGCGTCCACCAGGACGACCGCGAGCGTGGACTTGCCCGCCCCGTCGATACCTTCGATTGTGATCAGCCGGCCGCGCGCCATCTGCGTGGCTCCCGACCCTACCGGGCACTACGATCGAGGCATGCTCGCAGAGCTCGAACGTCACCCGCACGCGCGCGCCGTCCTGTCGCCGGCGCTCGAGGCGGATGGTCGAGCGTCACACGCCTATCTGTTCTACGGGCCGGGGGGCGCCGGTAAGCGATCGGCCGCCCGTGCGATCGCCGGCGAGCTGCTCGCCGCCGGCTCACCGGATCCCGCGAGCGCTCGCGCGAGAGTCGCCTCCGGGGCGCATCCCGACCTGACGTGGGTGGCACCGAGCGGCGCCCACGAAATGCTCGTCAGCGACATCGCCGGTCCGGTCGTATCGGCCGCGAGCAAGACGCCCTTCGAGGCGACATGCCGGGTATTCGTGATCGAGCGGGTCGACGAGTTGGGAGACGAGGCCGCCAACCGGATGCTGAAGACGCTTGAGGAGCCGGCGTCATTCGTGCACCTGATCCTGCTGTCGGACCGGCTGGCCGAGGTGCTGCCGACGATCCGCTCTCGTTGCCAGCTGGTCCGGTTCGACGCGCCCACCGTCGAGGAGACGGCCCGCGCGCTCGAGGCGTTGGGGGAGGAACCCCAGACGGCCCTCGCGTGCGCGCACCTCGCGCTCGGGGATGCCGAGCGGGCCCGGGAGCTGACCGGAGCCGACGGCCAGGCCCTGCGGAAAGCGGCGGAGCGGTTCGCGCGCGCGGCCATATCGGGCGAGATGGCGCGCTCGCAACCGTGGTCGGACATCCTCGCGGCGGTCCGTGCCCGTGGGGAGGCGATCCGCACGGAGCTCGAGGCGAGCGCCGCCGAGGAGCTCGAGCTGTACCCGAGCAAGGAGCGCAAGCGGATCAAGACCGAGTGGGAGGAGCGCATCAGGCGCGCCCGCCGGCGGGTCGAGACCGGGACGCTCGATTTCGCTCTCCAGGTCGTCGCGCTCTGGTACGCCGACCTCGCTTGCCTTGCCTGGGGAGCCCCAGACCTGGTAAGGAATGTCGACCGTATGGTGGACCTCGAAACCGACTCCGGCGTCGATCCGCAGCGTCTGCGGGCTGCGATGGAAGCCGTGGAAGACACGCGGCTGCGGTTTCAGCTAAACGTATCCGAGGAGCTTGCATGCGAATCGCTCGCGTATCGCTTGGAGCGTCTGCTCGCGGCATGACGCAGCGGGACGAGGTCGCCTCCCCGCGCTCGGGCGAGTCCGACGGGCGGCCGGGCGGTCAGCTTACGGGCCGCGTGTACCTGCGCACGCCCGCGCGCACCGATCGAGCCGAGTTCATCGGACTGATGCGAGCAAGCCGCGCATTCCACCGCCCATGGGCGACCGCGCCGACCGATGACGAGGCGTTCGACGCCTACCTCCTCGACAGCCGCCGCCAGGACTTCGAGGCGATGCTCGTCTGCCGGCGCGAGGACCGGGCGATCCTCGGCTTCTTCAACCTGTCGCACATAACGCGCGGCTCGCTGCAGAGCGCCTACCTTGGCTACGCGGTCGCCAGCAAATTCGCCAACCAGGGATACATGCGCGAGGGACTCGACCTCGTCGTCCGCGAGGCGTTCGCGCATCTGCGCCTGCACCGGATCGAGGCCAACATCCAGCCCGGCAACCAGGCATCGATCGCGCTCGCCCGGGGCGCCGGCTTCGTGCGCGAGGGCTTCTCGCCCCGGTACCTCAAGATCGGCGGCCGCTGGCGCGACCACGAGCGGTGGGCGATCCTGGCCGAGGACTGGCGAGAGCGACACAGCGATCGCGGGCTCGCCAGCTAGCGCTGAGCGTCGGGTGGGGAGAGGGTGGCCGGGGTAAACTGGCCCCGACCCGCGCCGACGTAGCTCAGCTGGTAGAGCACTTCACTCGTAATGAAGGGGTCCCCGGTTCGAGTCCGGGCGTCGGCTCTGGCGAACTCCCTGCATTTAGGCAGTCTTTGTTCTGTTTGGGCTCGCCTCGTCGGCGTGACGGCTGCCCGATGGAAGCGATTTGGAAGCCTCAAGAGAAACGCCCCCCTGGGTGGGGAGCGGAGGCGCTGGTCGACCTGCTGACCGTCTGAGGCCTGCCGCTACGACACGCGTCGGCGTGACGGCTGCCCGCACGACGGCCGACCAAGACCGACGGCTCGGCCCGAACGGTGCCGATCCCGCGCAACGCGCGCGCTTCCCCGCCAGCCCGGACCGCGCCTACTACCTCCAACTGGCCGAGCGGATCGGCGGTAACCGAGCCTGCGTTGCCTTCGCGCTCGCCCGCAAACTACTCAAACGCAGCTACCACATCCTCAAAGCCCTCGGGGACGACGCTCTGAAACCCGCCGCCTCAGATCGTGCTTCCGGGACGCCCCCAATCAACCGATGAACCGCGGCCAGCTCCCAACGATCGCGCCGACCCCCAACAGGGACAGGCCTAGAAAGAATGAGCGGCCGCAACCATCTGCCGGGACACCCAACACCATCATGTCGCCGACCCCGAACCAACCCGGGGCGAGCTCCAAAGTAAGCATGGACGCCCACGCACACAGCCGCTACCCACCACCGCGCGCTCACGCACCCCCGACCCGAACGGCCGAACCTACTCCAACCTATTGACATCCACGCCGGGACAAGTAAGCGATCGTACGCAGGGCTTGCCGGTTGCCGGGGTTGCGTCTTCTGCGATGCCGATTTTCGACCGCGGTCTTTCCGCGCTCGGATTCCGCGGTCTCGGGTTAGCGGACGACGTCGGTGGTATCCGACGTCGCGCGTGCACGGACGGCCGCGATCGCTTGCTCATCGGACAGCTCGGCGCCAGCCTTTCGGGCGGCGTCCCATTTGTTCTGATCGGCCGCTTGTGCGCGTGGGCGGCTTCGCCACTTCGCGCGGATCGCGGAGGCGCCCGGCGCCTCGAGTCGGCCGATCCGGGTGAGCCTCGCGTCGGCGGCTCCCCAAAGGGCGGCGGCGTCGAGGGACTGCCCGCGCATTGCCGCGATCGCCGCGGCGGCCGCCAACAGATCGACGAGTATCTCGGGGTCAGGTTCACGCATCGCTTCGACCGCCTCCGCGAGTCGGCCCTGTGCGAGGGCTGGGTTCTCGCGGTGAAGCGCGAGTAGGGCTCCGATTGCCAGTAGTCCCGCGATCATTGTGTGGTAGGTGATCGCGCGAGCCTGCTCGAGTGCTGAGTCGAGGATCGCCTGGGTTGCGTCGAGTTCGCCGGCGCCGAGCGTCAACTGGGCGAGGTTGTAGGAGGTGATGGCGATCCCGCGCGATTCTCCGACGCGCCGACGGAGCTCTAGGGACTCTTGCAGTAGTGGGCGGGCGGCGGCGAACTGTCCACGCGCAATGCACCCGCTCGCGCGATTGTTCAGGGCGATCCCCAGTGCCCAGTCGTCCCGTGCGGATCGCGCCAGGGCGATCGCTTCGTCACCGGCGGTCTGGCTGAGACTCGGATCGCCCAGGATTACCCCGGCGGCGTCGACGTTCGCCAGCGCCTCGGCCGCAAGACGTGTCTCTCCAGCGGCGCGAGCTGACGCCGCTGCCTGGCGCAGGAATGGCACGGCTTCCCGTGCGTCACCGGCCAGGAACGCGAGTCGGCCCGCGCCAAACAGGGCCCTCGCACGGTCGGGGCCGCGGGCGGGCGTCGCGGCGAGAATGTCGCCCAGGCGCCGGCGTCCTTCGGGAAGGTTGCCGCGGATCTCCCAGAATCGGCTCAGATGGCCGACCATCGTCAGCGCTTGCTCAGGTGCGCGTATCGTCAACCGGTCGAGCGCGGCGCGCACATTCGCAAGCTCGGCTTCTAAGCGGTCAAGCCACCGCCCCTGATCCGTGGCGACCAGCCGGGGACCTATCTCCACCGCCAGATCGAGATAGTGGGCCGCATGGTTGTCCGCGGCCTCCCCACCGGTCCCCTCGGCAGTCGCCCGTTCGTCTGCGAACTCGCGGACCGCTTCGAGCATCCGGAACCGCGGCTCACCATCGGGATCGTCGCGGCGGCGTAGCAGGCTCTTCTCGGCAAGTGCGGCGAGCCGATCAACGGCGTCCTCTCCCCATAGAGACTCGGCCGAGTCGACGCGTACCCCGCCGATGAACGGCGCCAGAGCTCTGAGCTGGGCGCGCTCCTCAGGACCGAGCAGACGATAGCTCCAGTCAATCGTCGCTGTGAGCGTGCGCTGCCGTTCGGGCATGTCCCTCGGCCCCGCGGGTAACTTGAGTCCCTGCGCCAATCTCGACTCCAGAGCACGCGGCCCGAATACCACGCTGCGCGCCGCCGCCAGCTCGAGCGCGAGCGGGAGCCCATCGAGGCGGGCGCAGATACGTTCAACCGCCGCACGATCGCCGTTGACGAGGTTGAGCCCCGGGCGCACCGCGAGCGCTCGCTGGATGAACAGCTCGGTGGCGTGCTCGGGCGCAAGCGGCGGCACCTCAAGGCGATGCTCGGCATGGATCCGCAGCGGCTCGCGGCTCGTCACCAGCACGTCGATGCCTGGTACGGCTGCAATCAGCTGCGCGACGAGGTCGGCGGCGTCGAGGAGGTGCTCGAAGTTGTCCAGCACTAGCAGCAGCTCTCGCTCCGCCAGCGCCGCGAGCAGCGTTTCTTCCAGCGCTTGACCGCCGACCGGATCAATCCCCAACACCTTGGTCAGCTCAGACACGACCAACCCGCCCTCCGCCACCGGCGCGAGAAGCACGAGCCACACTCCGTCGCGGTAGCGGCTGACCGCCTCTGCCCCCACTTCGAGCGCTACCCGGGTCTTCCCGACGCCACCCGGCCCCAGCAGCGTGACCAGCCGCAGCTCGGGGCGCATGAGCATCTCGAACGCCTGGCCGACCTCCAGTTGCCGGCCGACCAGCGAGTTGCCAGGGATCGGCAGGTTGGATCGGTTCAGCGACTGCAACGGCGGGAATGCGCTCGGTAGCTCCGGCGCGACGAGCTGGAAGAGATGCTCGGGTTCGGGAAGATCCTTTAAGCGATGAAACCCGAGGTCACGCACGCTCACCGGCTCCCCGACCGCACGTCGGGCCTCGTCGGTCAGCAGTACCTGCCCGCCGTGCGCGACCGCCATCACACGCGCAGCTCGATGAACATCCATGCCCTCAAAGCCACCGCCGCGCGCCGCGGGCGCGCCTGTATGGATCCCCATCCGGACGAGCGGCCGCTGCCCGCCGGGCCAGACACCGTCCGCCAACACCATCTGCACGTTTAGCGCACACCTCACCGCATCGCCGGCGTCCGGGAACACGGCGAAGAATGAGTCCCCGGCAGTACGCACTTCACGCCCACGGCACTTGAGGATCCACTCCCGCAGCACACGATCGTGCTCGCCGATCAGATCCAGGTAGCGACTCCCCAACCGCTCGAGCAGCCGCGTCGACCCGGCGATATCGGTAAACAGCAACGTGACTACACCGGCTTCCATCAGCCCTATCGTCGCCAATCCCAGCCGCGCGGGCAACACATCCTGGACAGCCCGGCTGAGATTCGTATTCGGGAAACTATGCGGGTGTCGACGTCAACCTATACGGGCCTGCTGGCCGGCCGGCTGCGTGGCGAAGGGCGGCGCGTCCAATTCCGGCGCGGGCAGGCACTGTTTACCGAGGGCGACGTCGCCGACCGTGTGTTCGTGATCGAGCGGGGGTGGGTGACGATCACGAGCGTCGGTCCCGGCGGCCGCGAGATCGTGCTCGGGCTGCGCGGGCCGGGAGACGTCATCGGCGAGCTTTCCCCGCTGGACGGAGCGCCTCGTTCCGCGACGGCGCTCGCCCTGGGCGAGGTGGAGGCGACGGTGGCGCCCGGATCGACCCTGCTGCGCGCGCTGGCTGATCCCGCGGTAGCGATGGAGCTGCTGCGGGGTGCTCGCCAATCGGCTGCGCGACGCGGACCGCAAGCGGCTGGAGTTTGCCGCTCTGGACTCGTTGGGGCGGGTCGCGTGGCGCCTACAGGAACTAGGCGAGCGCTTCGGCGAGGAGACCGCTAGCGGTATCGAGGTAGAGCTCCCTCTCTCGCAGGAACAGCTTGCCAGCTGGTGTGGAGCATCGCGCGAGGCCACCGTCAAAGCACTCGCCGCTCTGCGCACGCTGGGCTGGATCACGACTGGGCGGCGCACCGTGCTGATTCATGACGTCGACGCACTGCGCCGGCACGTCTACGGCGGCGCCTAGCAGTCCCGCTCGCGTGTCAACTGCGTCGGGACAGACGCAAGGCTCAGCTCAACCGACCCGGCGAGTGGCCGTGCCGATCCGTAGCCATTGAGTCGAAATACCCACTGCGGGCGCTGCCAAGGACGCGGAAAAGGAGCCATGGCGACCGTACGGTGAACGCATCAGCAGATCCGCCAAAGGGGGAGATATGCTCATCTCGGACGTTCATCCACACATCGCCAGCCCGACCTCGATTATGTTCCGCAGCGAGGTGTTGGTGCTTGCGATGGCGGTGGCAATCGCTCTCACGCTCCTGATTGCGGGCGTCACTGCCGCCACCCGCGGGACCTCGGCTCCCTCAGCCACCGCGCTGCCGCAGCACCGCGACATGGTTCCGACCCGCCTGTTTCGCGACCCACAGACGCATGCGGTGATGTGGACCGACGCCGGCGACACCCAACCAAGTGCTGATTCCGCGCTCCAGCAACCGCCCCGGCCACGCTACGCCGGCAAGTGAACTAGGCGACCACGCCGGCGATTTGGGCCATCTGGCCGAATCTGTCCCGAGCCGGATGCCAGGCCGGTGTGTCGCACGATTCCACAATCACCAGGAGGACAAGCGAATGTCGCGTATCACGTCAAAGCTCCATGCAGCGATCGCCATTACAACTTTCTGCGGATTCGTCGCCGCAGGAGCGCTGCCTAGCACCGCGCTCGCGGCGCGGTCTCTTTCAATCGTTGGTGCCTGGAGGGGCGAGCTAACGGCATCGCCGACGAGCGACCCGGGCGCGTTCGCCGTCACCGACAGCGGCCCAGGCCTGGCCAACGACCTCGGCGCCTTCCAACTCAGCTCGGCTGAGACCGACAATTTTGTGACGGACGCGATCAGTGACGGAACGTTCACGATCGGCGACTCGCACGGAGACAGCATCCACGGCAATTACGCCGGAACCTTCTCGCCGATCTCGACGACATCAGTCGCATTCATCTCGTCCGGGCAAATCACCGGCGGCACGGGACAGTTGCGTGGAGCGACTGGGTCGATCACGTTCACGGGCATCGCCTCGTCGTCCTCCTTAACCGTCCTCGGTGCCTTCACAGCCAAGGTTTCGGCTCCGTAGTCGACCACCGATGCGGCGGGCCGACCCGGCCCGTCGCACGGCTGGACAAACCGTGATGCCCCCTCCCAGATTCGGCAGACGGAGCAAGCGCGCGTCAACTTACCGTGAGGTGATCACCCTGAACCGCCGCGCACAACTCCTCGACGACACCGTTCCGATGCCCGAGGCGGTGCTCGACCGCCGACGGGGGCGGGGCCCAGACCGAGAGGTCAGCGAACGACAGCGCTGTGGCCTCGTGCAATCGCTGCGTGCTTCAGCCCGCCGTGCCATCGAGACCCGCAGCCGCGCACGAGCAATCGCCGCAGCGCTGATGGCTGGGCTGATCGCAGCCGCAGGTGCCGGCTGCGGAAGGACTTCGCACAGCCAGAAGTCTGACGTCGCGCTCAGTGCTTACCTCGTGCGGGACCATGAAGAGACGGGGTTTCAGACGACGGGGTCTCCAGCGATCAGCACGACCGCGGGGCTGTGGACCGCGCCCATGACTGACGGACAAACGGAGGAGTCACGTCTGGTGACTGAGGGGTTTCATCGCGCGTTCTCCGTCCAGACTGTCTCGTCAGATGGTCAGCGCGTTTCGTGGGTGATGGAATTGGGGTCGGTCCGGGACGCGGTACGCGAGCAGGCGGCCGAACTGCGAGGTTTCATACACGTTCCGGGCCCGGTCGGACGCTTCACGGTGCGGGGTGTTCCCACCGCCGAGGGGTTTACATACCCGGGCCCCAACCCGCAGGACGCCAACGCTCTGGTTCGCGAGGGGCGGTGCCTTCTGCTAGTCCCATTTTCCGCGTGACGGATGGGCTAGTCGTGTCGGCTGTTGTTCGGGCCAGGGTGGTGTGATCTGGAGGAGCTCGAGGACGCGGCGTTGTGTGTGGGTGAGGCGGTCGAGTTCGATCCCGGCGTGTGTGTAGGTAAGTCCGAGTCCTTGGAAGACGCCGAGCACGTTGCGTCCGGTGGGTTTGGCGGCGCGGTTCTCGGGCAGCAGGCCGGGGATGAGCTCGTCTGCGCCGAGCGCTTTGCGGAGTTCGGTCTCGATCAGTCCGAAGATCAGAAGCGCGACCCCGATGATGCTGGTCAGCGCGTAGATGCGGTCGTCGTTGTGGAGGAAGATCGGCCGGACTTTGAGGGTCTGTTTGTAGTCGCGGTGGCGGCGCTCGACGATCTGCTGGCCTTTGTAGTCGCGCAGTACTTGCCCGGCGGTCAGGCGGGCGCCGGGGAGGTTGGTCGCCAGCGCGTAGAGCCCGTCGGTCTGCCCGACGGCGGCGATCGCGTCGTGGTCGCGGGTCCAGGTGAGCGTGGGCTTGCCGTTGCGGGTGGCGGTGGTGGTGCGGATCAGCCCCTCGATGTTGGCGTCGAGGATCCGGGCGATCCGCACCTCGACCTGCTTGCGGGTCTTGTAGTAGCGGCCACCGAGCCCGTTTTTGACGCGCTGCAGCTGCTCCTCGGCTTTCGCGAGCGCGCGCTCGCGGGCGGCCGCGGTCTCGCGTTGCTCCTCGGAGGAGTGGATGTAGGCGACGCGGAAGCGGCGGGTCTGGCCCGTCTCGGGGTCGGTCACCTCCCAGTCTCTGAGCGCGCCGCGGTATCTGGTGCGCAGCTGCGTCGGGAGGGTCTGCTCGCGCTGGGAGACGTAGCGCAGCGCGCCGAGCCCCCGATGCCCGACGTCGGCGATAAACCGCTCACGAAACCCGGTCTGGGCGCGCAGCGGCACGATGAACCGCAGCTCAGCGCGGGCGATCTCACACAGCGTCTTGGGATGCCCGCACGCGGAGTCGAGGATCAACACGCCACCCGGCCCTGAGATCTCCCGCAGCCGCTCGAGACTCTGGGCGATCAGCGACACCTCGGCCGCGTTCCCTGGTTCGGGGCGCACGTACAGCGACACCCCGTCGGCGGTGCTGGCCTGCAGCGCGCGGACTTGGCGCGCGACGCCCTGCCCTTGCGCCCAGCCCTTGGCGACCAGCGCCGAGCCTTCATAGGCGCCGCACACTCGCAGCGCGGTCAGATCGACGTGCAGCCGGCCGGCGTCGATCCCGAACCGCTCGATCGCGCGTGCCGCGAGCGTGCCGCGCAGCGTCTCTGAGTACACCGCCAGGATCTCAAGCGCCCGCCCCAGCCGGTCGTCGTTGAGCAACACCGCCGGGATTCCCAGCAGCTCCTGCAACGCCGCGCCCGACGCCCACCCCGCGATGTCATACAACGGCGAGGGCGAGCAAAGCCGGCTGCAGATCAGCGCCGCGACCGCCTCCCCGACTGACAGCTGCTGGCGCCCGCGCTGCGGCAGCGCCCGATCGACCGTCGCGACGAGGTCAAGCGCGGTGATGAAGTGCCACGCCAACAGCAGCGGCCCGACCTCGCGACGCACCCCGGCCATCGGCGGGTCCAGCCGCGCGAAGGACCCCATCAGCTGCTCGAGTTGGCCCGACGCCTTGAGCTCGTCCTCACGCCCGAGCGTCTTGAGCACGCGGTGGCGCACCCGCCCGTGCTCGTCGCGATAGGCCTGCACCAGCCGCAGATACACGTAGCGCTTGCTGCCCCGGCGCACCGCGTGACGCTTGACATACATATTGGCCCTACAATACCGACGCTGTCGGACGGACCAAACGCCACGGAACTATGGGCCTAGCCCACACATCGCCGCAGACGCCGGCAGCCATGTTGGCCCTACACCAGAGTTCGTGAGCACGCGAGCGACCAAGCATCGCGCCGACAATGCCAACAAATACCGCGCAAAACGACTCGGCCGAGCCGCTGAAAACCGCCGACTTACCAGTTCGCTACTCGGAAAACGCGGCTAGTCGGTGATCAGGAGTCGGGTAATGACTACCGCGCGCCCGTAATCGCGGCCGTCCGTGCCATCTGGGCGCGCACCAACAAGAACAAGGGCCCGTGCACGGCGTGATCGCGGAACGGGCCGCGAGCCGGGCTTCGCGCGTTCACCGATGCCGAGCTCGGGCCCGAGCGGTTTGATGGCTCAAAGGAGGTGAACTGATGCCGAATAAGTGCGTTGAAACCGGCGCCCACGTAGGAGACTGGATTGAGCCTCATGGCGTCCACGGCCAGGCGTCGCGCCGAGGAGAGATCATCGAGGTGCTCGGCCGCGAAGGGCACGAGCATTACCGCGTGCGCTGGGATGAGCAGCACGAGTCGATCGTGTACCCGGCCGACGGCGTGATCGTTACTCCGGGTCCCGGCCGGCGCGGTCGTGCCGCGGGCAAGCGCCGGGCGCAATAACCGTCACGGCGCTCCTGCTTCTCGCGTGCGCGCGGTCCCCTTCGGGGACCCGGCCGCGTTGGAGAGGGGTTCAAGGTGCTCGCATCCGCCGCGCTGGTGGACGCGACCGACGTCGTCAAGACGCTCCTCAGCGGAGGTCTCTAAGGCCGATCCGGGGTGCCTTAAGCCTGGCGCGCTATCTCATGCGGCTAAGCCGGTTGCATCACTTGGAGGGAGACGCAGACGATGGGAGATTCGTTGCCGGCTTCCCAGTTCATGCCGTCGAGCGTATAGGTGTGGGTAGGGAGCTCGCGATCGCCGCCGGCTGTTTGCGAGGTCGCCTCGTGGGTGTCTTTGGGGAGTCGCCAGGCCTCCGCGAAGCGCTCGTAGGTCGGTCCGTCGACAAGCCCCGCCCATGTGCGTGAGGGTGTTGGGTCGTCAAGCTGGTCCTCGGTCATGGTCAGAGCCGAGTCCTTCAACTCTGGCGCGATCCATTCCAGCGACCGCCCGTATCTGGGTTGCCGGTCGTATTGGACTGTGATGGTGATGTCTCGCGGCTCAACCACTGAGGTGCATCCTCCCCATGCTGACGAACCGCCGGCTGCGCAGGCTCATCTCGCGCCCGGGCCGATCTCTGAAGCGCAGCTCACGCATCAGCACCGCGTGCCGCACATCGTATGAGTGGCGATAGGAGAGCAGCGGAATGTTCGCGAGCTGCAGAGGTTCCTCGCCCTCCAGGCAGAGCTTGAGCGACCAGCACCGTGGCAGGTTGACCAAGTCCTCGTTGGGGACAGGATGGGCACCCAGGCCAAGCGATACATCGAGGCTGAGTGGCGCAGGGAGCGCTGGGGACACAAACCCGAGCGTCCCCCTGCGTGGGAACTCACTGACGGGCACCGCGAGTAGGGCCAAGCTGGCAGCCCCTCGCGGGGCTGCGGTGGCGCGACGGCATGCGGCGATGTGCGTCTCGGAGATGCGTCCTTTGCCCTGACGCGGATAGGTGATTTCCCGCACCGGGCTTGCAAAGTCATACGGATGTCGTCAGGGGCCAACCGGCGTATATGAACATAAGAAGGAGGTCACGCGATATGGCTTGGAAGCGCTCGGTGCTCCTGGTCGCGGATGTCACGGCGTCATCTAGAGAACTTGCTGACGCGCTGAAGGGGCGAACAGCGGGCGAGCCGACGACGTTTAGCCTGGTCGTTCCGGCGACCCGCGGGCGAGTGGCCGCGGGCGAAAGGCTTGCCGAGGCGCTCGACTATCTGCGTGATCAGGGACTCGAGGTCGAAGGGAGCGTCGGTCACACGGATCCGTTGGTCGCGGTCATCGAGGCGTGGGATCCCGCGCGCCACGACGAGATCATCGTCTCGACGCTCCCGGCGGACATCTCCATGTGGCTTCACGCTGGGCTTCCGCACCGGATCAAGAAGCTGACGGGCGCTCCGGTCAGCCACGTTGTGTCGCGGCCGCCACGGCCACCGGTGCAGGTAACCGAGCCCCGGGCGCACGCGCGCAGTGGGGTCGTGTTCGATCCGATTTCCATCCTCCGCAAGGGCGCGCCTGTGGAGGGATCGACTCGTGCATCACCCGAGGCAACGACAATCGCCGAGCACGAGGTCGAGCATGTCGCTCAGGCGAACGCATCAGGCCGCCAGCCGGTGGTGTTCATCCACGGCCTATGGCTGCTACCCAGCAGCTGGAACCGATGGGCGGCCCTCTTCGAGGAGGCTGGCTATTTCGCGCTCACCCCCGGTTGGCCCGACGACCCGGAGACGGTAGAGGAAGCGAAGGCCAAGCCGGAGTTGCTCGCGCACAAGACAATCGGACAGGTCGCCAACCACTTCGCCGTGATCATCGGGAGGCTTGAGAAGAAGCCAGCCTTGATAGGACATTCGTTCGGCGGGCTGTTGGCGCAGATCCTCGCTGGCCGCGGTCTCGCTACGGTTTCCGTCGCAATCGACCCTGCACCGTTCCGGGGCGTGCTCCCGCTGCCGATCTCCGCGCTGAAGTCCGCTCGCCCCGTGCTCGGCAATCCGGCAAACCGCAACCGTGCGGTACCGCTCACCTACGATCAGTTCCGCTACGCGTTCGCCAACGCTGTCAGCGAAGACGAGGCCAAACAGCTGTACGAGGAGTTCGCCGTGCCCGCCTCTGCCACCACTCTCTTCCAGGCAGCGGCCGCCAACCTCAATCCCTGGACCGAGGCGAAAGTCAACACGGAAAACCCGGAGCGGGGGCCGCTTCTCATCATCACCGGCGAGGAGAACCACGCCGTTCCATGGGCGGTCGCAAACGCCTCTTACAAACACCAGAAGCACAACGAGAGCGTCACAGAGATCGTCAAAATGCCCGGCCGCGGACACGCGCTGACCATCGACAGCGGCTGGCGCGAGGTCGCCGCCACCGCCCTCGAGTTCGTTCGCCGCTTCGCTTGCCCGGAACCCGCAGTTGACCCTCCGGCCCCGCCGGCTCCGACAAAGGTAGGAGTAGCCGATCGAGGACCTCGCTAACCGTGGGGTCAACTCCTTTTCACGACGGGCCCCGAGACGTCGATCACGCTCTTCCCGATGCGGAGGGCACTCCAGTCCCGGACCTTTGGCCGGTGCCCAGTCGTGTTTGTCCCCCGCGGCCTCCGCTGGTTCTGCTGATGTGCGGGCAGGGCCGGGCGCTCGATAGTGGAGCAGTGGTCGGCTGTAGTGTGTGCCAGTCTGTGGCCGCGAGGGCTGTTGCGGTGCAGGGAACAGTTCGGGCTCGCGTTACGAGCGTGATCGGGATCGGGTCTTTCGAGGTCGTGGTGTGCGGGGGCGGGGTCGCCGGCGTCGAGGCGTTGCTTCGCTTGCGGCGACTGGGTGGCGACCGCATGCGTTCGACCCTGGTTAGTCCCGATCGGGATTTGGTGTACCGCCCGCTCGCTGTGTTAGAGCCATTTGCGCCGTCTGGTGTGCCGCGCTATCCGCTTGAACGGATTACTGCGGACGTCGGTGCTCGATGGGTGCGGGACGGCCTGTCGTCGGTGGATCATGCGAGCCGCGCGGTGCATACTTACGGTGGCGCGACGCTGCGCTACGACGCGCTGCTGCTGGCGATCGTCGGCGGGGGCCTCACCGCAGACAAGCCGGACATCTCGCTCGTCGACTATACGCTTGACAATACGGTCTCCACCTATCATGAACCTGCGCGTTGCCGATGTTTTACGCGTGCCGTGATGGGTGGAGCTCAAAAGGCCGAGGTCGCGACGCCCGCGATCGATCGCGGGGCTGAGATTCGCGGCTAGACGTGCAACCGCGACGGTTATCTGATCGAAGTTGGGAAGTCAACCGGACTCCTCGAAGGCAGCCTCGCCAAGAAGCGCCCCGAAGATCTACCAGGCTAGAGCCCATCAGATTTTGCTGTGCTTTGCTTGCGGCGCCTCGGTGAAAGCTTTCACAGGCGGAGAACGCGAGGTGTGAGGTGTTCCACCAAGGGCCCCTGGCGGACAAGCGCCGGCCGGCCTAGATTATGCGTCGGGGCAAGACATACACACGTCATTGATAGGGGATCAATAATGCCTACGCTAACTGCCGCATCGATCCGGTCTCGGACGAACGATTACGCCAACCGCAAAGGGGGGCGGGACATTGGCTAGCTTTCTGATCGTTGGCGCCGGCCAGTCCGGGCTGCAACTCGGGATCGGCTTGCTTGATGACGGCCATGATGTAACGGTGGTCTCTAACCGCACGCCGGAAGACATGCGAAACGGACGTCTGACGTCCGGACAATGCATGTTCGGCAAAGCGCTCGCGACCGAGCGCGCGCTTGGCATCGATCTCTGGGAGCAGGAATGTCCCCAGGCCGAGGGCATGGCGATCTCCGTGGCGAATCCGGCAGGCGGGAGCCCGCTCGTCGATTGGGCGGCGCGTCTGGACCAGGCGGCCATGTCGGTTGACCAGCGAGTCAAGATGCCGGCCTGGATGGAACTGTTTGAACAGCGCGGCGGCCGCCTCGAGATTGCACAGGCGGGGATCGCCGATCTCGAGCGCTACCGGGACACGAACGACCTCGTGATTATCGCTGCTGGCAGGGGCGAGACGTCAAAGCTGTTCCGGCGGATTCCAGAACTGTCCCCGTTTGAAAAGCCACAGAAGTTGGTGGCGATTGTCGCGGTCACCGGCGTGGAACCCCGTCCCGAATGGGACGCGGTTTGCTTCAATATGGTCCCGGGGGTGGGCGAGCACATCGTGGTGCCGACACTCACCCCCAGCGGGCCAGGCCACCTCGTCGTGTTTCAACTGGTGCCTGGAGGGCCCTGGGACTGTTTTGGGGAGGCCGACTCGGTGGAGAAGCACCTCGCCGTCTCGAAGGGGCTGCAGAAGGAGTTCGTGCCACGGATGCACGAACGCTGCCGCCACGCCGAACCAATGGACGCCACCGCGTTCCTATTCGGCGGAGTGACCCCGATTGTCCGCGAGGCGGTAGGCCAACTGCCGTCCGGCCGGTTTGTGCTTGGAATCGGAGACACCGTAGTCGTCAACGATCCTCTGACGGCTCCGGGAGCCAACAGCGCGGCTAAGGCCGCCGACGCTTATCTGTCTGCGATCCGCGCACACGGCGACGGCCCGTACGACCGTGCGTTCATGGAGCAGACGTGGGACGCCTTCTGGAACTCGACCATGCGGTTCGTGTGCGAGTGGAACAACACGCTGCTCCGTGGTATGCCCGATCATGTCCTCCGGGCGCTGGTGGCAGCAAATGAGGCCCCAGCGATCAGAGATCGGTTCATCAACGGGTTCGCAAATCCAGCCGACTACTTCGACTGGCTCGTGTCACCCGATCAAGCCGAGGGTTTCCTGGGGCAAATTGCCGCCTAGCGCTTCGCTCCGCGCACAAGACGAGCTCAACTGCGGTCCGCCACCTCAACGGCCGCTCCCGGCTGGAGCGATCTCGCCTCACGGGGAGACCAGCGCGGGCAGATCTGGACTGAGCGGGCGATGCTGGCCTACGACACCGACACGCTCGCCGTCCGGGCCGCGCGAACACCCGTCACCGCTCACTCCGCCAGAGCACACCCATCACCTACGAACGGCCGCGCAACACCGTTGCGCGGCCGTTCCGTCTCCGCACGAGTGTTCCGCGGCAAGTGGTTAGTGCAGGCGGTCGTCTTGGCCGGCAGCCAACGGTCCCAGTTACCGTCGTTGAACATCTGGTGGGTCCCGTCCCAAGTGTGGTCGAGATCCTCGATGAACGTGAGGGCCAGGTTGCCGACGTTGGGACGGAACGGCGGCACGGCGGTCGAGCCCTCGGCTTGGTGCCACACCGGCTTGCCGCTGGGCAACGTGACCGGATGCGGATCGCCGAACCCGCGGACTCCGCGCATCACGCCGTAGTCGCTCTGCGTGTTGGGATTCGCCGATCCTGTTCCGGCGGTACTTCCTCCGTGGCATCGACCGACGGCGACCATAGGGTGCGAGACGGCGTACGCCGGGTGGCGAGTGACGAGTCCGCGGATTGGCTATCAGTTGCGGATGCCGCGCGCGGGCGCTGCGTTCTTGGTGTAGACGGGGACACCGGCGCCAGCCGTCGGGTCCCAGGCGTTCAACGCCATGATCCAGTCGAACACGTCGGTAGCGAATACTCCCCAGTCCTCGAAGGCCAGACCCTGCTTGATGTCGCGCAACTCGAGGATCGCGCCCCGGATGGCTTGGAGCTGACCCACGTCGTCCGTCTTGTGCCCGAGCCGTCCGAAGGCGCCGCTGATCACCTCCCCACTCTCGACCTTGGGCTGCTTCGGCATCCACTGCTTGAGCGCTTCCGCGGTGAGTAGGTCGACCCCGGCCAGCATTCCCATCAGCCATTGCTCGCGAGTGATCGGGATCTGGACGACCTTGTTCTTGGGTGCCCTCATGCCCCGCTCGATCACATTGACGTTGGCGGCCAGGCCACCCATCGATGACAGGACGAAGTTGACCCACTCGGCCGGGTGGGTGATGTAGTAGTCCTTCTCGGCGTCGTCGACGAGGCGGAACAGCCCGCCGAAATTCGTTCGGGCCATCACGGTCGTCATCGACTTGGTGTACTTGAGCGCCTTCTGGTACGGGGTCGCGCCCCCAGCGGGCATCCTGCCGCGATCGAGGTACTGATAGATGAGGGCAAGCAGGCCCCGCATGTTCCCGCTCGGGACGTAGCCCCCACGGTTGGGATCGGTTGCGTTTGTCGCCCATTGCTGAGCGCGGCCCAGCGTCCCCGAATTCCAGGCCGTTTCGTTGCCGAGCAGCTCATCTTGGGCATCGGTGCCGGCGTGACGGAACGCCGAGATCAAGTGGTCGACGCGGTCGAGCCGCAGTCCGATCGTCGCTTGGGGCTGCCCGGCGATGTCGCCCCGGGGCTTGATGACAACGCCC
The DNA here is from genome assembly GCA_963755525.1 of uncultured Solirubrobacterales bacterium. Classification (GTDB taxonomy): domain Bacteria; phylum Actinomycetota; class Thermoleophilia; order Solirubrobacterales; family Solirubrobacteraceae; genus Palsa-465. The sequence goes on along the minus strand of CAVWKC010000001.1, from coordinate 302,929 downwards.
GTCGGCTGGTCGACGAACGGCGTCAGGGCCGGTGCGCCGCTCAGCTTAGCCTGCCCCTTCTGGTTGTCGAGCGCTTGTGCAAAGTTCTGCAAGCTCGTCATCGCCGCGACCAGCTGTGCGCGGCCTGTCGCAGACTCCTCAGCCGGCGGGTAGACAACGAACTCGATGTCGCTGATCTTGGCCGACGGCTCGTCAGTCTCCATGTGCCAGCCGGCGCCCTGCTTGAGCTTGGTGTACTTCGGAGGAGGCTTGCCCCTCTTAGTGACCTCCCATGCAGTCTCGAACTCGAAGCCGACGGCCCGCTGGAGCAACCGCGAGGCGACATGATTGCCATTGGCCTGCTGGAGGCACTGCACGAACGCCACGTGCGATCCCGACTGAGCCGGCGGCACCAGCCTTGCTGCATCTTGACCCGCAACCCTCACGCGGGGGCCCAGTTTACGGTCTAGGATTCGAGGCTCGACTGTCGCGTCGCCCTTGCGCGCGGGTGTGCGCATCGCGTCCGGAGCCTACGCCGATCCGATGTGTCGGACAACACCCTCCTGACGGTTTACCCATTCGGGTAGATCGCCTTGCACCAATGCCGAGGCTGCTCGCGGCTCACCGCCAGAGCTTTGAAGCCGGACCGGCTCGATGGGAGACAACCCGTGGCTTCCCAAGCCACGCACGCACCGAGCAGCGTGACGGAGGCGGTCGACACGGAAGTACGTTCAGGTCGAGCGGTTGCCCCAACGGGCAGACGTGTGATGTGGACCGCGACTGCGGGGCGACAATCAGATGACTTGGACGGTCCCAGCATGACGATTGAGAGAAAGACGTTGGCGGAGCGACGAGCGGGTGTCGGCTCGCCGCGCGACGCCGAGGGCGCCGTCGCGCGACCCTATCCGGTTGCGGCAGCGGACCGCGGGCGATTGCGCGGTCACTGGACTGCTCCCCGCACGCGCCCGCGTGACGACGGGCGCCGAGTGCCGCGTCTCGACGGCGCGGCGCACGGCCGGCTGAGCATGGACTAGTCCAGTGGCACACCGCGCACTTGCTCGAGCGCTTCGACTGGCCTGGACGTCGACGCTGGCGTGGTGCGCGGTGCTCATGCTGGGCGCGGGAGCGGTCTCCGGCGAGCCGGCGACCACGCCGGTCGCGGCTCCCGGCGGGGGCTCCAAGAGTAGCGCCGCCGCAGCGGGCACACCGACCACCACTGTCACCTCCCCGGCCGATCCGGCCGCGCCCGGCACCGCCGCCAACCCGACACCGACCACCACCGTGACGACGACGACCGTGACGACCACGGTTACACCCGCCCGGCGCCGTAGCCCGGGAGGCTCGAACGCGAAGTGTCGGCCGCACCCGGGGGGGCATACCGGCCGCCGGCGGGGCCGCCGGCGCCATCCCGCGCGGTCGAACTGCGCGGTGCGCCCCGCCAAACGGCGGGGCCACCCGGCCGGGACGGGGGGACAGCCGCTGGCGCCCGCAGCGACTTCGCCGAGCAACCCCGTGGGGACGACACCGGCCACGACCGCCTCGCCGTTCTCGTTCGCGTTTCCCGCGCCGACGTCGACGATCCCCGACTTCTTCATCTCGAGCTTTGAGATCCCGCCGTTCCTGCTCCCCATCTACCAGGCGGCGGGGATCGAGTACGACGTTCCGTGGCCGGTGCTGGCGGCGATCAATGAGGTCGAGACCGACTACGGGCGGAACCTGTCGATCTCCAGCGCAGGTGCCGTCGGCTGGATGCAGTTCCTGCCCTCGACCTGGGAGCGCTACGGCGTCGACGCCACCAACTCCGGCTACGCCGACCCGTACAACCCGGTCGACGCGATCTTCGCCGCTGCCCGCTACCTGCACGCGGCCGGCGCCTCCACGAACCTTCAGAACGCGGTCTACGCCTATAACCACGCCTGGTGGTACGTGCAGTCGGTGCTGCTGCGCGCCGAGGTGATCGGCGGGATCCCAGAAGGGATGATCGACGCGCTTAGCGAGCTGGTCGAAGGCCGCTTCCCGGTGGCCGCTCCGGCAAGCTATCTCGATGCCGCGGCGGCCGGGCTGGACGGTCAGCCCGTGGGGGCCGCCAACCCGTCGATCGCAGTCGACTCTAACCCGGCGACCACTGCCACGACCATCTTCGCCAAGCCGGGTGCGCCGGTGATCGCGGTCAACGACGGCACGATCGTGGGGCTCGGTCGAAGCCGGTCCCTGGGCCGGTACGTCGACCTCGTCGACGCCGCTGGCAACCTCTATATCTACGCGGATCTGGGGTCGGTTGCGACTATGTACCCGGTCGTGAAGCCGCTCGTGCCCAGGGCACCGTCGCCGGTCGCGCTGCCGGTCTGGGCGGTGGATCCGGGTGGGCCGGGCGCGCCGGCGACCGCTGGCATCCAGACGACTGCCGCGCCCGCCGTGCCCGCTGGAACCTGGTCGTCGCCGACCATGCTGGTCAAGGAGCGGCTGTTCGCCGACCCGTGGCTCCCAGCCTCCTGGGGCGCCGGCGGGGATTTGCAGATCGAGAGCGAGCCTGTCACCCCGACCCTCTTCGAGAGCTACTTCTCCGGCATTCTTCACCTCCCGCGCGACCAGTACACCCTGCGCCCGCTCCGTGCCGGCGCGATCGTGATCGCCGGCACGATCCTCGGCCGGGTTGGCCGGTCCCTGGACGGGGGTCGAGCCGGCTTGGTGTTCAAGATCAGACCGGAGGGGCCGGGGGCTCCCTACATCGACCCGAAGCCGATCCTCGACGGCTGGAGGCTTCTGCAAGCGACCGGCGTCTATCGCGCGCCGGGAAACGATCCGTTTGCCGGTCAGGATCCGAGCATCGGCCAACTCCTTCTGATGTCCAAAGAGCAGCTCGAGGCCCGCGTGCTGGCCGACCCGCAAGTCCGTCTGGACGGCTGCGAGCGACGCCAGGTAACCGCCGGACTGGTCGACCGCCGGATACTTGGGGTGCTCGAGTTCCTGTCGGCATCCCGGCTGGGTCCCACAGTTGCCGGCTCTGGTTGCGCGGGTTCGCTCGTGCCGTCGCGCGGAGCGTCGGTATCGGATCCGAGCGTCGAGATCACCGCGCTCAATCGCCAGCCGGTGCTCGGGCACCAGGGCGCCGGCTCGCTGTCCGACCTCGCGGTCAGGCGGCTCCTCACCCTACAGGGGACGTTCCAGCCGGCGCAGATCATCAGCTTGATGAGCTACCGGGGCGAGAGCAACACACTGGCAAGCGCCGATCACGCCAACCGCATCGAGATTCGCTTCCTGCCCACCGCGGCTCAGCGCCGCGGGCTCGGCGGCCAGCCGGGCGTGACCCTCCAGCCGGACGACTGGACGCAGCTGATCAGCCGGCTCGACCAGATTCCCGAGCCGGTGGTCCCAATCGCTCCGAGTCGGTACGCGATCCGAGAATTCGCCGGCTCGACAATTGGCTGACGAAGCGATGGCCCGCAGGAGCGCAATCGTGGGCTGTCGACCTGCGGTGGCTCGACGCCACGCCCTTCGGGGCAAGCGGAGTGGCCGGATGGACCTTGTCGGGCAGGAGCGGCCGCTGTAGCGTCGCTTAGCCGCCGATGCGCGCTACCACCACGCGAACCCAGCGCAAGGCTACTGAGCGCCCACAGGCCGGACCCGAGGCAACCGCGGGTGCCGCGCGGTGGCCCGGTCGCGTCGTCGCCCTGCAGCGCACCGCCGGCAACGGAGCCGTCGCGCGGTGGCTTGGCGCACCGCAACTAATGCGCGCCCCCTCGGCGGAGGATCTCGAGAAGTTGTCCTATGAGGACGAGCTCGCCAACGAGCGGTTCCTGGCCGTCACCGAGGCGGGACAGTTCAAGAGCGAGATCGGCGATATTCCCGCGCTCGGCGAAGCCGGCACGTTCGGGGTCGACCTAAAACCCGTCCTCAAGAACAAGCGGCGCGCGCGCGGCGCCGAGGTGCTCAAGGATGCGCTCACGGCGCTGGCAAGCGATGTTCCGGGAACGAAGGACAGCCCGACTGCACGCGCGTTCGACGTTAAGACGGCGTGGGAGATGGGCGTTGATCTGCCCCAGTTCGTCCGTTTCGTCCGCGCGAAGAGTCCGGTCACCAAGGAGAGGATCGACGCCGCCATCGACGATATGCGCAAGCAGATGGCCGCTCTGGTGGCAGAGTTCGAGAAGGGCGGTGGGGGCGAGGCGGTCCTCGGCGTCCTCGGAGTCGCAGAGAAGGAACGCGATCCTCTCTACAGCAAGCTGCTGTTCAGCGGTTACAAGCCGGATGAGATCACGGCCGTGCTGGGAGAGCTTCGGAAGGCCACCTCGGAGGCGCTCGAAAAGGCCGGCACGGTCGAGAAGCAGCTAGAAATCCTCCTGCCCCTTCTGCGCCGGCACACTGCCACGGTCGCGGTCGACGTCGAGGTCAACCGGATAAAGCAGCAGTTCCAAGGCGGCAAGGGCGAGTGGGACCTGCTTGGCGGCACTGTGGGGGACCGGGGATGGGTCTACTCTGAGCTACGCGCGCGCGGGCACGATGAGCGCGCGATCGGTGCCGCTCTAAGGGCGTTACAGGAGAGCGGCGGGCTCGAGGGTGTCAAGGAGGAGCGAAAGCGGGCGCTCGAGGTCAAGCTCCGCGCATTGCGCCCGGCGGCGGCAATTACGGTCAACGAGGGCGACTTTCCGGAGCGTGCATACAAAACGGGGGAGGGGATCGACCCGTACGTGCTCGAGGCGGCCGATCGAGCGAAGAAGGCGGGGTCGACGATCGAGCCCAATCCGTATGTCGAGCGACACTTCACCCCTGAGCTCATGACGTTCCTGCTCAAGAACCCCGAAGTGACTATCGAGGTGTACGAGGGCAGGACGGGCGAAGCGCTCGGCCACATGGCAAAGCGCGGATTCACCGAGATCCGTGAGCTGTCCGACAACCCGGTGACTGACTTCCGCAAGTTCACCGCGCGCGACGCGAAGACGGGTAACGTCGCCCTGGTCGTGGTGGGCTTCCCGGGCCGTGCCTACGAGCGCGAGATCGCCGCGCATTTCGTCTATTACAACCTCGACAAGCCCATCGGCGAGCGCATCGATCCGGCCCGGGTGCACCATCACCGGGTCGACGAGGCGGATGCCGCGAAGAGCGACTTCACCGCCACGCTCGAGCGGCTCAAGCTTGATCCGGACGTTGTGCTGATGGGCAACGTCGAGCAGATCAAGGCCAAGCTCGCCGAGCGCGGCATCCAGCCTGCGTCGGAGATCGCGGCCCCAAGCCTTTACGGTGTCCTGTATACGATCAACGGCAAGGGTGTGCTCTCGCTGAAGGTCGAGCCGTACCTGTACGCCGATCGGGCTGGGTCGTTCGTGTCGGCGCTACAGAGCCGAAGCACCAAACAGCGCGCGATCATCTTCACCGGCACAGCCGGTGCGCTCGACCAGTCGATGCAGATCGGCGATCTGGTCGCGCCCGGCAGTTTCGCGCAGACCGATGCGCTCACGCGCACCCCCGTGGCCGACGCATCGAATCTGGCCACGGGCATCCTGAACGACCTCGCGTCCGCACGCGGCGCCGAGGGCATCTACTCCGGCGAGAAGATCTCGCATGGCGCGGTGGACACGATCCTGTTCGAGGACAAGGATTGGTTCAAGGCGCACGAGAAGATGTCGATCGTGGAGCAGGAGGTGGCGGGCATAGCAACCGCCGTTGCTGCGTCATCGAAGCTGACGCGCCTGTACGCCTTTTTCCGCATCTCCGACGTGCTCGGCAAACAGGATTTCAGTCACAACGAGACCGAGCGGCCGCCCGAGCGCACCAAGTTCGACCAGGGAGACATCGCGGTCGGCGCACTCGAGAAGGAGCTTGGTGAGCTCAAGCCGTCGGGTGCCACCACACAGCCTGATGTCGCTACCGGCACCGTGAACAAAGACGATGCGTCGGTCAGCTATGTCCTCGGTCAGCACCTGATCACGCTCTACCGGGGGCATCTCAAGGCCCTCCAGAAGCTCGATCGAAAGCTCGCAACCCAGCTTGAGGAGCGGATCCCGCAGATCCTGCATGCGCACAAGGATGCCGGCCCCGTTGAGATCGAAAAAGCGGTACTCGCGCTCTACCGCGAGTACGGCGTCAAATCGGTCGTCGGCAAGAAGATGCTGGCGACCCCGATTCGCATCAAGTACGCGGGTTCGGCGTCCCCGGTCAAGGTGGAGCTGACCTACGGGGATGCGACCGTGGACAGAACCGCCGTCAAAGCGACCGGTGTGTTCTGGACCTGCACCTTCGACGACATTCCCAGCATGAAGGGGAAGGTCAAAGTCACCGCCGGGGCTTCCGCAAAGGAGCGAGAATTGACCACGGGCACCGGCAAGGACACGTTCATCGAGCTCTCATGACCGATCATCCGACTGACGGCGAGTTGGCCGCGCTACGGCTCGTGCTCGGGCGGCAGTTCTTAGTGGCGCGCGCGCCCGGTAGCGTTCTCGTCACCCTGCGGCGGGATGAGCCACTGGTGACGTGGTCGCTCACCCCGGTCGGCGACACCCCCCTCGGCGGCCCGCGGTTGACCGATTGGGTCGAATACCTCGGAGGTACCGCCACCAGCGCATTCCGAGCGATCGCGGAGGACGACACCGCTGAATCGGCCGAGCGAATCGACCGCATCGTCCGCGTCACCGAACAGTCCGCGCAGGCGTATGGCGATGACTTCCGGGTCGCGGTCGACACGATTCATACCGACGCTCCGGACGCCTGGTTCCATTAGGGGATAGCTCCAGTCCGGCTACCACTTGTGGGCTGACTGCTTATCCGCCCCCTTCTGGCTATTCCAATCGGCCACCGCGGTTTTGAACATGGCCCGGTCGACGAGCCAATTGTTTTTGGGCAGCACGTTTTGAGCGGACGTTGCGGCCCGCATCTTCACGTGCAGCCAGTTGGTGGACGTCGGGGACGGGTGATAGTGGATCTCGAGCTCCCAGATATTCTGGATCGGCTGCGTGTAGCCCGCGGGAGTCGTCGCAGCCTCCGTCACCGTCAGCGGGAAGTAAATCGTGTCCTCGCTGATCCAGTACTGACCCACAACACGCACCGCGCCGGGAGGCCGCTTCTTGATCAGGTCGGCGACGTCGTAGTTCTTGGCGTCGACGGTGTATTGCAACGGCTGCGGCTTGTATGCCGAGGGGACCGATGAAGAGGGGTTCATGCCGGGTCCCCAGGCCGTCGGCGTTGATGCCTGAACCGCCGACGGGTCGAACGCGACCATCTTCGTCTTCTTCTTTTTCTGCGGCGCGGGGGCAGTACTGCTCGAGCTCGGAGGGATGGTCGGCACGACCGGACTCGAGATGTTCGGGCTCGATCCGCTTGAAGATGTAGGCGGGACCTGGCTCGGCTGCTTGGCCGGCGGGGGCACTCGCGCTTTGTAATCCACGGCAGCCTTGATGAGGTCGGTGATCCTTTTGTCGAGGTCGGCGAGACTGGTGGCCTTGTCGACCCAGTAAGCCCACGTCTCCGCGCCGTGGTAGTTGCTGTGGTCGCCGTCCACGAAGTTGTCGTTGTACTTCTTCTGGATCCGCTCCAGCTCCTGTTTCTGCTTCTTGTCCTTTCTGATCGCCGCCAAGTCTTCTTCGTCGAGTCGCTGGAGCGCGCGACGCGCCACCGTGGCGGCGGCGCGGTTGCCGGCGGTGCGCTGCATGCGGAGCATGGGTGGGGCGGGCGGGCGTCCAGAACCGCTTGCCTTTGCCGGTGGGTCGGCAGATGCGCGGTCTCGGCGCATATGCGTTTGACGTGCCGTCATAAGACTATGCCTCCGGTATCACGTCGTGGTCTGGAGTGGCAGGTGGGGAGTTGGCCGATTCGAGGACGAAGTGTGCGTCGGTCGGTGCCGTGGCCACCCGCCGCGGCCGGCTGACGTAGAGCTGGACGATCACCACGGTGAGAACGGCGATCGTCATAATCCGCTCGCTCTCGCCTAGCGTGGACACCAGGCCCCAGACCTGCGTACCCAGCGCAAACAGCTGACAGGCGACGGGCAGCAGCACCGCCTTCCAACCGTAAAGTTCCCTTGCCGAATGAACGACGGGAGGCTGCCAGGCGGCGTAAGCCATCAGTAGCAGCCCGGCCGGCCACAGGTAGTCGTACACACCATCGACGTATGTGCCTTTCGTTAGCTGCACTGAGTAAAGGGCGTCGGCGACCACCCAGATCGACAGACCCAGTGTCAGGAAGTACCAGGAGCGGCCCGGGCGCCACCCGGCGAGGGCAATCACTCCGATCGTCGCGCCGAGCAGGAGAATGTCACCGGCGGGGTATGCGATGTCAACGACGTGCGCTAGCAGACTCACATGAGACTCATCCACCGCGGGCTGGAGCGCCAGCGCGACCCCGGGCGTGGCGATCACGAGCGCGAGCGCGATCCCGTCTACCCACCGTGCGAAATCAAAATCCTTGAAGCGGGCGTGGACAAGCATCATCAGCCCTCCCGCAGCAAGCGGATACCAAGCCAGCCAGAACGGATCCGATGCGCTGACGCCTGAGGCTACCCCCCCGAGGTCCGACCCGATGTTCCAGTCCGCCAGGAGGTCCCCAATGACCCAGCTGAAGGTGCCGAGCGCCAAGAGGATCCAGCCGCGCTCGCGGCGGTCGCTCAGTCCGTGGACGAGCATCAGAATGCCCGCGCCCATCGACGCGAGATCGTAGAACCAGCTGTCGATCAGGTTGCTGTATCCAGCGGCGGTTCCGGCGCTTCTGGTGGTCGGGGGGTAGTAGTGGGTGCCGGCGCGCGCGATACCGAAAATCTCATGCAAAGCATCAAACGCGACGAGGGCCAGGAGGACCGCCAAGGCGATCCGAACCGGGGTGCCGATCCGCCAGCGGTCGCTCGCAGCCTCGGCATCCGGTGCGTCGATCACGTTCGCTGTGCCCATACCGTCCCCGGTCCCATCATCCTCGATTCCACCTACGCTGGCTGGTCGTCTGCCTGATCGGGCAACAAGTCGTCATCGACGGGCATGGCCTTCGCGCTCGCCGAAACCGCCGGGGCGAGCTCGGTGAGCAACGCGTCGCGGGAGAGTCTGAGCAGAACCGCTTCGTCGAGCGCAACCGCCGATTGACCGCGGGGTCGTCCGTGGAGGGTTGCGATCTCCCCGATCAGCTCACCCGCACCGGCGATGCGCCGGGGCCGGCCGCCTTGCGAGATCTGGGCCCGACCCTCCCAGATGATGTAGGCATCGCCGGGAGGCGCGCCCTCGGCGAGGATGGCCTCGCCCGGATGGCGGCGCTCGGCGCTCGACGCCGAAGCAATCCGCACCACAGCCGACATCGGCAGGTAGGAGAGCAGGGGGAGCCGTGTGAGTACGTCGACACGGTCGTCCGAGCTCTCGATCGTCGCCCCGGGCGGGATCGTCACCGCGCGGCCGGTGTCGCGGCTCGGCCACACCAGGTCCCCTGGAGAGCGGAGCGATTGGAGCCCAAGGATGTGCGACGATTCCACGCGCGTTCCGACCCCGTGGCCCGCGAGCGCACGGTGGAAATCCTCGTCCGCCAGGGCCAGCACGACGGAGTTCTCGGTGGCTTGCACCGTGGCCGTGCGGGGAATGTCACTCAGCAGCGCCACCTCACCGAACCAGTCCCCGGGACGCAGACGGGAGACCTCGCGGCCGTCGACGAGTACGCGCGCGGCACCCGACCGCAGGATGTAGAACCGGACGCCGGTCTCCCCCTGGTAGAGGATGACGTCCCCGGCGGGAGCGGATTCCTCCTCGAGCAGGGCCGCGAGCCGGTCCTGCTCGGCCAACGAACCGGTATGAAGCCAGGGAACGCTCGACACCAGCGTCAGGCGCTCGTCGTCTACATCGAGGTCACGGTCGAGCTGGAGAAGCCCGCGCCAGCAGCAGATCGCAACGAGTGGCGCCACGGCGGCTCCAAGCACCAGAATGGTGCGGGCTCCGATCGATGCGATCAGGATCGCCGGCACCAACGCCGCCACCATGTAGGCAATGCTGGTGAGCGTTTCGTAGGCCCCCAGCACGCGGCTCATCAGCCGATCTGGCGTCGCGCGCTGCAAGACCGTGTCCCCGGCTGCCTGCGCCACCGTGCCGGCCATTCCGGCGAAGAATGCACACGCCCAGGCGATTGCCACCTGCCCCGCGAACGCTATCCCAGCGATAGGCAGCGCCCACACCACCACCGCGAGCCCGAAGACCCGCGCGAGACGCGCGCGCACGAGCTGCCCGATACCGACACCGGCAAGCAGCCCTCCGACTCCGAACGCGGAGTAGAGCGCTCCGGCGCCGCCGCTGGACTGGTGCAGCACGTCGCGCGCGATCACGATCAGCACCACGTCGAGGATGCCGACCGCGAACGAATAGCCACAGAACACGAGCAACGTCAGCCTGATATCTCGCTCCGACGCCGCTGTACGCAGCCCCTCGAGCGCCTCGCTGAACCTCCCATGCCTCTGAGTGACCGGCTCAGGTTCGACCGGCGGACCCTGCTGCTGGAAACGAGAGAGCCGTGGATAGCTCAGCGCAAACACCGCTGCGACGACGGCGACCACGGGCACTGCTCCGGTCAGGCCATAGGCGAGACCCCCAACGAGCGGGCCGAGGAAGACCGCCAAGGCCAGCCCGAGCGAGATGATCAGGTTGACCGAGCTAAGTTCGCTGGGGGTCTGCACCAACGTCGGCGCCAGCGCGCGCAGAGCCGGGGCTCCGACCGAAAAGACCGCCCCTTCCAATCCCGCGAGCACAATCGTCGTCCCGACCGGCCACTTCGCCGCGATGCTCACTGCCATCGCGACGAGGACTGTCGCCCGAAGCAGCGCGCCGACCGCGGCGATCCGTCCGCGGCCGTAGCGGTCGGCGAAGCTACTCATCGGCGCCGCCAGGACCGCGACCGAGCCTGAGCTGGTGATCACGAGCAATGAGATGGCGTCGGTGCCTCCCCGGGCGAACACGTACAACCAGATGACCATGCCCGACGTGTACTGGGCGAGATCGAGGAGCGCGACCGAGCCCACGTAGCCGCGCATCGTGGGCGCGGCCCGCACCGATTGCAGCGCGTCCGCGCTCGACTTGAGGAATGCCCCCACTCCGGCGAGCGTCGGCCGGTGTGCGACCACGCGCAGATGCGCGGTCAGGCGTAGGTGGTCAGGCTGGCCCACTTGCCGGCGATGTATGCCGAGCAGTGCTCTGTCGTAGCGACGGCGGATCTCGGGCAGCTGCCAATCCTCCGGCGTGACCCTCCCGCGGCAGTCGCCCGCGCCGCATTGACAGTCGAACGACTCGCCTGCGCCCGCGACGAACGTCGCGTACTCGACGCTGATCTCCTCGCCGGCTTCGATCGGTCGCCGAGCCACGAGATCGAGGCCCTCGATCCACGCGTTCGGATCACACGGCGTGATTGATCGGCGACCACTGCTCAGGGTCTGAGCTCCAGGTGACCAGTACCTCGTCGTTGAGGGGATAGCCGTACTGCTCGAGCCATCGCCGCTCCCGCGCCGGCCAGTTCGCCGCGGCATGAGACTCGGGTGACCAAGGTGTGCGGCTGCCCCTCGCCGTGGCTGATCCGCTCTCCTGGCGCGATCGACGTGGCGGCGTACATCCCGAAGCCGGACTGTTCGTCGCTGAACTGCACGAGACAGCGCCGGCGGCTGGCGTGCCGACGCGCCAAGGCGTGGGCGAGAATCGTGTCAATGAAATCCTCGTGGCCTCCCGGGATGCTGAGCAACACCGCGTCCGCTCCGCCGGGCTCGTCCGGGGGGTAGAACACCGAGCAGTTTGGGTTGATCTCGAGGATGTACGGGATCCCGGTGCTGGCGACGCGGATGTCGCAGCGCGCATAGCCGCTGCCACCAAGGCCTTCGAACAGCGCGGCTGAGATCCGCATGAGCTCCCGCGCGAGCCCATCGTCGGTCACCGGCCGCCATTGCAACAGCTCGTAGTCGCGCCATTTCAGATCGTAGTGCTTGAACGTCTCGCCCGGGGGGAGCACACATTCCATTGGGCGGATACGTCTTCGGCGTCGCGCCGGGCTCCGTCTGCCCCGCCACGAGCACCGTGAACTCGCGACCGTCGACGAACTCCTCCACCAGCGCTCGCCCGAACCGGTCGGTCATGAGGTTGATCTGCTCGTCAAGCTCGCTCGATGTGTGCACCTTGGATGCGGGTGTCAAACCGATGCTGTTGTAGCTGTTCGGATGCTTCACGATCAAAGGGAACCGGAGCTTCGACGTAACCGCGGCCGCGTCATCGTCGCGGCGAATTGCGACCCCGCGCGGAAACGGAATATCGAGATAGTGACAAACACGCTTCATTGCTTCGCGCGACGGCTCGTAGAAGGCGCTACCGGCGCCGGTGAAAGCCAACCCGAGCCGCTCGAGGGCCGCGACCACCTCGATGCCGGGGCGAGGTTCGTCCCACGCGCCATCGCAGAGGTTGAGGAAAACATCGAAGTCGCGGTCGCCCAGTTGCTGCACGTCCCCGACCGCGGTGGCCTTTTCAACTCGTGGTAGGCGTACTCGTGCCCCAGGCCGTACTTCGCCAACTCGATCGGCGCTCGTGCCGGCGCCGGCACGCCATCCGGCGAGACCTCGTCGCTGGAATACAGCACGCAGACCTTCATCGACGGGCCAGCGGTCTCCCTCGCCGTTCCGTGGGGAGCGCGGACGCGACCCGGAGATACGGAGCGAGCCACTTCGCATTCTGCTCGCGCCACTCGTCGTCGCGGTCGCTCCACGGGCGGATCTCACCCTGACAGTTCGCGCTGCCACAGCAGCATGACAACGGTGCGACCAACGAGTGCTCGGTCATCGCGTAGTCGAAGACGAGTTCTTCGCCGGCGAGAATGTCCCTCAGTGCGACGAAGTCGTAGGCGCACCACTCGTTCTCGCGCACGCCGAGATTTGGCGCGCAGCTGTGATTCAGCAGAGTGGCCGGCGCATTCATCTCAACGTGTCGCCCCAAATCGACTTGCACCGACATGCGCGTACGCCCCGGCGGGTGGTCGATCGCCCTCCCCACGATCACCGTCTCACCGCGCACGAACTCCCTCAGCGCGTACACGCCATGGCCTTTGGCTCCGGCTGCCGCCACCTCCACGTCCACCTTCGCCCTCTCCATTTCACGTCGAATGAAATGATCCTAAGGCCGCGCCAAGAGGTGGTATACCTCAGGTATCGGCCGATGTTGCGCGGTCTTGCCCGTTCGGGCAAACCGCCGTCCCGGATGGCTCCGCGTGATGGACCCGGCCAGCGTCGGCACCTATGCTCGCGACCATGCCACGCTCCGATCGGCGTCGTCAGCCTGACGAAGCGCGCGCCGATGCGCAGCACGGGTTTGTCTCCCCCCCGGTTCCCTCGGTGGATGAGCGCTTGTCGGGACTCACATCGGCGATCGGCAACGTCGCCTTCTCGGCCTTTGCGCAGAGCGGGGCGGGGCTGCTGCCGGGTGGCCGGGTGCACCCGGACGTGGAGCAGGCGATCGCCCGGACGCGAGGCTCCGGGACGCCGGTCGATCGGGACGTCCGCAAGCGGGCGGCGCCGATGCTCGGTGATTCGCTGGACGACGTACAAGTCCACACCGGTGCTACGGCTGACGCATTGACGAACTCGGTGTCGGCTCGCGCGTTCACAACCGGGACAGACATCTACTTCGGGCCCGGGGAGTATCGACCCGGCACGAGCGCGGGGGATGAGCTCATCGCCCACGAGCTCACGCACGTGGCCCAGCAACGGGGTGCGAGCACCTCCGGACCGTTGACGGTCACCGAGCCCGGCGATGCGCTCGAGGCCGAGGCTGACGCAGCAGCCCGTGAGCTCCCGTAGCGCGCCTAACGCCTCACCGCCATCGCTGCGCCCACAGCGTTCCTCCGATGCCGCCGAGCGCGTGAGCTTCAGCGACGTCGCCCGCCTGATTCACGCCGCCGTCGAGCAGGTGGCGGCCACCGATCCGCATCCCACCGATCCCTTCCGCGGACTGTACATCTCGGATGACCTCGCGCTGAAGCTGGTTCGCTCCCCACGCGAGATGCCTGTGGAGGCCGCCCTCGGCGACGCGGTGGCGAAACTCGACCTCGACGAGCTGGACGCGGCGTTGCTCGTCCTGTGCCTGGCGCCCGAGCTCGATCCCCGGTACGGGCGGCTACTGGGATACCTTCACGATGACCTCACCCACAAGCTCACCAGTCCGCGGCTCGCGGCCCGCCTCCTGTCCGCGGCGGGTTATGAGGCGCGCGATGTAGTCGCTCGCTTCGCACGCGATCGACCACTGCGCCAGACAGGAGCGATACGGTTGCTCGACGGCGGTGAGACGGTCCCCCTTGCCGAGTCTCAGGTGAAGGTCGCCGACGGGCTCGTATGCCACGTCCTCGGTGCGCGGCTGGAGCCCGCCTCACGCCAGGACGTACGGTGTGTCGAGCCGCCGGAAGACAGCCTGGGGCGCGATCGGACGGTTGTGGAGCTCCGCCGGATGCTGGTCCAAGCCGACGACGGCTCACTGCTGGTCTGCGGTCCCGACGGCGTCGCCTTGCTTGCGGCGGCCCTCGAAGCACCGGTGATGGCAATCGAGGCCACGTGCATGGGCTCCGATGCGGCAGCGGCGGCGGCGATCCTGGAGGCGCGGCTGGCCGGAGGGCGAGTGTGTGTCACGGTGACCGAGGACCTGGCGCCCGAGGAGCGCCGGGTCGTCGGTGCGGCGCTGACGGTCCACGCTCACGGCCTCCTGATCTGGGCGCCGCACCGAGATGGAGTCGCTTGGCTCGACGCGCTCGGTGCGGCCATGGTCGAAGTACCCGCGCCGACCGCGGCGGAGCGGCGAGTGCTCTGGAGACGTCATGCGAGCGGCGATCATGCCGATCTGCTCGCGGCGAAGTTTCGGCATAGCGCAGCCCAAATCGCACGGGCCGCTAGCTTGGCACGACTGTCCGCCGCCGCCGGCGGGCGCAGCGAGCCGAGCCTGGACGATCTGCACCAGGGAGCCCGCCGCGCATCTACTCGTCAGCTCGAACAGCTGGCGGTGTCCTTGCCGGGCGGTGAGCGTTGGGAGGAGCTGGTGTTGCCCGAGCGATCCCTCGCGCTGCTGAGGTCCATCTCGGCGTACCTGCGCCACCGCGATCTCGTCCTCGGCGACTGGGGATTCGACGCGACCGTGACCGGGGAGCACGGGGTCAAGGTCCTGTTCTTCGGTGAGTCTGGCACGGGCAAGACGATGGCCGCGCGCGTGCTGGCAGGGGAGCTGGGGCTGGAGCTATACCGGATCGACCTGGCGACCGTTGTGTCCAAGTACATCGGCGAAACCGAGAAGAATCTGGACCGGCTGTTTGCCGCCGCACAGGACTCGAACGCGATCCTGTTTTTCGATGAGGCCGATGCGGTGTTCGGCAAGCGCTCCGAGGTGAAGGACGCCCACGACCGCTACGCGAACATCGAAGTCGCCTACATGCTGCAGAAGATGGAGAGCTACGACGGAGCGGTCATTCTCGCGACGAACCTCCGCAGCAACATCGACGATGCGTTCCTGCGACGGCTGGACCTGGCAATCGAGTTCCCGTTCCCGGAAATCGACCAGCGGCGGATCATCTGGCGGACGTTGTTGCCCACGCGCGCTCCCGTTGCCGACGACGTCGATCTCGATGTTCTCGCGGATAAGTTCAGGCTGTCCGGTGGCTCGATCCGCAACTGTCTGCTGGCCGCCGCCTTCCTCGCGGCCGACGACGGTGGGGCGATCGCGATGCGCCACCTCCTCCAGGCCGTGTTCGCCGAATACCTGAAGCTCGGCCGTCTCACATTGGAGTCCGACTTCGACCGCTTTCGGGCCGGGCTGAGTGACACGACGGTGCGCTGATCTCTGCCTGTTCGGGCGACAGGTCTGCCCGCTTCGTGGCCGCTCGCCCCTTCCCCGCGCGACCGCCCTGACGTAGGCTGACCAACTGATGAGCCTGGCGATCCAGGTCCCGCTGAACACGATGCTCGCGGACCTCGACGAGTCGCTCCGGCGGTTGCTCACGAGGGAACTCGAGCAGCACGGGTTCGCGGGTGTGTCCGTGGCGTTTGATGCGCCGGCGCGGGATTGGGCAGTGGCGCTGTCGGGACCGACCGTGAACCTGTTCCTGTACGACCTGCGCGAAGCGGGCGAGCTGCGCGAAGCCGAATGGCGAGAGCATCGAGAGAATGGCACCGCGCGCATGGCGCGGCCCCCGCTTCGGCTCCAGTGCTCCTACGCGGTCACCGCGTGGGCGCGGGCGATCGAGGACGAGCACCGGCTGCTCTCGCAGGTGCTGGCCGTGCTGTTCGCGCACGAGCGGCTCCCGGCCGACTGCCTAGCCGGTGATCTAACCGCACCGGCCGCCCAGCCGTATCCGCTTGCGACGCGAATCGGCGCGGCCCGAGAGGACGGAAAGGCCGATTTCTGGAACGCGATCGGCGGCTCGTACAAAGCATCGATCGATTACCTCGTCACGCTTTCCTGCGACGCTGGCGTCACCGTCCAGCGCGGCCCCGAGGTGCTGCGCCGGGAGCTCGCGACGCGTCGTCTGGGCGCTGACCGCAATATCGTGGAACAGACGCAGAGAGTCGACGGGATCCTCGTCGGTGACGATGGCGAGGCGATCGTCGATGCATGGTTGTTGTTGCCAGGCATCGGGAAGTGGGCTGACAGCGCGGGGGACGGGCGCTTCTCGTTCAACGGCGTGCCCGACGGCTCGCACCGGTGCCGGGTCCGAGGCGCCGATGGATCCGAAGGCGAGACCGAGCTCCGGATTCCGCGGGACTCTCGCGAGCTGCGGGTGTCGATGCACCCCGGGCGCCCGCGGCGCTGACTGGTCGAAACGGGCAGCGAATCCTGCCCGAATGATTGCCCTCCTGACTCTGGTCACGCGGGCCGACGGACGCCAGAGTTCAGTCGATGTCACAGCGCCCGATTGCGCGAGTACTACTGGCGAACCTGGACACGGTCATGCGGTCCGGGATCGTTCATGAATTCGCCGACGACGGAATCGAGGTGATCGGCCAGGAGCAAAGTGACGAGGGGATTGTCTTCACTGCGTCGATCGCGACGCCGGACGTGATCGTGATTGACGGCGACAGCCACGGTGCTCCCGAGCTTCGTGAGCGTCTGAGGCGCGCCGCGCCTGACGCGAAGCTGATCTTGTTGCCTCGCGACGAGGTGTGGCCGACGATCCTCGACCCACCGACCGGACGGGCACGCTTGATCCCGCCGCCCGTTCTGGAAGCGCTGCGTAAGGAGCTCCGAGGGAGCCGACCACGAATCGAGGAGTGACATGCCGAATTACCTGACGCCGGGCGTCTACGTCGAGGAGATCCCGTCCGCATCCAAGCCGATCGAGGGCGTCGGAACGTCGGTCGCGGCCTTCGTCGGCCTGGCCCCTGGGGGTCCGGTCAACGTCCCGCAACGCATCGCCAACTGGTCCCAGTTCGAGCGGACGTACAGCGACCCGTCCGCGGCGCACCCGACGCCGTTCATGAAGGACGCATACCTGGCGCACGCCGTCTATGGGTTCTTCCACAACGGGGGGACTCTGTGCTGGGTGGTCCGCGTCGGCGGCGAAGACACCCCGGCCACGGCCGCGCTGAGATCGGGCGAGATGGTCGCGCTCCCCTCGGGCGAGAAGGAGCATCCCGCGGCGTTCGAGATCACTGCGAAGGATGGCGCGCCGGAGCCGATCACGGCGGAGCTGGTCGAGGAGCCGCCAAAGCGAGGTGGCAACGGCAACGGCAACGCCGGCGGCAACGGCAAGGAAAAGACGTACCGCCTGACGATCAAGGCCGGCCGCGTGACCGAGGCGCCCCACGAAGGCCTGCTCCTGACGGACCTCGCCAAGACGGTCACCGACAACTCGAAGTTCGTCACGGTCAAGGAGACCGAGGCAGGCTCGATCGAGCAGCTGCTACCGGGAACGTACCGGCTGAGCGTGCCATCGGTGCTCCCGTCGGCTCTCACTCAGGACCAAGTCGAGGGCGACGCCGCAGAGCGCGAAGGGCTCGAGGGCGTGACCGCGACCGAGGAAGTGACCATGGTCTGCGTGCCCGACCTCATGGCGATGCTCGGCAACGGCAATGGCAACGCGGCTGACCAGGAGAAGATCCTCCGTGCTCTCCAGAGCAAGGTCGTTGAAGGCTGCGAAAACGCTGGCCAGCGCATGGCCATCCTGGATGCCCCGCCGGATCGCAAGCCCGACGAGGTGCTCGACTGGGTTCTCAATTCGAATCTCGACTCCAAGTTCGCCACGATGTACTGGCCGTGGATCGAAGTCCTCGATCCGATCACGAAGCGACCGATCCAGGTCCCGCCGTGCGGCCACGTGGCAGGGATCTGGTGCCGGACCGACTCGACCCGCGGCGTACACAAAGCGCCTGCGAACGAGGTCGTGCTCGGCGCAAATGATCTCGGGTACACGCTGACTGGCTCCGAGCAGGACAGCCTCAACCGTGCCGGTATCAACTGCATCCGGGCCTTCCCAGGTCGCGGGATCCGCGTGTGGGGAGCCCGCACCCTGTCGAGCGATCCGGAGTGGCGCTACATCAACGTGCGCCGGCTCTTCAACTTCGTCTCAGAGTCGATCATGCAGGGCACGCAGTGGGCAGTGTTCGAGCCCAACGACGCAGGCTTGTGGCTCTCGCTCAGGATCTCCGCCTCGAACTTCCTGACTCGGATCTGGCGGAGTGGAGCCCTGTTCGGAGCAACGCCCGAGCAGGCCTTCTTTGTCAAATGCGACGACGAGACCAACCCGCCGGACATGGTCGAGGCGGGACAGGTCACGGTCGAAGTCGGTATCGCACCGGTCAAGCCGGCCGAGTTCGTCGTCTTCCGTATCAGGCAGTTCCAGGTGCAGGCTGGGGCTGAATAGCTCGAAAGGAGTTGTGAGAAATGTCAGCAACCGACCAGTCAACCGCCGGCGCACATTATTTCAAGATCAATCTGGGCGGCGCCGAGGCCGCTGGTTTCTTCAAGGAAATCGACGGAATCGGTAGCGAGCATGAAGTCGTCGTGCACACCACGGGTGACGCACAGGGCAAGTCAGTGGTGCAGAAGTACCCCGGTCAGTTGAAGTGGAACAACATCACGCTAAAGCGCGGTGTCGATACCAACAACGCCTTGTGGACGTGGCGCAAGCAGGTGATCGACGGCCAGATCGTCCAGGCCCGAAAGGAGTGCAAGATCGAGGTGCTCGATTGGACCGGGGCCACGATCGTAACCTACAGCTTCGTCAACGCATGGCCGTGCAGGTACAGCGCGCCCGGGCTCAGCGCAGGCGGCAACGAGGTGATGGTCGAGGAGATCGAGATCGCTCACGAGGGAATGACGCGGGCATAGCCAGGGTGGCCGACGAGGACCCTCGGCCCGGACGTCCCGGGGTGTGATGAGAACCGACTACGAGTTCATGCTGCCGCGCGGCTATATCGACGACTCGGGCGGGGTGCACCGGGAGGGCGTCATGCGCCTCGCCACCGCGCGCGACGAGATCGAGCCACTGCGCGATCCTGCCGTGCGCCACAACGAGGCGTACCTAGCCGTGCTGCTGCTGTCCCGCGTGGTCACGCGAATCGGTGAGATCAACGACGTCACCCCGCAGGTTGTCGAGGGTCTGTACGCCGCGGACTTCGATCATCTCCAGCAGCTCTACGAGCGGCTCAACACGAGTGCCGACGCGGTTGGGGTCATCGCCTGCCCGCATTGCGAGGAGGAGTTCGAAGTCGATCTCAGCGAGATACGGGATGGACCGCAGGGGGAATGATGCGGCCATCTCCGCCTGAGCTCTACGCGGAGATGGCCGGGCTCGCTCATCATTTTCACTGGCCGCTCGACGCCTTGCTGGACCTGGAGCACCGCGACCGTCGCCGATTCCTCGCGGAGGCCCACGGCCTGGCGCGACCCGACATGAACCCGGGATCCCAGCATGACTGAGCAAGGACGGTTCGACCCAGCGCCGCTCGGGCGGCGGATTCTGGCCCGTTCGGGTCGGCTGGCTCGAGCCGGCGGCGCCAGATTCGCCTCGCAGGCAGTGGCCAGACATCGAAATCCGACACTTGGCCGCCGGCCACGGCTACTGCCGGTTCGGGCCATCGCGTCGCCAGGACTCGGCGAGTACGCGCCGGTGCCGGCGCCAGAGCAGCCGGTGGCTCACCCGCCCGTTGCCGTTCCCCACCCAGGCGGCATCAGCGAAGAGGCGGCCAAGTGGCTGTTCCTCGGCGAACTCAGACCAAACCTACTTCCGATGAGCGCCCTCAAACCGGCGCCACCACCGGTGACCCGGAATGTCGCTCGCTCCGCGTTGCCGCGGCCACGGCTCGAGGAAGGGCCGTCTGTGCGATCCACCTCGGCGGGTACGCCGTTGCCGAGATCTCCGCAAGCCGAGCGTCGCGAAGAGGCGGTGGCTGAGGTTGGCTCAGTTCGGGGTGTCCAGCCGGACGCTGTGGGCGCTGCAGCGGACCCTGTTATCGATGGCGGCGCTGAGCGTGGAGGCGGTGTCGAGCCGAGTCCGGGACCGGTTGCGCACACATCTGAGCCTGCCGACGATGTACAGCCGGCGCAGTACGGAACGCCGGTCGTGGCATCGCGGTCGGGATCGGTGAGACGGCCGAGTGCGAGTGCGACGCTGGCACGACGAGCGGCGTCCACTCCTGCAGAGCCGCGATCAGCGGCCGCGGCTCAGCGACCGCCGGTTCCCGCCGGCGACCAGGCCCCACCCGCGATTGCCGAGGTGCAGGCCGAACCGTTGGCACCCGAGGCTCAAATCCGGACGCGCACAGCGTTGTCACGCGAGCCGCCGAAGGTCGGAGACAATGCGGAGGAGACGCCGGCCGAGGGGAAGGTGCTCGAGGGCACGACCCGCCCCGAGCTCGAAGCCGCAGCGGTCCCCGTCCCCGTCATGCAGTCAACGCGGCCGCTCCGGAGGCTGCGCCCAGCAGGGCCGGCGCGCAAGGTGGCGACGAAAGCCTCGTCCTCGGTCCCGGCCGAGCCCCGACAGAGCGGACGATCAGACGAGGTGGCCACGGGCGGCCCCACCCCTCAGGCGGTGGGCGGTCCGCCTGCGGCGACGGACGACGAAGCCGCATCCCCACGAGATGACACACCTACGGAACACACCGCGGAATCCGGCGCCCCGAAGGCACACGATGTCGGTGACGGAACACCGCTCGCCCGCACGGCGCCGACGGGTCGTGAAGCCGAACGCCCGACTGTTCTCGCCAGAACAGCATCGGCGTCGAGGGCCGGGATCGAACCGTCGACCGGATCAGCCCGGGTGGTCGCGAATGCACCGGCGGCTAGTCCGTCGCCGGGTAGGCGGTCGGACGAACCGGTGGCGGCGCCTCCAGGCAAGGCGGCGGCACCACCCGCCGACGTGCCGGCGCCCTTACACCCGGACGCGTCCCCGGTGACAGGCGCGGACGAGCCGGCGGGACCGCGCCGAAAGCCGACCGCTAGTGGCGGTGTGGCACAGGTGGTGGGGCGTCGAGACGGAGCAGCGCGGGTCGACAGGAGCGAGTCGTTGTCGGGGCGGGGAGGTCAGACGCTGGTGGCGACGGCGGATGCATCGGGCGCTAGGGGTGCAACCGGCGCTACGGGTGCAACCGACGCTCGGCGCGAGTCTGAAGCAGCCTCCACAGCGGTTCGGCCCAGCGTCGAGTCGGCCGGCAAGACGGGCGCCAGCGTCGTGTCGCGTTCGCCGGGCTCGGCGCCGAAAGCCTCGGCGGATGTGCCATCGCAGCTTCGCTCCGCGCCACCAGACCCCGCGCCACCGGACCCCGCGCCACCAGAGGCCGCGTCTCCGGCTCCGCGGACGGTGATCGCGAGGGCGACGGCGACGGACGCCCAGTCTCATGCGCCTGACCCGCCCGAGAGCGAACCGGCGCAGCGCCGCGAGGTGGCGGAACCTGTGTCGGCAACGCGCGCGCGGCCGGCGGCGCCGCAGCCCGCGCCGGTCAGGCGAGGAGGTCAGCCGGTGGCGAGGCCCGCGGATGGATCGGACCCGACGGGTGCATCCGGCGACCCGACGGGTGCATCCGGCGCCCCGCCGGATTCCGAGGCCGCCTCCACGTCGGTTCCGTCCAGTACCGAGTCGCACGGCGTGAAGGTCGGCCGCGTCCTGTCGCGGTCGCCGGACCCAGCACCGGAAGCCTCGGTGGATGTGCCATCGCACCCACGCCCAGCGCCACCAGACCCCGCGCTGGCGACGTGGTCGCTGTCACGAGCCCCGCAGCCCACCCCGGCACGGCGTGAAGGCGCGTTCCGTCTGGCGCCAGCGCGGGCCAGACCGAGACCAGTCGGCGCCGGGCCTTTGTCTGCGGGTCCGGCGGATGCCGAGTCTCCGTCCGCCGCGCCGATCGACGTGGCGCCGTTGCCAGCTCGCCCAGGCGAGGCTCCGGCTCGGCGCGAGCACCGACCGGACGCGAGGCAGTCAGCGCTCCCGACCCAGGCGGGTGAACCCGTAACCTCGGCGTCGCCTGGCAACATCGCGCGGTCCGCTTCGCCGACGGACACAACGGCATCGCCGGCATCAGCAGCCGCGGTCGGTGTCGCGCACGGGCCCGCGGCCGGCGCACCACCGCGTGGCCCAGGCCGACCGTCGACAGCCAGCTCACCAGCCGCCGCTACGCGGGAGCCACAGCCGGACGGGCCGGCCTCCACAAATCGGGGTGAAGCTCCGTCGCCTCCGGACGCGCAGCCCACGCCACCGGGCGACGTACCCTCGTCCTCCCCTCGGGCCGTCTCGCGAGCTCGCCTTAGCAAGTCGACAGCTGGCGTGGGGGAGAGACTTGATGAGACGGGCGCACCCGGAGCCCCGGAGCTCCCGATGGCGGCGCTCCGCATTTCCAACGCGATCGACGAGGCGCCGGCTGCCGGGGCACCGGTTTCGGCTCCCGACGCGACAGAGCATCCTGCCCCGGGCGGTCCGGCCGCCGAGGCCCCGGGCTCGCCCGACGCACGTTTGCGCGGAAAGGCGGTTGCGCGAAAGCGCGCCTCCGTCGCGGGTTTGACCGCCGGCCACGCCAACCCGCCGGTCCCGAGCTCGCGAGTTCCCGCTGGCCCCCCAAGGCCGCCGGCCAACGCTACGGGGGCGCCTGTGTCGACACCGTCGCACGAGTCGGCGCCGACCACAGGCGCCGCAGAGGCGCCGGTGGCGAACCCGGTGGCGATCGACGCGCCGACGCCGACGGGCACAGTGGCAGACCCGGCCACCTCGGCAAAGCTGTCGCCCCGATCCGTCGCCGCGGCGACCGAAGGAGCGGCCGGCGGGTCGGTCGCTCGCGTGACTGCGGCCCGCGCCGCTATTGCACCCGAACCAACGTCCGAGCCGCCCGCCCGCCGCGAGCCGCCCGTCGGCCGCGAGACACCCGGCCGTACCGGCACACCCGCCCGCACCGGCGCACCCGCTCGCTCACCGCGCCGCAAGCTCAGGCGTGCTGCGGTTGGCGGACCGACCGACCCGGACCACGCCGCGGCGCTCTCCTTACTTCCGCCGCTGAGGGTCTCAGGCCCAGCTGTGCCGCGGGTCGAGCGGCCCGTTGGCTTCGACACTCACGCAGGGATCGCGGCGCCCGGCGAGGCGCCGACATCGAGAATCACCGCGGGCATCCCGGGAAACACCCGGCCACACGTCCGCGCCCACACTCGCGTCGCCGGCCCGAGCGCGCCAAGGACGGCGGCCGCGACCGTCGCAGCGGGGGCCGCCACGAGCGTCGCGTCGGCCGCCACCGCGATCGTCGCCGCGGGGGCCGCCACGAGCGTCGCGTCGGCCGCCACCGCGACCGCCCCCATCCTCGCCAGCGAACCCGAACCCATACCGTCGCAGCCCTACCACCCGTTGGCGAATGTGCCCGATCGGCCGAGCGGACAGTCGTTGGCGCGCTCAATCGGCGTCACTCGTGAGAGCGATGGATCGGGCCGCTCGACCGTCGTATTCCCGCAACCGCCGAGCCGCGGCGCGCACCCCGCGACGAGCCGCAACGCCCGGCCGCTGGCCCGACAGATAGAACTCGCCTCGACGTCGCTGAACGGGCACGTACCGGACGCTGTTCGTAATGCAGCAGCGGAACCAAGCACGTACGACACCGGCGAGTTCGAAGAACTGTATGACCGAGTTCTGTCACGTCTGCGTCGTGACCTGATCGTCGAGCGCGAACGTCGGGGCGACCTGGCTGGCGCCTATTTCCGGTAAGGGAGGAGAGGCTCACACATGGCTCCGAATACAGTAGCCGGACAGACCGCATCAACCGTCACCGGTACCACCGCCGAGACGCTGCCTGAGCTCACGTTCCTAGTTGAGATCTCAGGCGTCACGATCGGTCAGTTCTCCGAGTGTTCGGGTCTCTCCGTCGAGTACGACGTCATGGAGTACGCCGAGGGTGGCAACAACGACTACGTCCACAGGCTGAGAGGCAGGGCGCGCTACCCCACCATCTCACTCCGGCGGGGCGTCACCTCGCAGGATGCGTTGCTGAAGTGGTTCTTCGACGGTCCGCAGGCGGATCAGTTGACGATCAAGTTGTTGGACGAGTCAGCCTCTCCGATACGCACGTTTGGCTTCGCGTCGCCCATCCCAATCAAGTGGTCGGGGCCGGACATGGCGGCGGGCTCGAATGGCACCGCGGTGGAGTCACTCGAGATCGGTCATAACGGGATGGTGGCGTGATGGCGGCGGCAGACCAGAGCCAATTCCAGAAGGCCAGGCTCGAGATCGAAGGTGGCCAGACGCTGACGTGTCTGTTCAACCCCAACGAGTACGCGATCAGCAAAGCAAACGCGTGGACCGTGAAGCCGGTCGTCGGCTCCAGCCTCCCGTCTCCACAGTTCAGCGGAGGGCATGCGCGAGAACTAACGCTGAACCTCTTGTTCGATGCCGATCCGGCCAGTGGCGACGTCAGGTCGGCCACAGACGCGCTGTTCGCGATGATGGAGGTCAACAGCTCGCTCGCGTCCGGGCGCACCAACCAGGCCAGGCCGCCGTCGATTACGTTCGCGTGGGGCACGTTCACGAGCTTCAAGGCGGTGTGCAGCCGGCTGAATGTGCAGTTCACCATGTTCAAACCCGACGGGACGCCGATCCGCGCGACGGCGGCGCTCACGCTGATCCAGGTCGAGAAGGATCCCCGCTCGGGCCAGGGCACGCCGGCAGCAGCGCAGAATCCCACTACTCGCGCCGAGCGCATGCGCGTTCACGTCGTCAGGGCCGGCGACAGCCTGCAGTCGATCGCCTACGCCCATTACGGCGATCCCAACCGCTGGCGGACGATCGCGGACGAGAACGGCATCGATGATCCCCTGAGTCTCGAACGCGGAGCCGAGCTCACGGTGCCGCAGCTGCGGTCATGAGCGCCACGGGAAGCATG
This sequence comes from uncultured Solirubrobacterales bacterium, assembly GCA_963755525.1. GTDB lineage: Bacteria > Actinomycetota > Thermoleophilia > Solirubrobacterales > Solirubrobacteraceae > Palsa-465. The sequence continues at coordinate 277,656 of CAVWKC010000001.1, read as the reverse complement.
TCGGCGGCGGTGGCCGGCGTTGAGATCCAGGTGGCGGGCCAAGCGATCGATGCGTCGCTGGCGGCCCAGCTGCTCGAGGTGCGCCTCGAAAGCCACCTGCTGCTCGCCGACACCGTGTCGATCCGGCTGGCCGATCCGCTGCTCGAGCATATCGACAGCGCTCCCTTCAACATCGGCTCCGACCTGGTGGTTCTTCTCGGGGCACCGGCCGCCACGTCGCTGACAAGCCTGTTCGATGGGCAGATCACCACGTTCGAGCCCGAGTTCACGGAGGACGAGGTGATCCTCGCCGTCCGTGGCTACGACCGCTCGCACCTGATGAGCCGCACGACGCGCACCCAGACGTACGAGCAGATGACCTACGCCGACATCGCGCGACAGGTCGCCGGCACGGCGGGCCTCCAGCCCGGAACGATCGACGACGCAGGTGGCACGATCGAGTTCGTCCAGCAGAGTGACGAAACGGACTGGGCCTTCCTGTGGCGCCTCGCCCGAGCGCTCGGGTTCGTAGTGACCGTCGATGGGAAGAGCCTCAACTTCCGCAAACCACAGCTACAGGATTCCGCTGTCTCCCTCACGTGGGGGACGACGCTGCTCTCGTTCCGCCCGCGCGTCAGCGCCGTGCAACAGGTGTCGTCCGTCACCGTGCGTGGCTGGGATCCCGTGGCTAAACAGGCCATCGTTGGGCAGGCCAGCAGCCCGGACGTGACGAGCTCGATCGGACTCGACCAATCGCAGGTCGCCGGCGCCTTCGATGGCGGCCCCGTCAACGTATGCGATTACCCGATCGGCACGCAAATGGAAGCTGACGCGGTGGCCACCGGGGTTGCCCAGCGCCTCGCCAACGCCTACGTCGAGGCGGAGGGGGTAGCGATCGGCGATGCACGCTTGACGGCGGGAACGACAGTCGACGTCGGCGGGGTCGGCGAGCGGTTCGGGGGGAAGTACACGCTCACCGAGGCGATTCATGTGATCCGGCCTCGCACCGGATATCACACGCAACTGCGCGTTTCGGGGCGAGCAGCCCGCGGATTCATCGACCTCACCGCGAGCGAGCCGGGATCCAACTGGCGTAACTCGGTCGTGGTCGGTGTGGTCACCAGCAACAGCGGCGATCCCCACAACCTGGGCCGGATAAAGGTCAAATATCCGGCGCTCGACGATGAGCACGAAGGCTGGTGGGCGAGGATCGCCGCACCATCAGCCGGTGCCAACCGAGGGCTGCTCATGCTGCCGGTCGCCGGAGACGAGGTGCTCTTGGCCTTCGAGCACGGCGACGATGAGCATCCGTACATCATTGGCTCACTGTGGAACGGACAAGCGCAGCCGCAGACGCTGGTGCACGACGACGGCTCGTTTGCCCTCCGCAGCGACAAGCAGATCATCGCGGAGGCCGCGGAGAACATCTCGGTGAAGAGCGACAAGGTGGTGGCGCTCGAGGCGGGGCAGGATCTGACGGCCAAAGCGTCCGCGAAGATCACGGCCGAGGCTCAGAGCGACGCGTCCCTGAGCTCAACTACGAACATGACCGTCAAGGGTGTTCAATCGGTCACCGTTCAGGGGTCCCAGGCCACGCTAAAGGGTGATGCGACGACGAAAGTCTCGGCCGGGGGCCAGCTGAGCGTGGAAGCGGACGGTCAGCTCGTTCTCAAGGGGGCGACGATTCAGATCCAGGGTACGGGGATGGTGCAAATCTCGGCTCCGCAGATCATGCTCGGGTGACGAGTTGAGCCACGTACTCGGCACCGGCATCGCGTTCCCGCTCCACCTCGAGAACGGCAGGCTCGCGCTCGCGCACGACGAGGAGGATGTGGAGCAGGCAGTGCTGCTTATCCTGTCCACCGCACCGGGAGAACGGCCGATGCGGCCTGAGTTCGGCTGCGGGTTACAAGAGCTGGCGTTCGATCGAATCGACACGCGGACCACCGGAAGGATCGACCGCGAGATCCGCATCGCGCTCGACCGGTGGGAACCGCGCGTCGAGGTCGAGGGAATCGAGTTCGAGTTCTCGCGTGCGGACGAAGGCGTGGTCGAGATCGTGTTGAGCTATCGGCTGCGGCAGACGAACGAGATCCGGAACCTCGTCTACCCGTTCTACATCGTGCCGGCGGAGGACTGAGCATTGACGCTACCGGAGCTGAGTCTCGACGACCGGACCTTCCAGGAGCTGGTCAGCGAGGCGCGTCTGAAGGTGATGGAAGCGTGCGAGTTCACCGGGTGGACCGAGCACAACGTGTCGGATCCGGGCATCACGCTGATCGAGCTGTTCGCGTGGATGACCGAGATGACGATCTATCGGCTGAATCGCGTGCCCGAGAAGATCCACCTCGCGCTGCTCGACCTGCTCGGCCTCGGCCTCGATCCACCCGAGGCGGCCTCCGTCGACGTGTGGTTCCGCCTCAAGCACGAGGCCACCGAGGACATCAAGATTCCCGCGTTCGCCACCGAGGTGGCGACGCCACGGACGCCGGAGGCAGGGCCGGTGATCTTCCAGATCCAGGAGGACTTCACGATCCCCGCGCTGCAGCCGGTGGCCTATGTCGTCGAGCACGGCGGGAAGCTCGAATCGGTGAACGTCGCCGCGGACGGAGCAGCAAAGCCGTCGGGACCGACCCAGCAGCCGTTTGGCACGTTGGCCGACCGAACGCTCTACCTCGGGCTCGACCGCGACCCGAGCCAGTTGATCATCCGGGTCGACGCGCGCTGCGGCCAGGCTCACGGAATCGGGATCAAGCCTTCCGACCCGCCGCTTCACTGGTACGTCTCGCAGGGGCCGGGAAAGTGGAGTGAGCGGCTCGAGGTGATCGACGACACCACCGCCGGGTTCAACAGAGCGGAAGGATTCGTGGAGTTGCTGGTGTCGCGGTCCGCGCAGCGCACGGTGATCGACCATCGTATGAACCGAGAGCTGTACTGGCTGCGTTGCCGACTCGAGGACACGACCCGCGGAGGTCATGACGCGGAGCGATTCAAACCCGACAACAGGCTCTATAGAGATCCTCCCGACATCTGGCGCATCACCGCGCGAGCCGTCGGCGCGAGCCTGCTGGCGACGCACACGATCCTCGAGCAGAACGAGCGACTCGGAGAGAGCGACGGCACGGTCGGACAGACACTCAAGCTCCGGCACGCCCCGATTCTCCCGCTCGATACGGACCGTGACCCGAACGAGGTGCTCGAGGTTAGCTACCCCGGCCAGGCCGACCCGCAGACCTGGTATCCCTGTGATTCGTTCACGACCTGTGACCACCACGATGGCAATCATTTCGCGTTCGACGCCCCGACGGGAGAGATCAGGCTTCCACCGGCGATCCGGGACCACTATCTAAACCGCCACGACGACGAGCCCGAACAGCGTGAGGCGGAGGCAGAGGCTGAGGTCGCGTCCGAAGAAGATGAACATACGGACGCCGAACCGGGCGAGGTCGAGCAACGGCAGCGCTCTGAGTCACATCCCCTCGTCGGCGACTTCATGGGCCAGCGCCGAGATGGCGAGTTCGGCCCCGACGGAACGACAACCGACGGGCGCGCGGACGGCGCTCAAGGAGCCCCCCACGGACGTGATCGGCGCCGGCACCACAACGCCTATTGGGAGCGACTGGGAAAAGTGCCGCCGCGCGGATCGGAGTTCCGAATGAAGGCCTACCGTCACGGAGGCGGCCAGCTAGGAAATGTCACGGAGAACGCGCTGACGGTCCTGCGCAGTGCGATTCCCGCGGTCGCGACCGTGACCAATCCGTTGCCCGCGACCGGCGGGCGCGAAGGCGGGTCGCTCGACCTCGCTCGACAGCGAGCGAGGCACGAGCTGCGCACCCGCCAGCGCGCTGTCACTGTCGAGGATTTCGAATATCTCGCCATGCACGCTTCGATCCGAGTCGGTCGCGCGAAGTGCCTCGGGCCTGGTGTGCCGGCGCTGTCGTCCGGCTGGGAGCTCGAACCAGAAGCCAGCGGGGAGGCGAGCCACCCGGTTCCGGAGCACGGCGCGATCACCGTGTACATACTGGCCGAGCAGGAGAGTCGGAGAGACCGGGTGACCGCCGACGGGGTGAAACCGAGCAAAGCCTTGCTCAAGCAGGTCCAGACATACCTCGACCGATGCCGTCTGCTGGGCTCCGTCGTCGAGGTCAAGCCGGCGCTGCTGCTCGAGGTCACCGTCGAGGTGACTGTTGAAACGTTCCCGCGGACATCCCTAGCCCGGGTCGAGAGGGACGTCAAGGCGAGCCTGCATCGATTTCTTAACCCGCTCGTCGGGACCACCGTGCGAGGGGGTCAGCGAGGCTGGGGATTCGGACGCTCGCTCAATCCCGGAGAGATCCACGGCGAGATCCACCGGGTCTACGGGGTCAAGTCCGTCCTCGACCTGACTATCAACGTCCAGGATCCTCGTTTCCTGCCCGAGCCGGAGGAGATCGAGACCCAACGCAAGCTCGGGCCCGCGCAGGTTGTGGTATCGGGAATGCACAAAGTGACCGCCAAGCCCCTCAAAGGCCATCATTGAGCACTGAGACGCAACCTACCAGCCGCAGCGTGCAGCGACGACAGACCCCCACCGCGCCGCCGTCGGCATCTGCCCGGGCATACCTGCGCAACGGTCTGCCGGCGGTCTACCGCGAGACCTGGGACATGGCGGGCGTCGACGCCTCGTACTCCTCGAAAGCGAACCGTGCTCGCGGCGTCGATGCGTTCGACGCCGAGGACGCAGAGTACGCGCGGGAGGCTGAGCTCGCCGAACTCAACCTCACGTTTGCGATGCGGTTTCTCAAGGCGCTCGAGGAGGTTCTCGATCCGATCGTGACGCTGCTGGATTGCCTGCCGGCCCATCTCGATCCCAAGCTGGCCCCCTTGAACGCCCTGCACACGATGGCGGACTGGCTCGGGCTCCCATTCGAGGAGCACGTCCCGGGAGACGACTGGCTGAGCGAGCAAGACAGGCACAAGAAACTGAGGCAGCGGCAGCAGAGATTGGTGGAGAAAGCGCTCGAGATCAACCGTTCTCGCGGCACGAAGGGAGGTTTGGAGCTTCTGCTCGAGCTCATGTTCGGTGACCCAGATCGGCCGGTGTTCAAAGTTCTAGACGGGGGCTACTGCGTCGTGGGTTCATTGCCGCCTGCCGATAGGGGACGCCCCGAGCCCGGCACGTTTGTCGTGCAGTGGACCGAACACCTCCACCCCGATGTGGTGCGAGCGGTCAAGCATCTGGTCGAGCGCGAGAAACCCGTGAACGCCAGGTGCAGGTACGAGGAGCCCAGGCTGTCCCAGGAGCAGGTGCAGGCCGAGGTGAACGCGTGACGGACATGCTCGTCAGCAATGCCTCCCCTCCGGTCGAAGCCACCGAAGCGCCGACGGAGCCGCTGGCGCCGGCGGAACCGTCGCGGATCCTCACCGTGCGCGCACCGGAGGACGACCGGCCGCGTGAAGTAGGCGCTCGGGTCACCGTGTCCCCCGGCAGCCGCGCGATGCTGATCGCTCATGTCCGCAACGAGAGCGACATCGTCGATAACTACGAGTTGATCGTCACGTTCCGACACTCGGGCGATCAAAAGGACGAGCCGAAGCCTGACTGGTACAGCGTCGCGCCGCAGCGGATCTACCTCATGCCGCTCGGAGACGACAGCTTCGAGCTCGATGCGCAGATCGTGCTTCACCCTCCGCGGACCCCGGAAGCCAAAGCGGGCGATTGGCAGCTGACGATCACCGCGCTCTCGTGCGCGCGGGTAACGGAAGTCGGGACCGCGTTCGCGACGCTGACGATCGAGCCCTACGCCGACATCGACTACGTGGTCTCGCCGCATATGGCGCGCGGGCGGCTGGGCGCGCCGTTCGTCGCGGCGATCGGCAACCGAGCCAACGCTACGTCCGATGTCGAACTGCTCCTCGTCGGCGAGGAAGAGGGACTGCGGTTTGAGGCCGGTACCCGGCGGCTTACCTGGCGCGCGATCGGGCTTGCGCTGGCGCCGTTCATCGGGCGTGCACGGGCCGACGCGTCCAAAGGCGCCACCAAGCTGTTGAAGCCGCCGCCGGGGGTGAAGGAGGCCGCCCCAAAGGAGGCGACAAAGGAGCTTTCCAAGGACGCCTCGCAGGCGGGCAAAGCTGCCAACGCCAAGATCGGGGCGGCGGGTGCCGCCGCGACGCGTGGCGGACCCGAATTGCCGCAGCCGGTGACTCGGACGCTCCCGGTGGGCGGGAGTCCGGACACGGTTCCATTCGTCGTTCGCCCAGAGCGGCAGATCTGGATCGGCCGGTCGGCCTACCGGCGCTTCACGGTCTCGGCGAGAGTTGTCGGCGACGACGCGCCCGTGCTTCCGCGCTATGCGGTGTTCCGGCAGCGGCCATGGCTGCCGTGGTGGATCGCCATCCTGATCCCGCTGATCGCGATCGGGATCGCGCTGTACCTCGTGCTCAAGCCGAAGATGGTCGTCGTCCCGAACCTCGTCGGAGCCAAGAGCACCTTTGTCGCCCAGGAGATGCTGCAACCAAAGGGACTGATGCTCAATCCGGACGTGCAGACGCAGACCAGCTCGAAACCCGCCGGCTCGGTGATCGGCCAGACCCCCAAGCCAAACGCGTCGGTCAAGAAGGGGAGCCTCGTCTCGATCCTGATCGCCGCGGGCAGCGGCCTCGCCACGGTTCCGCAGCTGAAAGGCAAAACCGTGACCGAGGCGGATCAGATCCTGACGAAGGCGGGACTGACGCTCGGCATGGTGCTGCCGACACCGAAGCCGCAGGGGGTCATCGGGAATCAGATCCCGGGCCCGGGGCTGAAGCGCAAGGACGGAACGCCGGTGAACGTGTTCCTCAAACCCCACGCTCATGGCACCGGAGCAAGCGCGAAGACCACGAGCACGACCAAGCCCAGCCCGAAGCCCTCGGGCGGTGCGCCCGGCGGCGGCGGAGGTGCGGCGGCAACCATCGCGGTGCCGAAGCCGGCCGGCGCGACCCTGACCGCCTACAACTCCACCCTCACGAAGGCCGGGCTGAAGGCCGGAGCCGCGACATGGACGATCGACACGGCTCCGCGGACCACAGTGATCGCCACCAACCCGGCCGCGGGAACCAAGGTCAAGGCTGGAAGCGCGGTGAGCACGACGGTCTCAGCCGGCTTCCCCAACCTGGCCTTCGATGACGGCGGCGGGATCGTGGTCCTACACGGATACACCGGCGCCCCGGTCGCTCGCCTCGGCGAAGCCTCGGACTCGAGCCCGACCTGGAGCCCGGATGGCAACACGATCGTCGACACGACCGGTCCGGTCCTCCTCGCCACCGACATGAAGCATCCCGAGCGAGCGCCGGCGCAGCTCACCGCGGCGGCTCCTGGAGTCACGTGGACCAATCCGACGTTCGCGCCGACGACCACGAAACACGTCGTGGCCGTGATCCGCCACGACAGCGGCCCCGACGCATTGTGCTTCCTCCTCGTCGTCAAACCGCCGAAGGGCTCGCCCGGGTGCCTCGCGGTTCCCGGCTGGAAGTTGTCCGAGATCGCCTGGTCTCCGGACGGACGCTCGATGCTCGTCTCAGCAGCAAGCCAGACCGCAAGCGGGACCTTCGGTCTGCTCCGCTTCGTGGCGACCGTGCCGTTCGCGGCCAGCCCTACGCGGTGGAGCACGAACGGGATGCTGGGCACCCCAACCGCTGCCGGTCAGGGAGTCCTGGCCGCGCAGATCTCGCCGAACGGAGCCTCGATGGCGGTGATCTCGAGCCTCGGGACCGGATCCTTCCGGGTCGGGCTCACGAAGCCGAAGGACCTCTCCATGAAGACGTTGAAGCTGCTTCCGCTGCGCGGCTGCGACGTCGCCTGGCGGTCCGACAGCGAGGAGCTCGCGATCGTCCAGAGTGACCCGGCCTGCAGCTCACCGATGGGGTCGATCGTCGGGCTGGACCCATCAAAGCCGCGCGAGCTGAGGATGGTCGCCTTCACGGGAGAGCATCCGAGCTGGCAACCCGTGCGCCTCGGGCCCTGACGAACGAGCGCCGCCGGGTCACGCGTGATGTTAGCCCTCGACCGCGAACTGGCCCGGGCTGATCACGGTCGCCACCCCCGGAGGAACGCCGTTGGTGATCGCGGTGGCCGTGGCGATCAGGGCAGGGATGCCGTTGATCGTCACCGTCAGTGAGGTCGAGCCGGGCAGCGGTGAGACGACGAGGGTGCAAGGGACCGTCGCCGGGGTCGGCGGCTGCAGACAGCCCACGATCGGCGACCCGATCAGGTCAATCAACCGAAGAACCGGCGCTCCCTGGGCCAGAACCTGGACCTGTTTCGGGATCAATGTGACCCGTCCGCCGTGAGGACACATTAACACTGCGTTGACCGTGAGAAGTGGCGGCATCAAAAACCTCTCAATAGCTGCTCAATGAGTGACCGCGCTCGTACAATCGGCCATTGCGCCGGAGCCGTGCGCAAATTACAATCCAGATGAGGGGCAAGGTGGCGAACGAATCGCATCTCTTCGTGCTGGATTCACACTCGATCTATCGACGAGGCGTCGAGGCGTGTCTCGGGGCGCTGCCGAACGTCTCTTCGGTGGCCGGCGCGAGCACGCCGGCCGAGGCGTGGGCGAGCGAGTCGCTGGCGACCGCGACCCTGGTCATCGTCGACTCGAGCGAACCAGACGCGCGCCAGTTCATCCGCCGCGTCTGCGAGTTCCTGTGCGTGCCCGTGATCGCGTTCAGCTCGCGATGTGACGAGGAGAGCGTATTGGCCGCCGTCGAAGCCGGCGCGATGGGAGTGCTCTCGAAGGACAGCATCACGCCGGAAACGCTCTGCTCGACCGTGACGGCCGCGCTCCAGGGCGCCGGCGTGATGTCCCCCGAGGTGCTCGGCATGTTGCTTTCCGGCCTGAACCGTGTGTCGCGAGAAGTATTGGAGCCACGCGGGCTCTCCCTCTCGCGGCTGACGACCCGGGAGCGGCAGGTCCTTCGCCTGATTGCCCAGGGGCACGCAACGCACGAGGTGGCTCAGCAACTCTGTTACAGCGAACGGACGGTAAAGAACGTCCTCCATGACGTCGTCACCAAGCTTGGTGCGCGGAGTCGATCGCATGCGGTCGCGGATGCGGTGAGGCAGGGATTGATCTAGTCACACCGGACCAACTCGTGCGTTCCACCGTTCATGCAAGACGATAAGCCCACGGTAAGTGTAAGGTCAGCCCAACAGTGACTGCGGCCTGCTGTCGAATCAGAATACGTGGCCCTGGCGCTGTGGGCGAAGAATGTGAGGCATTCGGGAACATGATCTGCCCGATTGGGCTCCTTCTCGCGCAGAGTCCGTCGAGATTTCGAGTGAGATGAGCATGATGCTGGTGACGCAGTGTTCGCGCGGCCATATGCTCGCGCGCAACGGGGACGGCGGTTAGGAACGAGCCGAATACAGGTCCAAATCTCGAGACCAGAGACAGCTACGAGTTGCCGACTGGGTGCACGTCCAGATGCCAGCAACTGGCGGTCACACGTTCCCATCAAGGCCCAATCGGCCAGACTTTTGGGCGGTTCCACCTGCCCGATCGGGCAGTGAGCGCTCGCGGCCTCGTCTATTTCTAGACACACACAGGGTGACCGTATATCCTCGGTGCGCCAACGACGCGGTGGCATGGTGAAAGAGAAGGTTCGTTACCTGAGCGATGGCGTCGGCGGCGTCTGACCTACGCGACCGTCGCCGCAAGCGCTTTGCGTCGTTCCTCATGCTGGGCGAGCCCCGGGGGTTCGGCGTGAAGACGCGTTCGGTCAGGATCCACGTAACTTCGGCTTCCGACCCTCGGAGCGTGCACGACACCAGCCATGACTCTGAGCGCCTGATAGCCCATGAGAGTGTGACGCCTCGAGGAAGATCTTGACTTGATCGTGCGATCCCTTCTGATCAACGTGCCGACGGTGTGGCTCGGCGTCGGCCTCGTGGTCTTGACGGTCGGGTCCTCGCTGCTGGGCCTGATCATCGTGCGCCGGCGGGTCCCGCTCAAGACACTCAAGGAGAATCAGGATGTCGCGGGCTTCGTGATCGCGGTGGTCGGTGTCATCTACGCCGTGCTGCTCGCGTTCGTGGTGGTCATCGTGTGGGAGGATTTCGGGTCAGCGGACACAACCGCCAACAACGAGGCCGCCGCTGTGGCCGACCTCTACCGGGATGCGATCGGCATCGGGGGGCCACAAGGTAGCCAACTCAAGACCGCGGTCCAAGCGTACGCGATGAGCGTCGTCGACTCCGAATGGCCGCACATGGCCGATCATCAGTCCGGAAGCGGCGACACCGAGTCCGCGCTGAACCTCGTGTGGAGCGACGTCAATCACCTGAGCCAACCCGCGAACTCCACCAGCGCAGATTTCGTGCAGGCCGGGATCCGCGACGCGTCCACGGCCACAGAGGCACGCCGCTCGCGGATCCTCGAGAGCGGCAGTCAGATACCCGGCACGCTGTGGGCGGTGCTGATCGTCGGCGCAGTCGTCACGATCGCGTTCACCTATCTGTTCGGCGTCGACACCCTGTGGCACCACGCCCTGATGGTGACGGCCCTGGCGACGCTCATCGCCCTCTCGCTGCTCGTGATTCTGACCCTGAACCTGCCGTACACCGGTGATGTGGCCGTCAAACCCGAAGCCATGAAGAACGCGATCGACTCGTTCCACAGTATGTCCTCAATCGAGTCCCCGCGGAAAACCGCTTGAGCGGCAACACGTTTCCGATCACGCGGGCGACGTCGACGGCACGATCGCATTCGCGTCTCGCGGCGTCGACGGTCCGGCGATCGCCCTGCAAGCTAAGCGTAACTCCGGACCTACACGGAGCTCGCCCGCGATCATCACCCGAGGGTCGCTCTAGGCGCTGTGAGCCGCCGAAGCCAGGTCAGGCGGCTCGGGGTTGGTCGGAGAAGGCCTGGATATGTCGGACCTGGTTGAACCGGTGGAATGACTGCGGCATGGTGTGGCCGGGCCACCGGTACTCGACGCGGCCTGTCGCCGGGAAATACACCGCTGTGTAGAGGGTGCCCATTCCACTCGTGTAGGCGTTGTTGTAGAGCGGCGGCTCGAGGAAGGCGTCGGCAAAGCGCTCGGGCGAGACCTGGTCGTTGGCAAGGAGTGCGAGGAGGTGCTGTTCGCGCTCGACGGTGCGGACGGCGTGCGCGTACTCGGGCCAGTCGATGGTGCCCTGATGGTTCGTCGTCGCCGGCGTGCTCGCGAAGTGCGCGGCGCGATCCGGCGCGAGGTAGGCCGTTAGGTGATCTCCACTCTTGTCGAGAATGGAGAGGTTCTGGGCCGCGTGGATTGGAAGTCGCCGTAGCTTCTCGCGGGCCTGTGGCACGGTCTGGCAGGTTTCGAGCAGGTAGCGCACGACGAGCGGGATCGCGAACCCATCACCCACCGCACGCCGACCACCGAACGTCAGGGACACCACGAGCCCCGCGTCGTTCATGCCGTCCAACAGCCCCCACAGGCAGTCGCTCATCCCGATGATCTGTTGGCCGGCCCAGTCCGTCTTAACGATGATGCCCTCGAGTCGGTCGGCCGGATAGTCGTAGTTACGCACCAGCATCGGCTCGCCGCGCGTCCATACGCCCTGGGAGCAGCCGACGATGAAGGCCGGCGGTCGGTACAGCGAGAGACAGCGCGCGGCGATCTCGTCGCCCGCGGCTAGCTCTACGAGCCGCTCGTACGTCTCGACGAGCTCGGGCATGTGCTGACGCAGGCGTTTGCGGCAGGTCGCCAGGTCCGGGCGGGCGTCCCCTCCGTCGCGTAAGTACCAGGCCCGGTATGCCGGCCACATCTCCTGGAAGTTCGCCTGCCAGCGCTCGCCCGGGGTGCGCTCTTCGTATGCCTCAAAGCGGATGCTCTCGACCGAGACGCTGGCCCCTGGGCTGGTGCCGACCGCGCCTCGGCCGGCGTGAATCGGCAGCAGCGGAAGCGTGTCCTTGATCGCGTCCCACGCTGGCTTCCAGTAGCGATCGATCGCCTCGTTCGCTACTGCCGGCAACCCCAGCGACTTCACCCACTCAGGGAGGTCGCGCTGCGTGATTGCGGATTGCTCGATCGACTTCTCGTCTTCAGGCATGAGCCTCCAGTCCGCCTGTGCGGCGGTGTGATGGTCGCGTCCCTGCTCCAAGGCCCCTCAACTCGCGTGGCTGGCATCCTAGTGCCATCTATAGTAGATGGTAGTAGGATGGTGGGGAGATGGAACGGAGTGATATGGTTTCGAGAGGCAAGGCTGATCGCGATAAGAGCGAGAAGATCACAATCAACATCGGGTTGGTCGATCTGGGCGAGATCGACCTCCTCGTGGACGAGGGCTTTTTCGCGAATCGCACGGACTTCATCCGCACTGCGATCAGGCGACAGCTCGAGAGTCGGTCAGGCGCTGTGGATCGGACTGTGGCCCGGCGCGAGTTGACCCTCGGCAGCCAGTACTACAGCCGCCGCGATCTTGAGGAGGTCCAAGCATCGGGGACCACGGTGCACTTGCGCGTCCTCGGGTTGGCGACCATCGCCGAGGACGTGTCGCCCGAGCTCGCGCTCGCGACGATTGACACCGTCGAGGTTCTCGGGGCGTTTCGGGCCCCGGATGCGGTGAAGGCCGCGCTGGCGTCGCGCACGACCTAGCCGGTGCGGCAGTCGACGAGGCCACCGGTACGAGAGCGCGGCGCCCGTCGGGTGCGAACCGATCTATTGATGATGCGACCAACCACGAGCCTGAAGGGCACGGATGAGCGAAGATTGGAATAGGACGATGGGCGACGCGCTGAGGCTCACTCGCGCGGGGCAGTTGGCGCAGGCAACAACGCTGCTGCAGCGCGGTCTCGCCGGTACGGCTAGCGGACCGCAACCCGGAGCGGCCGGCGCGGAGAATCTCGGCGGTGACGAGCCTGCTCGCTCGTCGTCGGCCAAGGCTGGGGCGCAGGCGCCCGCTCGAGCTGGGTCCCCCGGCGAGAGCCGTCGCTGCCGCCACACCGAGAGCGCCGGGACGCGCAGCTACGACCTCTACGTTCCCGGCGGGTACCGCGCAGACCCCATCCCTCTCGTCGTGATGCTCCATGGGGGTACACAGAACGCGATCGACTTCGCCGCAGGCACGCGCATGAACGAGCTAGCCGAACGCCACACGTTCTTGGTCGTCTACCCCGAGCAGTCAAGGGCAGCGAACCAGGGCGGCTATTGGAACTGGTTCTCCCCGGCGCACCAGCAGGCCGGCGTCGGGGAGCCGGCGATCATCGCCGGCATCACGCGCCAAGTCATGGGCGACCTGGCCGTCGACTCGGCCCGTGTCTACATCGCCGGACTGTCCGCCGGCGGCGCGATGGCCGCGGTCATGGCTGCGACCTACCCGGACCTCTACGCCGCAGTAGGCGTGCACTCGGGCATCGGCTACCGAGCGGCGCACGACGCCGGGTCCGCCTATCGCCGCCATGAGAACGGGGGGTACACCGCCCGCGACCGGGACGGTTCCCCTGATCGTCATCCACGGCGACAAGGACGCGATCGTGGCTCCGATCAACGCCGAGAAGCTCATCGACTGTCGACTTGCGGCGGGAGATATCACGAGCCAGGCCGGTCCAGTGACGGTACGCGCTGACGGCGGCCGGCCATACACCCGAACTACGTACTACGGCTCCGACGCTGTCGCCGTCGCGGAATCGGTGATCGTTCACGGGGGCGGGCACGCCTGGTACGGCGGCAATCCCGCCGGGTCCTACACCGATCCGGACGGCCCCGATGCATCCGCCGAGATGATCCGATTCTTCCTCCTGCACGAGGTGACCTCCCACCGAAGGTGACACCCGCGCGGACGCGGCACAAAAAAGCGCCCCCACCCTGAGTCGGGGTGGAGGCGCTGGTAACTACTCAGTCGCTACGCGTTTGATGTTTCGCGCTCGGTCGTGTCGATTACGCCGGCGCGGTTCTTGTGCGAGCGCTCGTAGGCACGAACCCGCTTGGCGCGGTTCTCGTCTCCCTCGCCCAGCACGGCGATGACCTCGCTCACGTTCAGCTCGTCATAGCCGGGCCACGGCTCCTCGCCGCGTAGCGCGCTGGTGCGCCCGAGCACCGTCGAGCGGTTCTGATTCTTGCGCTCGTAGGCGTCGACCTTCGCCAGGTCGATCTGCGAGAGCCCACTCAGCTTCTCAAGCACGTCGGCAGCGGTGAGGCTGTCATAGCGCGTGATCGGCAGGTCCTGTTCGGAGGCCACCGCCCCCTTGATCTGGCCCTCAGCCTGAGCGACGCCCGGAACCTTGCGCGCCTGCCGGGCAGTGCTTCGCACGCGCGTGTTGGCCCGACGGGCCGTCTTCTTGGCCTGCTCGCCGGCTTCGCGTATGGCATCCGCCGCGCCGGTCTCGCTCACGTCATAGGAGCGATCACCGTGCACATCGGCGCGTACGACTGCGTCGGTCAGCTTCGGGATCTCGCGCATCACGCGGTCCAGCATCTTCTCCTCGTCGGAGCGGATCGAGGCCGCGAGCTTGGCGGTCGTTTCATCACCCACCGCACGGGCTAGGTGCTCAAGCGCGGTATAAGTCGCGATCTCGAGTGCTTCGGCCGCGCACGCATCCTTAGCGTTCTTGAGCACCTTCTCCTCGCCGCCGCTGCCCCGCACCAGGTCAAACGGCATCTTGGCCAACGCGAACACCTGAGCCAGCGCGTCTTCCGCCCAGCCCATCGCGGTCTGGAACGGGTTGTCACCGGAACCGATATCGGCCGCCCGGCCATCGATGCGACGCGCGTGATCATGGGTCTCGCCGAGATGCTTCTCGAGCGCATTGCGATAGCTCCCCTTCGGGGTCATCGCGATCTGCGCCTGAAGCACCTGGACCAAGCCAAGCTCTGAGGCGTGGGCCTCGTTCAAATACTGCACAATCTTCTGCTCTGACTGACTCATCAGTCGTCCTTTCGTTCGTTAGTGCTACAAGGTCAACGCGCTTCTACAAGGTCAACGCGCTTCTCGATCATGCGGTCGCGCCGGCTTGGTTTGCCAGCGCCCGGGTGCCTGATGCGAGGCGCTCACGTTCCAGCGCGTCTTCCTGGATGCTGGCGCGGTAGATGAGCTCGTCGAGATTCACTGACGCGATTGCTGGGTGCTGATCCGCTACCAGCTTGAGCGTCTCCCACATGCGCGCTTTGCCTCGCACCCCGAGCGCAAGGGTTTCGAGCGCCATGAACGTGCCGAGCTCGGGGTCGCCTGAAGTGGCGCCACTGAACTTTGCTGCGCTGGCCTTCTCGGCGATCCACGCCGCGGCCCGCTTCACCGGGTTCTTCGAGCTATCCATATGTTGCATGAGCTCCATCAGCGTCTGGCGATCCTGCTCGATCTCAAGCGCGAGGGACTCCATCAGCAGCCCAAGCGGCGTTCCATGCTCTTGCGCTCGGACCTGCTCCGCGAGATCGCTGCCTAGCATCGCGCCGGCTAAGTGGTCGTTCAAATACACATCGATCGCATTGTCAGCCATGTTGACGTCTTTCGTTGGTGTGGATGTTCGTTTCCCGCGGTAGGGCGTCGTATGCCGGCCGTCCGCGCGTCCTTAGCAGCAAGACGCGCGGCGACCAGCGGTAAACCTGCGGGCTGGGCGTTAGGTGCGGCGGCTCCGCCCGCGGCGGCTGAAGCCCCATCCGCCGGTAACCAGCAGGATTAGCAGAACGATGATGAGAATTGTGAGCATGTCACCTCCCACGTGTTCGGTTGGGTGGGCTCGGCACTGGGTCCCTTTACTTACTTCTTCTTGCGTCCACTGAGCGTGTCGGCGACCTTGTCGACCTTGTCCTTGACCGTCGCCTTGCCTCGGTCGACCTTGCCCTCGTTCTTGAGGCCGCGATCACCGGTGAGACTGCCAGCGGCCTCCTTGATGCGGCCCTTGCCTTCGTCTACGTGCTTGTCAGCCATGCGAATTGCTCCTTGGTTATTAGTGGGCTTGGACGCTCGTGTCATAGCGTTCGTCGGTCGTGTACGAAACGGGAGCGACGGTCCCGGGCCGGGGCTCGGGCTCGACACGAGGGGTAGAGCGCGTCGGTGCCGGGCGCTCGTCAATGTGTCTTGTCCTGCCGCCGACGCGCGGCAGCATCGAGAGAATGATCAGCAATCCACCGGCCGCACCCCAAACGAGTTCGGTCAGGCCATTGGCCGCGAAGATGCCGAGTGCGCCGTGCCCGTTAGCGAGCGCGATCAGGCACAGAACCACCAGTGAGGTTCCAACGATCAGCGACATCGTCTTGGCACCCCAGTGCATCGGAGCGCCGAGTAGCAGCAGCAGTCCCGCGGCGGTGAACAGCAGGCCAGTCCAGCCGTTGACCTCCAAGCCGAGCCACGTGTTGCCGTAAACGGCCCCGGTGGGCGCATCCTGTGCGAAGCCGTGGCCGCCGAAGATGAGGGCGGTGATGCCGTACGCCAGCAGCACCAGCCCGATCAACCCTACGGGTCCCTTGGCCAGCGACCATCCCTTAGTCCTGTGTCTGGTAGTCATTCGTTGTCCCTGCTTCCAGTTCGTGTTGCTGTGCTGCGCGATCCGTGCCATACGGGTCGACGATCGTGTCCGACGTCGGTGCCTCAGTTCCGTGCCTCCTGGGGCACATGCGCGGAACGCACACGGGCGAGGTCGCCTCGCGTGGGCCGAACGAGCGCTCGGTTGGGGATGCAGATGCCCCCGGACCTGCGGGGGCCCATGAGCCGGCCGTCGTGGAAGACCGAAGCCGCCAGTCAAGGGCCGGTGTCTGTCACCTGCGACGGCTGGGCGTCTCAGTTCGTATCAAGTCGGGCAGCGCTGTGCCAGATCATACCACGATGCGACGCATGGTGCTCAGCGTTGCATCGTGAGAGCGCCTTCATGCCCCTATTGCGCTGACTTACTCAGCCGGATCCAAAACATATCGGGACATTATTTGTTCCATTATGTCTCGGATTATGAGGCCTCGGCGCATACGGGCTAGACGCACAAGTGGCAGGCAAGCACCCGCGTGCCGCAGCACGGTTGCCAAATCGGAAGAGATCGGGCCGACTTCTGGCCAGGTATGTACAAGTTTGTGTGCTATGTTGCACACACATGTGTCCCGCGGCGATCGGTCATCTGCCTCACGCGACGGTTTCGCGGTGAGGAGCGGGTTTGATGAACGAGCCAATCACTTCGACCGGCCCGGTACCAGCCGCGAGTTCTGACGGTGGTACTGATTCCGCCCCGCGGCTGAGAAGTGACGGCTGGCGCAGCCGTGAAGCAATTCTCGACGCGGCCACCACGGCGCTGCAGCGTGATCGCCGGACCACGATGCAGGAGATCGCAGAGGCGGCCGGAGTGGGACGCTCGACGATTTATCGCTATTTCCCGACTCGCAGCGATCTTGAGCGGGCATTGTCAACGCGCTCGCAACAGCCGGCCACCCGCGCCCTCACCCGCAGTGGGACGAGACCTCAGGAGCAGCTCGTCGATGGACGCTCCGCGACGCCGCTCGGTAGCGCGGCGCGGCTAGCCGCGGCTCAGCTCGACGGCGTCCGCCCGGCCGGGCAGCTCGGCCGCGAGGGGCCGGTATCTCTGGATGCGATAGAGGTGCTCGACTCGGTCCCGCCTCATCTGGTGGCCGAGCAGCTCGTGGCTGAAGCCCAACGCATCGCCGGAGTGCCGGTTGCGCTGTACCTGGTCGACATCGATGGTTCTCGTCTGGTGCGGCTCGCCGGCTCGCGAGAGTTTCCAGCGCATTTCAACGACGTCGTCGCGCTCGGCGGCGAGATTCCTTCCGATGGCTTTCTCGCGCTCGAAAGCAGGATGGCGGAGCAGTTTCCCGGTTCGGCGCCCTACCCGATGATGGTCCGCGGCCGTGCGATCGGTGTGCTCGTGGCGGTCCGCCAACCGGGCGCCTCACTACGGGAGCTCGCCCGTCAGGGCGCTGCAGCGATCGAGCTGACCAGCGCCTACACCGACGTCTTTGAGGGCGGTCGGAGGACCCGACAGCCGTCGCCGGCCGCCGAGCTGCAGCTCGGCTTGCTGCCACCACGGATCATGAGCGTGACCGGCGCGGAGCTCGCGGGAAGCCTGGTCCCCGCCTATGAGAGCGGCGGTGACTGGTTTGACTTTGCCGATAACCATGACGGCGCGTGGTTCGCGATCGCGGACCCCAAGGGAAGCGGCCCGGTTTCGACCGCGCTCGGCGCGCTGGCATTGTCGGCGCTGCGCGGCGCTCGGCGCAGCGACGCCACGCTCGAGCAGGCAGCAATGTGCATGGACCAGATCGTGCGCGAAGTCGGAGGCCCGGAATTCACCGTCAATGCCCTGGTTGCCCGGTGGAACGCGCCGGCCTCGCGCGTGGCCTGGATCGACTGCGACGGCCCACCCCTGATGATCGCCTCGCCCGACGGGAACATCCACCGACTGGAGAGCCAAACGCAGGGCGCGTTGGGATCCTCGGAGCGCACGGAAGAGCGCCAACGCCACGAGCGACGCCTGCACCCCGGGCAACGGCTGATTCTGTGCTCCGACGGCGCCTCGGTCACTACAAGCGCTCGGCATGACAGCACCGCGTCACTTACCGACATCGAGCAGGCGATCATGGCCACCCGACAGGCATCGGCGGCGGCGACCGTACGTCACATCCTCGACGCCATCGCGATCGCATCACCCGACGGCCCCGAAGACGACGCCGCCGTAATCACGCTGCGCGTCATCTGAACCAGACTGCCGTTGGGAACGACGACCGCGCCGCTACGGTCGGACGATGGGGGAGATGCGAACGGAATACACATCGGAGCAGGTGCGCGAGCGTGGAATTGCGCTTGGGCGGCGGCGATCGCTCTGTTCGGTCACCCGCGCCCGATCTTCGCTCCCGTGACAGCGCTCATCGTTGTCTCGACGACGTTGGGGCAGCGGCGGGTTACGCGGTGGAGATGGTCGTCGGGATCGCGCTGGGCATCGGGATCGCCGATGCACTGTTCGCGCTGCTCGGCGGCGATCCGTCGGGCGAGGTCTCTGTTCGTGAGCCCGCCGTTCGCGCCGCCGCACGGCACAACAATTGAACGCTTGCGACGCACCACGGTCGTAGATCGACCTCGCCGAAATCGAATCGTGCCGTTTTGGTCCGTCGCGGAGGTGAGCGAGATCAGGTGAGGTGGTCGCTCGGTTGCGGTTCGGCGGTCGATCGCGGGCTGTCCGAGCTCGCGAGCTCGCCCTCGATGACGCGGCTTTCCCGTGCTCCGAACAGCGATCCGATCGCGGTGATTGCCACCGTGATCCGCCGCCCGCCGACGCCGCCCAGGTAGAAGAGGTGCACAGCAACGTACGTTAGGAAGGCGACGAGCCCCGACACCCGGTGTCCTCTGACTTCGCCTACCGCTCTGCCGCGGCCGACGACCGCCAGCGCGCCCTTGTCGAAGTACCTGAACGGCGTCGAGGCTGCTGGCTGTCCGTCCCGGATCGCTTTTGCGACGTGACGGGCCTGTTGAATCGCGACGGTCGCAAAGCCGGGCAGCGGCTTGTCGTCGGGGCCCATGAGACGCGCGGCGTCGCCGATCACCGAGATCTCACGGTAGCCCGGGAGCGTCAGGTTGGGGTTGACCTTCACGCCACCAGCCCGGTCGACGTCGGCGCCGGCGGCGCGGGCGATCAGCTCGGCGATCGGCGCCGCGCGCACGCCCGCGGCCCACACCACCGTCCGGGTAGCGATCCGCTCGGTCTTCTGGCCGACCGTCACTGTCACTCCGCGTTCGTCGATGTCCGTGACCATCGCGTGCTCACGCACCGTGACGCCAAGCTCGGCGAGTTGCTTGGCGACGTTGGCCGAGGTGGGCGGACTGAACCCCGCCGCGACCCGTTCGCCCGCCTCGAGCAGGATCACTCGCGCGGCTCGCGGATCGATCCGCCTAAAGTCTCGCTTCATGGTGTGACGGGACAGGATCGCGAGCTGACCCGAGATCTCGACACCGGTCGGTCCACCGCCCACAACCACAAAGGTAAGGCACTCATCGCGCAGCGCGACGTCCGAGGTACGCTCGGCTTGCTCGAAGGCGCCGAAGATCCGCTCGCGGAGATCAACCGCATCGCGGAGGGTCTTCAGCCCAGACGTGACCCCGCGCCAGTCCTCGTGACCGAAGTACGACGTCTGGCAGCCGCAGGCCACGATCAAACTGTCGTAAGCCAGGCTCTCGCCGCTATCGAGTACCACCTGGCGCTCTGCGACGTCAACATCCGTGACGGCGGCCATCAGCAACGTCGCGTTGGCCTGCCGCTTGAGCAGGTGGCGAATCGGCGCGGCCACCTGGCCGGATGACAGCGCCCCCGCTGCCACCTGATAGATCAGCGGCTGGAACAGGAGGTGGTTGTGACGGTCAATTACGGTCACGTCCACGTTCGCGTTCTTCAGACGCCGCGCCGCCTCCAATCCACCGAAACCGCCACCCACGATTACCACCCGGCGGCGGGTCATCACTGCACGGTCACGGTCATCGGATATCTGCGGCCTCATTCCCAGGCGAAGCGCAGCAATCTCTGCTCTCGGAGTCGATCATGCGAGTCGGTTGTGATCCAGACGCCGGTCACGACCACGCTCGCCTGCGGCAGAAGGGCGCGCTCTGTCCGGGGGCGCCGGCCAGGTTGGGAGGTGTCCCATCTCCATGCCACCGCCCTCCTCAGTGAAGCGGGTCCGAGGACGATGCCGTGCGAAATGTCACCCGGGCGCGCCCTCGCGCGGGGCCGGCGGCTGCGGCGTGCCCGTCGGGCCGCTCGGGGGACGCCCTCCGCGACGTCCGAGCAGGAACATCACGAGCCCGATCAAGACCGCTCCGAGCCCGATCAGCGCCCAGCCCCATCCCGGCAGCCCGCTGCTCCCGGACTGATCCTCCGTGGTGGCCGTGGCCGGCGTCACCTGCACCGTGGCGGTCCGGTTCGTGACCGAGGTGGTGGCCCCGGGCGTGGAGGCCGTGGTGGTTTCGGTCACGGTGTCCGTCCTCGAAGGGGCCGTGACCGTCCGCGTCGCCGTGCTCGTGCTGGCCGGTGAAGTCGTGGTGGCCGCTGTCGTACCGGCCGCGGTGCTCGTGGCGGTGGCGCTCGCGCCGAGCGCGGCGCCGACGGCAAGCAGCACCAACAGCCGCGGAAGCCGACGGATGCGCCGCGATGTCACGCGGAGACTCTCGCCCGCGGTCTGCGTCCGCGCAACGGTGTGGCCACGACTGTTCACGGGGTGCCCGCATCATCGACGCGGGCACGGCGATGGCCAATTGGATGGCTATCGGTGTCGACGGGAAGCGCGCCGCGCTTGGCGTTGCTGTTTGAGCTCTCGCTCCTTGACTTCGGCCGCGGTGTAAGACTCCTTGACGAGCTGCTTGCCGCCTGACCAGCCGAACACCCAGGCGACCAACGCGACGGCGAATAGGACGTCCCAGGCGGTGATGATGAGTTGCTGGCCCAGCGAATAAGCAGCAGCGTTGGCGTTGCTCGTGGTGCCACCAAGCACCGCGACGTTGAACGCCTGGTTAACGCCCGCGCCGCCTGGCGTCACCGAGACGCTGTTGGAGACCGAGTTGGACGCCGTGACCGCGACGACCGAGTGGAACGTGACGGGGATCGAGTATGCGGCCATGAAGACCGCGACGATCCCGAGGCGCGCGATGTAGCTTCCGAGCTCGGGAAGGCCGACGCCGATGACGAAACGTCGCGGCTGGCCGAGGATCGCGCCACCGTTCTTGACCTGCTCGCGGAGCTTGGCGGCCCGCAGCCAGAAGATGCGCGCCAGGAAGACGAGCAACACGACACCGCCGAGGACGATTACCGCACTCGCAAAGGGGTGGTCGGCCAGAAAGTCCAGCTTTATCGATAGCGACCCGCTTACGGTCGCGAAGAGGTAGATGTAAGAGGCGACGTTGAAGACTGAAAACGGGATCTTCTGCACGATGAATCCCGAGAACACGGCAGCAAAACTGGCTGTCGCGATCAACGTCACGAACATCAGCATCATTACGAGCGAGCCGATGTTCGCCGGCAGGAAGCCGTTGAGGGCGACGGCGACCGCGTACGACGCTAGGACCGCGCGGAACGGGATTGCGGCGTCCGGAAACGCGGCGCGCAGAATCGTCAGCCACGCGATCGCGGCGAACACGGTCTGGAGCGTGTCGAGCACGATCCCACCGGCAATCGCGTAAGCCGGAACCGCGCGTAGCTGCTGGAAGAAGTCGTGGATCCAGTCCGAGACTGGAACGCCGAGCTGATCCAGCACGAACAGAACCAGCGCGATCCCAGCCAGCCAAGCCGCGATCCGCCCAACGCGTGCGAGGACCGGTGTGGCGTTGTCGACCCGCCCTTGGCTCGCCTCCATGCGCACATGATCCCCCGTCGTCGGACCGCTTGCTCACGTAGATGGCGGACCGCCCGCTTGTGAGCGTCCCACGGCGTGGGGTAGCGTCGGAGGATCGTGACGGCCGTCGTGACCGCATCGACGGGGTTGACTGAGGTCGAGGCCGCGCGCCGGCGGGAGGCGCGCGGGCGGCTGCCCCGCTCGCGTACGAGCCGTTCCTACGCGAGTATCGTCCGCGCAAACACGGTCACGGTTCCCAACGGGATCCTGCTGCTGTTCGGAGTGTTGACGATCACGTTTGGGTCGTGGCGCGACGCGTTGTTTCTGGGGATCCTGGTCTCGAACATCGCGATCGGCTCCTTTCAGGAGATCCGCTCCAAGCGGGCGCTCGACCGGCTAGCCGCGCTTGTCGCTCCTCTCGCGGTCGTGGTGCGGGACGGGGTCGACCGCCGGGTCCCGGTAGAGGACGTGGTCGTGGGCGACCTCGTGCGCGTGGCCGCAGGGGACCAAGTGGTGGCGGACGGGACCATTCTGCTGACAGACGGGCTCGCCTTGGATGAGTCAAACCTGACCGGCGAGTCCGAGTCCGCGGTTCGCGGGCGGGGGGAGGCGGTGTGGTCGGGGTCGTTCGTGGCCGAGGGCGAGGCGCTCTGTGAGGTCACGGCCGTGGGTCCCGATAGCCGCGCCGAGCGACTGACGGCGACCGCGCGCGCATTTCGTCACGCGCGCTCTCCGCTTGAGCGAGCCAACGATCGACTCTTGTTGTGGCTGATCGCGCTGTCGGTGCCGCTCGTCATCGGGCTCACGATCGCGGTCTTTGCCCGGCCCGGATCCGCGGCCACGCGCGTCCAGTTCCTGACTGCCGGAATCGTTCCGCTTGTCCCCGAGGGCCTGATCTTGCTGATCAGTCTCACCGCGGCGGTGTCGGCACTTAAGATGGCCCGCCGCGGCGTGCTCGCTCAACAGCTAAACGCGGTCGAATCGCTCGCCTCGGTAGACCTCGTGTGCACCGACAAGACCGGGACGCTGACAGAGCCGACGCTGCGAGTCCTTGGGCTGGTGCCTGCCGGCGGCGAGGATGAAACATCGCTTGCCCGTGAGCTGACGGAATACGCAGTCACCTCACCTACTCGCAACCTGACGCTCGCGGCGATCGCGGACGCCCACCTGGCGAGCGTTCAGCCACGCCGGGTTGTCGCTCAGGTGCCGTTCTCCTCGCGGCGTCGTTGGAGTGCGCTTGACCTCGGGGACGAGCGACTGGTGCTCGGGGCCCCGGAGTGGTTCGCCGGCGGCGACGCCGCGCTCGCTCAGCGCGCCCGCTCGGAGGCGGCCGCGGGACGACGAGTGCTGGCGCTCGGACGAAGCGCATCGCCTCTGCCCCGATCCGACCCCGAGCCGCAATTCCCCGGCGACGTGCGGCCGCTTGGCTTGGTGTTGTTCGCCGAACGACTCCGGGCGAACGCGGCCGAAACGGTTGCGTTCTTCGCCGATCAGGGGGTCGAGCTCAAGGTGCTCTCCGGCGACGCGCCTGCGACCGCGGGCGCGATCGCTCGCGATGCCGGCGTTCCCGGCTCGGCGCCGGCGCTCAACGGCGAGGCGCTGCCATCCGACCCAGCGGAACTGCGCGGAGCGGTCCTTGCGTCACCCGCCGTCGGGCGCATCTCCCCGGAGGGCAAGCGCGCGGTCGTGGCCGCCTTGGGGGACGCCGGTCGCTACGTCGCGATGATCGGTGATGGCGTCAACGACGTACCCGCACTCAAGGAGGCGCGTCTCGCAATCGCCCAGGGCTCCGGGACGCAAATGTCGCGCTCCGTTGCCGACCTCGTGCTCGTCCACGACGACTTCGGCGTCGTGCCCGAAATGGTCGCCGAGGGGCGCCAGATCCTGCGCAACATCCAGCGCGTCGCGCGGCTGTTCGTCACCAAGACCGTGTTCACGGCCACCGTCGGCCTGGCGGTGGCGATCCCCACTGGGGTCTTCCCGCTCCTGCCGCGGCAATTCTCGGTCGCGTCCACGGTCACAATCGGGATCCCCGCCTTCCTACTCGCGCTGGCGCCGAGCTCCGGCCCATGGCGGCCAGAGCGCTACCTACAGTCGGTAGCACGGTTCGCGATCCCGGCGGGCGTGGCGATCGGGATCGGCATCACAGCCGGTTATCTCGTCGCGCGATACGGATTTGACCTCAGCGTAAGTCAGTCTCGCACCGTGGCCACGGGGATCGTAGTCGTGTGCGGGCTAGCGGTCGTGATCAGGCTCGAGACGGAACCCGGATGGCGACGGATCGCGATTGCAGCGCTGTGCGCCCTGATGGCGCTCCTGTTCGCGCTCGCGTTCATCATTCCGTTTCTGCGGAGCTTCTACGAGCTCTCCACCCCAACCGGCGACACCGTAGCGGCGTGGGCACTGGGAACCGCGTTGGGAGTCGGGGGGATGCTCGCCGCGTTACGTGTCCTCAAGATTTAGACCGGACGCGAGGGCACAGCCGCGGGTGTCAGCACGGTGCTGCTCCTCGACCGAACGAGGGCGGTCGATCACACGACTTGCAGCAGCAACGCGAACGCGGCGGCGAGGGACATTGCGACTAGCATGACCAGGACCGTGGCCAGGACCGCCACGGTCGTGAGGAGAACGATCCTGGCTCGTCGAGTCCAGCGTCCCAGCCGCGTCTGGGCCAGGGCCAGACCGGCAGACAGGCGGATTGCGGCGGGCACACCGCGCTGCGCGATGAGCGCCGCCCGTATCCGCTGCTCCCAGCGGACGGTCATCCGCGCGGCCTCGCGTCGCGCCCTCAACCGATACCACGGTAGGTGCCGACTGCGGCCCCACCAGTACCCGAGCGACTGAACTCCATCCTCCAGATCCGGAGGAGCCAGCAGTCGCCTCACAAGCTGGTCGTCATCTGATCGCAAGCCTGTACGCATGCGGCTAATTCTCGCAGACCGCATCCGTGCGGTCTCTGGTCTTCCCGGTGGCTCAGGCAAGTCCAGCGACCGAGCGGCCCGGGCGCCGCAAGTAGTCGTGAACCTCGTCGGCCGGCAATCGACGAACCAGCGGTCTTCTTATGCTCGGCCTGCTGTCCGGGATCTGCACGCTTGGGTTCGCCCCCGAAAGGAGCCCGTCCCGCGCTCCGCGCAAACGTGGTGCGTGTCGGTGGCGGGTGCGGTTGCCCTCACTCGTCCTGTTCGTCGTCGGCGTCGTCCTCGAACGGTGGGATCTCGCCGGCGAGCAGACGCCCGTGCTCGGCATCCCAATCGACGGGTGCGAGTAGCGCCTTCACCGTGGCGAGCTCGTCGTCGAGGACGAGAACGTCGTTACGCAGCCGCTCGCGAGCGTCGTCGTCAAGGTCGGCGGCGCGAGTCTCGAGGTGGTGCGCAACGTCCGCGATCGTGCCGTTTGAATGGTTCAGCAGCCAACCCAACCACGAAACGAGCTTGCCGGCCTGCAACTCACCCGGCCGCCAGCGAATTGGGCATGGGGCGGGGGTGAGCTCGGCCGGGCGCTCGCGCCTATGGACCGTGAGGCGGACCTCGACGGCGGTCACGTCGTCGTCGCTCAGTTCCTGAAAAGCCTGCTCCCACAGGCTCGCGTACGCCTCGGGACCTTCCCCATGAACCGGCGCGAACGGCCGGTCCTCCGGCTCCGTCGCGGAGGCCGGAAGGTCTACCTCGGTGCACGATCGGTCCGCTAACTCAGCGGCCTGGATGAGCTGATCATCGGGCGCGCGGCGAATACCCCACCGATCGCGCAGGTAGGCCTCGAACTTCTGGTGGGTACCGCGGTAGAGCGATGCGTCGCTGATCTCGGCCAGCGCGTTCCCCAGTTGGAGATCGGCGTCGAGACCGCGTTGCACAATCGTCTCCAGCCGGTCGAGGTGCTTGACGTCGGCGCTGGTGAGGGTGTTATCGGGGTTGGTGCTACTCATTGAGGTAGTGTCTCGTTCGGGGGGAGCGCTCGGTGGTTCACGCGACCGGCGAGGCGGTTTACTGTCGCTGCAATGCTTATCGGCCGTACAGCAAAAACTAGTTACGCCCGTGACGACGACTTACGCAATTCATAAGCACAGGCCGCCGGCGGACCTTGCGTGAGCCGTACGAGTTTGCGTTGAAACGAAGAACCCGCGCTCCTGGCCCCCAAGCTGACGCTCGCCGACCCAGACGGCCCTCAGACCGATCGGGCTTCGGCTGGATCGAAGAGTAACGGTACGACCGCGGGGGAAGGTGCATCCTGGCGTGGGTCGAACATGACTGGAGTCTGTGTCCGCCTCATTGAAGGGAGGGGGCAGCATGAGCTACCCGCTTGACCGCAAGCTAGTCGTCGAGTTCATCGGCATGTTCCTGTTCATGTTCACGGTGGGGATGGCGACGAACAAGGCGGGCGCCGGCGCGCTGGCGCCGCTCGCGATCGGGTCGGCGCTGATGGTGATGGTCTTCGCCGGTGGCCACATCTCCGGTGGTCATTTCAACCCGGCCGTGAGCACCGCCGTGTTCTTGAGGGGGAGGATCGCGTCCAACGAGTACGGCGCCTATATGGTCACGCAGTTCTTGGCGGCGGTCCTGGCTGGTCTGGCGGTGCGTGTGGTTGGTGGTCATGAGGCGCACGCGGTCGTCGCCAGCGCGGGCAAAATGCTGATCGCCGAGTTCCTATACACGTTCGCGCTGGCGTGGGTCGTGTTGAACGTGGCAACCGCGAAGGGGACCGAGGGGAACTCGTTCTACGGGCTCGCGATCGGATTCACCGTGGTGGTCGGCGCGTTCGCAGTTGGCGGCATCTCGGGCGGTGCGTTCAATCCCGCGATCGCGTTGGGCGCGATGGTCACTGGTCTGTTCAAGTGGAGCAACATCTGGATCTACCTGCTCGCTGATTTCCTTGGCGGCGTCGCTGCCGCGTACGCATTCCTCCACGTCCAGCCGGCGGAGAAGTCGACGGGAGACGTCGAGGCAGCAGCCACCAAGTGAAAGCGCGACCAATCGAGTGGGAGCGCATGAAGCACCACGGTCGGCGGTTGCCCATCGTCGGCGGGATCTCCGGAACTGAGGTAAATGGGGGCGTTCGCTCGCTTTACACGTTGCGCGTCCCCACGACGGCGAGCAATGGGCCGCTGCCGAGGTGCACGCAGACCTGAACCGCGCGCCAGCCCTGGATTGCCTGCAGCAGGACGCCAGCTCGATCGGCAGACCAGCGAGCTCGGGACACTGGCAGTGTGCCGGCTCTGCCTCCTATCCCTCGTTCGGCTCGTCCGCCGCCGTTAGCGCCGCTCAGCAGCACCGTCTTTCGCTCGAATGACGCTCGCCCCGAGTCATCGGATTAGGGCGATGCTGTCGGGGGCGTTCGTGTGTGGCCGAGTTCGGTGGCGATTGCGATGAACTCGTCAACGAGCGCCGAGCGGCCGTTGGCACGCCACGCGACTGCGATGTCCGAGGGCGGGAGGTCGGTGACCTCGATGAACGCGAGGCCCGGCCACTTCTGGGAGTTGGCGACCGACGCCGGGACGAGTCCGATCGCGCGGCCGGCTCGAGCGGCCTCCAGAAGGTCGTCCATTGTGCGACCGTAGGCCCCGAAGCGCGGTGGGGTGGCTCGGCGGTCACTGACGCGCCAGAAGTCGCACCACACGGGATCGGACTCGACGATCTCGATCCACGGCTCGTCGACCACGTCGTCGAACGTGACGGTCGCCCGGTGCGCGAGCCGGTGTTCCCCGGCCACCGCTGCGTAGCGGCGCTCGCTGGCGACGACGATCAGGTCGAGTCCCGATGCGGCGAACGGCGGGCGGACGATCGCTACGTCGGTGGCGTTGTCGCGCAGGCCGCCGGTGGGGTCCTCGAAACCGTAATGCTCGGTGAGCAGGCGGACGCGTGGGTGTCGCGCAGCGAATGCCCGCAGCGCGGCCGGCGTCAGTTCGACCGCAGCGGTCGCCGCCAGGCCGACGCGCAGAATGCCTGCGCTGCCGGTTGCGAGATCGCGGGCGGCCGTCTGGGCATGCTCGACGGCGACTAGCACCGCGCGAGCGTGCGGCAGCCACAGCGAGCCTCGTTCGGTGAGCGTGACTGCGCGGCTCGAGCGCTCGAATAGCTTGAACCCGAGGTTCGACTCGAGGCGGGCGATCGCGCTGCTAAGTGACTGCTGCACGACGTTCAGCCGTTTTGCCGCACGCGTGAAGTTGAGCTCCTCGGCCACGGCTACGAAGTAGCGCAACTGACGAACGTCGATCTGCATCGCGCGCCCGACGCTAGCAATCAACCAACTCGCGCTGTGAAGCGACCGAAAGGTTCTGTTTGTCCCCGGCGCGCGTGCCGCTAGCCTCCGGCGGGTGAAAGAGAGCCTCTATGAGCACGCTGGCGGAGACGCGGCCGTACATCGCCTCGAGGAACTGTTCTACGCCAAGGCCCTCGCCGACCCTGTGCTGAAGACGCTGTTCACCAGGCGCGTGCCGACCCACGTCGATCACCTGACGTGGTTCACGGCCGAGTCGTTCGGCGGCCAGAACCGCTTCACCAGCAGGCTCGGCTTCCAGCACATCATCGACGTGCACCGTCACCTGAAGATCACAGACGAGCAGCGCGACCGGTTCGTGGCGCTGTACCTGGACGCACTGGACGAGGCCGCGCTGCCGGACGACGAGCCCTTCCGTCAGGCAGTCCGCGAGCACGTTGAGTTCGGCGCCCGCGTCGCTCAACAGAACTCATGGGCCGAAACGGACGCCGACCTTCACCCAATCCGCGCAGTGCCACATTGGGAGTGGCCGAATTAGTCGATTCGGGCGAGACGCAAGAGCACGGGTCGTCAGCGAGCGCGCCGCTGCTCTCCAACTACCCGCCAGCCAAGATCCGCGCCTCGCAACATTTCCGGGCCGCAACGGCGGATAGCCCTCCTCCTCACACCATAAGCGGGACAGCGACAACTACCTGGACGTTGTGCGTTCACCTCCAATCGAGGGCGGTTATTGGATCGGGCTTGCGACGCGAAAGCTGAACAAGCGGAACCGGTGCTCAAGATCGCCCGGTCCGCCCGATGAGCCTTCGACCTCCAGAAGGCTGAGGACTGACGCACGCTTACGATCAAACGAAGGCGACGGGCGTGCGCCAGGCGTCTCCACAGATGGTGCAGCTGCGGGAAGCGCCACCGGGTTTCCGTTACGGTGGCGCGTTGCGGAGGGTCTGCCAGCGTATGCCTCTGATGAGTTGATCACCGTGAGGGGAGGCCTGCGCAGCCGGTCATCGATCGCCGCCGCGATCGTCAAATGTACGCGGGCGACACCCCCTAAACCAACCTGTCGACGCGCACGCACATAACTGTCAGCCGGAGGCCCGACCGTCGTGCGGCCCGACACCCACCACGTCTCCGCAGCGTCTGTTGTTAACCGGACTCCGGCCGCTAGCGGAACTCAGTCAAATCTAAGAACTCTGCCACCTTCAACATCTAAACCAACGAGAATCTCGCAGCATCGCTACGAGAAGTTATTCAAAACACACTCAGAGCATGCCCTCGCCGAAGACCTTGATTAGCGTTAGTGGCCGCACGGACGCTGTGCGGCCCGACCCTGAGGCTCGGCGCGCACGGGGTCCGCGACGAGGTTATGCGCCCTCTTCCTGTCGCGGTCCCCTGTTTCATGCCCGAAACCCGTCCCGAATCGTGTTCGAGGCTCGCGAATACCGCGAAGCGGCCGAGTTGCGCGGTTTCCGCGCGATCCAGGGACCACGCGGTCGCGCTCGACATGCTTGTGCCATGCGCGGACCAGGACCTCCCGCCACGATCACCGCTTGCCGGCGGGTCCTACCACGCGCTGCTGGATCGCGACGCTGCAGTAGGTGAACTGCGCTCACCGTACGGCTGGCCAGCGCCGGACGATCCCCACGGCACCTGCGATTACGAGGGTGCGGGCGCGAGCCGATCGCCGAGCGGCTGCGCGACAAGGTCGAAAGGCTGCGCCACTGCGCACGCTGGTTGGTCCAGCTTGACCTCGGCGAGTACCCGCCACTCACCAACCTGCCACCCCAAGCCGTGCAGCGTCCTCGTCGACGTCCGTTGCGTCAGACGAGTGCTGCCGCGGATCGACGCCGACTCGACGAACTCGTCCGCGCCCGGAGCCCGAAATCCCCGCGTCCCGCAAGCGAACGCCGGTCGCATCGCGGTGGGCTACTGCTCCGGAAGCACCCGCAAAGCCACGCTCCGATCGAGCTGGGCAAACGGGCCCTGACCGTTCGCCGTTACGGGCTCAGGAGATCTCTCGAACTGCTAATTATCGCGCTGATATTGACTGTGGCATGGCTGGCGATCGTAATCCTGGCGTTGGCGATCGCGCGGGCGGCGAGCAGGGCGGACGGCGACGAGGAGCGGCTGACTGCTCGTCACGGCGACGCGGACCGTCTCGCTGCTCCGAGCCAGGCCGGCGGTCGGCCGTCCGGCGAGCGGCCCGCGCTAGACGCGCTCGCCGATGAGATCATGCGCGCCGGCGCGACCGCCTCCGGTCCCGACCGCCCCGGCGAGCTGCCCATCCCGGACCGCCCAGCGACCACCAGACGCTTCAAGAAGCGCTCACGCCTCAACCCAAAGGGCAACCGGATCAAGAACTTGCCTCATTGAAGGCGACGCCACATCAAGGCCCATACCGGTGTCCGAGTCCGGCGCGTTCTCGCAGGCGACGTCCATTTAGCGTCCACTAGTGGACTGTCTCGGTTTTAGTTGGTGATTGCATCGAGGGTGACTCGTCCGCGGCGGACCTTGTCGAGTATCTGTTCGGTTGTTGCGGTCCAGGTGAATGGTTGTGGGTCCTGGTTGTGAGCGGCGAGGTAGGTCTCGATCGCGTCGATCAGGTCGGGAACGCTGTGAAAGATCCCGCGGCGGATCGCTTTGTCGGTGAGCCGGCCGAAGAACAGCTCGACCATGTTCAGCCAGCTGCTGGAGGTCGGCGTGAAGTGCAGCACGAACCGCGGGTGGCGGGCGAGCCAGGCTTTGACGTTGGGGTGGTTATGGGTGGCGTAGTTGTCGAGGATCAGATGAACCTTCAGCCGCTTGGGGACCTCACGATCGATCGTCCCCAGGAACTTCAGGAACTCGGCGTGGCGATGGCGGGGCAGGCACTGGCCGATCACCAAGCCCGTGAGGACGTCCAGCGCGGCGAACAGGGTCGTGGTGCCGTTGCGCTTGCAGTCATGGGTCATCGTTCCCGCCCGGCCGGGCTTCATCGGCAACGACGGCTGCGTGCGGTCCAGTGCCTGGATCTGGGACTTCTCGTCCATGCACAGGACCACGGCCTTCTCCGGCGGGTTCAGATACAGGCCGACGACGTCGACGAGCTTCTCCTCGAACTTGGGATCGCCCGACAGCTTGAACGTGTCCACGCGGTGCGGCTTGATCCCGCGCGCGGACCAGATCCGCTGCACCGTCGCCGGCGACACGCCGGCCCTGGCGGCCATCGTGCGGCAGCTCCAATGCGTCTCGCCAGGTGGCGTCTCCTGCAGCGTGAGACGCACGATCTCCTCGACCTCGCTGGCGGGGATCGAGGGCTTGCGCCCCCGTCCCGAGCGGACCGCAGAGAAGTTCTTCAGCCCATCCTCGGAGAACCGCTCACGCCAAGCCGTGACCGTCGCGGGCGACACCTGAACCTCACTCGCGATCCGCGTGTTCGCGAACCCGTCAGCGGCCATCAACAACGCACGCGCGCGCAGCACATCACGGTCGACGCCGAGCGCGACGAAGCAGCCTCTCCAACACCGATCGCTGCTCATCGGTGAGGAGAAGCGCAGGGGTAGCCGCGCGCATACCCCATCCTACCACCAACCATCAGCTATTTGCGAGACAGGCCACTAGGTTCGTGACGTGCGTTAATCGGCCAGCACGGACGGAGATCTCGAGTCTGCGTTTGAGCAGGGGTTGTGTCGAAGCTGCACGCCACCCACTGAACCCGTTTGAGGGGTCGTCATCACACGCCGCTTGTCCACCCGTGGCTATGCGGCGTTCGGCTGGGCGACGGTGGCGGTCGTTGCAGCGGCGTGACTCGGGCGACCGCGGCGCATTCGAAGTCCCAGGAGCGGGAAGATGAGCGTCGAGAGCAACGCCGCACCCACGAGATCGGCGGCGATCGAGGGGCTCATGCGTCCGCCGGCGGTCGCGAGTGCGGTGATGGCAAGCACCAGCGGAAGCTGCGTGGAGCTCAGCAGCGCCAGGGCGCCGCGGCTGCGCGCGTTCAGATCGTGGCGATACAGGATTAGCGCCGGCAGGCCGCGGACGAGGAGCATCAGCAGCAGGAACAGGATCGTGCGCAGGATCCCGGCGGGACTCGCGAATGCGGTGATGTCGAGGCTCATCCCGCTGACGATGAAGAAGAACGGCACGAACACTCCGAAAGCGATCCCGGATAGCTTGGACTCGAACCCGGGAAGCTCTCTGGTGCGCAGCATCTCGCGCACGATGACTCCGGTGGCGAAGCCGCCGAGCAGCAGATCGAGCCCGAGGCGGTAGGCCAGCAAGGCCAGGCCGAAGGTCAGCACCAGCACCCAGCGCACGGCGAGTTGGGAGCTGGCCTCCAGGGTGCGTTCCAGCCATCGCACGGTTCGCCCGCGCGAGGCGATGTGCATGCGCCGGCGGGCCGCCGCCGCGACGAATGCCAGCAGGATCAGCGCATTGTGGAGCGAGCTCTGAGTCGAGAGGACGAGCGTCAGCAACAGGATCGGACCGAACTCGGCACAGGTTCCGGCTGCCAGCAGGTAGGTGCCGAACGGGGTGCTCAGCTCGCCGGTGTCAGACAGGACGGGGATCAGGGTGCCGATCGCGGTGGTTGCGAGCGCAGAGCCCGTGTATAGGACCGACACCGCGATCCCCACCCAGTGGAGCACGCCGACCGCGGCGTACGCGAGCAACCCGGTCACGCCCCATCCGAGCACTCTCGAGGCGGAGCGGCCGGCCGGCGATCCGGCGCAGGTCGAGCTCATAGCCGGCGAAGAAGAACAGCATCCCCAGCCCGAGGTCTTTGAACAGCAACACGGCGGAGCTCACCGAGAATCCGGCGACGTGCGGGCCGAGCACGATGCCCGCCAGCAGCTCGAGCACCACCACCGGCAGCACGACCCCGGCCCGGCCCGCGAATGACGCCACGGTCCCGGCGAGGGCCGCGGCGGCCATGATGGCGAGGAACGTCTCCGGCGAGATCGGGTTGCTCACAGCGTGCATCGCAGTGGCCACACGATTCCGCAGGCGCGCCGCTCGATCCTCAGTAGCCGTTTACTGAACTTTTCGGAGGGATTACTTAAGCGGCTCCTGGACCGAAGTTCAGTACCCCGCCACTGAGGATGCGGCCCCGACGTTGCGCCACGCTCCCCCAGGCAAGCAACACCTGACCGCTAAGGAGCCATGCACCCATGAGCACAAGTACTGTCGAGCCCAGTCGGGACTCGATCTCTGACCAGTCTCGCCGGCCGGCGACGGCCCCGGCGCTCGGCGTCCTCGTCGTTGAAAACCATGCGTGGTTGCGCTCCCGACTGTGCAGTCTGCTCGAGACGGAGCCCGGGCTTCGGTTGGCCGGGCTGGCCGAGACCGTCGAGGACGCGATGTGGATGGTCGAGAGCGAGCCGGTCGACGTCGTCGTGGTCGGTCATCGCGCGCGGTCGCGGAGCGGCTTCTGGTTGTGCCGTGAGCTCAAACGGACCGCTGTCCCGCCCGCGGTGGTGATCTGCTCGGCCCACCCGGACGGGGTCCTGGCGGCCTGTTGCGTGACGGCCGAAGCCGACGCGCTGGTCAGCAGGTATGACTGCGACGCGGAGTTGTCGGTCGTACTCCGCCGCGTGGGGCTCGGGGTCCGGTTGCTGCCCTCCGTGCCGCCGCGCGTCGGGGCGATGCTTCACGAGCGCCTCGACCCGGCCGAGCACGCCATCTTCACCATGCTGCTCGCGGGCATCCCGGCGGTCGACGTCGCGCACAGCCTCCGGATCTCCCACGTTGAGCTCGAAGCGCGTCGCTCGACGCTCTTGGACAAGCTCGAGATGCTCCCTCCGACCAGCGGGATGCGCTACTGATCGCGCGCCCGGCGATCGGTGACGGAGAACCGGGATGCGTGCTTTCCAAGACGACGAGTTCCAGTTCGCGTTCGAGCGGGCGCTCAGCGCTAACTACCGCCAGGGCGCGGACGTCGGAGAGGTGCTCGCCACGGCCGGGCGGATCAAGGACGGCGACGCTGACTCGTGGTTGCACGAGTGGACGGCAACGGCAGGGGCGGTGTGGGTCGCTGCGGTCCGGGCTCGCAGGAGCGGCCGCCGGGTCAGCGCGCTGGCGCACTTCAGGCGCGCAGCCACCTACTACGCCACCGCGCTGTATCTGATCTCGCATTCCAGCGAAACAGACCGCCGGCTCGCCATCTGGCGCCGCCAGCGGGCATGCTGGGAGCAGATCCTCGAGCTGAGCCCGGTGCCGGGCGAGCGGGTCGCCATCGGCTACGAGGGCACCGCCCTGCCCGGCTTCTTCTTCCCGGCTGCCGACACAACACGCGGGGGCCGCCCGCTCGTGGTGGTCAACAATGGCTCCTACCAGGCGACCTCGGAGATGTGGGCGCACGCGGGCGCCGCCGCGGCCGACCGCGGTTATCACTGGCTGACGTTCGATGGCCCGGGGCAGCAGGCGATGCTGTTCGAGCAACAGATTCTCTTTCGTCCCGACTGGGAGAGAGTTCTCACCCCGGTGCTCGACGCGGTCCTGGCCCGGGCCGACGTCGATCCCGACAGGGTCGCGGTGGTTGGCGTCGGCCAGGGCGGCTATTGGATTGCGCGAGCGCTCGCGTTTGAACATCGGTTCGCAGCCGCGGTCGTCGATCCCGGCGTCGTCGACGTCGCGACTGCCTGGATCGACCGGCTTCCCACCGCCATGCGCGAGCAACTGAACGACCGCCGTCAGTGGGCGTTCGATCGCGAGATGCACATCGCCGAGCTGTTCTGGCCGGCCCGCACCGAGTCGCTGCGCGTTCACGGCGAGCCATACGGCCACAACGGCGGCTCGGCCTTCCAGCTGTTTCTCGCGATAGCCGCGTACCACCTCGGCGACGAAGCGGATCAGATCGACACGCCGTTGCTGATCACCGAATCAGAAGGCGAGCAGCTGTGGCCCGGGCAGTCCCGTCAGCTATACGACCGCCTCACGGGCCCCAAGGAGATAGTCACCTTCACCGCGCGCGAGGGCGCCAGCTTACACTGCGAGCCGCTCGCGCAGGCGCTGCGCGAGGCCCGGATCTTCGACTGGCTCGAAGAGCATCTCGGGTAACACGCCGCCCGCCCAACCATCCAATCAGAAAGTGAGAATCCAGTGTCATCACCAATCATCGTCACC
Organism: uncultured Solirubrobacterales bacterium; assembly: GCA_963755525.1. Classification (GTDB taxonomy): domain Bacteria; phylum Actinomycetota; class Thermoleophilia; order Solirubrobacterales; family Solirubrobacteraceae; genus Palsa-465. Next base: position 242,118 of record CAVWKC010000001.1, on the reverse strand, counting down.
TCAGTTACCAGCACCACCAGCCCGCCCTCGGGCACAGCTCGCGCCGCCGAGGTGTACACAGTCGCGCCCGGGTATCACGTGTCGTCCTGGCCGGCGCAGATGCCTCCGCGCCGTTCGACCTGATCGAGGTGGTCGCGGTGCACCGCGGCGGACTCGCCGCACAACGTCATGCCGGCACGACGTGGTTTCACGTGCTCGAAGGTCACCTACATATTGTCGAGACAGACCGAGATCGACTGCACCCGTGCACCAGGCTGTCGCCGGGGCAGACCCATGCGGTCCCCGCCGGCGTTGCGCACGCCGCGCACAACGCCGGCGAGGGCGCAGTCAGATTTCTCATCGGCGGAGAACCGGGAACGTTCGCGAGCTACATCGCCCAGTTCGACGAAATGCAGTCGCTTACGCGCGCTCGCGGGCAAGTCTCGTAGACAGTGGCGGGTACATGAGATAGCGCGTGCTGCATGCGGTTTCCCGGCTTTGTCACGGGATGGGGCGTACTCTGAAGGCATGCGCTCCATGCGCGCGGGCGTTGTGCCTTGAGTGCGTCACGATCACTGCCGGCGTGAATGCCTGAACCGCACTTCGTACGGCCCGGTATATGCCGGGGTTGGACGGTGTGAGAGCCGTGGCAGTGCTGGCCGTCATTGCCTATCACCTGGGCTTTGGCTGGGCGCCGGGCGGGCTGCTGGGCGTTGGTGTGTTCTTCACGCTAAGCGGCTATCTGATCACAGACCTGCTGCTCGATCAGCGCCGGCAGGGCCGATGGCGGCTACGTGACTTCTGGCTGCGGCGCGCGAGGCAGCTGCTTCCCGCGCTGTTCGTGATGTTGGCGGTGGTCGCCATTTGGGTGGCGGTCGCCGATCAGTCTCGCCTGGCCGACCTTCGTGGCGAGGTCCTCACGTCGCTCCTGTACGTGAATAACTGGTGGCAGATCTCTCAGCACGTGTCCTTCTTTGCCCGCTTCGCTCCGCCAACGCCCCTGAGTCTTCTGTGGTCTCTCGCGGTCGAAGAGCAGTTCTACCTGGTCTGGCCGTTGTTGCTGCTGCTAGGACTGTGGCTGGTCCCTGAGCGGCGCCGCCCGATCGGGATCCGGCCGCGCCTCGCCGTCGTAGCTCTGGCGCTCGCCGCGATCTCTGCGACCGAGAGGCGTTGCTTTATCACCCCGGCTTCGACTCGACGCGTATCTACGATGTCACCGACACGCTGGCCTTCTGGTCGCTGTTCGGCGCAGCTTTAGCGATGTTGTGGCCAGCCGGTCGCTGACCACGGGCGTCACCGCGAACTCCGCCGCATCCTCGACGTCGCCGTCGTCATCGGCCTGGCCGCGATCGCGTTGCTGGTGTAGCGCTAGAACAGCTACTCGGCGTTTCTGTATCCCTACGGGATCGTTCTGCTGTCAGTCTTCGCGGTCTCGGTGGTGGCGGTCGCGGCTCATCCCGCGACCCGGATCGGCCGTTTGCTGGGTTGGGGTCCTCTTTGCTATCTCTTTTTCCGCTCTTATGCGATCATCTCTGGCATGAACCGATCATCGTGCTCACGAGCCCGGCCTCGATCCGGGGGCCGTACCTCGTGCTGGCCGCGGCGCAGGTGGCTGGCGCCGTCGGATTGGCCGCGCTCTCCTGTCTGTATATCGAGCAACCGATCCGCCACGCAGCACTCCGTAGGTTCTGTGATCGCCTGAGCTCACGCGGATGTCTCGCCTTGCTGCAGCCGGTGCCAGCTCAGATCGGCGTCGCTGCCTGGGGGCTGTCGCTGTTGCTCGCGGAGCTTTGCCTCTCCGTGGTGGGATTCGTCACCTCGTCACCGTCTGCCGGTTCGATCGAGGCGTAGCTCTGGGTCGCTTTCCGCATCCAGCCAGCATCCAGCGGTCGCGCCGGGACTCCGCGCCGGCCGCGCACGGTGACACAGCGGCGAAGGCGCCAGCCGAGAACTACCAAGACCACCATTGCAGCGCGGACGACGGCGCCCTGCGGACGTCCTGTCGAGCGGTCGTGCACTTCGGTGACTCCACGTCCGCGGTACTGATCTCCACGGATTACCTGCCCGATCCCAGCCAGCGAATTGCTGCCCAGTACTCTCGCGTTGGCGCCCGGCGGTCGGTGTTCGAGATCACGCCCGCCACCTCGATCGTGGAGACGCCGAAGAAGAACGGATAGCTCTACCCTGGCGCAGGATCTGCGTCACGGTGGCTATCGCGGCTGCTGGGTGCTCGCGCTTAGCACGAACGACGTCGTCGTTGTCTACGTCAGCTCCAACGTCTAGCTCAGCGCCCTCATCTACCTATGATGTCCGCCATCAGCGATCAGCCGGTGATGTGTATCATCATCAAGTCGCTGGTGGCCAGCAGCCCGTACGCGGAGTCAAACATGCAACGCTGGAACGCCGCGCTGGTCCAGGCTTGCGCTCTGTATCCCAACATGCGCGTTTTCGAGTGGACCGACGTGGCGAAAGACAGCTAGTTTATCCCCGATCCGATCCACTACTACTCGCCCGGGTACGTCGCGCGCGCCCATCTGATCGCCGACGCCCTCGCCGAGGCGTTCCCAGCGGGTGTACAGTCCGCCTCTCGCTGCGTCGTCTAGATCAACCGCTGTCCGTGCCGTTCCTCGACGTAGCTCACTGACGTTCAGTAACAGCAGTGGCGGGATCGCAGTAGCGGCGTACTGAGTACGGATGAGGGATATGTCGCAGTCTACCCACTGTGCCCGTTCGTGCCCGTGTGCTGTCTCCCTTCGAGGATCGATTGGTCATGGCCGTGGCTCACCCGGTCGTGGTACTCCTCGATGTCCCATCTCTCGATCTGCCCAGCGCTGTCAGCGACGATGACCCTACCATCTAACAGCAGCGAGTCTCCGCGTTGAGGTCGTCCTCCCTATCCGGACGCTCATCTCATCGCGGCCTTGGTAACCGTCTCGTGGTTAGTCGTCGCGTCGCGCGGATTGCTCTTTTCCATCGTCGTGGCAACGGTGCTGTCTCTCTAGCTCACCCGGCGGTCAGCGCCCTGGTCGCTCTGGGCTGTTCGCGCGCTCTAGCAGCTTTTTTCTTTTTCTCATCTCTTCTCTCCTCCTTCTCTTTTATCTTTCTTTTTTTTATCATTTCTCTGTATATCGAGATCCTTGCTTTCTCCTTTCATCTCCCCTATTTCTTTAACCAGCTATCTTTTAATTCCTCTCTCTAATCTCTCTTTTCGCAAGTGAGCGAGCTGTCTATGTACTCTTATCTGTCTACCTTTTTCACTTTAGTATCCCTAGTATTTACCGCATTGCTCTGCATTGCTTTTAGCTCTTTCTCTTTATAGTTATCCTTGTTTACTCTTTCTTTCTTTTCTCTGTTCATTCTTATCTAGCTATCTCTGATCACTAATTAGCTTTTCTTGTTCACTTTCTCTGTAAGCGAATCACGATAGATACTGTCTTGTAGCATCGATTTAGGCCGTGTTAGATACCTTTTTGGTAAGTCATGATCTCTATCGTCGCCGTATAGTTCGCAGGAGCTTAGCGTTCGCATTCAGTCTTCCTTTTCCGATAGTCCTGTCTGTGATCTCTAGTTTGCTCTATATATTTCACAGTTGAGCGCGACTATCGCCGCAGTATACCTTTTTCTCTCCATACTCACTATCATTACCCCTATATCAATCTAGTTGCTCTCTATCTAACTCTTCTATCAGCATATCGAGAACAACTTTCTCTATCCGATCTTCGAGATTTGAGTGTAGCGCTTCCTCGCTTACGACATTGTTCTCCTTTATAGTCTTAGCCTCTCTTCTTAGCTTATCAGAGATATCTCGTAGTTTCGCTCTCAGCCATCTTCTATTAGTGGTTCACTAAGTCGCTTTTCTTAGACTCTCTCTTTACAACACCTGCGCCAGCCTAGTTTGTCTTACACTCTATCTTAAATCTCATAGTCTTCTCTCTCTGAAACACACCTTCACTGTTTTATATTCTAATTCTGTATCCTGGGGATACCGACGTCATCCTCTTAGTCAGTTATAGTTTCAGCAACGTAACCCTTGTTATATCTCTTTAACTAGCTCTCTGAGGTTGCTCACTTGCGCGAGCGGAGCGAGCAGCGTAGTATTTCACTCTCCATCAGTATTGTATTCTTTATACAATCTATGATCTGCGAATCTCACAGTTTACTACTCTCTCTTCCCTTTACTCTCTTCTCGTCGCCGATGCGGCGACGCACGACATCACTACTCCAAACACGAGATCAGATCTCACATTCACAGTATACAGCGCTGGATCCTGGCCATAGCAACACTGACACGTAACAGGTCTCAGCTCTATAGTAGTCCAGTTCGCTATCTCCATCTATCAGATCCCTATCTAAATGCGTCTTAGCTCATAGAATGTCTCTCTCTCTCTATCTCATTCTCAGTGTTCTACTACTGCAATTCTCTATATATCCCTTTTTATTAACCGTCTTTTCATCCTTTAATCTTTCTCTCTCCGTCTTCTTCTTTTCTATTACCCTCTCTTTTTAAAGCTCTCATACTTAGACCTTTCTGTCTTCCTATTTCAGTAACCTAGTACTTTTTTTTCCTTCATCTGCGGCGTACAGGTTCCGGTTCTAACACTTGCCCTTTTAGTCTGTGATCGGCGCCGCTGTCCTATGTCCTAATATACAAGCTATACAGCCTATCTCTATCTTCTATCTTAGTCTTTTCCCCACAGAAAGTACTAGAAATGAAACATTTTATCTATCCTCTTTTTCTCTCATCATTTATCTTCTCTATCTTAGCCCTTTTCATAGTTAGCTATAGCCTCCATTGCCTATTTCACCCCCAGCTCATTTACCATTACTTTCTCTTACATCTCTAAACCTAACTCTTTTACCATCACTTTCTTTAACATCTACTCTTTGCTTATCAACTCTCTTTTCATTAGGCCGTCCCGTATTGTTCTCTTTCACTTCATCCTTCAGCTCTTACATCTTCTTACATATCTTCTACATCTACACCTATTTCACATTCTCTATAACACCTCTTTCACCTATAAGACTAAAATCATCCATCTCTCTCCTCTTTCCATCTATTTCTACTCTACCTATAGCTTTCTTTTTTAACATCCACCATCTAATTATTTACTTTCAACATCTCTTTTTACAACATCATCACTCTCTTTAAGCATAACTTCTTCACATTTTTCATATCATCTATCTCTATCTTATCACCCCAGTATATCTAAGTAGAGTTGCTCCATCTCCTTCACCTCCCCTCTAGAGTTAATCTCTATCAGCTAATCAGCAAAAACCATATGAGTAGTAGTCTAGATGAGATATATCTTTCTTACATCTTGTATAACCTTGGTATCGCGGCAGCGCTATCCTTTAGCTTAGCAACGCAGTCTTAAGTCCCTTCGGCAAGCGTCGCCAGCGCTAGATAGCGGTGTGGGCGATAGATATACACCCGCATTACGTTCTATTTACTCTGTAGCCCGAAGCTCTAGCACTCTAGCGTTCTTCGCTTTATAGCAACCTAGTTCCTCTAGCTATCGCCTTTTTCTGACTTCTCTTCAGTTCGGCGCTCTACATCTTCAGCCCCTTTGTGCTTTCACAGTTCTTACTATCCATTCTTCTTTACTTATTCTCTACGGATCTACTCGAGCGACGTAGTCACCCGAGTGAGGCCCGGTCTCTGTTCCAGCGCGTCTTCGGTGCGCATCACCCAGTATATGAGCTACTACCCACCAGTCAGTACCTATTCTACTATCTCACATCTTCTACTCCCTTCCTACCTTCTCCCTCTTTTCCATTACTTCTTCACCATCTATCTTCTTCATTTCTTTTTCACCTCCTCCCTCTTCTCTTCTGCCCACACTCTCTCCGTGGCCGTCGTCGTTCTCTTTTATCCTATTCTCCCTTCTCTCACCTTTACCTTTTCCGGCTGCTGCTCGCAGTCTTAGTCTACCCTCTCGTTCAGCTACTCGCAGTTCCTCTACTCCTACTTTATCTACCAGCTCTTTATCTTCGCCTTCTCCTCTATCTCGATCCTGTGTCTGACCGAGGTCCCATCGTCGCTAGACATCGCCTACTACTCCCTTTGCTTCGCCTATCAGAAGCTCAGGTCACGCACGCTCCTCACTGTCGGTGAGACCCGCCCTGTCCCTACCTACTATTCTAGCTCCAGGAGTACCTGTCGCTCTCTCTCTGTATGTCGCCTTTCTCGTCTCTTATCTTCACCCAGGCATGTTCTGTTTCGGATATGTGTTTCCTGGCGCGGCCCAGATTCTGGCCGGCCTTTAGCTCCCGTAGAGCTTCTCTATCTCTTACTTTATCTGTTAGAACTACTTCCTCTTCATCTTCCTCTATTTAACTCTTTCGACCCTCGCGATCTCCAACCTGCTCTTCTCTCTTCTCTTACAGCTCGGACTGTCCCTAGTGGGCGCTTACTCCTCCGCCTTCTTCTCCTTCTCCAGCTGCATCTTCCTTCCCTTCAGCTTTTTCTCCTTTCCTTCTTCCTCTCCTTATCTTACCTCTTTCTTAGTAACTCTTCTTTCCCTCTCTTCCTCTTACCATCTCCTCTTCTAGTTTTTGTTTATCTACCTTAGATCTTTGCCTTCTCTTATCTCTTCTTCTCCTTCTTCTTCTTTTTCTCTCTGACTTCCTCTCTACCTCCCTTTCTTCTCTCTCTCTTTCTTCCCTTCTACCTACTCTCTTTCCCCTTCTTGTCCTCTTCCTCCTCTTCTTTCCCTTTCTCTCCTTTTTCGCTCTTCGGCCACTGTACCGTAGACAGCTTCTCTAGCGCCGCCGCTCCTCTTGTCGCCTCTTCTATCTCTTTGTTTAGCGCCTACCTTCAGCTCCAGCATCTTCCTCCTTTCTCTCCTTCCTTTTTTCTCTTCTTCTACCTTTCCATTTTCCTACCTTTCTCTCTTTTTTTTTTCTTCTATTTTTACTACTTCTTCTTCCATTATTTTCCATCCCTCTTTTCCATTCCCTTTTTTTACCTCTCCACGGGCTCGGCGTGCCCTTGTTCGCGCAGGTCGCACAACTGATCCCCTCACCCTGCTTCGCCATTTCAGTCTACTGTCCTACTACCTCTCTCTCTCTTTTATCTACAACTTCCCCCCTATCTCCCTCTTCCTACCCAGCCTTCTCTTCTTCTTCTTTTTTCGCTTTCGCCTTAGCTATCCCTTCCTCTCCTCCATCTCGTCTTCTCCTCCTTCTTTCCCTCTTCTCTTGCTTGCAGTCGCCTCCTCTCTATCTCCTTCTCAGCTCTCTCTTTCTTCTCTTCTTCCCATTTTACTACATCCTCATCTTCTCTTTGTACTTCGGTTATCTGCTGCTCACGCTCTTTGTCTACGGCATCTGTAGCCTGTTCTACTTTTCTTTGATCTTTTTGCTCCTCTCCAGCTTCCTCCTCTTTCTTTCTTCGTTCTTCTACTTAGTCTTCACAGTTTCTCTTTTCTCTTTGCTCTCTGTCGTTTACCTCTCGCTCACCCAGTACACGATTGCATACATCGCGTCCTCCGCAGTTCTCAAGGCTTCCTATCTGGTGCTGATCACAACCGTCATGTGGTCCGCCTGAGCCACCTTTCCAGCTCGATCAGCTCGTCCGGAAGATGGCTCTGGCTGTGTCCCCGCGCTCGCACCGCCGCGTCGACCAGTTACCCTATGCGTCGACGGTAGCCGACGAGGCAAGCCGCTTACCGCCCCTGTTCACGTTCGTGGCTCCGCTGCTCGTGTCTATCGCGGTCGCCTACGCAGCCACGTTCTTCGCTGCGCTCACTTGCGCCGGCCACGTGCGCAGCACGTCTGCGGCGCTCTACGGTCCGCCCATCGGCCACGCGTTCTTCTACGAGGCTGCTCACATCGTCGCCATCTTTCTTTTCTCTCTCTCTATCTATTCTCTATCTCTCTTTTTTCTATTCTTCTCCTATTTACTCTCCTTTTTCATCTTCACCTTTCTCTTCCTTTCTTTTTTCATCTCTTCTTCTCTCACCTCTTCCTCTTCTTTTTCCTTAACTCTTCCTCTCTTTTTCCCTCTTACTTTGCATTCTCTTTCCATCGTTTTCTCTTCTACTCTTTTTCTTCCTCTCTTCCTTTTCTCCTCTCTACTTTCATCTAGCTTCCTTTTTTTTCTTCTCGCGCTAACGTGCATCACGAGCTTAAACGCTAGTTCCTTCTGCTCTCACTTTTCGTGCCGTTCGTGATTTTCGCAACGCCGCGGCGTTGTTCTGATTTCTACTTGTCGCGGTCTCCCTCTCTATCTCTCTCTGCCTTTTTCTCCTTTGGGCTTTTCTCACGTGTGCCTTCTCCTTCTTTTGTCTCCTCTATCTTTATCTTTTTCTTTTCTATCTCCTCCTTTTCTTTCTCTTTCTTCTTCTTTTTCTTTTTTCTTTTTATTCTTTTTTTTTCCTCACTTCTCTTACCTTCTCTTCTTCTTTCTCTCTCTCTTCCGTTCTTACTCTCTCTTTCTCTTCTCTTCTCTCTTTCTTCTTTTTTATCTTTTCTCTCTCCGGTCTTTTCTCTTTTTTACCTTTTTTCTCTATTCTTTTCTTTCTCCCCTTTCTCTTTTTCTACGACTGCCTCATCTTATATCTTCTCTATCTTCTTCATCTTCCTGTCTATCATATCTTCTATCTATCTCTTTTCTATCTTTTTTTCTTACTTCTCTTTCTCTCTTCTCTCCCTTCTATCCTCCTCTCTTCTTTATCTTATCTTTCTTTTTTTCTTTATATCTCTCTTACTTCTTTCTTTCTCCTTTCTTTCTTCTTCCTTCTTTTTCTTTCTTCTTTATCTCTGTCTCCTTGTCTTTTCTCTTTCTTCTTTTCTTTTAGTTCTCCTTTCCTTTTTCTTTCTTTTCTTCTTTTTTTCCTCTTCTTCCTCTCTTTTCCTTTTCTTTCTCTTCTTTCTTCTCTCTCTCTGCCTTCTCTTTCTTTGTTTATCCTCTTCCCTTTTACTTTTCCCTTTATCTTTCTCTTCTCTTCTCTTTCTTTCTACCGGCCTGGCTTGCGCGCTACGTACCGCTCTCGTCACCGCGATCGTCGCCATGTCCTCGACTTTCCTGGCGATGCAAGCCGCGGCGCTGAGAGGCGCGCTGAACCTGCAAGGGACGGCCGCAGCCTCATCCAGCGGCACTCACACGCGGCGCACATCCTGGCGGTCGTATTCGTGCTATTCACCGCCGCGCTGATTCTCACGTTCGCCGCCCAGCGATCTCTGGCGGAATGCCGACCGCACTGGCCATCGCCGATCGCCTCCTCTCCCCGCGTATCAGCCTCGTGGCGCTTCGCGTCCTGCTACTCGTGCTGGCGCTGGTGTCGGCGTACATGGTGTTCAAGGTCGGCGATCTCGGCGCCAAGGCGGTGTGGGCCGGGAGGTTGCAGCACTCCCCGCCACCGGCTGACCGCCGCCTATCTACCGTCCGCGCCTAAGCGCCTCATATCTATCTCTTCTCCTTTCATCATTTTTTTTATCACTTATCCTCCCGAACTTCGCGAGCGGCCGGCTCGGCGCGCTCGCCTACGTCTGCCATCAGGTCCCGGCTGGCTGGAACAGCTCGATCGGGTTGCCCGACGGATCGTCGATCAGGATCTGCTGTCCGCCGGGTCCGGTTTGCGAAACGGCACGCCGGCAGCGCGCAGCCGCGCCACCTCGTCGTTGATGTCCTCGACGACGAAGTGAATTCGGTTCCAGCCGCCGGGCGCGGGTCGCCGCCCGTCGGGCGATCGGCCGGCCGGCCGAGCTTTTCGGGCCGGCGAGCAGGAGCCGTAGCCGGCCGCGGACGACGTCGGCGAACGCCGGCGCGGCGCTGGAGCGCACCTCGAACCCTCAGTGCTGGGTGGTAGTAGTCGACGACTGACGCGTTGACCATGTGCGGACGTTGACGATCTCTGGCATGTTCACCTCACCTCGGGCAGGTTGGTGTGGGTGTGTTCGATCAGCTCAAGTAGCGAACGGCCACAAGCGGCTCGGAGCTCCCGCTCGAGGAGGAGCGCAAGCGTCGGGCACGCATCGGCCGCACGCCGGGCGTGTGCGACAAGCTCAGGTGGCAGTGGCGAGCCGTCGAGGATCGGGTAGCCCCATTCGTCCAGCCTCACGCGCTCGGGAAGTAGCTCGGCGCACATGCCGTGCGCCTCGCATTGGATTGGATTCAGTGCGATTCGCATCGCTCCGCTACGTCGTTGCTGCCGGGATGGGAAGAACCGCTGGCGCCGAACAGTCCGCGCAGGGGCCGTGCCGAAGGTGATCCTCAAAGTCGTCGGCGAAGACCCGCAGCGCGCTGGCGACGAATCGGGTCGCGCCGTCGGGGAACTGGCAGGCGCCACGCCCGGCCAGCGAGCCGCTCCAGCGTTCCAGGTTCGGTCTCGCTGCGGGCGGTGCAGTTCCGCTCGCGATCTGCCTCATCGTGGCGGCGATGGCGGCGAGACCGTTGACGCACGGCCCGCACTGGCCGGCAGTCTCGGCGGCGAAATACTGGGCGACACGGGAGGTCTCAGCCACCGGACAGACAGAGCGGCCAAGGGCGACAATCGCGCCGGCACCCAGCCCGAGGCGGTGCTCGGTGAGCTGGGTAGGGGAAAGCCGGAGTTGAGGGATCACGCGCGCCGGAAGCCAGGAGCCGAAGTAACCGCCGATGAGCACCGCGGCAAGCTCCTCGGTCTGGCCGGCGCTGTCGAGAAGGGCCGCCAGCGGCGCGCCGTGCTCGATTTCGTAGACGCCCGGGGACGCGACCGCGCCCGATAGCGTGACGAGTGTCGATCCGGGGTCGGCTGCCGTCCCGGTCTGGCGATACCACCCGGCGCCATGGCGGACGATCAGTGCCAGGTGGGCGAGCGTCTCGACATTCTGGACGAGCGTCGGTCGCCGACGGACGCCGCGTTCGAATGGTCGCGCCCGGAACGCGGGTTTTGGGTCCGCCCCGGAAAGGGAGTTGACCAGAGCGGACTCTTGACCCGAGACGAAGCCGTCGTCAACGGCCCGTAACTCGTATCGGGGCTCGTCGCCGGACCGCGAACGCCGTCGCTCGTCCGCCGCGCGCCGGAGGCTGCGCGCGATCACCTCGTCGCTCCAGGCGAACGCGATGATCGCCGTATCCGCACCCACCGCCCGGGCGGCCACAGCAGCGCCGTCGAGCACGAGATGGGGCAGCTTGGTGAGCAACAGCCGGTCCTTGCCACTGGCCGGCTCGCCTTCGGTTCCGTTGCCGACCAGGACGGTCGGCCCGCGACGTGCGGCCACCGCGCGCATCTTCCTGGCCACGGGGAAGGCGGCGCCGCCTCGTCCCCGCAGACCCGATCGTTCGATCTCGTCGATCAGGCGATCGGGCGCCCAGCGACGGAGCTCGGGCAGCGGTACTTGGGCCTCGCGATGCGACCCCGGATCGCGGTTCGAGACCTCGTCCGCTCCGGCAAGGATGCGGGGCAGGAGGCTCATCCCGACCCTCGCGGGGCCACCGTCACCGTGCCGGCGGCGGTGCCCGGACCCGGAGCGATCCGTAGCTGGGCGACGATCGAGAGCGTGGAGCCACCCCCGTCCGCGACGGTCGATGCGATGTTAGTTCCCTCGAGCGCGGTCACGTGGCCGTCGTACCGGTCGGGGTTGGATGAGTTCCCGAGCGTCACTCGGCTGGAGGTCATCCGTACCCCGCCGCCGCCGACCGGTGGACCCTCGATCCGGATGTCCAGCTTCCCGAGCGCATGTCCCGGTATCGCGAGCGCGACGTCGACCCGCATCAGCCCGCTGGCAAGCCGGACCTGTGTGACCCGACCGACCGTCGACGTCCTGAACGAGTTCGGACTCGTGCTCTGACTCGATGCCGCATGTGCTGCCGTCACGAGCGACACGGGTGTGCCGGCCCGCGTAGCCCATCCCGCCGCGAGCGGTCCACTGGGCAGCCATGCCAACAGCCCGAGCGGCACGAGCGCTGCCGCCGCGACGGCGGACAGGCGCGCGCCCAGGTGCCCCGGCCAGCCCGCGCTGACCCGCAGCATCACGGCGGCCAGCATGACCGCCACGCATCCCGCGGCCAGCGCGAGCATCCAGTGCGTGCGGGCGTCGCTACCGGTGCCGAGGCCGTGCACCAGCGCCACCGGCCAGCTGGCGTAGGCGAGCCAGTGCGTGGTCCGCCACGCGCGATACCCGAGCCGCCGCCGAAGCAGGCTCGTAATGACGATCGCGATCAGCAGGTCGAACGCGACGGCCCCGAGCCCGAGCCACAGCGGCCGATACGTCGACCCGAACGGGACCACGACGTCGAGCAGCGTGATCGGCGCGAAGCCATCGAGCAGGGTCGTCAGGATGTGGACCGCGACGAAACTGACGGCGAGTAGCGACGTGCTGCGATGGACCGAGTCGAGCACGAAGCGGGGCGTCTCCCCGATCCGCGTCCGGCGGACATTGGCGATCCCAACCGCAACGGTAAGCGTCAGCAGCACGAGCGAGATCGCTCCCGTTCCACGCGTGATGAACCAGAGCGGGCTGGGGCTCGAAACGGCGAGGACCATTTAGCGAGACTCCGTTCAGGAGCCGCCGGAGACGACGGGTGCCGGGCTGGGTGTTTGAGCACCGGAAGCCGGCGGCGTCGAGGGCGCCTGCAATGGAGCTCCGTTGTTCTCCCCGCCGGAGGCGGGCGCAGTTACAGTCGGTGTCACGGCCGGGGTCGCCGATCGCACGACGGGCGCCGATCGCTGGTGGAACGCGTGAGCCGTGACCGCCGTCAGCCCTCCGGCGAGAATCACAGCGCCTGAGATCATCCAGCGATTCGCCCGCGCGGCGAGCGCCAAGCCCGCTTCGCGCCTGCTCGCACGCCGCGAGTCGGCCGTCGCTTGTCGAGAACGTGTGGGGTGATAGCTCATCGTTCGCGATTGTCAGCGCCCCGGCGAAGCCTTGGCTAAGACAGGTGTGAGATTGCATTCACCACCCGCTAACCGCACCGCAACCGCCGGCGCTGCGGATGCTTTGCGGATGATCCCGACCCCAACGGTGCAGGTGCCGGCTGTCGCGATCTCTATCGCGACAGTCGTTGGGCCGATGGATTACCGATGCTGTCGAGCCGGTATCCAAGCGACCGTACGGTCTTGATCGGTGCCGGCTGCTCGTACGTGCCGAGCTTGCGACGGAGGTAACCGATGTATACGTCGACGATGTTTGTGCCAGGGTCGTGTGTGTAGGCCCAGACGGCGCGCAAGATCCGCTCCCGGGTCAGAGTTCTCCCCGGGTTCCGCATCAGGTATAGAAGTAGTTCGAACTCGGTATTCGAGAGTTTCACCGGGCGTCCCCAGCTCAGCACCTGCCGGGTGAGCAGGTTGATCTCTAGCCCAGCCGCTCGGATCTCGGTCAGCGGCCCCTGCCGGGCCGAGCGCAGCTGGGCCCGGATCCTGGCCTCGAGCTCGGCCAGCATGAACGGCTTGACCAGATAATCGGCCGCTCCTGCGTTGAGCCCCTCGACGCGATCCTCGAGCTGCCCGCGCGCGGTCAACACAATCACCGGCAGGCCGGGCCGTCGTTCGACCAGCTCCCTCAGCACTTCCAACCCGGGGCGGCCGGGAAGCATGAGATCGAGAAGGACGAGCGCCACTCGGTCGCCCAGAGCGCACTCGAGACCGCTGTCCCCGTCAAAGGCACAGTCCACCCGGAAGCCTCGAGCGTCAAGGCCGCGTTTGACGAAATCGCTGATTCCGGGCTCGTCCTCAATCATCACGATCTCAGTCACTGCTGGCGTCACCGTCAGGGGCATCACAGCGGAAGCCTCCGGTAGACGGGACCGGGGAGATGTCGGAGCACGGCGAACACGTAGCGGAGCGCGGCGGGTATCCAGACAGTTCGCCTCCGGCCATCCAGTGCCGCGACCGTGGCATCGGCGACCACTTGCGGGCTGGTGCTGAGCCGCCCGGGCTTGCGCCCGGCGGTCATCCGGGCTGGCGACGAAGCCGGGCCGGATCACGAGGACGCGGACGCTCGTCCCGGCGACCGCGTCGGCCAGTCCTTGGGCCAACGCGTCAAGACCGGCTTTCGCGGCGCCATAAATCGCGTTTGAGGCGCGCGGACGCTCGGCGGCGACACTCGAGAGCACAACGACGGTGCCGTGGCCCTGCTTCCGGAGCGCTCGCACCGTGTGCCACAGCAGCGAGCCACAGCCGAGAAAGTTCGTGCGGAGCACCTGAGTGACCTCGTTGGGGTCGGCGTCGAGGCCGGACTGTGCTCCGAGAACACCGACGGAGAGGATTACCAGGTCTACCTGTTCGAGTCGGTCAAACGCGCAGGTGATCGCGTCGGCGTGGGTTTCGATTTCGTCGGCGTTCAGTCCGTCGAACTCGCCGGTGGCGCGGCCGGTTGACTTGAGCTCGTCGACCACCGCCGCCATCCGTTTGTAGTCACGTCCGAGCAGCAGCGCCTCGACTTGACCGTCCCGGGCGAGCCGCTGCACAATCGCGAGACTGATCTCAGAGCTACCACCGAGCACCAAGACCCTGAGCCGTACCGCCGAATCCGCGCGCACCGTTCCGGCCACGTCTCGATTGCGCACCGCGATTTCAACGGGTCCGACGAGATGAGCCACGCCACCCGGCATCTGCCTGGGACTCCCGGTCTTCATCGCGGGCAGATCGTAGGCGCGCCGAGTAAGACGTAAGTCGCAGCAGGATGAGAACACTCACAGCCCGAAGCGGCCGAACGTCGCTCAGGCCAGGGCGCACGCTCTGCCGCGGCGGTCAGATGGCCTGCGAACAGCGGAAGTTCGAGCGCGATTCTGGCTCCGCCCTCCGGACTTTGATCGGCCCAGATACGCCCCCCGTGTGCGAGGACGATGGCGCGGGCGATGGCCAGACCGAGGCCGCTGCCGCCGAGTGCGCGCGAGCGCGAGCCGTCGGTTCTGTGAAATCGGTCGAAGATTCGTTCACGCTCTGCTTCGGGAATCCCTGGACCGTCGTCATCGACGGCCAGCTCGAGACGCTCGCCGTGCGCCTTTGCCGTGAGCCGTGCGAGACCTCCAGGGCCGGTGTGCTCGATCGCGTTTCGGGTGAGATTTCTGATCACCTGCGCGATCCGATCCTCGTCTGCGTCGACGGTTCCCGTCACCGGCGCCGATAGCTCGAACCGTCGGTCGGCCGACCCCCGGAGACCTCGGAACAGGTCGTCCAGGAACGTCTGAACCTCAAAGCGTCGCTTCTGGATCGTTAGGCCACGATCGGACGTGGCCAGGAGCAGCATGTCCTCGATCAACCGGTTCATCCGTGCGATCTCGACGTGTACGAGCTGGACGATCCGGACCGTGTCTTCGGGTGAGAGCTTGGGAAGCGACAGAAGCTCGAGCTGTCCGCCGATCACGGTCAAGGGGGTTCGCAGCTCATGCGATGCGTCGGCCACGAACTCGCGCTCGTGATCGAACGCGTGCTGCAGACGGTCCAGCATGTGGTCGAACCCGTCGGCC
The DNA here is from genome assembly GCA_963755525.1 of uncultured Solirubrobacterales bacterium. GTDB lineage: Bacteria > Actinomycetota > Thermoleophilia > Solirubrobacterales > Solirubrobacteraceae > Palsa-465. Next base: position 226,745 of record CAVWKC010000001.1, on the reverse strand, counting down.
AGGCGTCGAATCTCGTCGGGGGCTCCCTTAGCGTTTATGCGGTGATCGAGCTCGCCGGCGTCGATCCGTTCGGCCGTGTCGGCGATCACTCGGACCGGTCGCCAGATCCAGCGTGCGACGAGATGGGCTGCGACGATCGCCGCCAGGAGTGCAAGTACGCCGACGAGCAGGAACGCGTGCCGCACGCTCTCTTCAGCGCGTGCCACGGCATCCCACGGCTCGCCGATCTCCACGGTTGCGACGGGGTGCTGTCGGCGTCCGACCGGCGCGACCAACAGTCGCACCGCTCCGGCGTCGATCAGGGTCAGGACGTGGTGTCCGGATCGCGCGGAGAGAAGCGCCTGTGCCTGGGCCTGCTCGCGCTGCTGTACCTGGGGCGCGTCGTGGTCGACCCCAGTTCCCGTTGCGAAGCCGAGCAGCTCGGGCTGATTGGTGATCGTCGAGCCACCGCTGACCCGGATGAGGTACAGGCGCGCCGAGCTTCCGAACGACGGCTGATCTTCGAGGTATCCCCATGCCGCCGCTTCAACGCCGCTTGGCGATGTCGATCCGGTGTTCAGCGCCCGCGTGAGAGCGGCCGCGTCCCGGGCCAGATCGTGATCGATCTGCGAGCGGACATGCGCGCCCGTCTCCCGGTCTACCGCGATGAACGCGCCGCCCATCGCCGCGGTCAGGATGATCGCGAGCGCGACCGTCAGTCGGCCGCGCAGCCCGAGTTGTCGGACTGGCGGATGCGGCAGCCGGCTCCGGATACGCGCTCGCGCGCCGGCGGGAGCGCAGGTCGGCGGTGGCCGGCGTGGTGCCACTGTTGTCGCCTACCGTGGGGCTCGTTGGTCGCGGGTCGGTCAATGCTCGCCCGTGCGCCCACGGCAGCCTTTCCGAGCCTCGAACCGGGCGCTCGTACTCACCGCGGAGAGCGTCAACCGGAGCGGTTAAGGAACGCTGATCAATTCGTGAGAAGGCTCACACACCCCGATCGACGTGCGTCGGCAGACGGGAATTATCGGCCGGGTGAACCGCTTCTAACGCGCGATTGAAAGGCGGTTGAGCTTTCACGACGAGGCTGAGCGCCGTTGCTCAAATCAACAGCCGAACAGCGGTATCACCGCAGCAAAGTGTTGCGCGTCATCACCGCACCCCTCGCAGTAATGACTGTCACACCAATGGCACCGCCACGGACGTCACCAGTGGCCACTTGTCGCGCTCGGAGCGGCGGTCCTGGCGGCGGCTGCTGCTGCGGTTCTGATCGCACCAAGCGATATTTAATTTTAAAATAAATTAAGACCGAACAGCGGTGTCACCGCAGCAAAGTGTTGAGCGTGACCACCGCAGGCCCCGTAGCAATGACTGTCACCAGAACGCCACCGCCACGACGCCACCCGTGGCCACTTGTCGCGCTCGGAGCAGCGGTCATCGTGGCGGCGGCTGCTGCTGCGGTTCTGATCGCACCAACTGCCAGCGTTCCCCGGACACTCCCGCCTAATGCCCATCTGATCGACATCGCCGATACCTCGATGAGCCGTCCGCTTCCCCCAGGCTTCATCGGCCTCTCAATCGAATATCCCTCCTCGCTGGATTATTCGGGCGTCGACCCGGCAGCGCCCAATCCGACCTTCATCAGGCTCGTTCAGGAGCTCAATCCATCCGGCTCCCCCGTCATCCGGTTCGGGGGCGACACAACGGACTGGACCTGGTGGCCGATACCGGGCGTCAAGAGGCCGCCAGGCATCAGATACGCGCTTACGCCCCGGTGGTTGGCGGTTACGCGCGCGACCGCTCTGGCGTTGCGTGCGCACCTGATCCTCGGCATCAATCTCGAGGCCAACCGCGCGACCGTCGCGCGTGCCGAGGCGCGGGCGTTCCTGAAAGGCATCGGGCGGAGCCTCATCACCGGGTTTGAGCTCGGCAACGAGCCCGAGGTCTATGGAAGGCTCGACTGGTACACCACGCACGCCGGCGTCGGAGTGCTCGGTCGTCCGGCCCGATATGACTTCGGCTCGTACCTCACCGACTACGCGGCAATCAGCTCTGCGCTGCCGCGCGAGGTACCGCTGGCCGGTCCGGCGTCCGGCTCGCCGAGCTCGACCGCGGAACTCAGCCGCTACCTCGCGGCTAACCCCCGGGTTCGCACCGTCACGTTTCACCGCTATCCGTTGCACCGGTGCTTCACCGAGCGAAGCGCGTCAACCTACCCGACCATTCCGAACCTGCTGGCGCCCAGGAGCTCGAGCGGACCGGGGTCGAGTCTGCAGGTTGCCGTCCGCGTCGCTCACACCCACGGTCTAACGGTCCGCGCCGATGAGCTGAACAGCGTCTCCTGCGGCGGGGCGCGCGGGGTGAGCGACACGTTCGCCTCGGCCCTGTGGGTTCTCGACACGCTGTTCAACATGGCCGCGGTGGGCGTCGACGGCGTAAACATCCACACCTTCAGCAGAGCTCTCTACGAGCCGTTCTCCTTCACGCACTCCAGCGGCGGCTGGCAGGCGCATGTCGACCCCATGTATTACGGCATGCTGATGTTTGCCCGCGCGGCTCCAACGCGGTTCTCGTTTCCTCTCGACCAGCGCTGCGGCGAGCCGAGCCCTCAGGATTTGGGCGGTCCGAGCGCCGGATGGGACCGTTCGGGTCGCTCTGATCAACGACTCGTCGACGAGAAGGTTGGTGCTGGCGGTCCGACCACGCCGCACCGGCGGTGCCGCCACTCTCGAGCGGCTGACGGCGCCTACCCTCGAGTCCAGGACAGGCGTCACGATCGCCGGTCAGACCTTCGGCACCACGACCACGACCGGCGAGCTCACGCACAGCTACAAGACCACGACGCTCCAACCAATCCAGCACGCCTACGTCGTCGAGCTCCCGCCTGGAAGCGCCGCGCTCCTCTCGGTTAGAGCCTTATGAACGAGGCAGGCGACTCAGCACTGCGCTCGCGCCCGTATGGTCCCGGCTGGTCCTGCCGGCTACACGCCGGCGATACGAGTTAGGACCCGCCGGAGACGGCTGCGCCCGGCGCTGGGGTGGCCGGCGGGGGAGCCTGCGCCGGCGCGGGAGCCTGCGCCGGTGCCTGAAGCGTGGGTGCGGATGCTGGGGCGGGGGCCTGGGCGAGAGTCGGAGCCGGCGCTTGTGTCGGGACAGGAGCTGGGGCCTGCGAGACGGTGCGCGACGCCGGGCGGCGGGGCTTCGGCGCGGCTGATACGTGCTGCGGCTTTGGGGGCTGCGGCTTCGGCAGGCGCGCGGCCCTCGGCGCGGGCTGGCGCTTGTGCTGCGGCATACGGGGTGTGGCTACCCGTGCCGCGGTCCGTCGGGCCACACTCGCGCGCACGGGGCTCTCGATCGGTTGATGCTCGTGGCGCTGCGCCACCGCGGTGGAGCCGAAGCCGAGGCCGGCCGTGCCGGCAAGGAGCGCGAGCATGCGACCCATCGAAGGGGTCGTCCGAGTGCCTGCCATGCCCCTTGGATCGGCCTCCAACGTAAGACTCCCGTGTGAATGTCCTAATCCCCCTCGTCGCGAGGCGTGTCGATGCCGAAGTAATCCTCCGTGACGGCCCTCGCTGACCCGCGACGCTCCATCCCTCCGCCCTCGGCTCGCGCGCCGGAGCCGCCGCGTCCGACACGCCGCGCGGGTCGCGCGCCCAGCCACCTGGCGGCCGACGCGGTCGTGGCCTTGGCCGGCGTTGGCCTGGGCGCCACCGTTGCCAGCGCCGTCGGATCGCTCAGCGCCCGCGTCGTGAACGCACCCGGAGGAGTCGAGGTGGGGGTGGGACGATTCACCGGCCTCACCGGGGCCTACCTGCTGCTGGTCATGGTTGTGCTGGTGGCTCGGCTCCAGCCGCTCGAGCGCCTGATCGGCCATCCCCGTCTGACCAAGTGGCATCGCCGGCTGTCGCCCTGGCCGTTGCTCCTGCTGATCGTGCACGCGGCGGCATCAATGGTCGGCTACGCCAAGCTCCAGCGGACTGGCCTGTGGCACGAGTTCGGGGTGGCGCTGTCCCGCTACGAGGGGATGCTTGGAGCGATCGTCGCGCTGGCGCTCCTGGTGGCGGTCGCGGCGCTGTCGATCCGCGCGGCCCGCCGGCGGATGAGCCACGAGACGTGGTGGCAGGTTCACCTGCTCACTTACCTCGCGCTCGCGCTGTCTTTCTCGCACCAGATCGCCACCGGGGCATCGTTCGTCCATCATCCCCTGGCGCGGCTCGCCTGGACACTCTTGTGGCTGTCGACCGCCGGCGTTGTGCTGATCTGCCGTGTGGGCCTACCGCTGTGGCGGACCGTGTACCACAGCCTGCGGGTGGTCAAGGTTGTGCGGGAGTCGGACGACGTCTTCTCGTTGGTGGTAAAGGGCCGCCGGCTCGAGCGGCTGGCAGTGTCGGGCGGCCAGTACTTCCAGTGGCGCTTCATGACCCGCGGCCTGTGGCTCCACGGGCACCCCTACTCGATCTCCGCGTTGCCGCAGCCGCCCTACATGAGAGTGACGATCAAGGGGCTGGGCGCGCACTCGAGCGCGGCGGCGCGTCTGACCGCCGGTACTCGGATCGCAATCGAGGGCCCTTACGGGACGTTCACCAGGCACGCGCTGGCCGGCCGCCGAGTCGTGTTGATCGCCGCCGGTGTCGGGGTCACGCCCGTGCGGGCGCTGCTCGAGGATCTGCCGGCGGGCGCCGACCCTGTCGTGTTGCTGAGGGCCTCGAGCGAGGAGGAGCTGCTGCTGGGCAACGAGGTGATGGAGCTCGCGCACGCGCGCGGCGGGCGGGTGCTCGGTGCGTTCGGGTCGCGGCACCGCCTGACGCTCGACGCTCACACCCTTAGGGCCAACATCCCGGACCTGTCGGAGCGGGACGTGTTCATCTGCGGCCCCGAAGGGTTCACGAAGATGGTCGCCGGGGCGGCGCGGCGGGCCGGAGTCGCGCGGGCCCGGCTGCACGTCGAGGGCTTCGGCGCCTGACGCGACTGGGCGTGGAGCATGCTCAGCCGGCGGTCCACACCATTGACGTGTGGACCGCCAACGCGGCGTATGGCCTCAGGCGTGGAGGTCGACCGACCGTGAGCTCGGCTGTGCGGCCTTGGTAGCAGCGTCGTCGCTGTCACCGTCGTGATCGGGTGCTCCCGGGACTTCGGCCGATTCCGGCCGCTGGACCGCGCCGACCGGCGCGAACGCCGGATGGTGGCTGGCGCCACCGATTGCCATGATGTTCATGGGTACGTGCTCCTTCCGTGGTTGACGTACACGGGTCATCGGTTCCGACTGTGTCCTGCTGCACGTTCCTGTGCGCACTCTCACTCGTCTCCTACAGTGGTCTTCGATCCAGGCCCGAACCTTCGACATACGATGGCGTGTGTGTTGCCCTGCTCCTCGGTCTCCTCGCCGGCGCGGGCGAGGAAGCAGGTGGTCGATCCGCATGGGAGCCCGATCCTCCTCAGGCCGCACGGACGGGTGTGCGCCAGCCGTTAGATGGACATGGCCACTGTTATGACGGCGCTAACCAGCGTATGAGCCATCTCCTCATCGGCCTGGCGCTTGCGCTCATCGGGTCGGTCGCGCTCAACGCGAGCTATCTGATCCAGCACGCCGGCTCGGTCGCCGCGCCGACGATTGCCTTCGGTCACCCGATCAGGACGCTCGGAGCGCTGCTGTGCTCCCGGCTGTGGTTCGCCGGCGGCGTCCTCGGGATCGCGGGATGGGCGATCAGTATCGCCGCGCTCACGCAGGCCCCGCTGTCGCTCGTGCAGGCCTTCCTGATCGGCGGCATCGCCCTGCTCGCGCCGGTGGCGGTCCGGGTCCTGGGTCACCGCCTGAGTCCGAGAGAGCTCGTCGGCATCTCGCTGGTGCTGATCGCGCTACTCGTTCTCCTCGTGGGCCGGGGAGCGGTCGGCGTCCATTCGCATTTTCACCCCGCCGCGCTCGGGATCTACCTGAGCGGCTCCGTCTGCGCCGGTGCGTGTCTGCTCCTCCTCAGGCAGCGGCGGACACAGATGCTGGCCGCGGCTGGGGGAGTCCTGTACGGCGCCGCCGACGTGGCGATCAAGGCGCTCATCGGTCTGGCCAGCCACCATGGTCTGACCGCCGCGCTCACCTCACCGTGGCTGATCGCGACCATCGCAGCCAGCATCGGCGCTTTCTTCTGCTTCCAGCGCGCGCTCCAGTCGGGCAAGCCGATGCCGGTGATCGCGCTGATGACAGCCGGGAACAACATCGTCTCGATTATCGGCGGGCTGGCGGTGTTCGGGGACCCGCTCGGGCAGCACCCGGCAATGGTGCTCGTCCATCTCGCCGCGTTCGTGCTGATCGTGATCGCCGCCTGGCTGCTCGCGCCCGCGCAGGCCGCAGTGAGCGTGCCGTCGGGCGCGCGGCCCGAGCTCGGGCTCGCGCACTGACTGAGGGGGCGCCTCACTGGAGTGGGCGAGCCCAGCACGATCGGGCTCGTCCTGCGATAGTGAGGCTCCGAGTTGCCGGAAGGGTTAAGTGACGTGGACACGTTCTCACTCGTGATCAGGCTTGGCTCGAGTCCCGGGGGCTAACGCGCGTAGACCGTGAAGAAGTCGCGGTCGTCCGGCGACAGGTACCGCGTCGCGGGACGGCTCATCCCGGGCAGCAACTTGGCAGGCTCGCCGGCACCGGAGGTCCCGTAGAAGTTGAACGTGGTCCACTCGTAGTTGATGTCGAGTTCCATCGCTCGCACGGCGCCCGCCCGCTGGAGGATTTGCGCAAGGCTCTCGGCGGTCTGAATGTCGGCGGCCGCGTAGATCACGTTGCCGTGGGCGTCAACGCCCACGCCTGAGCGCCACACGCGGACCGTGTTGCCGAGGGTCGTTCCCCAGAGCGAGTCATCCGACAGTGCGGGGTTCAGCTGGCCGCCCTCGACAATCAGCGGCAGGTTCTGCCGGGCGAACGCGATCCCCGGGCCGGGGTCAGGGCCGCCGGTCCAGGTCCGGACATCGACGGCCCCGTCGCTGTATCCGATCAGCGTCGCTTGGCCGTCCTTCAGCGGCGCGTACGCGTGACTCTGGGAGAAGAAGCCGCCTCCCGAGTCCTCGAGCTTGAAACCGCTGTTGAATGTGGCCAGCAGGCTCGAGCGTAACTGGGGCGGCACTTCCGCCTCCTGAGTTCCGTCGTTGGGTGGTTCGTAACGGCCTGGGTAGAGCGCGAGCCGCGTCCGTGTGTGGTCGATCCACGCCACGCCGGCGACGAGCTGCGGATAGTTTGGGTCCGGGCGGAAGGTCGTGACCAGGACCGGCGCGGCGCCGGCGACGAGCGGCCCGGTTCCGCGCCACTGCCCCTCGCCCGGCAGCGCGGGCTCGATCACAGGGGTAATCGGTCCCGGCGCGTACCTCCTCGCGGCCTGGGCTCGCACGCCGGTCCCGACCGGCGGGAGCCGCTTGAGCGCTGGGCCTCCGGTCGCCGGCGAATTCAGCGAGTAGTAGACGCTCTCGATGTCCGACACGACCCCCGCGGCCCCGTTGTCGCGCAGCCATTCGACGGCTCGCACCCCGAACGAGGTGTTCGAGGGTCCCGCCATCGCGCCCCAGAACGACACGACCAGATCGATCAGGAGAATCAGCGCTGTGAGGACCACGATCCGGCGCGCACGGAGCCGAAGCGCGGCGGGTCGCTGATGCACTCGGACGCGCCGCCGCGCTGTACTTCGTGGACGCATCGCGCCCGGGGCGGCAGATCGCGGGGCGGATGAGAAGGGACGCCGGTCCGCACGCGAATCGCGGCGCAGTTCGTAGGCGAGGATCCGGACCTCGTAACGTTCGATCGCCTCACGGCTCGGGCTGGGCATGTCGTTCTGAGCGCGTTTCGACCGGTCGCCCGCGGCTCCTTGCGCGCCGGCGGGCGATGAGAGCTTTCTAAGCTCAGCGGACGTATACGGCGAAGAAGTCCCGGTCGTCGGGAGTCAGGTAGCGGGTCGGAGCGCGATCCATCGCGGCGAGCAGGTTCGCCGCGTCGCGGGCGCCCGGGTAGCGATAGGTGATGAGGCTCGTCCAATAGCTGTTGATGTCGAGCTCCATCGCGCGGACGGCGCCGGCGCGGATCATGATCGCCGCCAGCGACGCGACCGTCTGGTCGTTGGCGGCCGCGTAGATCAGGTTGCCGTGGCGGTCGACGCCGACGGCCGAGCGCCACACCATGATCGCGTTGCCGACCGTCGCGCCCCATTCGGGGCCGTCGGATAGATGAGGATTCGCTCGGCTGCCGTTGACGATCAGCGGGAGGTTCTGGCGCGCGTAAAGCACGTCGGGCGGAACGTCTGACCCGCCGTGCCACGAGATCACATCGACGCGGCCATCGCGGTAGCGAAGGATCGTCGCGGTGTTGGCTTTCATCGGCGCGTACGTGTGCCCGTCATAGGCGAACCCGCCTCCGGAATCCTGCAGCTTGAACGCGCTGTTGAACGTCGCGACGAGGCCGGAGCGCAACATCATCGGAACCTCCGCCGGCCCGCGCGAGGGCATCGTAACGGCCGGCTCCGAGATGCCCGGATACAACATCACGTTTGTGCGCGTGTGATCGATCCAGGCGACGCCTGCGACCAGCTGCGGGTAGTCCGGCTCCGGGCGGAAGCTCGTGATGAGCACTGGGGGACGTGAGCCGCCGCCGGCGAACGTCGGGTGCCAGACGCCCTCGCCCGGGAGCGCTGGATGGATGACCGGCGCGATGGGCGGCGGGCGGTAGGCAGGAATCCGCGGGTCCTGGTGGTAGATGAGGTGTGGGATCTGAACCGGTCTAACCGCGACGGCGCCGGACTGCCTGGGCAGCGCCTGCAGCGATGGACCGCCCCGGCTTGGAGCGGTCAGCGAGTAGTAGAGGTTCTCGACACGGTCCACCAGGCCCCGTCCGCCGTTGTCGCGCAGCCACTCGACCGTCCGAATCCCGATGCTCGAATCGGATCGTCCCGTGAGCGCGCCGACGTAGGAGACGAGCGCCGGCACGAGACAGATCGTCGCCGCGATCGTCGCGATCCTGCGAAGGCGCACCACTCGCCGATCCATCGGACGCGAACGCCGGCTCGACGTCACAAACGGGGAATTACGGTGTGAGAGATCGAACGGTTCTGTCGCCCGGACTGTCATCGGGGGCAACGTTGTCACACTCGCCGACAAACGAGACTAAGGAATTCCTGAGAGCGTCCTCATCGCTGTCACAGGTTGGGCTTACACAACGCTCTTACCTTGCCGTCATGCAGTCCGCCGACGCAGGCCGCTTAACCCTGCGTGGAGCGCGCCGGACCCGGCCGGGCGCCGTCATCGCGACGATGCGACCCAAGCAGTGGATCAAGAATGCGTTGGTGATCGCGGCGGCAGGCGCGGCCGGCGCACTCGGCCACGATGACACTCCGGGGCGCGTGATCGTGGCGTGCGCGTCCTTCTGCTTGCTCGCGTCTGGGATCTACGCGATCAACGATGTCAGCGACGCAGAGGAGGATCGTCGCCATCCTCGCAAGCGCTTCCGACCGGTCGCGGCTGGAGAGCTCGATCCCCGGTTCGCGACGGGTCTCGGCCTGTCGCTGCTGCTCGCCGGGCTTTTGCTGTGTGCCGCGATCGGGGCGCTCTTGGCGCTCGTCGCAGTCGGGTACGCCGCCCTGACGCTGTCATACACGCTCGTGTGGCGGCATCTGATCGTGTTCGACATCTTCGCGGTGGCGGGTGGGTTCGTGCTGCGCGCCGTGGCCGGCGGTGTCGCGGCGCCCGTGACGCTGTCGCGCTGGTTCCTGCTGGTCGTGACCAGCTCGGCGGTGTTCGTGGCCGCGGCCAAGCGCTACTCCGAGCTGCAACAGACCGACGGCCGGCGCGATCGGCGAAGACGGGTGCTCGACTCGTACAGCCCAAGGGCGCTCGAGCTGATCATCGTAGGTGCGACTGCCGTGGCCCTGGTCGCGTACTGCATGTGGGCGTTCTCGCTGCCTGCCGTGCGGGGAATCCCCTGGCGGCCGCTGACGATCCTCCCATTCGCCGCTTGCCTGCTCCGCTACGGCGAGCTCGTGCACCGTGGAGCCGGCGAGGCGCCCGAGGAACTGCTGCTGTCCGACCGACCGTTGCAGCTCGCAGGCCTGGCATGGCTGGCCCTGTTCGCCCTGGAAGTCCATGCAGCCGTCTGACGCGGCGTTCGTTCGCCCGCGCGCGATCGCGTGGACGCCCTCGGTCATCACTGGATGGGGCCAGGGCCAGGGTGCGAGCGTCATGATTGTCCGTCCAGAGGGCGTCGGGGAGCTCCGCGTCGCGCTGCGGTCGGCGGCCCACCTGAAGGCTGTCCCCCGAGGGATGGGTCGCAGTTACGGTGACGCCGCGCAGATCTCCGGTGGTCTCGTCATCGAGACAACCCGGCTGAAGCGGATCGAGCTCGACAGTGAGCGTGGGACGGTCACCGCGCAGGCGGGCGTCACGATCGGCGAGCTTCTGCGCGAGGTTGTGCCCGCCGGCTGGATGGTCCCGGTGGTGCCCGGTACACAGCACGTCACCGTCGGCGGGGCGATCGCGAGCGACATCCACGGCAAGAATCACGGCACCGCGGGGACGTTCGGGACGCACGTCGAGGCGATCTCGCTGCTCCGCGCGGATGGCGAGCTCGTCGGGCTTCAGCCCGGGACGAGCGACGGGCAGTTCGAGGCGACGCTCGGGGGGATGGGCCTGACCGGCATCATCATGGACGCCCGGGTCAAGCTCAGCCGGACCCGAGGCGCGATGCTGTCGGTCGACACCGACCGGGTCCGCTCGCTGGACGATGCGCTCGCGGCACTCGCGGCGCGCGGCGGGCAATACCGGGTCGCGTGGCTCGACTTGCTGTCGGCGCGGCCGGGACGTGGAGTGGTGACACGCGCGGAGCACATCGATGCCCCCGGCGAGGGCGCGGCGGTCGTGCGCTCGCGCGCGACCGTGCCGCGCGGCTGGCCCGCCGGCGCGCTCCGCCCGGCGACGGTTCGCGCACTCAACGCTCGCAAATACGCGAGCGCGCCGCGAACCGAGCGAGGCCGGCCGCAGCCGCTCGGCCGGCACATGTTCCCGCTGGACTCGCTCGACGCATGGCCACGCCTGTACGGTCCGAGCGGCTTCGTCCAGTACCAGCTGGTTGTGCCGACCGGCGCAGAGCGCGTGCTTGAGCTGATCATCGAGCGGCTGCGCCGGGGACGGGTGCCGTGCTACCTCGCCGTGCTCAAGGACTTCGGTGCCGCTAACGACGCGCCGCTTTCGTTCCCGCTCGCAGGGTGGACACTTACGCTTGACATACCACGGTCCGCCGCGAGGCGCGAACCGCTGCTCCAGGGCTTCGACGCCACGGTCGTCGAGGCCGGCGGGCGCATCTACCTGTCGAAAGACGCCCGACTGCAGCCCGGAGACGCTGCGAGCGATGGACCCCGGCGGACGAGTGGCGCGCCGACGCATCCACGCCGATCCCGAACGATTCTGGTGCTCGGATCTCGCTCGCCGCGTGGGTCTATCGGAGGCTCCGGTTGTGAGACGGAACGTGCTGTTGGTCGACGTCGGGATAGCGATCGTCGCGGCAATCGTCGTCTTGACGATCACCCCCGGTCTAGCGGTGGCAGGAATAATCGCGATCGCGGTACTGGCCGCATGCGCGATCAGCTTCCGACGCGAGTCGCGTCGCCGGGGTCGCGATCGAATCCGACGGAGGCGCACCCCGCGGCCCGGTGGGCGGGCGGGGCCACAGCCAGCCCGCCGGAGCAGGCGCACGTGACCGCACCGATTGGCGCAGCTTATGCCGCGGCACGATAGCCCGCATTGCGAACCGTCTCGATCGGGCCTCCGGGCCGAGCCGCCGGCGCAACCGCCGGATGCAGACGTCGAAGACGTTCGATCTTGGATCGAAGTCGTATCCCCACACCTCCCAGAGCAGCCGCTCGCGGCAGACCGTGGGATTACCGCTTCGGCGGGAGGATCGCCACGCCCGTCTCGATGACTGCCTCGAAGCCCAGCCGTTCGTAGAGCTGGCGAGGGCGGTCATCGCGCTCGGCGCAGATCCAAACATCAGGCGCAGTATCGGCGCCAATGCGGATAGCGCGCGCGGTGAGCGCGGAGCCGATGCCGGCACCTCGGCGCTCAGGGTGTACGAATACCTGGCTGATCTCGCTGCCGCCGTCGTGCGTCTCAACTTGCGCGAAGCCGATCGGGCGGCCTTCTTCCACCGCCGCTATCACGCGCACGTCGGCGAGCTCGGCCACCTCGCGGGCCTGTGCGTGGAAGCTGTCCGTCTCCGTGTGTTCGCCGAAGTCCTCTCGATGCCAGATGTCCCGGAGCGCTCGCACAACGTTGTAATCCACCTCGACGAACTCGGCGCGGCTCTCCGGAATCGCGCGGCCGTCATGAAGCAAGACGATGAGCGGGGCGGCGATCCACCCGCGCTCGCGGAGCTCGCGCACAACGACGTTGGGCATGGGGATGATCCACTCGGCGAAGCGGTGAGCGCAGCCGAAGAGCTCGCGGTCGGCCGCGGCGACCATCTCGCCCGCCTCAATCGGCCGGTCCAGCCGGATGCAGTTGTATTCCCAGTAGTCCGGACGGCGCGGGCTGCGGAACACCGTCCCGTGCGAGAACGGCCTGACCTCCTCGCAAATCCGCTCCTTCCAAGGCAGATGCCATCGGCGGAACCTCTCCTCGGCCGTCATCTCCGACATTGCCGGCCAGACTAGGTGATCACCGGCGATGACGGTCGCGTCACGGCACCTGCTGGTGGGCGTCGGGGTCGGGTCAGGCCTCGTGTGTGCGGCGACGGGTGAAGCTATGGTCTGCGGCCACAGATGCGCACCCTGTCGTTGGCTCGCTGACGACGCTCGGTCATGAACCTGGACGACACCAAAGCTGGCCTCCTCGATGCAGCACTTGACGAGTACGCCGACGAGCTCCGTCGCGCCGGCGAGGACGCCGCGGCGGTGACGCTTGCCTATACGCATAGCCTTCATCGGTGCTGGCGCACGATCCTGCGGATGTTGCCCGTCCCGCAGGAGTCGTCAGTGCTCGACGTTGGGTCAGGGCTCGGGATCCTCGCCTTCGAGTTGGCTGCGAACGTGCCCGTTCGCGTCCAGGGTGTCGACATCGAGCGCGGGTTTGTCGAACACGCCACCACGCTGTTAGACCGCCTCGCCGCCGTTGGCCTGTTTGTCGACGGGGCGAGAATCGGGTTCTCGGTCGGTGATATCTGCGCGCTTGATCAGGCGGACGAGTGTTTCGATCTGGTGTTCGTGCGGGAGCTGTTCCAGTTCCTACCTGATCCGGCGCAGGCCGTCGATGAGCTTTTCCGGGTCGTTCGGCCGGGGCAGTATCTCTGCGTCAGCGACATGGACGACCAGCTGCGGATCACCTGGCCGCCCGACAGTCCTGCTCTCGAGCGGCTGGTGACAGCCGTCGCGGATGTGCAGCAAGAACGGGGTGGCGACCGTCAAGTCGGTCGTAAGCTCACTAGTTATCTCCGCGCCGGTGGCTTTGAGATCAACTCTGTCGTGGTGTTACCCGAGGCTCAGCATCGCGTGGTCGATCCTGGCGACTCGGAGCGGTCGCTGATCATCGAGCAGCTCCACGCCGCGCGTTCCCGCGTGGTGGCGGCAGGCGTCATCGACGCCGATCGCTTCGACGCCGATCTGGCCGCGCTGGAGCAGCAAGCGCCGTTCGAGGAGTTCCGGACGAGCTCCAGGATCATCGTCCTCGGTCGAAGGCCCATGTGACGCTCGATCCCTCGAGGTTCGCCCACTCCGCCGGAATCCCGAGGCGTCCTGATCCCAGCCAGTGACGATCGATGACCGTTCAGGCGGCTCGTGACCATCCATTCGTCGATGGGGCTGGAAGCGCGCTCGCGGTCGCGCACGGATCATCCGATCGGAACGATGGGAAAGCCACGCTGTCCCGTTCCCTGAAAGGACCCTCGGACCATGCCACGCACCATCGCAGCGCTCACGGTCTTCATCGCGGTGGGACCCGGCGGAAAGAGATCGGGCGAGCAATCGACATGAGCGCCGAGCACCCGACACGCACCATCAGCGTCACCGACCGTTCGCTTCTGTGGAGCATCCAACCCGAGAGGCCGCTGATCGGAGCAGCTCCCGCCGCGTTGCTAGACGGTCTGGACGGAGGTCCCGTCCCCTCGTCGTGCGACCAGGAAGTGCGTCTGGTCATGTGCCTGCTGTTGGCCTGACAGTCGTTGCTGACCGCCTGCAGGCCGGATCCAGCGGAGTGTCAGGGCGCGAAATGGACGGCGCGAAAGCCCCACCGCTCCGTCAGCCAGCGCGGGACGGTCTCGTCGAGCGCCTGCTCGAGCTCGCCGCCGGCTTCCCGGTCGACCACCCACCAAGACACCAGCGCGTCGGCGCCGGCCGGAGTGCGGTTCCCCGGTGGGTCGATATACACACAGCCGAGCAGCTCGGTCTCGTCGTGATTGAGCACTGCGTAGTTGAATGTGATGTGACGGGCGATCTCGTCCTCGTGGCGAGCCAGGTCCTCGCGGTCGGCCTCATATGTCATGTCAGCCGGTGGCCACCCCCACGCCTGGCCGTATTTCGCCCACAGTCGCTCACGGGAGCCCATTACGGCGGGATAGTCAATCTCGACGTCGCTTTCGCGTATCGGTCGGAGGTGATGCCCGGTCGCCAGGTCCAAGCGCTCCGGATGTGAAAAGTCATCGGCAAGCCACGGCACTAATGGCATCGTACTTAGCCGCTCCGGCCGAGCCCGTGTCGAGCCTCGCATCTCGTCGGCGACTTCACGCCCCGCGCGGCGCGCGGAATTTCGGGGCGCTTGGTAGCGCGCCAGCAGGGGCCGGCCCTCGTTGCGGCGAAGCTATGGACCGGTGTCCGAGGCGTGGGTATATCTGTTGCGGTGTGCCGACGGCTCGCTTTACACGGGTTGGACGGTAGATCTCGAGCGCAGACTCGCGCGCCATCGAGCCGGCACTGCGAGTCGCTACACGGCAAGCCGGCTGCCGGTCGAGCTCGCGCATGCGATACCGATGCCCGATCACACCGCCGCGCGCCGCGAGGAGGCACGCATCAAACGCCTGTCGCGGGCCGACAAGCTCGCGCTGCTCCGCGGTGCTCAGTTATGAGTAGCGGACTCGCGGGTCGAGGAATGCGTAGGCCACATCGACGATGAGATTCGCGATCACGATGAAGAAAGCCCCGAGTTGCACGGTGCCCTGGATGATCGGTAAATCCGCTTGGTTAATGCCCTCGTAGGCCAAGCGACCAACGCCGGGGATGTTGAACACAGTCTCCACCACCACAGCGCCGCCGAGCAGGAAGCCGATGTCCATGCCCAGGATGGTGATGATCGGCGTGATCGCGGCGCGCATGCCGTGACGCCAGATCACCTGCCGCTCGCGAAGGCCCTTGGCGCGCGCCGTCCGGATGTAGTCCTGGGACATCGCCTCGATCAGCTGGGACCGCAGAAGCCGAGAGTAGAAGGCCGCGAGCATGGCCGCGAGCACGAGCCAGGGCAGGATCAGCGAGCCGAACCAGCGGCCGGGGTTGGCGGTGAGACCGACGTACGTGCCGGCGCCGTCGAAGATGTGGATCACGCCGATGTCCGTTGAGAACAGGAACAGCGCCATCAGACCGAGCCAGAAGGTCGGGGCGGAGATTGCCAGGAGCGAACCAATCGTCGCGGCCCGGTCCAGCAGGCTGCGGGGGCAGACAGCCGAGATCGCTCCCACCGTCATGCCGATGCTCAGCCAGACAGCCACTGCACCGACGGTGAGAGAGATCGTCGCTGGCAGGCCGTCGAGGATCATCGTCGTGACCGGTTGGGAGAACTGATAGCTGTAGCCGAGGTTGAAGTGCAGGAAGATGCCCCGGAGGTAGATCCAGTACTGGACCCAGAACGGCCTGTCTACGCCGAGCACGTGGCGAATATGGGCGAGTATCGCCGGGTTTGGGAAGTGGCCGGCCCGCAGCACCGCTGGGTCGCCGGGCGGAAGCACGTAGAAGATCAAGAAGGTCAGGAAGCTGAGGATGATCAGCGTCACAACGGCCCACAGAAGACGGCGGATGATGTAGTGGACCATCTCGATGTCAGGGCGACCCGCTGGGCCCGCCGGAGCGTAGTCCCCGGATCACGGTCTGGTGCAAGGCGCTGAGAAGCCGTGGTGTGCCGTCCGCCCAGGCACTCGAGCCCGGGTTGAAACTAGCGCCAGGCGCGACGGAGCGCAAGAGCCGCAGAAGCGTTGGTGCAGGCGGTTGACCCCGGGGGTCGGATATGGAAGTGTGGGCGCTCCTGATGCCGAGCGTGGCCGTGATCGACGCCGCGAGGGGGGATCGTCACAGTCGCGGTCTAGGGGATCGAAGATTTGCGACGTACCTCTCGGTGCCGATGTAAGTGCCGCCGTGCGGAAGGCCCTCAGCATTGAACTGGCGGGACCAAGCCTGCCTCGGGAGGAGTCCGCTGACGAGGCGTCTCCTCGATTGGGTGGCCCGTCCCATAGCCTTACGCGAATGAGTTGGAGCGTCGACGTGGCCGAGGTCCTCCCGGCAACGGTGTCGCCGCTGCCCGGGGTTCTGGTGGCGGCGGTCAACGAGGCGATGGCGCGGCCGGCGGCCCAGCAGCCGGCCTGGCCGGATCCGGAGGAGGTTGTACGGGTCCGTATGGTGCTCGAGGGCGTCCCACCGATTGCCGTGGCCGCAGAGGTCGACAGGCTCCAGGAGCGTCTTGGTGCGGTCGCGCGGGGCGAGGCGTTCCTGCTCCAAGGTGGGGACTGCGCAGAGACGTTCATCGACAACACCGAGGTGCACCTGCGTGGGACGATCCGGACGCTGTTGCAGATGGCCGTGGTCTTGACGTATGGGACCTCGATGCCAGTGGTCAAGGTCGGGCGTATCGCGGGCCAGTACGCCAAGCCGCGTAGCGCGGATACCGACACGGCGGGCCTCCCCTCCTACCGCGGGGACATGATCAACGCGCTGGAGTCGACACCGCAGGCACGACGGCCGGATCCTGGTCGGCTGATCCGTGCGTACGCCAACGCCGCGGCGGCGATGAACCTGGCGCGCGCGGTTACCTCGGCGGGCCTGGCCGATCTGCACCACCTGCACGAGTGGAACATGGACTTCGTGCGCCGCTCCAGTGCCGGCGTGCGTTACGAGCGCGTCGCCACTGAGATCGACCGCAGCCTGAGGTTCATGTCGGCGTGCGGCGTGAACGACGGCTCGTTGCGGAGCGTCGAGCTCTACGCAAGTCACGAGATGCTCGTGCTCGACTACGAGCGTGCCTTGCTCCGGGCCGCGGGCGATCGGCTGTACCTCCTCTCGGCCCACCAACCGTGGATCGGTGATCGCACCCGCCAGCCGAACGGCGCTCACGTCGCGCTCGGCGCCCTGATCGCGAACCCAATCCAGGTCAAGCTTGGCCCGAGCGTTACGCCCGCCGACGCCGTCGAGCTCGTCGAATTGCTCGATCCGCAGCGCATCGACGGACGCGTGACCCTCGTCTCGCGCTTGGGCAACGCCGCGGTCCGCGAGCTGCTTCCGCCAATCGTCGAAGCGGTGACCCGCTCCGGACATCGCGTCGTGTGGCAGTGCGATCCGATGCACGGCAACACCGAGGAATCCCCCAGCGGTCACAAGACCCGGCACTTCGATCGGATCATGGACGAGGTTGAAGGTTTCTTCGAAGTCCATCAGCGACTCGGTACGCACCCCGGCGGCATCCACGTGGAGCACACCGGCGAGGACGTCACCGAGTGCCTCGGCGGCGCCCAGATGATCTCCCACAGCGAGCTTTCCTCACGGTACGAGACGGCCTGCGACCCACGCCTCAACACCCAACAGGCGCTCGAACTCGCCTTCCTGGTCGTAGAGATGCTGCGACGCACCGCCGCATGACCAGACGCGTCCCTGGCCCCGGGTGGTCGGGGTGCGGGTCAGCGGTCGGCCGGTGTCGGCGGTTCATGCGAGTCGCTGTCTAGTTCGCGTTCGATCTCGGCGATCCACTCGCGATGTAGTCGGACGAGCCGGAGCGCGTAGGCGTGGCTGAGCTGTAGGTATCGGGCCCGGTGGGGAACTCGGCTGGCCTGGTCGTACATGTCGCGCGCCAGCGCCTCGAGCTGATCGAGCTCGGGGAGCATCCCGCGGAAGCTTGCGAGGATCTCGGCGTCGGTCAGCATGTCGCCGGCGAGTAGTCGCAGGTGTGCCTCGTTCTTGATTCGGGGGAAGCGCGCCGGTTCGGTGAGCCAGGCGGTCAGCGCGTCGCGGCCGGCGTCGGTGAGCGCGTAGACCGTTCGGGAATGAGTCTTTCCCGGCTCGGTGCGGGCAGTGAGGTAGCCGAGGCGCGCGAGTCTCTTCGGCTCGGAGTTCAGACCGCTCGGCGCTCCGCCCCAGTACACGGGGCCTCCCTGTCTCATCGCGCGGACCAGGTCGTGGGCGCCGGCGCCTCCGCCGTGGATGACGGAACCGCAACCATGGGTCATCAAGCGGATCGGCGAGATGGAGCGGGCGTTCGGCGGCGCGCTCGTGCGCGTCCGAGCTGAGCTCGGGGTCACGGCGTTTGGCCTTCAGGTCGTGGACCTTCCGGCCGACTCCGGCGACCTTGCTCCAGAGCACGACCACGCCCACGACGGGCAGGAGGAGGTCTATCTCCTGCTCGACGGGACAGGCGAGGTGGTGCTCGACGGTAGTCCGGTAATGCTCGATCGAGAGACGCTCGTGCGGATCGGGCCGGGTGTCCAGCGGCGGCTACGCGGTGGACCACAGGGCGCGCGCGTCCTGATGATCGGCGCAACGCCGGGACGGGTGTACGCACCGCCGCCCATGACTGAGCTGGGTGGCCCGGAAATACTCGCGCCGACGGCCGACAGCTCGATGTCCACGGATCCACCGGACTGAGGGACAACTCGAGGGAGAAGCGCTAGATCATGACTACTCAAGCCGTTACCCCTTACCACCTAGCGGCCGGCGAAGGCCGGATCATGTCCTGGTTCACGGCCCAGTTTCACCTGAAAGCCTCCGACGCCCAGATTGGCTTGATGGAACTCACCGGCTCGCCCGGGATCGAGCCGCCACTACACGTCCACCGAAACGAGGACGAGTGGTATTACCTGCTCGAAGGGACCGTCACCTTCCATGTCGGCGAGGAGAATTACCGCGGAGAGGCGGGGGCCACTGTCTTCTTCCCGCGCGGCATTCCGCACACGTTCACGATCGAGACCGACACGGCCCGGATGCTGCTCGTGAACGCTCCCGGCGGGTTCGAGCGGATGTTCGAGCTTGCTACGTCGACCCCGGAAGAGGCGGTCGCCGCGCTCGCTCGATACGACGTCGAGGTCCTCGGGCCGCATCCGCGCGACGCCACAGCCAACGGCGCTTAACACCCCCCTCGCCGCCGCGGGCTATGAGCTCACCCGGTCGTACAGGTGTTGGGCGGCAGCGATCAGGTTCGCGATGCCGGCGTGAGCGGTTTCCGTGGGGGCCAACTCCTGGCCGACCAGGTAGTAATACGGGCCTTTGACGAACGCGATGTTGATCCCGCCCTGCCCGCCCGACAGGTAGCTGAAGCCATCCGCACCTGGGATTCCCGGAACGGCGAACGTCGCGTACAACGATGCGGACGGCCCTGCGGTCTTGTCGTAGGCGAGCTCAGCGGCGACCTCGGCTCTGGCCGCCTGGGATGATCGGAACTGCTCGACCCACGACACGCCCTCGGTTCCGCCCATCGAGAGGTTCTCGTCGACTCCCCGAATGAAGCCGAGTCGTTTCAGCTTGGGGTAGAGCGCTTTCACCTGGTCGGGGGTGTACCCAACATCCTGCAACCAGTTGTCGAGAGTGTTGTCGGGCCGCGTCGGGGATCCCGTGAAGCCTTTCAGCTCATTGTTGGTCAAGACGTGCCCGAGAATCCCCGCGCGGGCGGCGCTTGGCACTGTCGAAGCCGCAGCGGTTGTCGTGCCGCTGCTCGTGCTGTGCGAAGCCGACGTGTGGCTGGAGCCGCAGCCGGCAAGCCAGGCGCAGACGACAAGGCAGATCAGTGGGCGCTGCGCTTGCAGCCGGAGTGCAGCGCATCGTCTAGGCATGCGGGCATGACCCCCTGTGAGTTTGTGAAATCCCAGTGCATTGAGGATCCAGCCTGCCCGCGGCGAGAACCACCGCCACCTGGCCAAATCTTCCGTCAGGTGCGGGCGGTGGCGGACGCGACGCCGAGCGCGCGGTTTCAGCTCGGCGCGTTCAGGCGCAGATGCCGCTCGGCCGTGGTGTCGAGCGCTGCCGACGGATCGGCGGGTCGTGCCGCCATCGCGGCGGCTAGCTCGGTGCGGTTACCGATGCGAAGCTTCATGTACACGCTCGAGAGGTGCATCTTCACGGTGCTGCGCGACATGAACAGCTGCGAGGCGATCTGCGGGTTGGACATCCCGCTCGCGGCTAGCCGCGCGACCTGGAGCTCGGCCGGGGTCAGGCTTTCCCAGCCTGCAGCAGGCCGGTTGCGTGCCCCGCGAGCACGTCGTGCGTAGGCGATCATGTCAGCGATCGGCACGCCCTCCCCCTCAGCAAAAGCCGCGCTCCAGGCCACGACCCCGTCGCGCTCCACGGCCGCGGCCCGTGCGGCTTCCAGCCGCCCGGCGATCGAGGGCAGCGGCGCACATCCCAACGCGGCTCGGGTCGCGGCGGCCGAACCGGCAAGCCGAGCCGCGCGCGTCCCGTCTCCCCCGACCGCGGCGAGTAGGGCGAGCTCGTCGAGCACCTCGGCTGCGCCACGTTCCAGACCCAGCTCGGCGTATGTGGCCAGCGCACCCTGGAGCTGGTCACGCGCTTGCTCGCCGCGGCCGTCGAGTACCGCGGCGCTCCCAGCGATGAGCCGGGCGACTGCGCGTAGGCGGGGACTGCCGGATCTCTGCGCGAGAGT
The DNA here is from genome assembly GCA_963755525.1 of uncultured Solirubrobacterales bacterium. Lineage (GTDB taxonomy): Bacteria > Actinomycetota > Thermoleophilia > Solirubrobacterales > Solirubrobacteraceae > Palsa-465. The sequence goes on along the minus strand of CAVWKC010000001.1, from coordinate 205,925 downwards.
CTCAAGCTCATCGCTTTGGATCTCGGCCTCGCGGATGTCGCCACGCGCCAGGGCGGCCTGAGCCAGGACTTCGCGCATCAGCGCGAGGGTGTGGGTCTGAGGCACCGCGAGCAGCCGACGGGCTCGCGTCTCGGCCGCGTCGTAATTCGCCTGCATGAGCTCTGCGACGGCGAGCGCCATCTCGATCGTGGGGATCGCCATGAACGCCCCGGACTCGTGCGCTCGTTCCATCCCGCGCGCGCCCTCCTCCAAGGCCTCGCTGCACCGTCCAACGCGCGCAAGCGCGTGGAGTCGCTGAGAGACGATCTGGAAGTACGTCATGGTCGGCGCGTCACCCTCGCGGGCAAGGGCCAGATCCGCGTGCGCCAGCGCGCGCTCGGGCGAACCGACGAGCGCCTCGCTCCACGCCGCGACGTGCTCTGCCCAGATGCGCAGCCGCACGTGCTCGGACGCGCCGGGGATCGTCCTGAATTCCTCGTAGGCCGTGCGGGCGGCGTCGAAGCGGTCTGAGATGGCATCGGCCATCGCCAGGTTCACGAGCGCCCAAGCCAAGCCGAGCGGATCGTCACTACGGCGCAGCAGCTCTACCGCACGCTCGGCGCAGCCCAGGCCGTGCTCGAGGTCGTCACCCACCTGGATCAGCACCAGCGAGGCCATCATCAGGCAGCGGGCTTCGGCGTCGGTATCCGCGGCCTGGCCGAGCAGCGTGAGACCGGCATGAGTCTGCGTCACCGCGCCCGCATAGTCCTCGCTCAGCAACCCGACCAATCCCGCCCCGCAATGCACCACGGCACGCGTCGCCGGATTGGCCTCGTCCCCGGCGGCCGCCAACGCGGCGGCCGCGCCAGCCCGCGCCGCCTCGAAGCGCTCGGTCAGCAGCCAATGACGCAGCAGCTCGGCGACGATGCCGAGCGCGCAGCTCGGGTCATGTTCGATCGCGAGCTCCAGGGCAAGCCCCAGGTTCGCGCTTTCCTGCTCGAGCTGCCCGTGCCCGTCTGGTTCCAGCAGACGCCCGCCGACGTCGGCGGCGTAGGCGGCAAACCACCGCATGTGCCGTTCCGCGATCTCGTCACGCTCGCCCTCGATCGCCAGGCGCTCGGCCGCATACTCACCCACGGTTTGGAGAAGCGTCCACCGCTCGTTGCTGCTCGAAGCTCGCGTGACCAAACCGCGCGCCTCAAGTGTCTCGAGGAGGCCGCGCATATAGCTCTCGCTCGCCTCAGGCAACGCGACCGCACGCGCGGCGTCGGTCGACCATCCGCCGACGAACAGCGATAGCCGCGGCAGCACGGCCTGCTCGATCTCGCTCAGCAGGCCATAGCTCCAATCGAGCGACGCCTGAAGCGAGCGGTGCCGGGGCAACGCTTCATCCGCTGCAGAGCCGCGCAGCCGCCCCTGCCGCGACAGTCCATCTGCGATGTCACCCACCGAAAGGGTGTCAACCCGCGCGGCAGCCAGAACCAGCGCGAGCGGGAGACCATCGAGCTCGCGACAGATCCGCACCACCGCCCTCGCGGTGGACGCGGTGAGGGCAAACCCGGGATCGCAGCTGGCGGCGCGGTCGACGAACAGGCTGCCCGCGTCGGAGCGAACGACCGCCGCCACGTCGCCGCCCGCGTCCGGCAGGCCTAGCGGCGCTAGTTGGAACACCGCCTCGCCCCCGATGCGCAGCGGCATCCGGCTGGTGATGAGCGTCTTGACGTCCGGCGCTCCATCTCGCAGCTGCTCGACGAGCCGTCCAACCTCGTCGGCGAGGTGCTCGCAGTTATCGAGGAGCAACAGCCCGTGATGCCCGACGACGGCGTCGAGCAGCAACTGAACAGGTGTCCTTCCGCTCCGCTCGCGAGCGCCGATCTCCTCGAGCAGCGTCGCGACCACCTGCTCCGCCGAGCGCGCGTTCGCTAGCTCGGCGATCCACATTCGAGGCGATGGCGATCGCGTACGCACACGGCCGAACAGCTCCAACGCAACCCGGCTCTTACCGCAACCACCGGCACCTGTCACGGTCACAACCCGGCTCGAATCAAGCAGATGTTCGAGCGCGAGCAGTTCGGCCCCACGACCGATAAGCGGTCCCGCAAGCGCCATCGACCGAGATCGTCTCAAAATCGGGATGAAGGCGGGGATGGAAGATCGCATCCTGTCTCGCAATCGTCGCGGGCGGGCGCGGAGCGAACCACGGCCAGCTGGCCAGCACTGCGGACCCACGCAGTCCAACACGCGTCAGGCCGCCGAAGAATGGCCAGGTGGCGGTGGTTCTTGGCTGCCGCGGCGCGGACGATGGCTGCGCGCCCCAACAGCGGTCGCGTTCGGCAGGTAGGGCTGGCGCCAACAGCGGGGTTCCGGCCCGGGTGGCCGAGACCCCGTTGGGTGGCAGCATTCGATCGAGATTGAAAGGAGACGTGGTGGCGGCCCAAGGAGAGACTTCGCTGGAGCAGACGGTCAACCGGTTGCTCGAGCACTTGGACGCGATGGATCTTGACGGGCTCGGCGCGATGCTCGACGACGCGGTTCAGGGCATCGATGAGATCGCGCGCAAGTGGACGCGCGGACGGCCGGCGATCGAGAGGTACTTCACACAGCTCAAGGAGACGGTGTCCGAGGTGCGCTCGCGGATGAGTGACGTTCAGGAGTACACGTGGGGTGACGCCGGCCTGGTCACCTTCGTCTTGGATCAGACTTACACGCTGAACGGACACCAGCAGAGCATCTCCGCTCCGGCGACGATCGTCTTTCGACGCCGAGGCAGCGAATGGAAGATCGTGCTGATCCACGCCGTGCCGCTCCCCGAGGAGGCCTGAGCCGGCGCCGGGGTCACCCGGCACCGTCTGGCGCGAGCGCGGAGGAGGGCGGCGACGATCGCCAGGAATGGGTCGGGCGAGATCGTGACAACACTGTCGATCATCGGTGCCGCAACTCCTGGCGTTCAACGAGAGGGTGCGCCCAACAGCACGGCATTCGCATCAGCCTAGCCGCGACTGCGAGGCCGTAGTCCATCTGATTTAGCGCGAAGCTTGACCCGGCTACCTCGTTGTGCTTGCCTGCCACGGCGGCCGGGCGACGGAACGCCCGGGGAGGGAGCGTGCCATTGGACCGGGCCCGCGAGGCCACCCAAACGATTCGTGGCCTGGCCACGAGAAGGAGCTGAAATGAAGCGATTGATGAGGCGTCGCGGCATCGTTGCGCTCACCGTGTCGGGCATCGCGGTGGTTGCCGCCGCCGGAACGGCGAGCGCCAAGAGCGAGCACGCGACCGTCAAGGTGCGCGTTCACGCCGCGACCGTCAATGCCAGCGCTGGGCCCGTGACGAGGACGTTCTCATTCATTGGGCCTTCTGGATCGAAGACGGCCAACGTCGTGAGCATCGACGGTCTGACGATCAACGCGCGGTGCGGCACAAGCGGCCAACCCGTGATCTTCGGGTTCTCGAGCGTGGCCGGCTCGGACATCTTGGGTCGCATATTCGACGGGCTCGGTCGCGCCCACGTCATCCACAACACGTCGTTCGGTCCGGGTGTCAGCGTCGCTTTGTCGACCAGCAGCGGGGACTTCGACGCGAGCGGTAGCGTGTTGTTCGAAACGCCGACGGGGAAGGTAGTGACCGTCGCCTACGGGTTCGACAACGCGACCACGCTCGGCAAGCAGAAGGTCTGCACGGTCTTCGGTTCGGCTATCGCCTCCTGACCCGCGGCTCGGCGTCGGCGGTCCGCAATTCGGTGGATCGCCGACAGCCCCTGCTCAGCGGTCGTTCCAGCCGGCGCCGGTCGCTTCGTACTCCTCAACCCGTGCCCGCATCAGCGCCTTCAGGAGTGTTGTCGGCAGCTCGCGTTCATAGGGGAGCTTGATGAAGCCCTGACCGGCCTCATAGCCGGAGTCCTCGACCGCGGCCTTCTGTGTGGCGAAGAACGGTGGCGGGAACCGCAGCGAGCAGTGGTGCTTGAAGTTCTGAAGCATCCACAGGGTGGTGTTCTCGCCACGCACATACACCGGCAGGTTCCACTTCAGTTCCTCCCGCGCCTCCGGATCGGCATCGCGGCTCAGCTCCCTCAGCTGCTCAAGGTGCGGCCGCTGGACGTCGTTCAGTTGCGCGAAGAAGTCATCGACGCTTGACCGCCTGGGCATCGGCATGGATTCAGCGTACCCCCGCAGATCGTGTCTTGATCACAGCGGCATTCCTTAGGCCGACCGGCTGCCGGTGCACGTCTAAGTACGGTAGAGCCATATGCCGCCAAGCGACATGCGCTTCAGTCCGAGCGCCGCGAGAGCCTTGGGCCACCGCTGGGGCATTTCGGGATCGACGATCACCGCGCCCACATGCCGACGGGCTAGAAAAGAGCGCAGCGTCTGCGGATCCGGACGGGCGTTGCGAAACAGGGCGGGGAAGAGGGGGTCCGACTCGTAATCAGCCGGGTACTGCGGATTGATATATCCGCCGGCCAAACGGAACCACATGTCGGTGTCGGCCTGCCAGAGCATGCTGTCGTCGAGCTGGCCGAACGGCAGAATGAGGACGGTCTCGCCGCGCGCGAGGACGCGTCGGTATTGATGGGTGGTGAAGAACGCCGGGTTGAATTCCTGGCCGCGCCAGAGGCCACCGCTGACGTTGGGCACGAGGAACGCGATGCTCGCGGCCGCCACCGCCCACTTGCCCACGGCCCATCCGCCGGTACGTGGCTGGGCCAACCACATGGCTCCGATCACGCCGACCAGCAGGAACATGTACACCGCCAGGCGCAGCGGGATCACATCGTGCAGTAACGACTGGTCGAGCAGCTTCCATGGAAGCGGGATCGTGCTGTAGCCGGCGATATGCAGGTGCGATCCGAGGAGTAGCACGACGACGACCGCCAGCATTGAAAACAGGATCCTCGTCGACGCCAGGGCCCAGCGCGTGATCGTGTAGCGCGCGACGATCAGTGCGAGCGGCAGGCCAACATAGGTCACGGCCTCGGCGTCACTCCCGCTCACGTTGTAAGCTCGAGCAAGCGCCTCGAAATGCGTGTAGCCAAGTCGGACCAGGTCCGTGGGCACGAGGAACCCGAGCGCGTCGCTTCCGTCAATCTCGCCGATGTTCGATCCGAACCTCACGATCCCGTGGAGCTCGTAGTAGATCACCGGGCTCGTCACGATCACCGCGGCGGCTCCGGCGGCGAGAATTGGCTTGATGGTGCGGATGATGCGCTCTCGCTTGGCTGGCGCAAGCGCGAACGCCACCGCTAGCGCGACCGCTCCAAGAGCGACAAGGGTGAGTGTAAGTTCACTCACCGTCAAGAACAGCGCTGCCAGGCTGAGGGCCATCAGGACGATGAAACGCCGTTGGCTTATGCGCTGATCGATCAGGCGGAGGGTGAGGTGAACTGCGGCCGGGATGGGAAAGATCAGCACGAGTTGGAGATGACCTTCCATGTGCCCGAGGATGTAGGTGGAGAAGCCGAACACGTAGCCTCCGAAGAGGCTCGCGGCGAAGTTGCTGGTGATGTACCGGCACAGCAGGAAGGCGAAGAACGCCGCGAGCACCGGGCTCGCCAGCATCAGCAGGTTGTAGGCGACGATTGGGCCGAACGCAATCGTGATCGGAGCGCCGAGAATCCCCGCCAGTGGGCACAGCGTCGGGCTGGTCGCGGCGAGGTCGATGCGGTCCGGGGCGAACAGCGAGTTGGTAACGAGTGGGTTAAGCCCGTGAAGCAGCGCGTACGGCCACCACTCGAGGCTCCATATGTTGACGGTCGGATCGGTCCAGTTGCGCAGTCCGACGGTCGCGCTTCCGAGATGGGGGAGAACGTGGAGACCGAAGTATCCGATCGATATAACCACGTACAAGCCGAGCGCGGCTGAGGCCTGGTGGCGTCCTGACGCGAGCCAAGTACGAACGGTGGCGAGGATCCCCCGGACGGGGTACTCCGTTGCCGTCTGAGTCGTCATTGCGCGCGCTGATCGTAATGCTGTCGCACCGCGACTGCGGGGCGGATCACTTCGTCGCGAGGATCACGTTGTGCGCAGCGAACCTCCGCAGCCCAGGGGTGCCCTCGAACGCGCGCTCGAGCGCCGCGGCCAGGCCGATTGCCCTGGGCGGGGTGAAGTCCGGGACGGCGCCGAGCTGGGTGCTGAGCAGGATCTGTCCACCGGCAGCGCGCAGACCGCTGACGATCTCCGCCTCGCCGATCAGTCGCTCCTCACCGGTGTCCTGGGGGACGCGGGCCATAAGCCTTCCCCAGTATGGGTTGCGGGGATTGTGGTCCCAAACGACCACGCGCCCGGAAGGCTTCACGACCCTGACCATCTCGGCGAGCGTCTGTCGTACGTCGTCGGGGTCGGCGATGTGGTGCATGACGGCGACGGTGATCACGAGCTGGAAGCTGTCGTCATCGAACGGCAGCGAGGTTCCGGACGCGTGCACCGGGCGGACCAACGGCGTCGTTGCCTCGAGGATCTCGAGCATTCCCTTTGAGGGATCGACTCCGACCATCTGGTATCCGGCGCTGGCGAGGCGCTCGGCGAGCACGCCGGTCCCGCAGCCGACGTCGAGTCCGTCGCCGAGGGGACAGTGCGCGAGCACGAACGCCGTCCGTTTTCGTAGGTAGTGCTCGACGACGTGCGCGGGCAGCGACTCGTCGTAGACGGACGCGATCGAGTCAAAGTGTGAGCTGCTCACGGGCCACCTCACCGTTCGATGTGGGCTCTGAGACGAACGCCGGGGCTCGCTTGGGCGGCCGGGGAGAGGCCCCGGCGGCGCGAAGCACCAGTCCGATCATCCGCAGTCCGACTGAGATCGTCATCAGCCGATTGCCGGTGACCGACGACCGTCCGACGCGCGGGAGATAGTTGACCGGCACTTCGACAAACCGCGCGCCGGATCGGATCGTGAGCAGCATGATCTCTGCTCCGGCGTGGCTGCCACCGACCTTCATGCCGCTCGCGACGCGCCTCGCGGTATCTCTGCGCAGCAGCTTGTACGTGCACCCGACGTCGCTGAGATGACTTGTGTTGAACAGGACCTCGATCAGCTTCGCGACCGCCCAATTACCCCAGCGCAAGAACCAATCCATGTTCGCGCCCTCCCACACCAGCTCCCAGGTCGTGCGGGTGCCGAAGACCGCGTCGCACTCAGTGCTGTACACGAGCAGCTTCAAGATGTCCTCCGGCACGAACGTGCCGTCCGGCTCGGCGAGCACGATCAGATCGCCCCTGGCCTCGACCAGTCCGCGGCGGGTCGCATGCCCATACCCCTGACGGGGCTCCTTGACCAAGCGCGCCGAGGTCCTGCGAACCTCCGCCTCCGTTCCTGGCTGCGCGTTGTTGTCGACCACGAGCACCTCGTCGACCAGTCCGGTTGCGAAGAAGCGCTCGATCACAGTTCTGATCGAGTCGCGCTCGGCATAGGTCATCAACACGACCGACACCTGCTGACCGTCCCACATGATCGACTCCCGAGTCTCGCCTGGTACGCGGCGCGCGCATTCTAATCGCGTTCGCGGGCTGTACCGACGGACGACAAGCCGTCGATCATCCTGGAGACGCCCGCCGGCCCGGAGTAGCTGGCGACCGCCGACCCCTCACCCCGTGGTCCCGCGCTGACGATCCCGTCGGTCGAGCGCCACGGCGAACACCGTCCCGAACATCATGTTGTCCGCAAGCTGAGGCACCAGCGGCAAGGCGCGGATCGCCGGGAACGATCTCCCGATGACGCCGACGTTGACGACGCCGATTGCCAAGCCAGCGGCGGCGCCCCACTCGGCCCGATGATCGCGGGGGAGCGTCCTCGCCAGCGCCTCGCCACACAGCAGCGAAAGCGCGACGTGGACCACCAGACCCCGGCCGAATCCCGGCCGTCCGGGCGGAACGAGCGTCCCGGCAGCGCGCGTTGCGTCGTAGATGTAGACGGCGGCCGATCGTAGGCTGCGCCGCTTGACAAACGCGTGGAGCGTCGAGGGCGCTCCGCTCACCGCCGCGGCGAGCACTGCTGCCTCGATGGCTCCTCGACGGTCAAGCGCCATTCGTCCAGCGAGACTAGTCGCGCTGCATCGCCTCGAGGCCGCCGCGTAGGAAGTCGAGCACTTGGTCGAGGATCGCCATGCCCTGCTCGTGCGTCATGGGCTCGCCGCCCGCTTCGGCCTCCATAAACCGGTCGCGCATCGAGGTGAAGGCGGCGGTCATGGAGGCGGCGATCAGGAGCGGGCGGATGTCGTCGGGCGCGGCGCCGAGGTCCTTGGCGATCGACTCGGCCAGCATCGGCTCGAGCTCGCCGTGGCTCGCGCGCATCTTCTTCTTGAGCGCCGGGTTCGCGGTCATCACTCGCTTGCGGAGCTGCGCGGCTTCGTCGGGCGCTTCGATGTGGGAGAGGAACTCACGCAGGGTGTCGACGGTGGTGGTCCCGGCCGGCCGCTCGTCGAGCTGGCGCTTGAGCTCGCCCATGAACGAGACCTCCTCGCACAACAGGATGTCGTCCTTGCTCTCGAAGTAGGCGAAGATCGTTCGCGGGGCGACCTCCGCGGCCTCGGCGATTTCCGCCAGTGTGGTCGCATCGAAGCCGCGCTCGGCGAACAACTCGAGCGCGACCCGGGCGATTTTCTCGCGCGTCTGCTGCTTCTTGCGCTCGCGCAGGCCGAGCTTCGCGGGTTTCGTGTCGAGCGAGCTCACCGAGCCCAGCCTATCAGCGAACCTTCACAGAAGGAAATTTTGCAATGAGTGTTGACTTTCGGTCTGCACTGCCGATATAAATGCACGGCCTGCAAAATTGCGACTTGTGAAGGACGGACGGAAATGGTCAAAATCGCCCGCTGGACAATGGCTCATCGCCGGACCGTCGTGGTCGCCTGGATCGTCGCCGTGGTTGGGATCTTCGCGGTCTCGAGCTCGGTCGGGAAAAAGACCGCGAGCAGCTTCACGTTGCCGGGCACGGGCTCGCAACAAGCCGTCGACCTCCTGCAGAGCCGGTTCCCGGCCCAGGCAGGCGATGCCGATCAGATTGTGTTTCACGCGAAGACCGGCAGGCTCACCGACGCGGCCGATCGGGCCACGGTCGACGCGACGGTGGCGCGGGTCGCTCGGCTGCCCCACGTCACGAACGTAGTCAGCCCTTACGCCGCGGGCCAGCGCGCGATCTCCCGTGACGGGACGATCGGGTTTGCCACCGTCGACTTCGACGAGCGCGCGAACGCGTTGCCCAGCGCGGCGGTCGATCGCGTGATCTCGACCGCCGAATCGGCCCGCTCGGCGACGCTCGACGTCCAGCTGGGCGGCCAGGCGATCGAGCAGGCGCAGCAAGCGTCGCTCGGATTCGCGACGGTCGTCGGGATCGCCGCGGCGATCGTGATTCTGCTCATCAGCCTTGGATCGTTCAGTGCGATGGGTCTCCCGATTGCCACGGCCCTGCTCGGCCTCGGGGCAGGGATCGGCGTGATCACCCTCGCCAGCCACGTGATCGATATGCCGAGCTTCGCGACCGAGCTGGCGCTGATGATCGGGCTCGGTGTCGGCGTTGACTACGCGCTGTTCATCGTCACGCGCTTTCGCGAGAACTACCAGAGCAACGGCGGGAACGTGGGGCAGTCGGTCGAGGCCGCTATCAACACGTCGGGCCGGGCCGTCCTGTTCGCCGGGGTGACGGTCGTGATCGCGCTGCTTGGGATGTTCGCCCTCGGAGTCAGCCTGCTGAGCGGCGCGGCGGTGGCCGCGTCGATCGGGGTGGTGCTCGTGCTCGCCGCCTCGCTCACCTTGCTGCCGGCGCTGCTGAGCCTGATCGGACGGCGGGTCGGCGAGGCCGGCGGACGCCGGGCGGAAGCTCAAACCAGGCGCTCCGGCTTCTGGATGCGCTGGGTGCAGCGTGTGCAGCGGCGCCCCGCGCTCACCGCGGTGGCGGCGACGACGCTGATGCTCGTCCTCGCCGCTCCCGCCCTCGGACTTCGCCTCGCCTCGAGCGACGCCGGCAACGACCCGAGCGGCCAGACCACTCGGCAGGCGTTCGATCTCCTGGCCGAGGGATTCGGACCCGGATTCAACGGCCCCCTCCAGCTGGCGGTGGCGCTCCCGCGGGCCCATGACACGGCGGCGCTGGCCGACCTGACCGAGGCTGTGAAGAGCACGCCCGGAGTCGTGTCCGTGGCGACGCCCGAGCTCAACCGCGCGGGGACCGCGGCAGCCGTGGTCGCCTACCCGTCGACCTCGCCGCAGAGCGCGCAGACGTCCAGCCTGGTCACGCGGCTGCGCGACTCGGTGATCCCGCCCGTCGAGCGGAACACGGGCGCCCGCGTGTACGTCGGCGGCGCCACCGCCGCGCAGGTGGACTTCTCGCACGTCCTCGCGAGCAAGCTGCCGTTGTTCATCGGGGTCGTGGTCGCGCTGGCGGCGCTGTTGCTGCTGGTCGTCTTCCGCTCGTTCGTGATTCCGATCCAGGCGGCGCTGATGAACCTGCTTTCGATCGGAGCTTCGCTCGGGATCGTCCAGGCCGTGTTCGAGCGGGGCTGGCTCGGAGGGCTGTTCGGCGCCCAGCCGGGCCCGATCGATTCGTTCATCCCGGTGCTCACATTCGCGATCGTGTTCGGCTTGTCGATGGACTACGAGGTCTTCCTGATCTCACGCGTGCACGAGGAGTGGCAGGCCCGGCGCGACCCGAGCGTGGCGGTCAGCGAAGGCCTGGCGCGGACCGGCCGGGTGATTACGGCGGCCGCCGCGGTGATGGTGGCCGTGTTCGCCGCATTCGCGATCAGCGGCGACCGCGTCCTGGCGATGTTCGGACTCGCCATGGCGAGCGCCGTGTTCCTCGACGCGCTCGTGATCAGGTTGTTGCTGCTGCCCGCCGTCCTCGAGCTCCTCGGGCGCACGACCTGGGCGATGCCCCGGTGGCTCGACCGGAGACTCCCCCGGATCGCGATCGAGGCCGAAGGACAGCACGCCGCCCAGTCGGCGCCGCGGCGCTCGCTCGAGCCGGCCATCGAGGCGGCGCCCTGACCGACGAGTGCCACCGGCTCCCGGGATCAGGCCCTGGCGATCAATGCGCGCGCCGCCGCGGGACCGACTACGACGTCGTGAAGGTCGCCGCCCACCTCGAGTCGACTCGAGTGTTCGATCCCGCCGGCCTTCACCGGCTCGAAGCCGGCCGCTCGGATCAATCGCTCGACTCCCTCGCCGGCACGGTCGTCGTCGGTAACGTAAAAGAGGACCGCGGGCTCCGGCGACCGGTTGCTAGAGGACGCGAAGAGATCAGCCGACATCGTTCCGAACGTCATGGCGAAGTGCGTGCCCGCCGGCAACCACCCGGTTATGACCAACCCGGAGGATTGCCCCTCCGGTAGGAGACGAACGACGTTACCTTGCGCATCGAGACCTACCGGGTTGCTCGGAACGACCACGAGCTTGTCGGCTAGCGCGTCCGCGATCTGTTCGATGACGCCCTCAAGTACGGTGAACCGCAGGGCCAGGACGACCGCATCGGCGCCCTGCAACGCATCGCGGTTGTCGACGGCGACGACCGCAGCACGACCGATCCCGGCGGCCAGAGTGCGTGCCGACTCGGTGTCGGCACTCGACAGCCGCAGGGTCTCGCCGCCCGAGGCCAGCTCCCGGGCGATGGCCGATCCGAGCCCTCCAGTGCCGATGATCGCGGTGGTCATGACTGAGGTGCCCTCAGCGTCACGGTACTAATAAGTGGGAAAATCGGCTAGTGGATGTTGCCGACGGCATACCGCGTGCACGCCGCTGGACGGTGGTGGTACGGCAACTGCGCGTGGGACGCGATCGGGATTTGTGCGGCACTGCGCACCGACGGCCGCATCGAGACTTCCTGCCCGGATTGCGGTGAGGCGATTTCGTTCGACGTACGCGATCAGCGGCCCGATGACGAGCGCCTCCTGTTCCACTGCCTGGTGCCCGCCTCGCACTGGTGGGACGACATCGTCTTCTCCTGAAGCACGATGAATCTCTTCCGGTCGGAAGAGCACATCGAGCGCTGGCTCGGGCGGCGCGTGTCGGGGGCCACGATCACGGTCGCGAAGCTGAGCGAGCTTGCGCACGCGTGGTGGAGCGACCGGCTCGCCGCCGACTGGCAGCCCCACGCCCGCGAGCAGAACCAGGCGATCCTCGACGAGCTTGGCCTGACCGGCGACTTCTGGCGCCTACCTTGAGTGGGCCGCCGCATGCAGGACAATACGGCCATGGGTGACGAAGGCCTACGTTCTGAGATCCGCGACGAACAAGAGCGGATCATCTCCGCCGTCAGGTCCGCAGCCGATCACTGGGAGATGGCGAAGGCGCAAGACTCCTTCGCCGATCTGCTCGAACGAATGGCTGACGAGCTAGAGATGGGCTCGGCGCATGATCGTGGTCGCTTCCTGGCCGCAGCACATGAACTCCGGCGGTCGGCGGCGCTCAACGAGCGCCGGTATGTCGCCGGCCTTGGCCACCCGCACGAAGACCCTTAGCGCCGGTGCGCCGCGCGCTCTGACGCGGTCGCCGGCGATGGCACGACGACCACCGGACGGTCCGCATGCTGGAGGACGTGGTGCGAGACGCTTCCGAGCAGCAGCGACTTCAGACCGGTCAATCCTCGCGTGCCCATCACGATCACGCGCGCCCCCACCGCGTCGGCCTGGGCCAGGATAGTCCCTGCGATCGAATCTTCGCGAACGCTTGTGAGCGCCACTGACTCCAGGCCGGCCCGCTTCGCGCGCTCAGAACCTTCCTCGGCCCGCTCGCGCGCCTCGTTCTCAGAGGACCGATCCGCGCTCTCAAAGTCGACCTCGCCGATCGCCATGCCAGAGCCGGTCCGGGCGACGAGGTCGGACAGCTGCTCCCACACGGTGAGCACAGTGGCCGGCTGGCCTTTCATCAGCTCTCCGGCCGTATCAATCGCCGCCTGGGCGTCGGCGGAACCGTCATATGCGATGAGGATCACGATGTTGGAGTCGGAAGACTATCGGCGCCCTTCGGCAAACGCTTTCGTTCGGCTTACACATCCCTCACTCGGCTCTCATGCATGGGGCCGAAGCTTCTGCGTCCCAGCGTTACGAACAGAGGGCTAACGACATGCAGACAATCACCGAAGACCCCGCCCCGGCGGGGGTGAGGCAGCGGGGGATGACCTACCCGGCGCTAGCGCGCGCACTCGACGTCGAGATCGTCATCCCCGTCTATAACGAGGAGCGAGCACTGGCCGCGTCGATCCACCGGCTGCATCGCTTCCTAGATACCCACCTGCCGTTCTCGTGGCAGATCACGATCGCGGACAACGCCAGCACGGACATCACGCCCGAGATCGCGCGTGCGCTCGCCCAGGATCTCGACCGAGTTCGTGTCCTGCAGGTGGCGCAGAAGGGACGCGGTCGGGCGCTGCGGGCCGCGTGGTCGGCGAGCCGAGCCGCTGTCGTCGCGTACATGGACGTCGACCTCTCGACCGATCTGCACGCGCTCTTGCCGCTGCTTGCGCCGCTGGTGTCGGGCCACAGTCAGGTCGCGATCGGCTCGCGCCTGGCACGTGGATCGCGGGTGTCGCGCGGCCCGAAGCGCGAGTTCATCTCGCGGACCTACAACCACATCTTGCGGTCGGTGCTGCGCGCACGCTTCACCGACGCCCAGTGCGGCTTCAAGGCCGTCCGGGCCGACGTTGTTCCCGAGTTGCTCGCAGCGGTGCGCGATGAGTCCTGGTTCTTCGACACCGAGCTGCTGATCGCGGCGCAGCGACGGGGTATGCGCATCCACGAGGTTCCGGTCGACTGGATCGACGATCCCGACTCACGCGTCGACATCGTGTCCACGGCGCTGGCTGATCTGCGCGGTGTCGTGCGCTTGGCGATCGACACACCGGTGGCGCGTTTCGTGGCCATCGGAGTCGTGTCGACGCTGGCTTATGCGCTGCTGTTCCTGGCTCTCGCCGGCACGGTTGGCTCCGCCGTCGCGAGCGCGATCGCGCTCGCTCTCACGGCGATCGGAAACACTGCGGCGAACCGGCGCCTGACGTTCGGGATCCGCGGCCGCGCTGGCCTTGCTCGCCAGCAGGCCGCCGGGTTCCTCGTGTTCATGCTCGCACTCGGGCTCACGAACGGTGCGCTGAGCGTGCTGCATGACCTCGACGGACACCCTCCGCGGCTGCTGGAGGCGGCAGTTCTCGTGCTCGCGACGCTGACCGCGACGGTTACGCGCTACGTCGCGCTGTCGTCCTGGGTCTTCCGGCGGCGTGTTGGAAGCGTCGTCCCCGACGCCGTCCTGTCCCTCGATACGCAAGGAAACTGAGATGAGCACGACAACCTTCCCGCGGCGGATTCGGCCGCGTCGGGCGGATGGGTTCGGGTCGGGCGCTGGCATCCGCGCGCTTGTGCGCGGGCGCGCCGAGGACCCGGCGTGGGCACGGTCGGCGTTCGTCGGCCTCCTAGTCGCGACGGCGGTCGCGTACTTGTGGAACCTGACCGCCTCCGGTGATGCCAACAGCTTCTACGCCGCCGCGGTGCAGGCGGGGACGAAGAGCTGGAAGGCGTTGTTCTTCGGCTCGCTCGACTCCTCGAACTTCATCACCGTCGACAAACCGCCGGCATCGCTGTGGGTGATGGCACTGTCCGGGCGGGTCTTCGGTTTCTCGAGCGCGAGCATGCTCGTGCCGCAGGTCCTCGAAGGCGTGCTCGCCGTCGGCCTGCTCACAGCGTCCGTGAAGCGCTGGTTCGGCGCCGGAGCGGGACTGCTCGCCGGCGCGATGCTCGCCGTCACGCCCGTCGCGGCGTTGATGTTCCGCTTCAACAACCCGGATGCCCTGCTCGTGTGTCTCCTGGTCGCGTCGGCGTACTGCCTCGTGCGGGCGCTCGAGGGCGGCTCCACACGTTGGATGATTGGTGTCGGGACGCTGATCGGGTTCGCGTTCCTGGCGAAGATGATGCAGGCCTTCCTGGTTGTGCCGGGCTTCGCGCTCGTGTATTTCGTAGCCGCGCCCGTGTCGGTCCGCCGGCGGGTGCTGGATCTGCTTGCGGGTGGCACCGCGATGGTCGTGAGCGCGGGCTGGTGGGTGGCGATCGTTGCGCTGTGGCCAGCGTCGTCGCGGCCGATGATCGACGGGTCGTCTGATAACAGCATCCTCAACCTGATCATCGGATACAACGGTCTCGGTCGGCTCACCGGCAACGGCGGGGGCCCCGGCGGCGGGGGCGGCGGCGGGAACTTCAGCGGCGAGACCGGAGTCCTTCGTCTGTTCAACGATCTGATGGGCGGCCAGGCGTCGTGGCTGCTGCCGGCGGCGCTGCTGGTGATCGTCGCGGGACTGGCGTGGCGGCTGCGTGCGCCGCGCACGGACCGGACGCGTGCCGCGATCATGCTCTGGGGAGGCTGGCTCGTCGTCAGCGGCCTCGTGTTCAGCCTCAGCGCGGGGGTCATCCACACCTACTACACGGTTGCGCTCGCGCCGGCGATCGCCGCGCTCGTGGCGATCGGCGCCGCGTTGGCGTGGCGCTCGCGCGAGCGGGTTGCCGCACGCGCGCTGCTCGCGCTCGGCGTGATCGTCACCGCCGTCTGGGCGATCGTGCTGCTCAGCCGGACCCCATCCTGGGAGCCGTGGCTCGTGCCGGCGATCGCGGTCGCGGGCGGGGTCGCGGCAGTCGGCCTGCTGATGCCGCCGCGCGTGGTGAGGCGGCTGAGTGCCGCGACGGCTGTGATCGCGCTCGTCGCCTGCCTGGCGGGGCCGGTGGCGTACTCGGCGCAGACGATCGGCTCGGCGCACACCGGCTCGGTCCCGTCGGCCGGGCCGTCGAGCGGCGCCGGTGGAGGCCTCGGTGGGGGAGGGTTGACGCGCGGCGCCGCAGGCGGATTCCCGGGCGCCGGCGGAGGCTTCTCCCGCGCAACCAGCGGCACGCGTCCGAGCGGCGGCGGCGAGGGCTTCTCACTCGCCGGCGGTGGCACCTTCCCGGGCGCCGGCGCGGGCCTCTCGCGGTCAGGCGGCCCGTCGGGCTCTGCCGGTACGACCGGCGGGCCCGGCAACGACGCCGTGAGCACTGCGCTAGTGACCGCGTTGAAGTCGGGCGCGTCCGGCTACCGCTGGGCGGCCGCGACGTCCGGCTCGCAGAGCGCCGCGTCGCTCGAGCTCGCCACCGGCGGTGTCCCCGTGATGGCGATCGGTGGGTTCAGCGGCCAGGGCGGAAACCTCTCGCTCGCTCAGTTCGAGGCCTACGTCAAAGCCGGCGACATCCACTACTACATCGCCTCCGGTGGCGGTGGCGGTGGCGGCTTTGGCGGTGGCGCCGGAGGGCCCGGTGGCGGCTCGAGCACGAGTTCGATCACCAGCTGGGTGAAAGCCCACTACCGGTCCGAGACGATCGGCGGTCAGACGGTTTACGACCTGACCCAGCCGTCGCAGTCATAACCGGAAGACGAGACCCGGCCGCTCGCGGTGTCACAACCGCGGCGGCCGGCGTCGGCGCGCTTCCCGGTCGCACGATCGAGCTTAAGAACGGGTCGCGCGTTGCCAGCTTTGGACTGGCTCTTCACGCGCAGGGTTCCGGGTCCCCGCGTGCGATCATGGCTCGCGGGCTACGCGCAGAGGCAGGACTCGGCGGGTGCCGAGGGGGTGAGCTCGTTGGTGGTGCAACAGGTGAGGAGAGGGTTTATGACGAGGATCGCTCGCAGAGCGCTTTTCGGCGCCCTGCTCCGCCGGGTTGATGCTGTTGCAAACCTTCAGCGGGAAGACCGGTCAGGGATACCGGATCATTGTGAACATATACGCGGCGTTCCGCCCAGGCGGAGGTACCACGCGGACTTCACCGGTGCCAGCCCGGTGTGCGCGACCGATTACACCGACGCGAAGTCGACGATCCGTCCCGATTATCGGGCCGTGATCCGGCTCCCGCACAACCGACTCGACGTCGCGAAAATCCAGGTTCTCACGGGAGACCGCACGGACGAGTACGTGTACAACCTTCGCGGCCGGCTTCACGGTAAGACGATCACCGGCTCGTTCACGGAGAGCTTCACCGCGAACCCCGATGACACGGCCTCCGGTGTCACGTGCACCTCGGGGAAGGTCACGTTCTCCGTTAAGCGCTGAAGCCAGCTAGACCCCAGGCGGCACCCCCACAACCAGCCGTGGGCGCGATCCACCATTGCCCTGGTGGACGTCCGCGTCCCTCGCCCACAGAGCGGAACGTACCCGTCCGACCCCAGGACCGCCCCAGCCTTACCGCTTCGAGACGACGGTGGCGGTAGTCGACCTCCCGGTTCGCGCTAACGCAGAGCCCACTCCAGAGGTCACGCCGACGGCTTTCGTCGTTCGCCGGCTCACGACTACATGATTGCGTTGGCGTCTTAGGAGCCGTCCAGTGTTGCGGCCGGGATCACGGTCCACGGCGATCGCGCGCGCGTCGGCGGGTCCGGCTGGCCGACGAATCCCTTGAAACTTAAGAGCCACGCAACACTGCGCCGACGCCGCGTATGCATCACGACGATCCGTGCCCGCCGGTCGCCACCCCGAGTTCGGCGAGAGGCACGTTCCGGGGTGGGTCTCGCCCGACTGCTCTCGTCATCCGGGCGCCTCCGGTTCGGACGACAGATTGGCGACGGTCCGATCGTCGCTCTCGGGCTTCACGAGAGCTACGCCTCGCCGAGCCCGATCATCGTCGTGAGGATCGTCGCCACGTGGCGTTCCCCCTCGCCCGTCCCGGCATAAGCGTCTCCCCGGGAGACGGTGAGCGTGCGACCGGGCCGGATGACCTGCCCCCGCGCGAGTAGCCGGTCGCCGCTCGCGACCGCGAGAAGATTGACCTTGAGCTCAACGGTCAGGACGCGGACATCCGGCTCCATCAGAGTGAAGGCGGCGTAGCCGCAGGCACTGTCCATCGCCGCGATCACTACTCCGGCGTGAAAGAACCCGTCCTGCTGAGTCAGCCCCGCCGCGAACGGCACGATGATTTCCACGAGCCCAGGCTCGATACGGTCGAGCTCGGCTTCGAACGTCGACATCAGGCCTTGCTGCGCGAAGCTCGCCCGGACGCGCTCCTCGAACTGGGGATCGCGCGCCTGCCACTCGGAACTCATCGCCGCGAGTATGCCGGGCTGAGCTTTGGCCCATCGGACCTCTCGACCCGGACCCGATCCACCGGTCAACCGCGCGCTAAGGCTGTGCCGGACGAGTGCGCCTGCGATGGGGCTGGGACCGACACATGCTCGCTCGAACTGGCGAGCAGCGTCATGCGAACACCCCAGACGCGGTCTGGGCAGAACCGCGAGTCTCGCACGCTCGCGTTCGTCCTTTCGGCTGCGCCACGATCGCCATCTCTCTGGCGATGGAGCAGCCGCGCGGGGGTCCTCGTCACCGCCTGGCTCCGGCTGTCCGATACCAGCATTGAGACGCCGCCGCCCCCGCTGCTGCTCTGCTGCTTGCAGGATTCAGTCGCCTGGCTACCACCAAGCGCATCGAGCTCCGGCGTGGAGTACTCGCGGTCGCCTTGCGCGCTTCCCGCGCTAAGCGAGTTGCTCGGCGGCGCTGGCGTGAGACGCGATTTGCCGGCGAAGCAGCACTGACTTCCGTACCGGCTGGTCGCGGTAGCAGAGCGTCGTCGGTTGCATTCCCGTCGGCCACGCGGGGGGTGTGGTTGGTTTAGCGTTGCTCGCGCCGGGGTCGCTCCGGCTCGCCGTCGACCTCATCGCGAACCAGAAGCTTGAGACACGGGCTCGCGGCGCAATACCAGTTGCTGCTGCAGCGCCGCCCCGCTGGCGCCAGCTTGGGGACAGGATCTCCTGGGCCGCGGATCTGCCGCGAGCGGTCAGAGGTGGGTTACCGCGCCCAGCTCGGGATCGCGCTCGGCGGGGCGGCTGCGCGGGCGAACATGTCCGAGACGGCGGGAATGAAGTCCATCCCGTCGGGCGTGTTCCGGTAGCCGGGACCGGTGTCGGCCACGTCGGTGTGTGGCTGTACTGCCGCAGACGATCCGGTCAAGGCGCCGGTCGATCACCATCGCCCTGTCGCGTTGTCATCGTTGATCGCGATGTCCCCGTTGGGCTGCGCGATGGCCGGCGAGGGATGATCCGAGCGCCCGTAGCCGCCGGTGGGCCCGTAGCGCTGTTGCACCCGGACCGTGTGGTCGAGGAGCAGGATGTGGCCGGCGCAGTCGGCGAGCAGGATTCGTCCGCCTGGCAGCGGCTCGGGATCCGACGGATAGCTGACGGGGCCTGGAACGCGTATCGGAACTGCCCGCTGAGGCCGATGTTGTCGTTCCGGCTGTCGTTGATCTCGTGGACCAGCACCCCGCGGTCCGGCAGTGGCCGGTCGCCAACAGCGGGCGCAAGATCGCGCGTTTGCCGACTTCACTGCGAGAACGGGTGAAACGGAGCACCGCCTCCTTGCTCGCCTGCCGGTTTTTGCCCTCCAAATGTGACGTTCGGGGGCTTGGGTCGGCGCGTGCGGTCATCCAGAACGGATGATGCGCCTAGCCCGAGGCTGACTTCACAATCCGTTCACAAGATGATTACAAGCTCGGCCGCTCGGTCGCTCAGACTTTCAGGCGTGGGGTTAGGAGCGCTTGATTTTGCGCCGGGGGGCGAACGCCGAACCTACCCGGGGGTCCTAGTTGGAGGTAATTGAGGCAATCAACGAGGCGCGCCTGTCGCGCTTTCACGCGAAGGCGATCTTTGTCTCGGGGATGGGCTTCTTCACCGACGCCTACGACCTCTTCATCATCGGGGTCGCGTCGACGCTGCTGGCCAAGCAGTGGCATCTCAGTGCGACCCAGACGGGGCTGATCAACTCGATGACGCTGTTGGGCGCCTTCCTCGGCGCCTGTGTGCTGGGGCGGCTTGCTGACCTGCTGGGCCGCAAGCGGATCGCGGTGTTCGACGCCTCGGTGATGGTCGTGTTCGCGCTGGCCTCGGCGGTCGCGCCAAGCTTCATCTTCCTGGTCGGTTTCCGCTTCCTCCTTGGTTTTGGGGTGGGCGGTGACTACCCCGTCTCCGCGGTGTTGATGAGCGAGTACGCAAATCGCAGGGACCGAGGCCGGCTGGTCGGTCTGGTGTTCGCCATGCAGGCGCTTGGGACCGTAGCCGGATACATCGCGGGGCTGGTGCTTATATGGGCGGGGGTTGACCACGACCTGCTGTGGCGCATCCTGCTCGGCCTCGGTGCGGTGCCCTCGGCGCTGGTGCTCTATGCCCGGCTGCGGATGCCGGAGTCACCGCGGTATCTGGCCCAGGTGAAGGGCGACGGCCGCGGCGCCGCCGACGGCGTGCGTCGCTTCTCGGGCGGCCAGGTCGTCGCCACGGGTACGGCCCGAGCCGCCGAGCGGATCAGCCTCAGGCAGTTCTTGTCTGACCGCCGCCTTCTGCTCACGTTGCTCGGGACCGCCGGGACGTGGTTCGTGTTCGACTACGCCTACTACGGCAACGCTGTCTCCGCCCCCAAGATCGTCCTCCAGGTGCTCGGCCATGGAGCGACGCTGCAGCAGTCCCTGCTGCTCAACCTGCTGATCTTCACGGTCTTTGCTGTCCCCGGCTACTTCCTAGCGTGCGCATTTATGGACCGAATCGGCCACCGCCGGCTGCAGCTGATCGGCTTCCCGGCGATGGGGGCGATGTTCCTGATGATCGCGCTCATTCCGGGAGTGACCGGCGCCACGGCGCCGTTCCTGCTGCTGTTTGGAGCGAGCTACTTCTTCGCCGAATTCGGCCCCAATACGACCACGTTCGTGATAGCCGCCGAGTGCTACCCAACGTCGGTGCGCACGACAGGCCACGGCCTTTCGGCCGGGATCGCCAAGCTAGGCGCGTTCCTGGGGGTCTACCTGTTCCCTCAGATCAGCCACGCCTTCGGCCTCGCCGGCGCACTCAAGTTCGCCGCCGGCATGGCGCTCGTCGGCACGCTGCTCACGCTCGTTCTGCCCGAGCCCTCGCGCCGCAGCCTCGAGGACATCTCGGACGAGGGACGCGGCCGCGCCGAGGTGCCGCGTCTGGTGCCGGTCGAGGTTCAGACCGAGGTGGCCTGAGCGGCGCCGATCGACGGGCTCCACCCACGTCGCGGTTGTTCCGCATGCCGAGATCGCCATCGGGCGCAAGACTGGGACGACCTGGAGCTGTTGCCCTACCTGTGCTGGGACGCGGCCCGATAGTCGTGTCTGATCCGTCGCGATCAACCTCGCGCCGAGCGGATCGTGCCATCGGCGCGACGCCCCCGTCTCCCGGCAGCGCAGGCGAGATGTTTAAGCCCTGTGAACGTCTTGTGAAAACTCGGGCTATCGTCGGATACCGTTGCCTGCGTGCAGCACACGCGTCATCGATTCCATGAAGACTTGGCAGCGCTCGAGCGCCAAGCCCTCGACGGGCTCGACCTCGTTATCCAGCAGCTCGACCGCACGCTCGAGTCGATCTCCTACCAGGACGTCGAGCTCGCCGGCATGGTCGTTGCCGACGACGACCGGATCGACGGCCGTTACCTCGAGGTGCACCAGGGGATCCTGTCGCTAATCGCCCGCCAGGCGCCGGTGGCTGGCGACCTGCGGATCGTCGCCGCTCTCCTCCACGTGATCCGATGCGTCGAGCGGATGGGCGATCAGTGCGTGAACATCGCGAAGCTCGTCCCCCTGTCGGGTTACGAGGCGCCCAAGGATAAGGACATCCTCGACGCGATCGAGCGGATGGGCCGCCTGGCCCGCTCCCAGGTCTCCCAAGCGAAGCAGGCCTTCGCCGGGCGCAACACCGGGCTGGCCCAGGACCTGGTCCGCCAGGACGCCGAGATCAACCGGCTCAACCGAGCGATCTTCAACCGCGCGGTCGAGATCGGCGACGACCTCGAACTGCGCGAGTGGGCGATGTTCATGATCCTCGTCGCCCGCGCGATCGAGCGCATCGCGGACAACACCGTCGACATCGCCGAGCAGACCGCATTCGTCGTGACCGGCCTGTTTCGCGAATTCACCGACGCCTCGCAGACCGAGTAGCGAAAACGCCGCGGAAGATCCCTGGGCTGGTTCAGACGTCCTTCCGCGCGGACCGGTGCCGCTGGGTTCCCGCGCAGCGTGAGGTGCCTATCCGTGATCCTGGAGCACGATCCTCGCGTTTGCGATTTACCCGCTTTCTCGCGGGACACGCGAGAACGGGTCTGTCCGCATTCCGTCGCGACGCGTACCCGTGTCGTCTGTCATCGCGCCGCTGGTCAGGGCACGAGCAGCTGCGTCATCATGCGGTCGAGACGAGCGACGCGACAGCTCCGCTCCGCCGGCATTGCCCAGCCGACGATCTCAGTGGCGCCCTTGTCGGATCCGGACGTTAGGGGATGGGAAATCGAGCGGCCTTGCGCTCTCCGTTGGACAACAACCGAGCGATCACGCCCAGCGCGGCCGATTACGGCATCGCCGTGAAAGAGCGTGAGTCGACGCGCCCGGAGGCTGACGCCGCGACGCCCGCGCTACCCCTCCACCAAGGGGCGGCAGCAGCGAACGCGGCGTGCGAAGTGGTGGCACAGGCGCGCCCGCCGGGCGCCGTAAGGAAGCGGCCGACCCGCGCGGCGCGCCATCGAGGCGACAGCCCGCGCCGTCTGCTCTGCCTTGCGCGGTCTGGCGGGAACTGGGGGCCGATGGCCGGGCTCACCCGCCATCAAACCGTCGAAGTACGCCACCGCCGCCAAGCTCGTCGAGCCGCTGCCTTTCCTGGACTGTCGCGAGCGCCGGCGCGGAGAACAGGTCTGGGACGAACGGCAGCTGGCAGGCGCCCACATCGCGGTCTGCGTCGGGCTTAGTTTGCGCCGTGTGACTTCGCGGTGGCCATAAGATCGGCTGCAGACCCCGTCGTAGGCGGGACCGAACCAGCGGAGGTGTCAGATGGCCGAGCTCCCAGCGCGCCCAGAGGGAATTGTGCTGGCCCACTTCATCGTCTCGGGCGACGTCGAGCGCTCTCGTCGCTTTTACACCGAAGTGCTCGGCGGGAGGGTGGTCTTCTCCGGGCCCGGGGGGCTGACCTACGTCGCGCTATCCAACTGCTGGATCATCATCAACGTCGGCGGAGCTCCGACTGACGACAAGCCCGAGGTCACGCTTGAGACGCCAGGCGATCCCGACCGGGTCAGCAGCTTCCTCAACATCCGCGTCAAGGACATCGCGGCCGTATACGCCGAGTGGAGCACAAGGGGTGCTGAGTTCCTGACAGAGCCGAAACAGCACGAGTACGAGATCCGGTGCTACATCCGCGATCCCGACGGTCATCTCATCGAGGTGGGACAAACCACAGACCTGGAGGGCGACTGGGCGCCCGCTCAATGGCCGTCGAGTACGACCGCCGAGGAGTTCGGGCGAGCGGCGGCGAGTTAGTGCCCGACGACGACGATTTCTCGGCCTGCGCTCGTCGCCGTCGGCAACCGCGACCCATTGCACCGCGCCGATCCCGCCGTCCTCGCTCTGCGATTTACCGTGCTCGAGAACGTCATCGACGAGATGGCCCACTAGTCGCACATCGGTCTTGCGATCGAAGATGATTGTGGCGTGCCAACCCCATACGTCTTTATCTCATACAGCCACGACTCGCAGCAGCAGATGGATCGAGTGATGGACCTGGCAAATCGACTGCGTCGCCAAGGCATCAAGGCGTGGATCGATCAGTGGGAGGACTCACCACCCGAAACCTGGCAGCTCTGGTGCTACCGACAGGTTCGGGACGCCGACTTCGTGTTGGTCGTCTGCACACACACGTACGAACAGCGCGTGCTACGGGAGGACAATCCGCAAGCGGGGCAGGGCGCGACTTGGGAGGGCGCGATCATCAGCGGCCAGATCTACGCCACGACCCCGGGCCAGACGAAATTCGTGCCGACGATCTTCTCCGACACCGATGATCAGTTCGTGCCTTTCTTCCTCAACGGGTACACCGTCTACGACGTCTCCGACCCGGATAAGTTCGAGAGCCTTGCGCTCCGACTCAAGGGTCAGCGTCGCTACACCCCGGAGCCCGTTGCGAGCCAGGACGGCGTCGCGGCGGCCAACCCGCCTGGCGTACAGCCGACGTACCAGCCTGGCGTACAGCCGACCTACCAGCCTCGCGAGCAGCCGACCTACCAGACGACGATGCAGTCGCAAGCCCGGACGCTCCGGGACATCATTGAATGGGCGTGGGTGATCGAGATCCAGAGCCCTGGGACGGGGTTGGCGGTCATGCGGATCAACCTTTACGGCCCACGGACCGGATCACCAGCCGGTCAGCGCTTCGAGGCCCAAGCCGTCGTCGGGCCCCCAGGATGGATGGCGGCAGGAACATGGATGACCCCGACGAACGACACGTTGCAACTCTTCGGAGAGCAGCAGCAGTGGGTGTACCAGCCGTTTGGGGGAGCGGTTCCTCAGCGCGGTCCGTACCAGGTCTCGGTGTCGTTCTCATCGGTAGCGCCGGACCAGTTGGCCGGCACCGACTCGTATGGGCAGCCGGTGAGCTGGCGTCGCCTTTAGGTTCGCCCGGTGAACGGCCGCGGTGGCTACGCTCGGCGATCGCGCGCTCGACGACTCGGACCGAATAGCATCGAGCGAGCATTCGGCAGCCGGTAAGGCGTGCGACGGCTCTCGGCGCGGCGACGACAACCGCCGGCCGCAATGATCAGCTGCTCGCGGGGCGTAGTGCGTCCAAGCCCTGAACGCGTAGGTTTAGACAGCGCTGAAGCGGCCGATCTTAGGGAGCGACCACCTGACGCGGTCGCTCAGCCCGCCGCCATTTGAGAACCCCTACCGCGAAGAGCGTTCCGTGAACCCCGAAACACAGTCGCCGGACCCTGTGCCTGATGGCGTTGATGTGCGTGATTTCCGCGTCGCCTCGATGCGCCGCCGAATCGCGATCAGCGTCGGTGGAGCTGTCGTGGTCGGTGCTGTCCTGGCTTACGTCCTTGCTGGTCGGGGCGCGCAGTTCAGTACGGCTCTGCGGACGGCTCCGATCACACTCCTCGCGCTCTCGGTACTGCTGCAGATCGGCGCGTTGCTGGCCCGCACCGAGGCGTGGACGATCTGCGTGCGGGCTGCTGGCGGCACGGTCAGCCGGCGCGTGCTGTTCCGCTCGGCCGCGGCGGGATGCATTGCGAGCATCGTCAACGGATCGTTCGGAATGGCGGTGCGGGTCGCGTCCGTTCGGCGGGCGGCCCCGCAGGCCGCGCCGGGGGCGTCGGCCCTCGTGGCCGCCGAGGTGCCGATCATCACCGTCGAACTGGCCCTCGTGGCGATCTTCTCATTCACGCTCGTGGCGCCGCTCGGCGTCCCGCTATGGGTGCCGGCGCTCATCATCGCGCTGATGGCCGGCCTCGTCGCCGGGCTGTGTCGTGTCTCGGACCGTCACCGGACCGGCCTCGGAGCGGGACTCGCCGTCCTGCGCATGAAGAGCCGTGGCCGCCTGATCACCTTCGCGCTCTTGGCCGTATGCGCGCAAGTGCTGCGCAACTGGCTGATGCTCCACGCGATCGGCGTGCACGTCTCCATCTTTGACTCGATGGCGCTGCTGATCGTGATGTTCACGGTCGGCCAGCTGCCGATCGGCCCGAGCACGGGTCCCGCCGCCACCGTCCTGATCCTCGGCGCCCACGGCATAGCTGCCGCCGCGGCGGCGGGCGTGCTGGTGACGCTGACCGGCATCATCGGCTCGCTCATCTTCGCCGCATGGGCGATCTTCGACCGCATCATCCGCCGCCGTCACACCCCAATCGCACTGACCGCCGTCGCGCCGGTTGCCCCCTCGCCGCTCGCTCTGCCACAGGCATAGCGAGGCCGGCGGGTCTGCTCGCGTCGCGCCAGCGTAAGCACAACTGATGCGGGCGTCAGTTAAGTCTTGCGCGGCTAGCATCATGCGGGCATGGCCACCACGCCCACCCAGCCCCGCCGGCGCCTCCCGAAGGAGGTCAGGCGGGCGAAGCTGATCGCCGCCGCGGAGGCGGTGTTCGGCGAGGTCGGCTTCAGCGGCGCGACGATGGAGCTGATAGCCGCTCGCGACGGCGTCACCCGCCCGCTCATCTACGAGCACTTCGCGTCGATCGACGAGATCTATCTCGAATGCCACCGCACCGCGCGCGAGGAGATGCAACAACGGGTGTTCGAGGCCGTCGCCGCAGCCGGCTCCGATCTGCAAGATCAGCTACGCGCCGGGCTCTTTGCCTACTTCCGCTACTTTGCCGACCGTCCGCAGCGCTTCGAGCTTCTCTACGGGCCCGGCGGAGCGGGCGGCCAACTCGCTGAACAAACCGGAGAGCTTCGGTTCATGACCGCCGAGCGGATGGCCGCGCTGTTCATCGCCGCCGCCCCCCATGTCCCCAGATACGAAGCCATCGGGGCGGCGCACATCGTCTCCGGCGCGGCGGAGCAAATCGCGCGTTGGTGGCGCCGGAACCCAGACATATCACTCGACAGCGTGGCGGAGGGCGTCATGACCGTCGTCTGGCCGGGACTGGAGAAGAAGCTCAAAGACGGGGCCGTCTAACTCGGCTCGCGCCACCGGGGTCCGCCGGACCCCGGTTTAGTCTGGGCGGCGTGAGCTCCGGCGATGCGGCGTGCCCTTTGCTCGAGGCGACTGACCTTGATCAGGTCCCGGGGCTCCTGCAGTCGCATCGGTACTTCTGGCTCGATCTCCACAATCCCACGCCCGATCAGCTCAATCGGCTGGGCGAGCTGCTGCATCTGCATCCGCTGACGATCGAGGACGTCAGCACCTTCTCCGAGCGGCCCAAGCGCGAGCATTACGAGGGGTACGTCAGCCTCGTGATCTACGGCGTCGACGATCAGGTGGCCGCGGGCGAGCACCTGCTACGCGAGGTCCACCTGCTGATCTCCGGCGATTGGGTCGTGACCCTGCACCCGACCCCGTTCGCGGTGCTCGACGCGCTGCGCGTGCGCGTGCGCCGGGAGAAGCTGAGCCGCGAGCAGCGGCTGATCTTCGAGATCCTCGACACGGTCCTCTCGAGCTTCGGGCCGGTGCTCGATCGCGTCGACGATGAGATCGACGAGGTCGAGCAGGACGTGATTCAGCGGGCGCGCGAGGAGAGCCTGCAGCGGATCTTCTCGCTCAAGCGCGACCTGATCGCGATGCGCCGGGTCGTGACGCCGATGCGCGACTTCTTCGCCCGCGATTCGGACGAGATCACGCATCTGCGAGGGATGGAGCCCGATGACTCGCTGTACTTTCGCGACCTGTACGACACCGTCGTCCACACGTCGGAACTGATCGACTCCTACCGCGATCTGCTGAGCGGCGCGACCGATATGTACCTCTCGACGGTCGCCAACCGCCAGGGGGAGATCTCCAAGCAGCTCACGATCATCGCCACGGTCTTCCTGCCGCTGACGTTCCTGACCGGATTCTTCGGCCAGAACTTCGCGTTTCTGACCGGGCACATCCAGAACGCCGAGTGGTCGTTCTTCGTGCTCGGCGTCGGGCTGCTGCTCGCCTCGATCATCGGATTCTGGATCTTCTTCCGCCGCAAGGGCTGGCTGGGCTCGGCCTAGTACACGGCGGGTGCCGGCCGCGGTACGTGCCGATCGGCACGTACCAACATCCCGTCCGCTTCGGCTGCCGGGTCCGCAAGGCACGGCGATCCGGGGCCGATACGAGCCTCGGACCGCAATGGGTACGAGCCTCATCAGCATCAAGGACGTGGCCAGCGCCCAGTTCGAGTTCCGGCTCGAGGACTGGGCCAACCGCTCCCGTTGGGCGCGGGAGCTGGCCCTTAGCATCAATGGTTACGAGGTCTCGCCCCGGCCGCGCGGATACGCGTGCCACCGGGCCCGATGGGTGTGGGTGGAGGCCGACGCGGCCGGGCGCAAGGTGCCCTGGAGCGACTTCCGGTTGCTCGTCCCGACCGATGCGCTGACGCCGATCACGCTGCACGTCGCCAACGGCCCGGGCTAATCCGTGCTTCCGACGAGCCGCCACGCGGTGCCACCGCCAGCTGCGTCGACCAGCTTCAACGTCCAGGCCAGAACGCGCTTGCGATCCCGCAGCCGCGCGTTGGCCGGGGCATGACGATCGATCAACATGTCGAGGTCGCTCGTCTGCGGCCGCTGACCATCAGCGAGTTCGCGAAGAGCCGCCTCAAGGCTGACGTGCGATCGCGGGCGCCGATCGATGCGGAGCGCCAGGAGGGCCGCGGTTCGATCACCGCCGTCCGCCCTAAGCGAAGTAAGTGTGGGTTTGTGGGCGTATACGCCGTTCGGTAGTAGCGTCCAGGCTGCGTCACGGTCGTCTCCGGTTGTCTTCGCGGTCACTGGAACCGCCGTCGAGGCGGCTTCCTCGCTTGGCGCGTTATCACTCGTCATGCCGCGCGGTTGGGTGTGAGTCAGGTGCCTGCACCGGACCCCGCAGTCGAGACCACACTCCCCTTTTCGGTCCTCGGGGCGCCGACCGTGGTCCACATAAGCAAGCTGCGGCCGGAGGCAATCGAGCGGTGTAACTTCGGTGACGTCGAGTACGTTGTACTCGAGCCCACGCCGGGTGGCACGCGCATACGTCCTGCTGACATCGAAGACCAGGTCAAGCACGAGCAGGAGGGCGGTCTTGGTCATATGACGTATTCGCTCGGCGAGTTCCTCGACGAGTTCACGAACGCGCCCAGTAACCCGGCGCCTACGTTCGACCGTCTGGCGCAGTTCAAACGAGACTACGCAAAACTCACTTCCGCGCAGCGCCAACTATTTCGTGTCGCGGCGAAGAAGATTGTCGCCCCACTCAGTACCACGCCTCCGGGCGACCTGGGGGAGCCACTGGTGCGAGAGATCAAGGACCATCCAGGCTTCTTTGAAGTCAGGTTCGCTGAAGGCATACGCGCGATCTACACGTTCGGCCGAGCCGTCAGGCCGGGTCAGGCGCACTTGATCTGGTGTCGAATCGGCACCGATGAGGCGCTCGACAAACCTCCGACGATCTGTAGCGCACCCGACTGATCCTAGGCTGGTGGTCTCGCACCCAGGATCTCCAGACCTCTTGTCGAGTCGGGACTTGTGGCGCAACCTACTCGTATGAACAAGACATCCCTCATGGGCAACAAGCCCGTCAACCGCATCGGCTTCGGCGCGATGCAGCTCGCCGGTCCCGGCGTGTTCGGTCCGCCGCGCGATCCGGACGCCGCCCGTGCCACTCTGCGCCGTGCGATCGAACTCGGCGTCGACCACATCGACACAGCTCAGTACTACGGCCCGGACGTCGTGAACGACCTGATCCGAGAGACGCTGCATCCGTATCCGGAAGATCTCAAGCTCGTGACCAAGGTCGGCGGGCGCCGCGACGATCGGGGCGCCTGGCTACCCGCGCAGACTCCCGCGGAGCTCCGCGCCGGCGTCGAGGACAACCTCCGGTCCCTTCAGGTGGAGCGGATGGACCTCGTGAACCTGCGTCTGATGACCGCCGAGGCGTCGGGCGACCTGCTCGCCGAGCAGCTCGGTGCGCTCGAGGATCTACGCGGCGAAGGCAAGCTCGACCTGATCGGAATCAGCGAGGCGGGTACCGGTGACGTCCGGCGCGCGCTCGAGCTGGTCGACATCGCCGAGGTGCAGAACGCCTACAGCGTGGTGAACCGCTCCGGCGAGGACGTGCTCGAGCTGTGCATCGAGCGGGAGATCGCGTTCGTCCCGTACTTTCCGCTCGGTTCGGCGTTCAGCGGCGGTCCCAAGCAACTGGCGCAGGATCCGGCCATCGCCGGCGTCGCGGAGCGGCGAGGAATCAGCGCCACCCAGGTGGCGCTCGCGTGGCTGCTGGGTCGCTACGAACGGATGCTGCTGATCCCCGGCACGAGCTCGGTGACCCACCTCGAGGAGAACATGGCCGCGGCGGACGTCGAACTCGACGAGCAGGACCTCGCCGAGCTCGAGAACGCCACGCAGGTCGGCGATCCGTTGAGCGTCGCCCACGAATAACACGCGTCAGAGGGTCGCGAGCGCCCTGCGCGTGCCCTCGTCGGCGGGCGCATAGACGGCCAACCGCAGCTCGGGCTGACCCGTCGGCACCGTCTGCGCGTGATACAGCCGTAGCGTGCCGAGCCGCGGGTGCTGCATGACCTTGGTGCCGCGCTGAGTATCGATCACCTCGTGCTCGTCCCACCACTCGCGGAACTGCGCGCTGCGCTCGCGGAGCTCAGCCACGAACTGTTCGTACTCCGGCTCGCCGGCGTGGCGGGCGTACTCGGCGCGGAACCGCGCCAGCGTGTTGCGGGCGGTTCCCTCACGCTGCGCGGTCATGCCGCCCTCGCCGGGATCGACCATCAGCCACCAAAGCAGGTACCGCCTGTCCGGAGCGAGATGGTCGGGCGAGCCGAGGACGACCGAGGCCGCGCGGTTCCAGGCAAGGAGCTTGGTCATCGGCCCGAGCAGGTAGGCCGGGTTCGGGTGCAACGAGTCGACGAGCGCGATCAGCTGGCCGATATCGCCGTCGAGTTGCCCAGGATCGGTGCCCGCGACGTCGTCGGCAAGCGGCAGCTCCGCCCGCGCGAGCGCGAACAGCGTTCGGCGCTCGGCCGGGTCGAGTCGTAGCGCGCGGGCGAGCGCGTCGAGCACGTCCGGCGACGGGTTGATGTCGCGCCCCTGCTCGAGCCACGTGTACCAGGACACGCCCACGCCCGCCAACGCGGCGACCTCTTCGCGCCTCAGGCCGGGCGTCCGGCGGCGGCCCCCGTTCTCCGGGAGCCCGACGTCCGCCGGCGACAGCCGCCCCCGTCGCGAGCGCAGAAATGCCCGCAGCTCATCTCGTCGGGAAGGTGAAGACACGACGGCCATGGCGCGACTTAGACCACTCTAGCCGCAGGCCGATGAGGTTTCGCCCGCGCGCAAGTCTCAGGGCCGGAAGCGGAACCGAGAGGAGCTGAGACCATGAGCAGGGTCCTGTTGGAACTCGGCGGTCACCCACCTGTTCTACGCCGCCGAGCGCGCGGCGTGAGGCATCGGCTGTCGATCGCTGGTCACGCGAGTGGCGGCGTGTGTCAGGAGCGAGCGGACGACTCGCTGGTGGTGGGGAGTGATCGCGGCCCACAGGGCGCGGGCGGCCGGGTTGGTCAGCCCCAGGAACGTCGCGAACAGCAGACCATCGGGTTCGGTTCGGAACAGCAACTGGCCGCGGAGGCCGAGCCAGGAGTTCGCTCCGAGAAGAACGTAGGACTCATCCCGGTGCATGACCTGCCATCCGAGCACGCGGTGCGAGGACCACGGCGGCCCGATCCTCAGGCCGAGCGCGATCCAGCCCAACCAGAGTCGCCGGCGCACGCGCGGCGGAGCGTCATTGACCACCGCGCGAACCCATTGCTCCGCCGTGTGGTCGACATCGGCGACGACGGCGAAGGCGTCCTCGTAGTCGGTCCGGGCCAGGGTGCTGAGCGCCCGTGCGTCTTGCGGCAGGGAGATCTGATTCACGGCGTGCGCCGTGTCGCCGCTCGTGTGTCGTGTCGCGGTCATCGCATACGCTCCAATATATACAGGACTGTATGTATGGAGGCTAGGCATCATCGAGGGCGATGTCAACCCCGCTGCCCATCCCGTAGCGACGATGGCGCCTCCGACCAGGACTCCGCGCGCCGCGTGGATCGAGGGCGGAATGCGCGCGCTCGCCGCGGGCGGTGGACCCGACGCCGTGCGCGTCGAGACGCTGGCCAAGTCCCTCGGCGTCACCCGCGGAGGTTTCTACGGCCAGTTCAAGGACCGAGGCGCTTTGCTCGAGGCGATGCTCGACACCTGGGAGCGCGCCGCGACCGACGAGGTCCTGGAGCAGGTGGACCGTCGGGGTGGCGACGCCCGGGCGAAGGTGCGATGGGCGGGGGCGCTCACGTTCAGCGACGAGCTGCTGCCGATCGACCTTGCCATCCGCGATTGGGCCCGGCACGATGCCGCGGTCGCCGCTCGGCTGCGCCGTGTGGACAACCGACGCATGGACTACCTGAGGCAGCTGTTCGGATCGTTCTGCGCCGACGAAGCGGAGGTCGAAGGTCGCGCGGTCCTCGCGTTCTCGCTTGCGATCGGCTACCACTTCATCGCCGCCGACCACGGGTCACGCAGCCGCGGCGAGGCGCTCGAGCTCGCCGTCCGACAGCTACTGGCCTGAGCGCGCCAGGAGGCGGTCCAGGGTGAGCGGTCGCGGAGCGAACGTACGCGCCGGCTCCGCGGGTCGCTGAGGATCGATCAATGCAGCTCTTCCCGGTATTTGCGACGTGTTCGGTGTGACCTGGTCTTGTCAGCGGCACTGTCACGGTCTAGGTTTCCACGCGGGCGCGAGCTACTGACGTAGCGAAGCGCAGGCGTAAAGGAGCTTCGAGTCTGCCGCGCGGCTGTTTACCGTTCGAGGCGGCTTCGGTCCCTCGGAGGCTGAACTTATGCGCGCTCCGTTGTCGCGCTCGCGCCCAACTTTCTTCCCCGGATCTGCCGGGGCTATGAGGCAGGCCGCGCCCACTATGTCACGCCTCGGTGTGACGAGGCGGGCGCTGCCACGTAGTGTCAGTGTCATGCCGAAGCTCATGCTCGTGCTGTTGCTCACGGTTGTGCTCGGGGTGGCGGACACGGCAGCTGTGAGCGCGGCGTCGCCGGCCCAGGTCGTGCGCGCCAACCAGCGGGCCGCGGCCACACAGGCGGAAGAACTGCTGGGCGAGTTGGTGCTGCCGGCGGGCGCCACTCAGGCTCCGACCGAGCCCGCCGGCGACGCCGATCAGCTGGCACACGCCGAAGAGTTGTTCTTCTACGCGGCGGAGGTCGAGCGGTACGCGTTCTGGACGACCAGCGCGTCGCCGAACGCGGTGATCACGTCGATCGAAGCTCACCTGCCCGCCGGCGCCCGGTCGGCCGGTTCGGGTTACTCGGGCACGAGCGTGTTCGTGTCGTACACGCTTCCTGCCGTCGACGCGCCCGCGCTCGGCCCCCGCGGCCTCGAGGTACAGGCGGTCGCGTTGACCGGTGGAGGGACCGGCGTTCGTGCCGATGCCACGGTCCGCTACGCGGCGCCACGCCTGGCCGCCCAGCGGGTCCCGCCGCAGTCGCGCGTGCTCGAGATCACGGTCACCGGCGGTCCGCGCGTCACAGGCTCGACGTACCACTCGCCGCCGCCACTCATCGTTACCAACCGCCGGGACGTCGAGCGGATCGCGGCGATGATCGACGGGCTGCCGTTCGTCGCGTTTCGCGGAGTCGCGATCTCCTGCCCGTTCATTCCTGCGTCCCCGATCGACACCTTCACCTTCCGCGCCA
The DNA here is from genome assembly GCA_963755525.1 of uncultured Solirubrobacterales bacterium. GTDB lineage: Bacteria > Actinomycetota > Thermoleophilia > Solirubrobacterales > Solirubrobacteraceae > Palsa-465. The sequence continues at coordinate 172,816 of CAVWKC010000001.1, read as the reverse complement.
CCGCGGCCGGCGCTGTCCTGGCCAAGGTGACCCTGGCGGCGGACTCGCCGACCGATGCCGACCCATGCTTCACCGCCACGTTGCGAATCCGCGGACATCTCGAGCCGGGCCTGCTCGAGGGCGGCAGGCTGCTGCGCCGGGCCGGAGCGCTCCTCGGTGTGAAGTTGGCGTCTAGAGGGTTGATCCCGACTGCGACCCGGTAGCGCCGGCGAGGTTGCTCAGGTCGATGACAGCGTTCGCCGGGGGTGTCGCCGGCGGTGACTGCGGCCCGTAGTCGCTGTAGTCACCGATGACCGTTTCCTGCATGTTGGCCCCGGTGGGGAGGCTCAGATCGATCGACATCGAGACCCTCCGAATGAGGTGGTCCCCGTCGACCCAAACGTCAACTGGGAACCCGCCGCTCGGCAGAGACTGCGAGAGCTGGGAGAGCGCTTGTTGCGCGGCACCGCGCTCCGACGCGGGTAGGTCGTCGGCCAACCGCGCCACGCTCATGTTCAGGCGATAGTGCGTCGTCTCGACGCCGTCCACCTGCTGCTGACCGAGGTTGGCGACGTTTCCCGACGCCGATCGGAGCATCTGAAGGGCCTGCGACGGGTCGCTCGTGCCCGGACCATCCGTCAGCGACGACAGTCCGGGGATCCCCGACAGCTTGGCCAGATCGAGCCTGACCCAGGGCCGGGACGCTCCCAGCGCGGAGGTCAGAGACGAAGGGAGCTTCACGTACGCGGTGGCGCCGCGCAGGACCATGTCCAGGTGCATGGTTGAGCTCCCGAGTTGCTGGATCACCTGAGGTTCGTCTCCGAGGTCCATCGCCAGCGACATCGAGATCGCGTGGTCGCGGAGATCGACGACGCCGCTCCCGGTGGCGGTGACCGGGGCGTCAAGAGCGGATGACGTCGTCTGCATCCACATGTGCACGCGGTAACCGGGCGTGCTCGTAGAAAGCGTCGCGGCCTGCGCGACCGGACCGCCGAGCTGCGTGCCGCCGGAGCCGAGCAGCAGGAACGCGAGCCCCGCGACTATGGCCACGACCCCGATGCCCGCGGCAGTGAGCAGCCTCGGACGCCGGCGGGGCGACCAAGACGGTGACGACGGTGGCGGCGGCGACGCCGGCGACGGCTCGACGAGCGGCTGTCCGGCGAATCCGGGAGGCGGCACCGATGTCCCCACGGGCGCTGGATCGCAACGAGGCGCTTCGAACTTGAACGGGCGGCCCCGTCGCTGGACGTTCTTACGACAAGCGTCCGCGAGGGCGCCGATCAGCCAGCCATACCGCCGTCGATCGAGAACGTGTGCGAGGTGACCATCGCGCTCTCGTCGCTCGCCAGGTACAGCATCCCGTACGCGATCTCTTCGGTCGTCGTGTGTCGCCCGAGCGGGATCATCCCGTCGAACGCCTTCGCGGCCTCTTCCTGGGGCAGGCGCGTCGCGCGCATCTCGATGTCGTCCTGGAACGGGGTCGAGGTCGGCCCCGGGTGCATCGTGTTCACACGGATACGGCGTGGCGCGAGTTCCTTGGCCGCCGTGCGCATCAGGCCGACCTGCCCGTGCTTGGCGGAGATGTAGCCCGACACCCCGGGCGCGCCGATCAGGCCGACGACGCTCGAGGTGATGATGATGCTCCCGCCGTCGGGGACGTGCGGGATCGTGTGCTTGAGCACGTGAAACGAGCCGAGGATGTGCACCGCCAGCGTGCGCGAGAACACATCGGACGGATAGTCGACGATCGGCTGGACCTCGCCGCTGATCCCGGCGTTGCTGACCACGACGTCGAATCGTCCGTAGCGATCCACGCCGGAACCGACGGCCGCGCGGACCGCGTCCTCGTCGGTCACGTCGGCGACCGAGGACAGCGCGTTGTCCTCGCCCAACTCGGACACCGCCGCCGCCAGTCGCGACTCGTCGATGCCGACGAGGTGAACCTTCGCTCCCTCGGACACGAACAGCCGTGCCGTCGCGAGTCCGATTCCGCTCTCGCCCCCGGTGATGAGGGCGACCTTGTCCTGCAATCTGGGCATGGCCACCTTTCGTCCGTCGATCCCGGACCAAGGGCGGTCACCACGACCGCCCTTGGACGAGCCTGACAGCTCCCGGGAATCCCGTCAAACGCGCCTCAGGCGAGCGTGACCTGAAGGCGAGTCGTCGTCCGGCCGCGGCGCTCGCTCAGCACGTAGGTCCCGCGCTTGAGCGTCCGGCGTGCGATGAGTTCCACGCGCGCGCTGCTCCCGCGGCCGCTCGCATCCACGACTCCGCCTCGCAACAGGGTGGCGATCACGCCCGAGCTGCTCGGGAGCACGACCGGTGCCGAGACGAGCTTGGTCGTGCACTGCTCGGTGCTCATGCGCCGGTTGTGGCCGTCGACCTTCACCGTCTTCGTCGTCTGCTTGCAGGTCACGAGCTCGGTCTTGGTGGTGGTTCCGCCTGACCCGGATTCGGACGGGCCGGTCCCGGCGGTGCCGGTGGGGCTCGGCGGGGACGTGGCCGTGCCTGACAGTGAGGCGGTGACGACCCCGGTGGGCGAGTTGCCGCCGATCGGCGCAGTCGACCCGTTCCCGTAAGGGAGGTTCAGCGTCGCCGTGCGGGTTGCCCCGCCGGCTGTCTGTGGAGCGAACCGGACGCCGACCGTGCAGCTCTGCGCGGTCGTCAACGTCTCAGCCGAGCACTGGTCGGCGACGACGATGAAGTCGCCCGCGTTCGCGCCGGTGACCGACAGTTCTCCCAACGACACCGGGATATCTCCCGCGGAGTTGATCGTGACGGTCTGCACGGCTCCAATCGTGCTCTCTGGCTGGCTCGGGAACGAGACCGCGGTTGGCGTCGCGGCCGGCGGCGCCGGCGTGCCGAAGCTCGCCTTGAACGAGAAGGCCTCGTAGGTGAGCGGCGGGAACCACCCCTGTCCGGCGTACCCGTCGTTCACGGGTCCGGGGTAACAGGCCCCGCTCCCCGCGCCCGAGCCGTCGGTCGACCACCATGCGTTCGCCGTCGGCGTCGCCGAGATGAGCCCGAGCACGTAGGTGTTGCCCGCCGTCACGGGCTGATCGATCGTGAACGTCTGGAGCGCAAACGTGGTCGGCGAGCCGGTGCTGTCGACGGTCGCGGGTGCGGTCCACAGCGGCGGCCCGACGGGTCCCGTGCTGTTGGCGTTATAGAGGGCGAGGGTCACCGCCTGGGGGTTGTCGGATGCCAGGTTTGCCGCGAAGGTCGTCAGATACCCGGCGGGCGCCACGAACTCTGCACCGAGCTGGTTCGGGCTGTTCGGAGTTCCGGACAGCTCGGCGCGGCCGTTGATTGCGCATCCGGTCGTATCGATGACGCTGTCGGCCCAGGCCGAACCGGTTCCGAGGCACAGCCAGCCGGCGGCGACGACGACCACCGCCAGCGGCGCGCGGTGGGTGGCGAGCCGATGCCCGCCTCTCCTCATAAATTCGATCAAGCTGCTCATGTCTTCCGCTCCTATAGATGGGTGCAAGCGGATCGTGCCGACTACGCCTCGCTCGCACATCGAGCAAACGCACATTTATTCGCGCACGTCTTTAGATCGGAGCGGACCGGCGTTTAGACGCGCCGGTCTGTCAATCTGTGCGCGATGGCGGTGGTGGACGTGCCAAGCCCAACGCGGCCGCCGGTCGCGAGCATCGCCGCGGGTCGCCAGGCGCTACGGGACCTGCTCGGCGCCGATCGCGTCGGCACCGGCGACGACGTGCTCGCGCAGCACGGGCGCGACGAGTCGTTTCACCCCGAGGCCCGCCCCGACATGGTCGTGTGGCCGCGGAGCATCGACGAGGCTGCGGGGATCGTGCGCATCGCCGCCGCGCACCTCCTGCCGTTGGTGCCGTTCGGCGCCGGCACGTCGCTCGAGGGACACGTCGCGGCGCTCGCCGGTGGGATCAGCGTCGACATGCGCGAGATGAACGCGATTGGCAAGCCGTCGATCGAGGATCTCGACGTGACTGTGCAAGCGGGCGCGACTCGCCGCGCGCTCGATGCCCGGCTCCGTCCCGAGGGGGTGTTCTTTGCGGTAGATCCGGGCGCGGATGCCACGATCGGCGGGATGGTCGCCACCGGCGCGTCCGGGACGATGACCGTGCGCTACGGGGCGATGCGCGAGAACGTGCTCGCGCTCACGATCGTGGGCGGGCGAGGCGAGGTGGTGCACACCCACTCGCGAGCGCGCAAGTCCTCGGCGGGCTATGACCTGACGCGGCTGATGATCGGCTCCGAGGGCACGCTCGGGCTTATCTGCGAGGCCACGCTGCGGCTTCACCCGATCCCGCCGGCCACCGCCGCTGCGGCGTGCACGTTCCCCACCGTCCGCGACGCCGTCCAGTGCGTCACCCAGGTCGCCCAGTACGGGATTCCGGTGGCCCGGATCGAACTCGCCGACGAATTGCAGGTCGAGGCGATCAACCGCCATGACGACATGACGTTCACGGTCGCGCCGACGCTGTTCCTGGAGTTTCACGGGGCGTCGGAGGAGGACGTCGCCGCGCAGGCGCGCGAGACCGGTGAAATAGCCGCCGAGCATGGTGGGAGCGACTTCGCGTGGGCCTCGGACGAGCGCGAGCGCCGGCGCATCTGGCATGCGCGCCACCGCGCCTACGATGCGGCCCGCGCACTGCGCCCGGGCACCGCCGGCATGACCACCGATGTTTGCGTCCCGATTTCGGCGCTCGCCGACTGCATCGCGGCGGCGCAGGCGGACATCGCCGCGCTCGGCGTCACCGCTCCGATCGTCGGCCACGTCGGCGACGGGAACTTCCACACGGTCGTGCTTGTCGACCCGAACGACCCGGACGACGTCGCCCGCGCCGAGAAGTTCCATGACCGCCTGGTGGAGCGAGCGCTCGCGCACGACGGCACCTGCACCGGGGAGCACGGGGTCGGCTACGGCAAGGTCCGGTTCCTCGTCCCCGAGCACGGGGCGGAGGCGGTGGAGATGATGCGCGCGATCAAGCGGGCACTCGATCCCGAGGGAATCTTCAACCCCGGCAAGGTTCTCGCGTGACCGGCGACCTCATCCAGGCGCTCGCGCGCTACGACTCCCCGACGCTGGCGAACGCGATCGAGACGTTCGACATCCAGTCGCGCGACATCGGGTTCGCCGACAACACCATCAGGTGCATGTTCCCGGAGTTGGGGCGAATGGTCGGCTACGCGGCCACGGCGACGATCGTCGCGCGCGGGGCACCGGGCGCGGACTGGGCCGGCGCCGGCAACAACGCGCTGTACGAGTACGTGCGCACGGTCCCCGCGCCGCGCGTGGTCGTGGTCAAGGACCTCGACATCCCGCCCGCGCATGGGTCGCTGTGGGGCGAGGTCCACGCGACGATCTTCGGCGCGCTCGGTTGCGTCGGCTGCGTCACCGACGGCTCGGTGCGCGACTTCGACGAGGTCCGAGCGATGGGCTTTCACTTCTTCGCCTCCGGGCCGTCGGTATCGCACGCGTACGTGCGCGTCGAGGCGATCGGCGAGACGGTCGAGGTCGGCGGGCTGACGATCGCGCCCGGCGATCTGCTCCACGCCGACCAGCACGGAGTGCTCAAGATTCCGCCGGAGATCGCGCCCGAGCTACCCGCCGCGGCCGACCGGGTGATCGAGACCGAGCAGGCCCTGTTGCAGTGGGTGCGCTCGGACGAGTTCGATCCCGATCGGCTCGCGGAGATGCGCGCCCGCCACTGAGCGCCGTCGCTACTCCAGCTTGTCCGGGGTAATGCCGGCGTCCAGCATCGCCGCGTACAGGTGTGACGCGGCAGAGGAGAGGCTCGGGTCGCCGAGGCCCCCGCGCTCGAGCAGCAGCGCGAAGTACTCGCGAATGCACGTCATCACCGCCTGCGCCTCCTGCGGGCTGAACTCCGCCCTCACCACTTTGGCCTTCGCCACCATGCCTCCCTCACACCGCCGAATCGAGGAGTTGGGCGTGCTCGTCCTCCGGCGGAGTGCCGTAGGCATAGACGAGCAGGTCGTCCTCGCCATGGTTGGCGGTCTGCAATGCCGTGCCGGGCTCGACGTGGACGACTCCGCCGACCGGGACATCGACCCGCTCGGGCGGGTCGCCGAGGTACATCGTCAGCGTGCCCGAGAGCGCGACGAAGGTCTCCTCCTGATAGGGGTGGCGGTGACGCCGGCCCTTCGCGCCGGGCTCGTAGCGCCAGACGTTCGCGCGGGTGTGGGCGAACTGCGCTCGCTCCGAGAGCTCGGCGACGTGACGCGCCGGCTCGCCGGGCTCGTGCGGACGGGTGATCCACTCGAAATCTGCGGGGATGAGCACGCGAGAGGCCATGCCGTGGAGACTAGTCGGAGTCGCCGCTGACGGGGGGTTGCGCATACTCAAGTGGCCGGTGATCACGGCCGATAATTCGGTCTAATCAAGTTTTTGCGCGGGCGCGACCTGCGCACTCCAACCACCGCCGCTATGGAGGGCCCGCCGCAATGAGCGCCACCGACCAGCTGAACGATTCCCGTGTCGACGGGAATAACAACGAGCCCCGCCTCGTTCTCGACCTCGACCTGATCGAGGCCCAGGCGCTGCGCGCCTGGCTGCTCGAGACCGAGCTCAACGGCGCCAGCGCCGCCGACACCCCGGTAGTCAACACGGCGCTGGCCAAGCTCGCTCGCGCGGTCGACACCGCGCAGGCGACCGTCAACATCCGCCGCGAGTTCCAGACGGCGGGGGTCAACCTGGCGCACTGGTCCGACGAGCAGGTGCTCGAGCTCGGCCGCCGCATCGCCGAGGCAGTCCGGCCGATCCTCCACGGCTAGCGCTACGCCTCGATCCGGCTCGAGGCCGAGTAGATCTATGGTGTCCAGTTCGCCCACGCCGGCGCGTCGAAACTCGATCGTCGCCGTGGCCGTCGCCGAGGTCGCAGTGATCGCGGTCGTGGCGGTCGTTGGCGGCGGCGCGTGGCTGCTGGGGATGGTGATCGGCGCGATTCTCGGGGCCGTGGCCACGCTCACCGTCGTGGGCCGGTCCGATGAGGTCCGGCCCACCGGCGAGGTGGTGGCGCCGGTTCCCGAGGGCGTCGACGCGGTCACCGGGCTGCCGACTCACGACAAGCTGGTCGTGGACCTGCAGGAGGCGATCGACGCAGGCGACGATCGCGTCCTGACGCTGTACCTGTTCGCGCTCGACGGCTTCAAGGACTACAACGACGCATATGGCGCCGCATGCGGCGACGCGCTGCTCGAGTGGCTGGCGCGGAAGCTGCGCGACGCCGTCGGCTCCTACGGGAGCGTGTACCGGATGCGCGGCGGCAGCTTCGCGCTCCTCGCGGTGGGATCCGAGCGCTTCACGAGCGCGTTGTGCGCGTCGGCGGCGGCCGCGCTCAGCGAGAACGGAGACGGCTTCCAGATCTACTGTGATGTCGGCCAGGCGGCTCTTCCGGCGGAGGCCCCGTCGCCGCGGGCGGCGCTCGAGCTCGCCGCTCGTCGCGCGAGCAAGCACGGGTCAGAGCGTCACGTGAAGTCCGGCCGGCGGGCGCCGGTCGATGCGACGGAAGCACTGCGGCTGGTCCGCTCGCGTCGCGACGTGGCCACGCTCGCCACCGGGATCGCCCGCAGGCTAGGGGTCCGCGAGACCGAGATCGAGACTGTCGAGACGGCGATGCAGCTGTGCGACATCGGCAACGTCGCGGTGCCGGCCGCGGTACTCGGGTACCCGGGCAAGATCAACGGGCCCGAGTGGCAGTTCATCCTTCTGCACACGATCGTCGGAGAGCGGCTGCTGGCGGGACCGCTGGAGATGGAGGCCGTCGCCGGTCTCGTCCGCTATAGCCACGAGCGCTGGGACGGGTCGGGTTACCCCCACGGCCTCGCCGGCAACGCGATCCCGCTCGGCTCACGCATCATCTTCGTCTGCAGCGCATTCCAGGACATGACCTCGGACCGTCCGCACCGGGCGGCGCTCGATCCGGCGGATGCGCTCGCTCAACTCGAGCGTGGCGCCGGGTCGCAGTTCGATCCGAAGGTAGTCGAGGCCTTCTGCGAGGAGTTCGCCGGCGAGGCCGAGCCCGAGCTCGACGCGGTCGCGGAGGCGTAGCCCGCAGCAGCCCTTGGAAACCGGTACGTACCAGTTTCGTACTGGTACGTACCCGTTTTGCAGTGGCCTGAGGGGATAATGTTGTTCAGCCGGGACCTAACAAGGTCCGGGCGCCACCCGCGGGGCGGGTGGGTCGTGATGAGCAAGTCGATTGGAAAACCGGGACTGGACGACGATGGCTTCGAGCTCCTCGAACGCTCCGAGCTGCTCGCGTATCTCGTCGCCCGGCTCGCCGAGGCGGCCGCCGGCCGTGGACGGATGGTGCTGCTGGGAGGCGAGGCGGGCGCCGGCAAGACCGCGTTGCTGCGCGAGTTCTGCGCGGACGAGCCAGGAGCCCGAGTGCTGTGGGGCTCGTGCGAGCGGCTGTTCACGCCGCGCGCACTCGGACCGTTCCTTGACATCGCGGAGCACGCCGGCCTCGACCTCGGGGGGTTTGCGCCCAACCGGCGGGTGCCGCACGAGTTCGCGGGTGCGCTTGTCGCCGAACTGGCGCACGAGGCCCCGGCGGTGCTCGTAGTCGAGGACGTCCACTGGGCCGACGAGGGGACGCTCGACGTCATCAAGCTGCTCGGCCGCCGGATCGCGACGCTGCCGGCGCTCGCGCTCGTCTCGTTCCGGGACGATCAGCTGACCGCGGACGGTCCGTTGCAAATCGTGCTCGGCGAGCTGGCGGGCGCGCCCGCCGCCGAGCGCCGTCAGATCCCGCCGCTGTCGTTCGAGGCGGTCCGGACGCTGGCCGAGCCGGCGGGGGTCGACGCGGCGCGGCTGTTCGAGCGGACCGGCGGGAACCCGTTCTTCGTCACCGAGGCGCTGGCCGCGGTCGAGGCGCACATCCCGGAAACAGTGCGCGACGCGGTGCTCGCCCGCACGGCGCCGCTCGCGCCGGCGCCGCGCCGGCTGCTCGAGGCCGCCGCGGTCGTCCCCGCACGAACCGAGCTGTGGCTGCTCGAAGCCGTCGGCGGCGCGGACTTCGCGCAGCTCCAGGCCTGCCTGGACTCCGGGATGCTCGTGCACGAGGACGGCGCAGTCGCGTTCCGGCACGAGCTGGCGCGGCTCGCGGTCGAGGACGCGATCGCCCCCGACCGGCGGGTCATGCTTCACCGCGAAGTGCTGCGGCCGCTGACGACGGCGGCACCCGGGCCGGTCGACCCGGCCCGTCTGGCCCACCACGCCGATGCGGCCGGGGACGCCGAGGCGGTCCTGCGTTACGCGCCGGCCGCGGGGGAGCGGGCCGCGGCGCTGTGCGTTCACCGTGAGGCCGCCGCGCACTTCGCGCTCGCGCTGAGACACGGCGCGGCGCTCACGATGGAGCGGCGCGCGGAACTGTGGGAGCGCCGGTCCTATGAGTGCTACCTGACCCAGCAGATCGACGAGGCCGTCGAGGCTCGCCGGGTGGCGCTGGCGCTGCACCAGGGCAGGGGCGATCGCGTGCGCGAGGGCGACAGCCGCCGGTGGCTGTCGCGATTGGCCTGGTTTGCCGGCGACCGCGCGACCGCCGTGCGGGAGGGCCGGCACGCGGTCGAGCTGCTCGAGGGCGAGCCGCCCGGTCGCGAGCTTGCGATGGCGTACAGCAACACGTCGCAGCTGAGCATGCTCGCGGGACACGCGCGCGCGGCGATCGAGGACGGCGAGCGGGCGATTGGCCTCGCGGAGCGGCTCGGCGAGACCGAGATCCTCGCGCACGCGCTCAACAACGTCGGATCCGCCGAGCTGGCGGCCGGGATGCCCGATGGCGCCGCGAAGCTCGAGCGCAGTCTCGCGCTCGCGCTCGAATGCGATTACGAGGAGCACGCGGCGCGCGCCTACACGAACCTCGGGGCGACGCACGTCCGGGTCCGCGCCTATGCGGACGCCGATCGGCATCTGAGCGCCGGGATCGCCTACTGCGAGGAGCACGATCTCGATCCGTGGCGCGTGTACATGAGCGGGTGGGTCGCCTATCTGCGCTTCGGCCAGGGCCGGTGGGACGAGGCGGCCGACCATGCCGCGGCGGTGCTGCGCGAGCCGGGCGTGCCCGCCCCGAGCCGGATCATGCCGCTCACGGTCCTCGGCCGGCTGCGGGCCCGCCGCGGCGACCCGCACCCATTCGAGCCGCTGGACGAGGCGCTCGAACTCGCCCGCCGGAGCGATGAGCTCCAGCGTCTGGCGCCGGTCGCCGTCGCGCGCGCCGAGGCGCACTGGCTCGAAGGCACCGCAGCCTCCGTGGCCGCCGAGACCGGTCAGACGCTCGCGCTCGCGCTCGAGATCGACGATGCGTGGGCGATCGGCGAGCTATGCGCGTGGCGCCGGCGAGCCGGGATCGAGGACCGCTTCGACCCCGGCTCGGTCGCGGCGCCGTTCGCGCTCGAGCTGAGCGGGGACTGGGACGCGGCGGCCGACGCCTGGGAGGCGATCGGATGCCCGTATGAGGCCGCGCTCGCCCGCGCCGACAGTGGCGAAGAAGCGAGTCTGCGCGAGGCGCTCGCGGTGTTCCAGCATCTCGGCGCGGTCCCCGCGACCCGCGACGTGACCCAGCGACTGCGCAGCGCCGGCGTCCGAAAGATCGCCCGAGGACCGCGGCGCTCGACGATCAACAACCCTGGCCAGCTCACCTCGCGCCAGGTCGAGATCCTCGAATTGCTCGTCGCCGGCCTCACCAACGCGCAAATCGCCGGGCGGCTCTATATCACGCCCAAGACCGTCGCCCACCACGTCTCGGCGGTGCTGGCAAAGCTCGGCGTGCGGTCGCGGCGCCAGGCGGCGGCCGAGGCGGCCAGGCTCGGGCTCGGGCTCGGGAGCGACGGCGACGGCGAGGGCGGGAGCAGGAGCAGGAGCGGCGAAAGATAGGCATCCGCCGCCGCCAACATGGGCCGCCGATGCCGATGTGCGACCGCCGTCGCCGGCCTACCTTGGCGGCATGGTCAACAACCCTTACATCGCCAAGCTGCTCGTCGAGGCCCGTGACGACGATCTGCGCCGCGACCTGCGCGGCGCGACACAGGCGCGGGCCGTGGTCGACCGCGCTCGAAGACGCTTCAAGCGAGCCGGTGAGCCCCGCGAGGCGGATCCGATCGCCCGCCCCAGCCGCGCCCTCGCCCACGGCTGCGATCCGTGCGCCTAGCAACTCCATCCACACCGAGAACAGAGGAGGACGACATGAACACTTACGTGATCCTTCGCCGCGAGGGCTGGCAGACCGCCGAGGAGCTTAATCGCGCCGCCGAACGGTCCACGGCCGCCGGCGAGGAGATGCCCGACGAGGTCCGCTGGATCCGCAGCTACGTGCTCGAGGAGGCAAGCGGCGCGGTCGGCACGGTCTGCATCTACCAAGCTACGAGCCCCGAGTCGATTCGCCGCCACGCCGGCAAGGCGGACCTGCCGGTGAGCGAGATCATCCAGGTCGCGGACACGGTCTACGTGCGCCCCGACCCAGTGCCGGTCGCGTAAGTGCCCGTCGCGTGACGGTCTCGGCAGGCCGGCGGCGGCTGTGGCGAGCCGCCGCCGAATGCCGGGCACGAGGGGGGCTTCGCGCCTGTGCCCGTAAAGACGCCACCGATTTCGATTCCTTCCCCGGGCTTCGGTTAGGATTGCGCGCCCCGCGTCCCTGCCGTTCGAAACGACATCGTCTGCGTGCCACTCGCCGGGCCAGCGTTTGAGATACAAGAAAGCGTCGACGGCGACGGCGCCCTGCGCGTCGCCTTGATCGGAGAGCTCGACATCGCGGTGGCCGATGCCGTCGAGCAGCGGCTGCGTGAGCACCGCGAAGAGGGCCGCCCCGTGCGGCTCGACCTGTCGCAGCTCGATTTCATCGACAGCGCCGGCGTTCAGACCGTCGTGCTCGGGCTCAAGCACGCGCGGCGAAGCGGCCACGAGCTCGAGGTCGATCGGCGCGTGAGCTCATCAGTGCACCGACTGATCGACATGATGGGGATCGGTCCGCAGCTCTGGCCCACGGGCTGACTGCACGCGGGTTTGCAAACGGCCGGGACCCGGAGGGATCGCGCCGGGCCTGACGAACACGCCACATACCCGTGAGACGCGCAGAGGAGTTATGGATGAGCGACTTCGAGAGATCCGGAGACAGAGCCGGCGTGACCTACGACGAGCCGGCCCGGCGCCGCTCGCCCGGCACGTTCTTCGCCGACCTGGGGGACAGGCTCGCTCGGGGCTTTAATAGCTTCGACCGGCCCCAGCCCGACGACGGAGAGTGGGAGGAGTACGAGGAGTTCGATCAGCCGACCGAGGCGGTCGACTCGATTCAGGCGTCGGACGGCCGCCGGCGGTTCCAGACGGCGCTGCACGGCTACGACCGTGACGCCGTCGACGACTACATCGCCGGACTCGAGCACGAGATCGGTCAGATGGCGTCCAAGCTGTCGGCCCAGCGTTCGGCCCCGCCGCCACCGCCGGCCCCCTCGGTCGAGGACGAGATCGCACGCGTAGGACAGGAGACCAGCGCGATCCTTCGCGTCGCCCACGAGCAGGCGGCCGAGATCACGCGCCGCGCGCGCGTGGAGGCGGAGCGGTGCGTCGCCGACGCGGCGTCCAACGCGGTCGCGATGACCGACGACGCCAAGCGGAAACTGCGCCAACTCGACTCCGAGACGGACGCGGTATGGGCCGAGCGGATCCGGTTGATCGACGATGTTCGCAACGTCGCGACCTCGCTGTTCTCGCTGGCCGAGGACGCGACCGACCGGTTCCCCGAGGATGGGGAAAGGGGCGGCTCGGCGGGATCGGCGACCGCGACCGCGTCGCCGGGCAAGCCGCTGGAGTCGAAGGCTCCGGGTGCTACGGAGCCCAACCCGCAGCCAGGGCCGATGGGGCCGGCGACCGCGGCGGGCTCGGCGCAGGCCGGCCCGGCATCGCCGCCTCCGACGCCGCGGGGCCCGGCACCGCACGCCGCGCCACCGCAGGCCTCGATACCGCAGGCCTCGACATCGCCGGCTTCGACGCCGCCGACCGCGCCACCGCCGGTCGCCGCGCAGCCGCAGCCCGCTGCCCAGAATCACCAGCCGGCCGCGCCGCCGGACCAGTCGCGCGCCTAGGGGCGACTGGGCTCGAACAACTCCGCGCCGAGCTTGGCCTCCGGGTGCAGGCTCGGCGCCAGCCCCTCGCCGAGCGCGGCGCGCGCGAGTTCGCGACCGAGCGCCGGCGCGTGCTTGAACAAGTTGTGGCCGGCGAGGAAAAGCAGCCCGCCGACCTCCCATACGGCAAAGGCGTCCGGGCTCCAGGGCAGCTCGGTCACCCAGCAGTGGCGCACGCCGATCGGGTGCGGATCCAGGCCGGGGAGGGCGCGCTCGACGTAGGCCGTGGTCCGCTCGGCGAGCGCGGCGAGCCCGCCGGCGTCGATCACGCTGCCGTCGTCGTGCAACGGCGTGTCGTCCAGCCCGACGGCGTAGGCCGCGTTGCCGGGTAGCGGATCGCCGTAGGCCCCGACCTCGCCGAAGGCCCGGCTCGAGTCGAGCAGGCACGCCGCGCGGGGCGGGGGATCGCCACGGACCGCGAACGTGAGGCGCACGTGCGCCGCCTGGCGCATCGGCAACGGGAGTCCCGCGCCACGAGCGAGCGCCGCGGTTCCGCGGCCGGCGCACACGACCACGCGGCCGTGCTCCGCGGTCCTCCCGCCGGCGCGAACCTCGACGGTCCCCGCGGGCGTCGGGCGGACCGACAGAACCTCGTCGAATACGAGGCGCTCGCGCAGCGCTCCGATAAGCGCCTCGATGCCCGCCCGGGCGCGGATCACGCCGCCGTCCTCATCGAACACCACGCGCGTGTCCGGTTCCGCCAGCATCGGCAGGTGCTGGGCGAGCTCGGCGTGGTCGATCTGACCCGCGCGCACGCCGGCCCCCAGCATCGCCTCGAGCCGGCGCAGCCCGGCCGGCCCGAGCGCCACGACCCCGTCGCGCGAGAGCAGCTCGCGCCCGAACCGCTCCTCCCACTCGCGCCAGCCGCGACGGGCCTCGCACGCGAACTCGACCAGGCGCCGATCGTCGTGCGCGTGGCGGAAGATCCGCGAATCGCCGCCGGACTGCCCGTTGCCGGGAACGCCGCGCTCGTACACGGTCACGGTGGCGCCCTGGTCGGTGAGCGCGAAGGCAGTCGAGAGGCCGACGATCCCGGCCCCGACCACCGCGACATCGGCGTCAGCGCTCACGCGGCATCACGGGCAGTCTGCACGATCTGCGCGCCCAAGGACACCCCCCCACCGAGGGGGTCCCTATTCCGAACGCACTTTTGAGCACCGGAGCCTATGGGGTAGGCTCGAATTACATACGGACCACCGAAGGAGGGAAGGCGATGGCAGACCGGCAAAACGGCGCACAGTCGCCCGAGCAGCAGGTCCGGGCGCTGTACGAGGATGCCGAATCCAACACGGCCAAGGCGTTCGAGGCGCTGGTGAACAAGCCGAGCTTCGGCCGGCTGCTCGCGCTTAGCGCGGAGAACACGGCGGCGTTGACCCGGATGAGTTTCGACGCGGTGGATCTGTTGTGGCGCAACCTGCGCCTGGCGGGACGGGCCGACATCGTCAGGCTGTCGAAGCAGCTGAACCGGACCGAGGACAAGCTCGAGCGCGTGCTCCAGGAGGTCGAGCAGTTGCGCGACGACGTCGCCCGCGATCGCGACGCGACGGGATCTCGCTCGTGAGTGTCGTCGACCCGATCGCCGGCGCGGTGGAGCGGATCGTGCGTTTCCCGGTCAACGCGCTCGAGTACACGAACATCCTGCTGACCACCGACGACGCGGTCGTCGGCGCCACGCCGCGGGAGGTCGTGTGGACGCATCGGCAGACGACGCTGTACCGCTATCGCTCGCCTGACCGGCGCCACGCGGTGCCGCTGCTGCTCGTGTTCGCGCTGATCAACCGGCCGGAGATCTTCGATCTGCGCCCCGGCTCGTCGCTCGTCGAATACCTGATCGACGAGGGCTTCGACGTGTTCCTCGTCGACTGGGGATACCCCGACGAGGAGGACGCCGACATGGGGCTCGACGAGTACGTCTGCGATGAGCTCGAGTGGGCGGTGCGCGAGACGCTGCGGGCGAGCGGCGCCGAGGAGCTGTCGCTGATGGGCTGGTGCATCGGCGCGACGCTGTGCGCGATGTATTGCGGCCTCGATCGTGGGGACGCCAAGCCGCCCGTGAAAAATCTGGCGTTGCTGACGATGCCGATCGACGGGCGAAACTCGACGTACGCGAACTGGGTCGCCGACGAGGATTTCGACGTCGACGGGGTGAGCGAGCTGTACGGCTCGGTCCCCGGCGGCGCGATCGATTTCGCGAACAAGATGATGAAGCCGGTCACGAACTACTGGACGACGTACCGCCGATTGTGGGAGGGAGTCCAGGAGGGGACGGCCAGGCCCGAGGCGTACCAGTCGATGGCCAAGTGGGTCGCGGACAACCCACCGTTCGCCGGCAAGGCGTGGAGGCAGTGGATCCGCCTGATGTACCGCGACGCCGCGCTCCTGAGCGGGCGCGTCCGACTGCGAGATCGGTCGGTGGACCTCGGCCGGATCGACCAGAACGTACTGGTGATCACCGCCGGCGCCGATCACATCGCGCCCCGCCCGGGGACGATGCCGTTCTTCGACCTGATCGCGAGCGATGACGTCGAGCACTTCGACCGTCCCGGCGGACACATCGGGCTGGTGGCCGGGTCGGCGGCGCGCAAGGAGCTCTGGCCGGCGATGGCGCAGTGGCTGGCCGAGCGTTCCGACGGATAACACAGAAAGCAACGAGGCGAGGGATTCAAAATGAGTACCGAGACCAGCACAGAAGAGACCACAGCACAAGACTTCGTCCCGGCAGACGAGGTGTTTCCGGCGGGGCACCGCCGGGCCCGGATGAAGGGACGGGTGGTGTTCGTGACGGGGGGAACGCGCGGAATCGGCGCGGCGATCAGCCGCAGCTTCGCCGAGCAGGGCGCGATCCTCGCCGCGGGCTACGGCCGCGACAAGGAGAACGCCGAGGAACTGCTGCACCAGCTCGAGGAGAACGGCGTCGCCGCGAGCATCCATCAGGGCAACGTCGGCTCGGCCGACGACTGCCGGCGCACCGTCAACGAGGTGATCGAGCGCCACGGCCGGCTCGACGTGCTTGTCAACAACGCCGGCATCACGAGCGACAAGAGCGTGACCAAGATGACCGACGAGGACTGGTACAAGGTGATCGCGGTCAACCTGTCGGGCGCGTTCTTCATGAGCCAGGCAGTGCTCCCACACATGCTCGAGCGCGGGACGGGGCGGATCATCAACATCTCATCGATCATCGGCGAGACCGGGAACATCGGCCAGGCCAACTATGCGGCCTCGAAGTCGGGCTTGTTCGGCCTGACCAAGACGATGGCTCGCGAGGCGTGCCACCAGCTCGCCAGGGCCGGGAAGCAGTCGGACGACTCGGTTGGGCTGACCGTGAACACGGTGGCGCCCGGGTTCATCGCCACCGAGATGCTCGAGACGATCCCCGAGAAGGTGCTCGACCGGATCAAGGCCCAGATCCCGGTGGGTCGGTTCGGGCGGCCCGACGACGTCGCCCGGGTCGTTCACTTCCTCGCCTCGGACCACAGCTCGTTCATCACCGGACAGGTCGTGAGCGTCAACGGCGGCCAGGACATGTGAGGTGCGGCTGCTCACCAGTTTGGCGGCCCGTGCGCCGGCGGCGCGTGGTTGCGCCCCGGAACGGGCCGGGCGCGAGTGCCGCCAAACCGGCGCCGCAGCCTCCCCACTAGCGTTGTCGCGGGCCGGAGCGACCGCCTCAGACCTGCACCACGCGCCATTCGAGGGGGTCCGGGCGGGCCGTGGCGTGTCGCGCACGCTCCACACGCCTGACGGGCCACGGTTGTAGCTGCCGGTGCCAGGTGGCGTGCTATGCACGTCCGCCGACGTGCGTAACACGGCAACCGACCTCGTTCCGCGAGGCCGTGCCGTGCTACGCGTGCCATACGTGCGTAGCACGGCACGGCTTCGCGGGATCGGCTCGGTTGTCGTGCTATGCATGCGCGGCGGGCCGCGTCCCGTCCCCGGGACGACCCGTACCCTCCCTCAGCCGCCCGCCGTTTCCATTCGCTGGCTCGCGGTTATTCAGGGGTGCGCGCCCGCCCGCCGGGCACGGACGCCCTGCGGAACGGCCTCCCGGCTCGGCCCGCTCGGCATCCGGCCTCGCCAAGACCGGGCCGGCCGGGAGTCATCCGGCTGGACGCCGGCGTAGCCGGCCCCAAAAAATCAACCGCCGGGCGGGGTCGACGCCGGCCCGGGGGCGGGGTGGACCGGGAGGGCCATCGGCGGGCGCGGCGTCTGGTTGAAGTTGAAGTCGCTCGCGATGTTGCCGAGGATCGGGTTGTCCTCGCGGACGTCGGGCCGGGGGTCGGGGCGGCCGTCGGTGGCTGGATCGAGCCGCGCGCTGCCCAGGAAATCGTCCTCGATGAACTTCGTGTAGGCGTCGAAGCTGAGGGTCTGGTGGTCGATGAAGCTCTGCTTGGCGTAGGGGCTGATCACGATCCCGGGCACGCGCAGGCCGAAGCCGGCGCGATCGACGACGGGTGGCACGACGTGGTCGTAGAAGCCGCCCCAGTCGTCCCACGCGAGGAAGATCGCGGTGCTGTCCCAGTCCGGGCTGTTCATGATCGCGTTGACGAGCCCGGTGACGTAGGTCTGGCCGGCGCTGACGAGCGCCGGCGGGTGCTCGGACACGGTGCCGTTGGGGTCGATCCAAGACACCGCGGGCAGGGTCCCGTTCTTGGCCGCCGAGAAGAAGTTCGTGAGCGACTCGATGTTGCCGAGCTGGCCGTCCTGGGTGACGTCGGTGAACGAGGGCAGGGGGTTCCAGATGCCGGGCGTCTGCGGCCCCTGCTGCACCGGCGCGCACGTCATCGAGGCGTCGTTCTCGCAGTCGGGCTCGGTGCCCTGGAACACGTAATAGGCCCACGGGACGTTCTGCTGGTGCAGCAGCCATGTGATGTCCGTCCAGGCGTAGAGGAGCTGGCCGGCGTTGGGGGTCGAGAAGTTCGCGGTCAGCGTCGAGTCGGGATTGGGGTTCTGGACGTCGCCGCGACACGACGACGGGTCGAACGCGTTCGTACAGAACGCCGACCACTCGGACACCATGTACAGGTGGGCGGGGAGGCTCCAGGAGTCGTTGGGCTCGAACATGTGGTCCTGGAGCACGTACTGCTCGGCGTAGGTCCAGTAGTTGGGGATCTCCCGGGCGTCGTGGTAGCCCATCACGTCGACGCACGAGGGCAGGCTCGAGCTCATGTGGCTGGTGTCGGTGCAGGCGCTGCAGCTCGGGTCCTCCGAGCTGCAGTTCATCCCCTGCTCGGCCTGAGCGACGTACCCGTCCATCCGTCCGTTGTCGATGTCGGCAACGGCGTTGTTGACCGAATGCGGTCCGCCGTAGTTGACGTCTGAGGGATCGTGAAACGGGGCGACGCACCCGCCGTTGACCGGATCGGGGACGCACACTCCAGCGGGAATCCCGTCGGCGCCGGGGAACGTGCCGAAGTAGCTGTCGAACGAGCGGTTCTCCTGCATGATGATCACGACGTGCTTGATCTTGTGGATCCCGGTGAGCGGCGCGATCTTGATCTTCAGCGTGGCCGACGCCGCCGCGAGGTTGTGAACCGAGGAGGGAACCATCGCGCGCCACTGCTCGGTGCGCCCGGTGCTGAACGTGTGCGCCACCGCGAACGTCCCATCCCGCTTCAGCCGCGGCCGCGCGACCGTCTGCCAGCGGGGCCCGACGCGGCGCTGGAGCGACACCATCTCGCCGGCGTTACCCGGCTCGAGCTGGCCGCTGAGCGTCTCGACGTCGCCGGCGACCGCGAACGTCGCGGTGCTCCCGAGCGTCACCGACGGGCGAACGTGCTGGGCGACGGTCCGGCTCGTCAGGCCGCGCGCCGTGACCATCCAGTAGCGGTCGGTGGCGACCGAGCCGGGCGGCATCATGAAGCTGTAGGTGCCCGCGGTGTTCGTCACCGTCCGCACCACCGGGCTGAACCCGTGCTGGGCCGGGAAGCGGCGCCACAGCACGACCTCGATGCCGCACCTCCGGATACCGTGGTGGATGCCGACCATCGAGCCGAACACCGTCAGCTGGCGACCGGCGGTCAGCGGGTTCGGCGCCGCGAAGATCGTCAGGCCGGTCGCGAGCGCGCTCCCGCGGGCCTTGGTCGAGTTCTTACACTTTGGGGCCGCCCCCGATGACTCGCCGCTCGATGTCTGTGCGAGCGTCACGGCAGCCCCGGTGAGGGCGACGGCGAAGAACGTGACGAGCAGAACGATTGAGCGACGCAGCGACGAACCTCCCGTGGGGGCGAGACCTGCTTTTTCGTCGTAACCCGTCTGGGCCCTGCGAGTTGCGATCTCGCGCGTCCGATTAGATTCTCCTAATGACGAGCGGCGCCGGCGATATCCAACCCGTGCCGGCGCTGCGGGCCGCCCTCGACCGCTACCAAGAGGACGGCTCGCCCGCGGCGCTCGACGCGGCCTTCGCCGCCGCGGGCCGCGCGGTCGCCGAACGCCGGGGCGAGCGGGCGAACGAGCCTCCCGACGTCACTGAGCTCGATCGGCTGTTCGACGAGCTGCCCGACTACGAGGAGCTGGTGAACATCGCCGTCGAACAGACCGAGCGCTCGGTCGGGTCCGCCGGCGCCCGTCTGTGGCGATGGTTCGGGCTCGAGACGACGCCGCCGACCTGGAACGAGGGGGAGCGTTCGCGCGCGCGGATGCTGGTCGCGTGTGCCTGCGCGCCGCTCGACGAGCAGGTCGTCGGCTGGCTCGGACCGCGGCTGCTGAAGCTGTCCGCGGACCGGTGGGCGGCGCTGCTGACGGCTGACCTGCGCCGGGCCGACGAGGACCTGTGGCGGCGGGTGCTGGGCGAGCGGTACGAGTCCGTGTGGCGCCGATGTGCGCCGCGCGGCCGGTGGCGGACGCGGGAGCTCGCATACCTGCTCGCGAACGACGAAGCCACGGCGGCCGCGATGCAGCGCCGGCTCTCCCGGTGGTTGGCCAACGGCGCCGCCATCGAGCGGTTGCCGGGCGAGGTGGAGGCAGCGTTCGTGGAGAAGAGAGCCCCGGACCGGCTGGCCTAGCGGGGCCACCTCGGTGTCGTTTCCGACACCCTGGGTGGTGACGACGACCCCATGGGGGCCTGGGAGCGGTGGCGCGCGCGCGAGAGATTGCCGCCGTCAACAAACAGGAGGGTCACCATGAAGGCACACAGCCACGGGGGCTCGCATCAGGCGGTGGCTCTGGCTCACACTCGCGAGCGGAGTGACGATCGGGGCGCTCGTGCTCCAGACCGGGCCGGCGGACGCCGCGCCAACCGGCCCGACACTGCTCTGGCGGGACTCAGCTCACAGGGATTACCCCTCGTTCTTCGAGATCTCGGCAACGGACGGACGCTAAAGCTCAGGGCGATGGCCGCTGGGTACTGAGCTGTGCGCCTCCGGTGACCAGTTCGTGTTCACCGACCGGGACGTCCGCATCTCCGATCACACGGGGGTCGGCAAGTCCGTGCCGTTTCGCCCAGGACCCACCCCGGTCTCGGGTGGCGGGACTGAAGGCGGAACCGATTCGATGTCAACGCCAAGCTCAATCCGAAGCGACACAATGCTGAGCGGGACCTGGCGCGTCGAGGAGACATACATCTCCACAAGCGGGCAGAGCGACCAGTGCGACTCGGGGCCGGTGCAGTTCACCGACATCGGCTAGCGGCACCGCTCTTCGGTGGGAGTCCAGATGGCCCGGATTCCGATGGAATCCGGGCCATCGTCGTGAGATGCTGCGCATCGCAATGCCAGACCCGGACGAAACGCGGCTGGTCAGGCCTCGCCATCTGAAGGAACGGATTGAGGCCGAGGCCACCGGCATCCCGTTCTTGTACTGGCTCGACAACGACGGTGAGCAGCACATCCTGATGCTGCCGTCTGACCGGGCCAAGGTCACGGTTGGACGCCGCGAAAGCAAGGACATCGCGTTGACGTGGGATCAGGAGGTGTCGCGCGCGCACGCGACGCTCGAGCCCGCGGGCGAGGATTGGATCCTGGTCGACGGGGACAACCTCAACGGCTCGTTCGTAAACGGCAACCGGATCCACGGCCGGCGCCGGTTAGAGGACAAGGACCACATGTACTTCGGTGAGACCCGCGTCGTCTACCGCGAGCCCCGGAGCGCCGAGGGCAGTCAATCGACGGCGCGGGCGCTCGAGACCCGCTGCATCGATTCCGTTGACCGAGACCAAGCGGAAGGTGCTGATTGCCCTGTGCCGTCCGATCGTCGAGTCGAACTCCGCCACGCCGGCGACCAACCCGCAGATCGCCCTCGAGGTGCACCTGAGCGTCGATGCCGTCAAGAGGCACATGGGAGATCTGTTCGACCGGTTCGAGCTCGGCGAACTGCCCCAGAACGAGAAGCGACAGCAGCTGGTCGCGATCGTGCGCGCCTCGGGCCTGCTCGCGCCCCACGACTTCTAGTCGGCGCCGGACACCGGGCGCCTGCGCAGCGTGATCGTGGTCCACGCGCCCACGCGGACGCGATCGCCGTCGGCGAGCGGGATTGCAAGCTGCGGAGCGATCGGCACCGGATCGTCGTTCACCATGGTGCCGTTCGTCGAGCCGAGGTCGCGCACGACGACGACCCCGTCGACGCGCCGCTCGAGCGCCGCGTGGAGGCGTGAGACGCCAGGGTCCAGCGGCGCGCCGGCCAGGTCTATCTCCGGCGCTCGCTCGTCCGGCGCGCCACGGCTCCGCCCGATCCGGTTCTCGCCCTCGGCGAGGGCGATGCGTCGCTCCGGGTAGTCGGCCGGGAATGGGACGCCGTCGACCGCCAGGCGTTCGAACTGGGCCCGGTCGGCGGTGACGATCGCCTCCCAACCCGCCGCGGGGGGCGGGCCCGCGAAGTCGTGGCCGCAGCTCTCGCAGTAGCGGTCGTCGGCCGGGCGCGGAGCCCCGCAAGCCGGGCACGGCGCGCGGCGCGCCGCGGGCGATGTGTCGACCTCCTCGGCCCCGGGGATCACGGCGCCGCACACATCGCAGTAGTCGGTCGCCTGGGACTCGTGTCCGCGCGGGCAGACGATGCTCATGTCGCGCCGGGACCCACCCGCACGGTCATCGTCGAGCGGGTGTCGAGCGTCATCTCGTCGACGATCGCGACATCGCCGCGGAGCCGGACCGTGCCGGTCGCTGGGTCCTCGACGTCGACCACCGTTTGGAGCAGCTTCATCGTGCCGTCGTTGCCGCTCTCGTCGGCCAGCTGGACGGCCCGCCCGAGTTTGAACGTGGCTGTCGCTAGGTCGCCCTCCTTGCGAGCCTCGAGCCCCTGCTGGATGCACTCCGCGAGCTCGACCTGGTCGGTGTAGCTCGCCACGTGCTTCTCGATTTGCGTGGACAGCTGCTCGTTATCGGTCCAGATCGCCTTGACGAGCGCCGTCGCGCGGGTCTCGTCTCCCTCGACGAGGCTGGCGCGGGCAGCGAGCATCTCGTCGCCCACCTCACCGGCAGGCACGCGTATGCAGAGGTGGTAGTCGCGCGACTCGGGGCCCCAGGTCGCGGTCGGATAGTCGGCGGTCTGCGGGTCGACCTGCATGGCGCGGCCGGTCAGCTCCTCGATCGTCGGCACGACCTGGCGGACGAACGCGACGCTCGCTCCCTGCGGCGTCCGCAGGCGGAGCGAAACGTTGCCCGTCGACTTGCCCATCGCGGTCTGCATCAGCGCGCGGAAGTCGCTGGCCATGTCCTCGGGCTCCGCGATGATGCCGAACCCGCCGAGCAGCGCCGAAGCGATCCGGCGCAGCTCGCTCACCCGCCAGTCGGTGCCCACACCGCGGCAGTCGCACTGGAACCGCCCGTCGAGCTCGGCGAGCACTCCGTCGAGGTGCGCATCCGTCTCGTGCTGGTTCTCGCCGTCGGTGAGCAGGATCGCGTGGCACGAGCGGCCGGGCACCGTAGCGAACAACGTGCCGGCGAGCGTCAGCCACGATCCGATCGCCGTCCCGCCCTCGGCGATTAGCCGGCGGAGCGCACGCTTGGCCTCGGATCGCGTCCGCTCGGAGGCGATCGCAAGCGTTCCGTCGGTCGGATATACGGCACGCGCTTTGTCGGTGCCGGCGATGACCCCGAACGCGACGCCGTCGCGGATGCAGTCGATCGCGACGCTCGTCGCATCTTGGGCGGACTCGAGCTTGTGGGGCGGCGCGCCCATCGAGCCCGACGTGTCGACGATCAGGATCTCGGCGGCCTCGGGTTGGCTGGTCTCGCCGGCGGCGCCGTCGGAGGTGACGGTCACGATCGCGTGGACTTCCGTGCCGCCGAGCGGCAGATACTCGTTCTGGTAGCACTCGGTGGTGAAAGTGCTCATGCGACTCCCCCTTTCAGGGCACTACGGATCGATGTCGACCACCGCCACGGTGATGTTGTCGTGGCCTCCACGCTCGTTCGCCGTGTCGGCGAGTGCACGTGCGATCGCCGCGGGCGCGGCCCCGTCCGGCAGTGCGCCGATCAGACGGGCGAGCTCGGCGGCGGTGGGAGCGTAGTTCCACAGGCCGTCGGTGCAGAGCACCAGGCGCCCGGGACGCTCCGGGCGGAGCGAGACGGTTCGCGGCGGGCGCTCGGGGGCATCCGGACCGACCCAGTTCGTGATCGAGTGTAGGAACGGGCTCTTCGCTGCCTGCTCAGGTGTCAGCAGACCCTTGGCGATCCCCTCCTCGGCGAACGAGTCGTCGACCGTGAGCTGGCGGGACTCCTCCTGATCGAACCAGTAGGCGCGGCTGTCGCCGACCCAGCCGACCGTGATGTCGCTCCCCCGGCACACGGCTGAGACGAGCGTGCACGACGGGTCGACGCGCTTGACCCGCGTCGTCCACTCGACCTGAACCACGGCGTCCACGGCTGCCTGGATCGCGTCGAAGATCGCCTTGCTCGCATCCGTGTCGGGGTCGGCGACGGCCTGCCCAAGGACCGCGCCGGCGGCCTTGGCGGCGTCCCGAGCGGCGATGTTGCCCGCGCTCGCGGACGAGATCCCGTCGCACACGACCACGGCCACCTGCCGATCGCCGGTCACCTCGAGGTGGAACGAATCCTCGTTGCGGCGATGCACGAGCCCCTGATCGCTCACCGCGGCCGCGATCGCGAGGTCGAGCTCCACCCGGGTAGCCGGGGCATCCGACTTCACCTCAACCTCTATCCGAGCGCCGCATCGCTCGCAGAACCGGTCCTCGGCATGCAGCGGGGCTCCGCACGAGGGGCAAGAAACGCCGGTCTGGGTGCTCACGTCAAGGTCCTCTGTGCTCACGTCCGCTCCTTGATGGTCATGTCCATGTCCTTGGTCGAACTTCGTTGGCGTGATCGACCAGCTCGATCCGCTCTCCACTGGTTGGCGCCCAACGGGCGAGCTCTCTGTAGAAGCGCTCGACCCCGAAGCGCAGGTCGCGCTCGGCGAACCGGTAGCCGAGCAGGCTGACGCGACCGTCGTCTAACGCTCCTCCGCGCTGGACCAGCGCAAGCGCAGCCTCCAGCACGTCGGCCGCCAGGCGCACGCGCTGCTCGCCTCTGATCGGAAGCGTTTCGAGGATCGAGCCGGCGACCAGCAAGTCGTCGGCGGTGGCGGCTCCCGCTCCATTGGTCTCGGCGAGGCACCGGATCCGAGCCGTCTGCGCCTCGACGTAGGCGCTCGACGAATCGGGCACCCGGTCGTACGCGGCGAGCGCGCCAGCCCGCTCGCCGGCCGCTAGCCGGCAGCGAGCGAGGCCGAACGTGGCCACTGTGAACGCGGGGTCGGTTCGCGACACGATCTCGTACCAGCCGGCGGCGTCGGAGACCGTCCCGCCGCTCGCCTCGCACGCCATCCCGAGCGCGAGCTTGGGCGCGAGCTCGCCAGGCAACGCGCGATAGACCGACGTGAAGCTCGCGCGCGAATCGTCGAGGCGCTCCCTCGCCAGATTCATCACGCCGCGATACCACGCGACGCGCCACTCCCAGCGATCGACGGCCTCAACCTCGGTCAGCGCCTCCTCCGCCGAATCCCAGTCGCCGAGCTCGATCAGCTCGGCGGCCAGCCGCAGGACGACCTCGGTGGTCCTGTCCGGAGCGGCACGCAGGTCGGCGATCATCTGCTGCGGGTCCGGTCGAGGTGATCGTGGCCAGATAGCCGGCGGCCGGGTCGTCCCGGTCGACCAGAGGACGCGGCAGCACGCGCCAGTCGGCGCGCTCGTTGTCGCCGCGCACCGGGCCGGTGAACAGCTTGCTGGCGGCCGGTACCGTGCGCCCGTCTTCGTCGCTGACGACCTCACGCAGGACGCCGTAGAGCTGGTCGGCCATCTCCTCGGCCGACTGGAAGCGGTCGTCCGGGTCGGGCGCGGTGCCCGTCAGCAGGAGCTGGTACAGCGAGTCGTAGCGCTCGAGCACCGGGACCGAGTCCCGCTCAGGAAGGGTGAAGCGGAAGGTTCTTCTGGTATCCGCGAAAGTCGAAGCACAGCACCGCGAGGGTGCGGGCGACCGTGTACAGGTCCGACGCGATCGACGGACCGGATGAGGAGATCTCGGGTGCCTGGTACCCGTGCGTGCCGAACACGGACGCCGCCGCGTCGTCCATCCGGTATACGCCGCCGAGGTCGATCAGTTTGAGCGAATGCTGCGTCTGGATGACGTTGTCGATCTTGAAGTCGCAGAACAGCAGCCCGCTTCGATGCAGGTAGCCGAGCGCGGGGAGGATCTCGAGCATGTATGCGATCGCCATCGCCGGCGGCAGCGGGTCGGGCGCGCCGCCGTTGGCGTTCCGGCGGGCGGTGAGGATCTGCTTGAGGCTCTGGCCGCCGACGTACTCCATGACGATGTAGCCGGAGCTCTCGTGCTGAACGAAGTTGAAGATCTTGACGATGTTCGGGTGCTCGACCTCGGCCAGGAACCGGCGCTCGGCCAGTGCGGCGGCCATCGCGTCGTCGTCGCTCGAGTTGAGCAGCCCCTTGAGCACGACCCAGCGATCGGACACGTTGCGGTCCCGGGCGAGGTAGATCCACCCCATGCCGCCGTGGGCGATGGGGACGACCACCTCGTACTGGCCGGCGACGACGTCGCCGGCCGTGAGCTGGGGCTCGAACGAGAACGGCGTCCCGCATTTGCGGCAGAACCCCGAGGTGCGCCCGGGCACTCCGTCGCTGCCGCGGCCGACTGGCTCGCTCGCAGCCGGGCACAGAAGCGGCGGCTCTCGGGCACGACCGGCACCGCCTCGAGCGCGGCCTCCGCCGGATCGCGGAACGGCACCGGCTCGATCTCGACCAGCCCGGCCCCAAGGTGAGCTCGCGCGCTCGCGCGCGTCCGGCCGGTCGTGGCTCGCCGCAGCGAGCCGAGCGTCGAGGCCGTCAGCGAACTCGGCGCTGGCGTCGAGGTCGGGGTGGTGTCGGGGTCGGGGTCGGCGTGGGCGCCGAGGTCGCGGTCGGGGCTGGTGTTGCGGCTTGTCGGGCGGGGGCCATTCCGCAGACGTCGCAGTAGCCGTCGACGATCGTCCCGGTACACCCGTTCCGCGCGCAGTTCATCGCGGCACCTCCTGCACCGAGCCGGCGGAGCCGATCAGCTCCTGATAGCGGCGGACCAGCTGGGCGACGAGCGCCAGGTCGGTCGGCGCCGTGTACAAGGCCTCGTGCGCGCGGGCGAAGGTCTGTTCGAGATCGGGATCCTCGACGACCCCGAGCCGCTGGGCCTTCACCTGATACGCCTCGAGCAGCGCTCTGAACTGGTTCCGCGCCTCTACCGGGGCCCGGTTGGCGCGCGCTGACCTGCCGCGTCTGGTCGAGCAGCGACTCGGTGCGCGACGTCCACGCGTCCAGCTTGCCTCGGGCGTCTCGCCACGCCCCCGCGCGGGCGAGCGAAGCGATGCTCGTCGAGCTCCGCGCCGAAACCGTCAGACGGCACGGGCGGATCGGGCGCCGCCGGGAGCGAGACCTTCAGCATCGCCTCCTCGTGCGCGGCCCGTCCCTCACGCCGCCGCTGTCTCGAGGCTCGCCAGCAGATCCCGCGCGGCGGCGATGCGTGCGTCGAACTCGCGCCTGAGCGAGGCCGTCGCGTCGAGGTCGCGCCGGATCTCGCGCACCGAGTCGATCAGCCGGTCGAGCTCGCCGGGCGCGGTTGCGAGTGGGTCCGAGCTCGCCGCGGCCGCGAGCCGCGCGAGCGCCCTCGTCGCCTCGTCCAGATCTCGCCGGTGGCGCTCGCCGAGCGCGGCCGCGAGGCCCGCCGCCTGATCGAGCGCCTGCTGCGCGGCGGTCACGCGCGGAGTCAGCGCGTCCCACGCGTCCCCGAAGCGCGCCACGACGGTCTTGACCTCGTCGAACGCGCCGGACATCCGCTCGAGCAGCTCCTCGGATGTGCAGCGGACCGTGATCTCCGCGCTGCCCAGGAGATCACGCTCGGCCAGCGGGACCTCCGATCTGGTCAGCTCGACTGACTCCCCGTCGAGCAGGGACCTGAGCTCGTTTGCGCGCCACGGACTCCGCAGCTTCTCCGCACGCTCGAGCAGCTGCGTGAGCTGGCCATGCCACCGCCACAGGTCGGTCAGCGCGGCGCTCGCCTGCGCCCAGCGGTCGGCCGAGCGCCCGGTGAGCAACGCTCACCTCGAGCAGCTGGTGACTCGAGTCGATCTCGAGCTCGACCAGGTTGGCGGCGACGCGGTCGCACGCCTCCTGGAGGCGGATCAGCTCGTGGGCAGGGTCGTCGCGGCTCATGTCAACCGTCGTACTCAGGCTTCGGAGGCGCCTCGAGTTGATGGAACTTGGCCGAGCCACTTCGCCTGGAGGTGCTGCCACGTGCCGTTACGCTCGAGCTCGGCGAGGACCCCGTTGACGAACCGCACGAAGTCCGGGTGGTTCTTGTTGATCGCCATCCCGTAGGGCACGTCGCCGAGGCTCGGCCCGACGATGATCGTGTTCGGGTCCTGGGCCTGGAACCCGAGCAGGATCGAGGAGTCCGTCGAGATCCCGGCGATCTGACCCTCCTGTAGCTCGACGAGACAGTCGATCGCCTGGGGCTCTTGCACTACGTCCGGCTGCTCGGAGGACGGTAGCGCCTTCATCACCGAGACCGGCGTCGAGGTCGCACTCGCGCAGACCTTCTTGCCGGCGAGGTCGGTGATGCTTCGAGCGGACGAATTCGAGGGCACGAGCACCCTCTGCTTAGCGTCGTAGTAGACGGCCGAGAAGTCGACCTGATTGCTCCGCGAGCACGTCATCGTGATCGCATCGACGACGATGTCGACCGTGCTCTGCTGGACGAACGGGATGCGCTGAGGCACGGTCAGTGCGACGAGCTGCACGTGGCCCTTGGCGGTGCCGAAGATCGCCGCGGCTACCTCGTTCACGAGGTCGATCTCGAACCCTTCGATCTTCCCGGTGTTGGGGTTCAGGTAGCCGAAATTGAGCAGCCCCGCGTTGACGCCCGCGATCAGGTAGCCGCGCTTTCGGATCGTCGCCATGAAGCTGCCGGCAGGCATGTGGCCGGGCGCGGGCTGGGTCGCCGGTGGGCGCAGGCTGGCAGTGCACAGCGTCGTCGACCCGGATTGCGACGGCGGGAGATGGGGCGTCGGTGTCGCGAGCGCCGCGAGCGCGATGCGCGATGCCTGGTCGGAGGTCGAAGCGCAACCGGCGGCCGCCACGGCGACGAGCGCGACTGCGGCGAGGTGGAGGACGCGCGGCCTCATCGGTACTCGTTGATCCTTTGCCGCAGACCGAGCAACGTGGCCACGGCGGCGAGCACGGTTATCAGCGGGTATCGCGAAGGCCAGTCCATCGAGCGCCGAGGTCGCGGCCGCCGCCTCCTGCCTTGAAGCGGACCTGCGCAGCGGTGATCTGACCGCCGAGATCGCTGCTCAGCCGGGTCGAGATCGCCGCCGAGGCAGGCTCGAGCGCGAGCGCTGCCGTCAGCTTGCCCCGGTTCTCGAGGTACTTGATCTGGGCCGCTTTCGCCTGATAGGAGGAGTAATCGGCACTGAACTGGTTGGCGGCGGCGGTGGATCCGGTCTGCCGTGCGAGTACGGGGATCTCGCGGGTGAGCGGTACGAGCCCGCGCGATATGGCTGTGAAATCGAGCGAGTCGGTCTCGTCCGTGCCGCGGTTGACGAGCGCGAGGCTGAGGTCGCCTTGCGCGCGGGACAGCAGCACGGTGGCCGCCGAGAGCACCTCGACGGAGTCCGAGCCATGCTGCTGAGCGCTCGCGAGCGAGTTCTGTTCGTTCATGAGGGCGACGACGCCCCATACCGAAACGGCTGCGACCGCGACGGCCGCCACCAGCATCCCGACATTGAGGATCCGGCGGCTGATCCGGGCCACGTACCACTGCGCCCACAGGAGCAGGATCAGCGCCACCGAGCCGGCGGCGATGAACGTGATCAGCGACCCATTCGATGTGCCCGTGCGGTAGTCGTCGGCTAGGCGCTGCGCTTCTGTCCGGTAGATGCGATCGGCCGCCGGCAGCATCTTGCGTCGTGGACGCGAGCACCGCGGCCCGCAGGTAGGCGGCGCCGATCGGGAACTTCTGCCGGCTGTTGGCGCGCGCGGACTCGACCAGGCCGCTGTACAGCGGCAGCTGATCGGCGATCGTGCTGAGCGCGACCGGCGTGGACGCCGCCGTCCCCGCCTCGCCGGTCAGCGCAGACAGCGCGTTGCTCGCGATGCGGAGGTCGGCGAGGTACCGGGCCCGTTTGGCGGGTGGTTCGAGCCCACCCGACAGGAGCGCCGTCGCCTCCGTCTCGTTGGCGTCCGATAGCGCGGTGTAGAGATTCGCAGCATGCACCAGGAGCGGCTCGGTCTGGCTGCGGGCGGCCTTGGCCGCGCGCTCGCGCGACTGCTCGGCCCCGGTGGCGATCGCGCCGAAGCAGACGGCGCCGACGACGACCAGGATCGAGACCAGCACGAGCCGCCCTGGCGTGGTCGCCAGGCGATCACGCACCCAGGCGGGCAGCGCGCCGATGCGCAAGCCCGGGCGCTTACGCGTGCGCGCCGGCGCCACCCCAGTCCCGAGACCTTCGAGTGTCACGTCCTCATCCGCCATCCACATGCTGCGATTCTCAGCCTCGCGCCATGCATGTTGTGATCACCCTGGTGTCGTGTTCGACACCCCGGCCCGGTCCCGGCCCCGTCTCCTGTCCAGCGTCGCCGCGCCTGCCGTGGCACGTCGCCCGACCCCCAATCTCGTCGTGGCTGCTGGGGCTATTTAACTACTAGGGGTGCACCACGACCAGCCCCACGGCGAGCAGGACTAACGCAATCCATAATGCTTTGAGTGCGCCCTCGAGCGGGGCCGAGAGGCTGGCGCTCGTCAGTTCGATCACGCGACCGTCGCGCAAGACGCTGCTGACCGATCACCTCGGAGGTGTCGCGGCGCAGCTGCCGGACGGGCGTGCTCAGCCGCCGCTGGGCCACGCTCAGCAGGCAGCACGCCCCGGTCACGAGCACCCCGGCAGGGCGAATCGTGAGCGCGTTCACGAAGTAGCCGGTGAACGCCGGGAACCCGCCCCAGGCCACCGCGAACCAGGCGTCGTTGTGGAAGCGGCCGCCGGCGAGCTCGAGGTTGTAGGCAGGGACGAGTAGCCCGCCGGCGAGCACGAGCGGCACGAGCAGCGGCGACACCACGATGATCCCGGCGATGCCGATCCCGATCGCCCCGGCGAAGGCGATCACTGCCAGGGCGATCAGCGTGGAGCGGCTCAGCTTGGTTTGGAGGGGACGGCCGTGGAGCTCGTCGAGGGCGTGGGCGCTGATCCCGACTGCGAGGAAGAAGGCCAGGAGCGCGGCCGCGAGCCGGTTCGCGTAGATGTGCGGCGCGGCCGCGGCGCCCAGCGCCACGTAGCTCAGGTGCCAGATCGTGTACGGAGGGTGGAGCAGCGTGACCAGGTCGCGCCAGCCGCCCGAGCGCAGCGCGTAGAACGCCGGGCGGCTCAGCTCACGGGGCGCGCTCGCCATGACCGTTCCTGACGCCCCACATCACGAGCCCGGCTCCGAAGCTCAGCCGTTGTTGCTCGACTTTCTCGATACCGGATCGTCGCCACAGGTCCGCGAGGTCAGGTTCCTCGGCGTGGAATGCCTCGATGTTCGGCCCGAGGAAGCGGCCGACCTCGAACCAGGCGGGCGACACGACACGTCCGAGGATCGGTAACCCGGCCCGGGTGTACACCCGCCAGGCGGCGCGCAGCGGCGCGGACTGAGGGACGCCGAACTCGACCATCCCGATCCTCGCGCCAGGTTTGACCACGCGTGCGAGCTCTCGCATCGTCGCGGCCGGGTCGTCGACGTAGCGCAGCAGGTAGGTGAACGTGAGCGCGTCGAACTCGCCGTCGTCGAACGGGAGCCGCTCCGCCTGGCCCTGGATGAACGTGATTCGGGGTTTCGGGTCGCGGTGGTCTTCGAGATGGCGGCGGGCTGTGGCCAGCATGTCCGGGCTCTGGTCGAGAGCGACGACCTCGCAGCCGCGGCGCGCGAGCGCGAACGCGACCAGCCCGGTGCCGGTAGCCACGTCGAGGACGCGCTGACCGGGGAGCGGGTTGACCTGATCGACGAGCGTGGCGCGCCAGCGGGGATCCTGGCCGAAGCTGAGCACGGCGCCCATCCAGTCGTAGGCGCGGGGGAGGCCGGAGAACAGCTCGAGCGCGTGCCGTTTGCGCGGGGACGGCGAGGTTTGGGCGGACGCTCCCAACGTCGCTCAAGATTATGGGGTCGACGCCGTCGGGCGGAGCAGGCGCTCGCCGAGCCGGCTGTAGCGCCTCCCGGTGTCGGGCGTCCGGGCCGCGCGGGCGACGACCTCGCGGGTGCCGACGATGACGGTCGCGAGCTTGGCGCGGGTGATCGCGGTGTAGAGCATCTCGCGCCGCAGGAAGAACGCCCCCGCCGCGGGGTGGGCCACGATCACCGCCACGGGGAGCTCGATTCCCTGGCCGCGGTGGACCGAGCAGGCGTACGCAAGCTGGAGGCGATCGGCCTGCTCGGGCGGGAGGCGAAAGATCGTGCCGTCGTCGGCGCCGAGGATCAGGGCGGGATCGTCGGCCGATTCGTCCTGCTCCCGGTCCCCGATCTCATCCAGCATGCGAAGCAGCGTTCCGTTCATCAACCCGAGATCGTGGAGGTTGCGCCCGGTCATCATCAGCTTGTCGCCGATCCTGAGCCGGCCGCCGCGGACCGGCCGCCCGTCGGGGTTGAGCCGGTCGCGGAGCGCGACGTTGAGCGCATCGATCCCAACGTCGCCGCGGTAGACGGGCGCGAACACCTGGATGTCGCGAACGGGATCAACGCCGTAGTGCCCGGGGAGCCGCTCGGACACGAGCGAGACGATCTCCTCGAGCGCGGCGACGGCGCTCGGACGCTCGATCAGGAACAGGTCCCGCCGCATCTCCTCCGACGGCGCGAAGCTCGGCGCCTCGCCCCGCCGGATCGCGTGTGCGCCCTGGACGATCATGCTTCCCGCCGCCTGGCGGAAGATGTGCGTCAGCCGGGTCGTCGGCACCGAGTCCGAGGCGACGAGCTCGGCAAACGGCTTGCCGGCGCCGACGGGAGCGAGCTGATCGGCGTCGCCGACGAGCACGACGTGCGCCTTGGGGCCGACGGCGCGCAGCAGCGCGACGAACAGCTCGAGGTTCGCCATCGACGTCTCGTCGACGATCAGCAGGTCGCAGCTCAGCGGATCGTGCTCGTCGTGGGTGGGACCCTCGCCCGGAATCCACCCGAGCGCGGAATGGACCGTGGTGGCGCGCATCCCGCTCGCCTCGTGCATCCGGATCGCCGCGCGCCCGGTCGGGGCGACCAGCAGGACGCGCGCGCCCTGACCCGCGGCGGCGGTGGCGATCGTCCGGATCGAGGCGGTCTTGCCGGTCCCGGGACCACCGGTGATCAGCGACACGCGGTGCGTGAACGCGTTGCGGACCCCGGTCATCTGCTCGTCGGTCAGCGAGGACTCCGGATCCGCGTCCGGATCGCTGAGGCGGTCGCCGGGCTGGCCGTCGACCAGGTCGTGGACGCGCTCGGTCAGCTCGGCCTCGAGCTCGGCGGTCTGCGTCCGGTAGATCCACTGCTGGTCCCGGACGAGGTCGCCGGCGTCGACCAGCTCGTCGATGTCCGGTTCGTTCGCCGTCTGCGCCCCGAGCAGCTCGTTCACAGAGGACAGGAGGATGTCGAGCGGCAGGCACGTGCTGCCGCCGCGCTCGGCCTCGGACAGCACGTGGAGCATGGCCGCCCGCCGTCGGTCAGGGCTATCGGGGTTCACGCCGAGTCGCTGGGCGATCTGGTCGGCGATCCGGAAGCCGACGCCGAATACGCTCGTCAGCTCATAGGGCCGGTCGGACACGACCCGGTGAGCGCCGTCGCCGTAGGTCTCGCGGATCCGCCCCGCCAGGTACGCCAGCCCGTGCGGGGCGAGCAGCAGATGGAGGCGCCGCGTCACGCGGAGCCGCTCCCAGGAGCGGGTCGCCTCTGCAGCGCGGCCGCTGCGGATACCCGCCGCCGTGAACGCCGCGTGGGGGTCGCGATCGATCACGTCGAACACCGCCCCGGCGCCGTAGGTCTCGACGAGCCGCGTCGCGCGCTTGACGCCGACGTGCTTGACCCGGACGAGGTAGGCGATTGCGACGGGGCCGTCGGCGTCGGTGGGCCCGAGCGGCGTCGCCTCGGTGACCTTGACCTGCGGTCCGTAGCGGCTGTCCTGCACCCAAGTCCCGACCACGCGAGCGCGCTCCTGGTCCTCGAGGTGAACGAGGGGGCCGACGAGCACGATCGGAGTGCCGTCCTCGCCCGCCGCCTCGACCACCGCCCAGCCCGTCTCGTCGCTCGCGAAGCGGGTGCGACGGACGGTCACCTCGGCCTCGAACGCGGACACGCGCCTGACATTAGACCGGGCCAGGGCGGAAGCGCTCCGTTGTTGCAAAAACGTCGCAATGCCTCGCACCAACTGCGTCCGTGGCATGCTTCGCGCCGGGCGTGAGCGGGTAGCGACGTCCCGGTCGGCATCCGAGCTCGAACAAGGTCCTGACTCTTAGTGCGCGCGAGCGTCGCTCATAACAAATGGAGAGTCGAGACGACCACGTGGCCGGCGCTTCGGCTGCCGGGGCTCGCCGACGAAGCACTGGCGCGGCTGGCCGCCCGCGGCAACACGCGAGCGTTCGCCGTCATCTACGAGCGCTACCACCAGACGCTCTACCGCTACTGCCGCTCGATCCTCAAGGACGACGTCGACTCGCAGGATGCGCTCCAGTCGACGTTCACGCGGGCGCTATCGGCGCACGCGGACGCCGCCGCCGGCAGCATCGGGACGATCGCGCGCATCTCCACGGTGGCTGCTCACGCAAGCCCCTCGAGCGTGGGCTCGAGCGCCGTGGGCGGCACGCTTACCGGTGCGGGCGCGGCCCGCCACGTCCGGTTCGTGTACTCGCACGAGCATGGCCGGGCGGTCGGCCGGCACGGGTCGACGGGCGCCGGACCGGTGGCGGCGTCAGCTGGACTGCGACCCAGACCGCGACGAACACGTACAGCGGTTCGATCACTGTGTCGAAGCCGGCCTTCCAGGGCGATCACGCCAACTGGAAGTCGGGGTCGAACTCGGGATCGGGGTCGACAACGCAGCAGACCACGCAGGTGACGTACACGTTCACCAACGCCAAGGTCTTCTTCGGTCAGGGCGCCAACCCGCCCGCCGCCGGAGATCTGGTCAAGGTGATCGGCGCTCGGCTGGGCCATTGCCAGTCGACCGGCACTGGGACGAGCAACTCGACCGGCAACGTGCGCGCGATCTTCATCGCGACGCCGCGTAGCTCGTCGCAGTCGAGCTCGTCGCAGTCGTAGCGATCCGCGCCGCCGGGGGCGGGGAGCCGCCCCTACCCTGCCCCTGGCGCGCGGGCTGCGATTCAAACGGGGTGCGGGCGCAGCCGAAATGTGGCGATCTCGCCAGGCCTCAGCTCGGAGAACGGGTCGGCTTCATCCTCGCTCTCGTCGAGGCGCGCGCGTGAGACGGTGAAGTCCCCGTCGACGTGGATGGTCGCGGGGGATGCCTTCGGGTTGAAGCAGCGCAGGATCAGCCCCTCACCGTCCTCGGCGCCCTTCAGGCACGAGAACACGGCGTCGCCGTCGATGTTGAGCGGGGCGTCGAACTCGATCGGTTGCGGCGTGACCAGGAAGCCGAAGCGATAGTCATGCGCGGCGCGAAGCAACTCGGCGTCGTCGAGCTCGTCCGCGCCCGGCAGCAGCGCGTACTCGAGCTCGTGCCGGCCGAGACACTGGCCGTCGGGCGTCCGGGTCGGCGGGCCGGCGCACACCGGCCGGGTGGCGATCTCGCCGCCGCGCCGCGAGATCATCCCGACGCAACGGAGCAGCGTCAGGCACAGCTCGGCGCGGGTCTTTGTGGGGCGCGCCTCGTATTCCGGGAGGCCCTTCGTGAGGAGCGCGAGCGGTCCGAGGGCGACCGCTCCGAGCGTGTGGTGCGTCGGGTCGGGCGGCTCGCACCAATCGGTCTTCGGCGCGGGCGGTACGAGCGGGCGGTGGACGAGCGCGAACTGTCCCTCGGCACGGACGTCGCTCGCCTCTCCGGTCGGGAACACCGCGCGGAGTCGATGGTCCTCGGTCTGGTTCTCAACCGTCGTCGTGAACTGCACCCGCCTGATGCCGGCGATCAGCCGCACGATCGTGCTCACCGTAAGCATGCGGATTTCGAGGTCCCAGACAATTGGGCCGTCCCGCAGCACCCGAACCGAAGCGGATTCGTTCCACCCGGGCACGGCGCCGTCGACCGGACAGAAGTTGTAGAGGTCGCCGATGTCGGGCTCGTCCTCGAGGTGGTGCAGCCCGTCGAAGCTGCGGCCGGTCTGCTTGTCGAGCACGGTCACCGTCCCATCCGGCGCGGCGTCGACGCGGATGCAATCGCTCTCGATACTCGTCCCGTCGCGCGCGCGGAACGGCTCCGCCGGGACGGACTGAACCGTGTCCGCCGTGAAGCCGTCGAGCTCGATCACGGCCGGCTCGTGCGCGGCAAGGTCGACGAGGCCGCGCCGACGGTAGGGGAGGAGGTTGACGACGCCGGCGGTCGCGTCGCCGGTGGCTGTGGCCGTGGCCGTGTCGCTCACCGCGAACGGCGCCAGGGCGCGCCGCTGTAGGTGCGCCACCGTCCGCTCGAGCTGCTCGTAGCGAACGAGCATGTCGCGGTGGACCTCGTCACACGAGCAGCCACAGATCGAGTCGTGCGGATGGCACTTGAGCAGTCCCCGCCACGCGAGCCTGAAGTCGGCGACTGGGAACCGCTGGCTGGTCTGGAGCGTCCGAAGCGCGCCCAGCGTCTCGACCTCGAGCAGCCGCCGCTCGGCTCGCTCGTTCGCGCGCTTGAGATAGAGCCGCGCCGAGTTGACGCCGCGGAGCACGTTCTGGAGGCGGCTGCCGAGCAGCTCGCCCGTATGGGCCGGCAGGTTGTCCGAGCCCACGGCGGCCACGTAGTCGGAGTAGCGCGCGATCGCGAACCGCGTACCGGGTATTTGACGCTCGAGGTCTCGGCACAGCGCCGGCAAATCGCGCCGGATCCGCCGGTGATCCTCACCGTCGCACAGCAGCACCTCGCTCACGCCGGCGCGTCGCAGTGCCGGGCCGAACGACTCGGCGATGTACCCGATCCGCGCCTGCGCGCCATCCCCGGGAACGTTGAAGTTGCTGTACGAGGGCAGTTGCTGGAACGCGCGGACCTCGCTGCCGTCGGGTGAGCGCCACCGGAACACGACCCCGAGCTCGTCGAGTTCGTCTCCTAGACCGCGGGAGAAGATGAAGCTGTCGATCCCGAACCCGGCCAGGATCTGCGGGAGCTGGAGCGGATGGCCGAAGCTGTCGGGCATGTAGCCGACCGGCGACGGCTCGGCGCCGAAGCGCCGGCACACGGCTCGGCCGATCAGCAGGTTCCGAATCAGCGGCTCCGCGCCGACGAGCAGTTCGTCCGGGAGGATGTAGCTCGGCCCGACCTCGAGGCGGCCGGTTTTGATCAGGGCTCGGAGTCGGGTCTCGTTGTCAGGGCGGACGTCGACGTAGTCCTCGAGCACGATCGCCTGGCCGTCGAGCGTGAAGCACGGGAAGCTCGGGTCGGACTCGAGCACGTCGATCACCTCGTCGACGACCGACCCGAGCCTCATCTGGAACTCCTCGAACGGCACGTACCACTCGCGGTCCCAATGGGTGTGGGGAACGACGAAGAACCGTGTCCCCGCCTCGAATGTCGCGCCGCGAGCTTCGGTCGTCACGGCGCGAGCCTATCTGCGTTCGGCCAGGCGGACCGCGGCCTCGATCCCATCGCTCCCGACCAGGTTGCCGAACGCGCCCACGAGCGGCCGGACCGCCGCCACCCCGATCCGTCCCTGGGCGCCGATCGCCTCGACGCGGACCTCGGAGCTGAGCGCGGCGCGGCCGTCTGCGCTGTCCTCGATCCGGTTCGCGAAAACGACGCGTGCGGTGCCGGACGCCGACCAGGTGCGGAACTCCTCCGGGTCGGTCAGCCGTGGGTAGTCGCGCCGGAGCGTCCAGATCCGCCCGACGAGTCCCGACACCAGGGCGCGTCCCGCGTCTTCACTCAGCACGAGGAACGGCGGGGAGCGGAACATCTCGTCGAACGTGAGGTCGGGCGCGAGGCCGGGGATGCGCCAGCGGACGAGCCGGCCGAGGCGGCGGGTGTCGGACAGCTTGACGTCGCGGCTCGCCTGCCACAGGCGCTCGGGCGGGACATCGCTCTCCCGGCGGTAGGAAACGCGGATGGACGGCTTCGGGAGCCAGTGGTCGAGGTCGGACATGCGCTGCGTCAACACGTTACGAGCGAAGACGCCGTGGCGCCGGCGAGGCTTCCCGTGGGCGTTTGGGAAGAAACTGGGTCTATAGGAGGCTGTCGCAAATTCCCGGTGGCGTGGACAGGGTGTCCGGAAATGTGGACCGGCCCGGAGGGTGGGTTCTGTCCGGCGTGACTGGTAAAAAAGCCTCCTGAGCAGGGCTTTTACGGCTGAATGCAGCAGCCGGGGCCTGCGTCAGGAGGTGGTCTTGGATGATGACGGATCGGGCGGCGGAACTCGATGGGGGCGATCGTTGTGTGGGGTCGGCGGGCGCGGCGCGAGTGTATGTGTGCCCGGCGCGCGATCAGTTGTTCTTGATGCGGGTGAGCATGCGCGATTGGCTTGAGGAGGGGCATCTCGCGTTCTTCGTGCTCGCGGTGCTCGGCGAGTTGGACACGAGCGGTTTGCACCTGCGGCCGGGTGGCTGTCCGGGCCGGCCGCCGTATGAGCCGGAGATGATGGTGGCGCTGCTTTTGTACGCGTACTGCTGCGGGATCCGTTCCAGTCGGCGGATCGAGGCGCACTGCCGGACCGACGCGGCGTTCAGGGTGATCTGCGGCGGGCTGGTGCCCGATCACGCCACGATCGCACGGTTCGTGGTTGAGCACGAGCAGGCGCTCGAGGGCCTGTTCGTCGATGGGGTGCGCTTGTGCGCAGCGGCCGGACTGGCGGATCTGTCGGTGGTGGCGCTGGACGGGACGAAGATCGCCGCCGACGCGTCGCTGGCGCGCAATCGCGACGCCGACTGGATCCGGCGGGAGATCACCAAGCTGATGGCGCTCACAGCCGAGGATCAGCCGCTCGGCGCGGCCGACACGGACGTGTTGGCGGGTATCGAGCCGGCGTGTGAGATCTCCACAGCGACCGGCCGGCTGGCCAGGTTGCACGCCGCGCTTGAGGTGATCAAGGCCCAGGACGCGGCCGTGGCCGAGGCCGCCGCCCGTCAGGCCCAGGCGGCGGCGGCACAGGCCGAGCATGGCCGCCAGCAGATCGGGCGCAAGCCCAAAGACCCGCATGCGGCGCTGGCGCGCGCCGAGATCGATCACGCAGTCGCGCGCAAGCGCCTTGAGGATCTGCAGGCCGAGCGTGAGCGCCGAGCGGCCGCGGCGGCCAAGGGAGAGAAGACCGCCGGCCCGCGCCTGCGGATCGACAAGGCACAAGACACGCTCGGGGCGGCCCGGGCGAGGCTCGTAGCTGCCCGCGAGGCAGTCCAGGCCGCCCCCGAGACCGGGCGCCGGGTGAACATCACCGATCCCGACAGCCGGATCATGAGCACCAAGGACGGCTGGGTGCAGGGCTACAACGCCCAAGCAATCGTCAACCCGAAGCAGATTGTGCTCGCGGTCGACGTCAGCCAAGACCCCTCCGACATCGGACTATTCGAGCCGATGAACGAGCGGCTCACCCAGACGCTCACCACCGCCGGGATCACCGCCGAGGTCGAGCTTGAGCTCGCTGACGCCGGCTACTGCTCGCACGCCAATCTGACCTGCCCCGGCCCCGACCGCCTCATCGCCACGACCAAAGACTGGAAGCAACGACGCGCCGCCCGCGGACTCGGACACACCGACGGCCCCCCGCCACCCGGCCTCACAGCCACCGAGGAGATGGAACACCTCCTGCGCACCCCCCAAGGCCACACCGCCTACAAACAGCGCTCCCAGCTGATCGAACCCGTCTTCGGCGACCACAAACACAACCGCCAGATCCGGCGCTTCCGCCGCCGTGGCCTGACCGCTGTCCGCAGCGAATGGGCGTTCATCCACCTCGCCGGCAACATGCTCAAGCTCTACCAACACCGCACCGCAGCAGCCACCGCCTAACTCCCGAGCAGCCTGGCGACACCAACACCCACACCGGGTGTCGCGGTCGGCTTAGCGGGAATGGCTGTGCCGTGAGGTGATCGACGCGCGCGAGCGTCCTCCACGAGGACCGCCGAACCCATCACAACCCCCAAACCCGACCACCACACCACTCGGCAGGCCCACGCAACAGTTTTGCGACAGCCTCATAGGGGGGCGAAACTTCCCGAACGAGTCCGCTCGATGGGGATCACGGCCGCCGGCGATCACTAGAAAAATCATCAACATGATCCGACACCTGCTCGCCCCGCACGTCCCGCAAGCGGCGGCCGCGATCCGTGTGCGGCGCCGGCTCCCGGGCGCCACCGGGGTCGCGATCACGTTCGACGACGGACCCCACCCCGAGGGCACTCCCGCGGTCCTCGAGATCCTGGCGGACGAGGGCATCAAAGCGACGTTCTTCCTCGTCGGCGAGCAGGTCGAGCGCCGGCCGTCGCTTGCGGCCGAGATCGCCGGCCAGGGGCATCTGATCGCGCTACATGGCTACCGCCACCGGCCCCAGCCGGCGATGGCCCAAGAAGCGGTGCAACGCGACGTGGCGCTGGGCCTTGAGGTGATCGAAGCCGCGACCCACACGCGACCAGCCTGGCACCGGCCGCCATACGGTCTCTACAGCCCCGCCGGCCTCCGCGCGGTCCGCGCGACGGGGCTCGAGCCCCTGTTGTGGTCGCGCTGGGGCAAGGACTGGCGCCGGTTCACGACGCCTGAACGGATCTCCTCCCGGGCCACCGCGAACCTGCGCCCGGGCGACGTGATCCTCCTGCATGATGCTGATTTCTACTCGTCTCGAGGATCTCACGAGCGCACCGCCGAGGCCCTCAAACTCATCGTGAGAGAACTCAAACGGCAGAAAATCGGTACCGTCCTACCTGTCTGACAGGCTTGCCGAAGCGCACCAGGACCTGAGAGGATTGGCGAGCTGAGCGCAGGGATTGTCGCTTCCGGCCGGCGGAGCAGCGCCACAGTCCCCACGCCGCTGGGCGCGCGACCGACGATGACCACCGTTTCCTCGCTAGACAGCGTCCCCGATCACATGCCTGAATCCAGCATCCCCGAGTTCGGTCGGTTCACGATCGGCTTCGACCCGCGCGATCGCGAGCGCTTCCACGCGCTCATCGACGAGGTGCTCGACTCGGGCCAGTGGTCCGAGGGCGACATGGTGGCGCGCCTCGAGGCTGCCTGGGAGCTGCACAACGGGCTCCCGGCGCTGGCGATGTCGACTTGGGCGGGCGGCGCGCTGGCCGCGCTCAACTTCGCGGGCGTCAAGGGGGAGACCGTGCTGTGCCCCTCGAATACGTTCATGGCGACGCCGCTCGCGGCGGTCAATGCCGGCGCGAGCGTCGAGTTCGTGGACTGCAATCGCGAGGACCTGTGCATGTCGTTCAAAGACTTTGAGGCCAAGGCGGAGAAGCACAAGCCGCGCGCTGCGTTCCTCGTGCACATCGGTGGGCATCTCGCGTTCGAGGTCGAGGAGATCGCTCACTATTGCTCGGAGAACGGCATCTTCCTGATCGAAGACTGCGCCCACGCCCACGGGGCCGAATGGAACGGGCGCAAGCCTGGGAGTTATGGGGACGCCGGCGTCTACTCGCTGTATGCGACCAAGACGATCACGACCGGTGAGGGCGGGGTACTCGTCTCGAGCCGCCCGGAGGTCGTTGACCACGCTCGTGCGTTCCGCAACTACGGCAAGCCCAACTACGAGGTTCAAGGCCTCAACTTCCGCATGAACGAGTTCACCGCCGCGATGGGGCTGTGCGAGATCGAGCGATTGCCCGAGATCGTCGCGTGGAAGAACGAGATCGCCAGAGAGCACCTCGACCCGGTCAATCCCAGCCGGCTCGAGCTTCCGCGCGGGATGACCACGGGCTTCTACAAGTACATCGTGTTCGAGTGGCTCGAGCGGTCGACCGGGCGCGTGTACGACGAGCCCTGCCACCGGATCATGCGCCATCACGTCGAACTCCCGAACAGCGACTGGGTTGCGCGCAACCATTCCTGCGTTCCGCTGTATTACCGGCCGGACGTGAGCGAATCATGAGGGTCCTGGTCACAGGCGGTTCCGGGTTCATCGGCTCGCACGTGGTCGACAAGCTGCGCGAGCAGGGCCACGAGCCCGTCATCTACGACCTGCGCCCCTCGCCCTGGCACGAGGCCGGCAGCGTCGACACCGTGCTCGGCTCGATCACCGACCGCGAGGCGCTCGAGCGGGCCCTGCATTCGTGCGACGCGGTGGCCCATCTGGCCGCGGTCGCCGACGTCAACGACGTTCACGCCGAGCCCGAGGACGCCGAGCGCGTCAACGCCCGCGGGACCGTGGTCGTTTTGGAGGCAGCCCGCCGCGCCGGAGTCAAGCGGATCGTGTATGCGTCGACGATCTGGGTCTATTCGGACTGCGAGCAGGAGGTTGTCGACGAGCACACGCTGCTGCCGCCGCCTTCGCACCTGTACACGAGCACGAAGCTCGCGGGTGAGCTGTACTGCAAGGCCTACCAGGAGCTGTACGGGATCGACTTCACGATCCTGCGCTTCGGCATCCCGTACGGACCTCGTGCGCGCGAGGCCGCGGTCATCCCGGCGTTCGTCAACAAGGCGCTCAACGGTGAGCCGCTGACGCTCGCCGGCGACGGCGGCCAGTCGCGGCGGTTCGTGTACGTCGAGGACCTCGCCGAGGGAGTCGCGCTCGGGCTCAGTGATGTGGCTCGGAACCGGGTCTACAACCTGGCCAGCGACGAGAACGTGACGATCAAGCAGATCGCCGTTCGGGTGCAGGAGCTACTCGGTGACGTCGAGATCGTTTACACGCCGGCGCGACCGGGCGATTTCAGCGGCAAGATCGTGCAGTCGGACCGCGCCGAGGAGGAACTCGGCTGGACGGCGCGGACGCCGTTCGCCGAGGGCGTCCGGCGCTACGTCGCGTGGCGCCAGGAGCAGACCGCTCGTGCCGCTGAGCATGAGGCGGCGGCCGTGATCCCCGCCGGCGAGCCGGACGCCGAGTCCGGGCCGCGGAAGGTGCTGATCATCTCGGCCGACATCGGCGAGGGTCACGACCTGCCGGCGCGCGCGGTCGCCCGCGAGTTCCACGACGAGGATCCCGATTCGCTCGTCGCGATTGTCAACGGCCTGCCCGCGATGGGGTGGTTCCTGACCCATCTGCTGCGCGAGAACTCGGAGTTCATGTTCCGCTGGGTGCCATGGCTGTTCGACATCCAGTACCGGCTGTTCATGGGGTTCGCGCCGACGCGCTGGTTCTCGATGAAGATGCTCACGCTGCTCGGACGCCGCGGGCTGATGCGACTGATCCGCTCGCACAATCCGGACGTGATCGTCTCGACCTATCCGGGCGTCACAGCCGTTCTGGGCGAGTTACGCCGGACGGGACGGTTGAAAGTCCCGTGTTACTCCTCGATCACCGATCTCGCCGGGATGCAGTTCTGGGCCCATCCGGGAATCGACCTGCACTTCGTCACCCATCCGGAGACGATCGAGGAGGTCGCGGAGATCGCCGGCTCTGGCAGCGTGCGCTGGGCCAAGCCGCCGACCTCGCCCGCGTTCCTGGCGGCGCGCTCGCGCGACGACGCTCGCCGCGCGCTCGGCCTGCCGACCGACGGCACCAAGGTGATCTCGGTGTCCGGCGGCGGCTGGGGCGTCGGCGACCTGCTCGGCGCGACCCGCGCGGCGCTCGAGGTCCCGGGCGCGCGCGTGCTGTGCCTATGCGGGCGCAACGACAAGCTTCGCGCGCAGGTATCGCGCGAGTTGGGCGATGAGCCGCGGTTGCGGGTGATGGGCTTCACCGACCGGATGGGCGACGTGCTCGCCGCCAGCGATGCGCTCGTGCACTCGAGCGCCGGGCTGACCGTGCTCGAGGCGATCATCCGCGGCTGTCCGGTGATCTCCTACGGCTTCGGCTACGGCCACGTGCGGGTCTCGAACGAAGCGCTTGAGCGGTTCGGGCTGGCGCAGGTCGCGCGCAAGGTGACCGACATCGGGCCCGCGCTCGAGCTTGCCCTCAGGAACCGTCCCGAGCCCAACGGCTCGTTCGCGCGCCGGCCGTCGACCGCCTCGCTGATCCTCAGCAACGACCGCCGCTCGACGGCGCTGCCGGTCTGGCGCCTGCGGACCGTCCGGGCCGCGCTGGTGGGGGCGGCCGCCGTGCTCATCGCGAGCTGGACGCTCACCACCGGCGCCTCCTACAGCCTCGTGTCGCACTTCGTGCACATGCGCCCGGTGACCGCGGTGGCGACCACCCG
This sequence comes from uncultured Solirubrobacterales bacterium, assembly GCA_963755525.1. Taxonomy (GTDB): domain Bacteria; phylum Actinomycetota; class Thermoleophilia; order Solirubrobacterales; family Solirubrobacteraceae; genus Palsa-465. The sequence goes on along the minus strand of CAVWKC010000001.1, from coordinate 128,889 downwards.
CCCCGAGGTCGGGGTGCTCGTCGACGCACCCGCGAGCGAGATCCCGACGATCGCCAACGACCTCGCCGAGCGGGGGATCCGCGCGTCGTTCACGATGGAGCAGGCCGCCTATCCGCAGGAGCCGGTCGTCGTGGCGGCGTACGGGGATCAGGCGGTGCCACGGCTCCCGGACGGCGGCCTCGTCCGCTGGATCGGGGCCCGGGACCGGCTGCACGATCTGATGGCGCTGCTCGGCTACGGCCACCACTTCCTGTACGCGTCGAGCGGCCCGAGCATCGGACAGTGGGTGATGGCCCACGGGGCCGGAGGCCGGCTCGTGGCCGGCGCCGTCCGGCTCCGGGACAGGGACGACAGCGTCGGGGACCTGCACGCCGGCGAGGTGGTCGAGCTCGACTGCACGAGCCCCAAGCAGATGGGGATGCTGCTCGGGAAGCTCGACCGTGGGCTGCTGACCTTCCACCTTAGGGCGGTGCCGGTAGGTCAGCTGATCCGCGACGCCGGCTCGTCGGTCTAGCGCTTCAGGCTCTCTCAGGCAGCGAACGTGACGGCGGTCGGCTCTGTGCCGAGGCCTGCCTGCGCGGTGTTCGTCACCGTGTTCGTCGTGGTGTCGATGATCGCGAGCGACCCCGACACATTGCACGCAACCCACACGTACCGGTTGTCCGGGGCGTGACCTGTACTTGGGTCACAACCGCGCACTCGGCGAGGCTGCGCGGTCGAGATGCGTCGCGTGACCCTTATACGTGTCCGAATCCGCATTCGGCTCCGGTAGTCGGCCGAGTGTTGGGTTGTGACCCAGTTCGCCGGTCCGAGTGTTGGCGATTACCCATCTCGCCCGGCGGGGCGGGCTGCGGCGTGGACGGTCGGCGACCCCGAAAAGTCGACACTCGACAGACCCGTTCTGCGCCGAGTGTGCCGAAAACGTTGCTATAGCCCCCCGAGAGGCATCTCGAGCCCGGGGCGCGGTCGAGTGCTTAGAAATCGGGGTCCGAGCCCCTCACCTCCCGGGCGTCTACCAGTGGACGCCGCGGGTGGCCCTGACGAACACGCGCTCCTCGGGCGTCGGCTCGTGATCGGGTTCCTTCTTGTCACCTTCGGGGATCAGGTGGTAGGCGCGGTTGACGACGAGGTCCTGCGCGCCCGGAGCGACCGCATATGTGAGTTGGCCGATCGTTCCCAGCGTCGTCGCGATTCGCTTGGGGCGCTTGCGAATCGCCTCGGCGATGATGTGCCCGGCATCCTTGGGGCTGAGCGTGGGGAACCGGTCGTAGATCTTGGTCGGCGCGATCATCGGGGTGCGCACGAGCGGCATGTAGACGGTCGTGATGTGGACGCCGTCGTTGATGATCTCGGGGCCGATCGAACGGCTGAACGCGTCGAGGGCGGCCTTTGAGGCGACGTACGCGCTGAAGCGAGGCGTGTTCATCTGCAGCCCGATCGTCGAGATGTTGATGATGTGCCCCGACCCGCGTTCGCGCATCGTCGGCAGCAGGTTCAGGATCAGCTTGACCGCGGCGAAGTAGTTGAGCTGCATCGTCCGCTGGTAGTCGTGGAAGCGATCGTACGCGCGGTCGACCGAACGGCGGATCGACTTGCCGGCGTTGTTGACGAGCACGTCCACGGACTGGTGCTGCTCGAGCACCTCCGCGCACATCCGGTCGATGTCATCGGTGTCGCTCAGATCGCAGGTGTGCACGTAGGCGACGCCACCGAGCTCGTCGATCTCGTCCGCCACCTCCTGGAGCTGGTCCCGCCGGCGGGCGACGAGCAGCATCGTTCCACCGGCTTCGCCGATCTCGAGCGCCGCCGCCTTGCCGATCCCCGACGACGCGCCGGTGATCATCACCGTGCGGCCGCTGACCGCGTCTGGGAGCGAGCGCGCGAGCACGTCGCCCGCTCCGGGGATGCGCTGGCCGAAAGCCCGCAGCGTCCGGATGCCGTCGGCGGCGATGTCGAGTGGATTGGGGGGCGCCATTGCGGACGTGACCGTACCATCGCGCGTGCAGCGGGGCGCCATCCATCCGAGCCACATGCGAACATGCGTTCGCCATGATCGCCTGCGTTCTCCTCCCTCGCTTCCAGCTCACCGTCGCCCTGGAAGGCCGCGCGGAGCTGCTGCAGGCGCCCACGGCGCTCGCGCCCGAGCCCGGTGGAACGCAGCAGATCGGCGAGGTCTCGCTGTCGGCCGAGGCGTTCGGCGTCCATCCGGGGATGCGCCTGGGGGAGGCGCTGGCGCGTTGCCCGCGCCTGACGCTTGTCGCCCCCGATCCTGCCGGCGTCGCCGACTCGTGGGAGCGGCTGCTGGTGCGCCTCGAATCGATCGGGGCGGCCGTCGAGCCCGAGCGACCGGGGCTTGTCTGCTTCGACGTACGCGGGCTGATGCGGTTGCACCGCGGCCTCGAAGGGGTGCTCGCCGCGGGCCGCCGGAGCCTGCGCACGCCGGCTCGCTACGGAGTGGCGCCGTCCCGGTTCGCCGCGGTGGCGGCGGCGACCCGCGCCCGGGTGCGCCGGCCGGTGATCGTCTCGGGCGGGCGCAAGCAGGCGGGCGAGTTCCTGGCGCCGCTGCCGGTGGCGCTGCTGCGCGCCCGGCCGGCGCTGGCCGATCTACCCGAGGCGCTCGAGCGGCTCGGGATCTGCACCCTCGGCGAACTCGCGGCGCTGGCGCCGGCGGCGCTCGCCGACCGGTTCGGCACCGCCGGGCTTAATGCCCACGAGCTGGCGAGCGGTGGTGACGGCGCCCTGCGGCCACGACCGGCGAGCGAGTTCCTGCGCGAGGCGCTCGAGCTGCCCGAGGCCGCGTCGGGCATCCAGCTGGAGCGCGCGCTCGGGCTCCTGATCGATCGCCTGCTGGCGCGGCGGGAACGACGCGGCCGGACGCTGCGGGCGGTCGTCTTGTCCGCGGTGCTCGTGGAGCACGGCGGGACCTGGCGCGAGCAGGTCGTGTTCCGCGAGGCGCTGGCCGACCCGGTGAGGATGCGGCTCGCGCTGGCCCCACGGCTGGCGCTGATGCCGGCGCCGGCGCAGCAGCTGCGGCTTGCGGTGGAGCGGTTCGGGCCGCACGCCAGCGATCAGCGAAGCCTTCTCGACGATCCCGCAGCGGCCCGAATGGCGCGCCTGCGCGAGGCCATCCGCCAGACGCGAGCGGCCGCGGGACCCGACGCCGCCCTGCGCGTGCTCGAAGTCGACCCCGACTCGCGCTTTCCCGAGCGGCGCGCGGTGCTCACCCCATTTGAAGGATGAGCGGGCCACGTCGGTTATCCGTTCCCCGCCGGGTCGCCGTCGACGCCGGGGACGAGGGCCGTCCGCTGGCGGTCGACGGACGTGCAGTCGACTCGGTGCGCGAGTCGTGGTTGGTGGAAGACCGCTGGTGGACCGATCGACCGCTTCGCCGGCGCTACTGGGAGGTGGTCACCACGTGTGGCCGTGACGAGATCGTGTTCCACGACCTCGAGAAGGGGAGGTGGTGGAGACAGCGCTGAGCACCCTCATAAACTGAGCAGTCCTTATGGCTGACTCCTCCGCCACCCCCGATACCCCGCTCGATCCCGGCCCTGCCGCCGTCGGCACCTGGAGCGGTGGGCGGTTCATGCACTTCGGCGAGCCGCTCGACGACGAGCGGTTCATGGCGCTGATCGCGCCCGACGATCAGATCCGGACCGTGATGACCGCGGATGTGTACGGCACCGGCGAGGCCGACCGGATGCTCGGGCGCGCGATCGAGGGCCGCCGGCGCGACGAGATGTGCATCGTCGGGGCCGTGGGCCACGACTTCTACGAGGGCGAGCGCGACGGCGCCAAGGGGTTCCCGCGCTTCACCGATCCCCGGCTCCGGGACGCGTCAGAGTACGCCGGGTATCTGCGCATGGCGACCGAGCGGAGCCTCGAGCGCGTCGGGATCGACAGCTTCGACCTGCTGCTGCTGCACAACCCCGACCGGACCGGCTACACCAGCGAGGTGGTGTGGGAGGGGATGGCGGCGCTGCGCGAGGCCGGCCTGACGCGGCTGATCGGGGTCGCGCCCGGTCCGGCCAACGGCTTCACGCTCGACCTGATCGATTGCCTGGAGCGCTTCGGCGCGCTGCTCGACTGGGCGATGATCATCCTCAACCCGCTCGAGCCATGGCCCGGGGAGCTGTGCCTCGACGCCGCCGCGGCCGCCGGGGTGCAAGTCATCACGCGCGTGGTCGACTACGGCGGGCTGTTCTTCGACGACCTGCGGCCCGGGCAGGAGCTGGCGCGCCAGGACCACCGGAGCTTCCGGCCTGCCGGCTGGATCGAGCAGGGCCGCGAGCGGCTCGAGCTGATGCGCCCGGTGGCCGACCGCGCGGGGCTGACGATGATCCAGCTCGCGTGCCAGTGGAACATGGCGCACGCTCCGGTCGCCTGCGTCGTGCCGACGCTGATCCAGGAGGTGGGCGCCGACGCTCGCCCGGTCGAGAGCAAGCGCACCGAGCTGGCAACGCTCCCCGCCGAGCTGCGGCTGACCGCTGAGGACGTCGACGCGCTCCGCGCGATTGGCGACAACACTGGCTGCATGGCGCTGAAGGGCGCGAGCCCCGAGCACTCCGGCGAGGAGCGGCCCGATCGCTGGGACCTCGACGATCACCTCACGGAGGTCGCCGAGCGCTGGGGAATCGCTCCCGACCGCCAGCTCGTCAAGGCGCCGGCGGCGCTGTAACTCACATGGCGACGACCTTCCGACTGACGGGCGGGTGTGGCTGCGGTGCGGTCACGTTCGAGGTCACCGCGCCACCGGTCTCGGCCCAGTACTGCCACTGCACCCGGTGCCAGCGGCGCACCGGCACCGGGTCCTCGGTGAGCGCGCGGGTCGAGCCCGGCTCGTTCCAGATCCTCACCGGCGAGGATCGGCTCCGGGCGTGGAAGCCCGAGGGCGGCGCCGAGAAGTGGTTCTGCGGAGACTGCGGCTCGGCCCTGTTCAGCCGCGACCCGGATGACGCCGCGCGCGTCGGCGTCCGCATGGGCGCGTTCGACGAGGATCCCGAGGTTCGGCCCGCCGCGCACCAGTTCGTCGCCTACGCCGTCCCGTGGGAGCAGATCCCCGAGGACGGCCTGCCGCGCTATCCCGAGCGCCGCGTCGCGGACTGACGGCCGCTATTCGCTCTGCGCGTCGCCGCTCATCGCGTCGGCCTGGACCCACTCGCAGCCGACCGACAGGTCCTCGACGCCCATCGCCGCGGCGACGTTCAACCACATGCCGTAGCGGAAGAACTCGTCGATGCGCTCGGGGTCGGCGTCGGGGGCGAGCGCCTCAACATGGACCACGAGTCGGGCGTAGCAGGCCCGGACGCGTTCGCGGATCTCCTCGTCGTCGCACGCCGCGTACGCCTGGTGCTGGAGCATCAGATACGCGCGATCCGATTCCAGCAGCTCGACGTAGGCATTGCCCATCGCCTTGAACACGTCGAATTCCGGCGGGGCCGTGGCCGGGTCGAACTCCTGCGCCGCCTTGGTGAACATCTCGGACACGCGCTCGAAGCACCGCTCGACCGCGGCCAGGAACAGCTCCTGCTTGTTGGCGAACAGGCTGAAGACGTACGGCTGCGCGACGCCGACGCGCCGCGCGATCCGGTCGACCGGTGTCCCGTACAGCCCGCCGCGGGCGAACTCGTGCACGGCCGCATCGATCAGCGCGTCCCGGCGTTCGGCCGCCGGGACGCGCTGACGAGGTGATTTCTGCTCTGTTGCGGGGGTGGAGGCCATGATGCTTTCTCGATCCTAAGGCACGGTCAAGCGGTCACGCGCGAGCGAGCTCTCGGCTGTACGCCTCGCCCGCGCCGATCGCCGCTTCCTCCGCCGCGTGCTCGGAGGCCGAGGCGCGAGTGCTGAACGGGAGTGCCGCCGCGATCAGCGCGCCGCCCGCCAGCACGGCTGCACCCAGCCACAGCGCCGGCACGAGGCCGTTGACGTAGGCCTGGGGCGACAGATAGCCGCCGTGGCTCGTGAACACCGTGGCCAGGACCGCGATCCCGAGCACGCCGCCCAGCTCGCGAATCGCGTTGGTGGCGCCCGACGCCTGCCCCGTCTGGGAGGTCCTCACGGATGCCAGCACCGCGTTGGCCGAGGGGGCGAACACGAGCGCCATTCCGCTGCCGGCCAGTGCGAACGGGATCACCAGGCTGGCGTAGGACTCACCGACGCCGGCCACGCTCGCCATCCAGCCGAGCGCGATCGCCTGTAGTGACAGGCCCGCGATCATGAACGGCCGGCTGCCGTAGCGCTCGGACATGAAGCCCGCCACGGGCGCCACGACCATCACCGCGCCCGTCCACACGAGCAGCTTCACGCCCGCCTGCAGCGGCGTGTTGTGGAGCACGTTCTGCAGGAACTGGCTGAGGAAGAAGATCGAGCCGAACATCCCGAAGTACATCGCCAGCGACACGGTGTTGGTGACCGCGAAGCCGCGGTTGGCGAAGAACTCCATCGGCAGCATCGGCTCGTCGGTCCGCAGCTCCTGGGCGATGAAGGCAAGCACCAGCACGACGCCCGCGGCCAGCGAGATCACGACTTCGGCGCTACCCCAGCCGAGCGACTGCGAGCGCACGAGGCCGAACACGAGTCCGAACAGCCCGGTCGACACGAGCACCAGCCCGGGGAGATCCAAATGCTTGACCGGTCCGCGGCTCTCGACGAGTCGAGCGTGGGCGAGCGGGATGAGCGCGAGTCCGATGGGGACGTTGACCCAGAAGATCAGGTGCCACGAAGCGGCCTGCGTGAGGAATCCGCCGACGAGCGGCCCGGCTGCCACGCCGATACCGCTGATCGCCGACCACACGCCGAGCGCGAGTCCGCGCTGCTCGGGCGGGAAGGCTTCGGCCAGCAGCGTCAAGGTGAGCGGGGTGACGAGCGCAGCGCCGACGCCCTGCACGGCGCGGGCGGCGATCAGGAAGCCGATCGTGGGGGACAGGGCCGCGGCGGCTGAACCGGCGGTGAAGACCGCTATCCCCACCATGAACATGCGCCGGCGCCCCAGCCGGTCGCCGAGGGCCGCGCCGGTCAGCAGCAGCACCGCGTAGGCGAGGATATAAGCGTTCACCGTCCACTCGAGCGTCTGGATCGAGGCGCCCAGGTCGCGGTGGATGCTCGGGAGGGCGACGTTGACGACGAGATTGTCGAGCACGGTCATGAACAACCCGAGCGAGACGATCACGAGGGTCCAGATCCGGCGGCTTTGGGTGGTGGGTGTTGGCATGTCCTCCGCTCTCTTCTTAGTGAGTGCTAACTAGGCAGAAGATTAGCAGCGACTAATAAGTTGTCAAGAGCTGGCCGCTACTCTTTTCACGAGGCGCCGCAGCGGATCCGCGGGCTCTTTACGCTCGCCCTACGCACTTCGGGGTATCCCCTGGTTGGTGAGCAGGGAACTAACCGAACGAAAGCGCCGGGTGGAACTGACCCACTACGGCGCGCTCGATGGCCTGCGCGGCGTCGCGGTGGCGGCGGTGCTGCTGTACCACGGGGGCGTCGGCTGGGCCCACGGCGGGTTCCTCGGGGTCGAGGTGTTCTTCGTCCTGTCGGGTTTCCTGATCACCTCGCTGCTGCTGGCCGAGTGGAGCAGGACGGCGACGCTCAGGCTCGGTGCGTTCTGGGCGCGGCGCGCCCGCCGGCTGTTGCCGGCGCTGTTCTGCCTGGTGGCCGTGATCGGGCTGTACTACGCGGTCGCGGGCTCCGCGCAGGCGATCCCCGGCCTCAAGGGCGACGGGATCTCGGCGCTGACCTACTACAGCAACTGGCATCAGATCGCCGCCGGAAGCAGCTATTTCGCCGCCACCGGCCCGGTGTCGCCGCTCGAGCACACGTGGTCGCTGGCGATCGAGGAGCAGTTCTACGTCGTGTGGCCGATCCTCGTCGTCGGCGTGCTGTGGCTCGCCGGTCGCGGGGCGCGCCGGTCCGGGGAAGGCGGGGACACGGCGCCCGCGAACCGTCGCCCGCTGCTCTTCGTCTTCGGTGTCACCGTCGCGGGCGCGATCGCCTCGGTAGTCGACACAGCAATCCTGTTCGACGGCGGTCGCAATCTAGATCGCGTGTACTACGGGACCGACACCCGCGCGTCCGGCTTGCTGATCGGGGCCGCGCTGGCGATCGGCGTGGCGATCTGGCGCGCCGGCGCGGGCGCGAGGGTCTCAGCTCCGGCACCGGATGCGCACGGCCTGCGTCAACGCGTCCTCGGGCTCGGCGCGGTGCTCGCACTTGCCGGCGTGCTCGCGGCGATCGCCACCACGGACGGGTCGGACGGCTGGCTCTACCCATACGGGCTGCTTGCGCTCGACGGCGCCACCGTGCTCCTGATCGCCACCGCGGTGTTGCGCCCGTCCTCGCCGGCGGCGCGCGCGCTCTCGGTTCGGCCGCTCAGAGCCCTGGGGCAGATCTCCTACGGGCTGTACCTGTGGCACTTCCCGCTGTTCCTCTGGCTGACCACCGACACCGTCGGCGTGAGCGGCACGAGGCTGCTGCTGGTCCGGCTCGCGGTGACGCTGGCCGTCAGCGTCACGTCGTACTTCCTGATCGAGCAGCCGATCCGCCAGCGCAGGCGCCCCGTGTGGCTGATCCGGGCGCTGACGCCGCTGGCGGCCGGTGGCGCCGTGGCCGCGCTGCTGCTGGCCTCGGCGGCCGACCAGCTACCGGTCGGCATTCCCGCCGCCGCGACCCTGCCGCAACCTCCGCCGAAGCTTGCGGGCAACGACCCTTCGTGCACGGTGGCGCTGAAGAACGCCTCGGACTATGGCCAGGTGCCGGTGCCCGAGAGCAAGGAGACCCAGTTCGTCTACACCGCGCTCGGGAACCACCAGCTGACCTGGAGCGGGTCGGGCGAGAAGACCTTCCAGACATGCCCGCCGAAGCGCGTGCTGATGGTCGGCGACTCGCTGGCGTTCACGCTGGGCGTCCCGTGGCTGGGCAACGAGGAGCGCTACGGCATCCAGCTCACCGACGGCGCGCTACTCGGGTGCGCGTTCACGACGCAAGGGGAGCTCGACGTCGACGGCACGTGGGAGGCCCAGTCGGAGGGCTGCCCGACCGCCGCCGCGCAGTGGGCCGCCGAGGCGCGCGCGACTGACGCCCGGGCGGTCGTGGTCGAGCTCGGGTACCGGGACACGCTCGACTGGAAGATCGACGGCAAAGTCGTCCACATAGGTGAGTCGGCGTTCGACGCCAACGTCGAGAAGCAGATCGAGCGCTTCGTGCAGATCATGGGCGCCGGGGGCAGGAAGATCGTGTTCCTGACGATCCCCTACACCAATCCGCCGCATCTCCCCGACGGCTCGCCGGCGCCGCAGGCGTCGCCGGCGCGGCGCGCGCTGATCAACTCGATGCTCGAGGCCGCCGCGCGGCGCCACCCGGGTACGGTGTCGGCGCTCGACATCGACCAGACCGTCTCGCCCGGGGATCACTACAACGCGGACGTCAACGGGCAGCTGTGCCGCTTCGACGGGGTCCACTTCAGCGCGTACTGCAGCGAACTACTCGAGCCGCGGGTGCTCGGGCAGGTCCGCAAGCTACTCGGCTGATATCGGCCGGGTCCGGAACTGGTCGGCTGACCGCCCCGTTACTTTCCCAGAGTGCGTCGATATCTCTGGGCACCCGTTGCGCTGCTTGTGCTGCTCCGAATCGGGGCCGCCGTCCTGAACCGCGACGCGCCGGCCGCGGCCACCCCGGTCCCGGTCCCGGCAGGCAGCCACTGGATCGCAACCTGGGGTGCGGCTCCGCAGGCCGCCACCCCGGGCAACCTGTCGCGGGCCGGCTTCCGCGATGTCACGATCCGGGAGATCGTGTTCACGAGCGCCGGCGGCGTCAGGGTCCGAGTCCGGCTCACGAACGCGTTCGGCAGCGCGCCGCTTCGGATCGGCCAGGCCGAGGTCGCGATCGACGGCAGCGGACCGCGCACGGTGGCGGGAACCTCGTACTCGCTGTACTTCGCGGGCCGGCGCTCGGTGCTGATCCCGCCGGGCGCGGAGGCGATAAGCGATCCAGTGCCGCTGGCGACCGTGCCGGGGACCCGGCTGGCGGTGAGCATCTACCTCCCGCGCGCGACCGGTCCCGCCACCCAGCACGCCGACGCACAGCAGGTCAACTACGTCGCCGCCGGCGCCCACGTCGCCGGCGCGGCCAACGCCTTCACGGTCCGCACGCACTCCTGGTACTTCCTCGACGGCGTCGACGTGCTCGGCGCACAAGGCGCGCTCGGCTCGGTCGTCGCCCTCGGCGACTCGATCACGGACGGCGTCGGCTCCCCGTTCGGAATGAACGAGCGCTGGCCAAATGACCTCGCCGGCCGGCTCGACAACCTGCGCGGGGCGACGCTCGCGGTCGTCGACGAGGGGATCGGCGGCAACCGGGTGCTCAACGGCTCGCTGTGCTGCGGTGTCGATGCGGTCGCCCGATTCGAGCGGGACGTGCGCGACCAGACGGGCGTCCGGGACGTGATCCTGCTCGAGGGGATCAACGACATCGGCTACAGCCAGAGCCGCGGTGCGCTGAGCGCGCCGCATACCGACGTCTCCGCGCTCCAGATCGTCGAGGGTTACGAGCGGATCATCACACTCGCCCATACGGCCGGGCTGAAGATCTTCGGTGCGACGCTGACGCCGTTTGAGGGCGCGCGTTACTGGACGCCCGCGGGCGAGGCCAAGCGCGAGGCGGTCAACAACTGGATCCGCACGAGCGGCGCGTTCGACGGCGTGATCGACTTCGCCGCCGCCGTCGCGGATCCCGGCGATCCCGACCGGCTCACGCCCGCGTTTGACAGCGGCGACCACCTGCATCCGAATGCCGCGGGCTACCGGGCGATGGCGGCCTCGATCAACCTTCGCGCGCTGCTCGCTGCGGGCTCGAGCTAGAGCGAGATCCGGCGGCCCGCTCGCGGGGGACGCGCCAAACCTGCCTGGGCGTCGGCCAGCGCCGCCACCCGGCCGCGCACGATGTCGCGGACCGGCGACGCGCGTCCGGCGGCCGCGTCGACGTGCAAGAGCATGTGCTCGCCGGTGGCGACCGGCTGCTCCTCGCCGCGGCGCACGATCGTGTGGAACACATGCAGGCGCCGCTCGTCCCAGCCGAGGACCTGGGTCAGCACCTCGACGTGGTCGCTCGCGTACAGCTGGCCGAGGTGCAAGATGTGCGTCTCGACCGTGTAGTAGCTCCCGCCGCTCTCGACGTACGCCCCGTCGACGCCGACGAAAAGAAGCAGCGCGTCGGTTGCGTCGGCCATCAGCTCGAGGTAGCGGAACTCGGTGACGTGCCCGTTGTAGTCGATCCAGTCCGCCGGAATCTCGCGCGAGAGCAGCCGCAGCGGCACCGGAGCTTCACGCCGCCACCCTACCAACGTCCGGAGCGGATGAGAACATATGTTCGATGATCGCGCCCTACGTCGAACTCCACTGCCACTCGGCGTTCTCGTTTCTCGATGGCGCCTCACTGCCAGACGAGATCGTCCCCGCCGCGCTCGAGCTTGGGTACGAGGCGGTGGCCCTGACCGACCACAACACGGTCTCGGGTTCGATGGAGTTCGCGGTCTCCGCGCGGGCGCTCGGACTGCGGCCGATCCACGGCGCCGAGATCGATCTTGCGCCGGGTGACGCGTCTTCGGGCGCGGGTGAAGCTCCCGAGGGACGCCACCTGACGCTGCTCGTCGAGGACGCGATCGGCTGGTCGAACCTGTGCCGGATCCTGACCCGCGCGCATGCCCACACGCGCGGAAATCGGATCCCGCCCGCCCGCCCCCCAACCTCCCCGCCGTCGCAGGCGTTCGTCGAGCTCGCGGACGTCCTGGAGCACGCCGAGGGGCTGGTGTGCCTGAGCGGCTGCGCGCTGCGCGGGGTGCACGACGAGTTCACGCTCAGGCGCCTGCTTGACGCGTTCGGTCCCGACCGTCTGCGGGTCGAGCTCCAACGGCCGTTCCTGCGCGACGATCGTGCCCGCAACCGGCGCCTTCAGCGGGTTGCGCAGCGGCTCGGTGTGCCATGCGTGGCCACCGGCAACGTGCACGCGCACGCGCGCGTCCGAGCCACGCTCCAGGACGCGCTGGTGGCCGTGCGTCTGCACACCACGCTCGATGCCTCCGAGCCCGAGCGGCGCGGCAACTTCAGCCACGTGCTCGCCTCGCCGGCGGCGATGGCGAGTCGATTTGCCGACCATCCGGAAGCGGTGGCGGAGACGCTGGCGCTGGCCGAGCGGCTGCGATTCGATCTGACCAGCGATCTCGGGTACCGGTATCCGGGGGCGGAGGACGAGGCAGCGATGCGCACGCTCACCGAGCTGTGTCAGTCGCGACTCAAGGATCGGTACAAGGGCGCGGGCACGGTGCGCGCTGACGCCACCGCGCGGCTGGAGCAGGAGCTTCGGATCATCGGGCGGCTCGGTCTGCCCGGGTTCTTCCTGCTCCACCACGACATGCTCGAGTTGGCCCGCGAGGTGGCGCTCGAGGTGCGCGGTCCCGGCAGCGTTCGCGGCCTGCTGCCGCCCGGCCGGGGTCGGGGTTCAAGCGTCTCCTCGATCGTGTGCTTCCTGACCGGCCTCTCGCATGTCGACCCGATCGCCAACGACCTGCTGATCGGCCGGTTCCTGAACGAGGAGCTGACCTCGCTGCCCGACATCGACCTCGACTTCCCGCGCGACATCAGGGAGAAGCTGATTCCGCGCGTCCACGAGCGCTACGGGCACGATCGCTCGGCGCTGGTGGCGGCGTTCCCGACCTACCGCGCCCGCGGGGCGATCCGCGAGCTCGGCAAGGCGCTCGGGCTGCCGCCGGGGGAGATCGAGCGGGTGGCTCGGGGCAGCGAGGGCTGGGACGCGAAGGAAGTGCTTGGTGACATCAAAAATGCTCGCCGCGGGGCGACCGGTCGCTGGGCGTGGCTCGCGCGGCTGGCCGCCGAGGCTCACGGGCTGCCGCGCCACCTGAGCCAGCACTCGGGCGGAATGATCGTCGCCACCCGTCCGCTGATCGACTGCTGTCCGATCGTGCCCGCGGCGATGGAGGGCCGCCAGATCGTTCAGTGGGACAAGGACTCGTGCTCGGACGCGGGCTTCCTGAAGATCGACCTGCTCGGGCTCGGGATGCTGTCGGCGGTCGAGCGCTCGGTCGAGATGATCGCGCGCACCCGCGGAGAGGAGGTCGACCTGAGCCGGATCCCGTACGACGATCCGGCGACGTATGAGTGCATCCAGAGCGCCGACACGACCGGGGTGTTCCAGATCGAGAGCCGGGCGCAGATGCAGTCGCTGTTCCGCACCCGGCCGGAGAACCTCAAGGACATCACGATCCAGGTCGCGATCGTGCGGCCGGGGCCGATCCAGGGAGGCGCGGTCAACCCGTACATCGAGCGCCGCCAGCGGCTGCGCGTCGATCCCGACTACCAGGTCCCGTACGAGCATCCGTCGCTCGAGCCGGCGCTGCGCGAGACGCTCGGCTCGATCATCTTCCAGGATCAGGTGATCGAGGTCGCGATCGCGTTCGCCGGGTTCTCGCCCGGGGAGGCGGAGGGGCTGCGGCGGGCGATGAGCCGCAAGCGCTCGGACGCGGCGATCGAGGCCTACCACCGGCGATTCGTCGCCGGCGCCCGCCAGCGGCACGAGGTAGATGAGGACACGGCCGAGCGCGTGTTCTCGATGGTTCGCGGGTTCTCGGGATTCGGCTTCCCGAAGGCGCACGGCGCCGCCTTCGGCTTGCTCGCCTACCAATCGACATGGCTGCGGGTCCACTTCGGCCCCGAGTTCCTGTGTTCGCTGCTGAACGAGCAGCCGATGGGCTTCTATCCACCCGACGCGCTGGTCCACGAGGCCCAGCGGCGGGGGATCGAGGTGCTGGCGCCGGACATCAACGAGAGCGCCGCCGAGTGTGAGATGGAGGGAGGCAGCGTCCGCATCGGCCTCGGCTACGTTCGCGGCGTCACCGCGCAGGAGGTGACGGAGTTGGCCGCGGTCCGCGAGGCGGGAGGGCGGTTTCGGAGCCTCGCCGAGCTCGCCTCGCGCGCGAGCTCGAGCGCCGCCTCGCTCGAGATGCTCGCCTGGTCGGGGGCGTGCGACTCGCTCGTGCCGGGGTCGGTGCCCGGGGCGGCGTCGGGATCGGCCCGCCGCATCGCGCTGTGGCAGCTCGGGGTGGCGACGCCAGGGAGAAGGGTGCCCGGCGGGGTGCAGCTGGCGCTCCCGCTGGATCTGCCGGCGCCGCCCGAGCTGCGGTCGCTCACGCCGTGGGAGTCGATGCTCGCCGATTACGGCACGATCGGGCTGACCGCGAATTCGCATCCGATCGCGCTGCTCAGAGAGCGGCTGCCCCAGGGTCTGGTCACGAGCCGCGAGTTGGGGACGGTGCGCCATGGCACCCGTGTGGCGGTGGGCGGGCTCGTGGTGGCGCGCCAGCGCCCCGGCACGGCCAACGGGATCGTGTTCGTGCTGCTCGAGGACGAGTTCGGGACGATCAACCTGATCGTTCCCGCCCCGATCTACGAGCGCCACCGGCTGACCGTCAGGACCGAGCCGCTGATGCTCGCCCACGGCAAGCTGGAGGCGCTGCCGGCGGCCGGTGGCGCGATCAACATCCTCGTCGATCGCGTTCAGCCGATCGCCGCCCCCGACCACCTTGCCGCCGAGGTCAAGGACTTCTCGATGCTCGACGAGCAGGTGCGCCGCGGCCTGGCGGCGCAGCGAACTTCGCGCGAGACCGACGCCGAGGACTTCCGGGCAGTGGCGCCGCCGGTGATGAGCTTCGCCTCGGGACGGCGGCGGTAGCGATATGCGCCTTCCCTGTGCTCCGTTCGGCGGGTCATCGCGGTAAGGTGCCGCTCCGTGCTCGCCGTAATCCTGTTTGCCGTCTTCTGGGTCGTGCTCGGGCTCGGGGTGTTCCTCCTAGGCGTCCGCCGCCCCGGTGGCGCCGGTCAGGAGCCGGGGTACCGGGGGCGGCGGACGATGGGGCTGGTGCTCGTGGTGGTCTACGTCGGGTTCGGGATAGTGCTCCCCGTGGTGTTCCTGCTCGGCAATCGCAACAACGCCAACGGCCAGGTCGGCGGGATCCAGCTGACCGCCGCCCAGCAGCGCGGGCGTGAGCTGTTCGGCCAGCATTGCGGGCTGTGCCATACGCTGGCCGGGGCCAACGCGGTCGGCAAGGTCGGACCTAACCTCGATGTGATCCAGCCGACCGAGCAGCTCGTGCTGCACACGATCGCCAACGGATGCCTGCAGAACCCGCCTTCGGGAAGCCAGGAGGCGTGCCTCGGCGAGGGGACGATGCCCGCCGACGTCGTGCAGGGCGTCGACGCCAACGACGTGGCGCAGTTCGTCGCCAAGGTCGCTGGGAACGAGTAAGCCCGGGGCGCCGGCAACCAACGGCGGCGCGCCGCCAAACGTCTTGGCCGGACAACCAGGCCGCATTCTGCGTGGAAATGGTCTGCAATGAGACCGCATTCCGTCCGTTCCCACTGTTAGGATCGCCGCCGAAACTGAATCCGCGCCGCTCGACGTGCATGGGCGGAGGGAGCGGGGGAACCGAGTTGTTGGGGCGAATCGTGCTCGTCCGTCAGCTAACCCCGTAAGTACGAGAAAGAGGTCGGTCAGATGCCCCAAGCTGGCGTTGCCGCGCGTGCGCGGCGCCGGAACGTTGTGCCGTGGTGGGAGGAGCTCGATAGCGAGGCTTTCCGCGAGTTCCGCGCCGCGACGATCGCCGAGCCCCCTCCGCCGGCCATCCCGTTCTCGGCTGAACCGGAGTCCGACCTCCACCTCGAGCGCCCGGTGACGTGGGCGCCGCGCGCGGCCAACGGTCGCCGCACCGTCCAGATCACGGGCCGCGGAGCGGAGCGGAACCTGCCCGTCGCCCGTCCCATCGGCCGGCCGACGCTCCGCCGGCACGAACGCGAGGGCTTCAAGCCCGACCGCACAGCGATGTGGGCCGTGCTGCTCGGCCTGCTGCTGATCATCGTGGCCGCCACGAGCGCCCTGCCGCACTAGCCAAATCGGCGCCCTTACAGACCTCGCGTACGGGGCTGATCCAGTCTTTATGGGCCTCCGTATATAAGAAGGAGAGGCGGTGGCGCGGCACTGTTGGGCGGAGGCTAAGTCGCTCAAAAAGTAGTGCTTCCCCCACTTGTGCGCCTTGCCCCGCCAATCTAAACTTATCAACCGTAAGCAGGTCTCGAAAGTGAAGGGCAAGACGGCCCTTCAAGCCCCCCCGGACCTACTGGTGGTCAACTATGAAGACTTCAATGAGCAGGTTCCAAATCCACGACGACCTGACTGCCCCTGAGGGCTCCGTCCCCGTTCTGCGGGGGGCGCTCGCGACGGGCGGTCAGCTGCCGAACTTCCTCGGCGTGCTGGCGGGTTCGCCCGCCGCGCTAAGGGCCTACGCCCGCTTCCGCTCGGAGTTGCGCCACGGCAAGCTGACGCTGCCGACGCTCGAGCGGATTGCGCTCGCGGTCGCCGAGTATTACCAGTCCGAGCCGGGGATCGCGATGCACTCGCGGACCGCACGTGCGGCCGGACTGGCGCTCGACGAAGTGGCGCTGGCGCGGCAATTCAACTCGAAGGATTTGCGAGAGGCAGCGCTGTTGCGCTACCTGCACGCGATGCTCGAGGAGCGCGGCCGCGCGCCCATGCACCTCCACGAAGAGGCGCGTGAGGCTGGCTGGGACGATGAGCAGATCCTTGAGGCGATTGCGACGGTCTCGCTCGAGGGGTTCACCGCGATGGTGAACGTCGCAGGCGAGGTGCCCGTCGATGGCTCGAGCGAGGCATCGCGCGCATTGCAAGCTGCGTGAGAGCGTAAGCTCTGGTCGGACACAAAATGGGAGCGCCCGAGGACACGGCCGAGCCTGATAGCGGCGAAACCCGCGCCACAGGGTGTTGCCCCCTGTACCACGAGGCGGTCGAGCTCGTCGGCCGGCGGTGGACAGGGGCCATCCTGGCGGTGTTGATGGAGGGCGCGCTGCGCTTCTCGGAGATCGCCCAGGCGGTGCCGGAACTGTCGGACCGCCTGCTGTCCGAGAGGATGAAGGAGCTTGAACGCCGCGGCATGGTGGAGCGGACGGTCATCTCCGGACCGCCGCTCAAGGTCGAGTACGCGCTGTCGCAGATGGGGCGAGACCTCGAGCCCGCGCTGACCGAGCTCGAGCGCTGGGCCAACCGCTGGCTCGGCGAGCGCCAGCTCTCTGGCCGCCTCTAACGCCCGGCCAGCCAGTAACGTTCGCCGCCCGATGGCGACCACCGCTTCCCCGCTCACCGCCGACGACGTGCGGGCGCTCGTCCAGGAGCGCAACATCCGGTTCATCCGGTTGTGGTTCACCGACATCCTCGGCCAGCTCAAGGCGTTCTCGATCAACGCCACCGAGCTGACCGACGCGTTCGAGGGCGGGATGGGATTCGACGGCTCGTCGATCACCGGCTTCAACCCGATCGAGGAGTCGGACATGATCGCGATGCCCGACCCGACCACGTTCAGGACCCTCCCGTGGCGTCCCGAGGAGCAGGGCGTGGCACGGATGTTCTGCGACATCCTCACGCCCGAGCGCACCCCGTACGAGGGCGACCCGCGACACGTCCTGCGCCGCGCGGTCGAGCGGGCCAAGGCGATGGGCTTCGACCACTACTACGTCGGCCCGGAGCTCGAGTACTTCTACTTCAAGAGCCCGAATTCGACCGAGGTCCTCGACGAAGGCGGCTATTTCGACCTGACCACGCTCGACGCGGGATCGGACCTGCGCCGCGAGACAGTGCTCGCGCTCGAACAGCTCGGGATCCCCACCGAGTACGCCCACCACGAGGTCGGCCCGAGCCAGCACGAGATCGACATGCGCTACGCGGACGCGCTGAAGATGGCCGACGACTGCATGACCTACCGCATCACGGTCAAGGAATACGCGATGAAGTACGGGCTGCACGCCACGTTCATGCCCAAGCCGCTGTTCGGCAAGAACGGCTCCGGGATGCACACGCATCAGTCGCTGTTCCGCGGTGAGCACAACGCGTTCTTCGACCCCGACGACCAGTACTACCTGTCGGACATCGGCAAGGCGTTCATCGCGGGGCAGCTCCGCCACGCCCGCGAGATCTGCTCGATCTTCGCCCAATGGGTCAACTCGTATAAGCGGCTCGTGCCGGGCTACGAGGCGCCCGTATATCTGGCGTGGTCGCGTCGCAACCGCTCCGCGCTGGTCCGTATCCCCATGTACCACCCCGGCAACGAGCGCGCCACGCGGATGGAGCTGCGTTGCCCGGACCCGGCGTGCAACCCGTACCTGACGTTCGCGGTGCTGCTCCAGGCCGGCCTCGAGGGGATCGAGCACCGCTACGAGCTGCCCGACCCGATGGAGACGAACCTCTACCACCTGTCCTCGGAGGAGCGCCGCCGCCTCGGGATCGAGCAGCTGCCGGCGACGCTGGGCGAGGCGATCGAGCTGACCGCCCAGTCCGAGCTAGTCCTGCGCTCGCTCGGCGAGCACGTGTTCAACCGTTACATCGAGATCAAGCGCCAGGAGTGGGACGACTACCGGGTCCAGGTGACCCCGTGGGAGCTCGAGCGCTACCTGCCGGTCCTATGAGCCGGGGCTAGCCGACGAGTGCGGCCTCTAGCGCCTCGGGGCTCGTGACCGGCGCCTGGCAGACGAACCGCTCGCAAACGTACGCCGCGGCATGACCGTCGACCGGCTCGCGGCCCTCGAGCAGCGGCACGCCGTCGGCCTCGCCGGTCGCGAGCACCACGTGGGGGCGGTACGCGTCGCGGACCACGCGCAGGAGCGGAGCCACCTCCGACGAGGGACCGACGATCGCGACTTCCTTGACCGGCGCCAGGTAGAAGTCGGCGGCGCCGAGCAGGTGCCCGAACGCCCCCGGGTGGCGCGCGGCCAGCGGGAACAGCAGCCTGAGCACGCCGAGCGCGTGGCGCTCGTAGCGGCCCTCGCCGGACAGCAGCGCCAGCCGCAGCAGTCCGAACGCCGCCGATGAGTTCCCCGACGGGATCGGGGAGTCGTCGAGGTCCTTGCGCCGCGCCGCGAGCTCTTCGTGATCCGACGCGGTCGTGTAGAAGCCGCCGCGCTCGGGATCCGAGAAGCGCTCGATCATCGTGTCGGCGAGCGCGGTCGCCTCGCCGTACCAGCGCGGATCCCCGGTCGCCTCGTAGCACCCGATCAGCGCCTCGAGCAGGAACGCGTGGTCGTCGAGGTAGGCGTCGAGGTGCGCCCGACCGTCCTTCCAGGTCCTGAGCAGCCGTCCGTCCCCGTCGCGGAGATCCCCGAGCACGAACGACGCGCAGACGACCGCCGCCTCCAAGTAGTCCTCGCGCCCGAACGCCGCGCCCGCCTCGGCGAGCGCCGAGATCATCAGCGCGTTCCACGAGGTCAGACGCTTGTCGTCGAGCCCCGGTCGGATGCGGTGCGAGCGCACGTCGAGTAGTCGCCGCTTGATCTCGGGGAGGTCCTCGGGCTCGGGGCCGTGGGCTTCCAGGATCAGTCCGTGCTCGAACCGCGTCGGCTGGAAGTACTCGACGGCGGTGTCGTAGAGCTGTCCGAGCGCCTCGCGCAGCTCGTCCGCCGTCCACACGTAGAACTTCCCCTCGACGCCCTCGGAGTCGGCGTCGAGCGCCGCGCAGAAGCCGCCCTCTGAGCCACGCATCTCGCGGAGCGCCCAGTCGAGCGTTTCGCAGCAGACCCGACGAAATCGTTCTTGGCCCGACACCTGCCAGCCGTGGAGATACGCGCGGGCGAGCAGCGCATTGTCGTACAGCATCTTCTCGAAGTGAGGAACGGCCCAGGTGGCGTCGACCGCGTAGCGCGCGAACCCGCCGCCGACCTGGTCGTAGATCCCACCGCGGGCCATCGCCTCAAGCGTCTCGAGCGACATCTCGCGCTCGCCGCGGGCGAGCAGCAACTCGATCACCGACGCCTGCGGGAACTTCGGCGCGCGCCCGAAGCCGCCGTTGACCCGGTCGTACGTGCCCCACACCGACACCAGCGCCTCGCGGATCAGCTCCTGGGTGATCGGCTCGACCGACGGCTCGAGCCGCGCCGTCGCGCTCAGCGCCTCGACCATCTTCGCGCCCTGGCGAACGATGTCATCGCGTCGCGTGGACCACGCCTCGGCGACCCCGTCGAGCACCATCCGCCAGCTCGGCAGCCCGTGGCGGGATTCGGGGGGGAAGTAAGTGCCGGCGTAGAACGGCACGCCGTCCGGCGTGAGGAACGCGTTCAGAGGCCAGCCGCCGTGCCCGGTCAGCGCCTGGCAGGCCTCCATGCAGATCGCGTCGATGTCCGGGCGCTCCTCGCGGTCGACCTTCACGCATACGAACCGCTCGTTCATGACCGCCGCGATCTGCTCGTCCTCGAACGATTCGTGCGCCATCACGTGGCACCAATGGCAGGCCGAATAGCCGATCGACACGAGCAGCGGGCGGTTCTCGTCGCGTGCCCGCGCGAGCGCCTCCGGCCCCCACGGCTCCCAGGCAACGGGGTTGTCCTTGTGCTGGCGCAGGTACGGTGAGCTCTCGCCCCCGAGGCGGTTCGACACTGTCTCAGGCTACCCCAGCGCGGACGTGAGCAATACGCTACGTCCACTGCGCGACTGAGGAGGAACGCATTGCCAGCACACCGCGAGTCGATAAGGGCGCCAGGCGCTCCCGAGGCAGTTGGTCCGTACGTGCACGCCGTTCGCACCTCCGGCGACTTGCTGTTCTGCTCCGGCCAGATCCCGCTTGATCCGAAGACCGGAGACCTAGTCGGCGCGACCCCGGCGGACCAGGCCGGGCGATGCCTGGAGAACCTCGCCGCGGTGTGCGATGCCGCCGGGGCGACCCTCGGAGACGCGGTACGGCTCACGGTGTATCTCACCGACATGGCGTCGTTCGCGCAGGTCAACGAGGTGTACGAGTCGTTCTTCGAGTCCGACCCACCGGCCCGGGTAGCGATCGCGGTGGCCGGGCTGCCGCGCGGCGCGCAGGTCGAAATCGATGCGGTGGTGGCGATCCCTGACTGAGACGGCTCATGTGACCGGGGGCAGCGCGCCGGTCTCGGCCGACGACGTACGCCGCGCTGCCCAGGTGATCGCCGGGCTCGTCAAGCAGACACCGGTGCTGAGTTCGCGCACGCTGAGCGAACGCGCCGGCGGGATCGTGGCGCTGAAGAGCGAGAACCTGCAGAGGACGGGCTCGTTCAAGATCCGCGGCGCGCTCACGAAGGTGTCGATGCTCGGCGACGAGTGCGCCGCCGGCGTGATCACGGGCAGCGCAGGCAACCACGCCCAGGCGGTCGCGTACGCGGCCCGGGCGCGGGGCGTGCCGTGCTTCGTGTTCATGCCCGAAGGGGCGCCGATTGCCAAGGTCGAGGCCGCGCGGTCGCTCGGCGCGCAGGTCAGCATGGTCGGTCAGACCGTCGACGAGGCGCTCGAGGCGGCGTACGACCGCGCCGCCGAGGACGAGCGGATGGCGTTCGTGCACCCGTTCGAGGACCCCGACGTGATCGCCGGCCAGGGGTCGGTCGGGCTCGAGTTGCTCGAACAGGTGCCCGACCTCGCGCGGGTGATCGTGCCCGTCGGCGGAGGAGGGCTCGTCAGCGGCATCGCGATCGCGCTCAAGTCCGCGCGCGAGTCGATCGAGGTGGTCGGCGTTCAGGCCGCGTCCTGCTCCCCGGTCCGGGGGTCGCTCGCGGCGGGCAAGCCGGTCCCGGTCCGGTCGGCGCTGACGATCGCCGACGGGATCGCGGTGAAGCGGCCGGGCGAGCTGACCCTGTCGTTGATCGACCGGTGGGTCGACGACGTCGTCGCGGTCGAGGAGGACGAGGTCGCCGAAGCGATGGTGTTCATGCTCGAGCGGGCCAAGCTCGTGGTCGAGGGCGCCGGCGCCGTCGGCGTCGCGGCGCTGCTGTCCGGCCGGTTGCCCAACGCGCCGTCGGGGACGACCGTGGTCATCCTGTCGGGCGGGAACGTCGACGCGGGGCTGCTCGCGGAGGTCGCGCGCCGGCACGAGAGCCAGGCGGGCCGGCGGCTGGTTCTGCTGGCCTCGCTGCCCGACCGTCCCGGATCACTGGCGCGGCTGCTCGCGCTGGTCGGCGAACTCCGCGCGAACCTGCTCGACGTCGAGCACATCCGCGAGGGGTTCGATCTGCACGTTCGCGAGACCGCGGTACAGCTGGTGCTCGAGACGCGCGGTCAGGCCCACGCCGAGCGCGTGACCGAGGCCGTCCGCGCCGCCGGGTACGACGAACCGCGCGCGCTGCGGTAGTCGCGCGCCTGCTCGACGATCGCGACGACGACGCGGCTCTGCTCGTCGGCCTCGGGGTGCCACTGGACGCCGAGCACGAACCGGCGTCCCGGCGCCTCGATCGCTTCTGGGAGATCGTCGATCGTCGAGTGCCCGGTGACCTCGAGGCCGTCGCCGACGGCGGCGATCCCCTGGTGATGATGGGACTTGGTGGAGTGCAGCTCCTCGCCGGCGGCGCGCGCCGCGAGCGAGCCGGCCGTCAGACGCACGTCGTGCTCGGATCCCTCGAAGCTGCCCGGCGTGCGGCGGTGCTCCTCGTGGCCGAGCTCCTCGGGCAGGTGCTGGCTGAGCGTCCCCCCGAACGCCACATTGATCAGCTGCATGCCGCGACAGATGCCCAGCACGGGCATGTCCCGCTCGACCGCGCGGGTGGCAAGCGCCAGCTCTGACAGATCGCGCTCGGGCACGAGATGGTGGGTCTCGGGGTGCCGGTCGGCCCCGTACACGGCTGGGTCGATGTCGTTGCCGCCCGCGAGGATCAGTCCGTCGAGGAGGTCGAGGATCTCGTCGGGCTCGTCCTCGAAGCGCCCGTCTGGAGGGATCATCAGGGCCAGGCCTCCGGCGCGCTGGATCGCCTCGATGTAGCTGAGCGCGAGCAGGGCGGCGTCGCGCTCCTGCCACACGCCCCAGTTCGCGCGCGCGAGCGCCGTGCAGATTCCGATTACCGGGCGATGTTCGCTCATCGATTCCTGAGGCTAGCCCGCTGGATCTTTCCCGAGGCGGTCTTGGGCAGCTCGTCGGTGAACTCGACGATCCGCGGGTATTTGTACGGCGCGGTCTCGTGCTTGACGTGCTCCTGGAGCTCGGTCGCGAGCGCCTGGCCAGGGGCGAACCCGTCGCGCAGCACGACCACGGCCCGGACGACCGCGCCGCGCTCCTCGTCGGGCGCGGCGACGACCGCAGCCTCCGCCACCGCCTCGTGCGAGACGAGCGCCGACTCGACCTCGAACGGGCCGATCCGATAACCGGCGGAGATGATCAGGTCGTCGGCCCGCCCCTCGAAGTACAGGTAGCCGTCGTCGTCGAGGCTGACCCGGTCGCCGGTTCGCCACGGTTTGTCGGTCGGCGAGGGCGTGCCGTCGACATAGCCGACGAAGAACGTCGGGTCGGTGGCGGGGTCGGCCAGCACGAGCTCGCCGTCGTCGACGCGCAGGTTGACCCCGGGCAGCGGCAGGCCCATCGACCCGGGGTGGACGGGCTCGCCGGGCGGGTTGGCGGTCAGCTGTCCGGTCTCGGTCTGGCCGTAACCGTCGCGAACCGCAAGCCCGATCTCCTCGGTGAACGTGCGGATCACCTCGGGGTTGAGCGCCTCTCCCGCGGCCACGAGCGACCGCAGCGCCGGCAGCGGCCTGAGCTGGACGCGCTTGGCGATCACGCGGTACTCGGTCGGGGCCATGCACAGGACGTTGACCTCCTCGGCGGCAAGCAGCTCGAGTCGCTGTGCGGGGTCGAACCGTCCGTCGTGCAGCAGCGCGGCCGCGCCCCGGAGCCATGGGGCGATGAACACGTTCCGCGCGGACTTGGACCAGCCGGTGGCGGCGGTGCACCAGACCAGATCGCCCGGCCGCGCGTCGAGCCAGTGCTCGGACTGGAGCCGCTGGCCCGGCAGGTAGCGCTGCCCATGAACCACGCCGGTCGGCTCACCCGTGGTGCCGCTCGTGAACGTGATCAGGCACGGGTCGTCCGGCTCAAGCTCGGCGGCGGGCGCCGGTTCGCCGGCCGTGAACAGCCGCTCGTCCGGGATCGTCAGGACGGTGCACGGCGGTCGCGCGGCGGTCAGTTCGCTGAGATTGCGCTCGTCGGCGACGATCAGCTTCGGTCTGGCGGACGCGATCCGCTGGGCCAGGTCGTGCGCCCGGAGTTGCTCGTTGCAGGCGAGCGCGACCGCGCCGATCCGAAAGCAGGCGACCATCGTCAGCACCCACTCGGGGCGGTTGCCGATCAGCGTCATCACGACGTCCCCGCGGGCGACCCCGTGGCGCGCGAACGTGCCCGCCAGGCGGGCGCTCCGGTCCGACACCTCGGCGAACGTCCACTCGCGCCGTCCGCCGTCGCGGGCAAGCTCGATCAGCGCCGTGCGGTCCGGCGGAGCGCCGTCGACGACGTCTCGAGCGAAATTCATCCCGGCGGCCAGTGTGCCAGGTGCTTAGTCATTCCTTCCAGGCCTCAAACATTTGTCCACATTAGTGATGTTTGATGAAGTTTCCGTCACAATCACGGCTCGGCCGCCGGCGCAAGGGGGCCTAGACCGACTACACATGCGGGTTCGGCTCCTTTGGAGCTCGTCAGCGGAGCTGGCGATCGGTCTGGTTGCGGCCGGCGGCGATTTTCTTTAAGAGACTGTTCCCCTTTGTCGGCATGCGCCTTGGTAAGCTCGGCGCAACATGGGGCTGATGACGGGAACTGGACCGTTGGGGAAGGATCCAGCGGGGAGCCACAACTTCGAAACGCCGGATCCGGGCATGGCGATGTATATCGAGCCGTGCCCGAAGTGGATCCGGGTGATCGTCGGCGGCGAGACGATCGCCGACACGCGCAACGCGCTGATGGTGTCGGAGTCCGGTCATCAGCCGGTGTACTACTTCCCGCGCGAGGACGTCCGCGCCGACATTCTCGAAGCCTCCGACCGTCACACCCGCTGTCCGAAGAAGGGCGAGGCCTCGTACCACACGATTCGCGTCGGCGAGACGGTCGTCGAGAACGGCGCCTGGTACTACCCCGAGCCGCTCGAGGCAGCCGAGCCGATCACGGACATGATCGCGTTCTACTGGGATCGGATGGACCAGTGGTTCGAGGAGGACGAAGAGGTGTTCGTCCATCCGCGCGACCCGTACCACCGCGTCGACGTGCTCCCGACCTCGCGCCACATCAAGGTCTCGCTCGACGGCGAGGTGCTGGCCGAGAGCGACCACGCGATGGCGCTGTTCGAGTCGAACCTGCCGATCCGCTGGTACCTGCCGCGCGAGGACGTGTCGGCCGAGCTCGAGCCGACCGACACCGCCACGCGCTGCCCGTACAAGGGCATAGCCAGCTATTACGCGGTGCGCCTCCCGAACGGCGAAACCGTCAAGGATCTGATCTGGTACTACGACGATCCGCTGCGGGCCGTTCACGGCATCGCCGGGCGGTTGTGCTTCTTCAACGAGCGCGTCGACGTCGAAGTCGACGGCGAGCCCGAGAGCCGGCCCAAGACCGCGTGGAAGCACGGGGTCAAGTCGGAAGCCGCCGCGGCCGCCGCTCGAAACGGCAGCTGAGCTGAGCCATCTCACGTATTCTCGGCTGCTCCCCAGACACTGAGGAGCAACCACGACCATGGCTACCGCGACCCCGTACACCGACCGGACCGACGAGCAGAAGGCGATCTGCGAGATGGTGCGCCAGTTCGCCGACGAGCAGATCCTTCCCAACGCCGAGCACTACGACCACGAGGACGAGTTCCCGGAGCCGATCGTCAAGCAGATGAAGGAGCTCGGGCTGTTCGGGGTCACGATCCCGGAGGAGTTCGACGGGATGGGGCTCGATCTGAGCACCTACGCGATGATCGTCGAGGAGCTGTCGCGCGGGTGGATCTCGATTTCGGGGATCGTCAACACTCACTTCATCGGGTCATACCTGCTGATGAAGTTCGGGACCGACGCGCAGAAGCAGAAGTACCTGCCGAAGATGGCCACGGGTGAGATGCGCGCCGCGTTCAGCTTGTCCGAACCCGAGCTGGGGTCTGATGTGGCGGCGATCAAGACAAGCGCGAAGAAGACCTCCGATGGCGACGCGTATGAGATCAACGGGACCAAGATGTGGGTCACGAATGGGCTGCGGTCATCCCTCGTGTTCGTCCTCGTCCGGACCGATCCGAACGCCGAGCCCAAGCACCGCGGGTTGACCTGCTTCATCGCCGAGAAGGAGCCCGGCGTCAGCGAGAACACCGGCGAGTACACGGGCTTCAACGTGCCGCCCAAGATCAAGAAGATGGGTTACAAGGGCGTCGAGTCGACCGAACTCGTGTTCGACGGCTATCGCTGTCCGACAGAGAACATCCTCGGCGGCGAGGACGCCGGTCTCAACAAGGGGTTCGGGCAGATGATGGACGCTTTGGAGCTGGGGCGCGTGAACGTGGCGGCGCGCGGCGTCGGGCTCGCTCAGCGGGCGCTTGAGCTCGCGCTGAAGTACTCGCAGGAACGGCGCGCGTTCGGCAAACCGATCGCCCAGCACCAGGCGATCCAGTTCAAGCTCGCGGACATGGCCACCCAGGTCGAGGCCGCGCGCCTCTTGACCCAGCGCGCGGCCCGGATGAAGGACGCGGGCGAGCGCTCGGACATCGAAGCCGGGATGGCGAAGCTATTCGCTTCGGAGGCCGGCCGTTTCTGCGCCGAGGAGTGCCTGCGGATCCACGGCGGCTACGGATACTCCAAGGAGTACGAGATCGAGCGGATCTATCGAGACGCCCCACTCCTGCTGATCGGTGAGGGCACGAGCGAGATCCAGCGCATGGTGATCGGCCGGAAGCTGCTCGAGCGGAACAAGATCTGATGGCAGCCGACACCAAGTCGCTGATCGAGACCGCGGTCACACGCTTCCTCGATGAGGTCCCGGCGCTAGCCAACCTCAAGATCGTGGCGGGTCTCGAGTTTCGGGCGCGCGGCGAGCCCCAGCTGTATCGGGTCGAGCTGCCCGGCCCGAAGGTGACCAAGGGCTTCGCGGCCGATTCCAAGGTCAACATCTCCGTGTCGCGCTCGCACTTCAACGAGCTCGCCACCAAGGGTCACATTCGCGACTGGCGCGAGGCGTTCGAACATGGCGACGCGCAGGCGACCGGGATCGAGCAGGTGATGAAGCTGATCGTGAACGTGGTCGAGCGCCAGGAGGAGCGCTCGCGGACGCGCAAGGCGCACCACTAGCGTCCGCTAACGCTTCGCCGCGAGCTCCTCCGCCTCTGACAGCTGCTCCTCGACGAGCGCGAGCCCGGAGTCCCAGAACCCCGGATCGGTGAGATCGATCCCGACGATCTCCGCCAGGTGCTCGGGGCTGCGCGATCCACCGGCGGACAGCAGTTCCAGGTAGCGCGGCACGAACGACTCGCCCTCGTGCAGGTAGCGGCTGTAGACCGACAGCGCCAGCAGCAGGCCGTAGGCGTACGCGTACACGTAGCCGGGCGTGTTGATGAAGTGCGGCACGTAGGACCACCACATCCGGTAGCCGCCGGTGATCTCGACCGAGTCGCCGAACAGCTCCTCCTGCGTCTCGACCCAGGTGTCGTTGATCCGGTCGGCCGACAGCTCGCCCTCGGTCCGCCGGCGGGTGTGCACCAGGTGCTCGAACCGGTTCATCGCCATCTGGCGGAACACGGTGGCGATCGCGCCGTCGACTCGCTCGGCGAGCAGCGCGAGCCGGCGATCGTCGTCGGTGACCTCGGCGAGCATCCGCCCGAACACCAGCTCCTCGCCGAACACCGACGCGGTCTCGGCGAGCGTCAGCGGAGTCGACTGGTGGAACACGCCCTGGGGCTGGGCGAGCGCGGCGTGCAGGCCGTGGCCGAGCTCGTGCGCCATCGTCAGCACGTCGCGGCGGGTGGCGGTGAAGTTGAGCAGCACGTACGGGTGGACGCTCGGGACCGTGTACGCGCAGAAGGCGCCGCCTCGCTTGTGCGGCCTCGTCGGCGCGTCGATCCAGTTCTCGTCGAAGAACCGCCGGGTAATCGTGCCGGCCGTCGGCGCGAACGACTGGTACGTGTCGAGCACCAGGTCGCGCGCCTCGCCGTACGAGAACGTGACGTCCTCGGCAAGCACCGGCGCCGAGCGGTCGTAGTCGGCCAGACGGTCGACCCCGAGCAGCTTCGCCTTGAGCCGATACCAGCGCTGGGGAATGTCGAAGCGATTTCGCACCGCCTCGATCAGCGCCATCACGGACTCGTCCGACGCCTCGTTGGCGAGGTTGCGGCTCGCCAGCCAGTTCGGGTAGCTCCGCAGCCGGTCCTCAACCGACTTGTCGTAGACGAGCGTGTTGTAGATGAACCCGCGCGTGCGCAATCCCGGCTCGAGCGCGGTCGAGACGGAATCGGCGGTGCGCCGCCGCAGCTCGCGATCGGGTGACAGCAGGCGGCTGAGCGCGACGTCGAGTGTCAGCTCCTGGTCGTCGAGGTCGACGCGGAGCGCCGAGACCAGCTCTCCGAACAGGCGGCCCCACGCCGCCTGGCTCGAGATCGACTTCTCGGAGAGGATCTTCTCCTCGCTCTCCGAGAGCAGGTGCGGGCGGTAGCGTCGCGCGCTGTGCAGGTGGTGGTGGTAGCGATCGAGCGCTGCGGACGCGAGCAGCTCGTCGGCGCGGTCGTTGTCGACCGCCGCCCACTCGAGGTCAAAGAACAAAAGCAGCGTCTCGATCTCGGTGGCGCGTTCCTGGACGAGCTGGAGCAGCGCCCCGCGCGTCGGGTCGGCGGTGTCGGTCGCGAACTGAAGGCTGGCGTACGAGCCCGCGCGCCCGATCAGCTCGTTGATCTCCTCGAGCTCGCGCATCGCGAAGTCGAGCCCTGTGGCGTCGAGGTCGGCGACCTTTCCTGCGTAGGCAGACGCGAAATTCGCGGCGAGGTCCTTGGCCTCGGCGAGCATCCGCTCGGCGCCGGCGCGCTCCTCGCCGTCGACGAGTGGGGCGAGGTCCCACTCGGTCTCGAGCAGCTCGGGGTCGGTTAGTGGATCGGCAGCAGTAGTCATGTAAACGGAGCTTACCTTCAGCTTTGTGGGCACCTGGCAACGTCGAGGGGTCCGCTCAGGCGGAACACGACGATCGGCTCGCCCAGCGCGCGTTCGGTGAACACCGGCGTGGCGGCGGGGTCGGTCGCGGTCCAGTGGGTCTCCGGGGAGGCCGTCAGCACGCTTGGGTGCCAAGGGTCGCGTGCGGGTGTTGTGATTAGGTATTTCAAGTGGTCGGCGTTCACTTGTGACCGCCATCGAGCGCAGGTGGCGATCGGCGTGAACGACCCGTTTGGGCCACGCTGGGCGACGTAAGTCACTTCGTTCGACAGATCTAGTCCGTACAGCGGATACGAGAAGAAGCCGCCGAACGTCCCGACGACGCCGACGCGGGAGTTGTGGACGGTCCGGAACAGCGCCCAGACCTTCGCGAGGTACGAGACGCCCGGCTGGTAGGCATAGCGGCCCCGTAAGTAGTGGCCCTGGAGGCGGTAGCCAGCGGCTGCGCCGGCGAGCAGGACGAGCGCGATCGCTGCGCCGGCGAGCACGGGTCGGAGGCTTGTTCGACGCGCGAGCGTTGCCAGCGCGAGCGCAACGAGCGCGGCCACCCCGATTGCGACCGCGCCGGCGGCGTGGGAGTTCGGCCACAGCGCCGGTTGGGCGACGGTCCCGGCTAGAAGGACGGCCAGCACGACCACCACCGTGGTTCTGGTCGCCGCGGCCGAGGACAGCGCCGGCGCGAGCGGCGCCACGACTAGCGCGAGGGTCAGCGCGGGCGCGAGGTAGCGCAGGTTGAACGCGAACCCGAGCGGGTCGCTCGTCGGTCCGGCCGCCGTCTCCGGGGTGATCAGGTACGCCGCGAGCGAGAACAGCGCGACGCACCCGAGCATCCTGACGGTGGCCTCTCCTCTTATTACACAAAGGATCGGGCCGAGGATCGCCACCGCCAGCACGGCCCACCACCACCGCCCGAGCCCGGCCGCGAGCGCCGGCTGCGCGAACGCGCTCCAGAAGTGCGAGCTCGTCAGGTAGTGCGCGACGCTGTAGCCGGTGTGCTGCTGAAGCGGTGCCGCTGGGGTGGGCAGGATCCCGCCGGCGCTCGTCCACGGCAGCGGGTTGCCGACCGCGATCAGGTTGCGGGCGTACCAGAAGCCGCCGGCGAGGATCAGTGGCCCGAGCCACAGACCGGTCGTTGCTCGGCGCCGGCCGGTGGGCGCTAACGCGATCACCCCGACGGAGAGTGCGAGCACCGGCGCGAGCACCGTGAGCTTGGTCCCCACGGCCAGGCCCGCCGCGATCGCGGCCAGCACGAGCGCGGCGGGGCGGTCGGGATCGGTCATCAGCAGCGCCACCGCCGCGAGCACGAAGAACACCGCGACCACGTCGTTCGCCGCGGCGCCGGCCTGCGAGTAGTCCATCATCGTCGTGCCCATCGCGAGCGCCGCGCCGATCGTGGTCGCGGCGCCCACCCGACGCGGGCGGCCGATGCAGTACGCGGCCAGCAGCGTCAGCGCCAGCCACCCCAGGTTGAGCCCGGGCGACAGCGTGTCGCGGCCGAGCAGGACGATCCCGAGGCCGTGCAGCATCTCCGCGGTGGCGGGATAGAACGCCGTCAGGTACTCGACGTCGGTGAACCGCAGCGACACGACGTTCCCCGTTTGCGCGAAGCTCGCCGCCCACGGGAGGTGGTACCAGAGCGAGTCGAACCCGCGGATGCCGACGTCGTAGGACTGGATCGTGAGCGCGCCCCACTCGGCGACCACGGTGGCGCCGGCGAGCAGCGCTAGCGCGGCCGCGACGGGCGTCGCCCAGCCGCGCTCCTCGTCGTCGCGCGGCCGGGGCCGGTGCGTGCGTCGGGGCGGCGCGACCCAGCGCCACGCGTCGGCGGCGGCGAGCGCCGAGGCGACGACGACGGGCCCGAGCACGAACAGCCCCACCGCGCCGAGCACCTCGAGGATCCCGATCAGCACCGCCAGCCCGGTGACGGTTTCGGCGAGCCGAGCCGGAGCGCCGGTCCATTCGGGCAGCACTCGCCGGCGCACCGCGACCGCGGCCATCGCGAGCGAGCCCAACACGACGAGCAGTGCGGCCGCCCCCAGCACATAGCGCCCGATGCTCGTATTAACGCCCGCTACGCTGCGCTCCTTCCCATGATCGCCCGAAGACTAGGCGTCGCCGGCGCGCTTGCACTGGCCGTCGGGCTGGCTGGGTGTGGCGCGAGCACGGTCGAGCGCACGCCCACCGCCAGCGCCGTGCCGCTCGTGCCCGGCGCCAAGATCGCCACCCAGGTGCGCGAGTGCGATCAGGGGTCGCGGGCGTACTGCACGATCGAACTCGTCGTGCTCGACAGCAAGTACCCGTCGTCGGACATCCTCGCGCACGACGAGAGCCATGCGCTGCGCAAGGCGGGCTGGTCGCTCGCCGATGGGGACACCTCGACCGAGACCGCGGCGAACTCGCCCGGGCACAAGCTGCGACTCACCTATTCGACGGCGGCCGACGACCTCCAGGAGATCGACCTCGGGCTGATCGCCCGACCGACGTTGATCACCCACGCGCTGTCGAACTCGATCTTCGACCAGACGCCGGCGATGTCGATGATGCTCGAGGTCGGGGCCTCGTAGGCTCAGACGTCGCCAAGAAAGAGGTGGCGGTCGGGGCCAACCCCAATCGCCTTGCGGCCGCCGAGCAGGGCGCGGAGGTCCGCGCCGACGAGTTCCGAGCGCCAGCCCTCGAGCGTGCGCACGTCCGGCTCGGCCTCGTGCCGGCGCACCGCAGCGACGATCAGCTCGAGCTCGTTGCGCGACGCGATCAGCTCGTAGGCGAGCCCCGCCTCGAGCGAGCGCGCGCGCAGCAACGCCTCCGCGAGCACGATCAGCGGCGCGTCCTCGGGCTCCGAGCGGCCGCGCGGCTCGTCACGGGGAATCGGCTCCGCCTTCACGCCCGGCGGCGATCGCCTCGAGGATCGCAGCGCCGCGCCGCCTGATCCCGGATGGGTGGATGCCGCGGATCTGCTCGAGCGCGCCGAGGTTCGAGGGGTGGCGCTTGGCGAGCTCGACCAGCGCTGGGTCGCCGAGCACCGACCCGACGGGGCGATCCTCCTCGGACGCGGTGCGTTCGCGCCATGCCGCCAGCTCGCGCGCCACCGCCCGGGCGCGGGGATCGAGCTGCCCGACCCGCGGTAGCCGCTCCCACGCGGTGAGCGGGTCGCGCTCGTCGGTGGCGGACTCGAGGCGGCGGCACTCCTCGCGCGCCCAGCTGAGGCGGCCGGTCTCCTTCAGCCGCCGCTGGAGCTCGTCGGCGAGCTCGAGCAGATGCGCGACGTCCTCGGCGGCGTAGCTGAGCTGCTCCGCGGTCAGCGGGCGTGCGTCCCAGCGCGTGTAGCTCGCGGTCTTGCCGACCCGCCGGCCGAGCATCGTCCCGAGCAGGTTGCCGTAGCCGGTCTGCGCGCTCGCGCCCACGAACCCCGCGGCGAGTTGCGTGTCGAAGATGTTGGTGATCTCGGTCGTCCAGGCGCGGCGCAGGATTGCCACGTCCTGGCGGCCGGCGTGGAGCACAACCTCGATCGCCGGGTCCGCGAGCAGCTGCGCGATCGGCGCCACGTCGGCGTCGCTCTCGAGCGGGTCGATCAGGTCGATGCGCGGCTCGCCCTCGGGACGCGCGTCGTCGTCGACCGCGATCTGTACCAGGCAGAGCAGCGCCCGGTAGCGGCCCTCGGACATGAACTCGGTGTCGATGCCGATGCGCCCGTGCTCGCGCGCCAGGGTCGCCGCCGCCGCAATGTCGTCTGAGGTGGCGATCGGACCGGTACCTTCACGGCGGACCGTCTGCGTGCGCATGTGCCTCGGAGCCTAGCGGGGGTGCGATCGC
Organism: uncultured Solirubrobacterales bacterium; assembly: GCA_963755525.1. Lineage (GTDB taxonomy): Bacteria > Actinomycetota > Thermoleophilia > Solirubrobacterales > Solirubrobacteraceae > Palsa-465. Next base: position 96,102 of record CAVWKC010000001.1, on the reverse strand, counting down.
TGGGCACGGACGCCCAGCGAAACCGGCCCCAGGGACGTCGAGCGCAGCGAGACCCAATCCGACCGTCCTGGTAGGATATGAAACCGATGATCTTCTCCTCGAAGGCCGAGTACGGCGTGCGCCTGATGGTCGAGCTGGGGCGCCAGTCGCCTGAGCAGCCCACCTCGTTGAAGGCGATCGCGGACGCGGAGGGGTTGCCGCTGGCGTATCTCGAGCAGGTCGTCGCCAGGCTGCGCAAGGCCGGGCTCGTGATGAGCGCTCGGGGTGCGCACGGCGGCTACTGGCTGTCGCGGCCGGCCGACGAGATCGCGATGGTCGACGTGGTGCAGGCGCTCGAGGGCGCGATCGCCCCGATGGAGTGCTTCGTCCACGACCACACCGAGCGCGTGCTGTGCTCGCACGAGCCCGACGCCGGGCGCGGATGCGCGACCAAGCTGCTGTGGACGCGCGTGCAGGGCGGGATCATCCGCTCGCTGCAGACCACCACGCTCGCCGAGCTCGTTGAATTCTCGCGGCGGGGTGAGCGCCTGTCCGCGTCCTCGTCTTCGGACATCGCCCCCGTGGTCGTCGTGCCGACGGCCTGAAGACTTACTACAGAAAGTGGATATGGCAGACCTAGAGATACGCAACCTTCACGTCCGAGCCGGTGAGAAGCAGATCCTCCGGGGCGTGGATCTGGCCGTCGGCAAGGGTGAGATTCACGCGCTGATGGGGCCGAACGGGTCCGGGAAATCCACACTGGCGAACGCTGTCATGGGACATCCCGGGCTCGAGGTGACCGAGGGTCAGATCGTGTTTCGCGGCGAGGACGTCACCGAGGCGTCCCCGGACGAGCGCGCGCGGATGGGCCTGTTCATGGCGTTCCAGTATCCGGTGGCGGTGCCGGGTGTGACCGTCACCAAGTATCTGCGGACGGTGTTGAACGCACATCGCGAAGCCCGCGGCGAGGACGCAATTCCGCTGAAGGAGTTTCGTCAGACGGTCGAGGCGGCGATGAAGCTCACCGACGTGCCGCGCGACTTCTCGACGCGGTACCTGAACGAGGGCTTCTCCGGTGGCGAGAAGAAGCGGATGGAGATCCTCCAGCTGGCGCTCCAGAAGCCTGCGCTGGCGATCTTGGACGAAACGGACTCCGGGCTCGACATCGACGCCCTGCGAGTTGTCGCGAACGGGGTGAACGCGGTCGCCGGCCCGGACATGGGCGTGCTGATCATCACCCACTACCAGCGGATCCTGCACCTGGTTCAGCCGAGTCACGTGCACGTCATGTACCAGGGCCGGATCGTTCGCGAGGGCGGGCCCGAACTGGTCGACTCGCTCGAGGCCAAGGGTTACGGCTGGATCACAGACGAGATCGAGGCGGCAGCCTGATGACTGCCATCGCCCCTGATTCTCTCGCGGGGGTGGCGGCTCAGTTCCCCGTGCTCCGGAACCGGCTGTTCGACGGCCAGCCGGTCGCGTACCTGGATTCCGCGGCGACATCGCAGACGCCCGACCCCGTGATCGACGCGATGACGTCGTATTACACCGAGCACCGCGCGTCGGTCCACCGCGGCGTGTACCCGCTCGCGGCCGAGGCCACCGATCTGTACGAGGGCGCGCGGGACCGGATCGCTGCGTGGCTCGGCTCGACGCGGGAGGAGACGATCTTCACCGCGAACGCCACCGCGGCGATCAACATGGTCGCGTACACGTGGGGGCGCCAGAACGTGCATCGCGGCGACCTTGTGGTGCTGACCGAGATGGAGCACCACTCGAACATCGTGCCGTGGCAGCTGCTGTGTCAGGACCGCGAGGCCGAGCTCGCGTATGTGCCTGTTTCGCCTGACGGGCTGCTCGATTTGGATGCGCTTGATTCGTTGCTGGCCCGGGGCCCGCGCTTGGTCGCCGTCGTGCACGTGTCGAATGTGCTCGGGACCGTGAACCCGGTGGCTTCGATTGCCCGGCGCGCGCACGACGCTGGGGCCGTGGTCGTGGTCGACGGGACGCAGGCCGTCCCGCAGATGCCGGTGTGGTTGCCGGACCTCGATGTGGACTTCTACGCGTGGACCGGGCACAAGGCGTACGGCCCGACGGGGATCGGGGTCCTGCACGGGCGGCGTGAGCTGCTCGAGGAGATGCCGCCGTTCATCGGTGGCGGCCACATGATCCGCACGGTCGCTGCCAACGAGTCCACCTGGACCGACCTGCCCGGGAAGTTCGAGGCGGGCACCTCGCAGATCGCCGAGGCGATCGGGCTGGGTGCTGCCGTCGACTGGATTCAGGCGCTCGGGATCGACTCGATCCGGGGACACGAGCAGGGCTTGGTCGGGCTGGCTCTGGATCGTCTGTCTTCGGTGCCGGGTCTGGCCGTGCAGGGTCCGTTGGCGGCTGCGGATCGGGGAGCGCTCGTCTCGTTCACGTTGGAGGGCGCCCATCCGCACGACATCGCGGACATACTCGGGGGGCTGGGGGTGTGCGTCCGCGCCGGCCACCACTGCGCGCAGCCGCTGATGCGTCGTCTGGGTGTGCACGCGACGACCCGTGCGTCGTTCGCGGTGCACAACTCGTCCGACGATGTGGCGCGGCTGATCGACGGCCTCGGGGTCGTCCGGCGTACGCTGCAGCTGGACTGAAATCTCACCTTTAGCGTTGGCGCCGGTCAACCTTTACAGCGACACGCAGACCCGACCCACTGAGGGGATGCGGGCGGCGATTGCGGCGGCGGAGGTGGCGGACGAGCAACGCGGCCTGGATCCGACGACCAACGCGCTGCAGGACCGCGTGGCGGAGCTGTTGGGTTTCGAGGCCGCGGTGTTCCTGCCGAGCGGGACGATGTGCAACGAGATCGCGTTCCGCATCCACGCGCGCCCGGGCGGCGACGAGGTGATCCTGGATCGAACTTCACACCCGGTCAACTCCGAGGCAGGCGGGCCGGCGGTGCTGTCTGGGCTGATGATCCGGGCGTTGGACGGCCCCGGAGGCATCTTCACGCCGGAGCAGCTCGATGCGGCGGTGCGGCAGGCCGCCACCCGCTACATGCCGCGGTCTAGGCTCGTGTCGGTCGAGCAGACCACGAACATCGCCGGCGGCCACGTATGGCCGCTCGAGACGATTCGTGGCGTGCTGTCGGTCGCGCGCCGGCACGGGTTGCGGGCGCATATGGATGGGGCGCGGCTGATGAATGCGGTCGTCGCGTCGGGCGTTTCGGCTTCTGACTTTGCCGGTGGGTTCGACACCGCGTGGATCGACTTCACGAAGGGCCTGGGGGCGCCGGTCGGTGCGGTGCTGGCGGGCTCGCGCGAGTTGATCGACGAGGCGTGGCGGTGGAAGCAGATGCTCGGTGGCGCGTTCCGCCAGTCCGGGATCGTCGCCGCGGCCTGCCTGTACGCGCTCGATCACCACGTGGATCGCCTCGCCGAGGACCACTCGCATGCTCGACTCCTCGCCGAGGGCCTGGCGTCGCTTCCGGGCGTGCAGCTCGACCCGGCTTCGGTTGAGACCAACATCGTGATCTTCGAGGTCGAGGACGCGCCGGCGCTGGTGTCGCGGATCGCCGATCGGGTCGAGCTCCAGGCGTTCGGCGCCCACCGCGTGCGCGCGGTCACGCATCTCGATGTGTCGCGGGAGGACGTGGAGCGGGCACTCGACGCGTTCGCCGCCGAGCTCGGGTAGGGATCGGCCACAATCGCGGAATGACCAGGCGTAAGCCGGCCGGCGCCCGATGGGAGACCTGGATCGACCGACAGATCCGCGAGGCCGAGGAGCGCGGCGAGTTCGACGATCTGCCCGGCGCCGGCAAGCCGATCCCTGATCTGGACAAGCCGTTCGACGAGATGTGGTGGGTGAAGGACAAGCTTCGGCGCGAGGGCCTGTCCTACATGCCGCCATCGGTCGCGCTGCGCAAGGAGGCTCATGACGCCCTGGTGGCGGCGTCGGGCGCTAGCTCTGAGGCTGAGGTGCGAAAGATCATCTCGGCGATCAACGAGAAGATCCGCGAGGCCAATCGGAAGACCATCGCAGGGCCGCCGCTGATGCTCGTGCCCTACGACGTGGAGCGCGTCGTCAGGGAGTGGCGAGAGCAGCATTCCGAGCACGGCCCGTCGGAATAGCGCCCGCGGCCCTCGCTTGCCGGCGGCTGAATTGGCGCGGGCGGCGCAGGCCGGGCCGCTACGCTAATCAGCGATGGACGACCTGTATCGCGAGAACATCCTCGATCACTACAAGCATCCGCATAACTGGAGCCCTCCGGGGGAGGAGATCGAGAGCCCGGATCTGGAGTTCCATGACCTCAATCCTCTGTGCGGGGACGAGCTGACGGTGCAGCTGGCGCTGGATGGGGAGGGGCGGATCGAGGACGTGCGGTTCTCGGGGCACGGGTGCGCGATTTCGCAGGCGGCGGCGTCGATGGCGTCGGACGAGGTCAAGGGGATGCAGGTGAAGCAGCTGTTGGCGCTCGACCGGTCGTTCGTGCTGGACCTGCTCGGGATCGACATCTCGGCGACGCGGATGAAATGTGCGCTGCTATCGCTGAAGGTGCTGAAGGGCGCCTCGCTCGGCCACTCGGCCGATTGGGAATCGGCGGCGTAGCAAATCCTAGTTTCGCGCTAGGATTTATGGCTGTGCCGCAAGTGATCGAAGTGTGCCCTCTGGACGAGCTCGGACCGGGCGAAATGCGCCTGGTCGAGTGGGAGGACCTGGAGATCGGCGTGTTCAACTGCGGCGGGAACTTGTATGCGATCGAGGATCGCTGCTCGCATGACAACGGTCCGCTCGCCGAGGGCGAGTTCGACGCGGAGCATTGCACGGTCGAATGCCCGCGTCACGGATCGCTGTTCGATTTGAAGACGGGACAGCCAAAGAGTTTGCCCGCGTACGTTCCGGTGGAGACGTACCCGGTGATCATCGAAGACGAGACGATCAAGCTGGAGGTGGCGTAATGGCCGTAGAGCTCACGGAGAACCAGCAGCTGGCGGCGATCAACGCCGACTATGAGGAGCGCTACGGGTTCCGCGATGCGGAGAACTACCTGTACAAGGCACCCAAGGGGCTGAATCGCGAGATCGTCGAGAAGATCTCGGAGTTCAAGTCGGAGCCGCAGTGGATGCGCGAGTTCCGGCTGAAGGCGCTCGACCACTTCCTGTCGCGCCCGCAGCCGACGTGGGGCTCGCCGATGCTTCAAGAGGTCAACTACGACGACATCCACTATTTCGTGCGCGCGTCCGAGAAGCCCGGTCGCTCCTGGGATGACGTGCCCGAGGACGTCAAGCGCACTTTCGACCGGCTTGGGATCCCGGAGGCCGAGCGAAAGTTCCTCTCAGGGGTCGGTGCCCAGTACGAGTCGGAGGTCGTCTACCACCAGGTGCACGAGGACCTCGCGAAGCAGGGCGTGATCTTCGTCGACATGGACACGGCGCTGCGCGAGCACGAGGACATCGTGCGCGAGTACTTCGCCACCGTGATCCCGCCGAACGACAACAAGCTGGCGGCGCTGAACTCCGCCGTGTGGTCGGGCGGCTCGTTCGTGTACGTCCCCGAGGGGGTGCACGTGGAGATGCCGCTCCAGGCCTACTTCCGGATCAACACCGAGAACATGGGCCAGTTCGAGCGGACGCTGATCATCGCCGAGCCCGGGTCGTACGTGCACTACGTTGAGGGCTGCACCGCCCCGACGTACAGCAGCAACAGCCTCCACTCCGCGGTGGTCGAGCTGATCGCCAAGCCGGGCGCGCGCATCCGCTACACGACGGTCCAGAACTGGTCGACGAACGTGTTCAATCTGGTGACCAAGCGCGCGGTGGCGCAAGAGGACGCGACGGTCGAGTGGGTCGACTGCAACCTCGGCTCGCGGCTGACGATGAAGTACCCGAGCGTGTACCTGATGGGTGAGCGGGCCCACGGCGAGATCCTGTCGATCGCTTTCGCCGGCAAGGGCCAGCATCAGGACGCCGGCGGGAAGATCATCCACGCGGCGCCGAACACGACCTCGAACATCTTCGCCAAGTCGATCTCGAAGGACGGCGGGCGCGGTTCCTACCGCGGCCTGCTGGAGATCGCCAAGGGCGCCCACGGCGCTCGCTCGAAGGTCGTGTGCGACGCGCTGCTGCTCGACGATGAGTCGCGCTCGGACACCTACCCGACGATCCGGATCGGCGAGGACGACGTGAACGTCGGCCACGAGGCGACCGTCTCCAAGGTCGGCGACGACCAGCTTTTCTACCTGATGTCGCACGGCATCCCCGAGGACGAGGCGTCGAAGCTGATCGTGAACGGGTTCATCGAGCCGATCACCAAGGAGCTCCCGATGGAGTACGCCGTCGAGATGAACCGCCTGATCGAGCTGCAGATGGAGGGCTCGATTGGCTAGCGCGGCCCTGGCGGGAGTGGGGATGCCGACCGGGCTCGAGCTGCCGACGTTCAAGGGCCGCCCGGGCTGGGAGTTCACGGACATCTCGGGCCTGGATCTGGCGGCCTACGAGCGCGTGGGCGCCGACGGGGCTGGCGTTTCCGGCGCGGGCGGAATTGCCGGCGCCGAGGCCCTCTGGGAGCTGCCGGCGCCCGAGTTGCCCGAGGGCGTGATTGTCGGCACGCTCGACGACGGCGAGCACCAAGCGCTGATCGAGCGCCATCTGGGATCGCTGGTCTCGGCTGACGATGACGTGTTCGTGGCGCTCAACGACGCCGGTGTACGCGCGAGCGCGTTCGTATATGTCCCGCGCGGCGTGGAGCTCACGCAGCCAATCTCGCTCAGCAGCGTGCAGGCCCGCACCGGAACTTTGCTCAACCAGCGCACGCTCGTGGTGCTCGAAGAGGGCGCGCAGGCCGAGGTGTGGGAGCAGTTCCTGTCCGGATCCGCCGACGTCGATGGCGTGTTCAACACGGTCACCGAGCTGATCGTCGGCCAGAACGCGCGGCTTCGGTACGTGTGCGGTCAGGGGCTGGCGGAGAACAGCTGGATCTTCGGAGCGCAGCGCGCGGAGGTGGGCCGGGATGCGTCGCTTGACTGGGTGGCGCTCGGGTTCGGGTCGGCGCGCGGCCACGTCCGGATGGAGACGCGGCTCGGCGGCGAGGGATCCGAAGCTCGGGTCACCGGCGCGTACGCCACCCACGGGCGCCAGCACATTGACTTCGACACCACGCAGGAGCACGCGGCGCCGAACACGACCTCGGACCTCGCGTTCCGCGGGGTTCTGACCGGGCGCTCGACCGCGGTTTGGAAGGGAAACATCATCGTCGACCCGGGCGCGCAGAAGACCGACGCGTTCCAGGAGTCGCGCAACCTGCTGCTGTCAAAGCGCGCGCACGCCGACGCCATCCCCGGCCTCGAGATCCAGGCTAACGACGTGCGGTGCACCCACGCCGCCGCGGTGGCGCAGGTCGACCCCGAGCAGCTGTTCTACCTGCGCTCGCGCGGGCTGCCGCTCGAGGTAGCCAAGCGGCTCGTGATCGAGGGCTTCCTGGCGACGCTCGTCGAGCGCTTCGAGGAGGGCCCCGTTCGCGAGGTGCTGAGCGACGCGCTCGAGCGCCGGCTCGCGCTGATTCTGGGCGGGTAGCGGCCTGATTCTGGGCGGGTGGCGGGCCGCTAGCCCGGCGACGCCAGCTCGTCCAGCGCCTCAAGCTCGTCCGGCTCGAGTTCGAGCTGGACGGCGTCGAGGTTCTCCTCGAAATGCGGGATCGAGCTGGTGCCGGGGATCGGGAGGATCACCGGCGAGTGCGCCAGCAGCCAGGCCAGCGCGATCTGGCGGGGGCTTGCACCATGACGGCGCGCGATCTCGTCGACCGCCGGCCCGTGGCGGGCGATGTCGTTTCCGCTGGCGATCGGCGCCCACGGGAAGAACGCCAGCCCCTGGTCGGCGCATTCGCGTAGGACGTCTTCGGAGCCGCGATCGACGACGTTGTAACGGTTCTGGACGGAGACGATCGGGACGATCTGCTGGGCGCGCTCGAGGTCCTCGAGCGAAACGTTAGAGAGGCCGACGTGCCGGATCTTGCCCTCCTCCTGGAGTTCGGCGAGCGCGCCGACCGAGTCCTCGATCGGCACCTTCGGGTCGACCGCGTGGAGCTGGTAGAGGTCGATCCGCTCGAGCTGCAGGCGCTTGAGCGAGGCCTCGCAGCAGCGGCGGAGGCGGTCCGGGCGGCAGTTTCGCTCCCACACGCCCGGCCCCGGTCGCTCGAGGCCGCCCTTGGTGGCGATCACGAGGTTCTCCGGATACGGCCGGAGCGCCTCGGCGATCAGGTTCTCGGACACGTTGGGGCCGTACGAGTCGGCGGTGTCAATCAGCGTCACGCCGTCCTGGACCACGCGGCGGAGTAGCTCACGGCAGCCGGCGGGATCGGCCGGCTCGCCCCAGATGCCGTCGCCGGTGATGCGCATCGCGCCGAAGCCGAGGCGACCGACCTCGAGGTCGCCGCCGAGGAGGAAGGTGTCGAGGTCGGCCATCGCGCGCGCAGGTTACTCGCCGCTGGCGGTAGTCGCGGATCCGACCGGCTGCGGCGTACGATCTCGCGCAGGACGATGGCCAGGCAACCCGCGATGCTCATCCCGCTCGGATACGGCAAGTTCGTACGCGCCGACCGTGTGTTCGCGCTGGTTCCGCTCGAAGGCTCCGATCGCGGCGACGGCCGGCGGACGCTCGTGTACGTCGACGGGATTGAGGACCCGATCGTCGCCTCGCGGTCGGAGGGAGCGATCGAGCGGGACGTCGCCGTCGCGCTCGGACGCGGCGGCGGCCGGTTGCGCGACGGGTTCGAGCTACCCGGCCAAGAAGCTCTGTTCTGAGCTTAAGCGTCGCAAAGCTATCTGGACGAATGTTCTATTAGGGGCTCGCGGAGGCCTGCCGATACGCAAGCAAACGATTGCGTGGGTCAGTGTCGCCAGGGGCGTACGCCGACACAAGAAGCGAGGTAGAGAATGCGTGGAATTGTCTACCGCTCCGCGGGGCGGCGGAGGGGCTCGGTGTTGCCGGGCACGGGGGCCGGGTCGATTCTGCTGGCCGTGGGGACTGGACTGGCGCTCGCGCTAGCGATACTCCTGTCATCGGCGACGGCGGCATTTGCCAGGGCGCAGGCCGTCCCGGTCCGAGCCCCCGTGGTCGTGATTGCGGTGACGCATGCGCCGGCGGTGAAGCTTCCGCCCGCGGTGCTCGCGCACGCCGCCGGACACAAGATCGCTTGAGCGCCGGCATGGCAGCCACGGCGCGAAGGACCAGGCCGAGCGAATTTGCTCTGTACGTCGCCTGCGTGGTCGCGCTCGCGCTCGCGGCGCTGACGGCACTGCCGTGGGTCACCGAGTGGCAGGTCGCCAACCCGGCCCTGTTCCTCGTGCTGTCCGCGTTCGTACTTGCGGGCGAGCTCTTGCCGATCCCGGTGCCGCGCCGGCACGGGAACGCGCTGGTCACGATCTCGGCCGCGTTCGCGTTTGCGATTCTGCTGCGGTTCGGGCCCGGCCCGGCGGCGCTCGTGTACGTCTCGAGCGTGGTCATCGCGGACGTGATCGCGCGGGTGTCCCCGCTCAAGATCCTGTTCAACGCGGCGCAGTACCTGCTGGCGATCGTCGCGGCCGCCGGCGTGCTGCTGCTCGCGCACTCGCTCCCGCTCGGACCGATCACCGGCTCCGAGCTGCCGATCGTGCTGCTCGCGGCGTCCGCGTTCTTCATCACCAACCACGTGCTGGCGTGCGTCGCCGGCGCGCTGCTGGCGCGCCTGCCGATGCTCGGCTACGTGCGCGAGGACCTGGCCTTCCAGGCATGGACCGCCGGCTGCGTGCTGGCGTTCGCGCCGGCGCTGCTCGCGTCGGCCGACGCGAGCGTGGCGCTTGTACCGGTGTGCTTCGTGCCGATGCTCGCCGTGTACTTCGGCGGACGGCAGGCGGCACTGTCTAGTCATCGGGCGCATCACGATGCGCTCACCGGACTCCCGAATCGCTCGTCGGTGTCGGAGACGCTCCACGAGGCGATCGCCGCCGCCGAACGCGACGACCGCCCGGTGGCGGTGATGCTGCTCGACCTCGACGACTTCAAGTCGATCAACGACACGCTCGGGCACGAGCTCGGCGACCTGACGCTGCAGCGGGTCGCGCGCCGGCTCCGCCAGGCGGTCGGTGACGGGACCGTGCTGGCGCGGATCGGAGGCGATGAGTTCGCGGTGCTGATCGACGGCTTTCAGGACCGGGCGGAGGCGGTGGCCGAGAAGCTGCTCGCCGCGCTCGACGATCCGCTCGAGGTCGACTCGGTGGCGCTGCACATCTGCGCGAGCATCGGCATCGCCTGCTTCCCGCAGCACGGCCGCACCGCGCCCGAGCTGATCCGCCACGCCGACGTCGCGATGTACTGCGCCAAGGACTCGGACGCGGCCTTCCACACGTACGCCGAGGCGGACGACGAGTACAGCATCGACCGGCTCGCGCTGGCCGCGCAGCTCCGGCGCGGGATCGATCGCGGCGAGCTCGTCGTCCACTACCAGCCGAAGGTGCCGCTCCAGGGCGGCGCCACGCTGGCGCTCGAGGCGCTCGTGCGCTGGAACCATCCCCAGCTCGGCTGCATCGGCCCGGACGGATTCATTCCGCTTGCCGAGCAGACCGGCATCATCAAGCCGCTGACCGAGCGGGTCCTCGAGGCCTCGCTGGAGCAATGCAGGCTGTGGCGCCGCGAAGGACTCGAGGTCACGGTGTCGGTCAACGTGTCGACGCGGAGCCTGCTCGACAACGACCTGCTGACGGTCATCGGGGCGCTGTTGGCGCGGCTCGACCTGCACGCGTCGGCGCTACAGCTCGAGATCACCGAGAGCCGGATCGTCGCGGACCTGCCGCGCGCGCGGGCGGCGCTCGAGGAGCTCCGCGCGATGGGCGTGATGATCGCGATCGACGACTTCGGGACCGGGTACTCGTCGCTGTCCCAGCTCCAGCAGCTGCCGGTCGACGAGATCAAGATCGACCGCTCGTTCGTGACGCGGATGGAGACCGACCGTCAGGACGCCGTGCTCGTGCACTCGATCATCGACCTCGGGCGGAACCTGGGCCTGCGGGTCACGGCAGAGGGCGTCGAGACGGAGAACGTCAAGGACGTGCTCGCCCGGCTCGGGTGCGACTTCGCGCAGGGGTTCCACCTGGGGCGGCCGGTGGAGGCGAACGAGTGCGCGCGGTACCTCGGACCGAGCCCAGCGGGCGCGTCCGTGATTTCGCTGGCGTCGGTGCGGTAGTTAGCTAGCGACCTGCGAGTACAGGGAGGGCAGGTCGGGGTAGCCGCTCGAGGCCCAGCCCGAGTTCTGCAGTGCGGCGATCTGGGTCGAGGCCGGTTGGCCCGCGGTGCTCAGGATCCCCTGGATGCCCGAGCTGGCCGTGCCGTAGCCGGGGATCGTGTTCTGTCCCTTGAGCCAGCCGGCGGTGGCGTCGGCGGCGGTGGTGGGGTTGCTCCAGATCGAGTCGCTCGAGCCGTAGGTCGCGCTGTCGGTGTAGCCGATGTTGAGCCAGTCGTTGTTGTTCTGGCTCTGGCGGGACTGAGCCGCGCCGCCGGACTCCTCGGCGAGGAGCCAGGCCGAGACCACGCTCGGATCAAGGCCGGTGTCGGAAGCGAGGCGCGAGGCGAACTGCTGCTGGTTTGAGGTCAGCATGGTCTGCGCGCTCGACGGGAGCGCCGCCCCACCGGTGGCGGGGAGCGTCGAGGTCGCGCCGGTGTCCTGCGCCTGCGCCAGCGCGCTGGCGAAGCTGGACGAGCCCGTGCTCGTGCCTGTGCTCGTCGACGAGGTCCCGGTCGTGCTGTCGGTGGAGGCCGGGGCGGCCGCGGGGTCGAACGCGGTCTGAAGAGAGGCGATCTGCGCCTGGATCTGCGAGACGCGGCTTACGGCATCGGTGTAACTCATCGACAACCAAGTGATCGGCGGCAGGCCGATTTGCTTGAACGCGCCGAGCGGCGCGGCTCAGTCGCGAGCGGTCTTGAAGTAGCGGCGGTACCACTCGATCGTCCGCCGCAGGCCCTCGTCGAGGTCCACCCGGGGGGTCCAGCCGGACGTCGTCCGCAGCTTGGAGGAGTCCATGTACTGACGGGTGATCTCGCCTTTCGGCGTGCCCTTGCCCCGCACGTCGGGCTCGACCCCGGTGCCCGCCACCTTGCACACGCGCTCGACGATCTCGAGCACGGAGTAGGGCCGGTCGCCGCCGGCATTGAATGCTTCGCCGGCGCCGCGTCCGTCTTCGATCAGATCGACGATCGCAAGGTACGCGTCGACGGCATCCTCGACGTACAGGTAGTCCCGCTCGAGCGTGCCGTCCGAGCGGATCACCGGCCGGCGGCCGTCGATCGCGGCCAGAGCGGCCTCGGGAACCAGGCGTGACAGGTTGAGGTCACCGCCGCCGTAGAGGTTGGCGAATCGCGTCACCGCCACCGGCAGCTCGAACGTGTGCCAGTAGGAGCGGGCGATCATGTCGGTCGCCGCCTTAGATACGTCATACGGGTATAGAGGCTGGAGCGGGAAGTCCTCTCGATAGGGCAGGGAGTCGTGGACCCCATAGGCCTTGTCGGAGGCGGCGACCACCACACGGCGGACCCCCAGGTGGCGGCAGGCCTCCAACACCGTCCAGGTGCCTCGAATATTCGTCTCGAACGTGGACACGGGAGCAGTGTTGGCGATGCCCACGATCGGCTGGGCGGCGAGATGGAAGACAGTGTCGACGTCGTACTCGCCGAGGGCTCGCTCGATCAGCGCGGCATCGCAGACGTCTCCGTGGACGACGTTCACGTGGCGCTCGGTTCCCTCGACGACGAGCGCCGAGCGGGCCACCGCGTCGCGCTTGAGCACGGTCGTGCGCGCCCCGCGTTCGACCAGCGCCTTGACCAACCAGCTCCCGAGGAGGCCATACCCGCCCGTGACGAATACGGAACGACCGATCATCGGTGTAGTCAGCCCGCGCTGGCGACCCGGTCGGCGCGCCGCCGGGACGGCCCCAGGCGATCGGCGATCGCGCGCAGATCGTCGGCGGACAGCCATGAGTCGTTGGTGTCCGACGAGTACCTGAAGCCGTCCGGAAGCGGTTTGCCGCGCGGCTGGATGGGCTCGAGCCGGTGCGGGAGGATCACGAAACGGTCTCCGATGTCGTAGGAGTGGCGCGCCTCGTCCTCGGTCAGCAGCACCTCGTGCAGCTTCTCGCCCGGGCGGATGCCGGTGATTACCCGCTCGGCGTCCGGCGCTAGCGTGTCGGCCACGTCCAGGATCCTCATCGACGGGATCTTGGGGACGAACGTCTCGCCGCCCTCGGCGAGCGGGATGCAGCTGAGGACGAACTCGACCGCCTGATCAAGGGTGATCCAGAAGCGCGTCATGCGGTCGTCGGTGATCGTGATCCGCCCTGTCGCCGCCTGCTGCTTGAAGATCGGGATCACGCTGCCGCGGCTGCCGACCACGTTCCCGTACCGCACCGACGCGAACCGGGCGGGGGTCCCGCCAGCGTAGGCACCCGCCTGCGCAACGATCTTCTCGGCGCACAGCTTGGTCGCCCCGTACAGGTTGGCCGGGTTCACCGCCTTGTCGGTGCTGAGCGCGATCGTCAGCTCGACGCGGTTGTCGATCGCGGCCGAGATCACGTTCTGGGTGCCGATGATGTTCGTCTGCACAGCCTCGAACGGGTTGTACTCGCACGCAGGCACCTGCTTGAGCGCCGCGGCGTGGACGACCAGGTCGACGCCGCGGGTGGCGACTCGCAGGCGCTCGAGGTCGCGCACGTCCCCGATCAGGTAGCGGACGCGGCTGTCCCCGATGGCCAGGCCAAGCTCGCCCTGCTTGAGCTCGTCACGGCTGAAGGCTCTGATCGCCGCGGGGTCGTAGCGCCGAAGGACCTCGCGGATGAACGCAGTGCCGAACGATCCGGTGGCGCCGGTGACGAGAAGGGTCTTGCCGCTGAGATCCATGATCGGAAAAGCCCGCCGTTTCCGGGCGGGACGCGGGGACAGTCTAGGCTCAGGTTCGGCGGTGCCATGCCAGAATGCCCCGGATGATCCGGGCCCTGGTTGTGCAGGCGCGCATGACCTCGACGCGTTTGCCGGGCAAGGTGATGATGGATCTCGCCGGCCGGCCGTTGCTCGAGCGGCAGCTCGAGCGTCTCGTACGGTGCGCGGAGGTCGACGAGATCGCGCTCGCCGTGACCACGAATCCCGATGACGAACCACTCGTCTCGCTGGCCCGCCGACTCGGCGTGCGCTGGTACCGAGGCAGCGAGCGCGACGTGCTCGCGCGCTATGTCGGGGCGGCGCGCGAGGCCGGGGCCGACCTCGTGGTCCGAGTCACGTCCGATTGTCCGCTGATCGATCCGATCGAGACCGATGTGGTCATCGCTGCGCTCAGGGAGCGTCCCGGTTGCGACTACGCCTCGAACACGCTCGAACGGCGCCTTCCACGCGGTCTGGACACCGAAGCGCTGTGGGCCGATGTGCTGGAGCGCGTCGCGCGGATGGCGACCTCGGCCCCGGCGCGCGAGCACGTGACCTGGTTCTGCCACACGGAGCGCCCCGATCTGTTCGAGCTGCACAGCGTCCGCCGGCCGTTCAGTGCCCAGGATCTGCGCTGGACGGTGGACACGGCCGACGATCTCGCGATGGTGCGCCGCCTGTACGCGGACCTCGGCCTGGCCGAGCGCGACATGCCGGTGGAGCAAGTCATCGCGCACGTACGGGCGCATCCCGAGCTCGCGGAGCTGAACGCTCACGTCGCCCAAAAGGACGCGGTGGCGTGAGCGCGTACCCCCTGCTGTTCCGCGCGGACGCCTCGTCAGCGATCGGCATGGGCCACGCGATGCGGTGCCTGGCGCTGGCCGAGACGTACAGCGCGACCGCCGGTGGCCGGTCGGTGTTTCTGATGGCGCGCCCGCTGCCCGCGTTCACCGAGCGCGCGGGCGGGGCCGGAGCAGAGGTCCGGGCGCTGGCGGCGCCTCCAGGCTCGGCTGGCGACGTCAATGAGACGCTCGCGACAGCAGCAGGCCTCGGGACCGCCTGGCTCGTTCTCGACGGCTATCAGTTCGACGGCGCGTTTCAGGCGGCGCTGGTCGATGCCGGGCATCGGGTTCTCGCCCTCGACGACCACGGGCACGCCGGCCGCTACTACGCCGAGCTCATCCTCAACCAGAACGCCGGCGCCGATCCTGCTCTGTACCGCGAGCGTGAGCCCGCTACGCGCCTGCTGCTCGGACCGAAGTACGCGCTGCTGCGCGAGGAGTTCCGACGATGGTCGGGCCAGCGCCGGGCAGCGCCGGCACGGGCGCGACGGGTGGTGGTGACGCTCGGCGGCAGCGATCCCGACAATGTCTCGGCTCGAGTGATCAAAGGCCTGGCTGCGGTTCCCGGCCCATTTGAGATCCTGATGCTTGTCGGGCCGGCCAATTCGCACGGCGCCGCCCTCGAGCGCGAGGCGGTCGCAAGCCCGCATCGGGTGCACGTCATCAGCGACGTCCGCGACATGGCGGAACGGCTGGCCTGGGCCGACCTGGCGGTGACCGCCGCCGGCAGCACCGTGCTCGAACTGGCGTGCGTCGGGACTCCTCAGGTCCTGATCGTGCTCGCGGACAACCAGGCGCCGGGCGCGGCCGCGATGGTCCGGGACGGCCTCGCCGTGAGCCTCGGCCGCCAAGAGAGCGTCGCCCCGGACGCGATCGCCGCGGCGGTCGGCGCCGTTGCGGATGACGCCGCACGCCGGACCGAGTTCTCGCGCCGAAGCCGCGAGTTGGTCGACGGCCGGGGAGCGACGCGGGTGCTGGCGGCGATGGAGTTGACCGCCGAGACCGAGGCCGCGGCTTGACCTCGTTCCTGCCCTACGGGCGCCAGACGATCGAGCCGGCCGACGTGGTCGCCGTCACCGAGGCGGTGACCGATCCGCTCATCACCCAGGGCCCGCGCATCGATCACTTCGAGCGGGCATTTGCGGAGGGCGTGGGGGCACGCCACGCGGTGGCCTTCTCCAGTGGCACGGCCGCCCTCCACGGCGCCACTGCCGCTGCGGGACTGCAAACCGGCGACGAGGTCCTGACCACGCCGATCAGCTTCGTGGCGTCGGCCAATTGCGCGCTGTTCGTGGGCGCGCGGCCGGTGTTCGCCGACATCGATCGCGAGACCGCGAACCTCGATCTGGCAGCGGCGGCCAGAGACGGCCTGTTCGATCGGGCTCGGGCCTGTGTGGTGGTGTCGCTCGCCGGCCTGCCGGCCGACCTCGGTCCGGTGCAGGAGGCGCGGGCGCGCGGGATGGTGGTGATCGAGGACGGGTGTCATGGGCTCGGCGCCCTGCGCGACGGAAAGCGCGTCGGCGGCGACGGTCAGGCCGACATGACCGCGTTCAGCCTGCATCCGGTCAAGGCGATCACCACGGGCGAGGGCGGCATGGTCACGACCGACTCAGACACGCTCGCCGACGCGCTCCGGACGTTCCGGTCCCACGGCATGCGCCGGGGCGTCCCGAGCGAGGATCCGATGCTCGGCGGCTGGCATTACGAGATCGATTCGCTCGGCTTCAACTACCGCATCACCGACATCCAGTGCGCGCTCGGACTGAGCCAGCTCGAGCATCTGGAACGGTTCATCGTCGCGCGCAACGAGATCGCCGATCGATACCGCGAGCGACTTGCCGATGTGCCGGGCGTCTCGCTGCCGGCCGTGACGGCGCCGGGGGACCGTCACGCCTACCACCTGTTCGTGGTTCGCTTTCCCGAGGGCCCACACCGGCGCCGCAGGGTGTACGACGCGCTCCGCGCCGCGGATATCGGGGCGCAGCTGCACTACATCCCCATCCCTGTCCACGCGCTGTACCGCCGGCTCGGGTACGACATGGCGGGCCTGCCGGAGGCCCAGGCCTACTACGAACAGGCGCTGTCGCTCCCGATCTTCCCGACGATGGAGCCGAGCGACGTGGACCGGGTCGCGGATGCCGTGCGCGCGGCGCTGGGCTAAGACGGCGCTGGGCTAAGACGGCGCGAGCAGGTCCCAGCTCGCCGGCGTGCCGCGGCTGACGTCCCGACCGACGCGCTGGCCCAGGAGCTCGTCGAAGTGCCGCGGCGACAGGCCGTAGCCGGGCCGGATCGCGCGCAGGTTGTCCGGCGTGAGCTCGTCTCCGGCGCGGAGATCCCGGGTGATGTACAGCGAGCGGCGGAACTGGAGGCTCGGGCGCTCGTCGGTCAACGGCCCATAGCGGATCTCGCCGATGGCCTGCCAGGCGCGCTCGCTGCTCTCGACGAGGTCGCGGAGCTCGTCGGGCTCGAGCGAGAACGAGTCGTCGACGCCACCTCCGGAGCGGTCGAGCGTCACGTGCTTCTCGATCAGCACTGCCCCGAGGCCCACGGCGGCGAGCGGCACCCCGATCCCCAGCGTGTGATCGGACAGGCCGACGGGGCAGTCGAAGGCCTGCGCCATGTGCGGGATGGTCGCCAGATGCGAGTTCTCGGGCGTCGCCGGATAGGTGCTCGTGCATTGGAGCAGGACGAGGTCGGCGCAGCCGGCTTCGCGTGCCACGCGCACAGCGGCGTCGATCTCGGCCAGGGTCGCCATGCCGGTCGACATGACGACCGGCTTGCCCGTGCTCGCTACCCGGCGGATCAGCGGCAGATCCACGATCTCGAACGACGCGATCTTGTACGCGGCGGGGTCGAGCGGCTCGAGGAAGTCGACCGCAGTGCCGTCGAATGGGCTGCTGAACCAGTCCAGACCGCGTTCGCGGCAGCGCTCGACGATCGGCTCGTGCCACTCCCACGGCGTCGATCCCTCCTCGTACAGGTCGTACAGCGTTCGCCCCTGCCACAGGCTGCCCGGGGTGTCGATCCGGAACTCGGGAAGGTCGACGTCGAGCGTCATCGTGTCGGCGGTGTAAGTCTGGAGCTTGAGCAGGTGGGCGCCGGCGTCGGCGACCGCGTCGACGACCGCGAGCGCGCGCTCGAGCAGCCCGTTGTGATTGGCCGACAGCTCCGCGACGACCACCGGCGGGTGGTCCGGCCCGACGGGGCTGCGACCGATCTTCATGGGCGCAGGATAGTGTCCGGGTCCTCGTGAGCCCGCGGACCGTCTGCACGATCGAAGCGCGCATGACCTCCTCCCGCTTGCCCGGCAAGGTGCTCGCCGAGGCGGCCGGTCGCCCACTGCTGGCCCACATGATCGAGCGTCTGCGCCGGGCTCCGCGGCTCGACGCGATCGTCGTCGCGACCACGACCAATACCGCCGATGACCCGGTGGCCGCGCTGGCGGAGGATCTCGGCGCGGGCGTCTTCCGTGGGAGCGAGGAGGACGTGCTCGGCCGCGTACTGGGCGCCGCCCAGGGTTACGGGGCGGAGCTGATCGTCGAGACCACGGGCGACTGCCCACTGATCGACCCGGCGATCGTGGGCGAGGTCATCGACCGCTTCGCCGCTGGCGCCGCCGACTACTGCTCGAACATGCTCGGGCGCACCTACCCGCGGGGCATGGAGGTCCAGGTGTTCCCGACGGCCGTGCTCGCGGAGGTCGATCGGCTCACCAGTGCGCCCGCCGATCGCGAGCACGTCTCGCTGTACATCTACGAGCACCCCGAGCGTTACCGGCTCTGCGGCGTCGAGGCCGACCCTCCGCGCGGAGCGGACGTTCGCCTGACGGTCGACACGCCCGACGATCTCGCGCTGGTCCGCGCTGTGTTCGAGGAGCTCTACCCGCGCGACCCCGCGTTCGGCCTCGGCGAGATCCTCGACCTCCTCGACGCCCGTCCCGAGGTCCGTGCGCTCAACCGCGATGTCGAGCAGAAGCCAGTGCGCTGAGTGACGCTACGTGCCGCCGTGATCGGATGCGGTGCGATCGGCACCGGCGGGGCGGACCCACCGCACGCGGACGTCGGTACCTATACGCACGCCGGCGCGTACGTCGCCTGCGCGGATACCGAGCTCGTGGCCGTCGCCGACGCCGATCCGGGGCGCGCCCAGGAGGCGGCTGCCCGCTGGGGAGCCGCCGCGGGAACCCCGACTGACGCGTACCGGTCCGCGGACGAGTTGCTGGCCGGCGCTGCGCCAGAGCTCGTGAGCCTGTGCACGCCCGACCCGACACACGCCGAACTGCTCGCGCGGATCGTGACCGCGCCGCGCGTCCGTGGGGTGCTCGCCGAGAAGCCACTGGCGGATCACGCGGCCGGGGCGGCGGCGCTCACCCGGCTCGCTCGCGACCGGGGGGTCGTGCTGGCGGTCAACTACAGCCGGCGGTTTGCCCCGGGCATCGTCGCGGTGGCGAACGCGATCAGGGCCGGCGAGCTCGGCGAGCTGCAGCACATCCATGGGACCTACGTGAAAGGGCTGCGGCACAACGGCACGCACTGGCTCGATTTGCTTCGGATGCTGGCGGGTGATCCGGTCGGCGCGCGCGGATGGGATCGGCTCCAGGAGGGGGGCGCCGACCCCGCGCTCGACGCCGAGCTGGTGCTCGCGAGCGGTGCGGGAGCGCGCCTGGCCGCGCTGGACGCGCGCGAGTTCACGGCGTTCGAGTTCGAGCTCACCGGCACCGCCGGGCGTGTGCGGCTGGCGAGCTCCGGGCACCGGATCGAGCGCTGGGCGGTCGGACCGGATGAGCGCTACCCCGGGTACCGCGGCCTCGTCGCCGCGCAGACCGAAGACGGGGTGATGCGGGACGTCACGCTCCACGCGGTGTCCGATCTCGTCCGGTGCGTCGAGCACGGCGGCGAGCCGGCGTGCACGGGAAGCGACGCGACCAGAGCGCTGGTGATCGCGGAGGCGATCGCGGCGTCCGCGGCAAGCGAGGGGCGGATGGTGGCGATCGGCTCGTTACGCTTGGACGGGTGAGCCGCACCGCGTCCTCGGAACTCGCGCTCCACGGCGGGGCGCCCGTCCGTGCTCGGCCGTTCCCGCCGCCGCCTGGCGTTGGCGCCGCCGAACGCCGTGCCGTTTCGGAGGTCCTCGATTCGGGCGTGCTGTCGGAATTCGTCGGCGAATGGGTCGATGCCTTCTGGGGGGGACCCAGGGTTCGAGGGCTGGAGGCCGCGTGGCGTGAGCGCTTCGGCACCCGGTACGCGGTTGCGATGAACTCGGCCACCTCGGCGCTGTACGCGGCGGTCGCCGCGGCCGCGGTCGGCCCGGGCGACGAGGTGATCGTGTCCCCGTACACGATGAGCGCGTCCGCCACCTGTGCGCTTGTGAACGGCGCGGTCCCCGTGTTCGCCGACGTCGAGCCGGAAACGTTCGGGTTGGATCCCGCGTCGGTACGGGCGCGGATCACCCCTCGGACTAAGGCGATCGTGGTCGTCGACATCTTCGGCTGTCCGGCGCGCCTCGACGAGATCATGGCGATCGCCACCGAACATGGCCTGGTCGTGATCGAGGACGCGGCGCAGGCGCCCGGTGCGCTGTATCACGGCCGCGCCGCCGGGACTGTGGGGCACATCGGCGTGTTCAGCCTGAACTACCACAAGACGATTCAGTGCGGCGAAGGCGGCGTCGCTGTCACCGATGACGAGCGGCTCGCCGAGCGCCTCGCGCTGGTTCGCAACCATGGCGAAGCCGTGGTCGGCGCGATGGGCGCGCCACATGCCGACCTGCTCGGCTTCAACTACCGGCTCGGAGAGCTCGAAGCGGCGATCGCCACGGTGCAGCTCGGGCGGCTCGAGGAGCTGACCGAGCCCCGCGTCAAGTGGGCCGACCGGATCGGCTCTGCGCTGAGCGAGCTCGACGGGCTGACGCCGCCGGTGGTGCCGGACAAGCTGCGTCACGTCTACTACGTGCACGTGACGCGCATCGACGAGGATGTGCTCGGGGTCTCTCGTGCCGACTTCGCGGCCGGACTGCGCGCCGAGGGCATACCGGTGGTCGAGGGATACGTCGCGCCGCTGTATCGCCAGCCGGTCTACCGGCAGCGCGCCGCGCCGTTCGGTCTCGGCGACGCTGCGTACGAGGACGGGATCTGCCCGGTGACTGAGCGCCTCCACGAGCACGAGGTGATCTACCACTCGCTGATCCACGGCGGCATGGACGATGGCGACGTGCAGGACGTGATCGACGCGTTCACGAAGGTTCACGCGCACCGCCACGAGCTGTGAGCCTGGATCGCAGCTCAGTTCGGTGCGAGGGCCTCGACCGCGGTCTCCCAGCCGGCAACGAGCAGGTGCTCTACCCGCTCTCTGTCCCTGACCCGGTGCACAGATCCCGCGCCGCGCTGCGGCCGGCGCTCGCACTCGCCGCGTCGAATCCGCGGCCACTGCTCGACGAACAAACGGAGCATCTCGGCCTGGAGTCGGGAGTAGGACGAGGCGAGCGTCTCACCGTGCTCGAACGCGACCTCCCGTTGGGCGATGATGTCACCGGTGTCGACGCTTTCGTCGATGTAGTGAATCGTCACTCCCTTCGGCGTGTCATCGAGCCAGCTCCACAGGTTTGGGTCGGCACCCCGGTTCCAAGGGAGATACGCGATGTGCAGGTTGATCGCGCGGTCGGGGACGAGCGCGAGCACATCGGGCTTGATGATGTGACGGTAGCCGTGGCTGACGAGGAACTGCGGCCGCGCGCGCTGGACCACCCCCGGATCGATCGGATCCGCGGTGAAGTCGACGTCTTCGCCGATCTCAATTAGGTGAGCGAGGGTCGGCGACCCCTCAGGGCCGAGAAACAGAACCCTCATGACCCAAGCCTACTCAGCGCCTTCAGACCGTCCGCGACTGCTGGCGGTCGCGCACGACGCCGGCGGGGCCGAGGTCGTCTCTTCCTGGCTGCGGCGCCATCGCGATGAATGGGAGGTGGCAGTCGTCGTGGACGGACCTGCGGCGAACGTGTTCGGCCGCAAGCTCGGCGACGATCTCGTGAGTCACCCCGAGTTGCCCCCGTTGGGCGGCATCGACTTCGTGCTATGCGGCTCGAGCCGCGCCGCGACCCTCGAGCGGCGGGCCGTCCGCCGGGCGCGCTCGGCGGGGGTGCGCTGCGCGGTCTGGCTCGATCACTGGGTCAACTACCCGATGAGGTTCGAGCTCGACGGCGTCTCGGTCCTCCCGGATGAGGTCTGGGTATGCGACGAGCACGCCGCGGCGCTGGCGCGCGCGGGGCTGCCAGGCGCCGACGTGAGACTGAAGGGCAATCCGTACCTGGCGGATTTCGCCGCCGAGGTGCACGCGCGCGAACCGGAGAGCCGGTCGGGCGTCGTGGACGCCGAGCGAATCCTCTACGTAACCGAGCCGAACGCGGTCGCCACCGAGGGCCTGGAGAAGTACCTTCGCTACCTGGCACGCCGAGAGGGCGGCGAGGTCGAGCTGCGGCTGCGGACGCACCCCGCCGAGCCGCCCGACAAGTACGACATCTTGCTGGATAGGCACGCCGCCGGCCTGAAGCACGAGGTCTCGGCCGATGCGACGCTCGCGCAAGACGTCGCGTGGGCCGACACGGTCGTCGGCTTGGACACGATGGCGATGTTCGCGGCTGTGCACGCCGGTCGCCGTGTGATGTCGGCGCTGCCGCCCGGCACGGCGTCGCATCTGCCACCGGACCCGCGCATCGAGCGCCTGTGGACGTAGCGATGGCTCTCTGCACGCTTCCCATCCGCAGCGAACGCCTCACGATCGTGCCCGTCACCGAGGAGCACCTGACGCCTCGATACGTCGGCTGGCTCAACGATCCCGAGGTGGTGCGCTACAGCGAGCAGCGCTTCAAGACCCACACGCTCGAGTCCTGCCGGGCCTATCTCGAGTCTTTCGCCGGGACCGAGAACCTGTTCGTGGCCTTGATCGCGGACTCCGAGGGGCACATCGGGAACATGACCGCGTACCTGGACCGCTACGGCGTGGTGGACGTTGGGATCCTGATCGGGGAACGCGCCGTCTGGGGGCGGGGGTACGGCAGCGAGGCATGGCAGAGCGTCTGTCGCGCGCTGATCGAGGCGGGAGCCCGAAAGGTCACCGCGGGAACGCTGTCGGCGAACAAGGGGATGCTGGCGATCATGGAGCGCGCCGGGATGGTGCCAGACGGTCGCCGGGTGCGCCAATGCCTGATCGATGGCCGCGACGTCGACGTGATCTACGCCGCTCTGTTCCCGGGCGCCTAAGACCCCGGCGCCTAAAGACCCCGGCGCGGGCGCCGATCACGTGTGAAGTGACCTCCACGCGCGTCCTCTGCTACGCGCCCTACAACCGCTGGGCGCTCCACGGCCTCTGGGAGATGACGATCCTCCGGGCGCTGAAGCTTCGGGGCGCCGAGGTCGAGTACGTCATGTGCGACGGGCTGTACACGGACTGCGATCTGTACTGGGAGGCGGTCCTGCCGCGCCCGGCCGACGTGTGCCAGCACTGCCAGGCGGACGTGGCGAGGCTCGCGGCCTCGATGGGCATGGACTACCGCTGGCTGGGGCGCTACCTGAACACCGACGAGGCGCGTGAGGCCAAGCGATGGGCGATGTCGCTCACGGTGTCGGAACTGCTGACGGCCACATACGGCGAGTGGCGTGTCGGCGAATGGGTGCTCTCCTCTGTGCAGTCGCACTTCCGGCGCAACGACATCGACGTGTCCGATCCGGCGATCGAGCGCGGGATGCGCAGCTACGTCTACAGCGGGCTGATCGCCTGCTTCGCGCTCGCCCGCCTCCTGGACGAGAGTGCACCCGATGTGTTCGTGGTGTTCAACGGACGCCAGTCGTCGCCCCGCGTGGCGCTCGAGCTGGCGCGCGCGCGTGGGATCCGCGTCGTGCTGCACGAGCGGGGTCTGCGCCCGGAGACGCTGACGCTGGTCGAGAACATGAGCTGCAATTCGCTCCGGCCGATCCGGCAGTGCTGGAGCGCGTGGGGCGACGTGCCGCTGACCAGCGAGGAGCTTCGCGACGCCGTCGGGCTGATGGCGGCGCGCGAACACGGGCGCGACCTCGGCTGGCGCGCCCTGTCGGCGCCGCTGCAGCCGCTCGACGATGTCCGCGAGCGGCTCGGGTTGCACGCCGACCGGCCGACGTGGGTGCTGTTCACCTCTTCGGACGACGAGGTCGCGGGCGACGACGAATACGGCAGCCAGTTCGCGTCGCAGCGCGAATGGATCGAGCGCACGATCGACCACGCCCGCCGCCACGAGGAGATCGATCTGGTCATCCGCGTCCATCCGAACACGGGCAGCCGGCGCTCGACGGGTTCCAATCGTGTCCAGCTCGAGCAGATGAGACGGCTCGGCGAGAACCTTCCGCCGAACGTCCGGATGATCGAGCCCGACGAGGAGATCAGTTCCTATTCGCTCATGGACCTGTGCTCGGTCGGTCTCGTCTGGGTGAGCACGGCCGGCCTGGAGCTGGCCTGCAAGGGCAAGACCGTGGTCGTCGCCGCCGGCAATCGTGTCGCCGGAACCTCGTTCGTGCACACGGTCTCCGACGCCGAGTCGTACGAGGACATGCTCGACTCGCTGCTCGGGCTTCCGGTGGCGGCGGTGTCGGCGGAGATCAAGCGCTTCGCGCTCCGGTTCGCGTACTGCCTGTTCTTCCGCCTCTGCATCCCGTTCCCGCTGATCCGGATGCCGGACGCCCACACCGGGGAGCCGGCGTTCAGCTCCCTCGACGCTCTGGCAGCCTGGTCGCGAGCCCGGGCTTGGACCGCTGCTGCCGCATCGTGCTCGACGGTGAGCCCGTGTGTCCGCCGCCGACCGCGGCCGATCGGGCGCGAGACACCTCGGTCGAGGACGCGTACCTGAAGCCGTTGGGGAAACCCCGCCTCACCGTGCTCGCCTACGCGGAGGAGCTGATCGCCGACGGCGGGCTGCTCGAGGCGTGGGGCGAGACGTTCGACGCCGGTCACGACGTGACGCTGCTTATCCACACGCCGGCGGAGATGACCCCACACCTTGTTGAGGCCGTGACCCGGGCGGGCCTCGATAGCGCTGACGCCCCTGAGCTCGTCGCCGGCGAGCTCGACGCGGACATGATCGCCTCGGTCGCGGCGGTGTTCTCGCGTTCGCATCCCGCCGGGGCGCCGGCGGGCGCCCGGCTGTACGACCCCGCGTCGCTCGCAGACCTGGCCGAGGTCGCATGACGAATCCCACGGTCACGGTCGTTGTCACCTGCTTCAACTACGGTCGCTGGCTGACCGAGTCGGTTGGGAGCGTGCTCGCCCAGACGTTCACCGACTTCGAGCTGATGATCGTCGACGACGGCTCGACCGATGACTCACTCGACGTGGCCGGGCGGCTTGCCGCCGGTGACGAGCGGATCACGGTCATCACTCAGCCGAACTCCGGCCAGCCCGCGATCCCGCGTAACGTGGCGATCGGGCGCGCCCGCGGCCGCTACGTCGTCTGCCTCGATGCCGACGACCGGCTCGGCCCGAACGTGCTCGAGCGCTGCGCGGCGGAGCTCGACGCCGACCCGCGGGCCGGTCTGTCCTGGGCGCAGCTGCAGGAGTTCGGCGACTCCGACAGGCTCTGCCCGCACCTCGACTGGAGCCTCGACCGCCTCAAGTCCTGGAACTTCCTGCCGTGCACGACGATGTTCCGCCGGGAGGCGTGGGAGGCGGCCGGCGGCTACAGCACCAACGTCCGCGCGTTCGAGGACTGGGACCTGTGGCTCGGCATCGCCGAGGCCGGGTTCACCGGTCGCGCCGCCCACGGAGCGGTGTGGTATTACCGCATCCACGGCGCCGGCCTGTACAGCGGGTCCAAGCAGCACGATCAGCTTCGCAAGGCACAGATCGCGGTCAACCGGCCAGGCGTCTTCAGCGACAGCGTGCTGGCTTGGGCCCGCGGCGTGCTGGCGGCCGACCCGCGCGCACTGGCGGTCCCGCACGAGCTCAGCCACTTCCCGATGATCTTCGATCCGCCGCGGCGACCCACCATCGCTCGCCACCCGGCTGCTCGCGCCGACTGGTACGTCGACATCGACGGGCTCGAGGGGCCGTGGCACGGCCGGACGCTCGCCGAGGCGCTGGCGACGATCGACGCGCTCGGGTACACGCGGGTTCACGTCGACGGGGCCGAGGTGGCGCGCAAGCGCGCGAGCGATCCGGTCGTGTGCCCGCTCCCGTTCTTCGCCGGCGTTCCGGACGATGCACAGCGCGCTCGCGCGCTGGCCTCGGTCCTCGAGGACCTCCTCGTCGTCGGCGCCCTGCGGGCCGGCGGCCAGCTCGACGCGGCGCGCACCGCTGCCTACGTCGGGGTGTCGCCGCTCGCGCTCCCAGCGCTCCTCTCCGAGGCCCAGTCGCTGGCGCGCGGGGCGGACTCCGTACCTGTTTTGCGTGCGCACGAGCTCGGTCGCATGGCCGCAGTGATGCGCGCCGAGCACGCGGTGGCCGGCGACGCCCACGGCGTCATCAGCGCCGCCGCGCTCGTGCAGAGCGCGGCGCGGGCGGGGCTCGAACAGGCGCGGGGCCTCGCGATCCTGGCCTTCTCTGATGAGCTCGTCGCCGACCCTGCGCTCCTGCGGGCATACGGCGCCACAGTCTCCGGCGAGGACGACGTCACGCTCGTGATCGTGACCGACGATCCCGAGCCGCTGATCGGGGCCGTCGCCGCCGCCGGCCTCGACGGCGAGGGGACCGCCGACCTGATCGCCGTCGACGCGCCGCCTCCGGGCGTGCACGCGCTGCTCTCCCGTCGCGAGCACGGCGGGCTTCCGCGGTACGACGAGACGTCGATCGGGACGCTCCGAGCGCGGGTGGCGGCATGAGCAGCTCGCGGGTCGCAGTTGTTATTCCCTGCTACGCGCAGGCGGAGTTCCTGCCCGCGACGGTGGCGAGCGTCTGCGCCCAGACCTACGGCGAGCTCGAGATCGTGATCGTCGATGACGGCTCGCCCGACGACACCGCGGTGGTGGCCGATCGGCTTGCGACGGCCCACGCCGAGCGCTCGGTCCGCGTGCTGCGACAGCGGAACCAGGGCCTTTCCGCGAGCCGCAACCACGGCATCGCCGCGACCTCGGCCGAGTACGTGCTGGTGCTCGACTCGGACGACCTGATCGCGCCCACATTCGTCGAGGACTGCGTCGGCGTGCTCGACGCCCGGCCGGACATCTCGATCGCCTACGGCCAGCAGCGTTACTTCGGCGAGGAGAACGGTTATCCGCGGATGCCCGAGTACGACTTCGTCCTGCTGACAACACGAAACCTGTTCCCGTGCACCGCGCTGTGCCGGCGCCGGGCGTTCGACGAGGTCGGCGGCTACAACGAGCGGATGACCTCCTACGAGGACTGGGACTTCTGGATTGGTTGCGGCGAGCGCGGCCACTTCGGCCAGTTCGTTCCGCACGCCGTGTTCTGCTACCGCAAGCGCAAAGGCAGCATGCTGGCCGACGCGCGGGCGCGCGACACGCAGCTCAAGGCGCAGATCGTCCTCAACCACCCGCTACTGTTCTCGCCCGAGCAAGCCGCGTGGGCGCAGGGAGTGCTGGCTGGCGAGTCCGCGTCGATCGGAGCCGACCGGTACCTGCACATCATCCCGGCCCTCGGTGAGATGGCCACGCGGCCGCGGCGCTCAGGTGGTGCGATCGACGGAGCCCGGCGGTTCGCGACGCTCGCGGTTGCCGACGAGGTGCTCGAGCGGCCGGAGCTGCTGGCCGGGTACGGCGACGTGTTCGGCGGCCACGACGACGCGACGCTCGTGATCGCCGGAACCTCACGAACATCTCGCGTCGCTCGGCCCGCTTGTCGAGCGGCTCGGTCTGGACGGCGCCGACGCCGCCGATCTGATCGGGGTGCCAGTCGACGAGGACCCGTCGAGTCTGATTCCCGCGGCGGCGCGGGTTGACGCGGTGCTCACGGGCCGGCCCGTCCGCCTTCCAGTGCCGCTGCCGCGGGTGGACGTGGCTCGGGTCGCCGAGCTCCGCTCGCTGGCCGGGGCGGCCCAGTAGTCTCGTCAGGCCGCCGCGCGCAACGGGGCCGCGATGCGCTCGGCGCGCGCGGCGTCCGGGCAGAGCGTCGCGAGGATCGTTGTCTGTCCCTCGCCGGCGTTGTTCGCGCGCGTGAGCCCGAGCTCTCCGTGCTCGAACCCCCAGGCCTCGAGCAGGGCCGCGAACTCCTGGATGTTCCACTCGCGCACGCGGGAGCGGTCGGCGGGTGGACCGAAGTCGTCGGGCCCCGACGTCAGGTCGCGATCGGGAGTCGAGATCACGAGCGCCTCGATCGAGGGCAGCATCACGCGCAGGTTCTCGAGCAGCACCTCCGGCTGGCGCAGATGCTCGATCACGTTCGCGCAGATCACGACCGATCCGTCGAGCTGCTCGGGGGTCAGCGATAGCGCGCCGGCCGTGTCGAGGTCGTGCTCGCCCCAGCTGAGTGCTGGGAACCGGCGTCGAGCCAATTCCACGTTCGGGCCGTAGTCGAGGCCGAGGACGTCGAAGCGCTCGGCGAGCGCGACGAGCTTGCCGCCCGCGCCGGCGCCGAGATCGATGATCCTGGTGGCGCCGAGCGCGGTTGCGACGTCGGCGGCGCGTGCATACACGTCGGGTTGGCGGACGATCCCGTCGCGGTCCTCGACGAGGTCGACGAAGCACTCCGGGGCCGGGCGTGACATGTAACCCGGCTTCAGGCGGTAGTCCGATCCGGAGGGCGCGCCGGCGCGAAGGGGCAGAGGTACGATCAGGCGGCGCCGCGAGTAGTCGAGTCCTTCGAGCGCGCTTCGGTCGAACGGGTCGGCGGCCAGCGCGGCGGCGAAGTGGCCGGCGGACTCGACGAACCGGCCGCCGGCCAGAGCCATCCGGCCGGCGTGCACGCGATTGGAGGCTTCTGCGAGGCCCGCGTCGGTCACCTCGAGCAGCCGCTCGGGGGCGTCGTTCTCGACCCGGGCCACGAACTGGTAGGTCTGCGTGAAGTAGGAGTGGGCGTCGACGAGGTCCTCGACGGTGAGCTCCGGCGAGCGCAGGTTCGCGAGCAGCCATCGCCGGGTCGCGAACTCCCGCGTCCAGATCTTGGCGATCTCGGCCGGACCGAGCCGGCCGTTGATCATGTTCGCCCCGTGCCTGCGGTAGCGTGCCACCGGAGCCGGGACAAAGTCGATCTCGGCGACCTCGGCCACCCGCGCCGCGATGTACCAATCCTGGACGGCGAACTCCGCGGGCATCGGACAGAAGCGCTCGCGGAGCTGTGCCCGCACCATGAACGAGGGGGCGATCACGAAGTTCGACCGGAGCAGCTCCGCGGCGGTGCGGCCCCGGAACGGGGTCTGGGCCGCTTCCTCGAGCCACGACGGAGCAAGCGTGCGCCCGTCGGCGTCGATCACCTCCATGTCGCCGTAGACGAGACCGGCGGCGGGATTGCGCTCGAGCCCGGCTACGAGCAGGCGCGTGCGCGACGCGAGCCAGACGTCGTCGGCGTCGAGCAGCGTGATCAGGTCTCCGCGGGCCTCCTGCAAGCCCCGCACCGTGGCGGCGATCAGCCCGGCGTTGTCCTGGCGGATGTAGCGGATGCGGCCGGCCGACCGCTCCGCGTAGCTCCTGGCGATCTCGGACGTGCCGTCGGTCGAACCGTCGTCGACGACGATCAGCTCGAGGCGATCCTCGGGGTAATCCTGGGCCAGCGCGCTGTCGAGCGCCTCGGCCACGTAACGCTCGTAGTTGTACGCGGCCATGATCCCGGACACGAGTGGAAGCGCGCTCATGCGAGTCCTCAAGCGGTCCGGCCGTTGCCCGCTGCGAGCAGCGAGGTGGCGACGCGGTCCCAGGTGAACGAGCGCGCGCTCGACACCTGGTCGGCCGACAGCCGTCCGCCGCCGATCGCGTCCTGGACGCCGGCGACGAACGCGTCGCGGTCCCGGGTGGCATTCAGGAACGGTCCGAGGACCGGCGCGTGGGCCGTGTTGAGCGTGACTGTCGGAAGCCCGGCCGCGGCGTAGTTGTACGCCTTGTGCGGCTCCATCGAATACGTGAACGGCTCGTCGGTGTGGGGCACGATGCCGACGTCGCAGTGGAGCAGGTACGCCGCCGTCTGCTCGGGCAGGCGCTCGCCCATGAAGTGGATGTGCGGGTTGGCGGCGACGAGCTCGAGCAGCTGCTGCGTCGGCCCCATCCCGATGAGCACGACCTCGACTCCGGAGTCGGCCAGCGCGTGGACCGCCTCGACGTCGAAGCGCATCGAAAGCGCCCCGACGTAGACCGCCCGCGGGCGGGGAATCGGTGCGAGATCGGTCGGCTCGGGCTGCGAGTCGACCGCGGGAGCGTGCCAGTGGTGGTCGACGCCGTGGCCGACGTAGCTCGCATGCGGCACGTCGTCGATCGACCCCTCGGACAGTCCGCACACGACGTCGCTCGAAGCGATCAGCTGCCGGCGGACGTGCTCCAGGACCCCCTTGTGCGGGCCCATCACGTCCCACTCGGCGAGCTTGTCGTAGGTCACGAGCACGGTCCGAGAGCACACCGGCGCGAACTCGTAGTGCAGCCACCAGTTCGCCTGCGAGACGCCGAAGTTGAGCAGCACCGGGTCGTTCAGCTCGGCCAGCTGGACGACGCCCCGGGCGACCTCGTGGCCGCCGCTGGGCGGGGTCCCGGAGCCGCTGAACACGAGCAGGCCGCGAGTCGTTGCGGGCGCCGAGCTGGGGCTCGCCCGGGGCGGGGACGAACGGCTCGACGTACGCGACGCGGCCTGCGGCCGGGGACTGGACGAGCGCGTGGGCGATCGCGTCGCCGGCGCGGCCGAGCTTGCCGTAGTCGTTCTGGAGCCAGGCGACGATGACGTCGGGCGCGCTCATCGTCAGGCCGCCTCGGGGAGCGTCACCAGCTCGCGCTCGGCCGCCCAGCGATCGACGGCGACGAGCGCCTGGGCGACGACCTGATCCATGTTCAGGTACTGGTAGCGAGCCAGGCGCCCCACGAACATCACGTCAGGTCGCTCGGCGGCGAGCGCCTCGTAGCGGTGGTAGAGCTCGCGGTTCTCGGGCCTGGGGATCGGGTAGTACGGGTCGCCTTCTGCGGTGGGGTACTCGTAGGTCAGCGTGCTGAAGTCCGTCACCTGACCGGTGAGGTGGCGAAACTCGGTCACGCGCGTGAACGGGATCCGCTCGTTCGGGTAGTTGATGACCGCGACGGGCTGGACGAGGCGGCCGCCAGGGGTGGCGCGGGTCTCGCGCTCGAACTGGAGGCTCCGGTACGGGAGCGTGCCCAGCCGGTAGCCGAAGAATTCGTCGATCGGGCCCGTCCACACGAGCTGGCGGGCGATGACCTCGTCGCGGATGTCGTTGTACTCGGTGCCGAGCTGAAGCTCGATGTTGGGGTGGTCGAGCATCCGCTCGAACATCGCGGTGAAGCCCCCCGCCGGCATCTTCTGGAACGAGTCGCCGAAGTAGCGGTCGTCCTCGTTCGTACGCACGGGGAGGCGCGCGCACACCGACGCGTGCAGGTGGCTCGGGTCCAGTGACCACTGCTTGCGGGTGTAGCCGCGGAACAGGCGCTCGTACAGGTCGCGGCCGACCTTGGCGACGACGGCATCCTCGGAGTTCTTGAGCTCAGCGCGCGGCTCGGCGAGCGAGGCCAGGTAGGCGGCGGTGTCCTCGTCATCGTGCAGTTCGACGCGATGGAGCGCCTGAATCGTGGTGCGGTTGATCGGAAGCGGGACGATCCGCCCATCGACCTCGGCCCACACACGGTGCTCGTAGGGGTGCCAGTCGGTGAACCGCGACAGGAAGTCCGTCACCTTGGCGGCGTTGGTGTGGAAGATGTGCGGTCCGTAGGTGTGGATCAGGACGCCGTGGTCGTCGAGCGAGTCGTGAGCGTTGCCGGCGACGTGGGGACGGCGGTCGATCACGAGCACGCGCAGGCCGAAATCCTCGGCCAGGCGGCGCGCGCAGACCGAGCCGGCGAAGCCGGCGCCGACGACCATCGCGTCGAAGGCGGTTGATTCAGCTCGCGAGTGCATGCCCGTTCATCGCTGCGTTCGGGTGCTTGCCCAGGAACCTCTCGCGGTCGGCCGCGACCTGGACGCGGATCCAGGCGCTCAGCTCGGGGTCCTCGCTCCCGACGCTTTCTGAGAGACCGTGGCGAATCCGGGAGTCCTCGACATGGACCGGCGGACGGCCCGCCTGGCGCAGGCGGTGGAGCAGATCGGTGTCCTGGTACCACAGCACGAGCGACGGGTCGAAGAACTCGCCGTCCGCGTGGGAGAACGCATCGACGGTCTCGCGGGTCATCGCGAAACACCACGCGGCGAAGTCGAAGCGCATCGGGCCGTCGATCGTGAGCGGGAACGACACGCTGGCACCGGCGTCGAGCGCGGCGCGGAGCGGTGGCCACCAGCCGGGCAGTGGCTCGACGTCGTCGTTCATCACGACCACATACGGGGTGCGGGCGGCGCGGACGCCGGCGTTGACCGGCGAGGCGAACCCCTGAGGAGGACAGCCGTTGTCGATGATCACGATCTCGTGGGCGACCTCGGTCGTCGCCTGGACCGCGGCGATGCAGGCGCGCACCCGATCAGAGGCGGCGTCGAGCGTCGGGATCACGACGGTCAACTCGGGCCGCTCGCCGGCAGGGCGGCGGGCGCCACCCGTACGCGCGCCGGGGGAAGAGATGAGGCTGGCCGGCGCGGTCACGACGCGCAGGCCGCGCCCGGCGAGCGAAAGCGAAATGGCTCCGGCGACCAGCTGGCCGGGAAGATCGAGGATCTCGATCGACCGCAGGTCGGCGGCGCGTACTGCGAACGCCCATGTCGCGACGGGGCTGCCGGCGTCTGGGGATGGACCGGCCGTGGCGCTGGCGGCGAGTCCGACGGCCGGATTCTCGAGCGCTTCGGCAAGGGAAGCGAGCCAGCCAGGCGCCGGCGCGGCGGCGTCGCGAATGAACACGATGATCTCGCCGCGGGCGTGTTCGGCGCCGCGGCGGGCCGAGCCAGCGAATCCGAGGCGCCGCTCGTTGCGGAGCACCTCGACATCGCCGGCGAGTTGCGACAGGAGCGGCTCGAGGCCGATCGATGCGTCGTCGACGACGATGATCTCGTGCGCGGGATCGTCCGGTTGGACGGCGATGCCCTCGAAGCAGCGGAGAGCCTGAGCCGGCCCGCCTGCGAGCGGCACGATGATCGAGACCTTGGGGGCCATCTCCCCGGGTGATCGGCCGGTCCGCCGATTCTTTAATCCACACGGAGGCGGACCACCAAGGCAGTCCGCCTCCGCTTCCGGTTCCCTCGATGAATCGGACGTGGTTATGTGGCCCGCGCGGTATGAGTTGATGGCGCGGGCGGATTGTGCCCTCGGCGGAGCCGAGCTTGGGTCGCTGGGCGCGGGCGACGTCTGAGCGTCGTCCCGGCCCTGCGAAAACTTTCTCGCCGGGCGCGGGCGACGCCTAAGCGCCGCCCGGCCCTGCGAAAGGTGGATCAGCCCGTGATGAGCTTCAGCACCAGCTGAGGCTGCGAGTTGGCCTGCGCGAGCATCGCCGTGCCGGCCTGCTGCAGCACCTGCTGCTGGGTCAACGTCGTCATTTCAGACGCCATGTTGACGTCCTGGATGCTGCTCAGCGACGAGGACATGTTCTCCTGCGTCGTCGAGATCGACGTCGAGGTGTACTGGAGACGGTTCTGGACCGCACCCAGCGTTGCCGCGAGCGACGAGATGTTGTTGATCGCAGTGCTGATGGCGCTCACCGCGCCGCTCTGGCTCAGGTCGAACACAGTGCCGCCAGTGGAGGCCTGGGTCCAGCTGAACGCGCTCGTGCCCAGGTTCGACGAGGCCTCGATGTCCTGGAAGGACACCGAGAGGGTGTCGCTGGACGACGGGCCGACCTGGAAGGTCACCGCGCCGCCGGTACCGGCCGAGCCGTCGAGCAGGTTGATGCCGTTGAACTGCACGGCGCCGCGCTGACGGTCGATCTCCTGGGTGAGCTGGTTGACCTCGCCCTGGATGTCGCTCTTATCCGACGTGGACAGGTCGCCGTTCTGGTACTGCACGGCCAGCTCGCTGACACGCTGCAGCATGCTCTGGACGTTGTTCAGCGCGCTATCGGCGGTCTGGACCATCGAGGTCGCGTCGCTGACGTTCTGGCTGGCCTGCTGGAGGCCGTTGACCTGCGAGGTCAGGCCCTGGGCTGATCGCGTAACCAGCGGCGTCATCGGCGGCCGAGTTGATGCGAAGACCCGAGGACAGACGCTGCATCGCGGTCGACACAGCCTTGCTCGAGTTACCCAGGCTGATCTGCGTCTGCATAGCAGACGTGTTGGTGAGAATCGAAAGGGACATATTTACACCTCCATGGTGTGGTCGTTTTGGGGTTGTCCCCCGGCTGCTCCTTGCTGCCGGTCTCTCCGGTTATCGCCCTGTTCGCCCCGCACTTGAGAGCCGTCCAGATCGGTCTGGACGCACCCGCGAAAAGCCCGTCAGATCAGGCGGTTACGTTGATATGGAGGCCCGAGTCGTCGTCGTCCTCGGGGGCCTCGTCGTAGTACTCCTGCCCGTCCTCGGAGATGTACGCGGCGGGCGCGGACTCGCGCTTCCGCCGGCGCCCGCCCTGATCGGGGTTGCTCCGGGAGCCGTCCCGGTCGACCCGGCCGGCGTTCGGCGCCGGGGTCACTGACGGGATGCTCGGCGGGACTGGGACGATCGGGTGGATCGGGTCCATGGAGGTGGGTCAGGCGTGTTCTACGAGCCGGCTCCGGCCTGTGCCGGGGCCGCGTCACCCGCGGGCGGGGACTTCTGCGCGCGCGCCGGGATCAGGTCCGGATCGGGGGCCTCGGTGCGCTCGATCGCCGCGCGCAACTCGGCGAGCACGAGGTGGCGCCAGACCGTGACCGCGCACATCCACGCGAGCATGTAGCCGACCATCCCGGCCACCAGCGCCCGCAGGCCGACGTCGAACGTCGGCACGCCGGCCTTATAGCTCAGATAGCCGGCAATCGCGAATCCGGCGATCCCGCCCCAACCCTTGGCGCGCCGGACCTGATAGCTGGCGCGAGGGTGGTTGGCGACGCTGGGGACGACCGAGGCCTCGGAGGCCTTGGTGGCGGCGCCGGAGGCGCCGTCCTTGTCTTTCTTCTTCTTCTTGCCCTTCTTCTCGGCACTCATCCGGCGCTCCTGTGGTCGATCACACGGCCCACCTTGGCCAGCGCCTCGCGCTGGCGCTCGAAGACGAAGTGGATGAGTCGCTGGCGGTCACCGCGAGAGATCTGGTCGAACACCAGCGCGCGCTTTCCCTCGTCGCCGGCGCGGACGACCTGGGCGTTGCCCTCGATCGGCTTGGCGCCCGGGCCGAGGTTGAGGCTGAAGCGAACGTGCGCCCCGAGCGGGAGGCCCTCGGCTCCGCTGAGGAGCATGCCGCCGCCGCTGATGTCGATCGCGTGGGCGTCGATACTGTCCACGCCCGCGCGCCTGTCATGCCCCTTGGCGACCTCGACCTTCTGGGCCGCGGGCACACGGACGAACTCGCGCCGCTGGGTGACCTCGGGCGCCGCCGATACGTCGAACCGCACCAGGTCGCGCTCCTGCACGACGGCCTCCCCGTGGAAGCGGACCAGCCCGCGGGGCGAGACGTACTCGAGCAGCAGCGGCTCGACGACGTCCTGGGATAGCTCGTCGCCGGCGTCGAGCATCAGCACCAGCATCAGGTAATCGCCGCTCCGCTCGTACACGCGCACGGGAATATGGCTGCCGACGGACGTCGTCAGCTTGCCGTCCTTCCCGCCCACGTTGAGGCGGACGACGTTGTCCTTGGGCTCGGGCTCGGAGGTCATCAGAGCGGATGTGTCAGAAAGGCGCGGGCCTTACGGAAGCAGGCGTGCCGCGAGCGATGACGGGTCGGCCGCCGACAGCGCGCCGTCGAGCTCGAGACCTTCGTGGATGTAGGCGACCGGCATGCCGCTGATGTGGGCAAGCTCTGCCGCGATCCCGAGCTGGTCGGCCTCGTCGGCGTGTGTGACCGCGATACCGTCGGCGCCGAGGGCGGCGAAGCCCTCGATCAGCTTGCGGGCCGCGTGGACGCTAAACGTCGCCGGAACCGCGATGTAGACCGCGTCGAGCGACAACGAGCGGAGCTCGCCGGCAAGCGCCTCGACGCCGGCCGGATCGCGCGGGGTCACCCCGGCGGTGTCGATCACGACCAGCCCGCCGTCGCGGCCGTGCTGGACCGCGGGGGCGGCCTCGGGCCCGATCGCGGCGCCCATCACCCAAACGTTCTGTCCCTTGAGCAGCTCCTTGAGGTCTCCGCCCCAGTCGTCACTGCCGAGCGAAACGACGCTCGCGGCGAGCGTCGAGCCCTTGGCGTAGGCCGAGGCGAGCGCGGCGGCGCAGCGGGTCTTGCCGGCGCCGCCGGCGCCGACGAACGCGATCGCGGCTCCGGTGGCGGGGAGGGGGGCCGGCGCGGGGATGGTCGCGGCGAGCGTGGCCCGGACCGCGTCGCGGAGGCTGCCCTTGGCCAGCGGCGAGCGGTGGGCCGCCGCGGCGACGATCAGCTGCTGCGACCAGGCGTCGCTGATGCCCTGGGAGGTGAGCTCCTGGGCGACGGCCTCGGCGTCGTTCGGGTCGATGTCGCCGGCCTGCTTGGCGACCCAGGGGTTGGCGGCCGGCGGGACCGGCGCAGGCGCGGGAGCGGGCATTGCCGGCGCGGGAATCTGGGGCGCGGCGACAACCGGGGCGGGCGCGGGGGCGACCGGGGCGGGCGCGGGGACGGGCGCGGCGACAACCGGGGCGGGCGCGGGGGCGACCGGAGCGGGGCCGGAGCCGGGGAGGGCGCAGCTGGAGCGATTGCCTCGGGTGCGGTCTCGGGGGCCGGTGCCGGGGGGAGCGGCTCGGCGATGGGGGCCTGGGCGACGGGCTCGGGGATCACCGGCTCAGCGACCGGAGCCGGGGGAGCGATGGGCTCATCGGTCGACGTGGGCAGTCCGCCGGTAGTCACCAGCTTGACCAGCTCATCGATGTCGACGTGGGCCGCAGCCTGCTCGAGGCGCGTGACGAACGACTCGGCGGCGCCCTCGGCGGGGAGCGCGGGGATCGCGGCCTCGGGACCGGGGATCGCGGCCTCCGGACCGGGGATCGCGACCTCGGGAGCATACGGGGCGTCCTGCGAGGCGTCCTGCGCGGCCGGCGTCAGGGGCGGCGCCACGGCGTCCTCCGGGGCCGGGGCCGGCAGCGCCGGAAACTCGATCGGGGACGGGTCGGCGGCGACCGGCGGGGGCGTCGCGTCGAACAGGTCGTCGTCGGTGAAGTCGTCCCACCCACTGACGGGCTCGTCCTCGTCGTAGATGTCGACGCGCTTTGGAGCGGCCTGGGCGTCGACCTCGACGCACTTCTGGGCGAAGAAGCCGCCGACGCCGCCCATCAAGCCCTCGCGCTGGCGCAGGATGATCGCGTCGGGACCGAGCTCGGCGCGGATCTGCGGGATCAGATCCTCGAGCTTGCGGCCGCGGTAGGTGCGCACGCCGCCAAGGTCACGGTCGTGGCCATTCGTGTGGGGCTCGGTGAGGGTGCTCATGCGCTAACTACTCCTATGGTTTCGACGCTGATGCCTGGGGCGACTTCGTTGTAAGAACAGACGGGAAGGTGGGGCACGGATGATTCGACGAGCCGGCGCACGTGGCGACGCACGCGAGCCGAGCAGAGCAGCACCGGCCGGATTCCGCCACGCGCGGAAGCCTGATCGGACTGGCTCTTGACGGCGGTCAGCACGGCCTGGGCCCGAATCGGCTCCATTGCCAGGTACTCGCCGTCGCTGGTCTGAGTGATCGATGTCGCCAGTTCCTGCTCGATCGTCGGGTCGAGCGTGATCACGCGCAGCGTCTGGAGCGGGTCCAGATGCGGAGCGGTGATCGCGCGGCCGAGCGCCTGACGCGCGTATTCGGCCAGCAGGCTGGGATCGCGTGTGATGCGGGCCTTGTCTCCGACCGACTCGACGATAGCGCCGAGGTCGCGGATGGAGACCCCCTCCGAGAGGAGCGACTGCAACACACGCTGGATCTCGCCAAGCGAGAGAACATCGGGCACAACCTCCGTAACGACAGCTTCGTTGATTTCCTTTAGCTGATCCAGGAGCTGGCGTACGTCTTGCCGCGTGAGCAGCTGGGCGGCGTGGCCGCGGATCGTCTCGGTGAGGTGCGTCACGATCACCGATTCGCCGTCGACGACGGTGTATCCGAGCGCCTCGGCCTGGGCGTGCTGGCTCTCCGGAATCCAGATCGCCGGCAGTCCGAAGGCGGGCTCGGTGGTCGGGATTCCGGGCAGCGTCCCGACCGCATCGCCCGGATCCATCGCCAGGTGATGGCCGGCCATGATCATGCCGCGGGCGACGACCGTGCCGCGGACCTTGACCACGTATTCGTGGGAGTCGAGGTCGACCTCGTCGTGGATCCGCACCGGCGGGATAACCATGCCGAGCTCGGAGGCGATCTGGCGGCGGATCATCGACACGCGCCGGACCAGCGATCCGCCGGTGCGGCGATCGACGAGCGGCACGAGGCCGAAGCCGATGCCGAGCTCGAGCGGGTCGATCGGGAGCTCCTTGAGGACCTCCTCGCGCGGCGCCGCCGGCTTGTCGGTGTCCGTGGGGGCCGGGAGCGCTGCGGCCGCCGCGGCGGCGGCGATCTCGTCGGGCATGCCGTTGCGGACCGAGTAGCCGATCGCCGCCATGATCCCGCCGATGAACAGGAACGGCAGCTTCGGCAGGCCCGGGATCAGCGCGAACGCGCAGACCACGCAGCCGGCCACCAGCGGCGCCCTCCGCTGGCCCAGGATCTGGTTGGCGAGATCCGACCCGAGGTCCTTCTCGGACGCCGAGCGGGTGACGAGGATGCCGGTCGCGACCGAGATCAGCAGCGCCGGGATCTGGGCGGCGAGGCCGTCGCCGACCGTCAGCAGCGAGTACGTGTGGGTAGCCGTTCCGAACGCGATGTGGTGCTGGACGACGCCGACCACGATCCCGCCGATCAGGTTGATCCCGGTGATGATCACGGCCGCCATCGCGTCGCCCTTGACGAACTTCGACGCACCGTCCATCGCCCCATAGAAGTCGGCCTCGCGTGCGATGTCGAGGCGGCGCTGGCGCGCCTCGGTGTCGGTGATCAGCCCGGCGTTCAGGTCGGCGTCGATCGCCATCTGCTTACCGGGCATGGCGTCGAGGGTGAACCGGGCCGCGACCTCGGCGACGCGGCCGGCGCCGTTGGTGACGACCACGAACTGGATCACGACCAGGATCAGGAAGATCACAAGGCCGATCACGACGTCTCCGCCGACGACGAACTGGCCGAAGTCGCGCACGACGCTGCCGGCGTCGCCCTTGGTCAGGATCAGGCGCGTAACCGACACGTTGATCGCCAGGCGGAACATCGTCGTCAGCAGCAGGAGGCTCGGGAACGCCGAGAACTCGAGCGGCTTCTGCAGGTACATGGTCGCGATCACGACCGCCAGCCCGGTCGAGATGTTGATCGTGATGAACAGGTCGAGCAGCATCGACGGGAGCGGGACGATCAGCATCGTCACGATCACGACGACCGCGACCGCCGCCACCAGGTCGGTGTGCTTCAGCATCTTCTGCATCGTGCTCTCGTTCATACCGCGGCCTTCCTACGCCCGGCCATGCGGTACACGAACGCCAGCAGCTGCGCCACGGCGGCGAACAGCTCGGCCGGGATCATCTGACCGATCTCGACCGACTTGTGCAGCGAGCGCGCCAACGGGGGGTCGGGCACGATCGGGACATTGTTTTCCTCGGCGATTCGCCGGATCTGCTTGGCGACGAGGTCCTGGCCTTTGGCGACGACGATCGGCGCCGGATGGCTCCCGTCGTAGCTGAGTGCGACCGCGAAGTGGGTCGGGTTCGTGACGACGACGTCGGCCTGTGGGATCGCGGACATCATGCGAGCGCGGGCGGCCTGCAACTGGCGCCGGCGGATCGCCGAGCGGACCTCGGGCGGCGCGTTCTGCGACCTGCCCTCTTCCTTGACCTCGTGCTTGGACATCTTCAGCTGCTTGTTGTGGCGGTAGCGCTGATAGATGAAGTCGAGGATCCCGATCAGCACGTAGGCGATCGCGGCGCGCTCGGCGATGCCCATGATGCTCGAGCTGATCAGCATTCCGAGCGCGGCCGGTGGTGTGTCGATGCTCGCGCCGAGGTTCGTGAGCTGGGGCAGGAGCGCCATCGCGACGACGATGCCGACCGCGACGACCTTCGAGAGTGCCTTGAGCCCCTCGCTCGCCATGCGGATGCCGAACACGTTCCGGAACCCCGTGACCGGGTTGATCTTCTTGAAGTCGGGCTTGATCGCCTGCGAAGTGGGCCTGAACGACACCTGGGCGACGTTCACGATCACGCCCGCGGCCATGCACAAGGCGGCGATCGGCGCGACCGTCGTGAGGATCGTGTGCAGTCCCGGCCGAGAACAGCTCGTGCAGGCCGGCGGCGGTCGTGTAATCGCCCGGATGCGAGATGTCCTGGAAGGTCGAGCGCATCGAGCCGGAGATGCCAGACACGATCGAAGGGCCGACGGCGGTCAGGCCGATCAGCCCCGCCACGAGCACGACCGAGCCGTTGAGGTCGGTGCTCTTGGCGACCTGGCCGCGCTTGCGCGCCTCGGTCTTGCGCTTGGCTGTCGGTTTTTCTGTCTTGTCGTGATCGGCCATGGCGCTGTGCCTGTCTAGAGCGCGTTGAGGGCGGTGGCGACCGACGTGTAGATCTGGCCCTGCAGCCAGCCGCCGAGGAACGGCAGCGTCGCGGCGACCACGACCAGCGATACGCCGACCTTGAGCGGGAACGCGACCGAGAACACGTTCATCTGCGGAACGACGCGCGAGACCATGCCGAACGCGACGTCGGTGATCAGCAGCGCCATAACCACCGGCGCCGCGACCTCGAGCGCCGAGGTGAAGATCGAGCTGAACGACAGCTCGGCGGCGTTTGCGAGCGA
The DNA here is from genome assembly GCA_963755525.1 of uncultured Solirubrobacterales bacterium. Taxonomy (GTDB): domain Bacteria; phylum Actinomycetota; class Thermoleophilia; order Solirubrobacterales; family Solirubrobacteraceae; genus Palsa-465. Next base: position 55,398 of record CAVWKC010000001.1, on the reverse strand, counting down.
TCCGAGCTGCGGCGCCTTGGTCAGCGGAATCAGCGTGAACGTCCGCGCCATGCCGCGCAGCATCCAGGCGTCTCCGCCGATCGCGATGAACAGCATGACGCCGATCAGCGAATAGAGCTCGGCGAAGGTGCCGCCGGGGTTGCCGTTGAGCGGGTCGACGGTGGCGCCGAACGAGAAACCGGAGACGATGTCGGCGATCCCGCCGGCGGTCTGGACCGCGGCTAGCAGCGCGCCGATCGCGAACGCGAACAGGAGCCCGACGAGGATGTTTACGAGCATCAGCCCGGCGACCTGGAGCGGCTGGGTCGGGATGTGCTGGCCGTGCATGGCGATACCGGTCAGCCCGATCGCGAGTGCCACGCCGACGATGCCCTTGACCTGCCCGGGAATCTGCTTTGCCGAGAACAGCGGCGCCAGCACGAATAGCGGGGTGACGCGTCCGAGCACCAGAAAGAAGGCGGTGACCGACTGGCCGCCGCCCAGCGCCGTGACGACGTGGCTCAGCGTCAGCTGGTTCATCCGATCAGCGACGGGATCGACATGTACAGGTTCTGGGCGTAGCTGACCAACTGGTCGAGCATCCACGGCCCGAGCACGACGATCAGCACGGCGACGCCGACGACCTTCGGGATGAAGGAGAGGCTCTGCTCCTGGATCGACGTGACCGCTTGGAAGATGCTCACGAGCAGGCCGATGATCAGCCCGAGAATGAGGATCGGGCCGGCGATCTTCAGCGAGAGCACCATCGCCTGCGTGGCGAGATTGACGACTGTGTCCTGATCCATGTCAGTGGAAGCTCTTGACGAGCGACGTCGTGATCAGGTCCCAGCCGTCGACCAGGACGAACAGGAGGATCTTGAACGGCAGGGATATGAATGAAGGAGGCAACATGATCATCCCCATGGACATCAGCGTTGAGGACACGATCAGGTCGATCAGCAGGAACGGCAGGAACACGAGGAAGCCGATCTCGAACGCCGTCTTGAGCTCGCTCATCATGAACGCGGGGATCAGGACGTAGGTCGGGATCTGGGCGCGGGTCTGCGGGGTCTTGATGTGGGCGAGGTTCACGAACAGCGACAGGTCCTGGGTGCGCGTCTGCGCGAACATGAACTGGCGCAGCGGCTGCTCAGCGCGCGAGATCGCCTGGGTCGTGGAGATCGCGTGCTGGGAGTAGGGGTCCCAGGCGTCCTTCTTGATCGCCGAGATCGTCGGCGCCATCACGAATAGGGTCAGGAACAGCGCGATCCCGACCAGCACCTGGTTCGGCGGCGTGTTCTGGGTCCCGAGCGCGCTGCGGACGAAGCTGAGGACGATCAGGATCCGGGTGAACCCGGTGACCGTGAACAGGATCGCCGGCAGGATCGAGATCCCGCCCATCAGCAGCAGGATCTGGAGTGCGTTGCTCGAGTCGACCTTCACGAGCGAGCCGTGATCCGACGCAGGACATCGAGCACTCGGTCAGAGGGCTTCTCGGCCTGATCGGAGCCCGCGGGCTTCTCAGGCGGAACCTCTATGCCGAGCGCGATTGCCTCTGCCTCGGAGTAGCTGCGGATGGGGGTGACGCCGTTCTCGGCGACTCCGACCACCAGCACCTCACGGCCTGCACGCACGACCGCGACCGACCGGCCGCCACCCAGGGGAAGGCTCGCGACCTGCGTGAGGCCGCTGCCCGTCGGACGCGTCTTGCTCTTCTTCGCGTGCTTCATGATCCACGCGATTCCGTAGATCACGGCGATCACGATGAACAGACCTACGATCGTGCGGACGATGCTCGCCCCACCACCGCTGGTGGAGGCGGCATGGGTCGCGACCGTGCTCCCGCTCAGGTGCAGCGGCGTGTTCTCGCCGGTGGACTGAGCGAGCGCCTTGGCACTCTGGAAATGCGCCACCGTGGCGCCCTTGGTGTGGACGACCGTGGCGCTCTTGGCGTCGGCGGTCGCAGCCACTGCAGGGGCGGCAGCGGTAAGCATCAGGGCGCCGGCAAGTGCGACGCCACGTGTGAACATGAGCGACTTCATCGAGGAAAAGGACTCCGAGGGAGAGTCCTCCCGGTAATCGGCCGCTACCAGTCCGGGCTTGAGCCGCCCGGTTAAACAAGGCAAGCGGAGGCGCCGGGGCGCGCTCCGCTTGCTCTTGGTTGTGTCGCTTTCGCGAGTTTTGCGCTACGCGAGCGCCTTGCCGACCGCCTCGAGCAGCTGCGCGGGCTGGAACGGCTTGACGACGAAGTCCTTCGCGCCCTTCTGAATCGACTCGATCACCTTGCTCTCCTGGCCGAGTGCGGAGCACATCAGCACGCGGGCGCTGGGGTCGATCGCGATGATCTCGGTGAGCGCCTCGAGCCCGTCCTTCTCGGGCATGGTGATATCGAGGGTGATCAGCTCTGGCGAGAGCGCCTGGAACTGCTGTACGGCTTCGGTGCCGTTGCCTGCCTCGCCGACCACCTCGTGGCCGCCGGAAGCGAGGGCATCGCTCACCACCTTGCGCATGAACGCGGCGTCGTCGACTACGAGTACACGGGCCATCAGGTCACGGCTCCTTCCACTTCGGATTCAGTCACTTCTGAGGTTTCGGGGTCAGGTATTGGGAGTGCATCGGTTGGGGCGGTTGCCCGGGCAAGGTCCAGCATGCGCAGTCCCTCGCTCTCGAGCTCACTCAGGGACACGGCCCATTCGCCCTCCTCGGTTACCAGCAGCTGGCCACGGGCGAAGCGCATTCCGTTCACGTACAGGTCGACCGGCGCGTCGGCGGCGCGGTCGAGGTCGACGACCGCGCCGAGCGGCAGCCCGAGCGCCGATCCCAGCGGCATGCTCGAGCGTCCGAGCTCGGCCCACACGCGGAGGCTGATGCCCCCGAGCGCCTCCTCGAGCGCGAGAGTGTGCGGGCTTGTGTCGACGACCGACCCGGCACCGGTCGCGGCTGAGCTGCCGCGAGGCTGGTCACCGGTCCGCTCGGCGCTCTCCTCGTCGATCGCGCGGACCATCCGCACCACGAACGCCCTGGGCACGAGCTGGATCAGCCGGCAGGCCTCGCCGGCGATCATGAATGAGGTCGAGGTCGCGTGCGGCGCGGTGCCGTAGACGTCAGCCGCGCGGCGCGGATCGTCGAGCACCCGCGTGTCGGGCGTCGAAATCTCGATCTCCTGCCCGAGCACGACGCCGATCGCGGCAGCCGCGGCGGCCATCGTCTGGTTCGCGGCCTCGGCGATCGCCGACATCTCGAGCTCGGACAGCGCCGTCTCCTCCGCGCCCTCGTCACCCTCCTCGGCCTCCTCGGGCGGAGCGCCCATCGCAGTGGCGAGGCCACGGGCCCCGGCCGGCGTGAGCACGAAAATGTTCGCGCCGGTCACGCCGTCGACGTACGAGACGCTCGATGCGATCGAGCCGCGGGCAACATTGGCGAACGGCGACGCCCCGTCCTCGAGCACGGTCACATCGCCGCGCTCCACGGCGCCCGGGGCGAACATCTCGAGCACCTTGGCGACCGCCTCGGCGGTCGAGGCGCCGAGGCGCATCAGCGCCTCGCGCGGGGTGATGTCCTCTTGCTGGCTCATCCGAACTTCCTCTCCGTGCCGGACACCTGGATCGCCCGGCGGGCGCCGTTGGATCCGGGCTGGGCCCGGGCGAGCTTGACGTTCTCTGCGAACACGGTGACGCCCTGATCGGCCTGGACGCCGAGCCGGATCACGCTGCCCGGCCCGAGCGACAGGATCTCGTCGATCGGAAGCTCGATCGCGGCGACCTCGGCGCGGAGCGTGACCGGGACGCCGGCCATCGCGCGCCCGATCTCGGCGGCGCCGGCCGACTCGGCCTCGGGCTCGCGGGTCTCCTTGCCCGACAGGCGCTCGCCGACCTCGTCGATCGCCAGCCACGGGATCAGTAGCGCCATCGACGCCGAGTGCTTGTTGATCCGGCTCTCGATCACCACCACGAACGTCGGCTCGGAGACCGCGGCGATCTGGCTCGTGTCGTTGTGCGTCTCGATGTCGATGATCGAAAGGCTGATCCCGGCGAGGTCCTGCCATACGAGCGATAGCTGGTGGATGAGCGACTCGAACAGCCGCTGGGTCAGCACGTTGTCGATCTCGCTGAACCGCCGCTCGCGCGGGGGCTTGTCGGGCGAGCCTCCGAGCAGCAGGTCCAGGCACATCAGCACGAACGACTGCTCGACGGTGAACAGCATCCGGGTACCGAGCGGCTGCACGTCGAGCGTCACGTACAGCGAGCCGGTCGGGAGCCCCGACTGCGCGCCCGACCAGGTGGCTTGCGCGCTGTTGATCGCCTCGAGCTCGATCGGCGTCCGCAGCTCGGTCGAGAGCCGGGTCACCGACGTCTGGCAGAAGGTGTCGATCGCGCGCGAGATCCGCCGCTGATGGTCGCTGGTGAACTTCGTCGGGCGCGAGAAGTCGACCGTCCGCAGCCGCTGGCCGCGCCGGTGGGCGCCGGTCGTCGGCTGCTCGGGAAGCTGGCCCTGCTTGGCCGCCTCGACCAGCGCGGCGACGCGGTCGTGATCCAGAATCTCGCTCATCGCTGGGCTCCTGTTGCCGGGACGGTGGTTGCGGGCGCGGCCGCCGCGGCCCGGGCCCGGGCTGCGGGGCCGGAGCCGTCGAGCAGCGTGGTGGACTTGCCGCCAGCCTCCTTGACCGTGACCATGGAGGCGCCGACCTCGACGCGCATCGTGCGGCCGCGGTTGCCGCCGATCTCGGCGGCGCGGACCGGTAGCCCCGATGCGGCCAGGCCAGAGCGGACGGCCTCGGCGTTGCGGGCGCCGATGTCGAGCTCACCGAGCTCGAACATACGCGCGCCCCCCGCGAGCACCGCCTCCAGGCGGCGCCGGCTGGCGCCCGCGCGGACGATGCGATCGATCAGCGCGGGAACCGCGAGGTCGGCGAATTTCCCGGGCTCGCGATCGTTCTCGCTGGACTCGGGCAGCACGATATGAGCGAGCCCGGCGATGCCCGCAAACCGATCGACGAGCGCCAGGCCGATGCACGAGCCGAGCCCACGAGCTACGAGCTCATCGCCGGCACGACCTGACACTTCGATCTCACCCATTCGTACCGATCCCATCACTACGCTGCGAGCCCGAGCGGCGTCAGCAGGTCCGTCACGCCACCGTCGGTCGGCAGCAGGACGAACGAGATCGAGCAGGGCTCGTCGGCGACCTCGAGCTCGGAGTCGAGCACCAGCACGAGGTCGGTGGACGGGGTCTGGGTGAGCGCGAGCGAGGAGACGATCGCGCCCAGCATGTCGGTGGTCAGATGCGGCGGGCACGGACCCAGGCTGAGCCCCGTCATCGACGCGAGCGCGTTCAGGCACGAGGTCCCGAGAATGTTCCCGATCTCGCGCAGCGCGGAGTCGCCGATCTCGCTGCCGGCCTCGACGCCGAGCAGCCGGCACAGGGCGCTGGCTCCCTCGCACGAGATCAGGAGGAGCACGAGCCCCTCGATGTCGCCCTCGAGTGGGATCACGACGCTCGTGATCGACTCGTCGGGGCTGCCGCACGCCTCGATGGCGTCGGCCAGCGGCAGCGCGAGCACGCGCGGCACGGTCAGCCCGACCTCACGGCCGAGCATCTGCGACAGAGCGGTCGCGGCGTTTCCAGAGGCGATGTTCGCCAGCTCCCGCAAAGCATCCAGCTGCGATTCGGTGTAGCGAGGGGGGGTCACGGTCCGGTCTCCTGTGTTCGTGTTCGGTGTGGTTCTTCTAAGCAGCGAGGCTGATCGTGGCCGCGGCGCTGTTCTCGGCAGCAAGCGCGTCGCAGTCGACGATGAATGCGATCCGGCCGTCGGCCAGGGCGGCGCCTCCGGATACCGGCTCGCCGTCGGAGACGATCTCCGGGAGCGGCCGGGTGACCAGCTCACGCTGGCCGACCAGATCGTCGACCGCCAGCGCGAGCCGGCGATCCTGGGTACGGATGATCACGACGAATTCGTGGTTGGAGACGACATTGCGACGGAACACGTTGGCGCCGTCGTGCAGCGGCAGTACTCCGTCCTCGAGCACCAGCATCGGCTTGCCTGCGACCGAGCGCACGGTTTGCTGTGACAGGCGGAGCGTGCGCTCGATCCGGTCGAGCGGGATCGCGAACTGCTCGCCGCAGACGTCGACCTGAAGGGCCGAGACGATCGCGAGCGTCAGCGGCAACCTGATCTGGGCGAGGGTCCCGGTGCCGGGAGTCGAGTCGATCACGACCTCGCCGCCGAGCTGGCGGATCTTTTCGCGGACCGCGTCCATCCCGACCCCGCGGCCGGAGATGTCGTTGGTGGTCTCCGCGGTCGAGAAGCCTGAGGTGAACAGCAACTCGACGGCGCCGCGCATATCGATCGCGTCGGCGGTCTCCTCGTCGATCATCCCGAGCGACACCGCCTTGCTGGCAATCGCCTGCGGGTTGATGCCGTTGCCGTCGTCCCGCACCTCGATCACGACGCTGCCGCCGGCGTGGCGCGCGGTGATCTGGAGCGTGCCTTGACGCGGCTTGCCGGCCGCGAGGCGGTCCTCGGGTCGCTCGAGACCGTGATCGAGCGCGTTGCGGACGAGGTGGACGAGCGGATCGCCGAGCGCGTCGACGACCGTGCGGTCGAGTTCGGTGTCGCTTCCGATCAGCTCGAGCTTGACCTCTTTGCCGAGCTTGGTCGAGAGGTCGCGGATCAGCCGCGGGAAGCGGAGGAAGACCACGTCGACGGGGATCATGCGGACCTGCATGACCATCGCCTGGAGCGCCTGCGAGCTACGAGTCAGCTCCTGGACGGCCTGCTGGAGCCCCTCGATCTCGAGGTTCGCGGTCAGCGCCTCGACGGCGGTCCGGTGGATCACGAGCTCGCCCATCGAGTGCATCAGCGCATCGAGGCGCTCGGCGTCGACGCGCACGGTGCGGGTCTGGCTCGGCGCCTTGGATTCGGTCTTGGCCTGGCTCCTGGCGCGGCTGGCGCCGGCGCGGGAGCGGCCGGTGTGTCAGCCGGCTCGACGGCGGCGGACGCGGGTGCGGGAGCCGGCGAAACGACTTCGAGCTCAGGCGCGGGCGCGGCAGCGGCCTCCGGGACCGGCGGCGCGGCGGCCGCAGGGCTGGAGTTCGGAATCTCCTTGACCTCGACGGTGAATACCTCCGAGACCCCGCGCACGTTCTCCGCGATCGCCTCGTCCGGGTGATCGCTCGCGATCCACGCGTCGATCTCGCGTCCCTGGAACTGCTCGAGTGAGTCGTGCGGGGGCGCGCTCACGAGAGTCTCGCCGTGGTCTCCGAGCGCGGTCAGGACCATGTGCGCGCGCACGGCCGGCATCAGCACTTCGTCGTTGAGCGTGACGTGCACGCGCAGCACGCGCGCGCCGGCTTCTTGCGCCGCGATCACCGCGGCGTGGTCGAGCGGGTCGGCGACTCCGACGCGAGCCATCTCCTGCTCGGGGGTGCGGGGGCGCACCAGCGAGCGCAGCCGGGTTACGAGCGGCGCGGGATCGAGCGCCTCCTCGCCCTCGGTCTCGATCGACTCAACCGACACCGACAGGGCGTCCAGGCACGCGAACACCGTGTCGATGGCCTCGACCGGGAGGCCGTTGGTGCGCTGGCGGAGAAGCTCGAACACGTCCTCCATCTCGTGCGTCAGCTCGGCGATCCGGCTGAAGCCCATCGTCGCGCTCATGCCCTTGAGCGAGTGGGCGATGCGGAAGATCTCTTCGACCGTGCCGCGATCCTTGGGGTCTTCTTCGAGTCGGACGATCGCGAGATTCAGTTGTTCGAGATGCTCGCGCGTCTCCGCGACGAACATGGGCATGTACTCGGAGGTATCCATCACGACTTTCGGTAGATAAAGGGGTGAATCGTCGCCAGACCGAGCGATGTGGCGTCGGTGACGCGCTCGGTTCCACCGATCACCAGAACGCCCCCCGGTCGCAGGGCGTGGGCGAACCTGGCGTGCAGTTCGTCCCGGATCTGGTCGGCGAAGTAGATGACCGTGTTGCGACACATGATCAGTTCATAGCTCGACGCCTGCGGCCGGAGCTTGAGCAGGTCGCCGACCTCGAAGTGGGTCATCGCTCGCAGCGCCTGCTTGGCCTGCCACCCCGTATCGGTGCGCTCGAACCAGCGCTGCATCGCGGCGGAGGGCGCGCTGCGGGCGTCCTCGACGCTGAACGCGCCGGCCCTGGCCCGGGCCACCATCCGCTGGTCGATATCGGTGCCGACGATCCGGACCGAGACGCCGGGGATCGCCTGGGCGCAGACCGCGGCGAGCGTGTAGGCCTCGGCTCCGTAGGAGCAACCGGCGCTCCAGGCGCGCACGCGGCCACCCGAGGCGAGTTCCTTGAGCAACCCGCCCTCGAGCCGCGCCCACTGGTCGGGATGGCGCCACAGCTGCGAGACGTTGATCGTGACCCGGTCGAGCAGCTCGTCGAGCAGTTCCTTGTCGGCCCGCACCCGGTCGAGCGCGTCGGTCAGCTTCGTATAGCCAAGGCGCGCGAAGAACGAGCGTAGGCGCCGCTCCATCTGCGGCCGCTTGTACTGCGACAGGTCGATGCCGTTCAACCTGCGCAGTCCCTCGCAGAAGTCGACGTAGTCGTCGGCGGCGACCAGGTCGCTCTTCGGGGCCCCGGTGGCGGTGTCGTGGCCGCGATGGCGGGCGATGGCGGGGCGCTGGAAGGCGCGGGTCTCGCGTTCGCTCATGCCCGTGCCTCGCTCGAGATCGCCTCGGCCAGGTTGCCGAGATCGAGCACATCGTCGGCCAGGCCGGCATCGACGATCGCGCGCGGCATCCCGAAGACGGTGCAGCTGTCCTCGGACTCGACGAGGATCCGCCCGCCATGGCGGTGCACCTCGCGTGCGCCGCGGAGCCCGTCGTTGCCCATCCCGGTGAGGACGACGAGCAGCATGCGCTCGCCGTAGGCGCGCGCGGCGTCCTCGATCAGGAGGTCGGCGCGGGGGCGCAGGCCGCCGACCGCGGGCTCGTCGGTCAGCGTCGTACGTCCGTCGTGGCTCAGGCGTAGATGGCGGCCGCCGGGCGCGAGTAGCGCGGTGCGAGCATCGAGCTTCTCTCCGCCGATGGCCTCGCGGACGTTCAGGGCGCTGCTGGCGTCCAGGCGCGCGGCGAGCGACCCGGTGAAGCCGGCCGGCATGTGCTGGACGATCAGCGTTCCGACGCCGAGCGGCGCCGGTAGCTTGGGGACGAGCGCGGCGAGCGCGCGGGGCCCGCCGGTGGAGGTGGCGATCAGCACGAGCTTGTCGCCCTTGACGACCCGGGCAGGGCGCCGCGGTGCGATCGGCGCGCCGTTTTGCGCACCGTTTTGGGCGGCGACCGACGTCCTGGCCGCCGCGGGGGTCGCGCCGTTCCGAGCGAGCCGGCGGGGGCCGCGCGAGGCGGCCGCCAGCTTGACCTTGCTACCGAGGTTCTCGATGAACGCGTCGAGGCTCTCGTTCGCGGTCGGCTTGGGCACCAGGTCGAACGCGCCCTCGGCCAGCGCGTCGACCGCGCGCGCACCATGGGCGGCGGAGAAGGCCGATACGACAACCACGCGGACGTTGCTGTCCGCGCGGCCACGCAGAGCCCGGAGTACGCCGAGCCCGTCGAGGCCCGGCATCGTCAGATCGAGCGTCATCGCGTCCGGACGCTCGCGCTCGCACAGGGCAAGCGCCTCGTCGCCGTCGCGGGCGCTGCCCACCACCTCGACCCCGGCCTTGGTCAGCGAGCGGGTGACGATGTTGCGCATGAGAGCGCTGTCGTCAACGACGACGACCCGCGCCGGGGTGGTGGTGGACATATTCGGGCTTTTAGTGTGGGTGGGAGTCTCAGGCGGCGACCGCGAGATCCGGCTCGGAGAAGATCGCGCCGGCCTTCAGCAGCACGACGAGGCGGTCGTCGATCTTCGCGATCGAGTCGATCAGCGTCGTGTCCGCGCCGGGCGCGTCCTGCATCTGCTCGTCTTCGACCGTCAGGACCTCCTCGACGCCGTCGACGATCACGCCGGCGGTCTCGGAGCCCGCCTCGACGATCACGATCTTCGTGTCCTCGGTGAGCTCGGAGGGAACGCCCAGCCGAGCGGCAAGGTCGTACACGGGAACGATCCGGCCCCGGAGGCTGATCACGCCACGCACCCAGTCGGCGCGCGAGGCGACCGAGCGCGGCTCGGAGTAGCGGATGATCTCGTGGACCTGCTGGATCGCGAGCGCATAGTGCTCGGTGCCCAGCGTGAAGACGACAAGCTGGCGGGGGTTGTTGGCATCTGGCATGACGGTTGCTCCTTGCAGAAATCAGACGAGCCGGGGTGGCGACGCCGTTCCCATTCGTGGGTTCGGTACCCCGGTGTTCGTCACTTGCAGCGCGTAGCTTTAGGTTTTGGGCGCGGCTCGGAAGCGCTAGGCCTCGGCGGGCGCGCCGGGGTCGGCGGGCGCCGGTGCGCCGGTGGGCATCTGGCCGAGAACTTCGGTGACGCGAAGCCCGAACTGCTCGTCGATGACGACCACCTCTCCGCGGGCGATCGCGGTGCCGTTGACGAGCAGATCGACGGGCTCGCCGGCCATCCGGTTGAGCGTGATGATCGAACCCTGGCGGAGCTCGAGCGTCTCGCCGACGGTCATCCGGGTGCGGCCCATCTCGACGCTGAGGTCGACCGGCACCGCGCTCAGGCGGCGGAGGTCGGCGACGCCGTTGACGCTCGGGGGCGCGGAGTCCACGGCGCTCAGCGGGAAGCTGCTCGAGCTCGAGTTTCTCGCTCATCGTCATACCTACTGGACGGCCACGTCGGTGAAGAAGACCTGGTCGACCTTCACGTCGGTCCCGGTCTTGATCTGGGACAGGATCTGCTTCTCGATCCCGGTCCTTCCGGACTCGGAGATCAGTGTGTTCGAGCTGTCGTTGGTGACGTCGTTGGTGATGATCGACCGGATCACCGCCTCCTCGGGCAGCGTTCCGACCACGGCGCCGGCGGCGGGCGTGTTGTCAGCGCTGGCGCCGTCGCTCTGTCCGGGCGCGAGTTCGAGCGCGACCGTCAGCGTGGCGTAGTGACCGTCGGTGAGGTTGAGCGTGAACTGGTGGGGGAGGATGTAGATCTCGCCCGCGATCTTGGGCTTGACGACCTTGGGCGGCATCAGCTTGGCCTTGGCGACGTAGCCACCGCCGAGCAGCACAATCGGGAGGATGATCAGGATCTTCTTTTTCATGGGCTCGGGTTCAGGGTCGGGGGATTGGGATTCAGGATGGGGGGACTGGGTTCAGGCGCATCAGCACGATCTCGACGCGGCGGTTCTTCGCGCGCCCGGCGGCCGTTGCGTTGCTCGCGATCGGGTGCAGGTCGGCGTAACCGACCGCCCCGAGCCGGGAGGCGAGGACGCCCCGGCTTATCAGGAAGCGCACGACGTTCGTGGCCCTCGTGGTCGACAGCTCCCAGTTGCTCGGGAACTGTGCGGTCGCGATGGGCTGATTGTCCGTGTGTCCTTCCACGGTGATCGGATGACTCGGGTCAAGGTTGAGCAGCTGGGCGACTTCGTCGAGCAATTGGTCGGCGCCGGACTGGAGCGTCGCCGAACCCGACGCGAACAACAGGTTGTCGGTGAGCACGCGGACGACGAGGCCGCGGCGCTCGATGATCGTCTGGACCTTGTCGCCGAAGCCGTGCGCCTTGGCGTACGCGTCCATCTTCGCCTTGAGCGCGACGAACGTGTCCTGCTCGGAGACCGAGGCGCTCATGCTGTTGAGCGCGGCCTGGAGCTGGGCCGAGGTCAGCGGCTTGGGGGCCTGGCTGGACGAGCTGGTGCTGGAGGCCGAGCCGGTGCTGCTGCTCGACCTCGCCGTCGGCGTCGGGACCAGCGGGACGATCGACGGCACCTCGGCGGTCGCTGGCGTGTGCGCGCTCGTCGACTCCGAGCCCGACGACAGGATCGCCCGTCCGCCGGGCAGGATCGAACCCGAGAACGCCGACTTCAGCGACTGCTGAAGGACCTGGTACTTGGAGATGTTGACCGACGAGATCGAAAACAGCACCATGAACAGGGCGAACAGCAGCGTGAGCATGTCCGCGTAGGTGAGGAGCCAGCGCTCCTCGTTCTCGTGCTCGACGGCTCCTCCCCGGCGCCCGCGCTTGCCGTGGGCGGCCATGGCTACGCCGCTTCCGCCTCGCGCTCGGGCATCGGCGTGACGTTGTCGGCGTCGCCGGCGCCATCGCGCTGTGCCGGCGGCACGAACGAGGTGAGCTTGTCGGCCACCACGCGCGGGTTGTCGCCGGCCTGTACCGAGAGGATGCCCTCGACGGTCAGCGTCCGCAGCTCGATTTCTTCGGCCGACAGCGCCTTGAGGCGGTTGGCGACCGGGAGATAGATCACGTTGGCGGAGCCGACGCCCATCAGCGTGGCGATGAAAGCGGAGGAGATAGAAGGGCCCAGAGTCGCGGGCGCGGACAGGTTCTGGAGCACGTGGACGAGCCCCATGACCGTGCCGATGATCCCGATCGTCGGCGCGAACCCGCCGGCCTTCTCGAACGGCGCGACGCCGGCGTGGTGGCGGGCGCCCATCGCGTCGATCTCGGCGTCAAGGATGTCGCGCACGAGCTCAGGGTCGGTTCCGTCGACGACCAGCTGCAGGCCCTTCTTCGTGAACGCGTCGTCGATCTCGGAGATCTGGGCGTCGAGCGCCAGCAGCCCCTCACGGCGCGCCTGCTCGGCGAGCGAGACGAGCAGGTTGACCCGTCCCTGGACGTCGAGCGGATCGGCGCTGATCACACGCTTGTAGAGCGCGGGGATCTTCTTCATCCCGTCCATGCCGACGCTCGCCATCGTGGCGCCGGCGGTGCCGGCGATGATGAGCACGAGCGCGGTCGGATTCATGAACGCGGCCGGGCTGGTCCCGTCCATCATCGCGCCCATCAGGATGCCCACGATCGCGACAGCGATTCCTATGCCTGTTGCGGCCTTCATGACCCTGTCATCGACCGGGATATGGAAACCTTCACCTTCACCTTTACGCGAGTTCCGAGACGTCGACGGCCGCCGGACGCAGCTGCGAAACGGTCGCGCCGGTATCCTCGCGCTGGTCCTGGCGGCGCTTCATCGCGCCCGCGAGGATTTCTACACGGTACGCGCGTACGGCCTGGCAGACGCGCTGAGGCGTCTCGGCCACGACGATCTTGGCGCCCGTGGCGAGCGTGATCACCGTGTCGGGGTGACCCTCGACGGTGACGATCAAATCTGGATTCAAATGGAAGAGCTCGAGCTTGTGCCCGAGTCGATGCAAGGTGATCATTTTTCTTAGTTCCTCGGTCCGTTAGTGGTAACCAGAGGCTGGGGACCGGAGGGGCGGCATCCCTCGATTGCCACCCCTCCGCCCAGCCCTTGCCTGGAATTACTGCTTCATCTGCACGGCCGTCTGCATCATCTGATCGGCCGTGGTGATCGTGCTCGCGTTGGCCTGATAGCCACGCTCGGCCTCGATCATGTTCGTGAATTCCGTGCCCATGTCGACGTTGGACTGCTCGAGCTCGCCGCTGATGGTCTGACCGTAGTTGCCCGTCCCGGGCTGACCGGCGGTCTCCGGGCCCGACGCCGCGGTGGCGCTCCACAACGAGCCACCGTCACGCTGCATCCCGGCCTGGTTGGGGAACGTGGACAGCGAGATGTAACCAGCGGTCACGGTCGTCCCGGTCGCGGTCTGGTAGTTGACGCTGCCGTCGGGGCCGATCGTCACGTTCGTCGATCCCGGCGGGACGACGATCGGGTTGTTCGCGCCGCCCGCGGTGTTGGCCGAGTAGGTCCCGGTGGCTTGCGTTCTGGGTCGCGCCGTAGCCGAGCACGTACTGCCCGGTCTGCGTGCACAGGTAACCGTTCGAGTTGAACGTCAGGTCACCGGCGCGGGTGTACTGGGTCGCGTCGAACGTCGGCGGCGTGGCGCTGACGTTGCCGTTGGCGACGCGCAGCCAGCCGTTGCCCTGGATGGCGACGTCGGTCGCGTTGCCGGTCGACTCGACTCCGCCGGCGGTCATCACGTTGTCGATCGAGCCGACCTGGGTGCCGAGCCCGACCTGGAGCGGGTTGGTGCCGGCGCTGTAGCCGTTGGCGGACGTGCCGGCGGCGATCAGCTGCGAGAGCTCGTCGGAGAACTGCGCGCTCTGCGCCTTGTAGCCGATCGTGTCGACGTTGGCTAGGTTGTTGGCCGTCACGTCGAGCATCGTCTGGTGCGCGTCGAGGCCGCTGATTGCGGCATACATTCCTGACATCATCGGGACATCCCTGCCTTTCGCGGCCTCCTCGAAGAGGTCCAGCCACTCTTGGTTTTCACCGTGTCACTCATGCGATTACGGCACTGTCGATGTTGGTGAACACCTGCTGTTGCATGTGCTCGGATGGCACCGCCGTGATGACGGTGTTGTTCGTCACCGACACCACGTAGGCGGTGCCGTCGACGAAGACCACAGAATCCCGCGAGCCTTTTCCCGCTGCGCGCTGGACTCCGTCTGTGAGCCGACCCAGGGTCGGCTGGTCAAGGGTGATCCCGCGCTGCTGTAGGCGCTGGAGGGCGTGCCGCGAGAACTGCGGCGCGCTCGTCTGCTTGGACAGCAGCTCCGCGAACGACGGACCGGACGTTGCCTGACCGCCAGAGGTCTGCGACGCCGGCGTAGCCGGGGTCGTGACCGGAGCGATAGGGCCCGGCGCGACGAGCGCGGGATTGGGCAGGATCGCGCTCACGAGACCTCGTTGACCGCCGAGGCGTTGATCCCGGCGGTGCCGTTGATGGTCAGGGTCGGACCGGAGCTCGTGAGCTCGACCGACTGCACGGTGCCGGTGTCGGTGGCGCCCGTCGTCGGGTCGGTGTACTGGACGTTCTGGTTCAGCAGCGCGATCGCCGTCGCCGTGTTCTGCCCGGAGGCGATCGTCGAGGTCGACTGGGCGGTGTCGGTCTCCTGCTCGACGGAGGTGAACTGCGCGAGCTCGGTGACGAATGACATCGGGTCGCTCGAGTTCGGGTTCATCGGGTTCTGGTTCTGGAGCTCGGTCATCAGCATCTGCAGGAACTGGTTCTGATTGATCGGCAGGCTGCTCGAGCTCGAGTTCGTCGCGCTCGTGCCGGTGGTTGCGGTTGGTGCCCGTTGTGCCGCTGGTCGTGGATGGAGTCGTGATGCTCATCGGTGTCGTTCCTTGTCTCGTAAGTGGGGTCAGGCGAGCACGTTGACCAGCGCGCTGCCTGCCGGCAGCGAAGTCGTCGGCTCGATCGGGGCGGCGTCGCTCGCGGTGTCGGCGTTGTCGCTGCTCGTGGTGTAGGTCGAGCCCGAGCTCTGACCCGGGTTCTGATTCTGGGCCTGGGCGGAGGTGTCGCCGCGAGTCCCGATGTCGAGGCTCAGCAGGTTGACGCCGGCGGACTGGAGCGCCCGGCGCAGGTCGTCGCCGCCCTGCGACAGCGTGTCGGCGGTGGCGGCGTGGTCGGCCAGCACCTTGGCTGTCACTCCATCCTCGGTGTGTTGCAGCTGGATCGTGATCGTGCCGAGCGAGGGCGGTGACATCTCGAGCTTGGCCGTCGTGGCGCCCTGGCTCGCGCCCATCTCGACGCTCGCGCGTACCTGCTCGATCGCGTCGTCGAGCGTGACGCCGTAGCGGGTGGGGAGCGCTGTGGCCTGCGTCCCCGTCGCGGGCTGAGCCGGCTGGGCCGGCTGCGGCGCCTGGACCGCGGCCGCCTGAGCGGCGCTTGCCGTCGGCTGTGTGGTGGTCGGGGTCGTCGGCGCCTGGGTGGCGGTCGCGGCCTGGTGGCTCGTCGCGGGCGCCGGCTGCGGCTGCGCGGTGGTCTGCTGGTCGGGGGTGTCGCCCTGAGGGGTGTTCGAGGTCGAAGCCTGGGAGGCCGCGGTGGCGATGGCCGTTGTGGCGGTGGCTGCGGTAGCGCCTTGCGATTGCTGGCCTGCCGGCGCGGTCGCCTTGGTCGCGGGCGCCTGTTGGGCCGTCTGGGGCTGCGTCGAGGCCTGCACGGCGGCGGCCGTGGAGCTCGTTGTGGCGGTCTGTGCCGGCTCGGGGCGTCTGCGTTGCCGGCGTTGCGCTCGCCGAGGTCAGGTTCTGAGCCGTCGTGGCCGTCGTGGCCGTCGCGGCCGTCGTGCTCGCGGAGTCGGCGGTTGCGGGCTGTGCCTGCGCGGGAGTCTGCGCCGCCGGGGCGGACGGGGGTGCGGTGGGCGCGGCGACCTGGGCCGGGTCGGCGGCGCTCGCCGGCGCGGTCGCGGTCGTCGGCGTCGCGGGCATCGTGCTCGCGGAGTCGGCGGTCGTGGGCTGTGCCTGCGCGGCGGAAGATGTCGTCTGCGCGCCGGCGACCGGCTGGCCCGGGGTCCCGGCCACGGCCTGCGCGGCGCTTCCCGCGACAGCGTTCGTGGCGGTCGGCGTGCTGGCGTCCGCCGCCGTGGCGGTGGCCGTGGTGGCGGCGCCGGACGCCTTGTGAGCGTGGCGGCCGCGGCCGGTGTGAGTGCCGGATCCTCCGGCGCTCTTGTTTTGGCCTTCCGCAACGGCGGTCCGGGCCACGTGGTTGTCGAGGACGCTGGTGAAGGGCGGTCCGGACGTCTGGTCCGGTGGCCCCTGGCTCTGCGCCGGCGAGTCGGTACTCGCGGGTGGCAGCGCCGCGCTGATGCCGTGGGTCATGCGGCTTTCCTTCGGAATCCGTTGATGGCGATCTCGTCGAGCTCCAGCCCCTCGCGACGAGCGGCTTCCCGCTCGTGGTCGGCGCGGCGATGCTCCTTCAGCCGCTCCAGCGCCTGACGGTCGCGGGCGGCCTGAGTCAAGGCTTCACGCCGCTGGGCAAGCTCGATTTCGTGCCGCTGAAAGTCCTGGCGGGTGGCCTGGTGGGCACGCTCGGCGCGCTCCAGGTAGGCCTGACGGGCGAGCATGTCGGTGGCGCTTGAGACGGTCCGGGTCGCGTCGACCTGGGCCGCGCGGGCGCCGGCGAGGCGGGCGACCGCGGCGTTGACCTCATCCTCGGAGCGGCGATGGCGCATCATCGCGCCGGCCAGCTCCTGCTTGGCGGCGTCTTCACGATGCTCACGCAAGGCGCGGACGCGCTCGAGGCGGAAGCGGAACGAGGATCCGTTCATGGCCCTGTACTCGACCGCCCCCGGGCGGGCCTGAGTCCGGCTGGACACTTGTCCGAGACGCGACGATCGCGCAGCGGATGGGAAGAAAGTCTGAATAGTTCCGACCTTCTTCCCAAACGCCCGCGCCGCGTGCGAGGATGCCGCCGCTATGAGGGGCTGAATGGCCGTCGCGGTCGTGGGCGCGGTACTAGCGGTTATCGGCGCGGGAAGGGCGCCGGCGGGCTAGGCGCGCAGCTGAAGGCCCGGGATCGCCGGCGCGGCGACCTGGACTCCGCCCGCGGGGACCTGCCGGCCGGGCACGGCCGGCGGCATGGCCGGCGGGCCGTCGAGCACCTCGCCGGCGACGGGAAGCCGGCGCACCAGCTCGTGGGCGAGGCCGAGCAGCTGGCGGTCGGCGTCGTCGACCGCGCATGGCTCGTCGACCCGCTGCTTGAGGAACGCGTCGATCGCGGGGCGCAGGCCGATCGCCGCGTCGAGAATCGGGTCGGTGCCGGGCTGGTAGGCACCGATCGAGATCAGGTCCTCCTTCTCGCGGTATGCCGCCAGCGCCGAGCGGAGCCGCTCGCCGGCCTCGCGGACCTCGGGCGTGACGATCTCGCCGATCAGACGGGACACGCTCTGGAGCACATCGATCGCCGGGTAGTGCCCGGAGTGGGCCAGAGAACGTGTGAGCACCACGTGCCCGTCCAAGATCGACCGGACGGCGTCGGCGATCGGCTCGTTCATGTCGTCGCCGTCGACGAGCACCGTGTAGAGCCCGGTGATCGATCCGCGATCGCTCGTCCCGGCGCGTTCCAGAAGCCGCGGCAGCAGCGCGAACACCGACGGCGTGTAGCCGCGGGTGGCGGGCGGCTCGCCGATCGCGAGCCCGACCTCGCGCTGGGCCATGGCGAACCGCGTCACGGAATCCATCATCAACATGACATCCCGGCCAGCGTCCCGGAAGTGCTCGGCGATCGCGGTAGCGGTGAACGCGGCGCGGATCCGCACCAGCGCCGGCTGATCCGAGGTGGCGACGACCACGACCGAGTGCGACAGCGCGTCGCCGAGGTCGCGCTCGATGAACTCGCGCACCTCGCGGCCGCGCTCGCCGACGAGCGAGATCACGTTGACCTGCGCCGAGGTCGACCGCGCGATCATGCCCATCAACGACGACTTGCCGACGCCCGAGCCGGCGAAGATGCCGAGGCGCTGACCCCGGCCGCACGGCACCAGCGTGTCGAGAGCGCGCACGCCCATCGAAACGCGGTCGCTGATCCGGGGTCGCGTCATCGGATCGGGCGGCGCCCCGGTCGTGTCGCGCCACGCGATCCCCTCCGGCGGGTCGAAGCCGTCCAAAGGCTTCCCAAGACCGTCGATCACGCGACCGAGCAGCGGCTCGCCGACGGCCACCCGGAACGGCCGGCCGGTCGGGTGCACGCTTGTGCCCGGGCCGATCCCGTGGAGCTCGCCGAGCGGCATAAGCAGCGTGCGGCCGCCGCGGAAGCCGACGACCTCGGTGGCGACCTGCGGCCGGTCGCGACCCTCGCCGACCATGCACACCTCGCCGATCTCGACCTGGACCCCGGTGGCCTCGATGATCAGCCCGATCAGGTCGCTGACGCGGCCGACGCGCCGCGACAAGTCGGCGCCCTGGAGAGCGTCGGCCGCGCGTGCGAATTTAGTTTTCATCGGTGCTTTCGCGCGCGAGCGCGGCCGCGACGATCTCGCGGGCCCGGGAGAGCTGCGCGTCGAGGCCGGAATCGATCTCGCCCGAGTCGGTCCGCGCGATCGCGCCACCGCGGCCGATCCGCCGGTCCGACTGGACCGCCAGGTGCTCGATCCCGCCAAGCTCTGACTGCAGCTGGTCGACGCACTCGCTCACCAGCTCCAGATCGTCGGGGTTGACGACCAGCGTCACCCGGCGACGCTCGCTCAGGTGGCGAAGGGCGTTCCGGCCGACGTCGAGCACGCGCTCGGGCTCGACCGAGATCACGCCCGCGAGGATCTGCTCGGCGAGCCGAATCGCCATCTCGACCGCGTCCTCCTCGAGCTCGGCAAGCATCTGCGCCTGCAACCCGGAGATCGCCTCGGCCGCGCCCGCGATGGCGGCCACCGCGGGCGCGGCCTCGGTGCGGGCGGCGGCAATCCCGGCGGCACGGCCCTCGGCCTCGCCGGCCGCCCACGCCTGGGCGCGGATCTGCTCGGCCTCGGCCCGGACCGCGGACAGCACGTCGGCGATCCCGCTCGAAGTGCCCGGCGGCGGGGCGTCGAGTTGGCGGAAGGCGTAACTCGCCACGGCGTTCTCAGACAACTGCGTCTTCCTCGCCGCGCGAGAGCACCAGGGCGCCGGCCTCTTCGAGCTTGCGCACGATCGCCACGATCCGCCCCTGGGCCTCCTCGACGACGCGCTTGCGCTGCGGCGGCTGGTAGGCCATCTCCTCGACGAGCATCTGCGCGCCGCGCTCGGACATGTTCGACAGGATCCGCTCCTTGACGTCGTCGTTGACGCCGCGCAGCGCCAGCGCCAGATCCTTCTGGTCGGCCTCACGGAGCACGAGCTGGATCGAGCGGTCGTCGAGCTTGACGATGTCCTCGAACACGAACAGCAGGCGCCTTACCTCGGCCGCGAGCTCCTCGTCGGCCTCGGTCAGCGAGTCGAGCACGTTGCGCTCGGTCGAGCGGTCGGTGTGGTTGAGGATCTCCGCGAGCGACTTGATCCCGCCGGCGGTCGAGTACTCCTGCTGCACGACGCTGTCGAGCTTCTTCTTCATCACGCCCTCGACCTGCTTGACCACCTCCGGG
Source organism: uncultured Solirubrobacterales bacterium (assembly GCA_963755525.1). Taxonomy (GTDB): domain Bacteria; phylum Actinomycetota; class Thermoleophilia; order Solirubrobacterales; family Solirubrobacteraceae; genus Palsa-465. The sequence continues at coordinate 35,584 of CAVWKC010000001.1, read as the reverse complement.
CTGGTCTCGCCCATCCGCGCGATCCGGACCGCGATCTCGGCCTGCTCGCCCGAGGGCAGGTTCGCGAGCACCTGCGACGCCAGCGTGGTGTGCAGGTTGGCGATCACGAGCGCCACCGTCTGGGGCGACTCGTTGCGCAGGAAGGTCACGAGTTGCTCGGCCGGCGTGCGGCGCAGGAACTCGAACGGCCGCATCTCGATCACGCTCGAAAGCCGCCCGATGATCTCGAGCGCTCGCTCGGGCCCGAGCGCCCGCTCGAGCACCTCGCGCGCGTAGTCGACGCCGCCCGCGAGCAGCGAGTCGTAGGCCTCGACGGTGGCGGCAAGCTCCTCGAGCACGGTCGCCTGAGTGAATGCGTCGACGCGCTGGAGCTTGGCCATCTCCAGCGATAGGGTCTCGATCTCGTCGTCCCGCAGGTGCTTGAACACCTCGGCGGCGCGGTCGGGACCGAGCGACACGAGCAGCACGGCCGCCTTCTTGCGTCCCTTGATCTCGAGCTTGCGCTTCGCGGGCGGCTGGGCCGCCGCAGCAGGTGCGGCCGGAGCGGCCGTGGGTGCCTTTTCGAGTTCAGCTGCCATCGATTATCGGCTCCCCGCCGCCCTAGTCCTCGCTCATCCAGGCGCGTACCTGCTGGGCGACGCGATCGGGGTCGCGCTCGACCAGTTCCTCGACCTGGCGCTTGGGAACGTTGACGGGGGAACGCAGGCGCTTGACCTCGGTCTGCGGCTCATCGCCGGAGACGAGCGAGGCGAGCGGCCGCGGGGTCTCTAGCTCGCGTAGCCAGGTCGGCTGCCCGGTGAACGTCTCCCGCTCGCGCCGCTTGATGCTCCGACGCATGAAGAACAGGAACAGCAGGGCGCCGAAGCCGATCAGCGCGTACTTGGCGTAGCCGATCATCTTCGTGCTCGAGGCCGGGGCCGGAGTGGCGGCCGGCTTGGCGAACGCGATCTGCGAGACCGACAGCGTGTCGCCGCGCTTGGCGTTCAGGCCGACGGCGCCGGCCACCGCGCTCTTGATCGCCGGGATCGCGGACGCCGGGACCGACTTGTCGACGAGCACCGATACCGTCTGGTTCTGAACCGCTCCGGGTGCGATCACCGCGTGGGTGACGGTCTTGTCGACCCCGTAGCTCGTGTTCGCGGTCTTGTTCGAGTAGTTCGAGTTGCTCGAGCCGGTGCTCGCCGCCACCGTCGGAATCGTGCCGGTCGTCCCCGATGCGGTGGGGCTGCCGCCCTTGAGCGTCTCGGCCTGCGTCTGCGAGGTCAGCGGCACGCCCTTCTTGCCGTAGGTGAGCGTGTCTGAAGTCGCCTGGTTGGCGTTCAGGTTGGCGTTCACCACGACCTGCGCTTTGCCGGGGCCGAGGGTCTGGGCGAGCAGGCCGGTGACGGCCGCGGCGGTGGTCGCGTCGTACTGGTTGTCGGCGGCCTGCTGCGAGGTCGCGCTGCCATCCGAGGCGTCCGAACCAGAGGCCGGCCACAGCAGGTCGCCGGTCGAGTCGGTGATCGTGACCTTCTGGTCGGACAGGCCCTGGACGCCCGAGGCGACGAGCTCGGCGATGCCCTTGACCTGGCTCGAGTCAACGCTGCCTGAGTCGGACAGGAGCACCGACGCGCTCGAGGTCTGGCTGTTGTCGCCGAACAGCTGGTCCTGCTGGTTGGGCAGCACGAGGTTCACGGTGGCGGAGTCGATGCCTTGGATCTGCTCGATCGTCTGGTCGAGCTGGCCCTCGAGCGCGCGCTGGTAGGTGACCTGCTGCTGGAAGTTCGAGGCGCCGAGCTGGGAACTGTTGAGCAGCTCGAAGCCCGGTTGCGTGCTGCCGACGCCGAGCAGGCCGGCGGTGGCGAGCGCGATCCGCGCCTGGCTCGTCTGGCTCGACTCGACGGCGAGCGCGGTCCCGCCGTTCTGGATCTGGTAGGCAACGCCCTTCGCGTCGAGCGTCGAGGTGATCTTGCCCGTCTGCGCCGGATCCAGGCCGGTCAGCAGCGTCGAGTAGCTCGGCGCGGAGGCGAAGTGCATGATCACGACGAGGAACACGATCGCGGCGGCGACCGAGCCGCCGAGCATGGCCCAGCCCTTAGGAGTCAGCTTGGTGATGAATTGACGAATGTCCATGGTGGCGGGGGTGGGTGGGTGGGAACCTGGTGAAGTGGCGGGGGGAGGGCGAGGGAACCTGCGGGGGAAATCGAGGGAACCGGGGGTGAATCGAGGGAACCGGCGGGGGCGGAGAGCCCCGAACTACATCTGCGTCTGGAAGACCTGATTTACGGCGTCGACCAGCTTGGTGCGAACCTGTGAGGCGAGATCCATCGCCAGCGACGCGTTCTCGACCGACGTGATCGCCTGGGTCGGATCGGTCAGCTGCCCGGTGGCGAGCTGCTGCGAAGCGGTGGTGGCGTTGGCCTGGCTCGTTTCGAGTGAGTTGATCGCCCCCGTGAGCGCGCTGCCGAAGCTGCCGTCTCCGCTTCCGGTGGCGGCCGTGCCGTTCTGGCCGACCGACCCGACGCCGCCCACACTCCATTCACTCGGGCCAAGCGGCCCGATTGCGCCTGAGATCGCCGGAATCATTTCAAGAGACCCAGGGTCTTCTCGTACATCTCTTTGGCGGTGCTCATCGCGGTCACGTCGGACTCGTAGGACCGCGACTCGTCGATCATGTCGACCATCTCGTTGACCGGATTGACGTTCGGCATCTTCACGTAGCCCTGGGCGTTGGCCGAGGGGTTACCCGGGTCGTAGACCGACTGGTCGGGCGTGGAAGAGCTGACGATGCCGGCGACCTGGACGCCGCCTGGGGTGGCCCCCGACGAAGTTGCGCCGATCCCGCCCATCGCGCCGGACAGAACCGAGCTGAAGCTGTTGCCGCCGACCTGCTGGAGGACCACCTGCTGCTCCTGGTACGGCTGTCCGTTCGCGCCCTGGGTGGTATCGGCGTTGGCCAGGTTCTCGGACGTCACGTCCATGCGGGTGCGCTCGGCGGTGAGGCCGCTGGCGGCGATGCTGATCGCGTCGAAGAAGCTCATCAGGACTGCCCGACGCCCATGGCGCTCTCGAGGATGGACTCGCGCTGGGCCGCGACCTGAGTCAGCGTCTCGTACAGCAGGCCGTTCGACGATAGGTCGGCCTCCTGCTGCTCGGGGCTGACCCCGTTGCCGTCGGGGCCGACCGACTGCGGGATCGAGTAGGCCTGGTAGGTGACCGACGTGGGCGACTGACCCGACTGCATCGCGTTTGCGAGCGTCGACTGGAAGTTGACGTCCTCGGGCTGGTAGCCCGGCGTGTCGACGTTCGCGAGGTTGTTCGTCAGCAGCGTCTGACGGAGCATCGAGCCGCTCATCGCGGACTCGAGGGCTTGCTGAGTGGTGTCAAGGAGGGACATGCGGGGTCCGTGAAAGACGCGCCCTCCTTGGGCTCGGTTACGACCCGATCCGTCGAGTCTCTCCATGAATCGGCCTGCCGGCGCGATCCTTTAGTGCTTGCCGACGCGTGTTTAGGGCGGGCCGTTAACGAGTCACGCCGGGCGCGGACCCGAGGGTCCGCACCCGGCGCGGAATGCCTGGATCGGAAGTCCGACTAGGCGAGCGTGAACTTCCCGACCAGCCGCTCGAGCTCCTCGGCGGTCCGAGCGAGTTCGGTCGCCGAAGCGGCGATCTCTTCGGTCGAGGCGCTCGTCTGCTGGGTCGAGGCGCTCACCTGCTCAGAGGAGGCGCTCGATTCCTCGGCGACCGCGGCCACCGAGGTCATGCTGTCCTGCACGCGGCTACCTGCGCTGGCGATCTCCTGGATTGACCCGGCGATCTGCTCGACACGGTTGCCTACGTCCTGCACGGCGGCCGAGATGCGAGCGAACGCCTCCCGGGCCTGCTCGACGGTGGCCGCGCTGTCCTCGCTCTGTCGCGCGCCGTCCTCGACGACCGCGACGACGTGGCGGGTCTCCTGCTGGATCTCCTGGATCAGAGTCGAGATCGAGGAGGCAGCGGACTGGGACTCCTCGGCCAGCTTGCGGACCTCCTCGGCGACGACCGCGAAGCCGCGGCCCTGCTCGCCGACGCGGGCGGCCTCGATCGCGGCGTTGAGCGCGAGCAGGTTGGTCTGCTCCGCGATCCCCGTGATCGTGTCGACGATCTCTCCGATCTGCTCGCTCTTGGCGTCGAGCGAGCGGATGGCGGTGCTCGCCTCGGCGCTCGAGTTGCGGATCGCCTGCATCGCCTCCGTCGCCTGGGACACGGCCTCGGCACCCTGCTCGGCGATGTTGCGCGCCTCAGCGGCCGCCTCGGCGGTCTGCTGGGCACCTTCCGCCGAAGCGTGCGAGGCCATCGCCACCTCGTCGGAGAGGAGCTTCGCCTCGGCGATCGACCGGACCTGGTCCTCGGCGCCGGCCGCTACCGAGCTGACCGCCTCGGCGATCTCGCCGACGGCGCGTCCGGCCTCATCGGAAGTGTTGGCCATCTGCTGCGAGGACAGCGCCAGCTGCTCGGACGTGCTCGAGATCTCGCGGAGCATCGCCGCGACGTTGGCGCGGGTGGCGTTGTAGGCCGCGACGCTGGCCTCGGTCTTCTGCACCATGCCGTTGAACGTGCGGGTCAGCTCGCCGATCTCGTCCTCGCGGGTGGTGTCGATCTCATCGATCTCCGGCCGAACCTCGCGGGTGAGGTCACCGTTGGCGATCGCATCGAGTCCGTTCTCGAGCTCGGCCAGCACGTCGGCGTCGAGGCTCTGGATCCCCCCGAGCAGCTGCTTGATACGGCGGCTGAGGTCCCGTGCGAGCGTGAGGCTGATGGTGCCCGCGGCCAGCAGCGCGATGAGCGCGATCACGAGCATCAGCGTCTTGGAGCTGCTCGCGCTCGAGGCGGCGGCGTTGGTGTTGGCGGCCGAGATCGCCTGGCTGGCGTTCTCGACAGCGGTGGTCAGATCGTCGGCGGCGGTGTTGGCGGTGCCGTTGGCCAGGTTGGCCGCGGCCTTGGTCTTGTGGGCCTTGGAAAGGCCCACGACCTGGTTGTCGAGCGCCCGCCAGGTGTCGAACTTGGCGTAGAGCGCGCTGATCGCGCTCTTGGCGGCAGGAGTCGTGGCGTAGGCCATGAGCGCCTTCACCGTCTGCTGGAACGTCTGGACGTCGCCCCCGTGGTTCTGTGCGTTGCTCGGCTGGAGCACGGTCGACACCTCGGACGCCACCATGTCACGCGCGTGGCCGGTCGCCTGCTCGAGCGTGGGGAGCTCCTTGGCGCCGGACTGGACCTTGTCGTTGACCGAGCCGATGCTCGACCAGCCGACGACGAGCGCGATCACGAATACGGCCGAGACTGCGATGAAAGCGCCGATCAGCTGTCGGCGAACGGATGAGATCACGAATGACACGGGGGGAGGGGTCCTTTCAGGGGGATGGAACGACCAGTTGAATCGACCGCGGCCCTGGAAAGCTTGAGCCGAACGCCGCGTCCTCTGAGCGAGCGATTTCGCTTACGCGGCCTGAGCGGCGCCGGCGACCGGAACGGGGTTCCAGCCGGCGATCTGGATGCTCGGATCCGCGGTCAGCGAGACGTCGACCGGGGCCCCCGGCCCGGTGATGATGCGGACCACGGGGCGGTCGAGCGCAAGCTCGGACACGCTGACGACGACCGCGCGGCGGCCGTCGGTCAATTCAACCTCGACGCCGGGCGGGAACGGCGCGACCCGACCGGAGAAAACCTCGGTGATCGTAGGATCGAAGTGGGTCCCGGCGCCCGCGAGGATTGCCTGCACGCCGACGTGGGCCGGCTTGGCCGGCGCGAACACGCGCTCGGAGGTGATCGCGTCGAACACGTCGGCCACGGCCGCGATCCGAGCCATCTCGTGGACGTCGGTGCCGGCCTTGCCCTCGGGGTAGCCGGTCCCGTCCCAACGCTCGTGGTGACGGAGCACGCAGGCCTGGACCAGCGGGCACCAGGCGCCGGTGTCGCGGACCAGCTTGAGGCCGGCCTTCGGGTGGGTCTGGACGATCTCCCACTCCTCCTCGGACAGCTTGCCCGGCTTGTTCAGGATCGCATCAGGGATCGCCAGCTTGCCGATGTCGGACAGCAGCAGACCCATGCCGAGACGGAACAGGCGCTCCTCGTGCCGGTCGTCCTGGCGCTCGCCCTTATAGTCGAGCCAGCCGTGCTCGATGATCAGGCGGCGTCCGATCAGGAGGCCGAGCGCGGTCACGTCGATCGGGTGCTGCAGCATGTACGCGTCGGCCGCGCACAGGTCGGCGAGCACGACGTTCTTGCCGTCGCTCTCCTCGATCTCAAGAAGGATCTGGTCGACGACGTCGGAGAGTTCGTCGGTGGCGTCCTGCTCGAGCGGGCGGCCCGAGACGGCGCATCGCTTGGCCTCTTCGAAGACCGCCGCGATCGCGCGCGTCGCCAGCCCGCGCGTCTGGCTGCTGATCACCGGCTGAGCGTCGATGCCCTGGCTGAACTGGTCCTCGACGTACACGCCGAGGATGCCGGCGCGATGGAGGTGCTCGATGAAGCGCGCGTTGAGCTTGACGCCCGCCCGGAGCAGGGGGGCGGCGTCGCGTCCGGTGAGGATGTCACGCGCAAGCGTCGTGTCCTCTTGAAGGTCTGAAATGGCAACGAGCCTCATGGCCCGCAAATTCGGCAGGAAATCCCGAACCTTTAGTGCATCTGTACGAGTCCCGACTACGCCGTGGCTTCGACGTGCCGAAGCGGCTCGCGGTGCGGCGAGTACCCGCGCGCGGTGCGGCTCACCCGCTGGAGGTTGGCGGCCTCGAGCTCCAGCGCTTCGCGGAGGCGGAGGATCTCGATCTCGAGACGCTTGTTCATGAGCGCCGCGCGCTGGAGCGCCGGGCGGGCGCACGCGGGCGGGGTGCCAGGCAGGCTCGCGATGAGCGCGTCGCGCTCGGCCCGGAGCGCGACGAGCGCGTCTTGGTCGCGGGTAAAGATGAGCTCGAGCTCGCGCTCGATCATCCGCGCGAGCGACTCATATGGCGCAGCGTCCGGCGAGCTCATTGGCCCGCGATGGTCGCCCAGGCCTCGCGCAGGTCGCCGAGCAGGTTGCTCACCTGGTCGAGCTTGCTCGCGTCGCGGTCGAATCGGGCCTGCTGGAGGTGGCGCAGGCAGAAGAGGTAGATCCCCTCGAGCCGCTCGGAGATCTCGCCCTGCTCCATGTCGAGCACGTCGACGAGGTGCCGGATGATGTCCTCGGCGCGGCGGAGCTTGCGGTGCGTGAGCTCGATCTGCCCGTCGCGCATGGCCACGCCGGCCTGGAACAGGAACCGGCGGGCGCCGTCATAGAGCATCACGACGAGCGTCTCCGGCGGGGCGCTCAGGACCGCGCTCTCACGGTAAGCGTTGGGCGTGGGGGCGGCGATGGGTGGCGTCATCGTGAGAGGGTCTCCTGGGCGGGTTGAACTGCGCGTCCGTCTATGCAGATGCTCGGCAGCCGTAACGCGCTCTTGAGCCGCCCTGGACGTTTGCTGACCGCGACGGCGTCCTGGGTCGCTTACCCCGGCAGCGAGGAGAGCTGGCTGGTCAGCCAGCTGCTCGTCGACTGGCTGGAGGAGAGTGCCGCCTCCATGTTCGCGAATTCCTGGACGAGCTCGCTCTGCTGCTGCGCGTTGGCCGCCTGCATGTTGGAGATCTGGGTTGCCAGGTAGTTGCTCTGGGTGTCGTCGCCCTGGATCCGCGTGTCGATCGTGCCGCCGGGGGCGCCCTCGTTGTTCACCATGCTCGAGAAGCTGATCGACCAGCTCTGGAGCATCTGGTGGACCGCGGTCGCGTTGTTCGTGAGCGCCTGAGTCAGGGTGGCCGCGTCGAGGGTCAGATCGCCGCTGATCGCGCTCTGCGACGGCGCCGCCGTTCCGGACGCAGCCCCGGTGCTGATGCCGGCGTCGAGCATGCTCGACATGCTCCCGGTCAGCCCGCCGACCGTCGCGTCCATCTGGTTGCGCATATTCGACAGCAGCTGCTGAAGGTCCTGATCGCCGAACAGCGTTCCCTGCGTGGGGTCGCTGCTCGATGGCGTCTGCGTGAGCTGCGTCTGGATCGTTGTGATCGCCGAGTTGTAGTCGGTGATGAACTGCTGCACGGCGGTCTGAATGTTCGTGGTGCTCGGCGCCGGGGTTCCGACCGTGACGGTCACCGGGCTCGATCCGGTCACGCCATTGAGGCTCAGCGTGACGCCGGGGATCGTCTGGGTGGCCCCCTGGCCCTGGGTCGGCTGCGTCGTGCCGCCGAGCGAGGGTCCGCTGATCGTGTTCGAGGACGAGTACTGCGTCGCCCCGCCGTTGATCGTGTACGCGGCATCGGTCCCCGGCACGTCGTTGCCGGTGTCGGTCAACGCGCCTGCGGTATCGGAGACCTGAATGTAGTTGCCTGAGGGCGCGCCGGTCTGGCGGTCGGAGAAGACGATCTGGGCGGGGGTGTTGCCCGACGCCTCCTGCGTGACGGTCGCCCATATGTCGAGGTTCGAGTTCGAGTTGACCGCGTTGACCAGGTCATCGGCGCCGGCGCCGGCGGCCAGCGAGATCTGCTGGCCGTCGATCGTGACCGTGTTCGCCGAGCTCTGGCTCGTGAACGAGTAGGTCTTCTGGGAGGCGCTGGCGAGCGCGCTCACCGAGATCTGGTAGCCGCCCACGACCGCGCCGTTGTTGGACGTGGCGGTGGCGCCGACCAGCGTGGAGTTGGTCGAGCTGACCGTCTGCGTGAGCGCGAACAGCGACGGGCTTCCGAGCGCCTGGGCGTCGGCGGCGACCTTCTGCAGCGCAGACTGGATGCTCGTCAGCTGCGTGTTCATCGCCGTGAGGCCGGTCTGCTGGTTTTGGAGGTTCGTGACCTGCTGCTGCTGGGTGGCCATCAGCGCCTGCACGATCGCGTTCGTGTCGAGGCCCGACGCGAGGCCGGTGACCTGCATCGGCGTGCTGCCCCCGAGCGAGGTGAGCTGGTCGCCCGTGCTGTACTGGCTGGAGCTGGTGGCCGACGAAGTCGAGCCGACGGATGACGTTGACATGGCCTGTGAACCTCTCTGGCGCTGTTGCTTGGCTTAGTTACTGGGGAGCGAGCCGCCCGAGGCGACGTCGAGCACCGTGCTCGACGGGACCGTGAACAGCAGGTTCCCGTGGACGTCGTGGACCTCGACGGACAGCTTGCCGGTCGCCTCGTTGACCTTGAAGCGCATCTCGTTGCCGTTCGCCTTCAGGTTCTGGTACGCCTGGTTGGCGACGCCGATCGCGTCATGCACCTCGTCGGGAGGGCTGGCGGGGATCGTGTCGACGGTCACGGTGTCCGCGGATTGCGCGGCCGGCGACGGCACGGCATTCGGGCGCGAGCTCTTGGCCGCTTGAGCTGCGGCGGGCGTCCCGCCCACCGAACTGATGTCGTAGCTCATTGCATTCCTCCTTGGATGCGTCGGTTCCTACCTATTACGCGGGAATCCTTCCCGCTCAGGTGGGGTAATCGAGCGCACCGCCGAGAACTTGAGCGCCTCCTTCGTCTTTCTGTTGAGTTGTCCGGTCCGCGTCAGGCGGCCAGGGCGAGGATCTCTCGCGCGCCGGAGTTCGTCGGCTCGGCCTTGATGACCTCGCCGGCGAACACCGCCGCGTCCTCGAGCTGTCCGTTTGCATGGGCGACGCGCGCCAGACCCAAGAGCGCGCGCACGTCCGGCTTGGACTCGCAAACTGCCATCCATTCCTTGGCGGCCGACTGGAGGAACCCGTACTTCAGGTACATCGCGGCCAGCAGCTCGCGCTGCTCGCGCTGAACGAGCGCCGAGCGGCCGAGCAGCTTCGTCAGGGCCTCGAACGTGTCGAAGTCGTGAGCGGCAAGGAGGGTCTCGAGGATCACGCCGAGCAGCGGCGTGGCCGCGACCGGCAGGCGGCGGAGCTCCTGTTCGGGCGTGCCGGTGGCGACCTCCAGCCAGCCGGCGAACGTCTCGAGCTCGGCCTTCGGCACGCCCGCACGGGCGGCCCGCGCCGTCGCCGCTTGCGCGCTTTCGAGCTCGCCGGCAGCGATCCGGCCCCACAGTTCGATCCGGCAGGCCAGCCCGGCGAATGCGTCGTCGTCGACAATCGCCACCGTCTCGGTGGCGGCCTCGGTGTACAGGCGCTGGTTGAGGAGCGCCTCGGCGAGCTGTACGCGGGCCTGCGAGCTGTGCGGGCGGGCGGTCAGGACGGCGCGGAACTGGTCTACGGCCGCGGCCATCGCGCCGTGCCAGAAGAACGTGGTCGCGAGCACGAACCGGGCCGACGGCGTGAGTTGGTGGACCCGCGCCTCGAGCTCGGTCGCGATCTGCTCGGCGGGCGTGCCGGTCTTCAGCATCACCGACGCATAGGGAGCGATCACGCCGATCACGTCGGGGTGTTCGCTGATGCACCAGTCGAGCAGCTCATTCGCAGTCTCGAGCTCGCCGCGGCGCGCATACAGCTCGGCCAGCGAGATCCGGGGGATGTAGGTACCGCCGCCGACTGACGCGCCGAAGCGCGCCGGCGCGTCGCCCATCTCGATGCAGCGCTGCCAGTAGCCGATCGCGTCGTCCTCGCGGTTCATCGAGAGCGCGGCGAGGCCCTGCGCGAACACGATGTCGGTGAAGCCGGGGAAGCGCTCGAGCGTCTGCTCCGCCCGGGCGATCGCCTCGCTCGGGCGCCGGCAGTAGCGCAGCGCGGTGACCAGTCGCTGCAGCAGCGCCGGCACGAAGTCGCGGTCCTCCTGGCCCTGGCTCTGCACGAGGCTCCAGGCCTGCTCGTACTCGGTCAGCGCCGAGCCGTGGTCGCCGAGCACCGTGTACTCGGTGCCGAGATTGAAGTGCAGGAAGGCGTCGGATGGGCTCTCGGCCTGATGGGCCTTGAGCAAGTCGAGGTTGCGCCGCGACTTCTCCTTGGCGTCGCGCACGGCGCCCAGATAGCCGTAGTGCTCGATCCGCACCGAGCTTTGCTCGATCCTGCCGGCGGCGTACACGGGCAGGTTGTGGGCGATCTGCTCGTGGAGACGGCCCTCGAAGCGGTACTGCGGGCGGTTGCGGAACACGCGCAGCGCGTTGTTGGTGATCGCGGCGCCGTCACCGAGCTCGCCGGTGTAGCTGGTCTCGACGAGGTAGAACGCCTCGCGCCACGTGCGGCCGGTGAGCTTTCGCAGCCGGTTTACGTCCTCGGGGACGAGCACCTCGTCGGCGTCGAGGTAGATGATCCAGTCGCCGGTGGCGGCCTCGAACGAGACGTTGCGGGCGTCGGAGAACGAGCCCGTCCATTCGCGTTCGATGACCTTGGCGCCGTGGGAGCGGGCGATCTCGATCGTGCGGTCGGTCGATCCGGTGTCGACGATCACGATCTCGTCGACGGCGGGCGCCACCGCCTCCAGGCACCGGGGGAGCATCTCCTCCTCGTCCTTGACGATCATGCACAGGCTCAGCGTGAGGCCGGTCGCCGGCCGAGCCCGCTTGGCGATCGCGCGGGCCTTGCTCGCGAGCGCGGGGACCTGCGCGTGGAGCGGCCTCAGCGAGCGGCCGCTCTGGCTGGCCTCGCGACGGCGCTTGGCGAGCTCGTCGAGGTTGCGCTTGAGGTGCGGCAGCGCCGGATCGAGGCCGTGCGCTGCCTTGAAGATCGCGTGGGCGGCGTCGAGGCTCCACAGCTCGTACAGCGCGACGCCGGCGTAGTTGAGCAGGATCGGCTCGCGCGGCTCGGCCTCGAGCGCTTCGATCGCGCCGGTGGCGACGGCCAGGAACCGCTGCGTCGCCTGCGGGATCGAGGTCGCCTGGCCCGCGGCGGCGAGGCCCTCCTCGACGAGGCGGACGCGGGCGTGATAGCGCGCCTGGGGATCGGTGTGCTCGCCGGCGCGAGCGAACAGCTTCTTGTAGCCGTCAAGGTCGTTGGCGCTCAGGTGCGCGCGCGCCTGGGTGCCGAGGCGGGTGCCGAATGCGCCACCGGACTCGGTGGCGGCGAAGGTCTGCAGGCCGGCGCCGGCCGGGGTGCCGGACGCGTCTGCGGGCGTAGATATACCAGTGAGGCGTAGAGCCATTCGAGGGAACCACCTTCCGAGGGGGAGAGGCCTCCGGGTTCATCGGCACGGGGGAGGAAAGGTTGAGCCCCGACGGTGGCGGTGGGTGTTGCCGCGGTTCGCGTCGACCACGACCGCCCGGCATGGAAGCCGGGCGGAATCGGCGGTCGCGGCGACGGCCCCGCTCGGCATCCATGCCTCGCAGACGGGGCCTGCCGCGCCACATCCGACGGATGCCGAGCGCAGCGAGGCCCAATAACCACCCACTCGACTCCCCGCCCCGGCCGAATGCACATTCGTCCCGCTATGGCAACGATTGCAGCGCACTCGGCGTGAGGGCGGTGTCGAATGTCGGGTTACCGGGGCGGCCGGGATGCCTTCGCGTCGAGCAGGTACGCCCACGCCAGCGTCTCCGCCACAGCGGTCCACAGCGCCGGCGGCACGTCGTCGCCGAGGTCGAGCGCGGCGAGCGCTTCGGCGAGGGCGGGGTCGTGGCGCACGGGGACGCCGGCGTCGCGCGCGGCCGCGATGATCCGGTCGGCGACGAGCCCGGCGCCGGTCGCGGTGATCTGCGGGGCGTGCCCGACCCTGCTCGTACCGGAGCGCGGTGGCGCGCCGGCGCTTCTCCGGCTGGTCGGACTCAGGCATACACGTCGAGCGGCTCGCGTCGCGGGACGACGTCGACCGTCACGGCCCGCGCGACCGCCGCCGTGAGCGCGTCGCCGAGCTTGCCGGCGTTGTTCAGCGCGAGGTCGAACGGCTGGCCGGCCGCGAGCGTCGCGGACACCCGCAGGTTCTCGGGATCCAGTTCGAGCCGCAGGTCGATCGCGCCGAGCGTCGGCGTGTCGTACCGGAGGCTGAGCGCGTGTCGGCCTGCGCCCTGAGAGCCGCCACCGCCACCGCCGGCGTCGCGCTCCGCCACCTGCACGGTCCCGCCGCCGGGCAACGGCACCGCCTCGGACGCCGCCGCCGCAAACGCCGCTGGGTTCTGACCGGACAGGCTCAGCTCGACTCGATCGGGGCTCACGTGGGCGACGGTCAGGCGCAGCTCCTGGCCGGCCTGGACGTCCTTGGGCAGCGACGCGTCGATGACCGCGCCGGCGATGTTGAGCGATCCGCGTCCGAGCCCGTCGGCGGTCACCACCCGCGCCATCAGCGCCCGACCCGGCGCGATCCGAAGCTCAGCGCCGAGGACGGCCTTGATCAAACGAATGTCCACGTTGATCGGATCCATGCCTCAAGGATGATGCAGGACGGGCGACTATCCGGGGCGATGGATACCGGTCTCTACATCGCAGCGTCCGGGATGCTGGCTCAGCAGGTCAGGCAAGATCAGCTGGCCAACGATCTCTCGAACGCCTCCACGCCGGGGTACAAGACGGACGCGTCGGTCCAGTCGAGCTTCGGCTCCATGCTCCTCGAAAACACGGCGAACGGCCAGCAGGTCGGCTCGATCAACACGGGCGTGCAGATGGGCACCCCGGTCACCGACTTGACCCCGCAGGCGCTCCACTCCACCGGGCAGCCGCTCGATTTCGGGATCGCCGGCACCGGCTTCTTCGCCGTGCGCACATCGTCGGGCGTGGAGTACACGCGCGACGGGCAGTTCCAGGAATCGGCCCAGGGCCTGCTCACCGACGGACAGGGCAACGACGTGCTCTCGCAGAACGGCGCACCGATCCAGGTCAGCGCGCAGGGGACGGTTCCCGCCTCCTCGGTCGGGTGCTTCAACGTGACCAACCCGACCAAGCAGGGCTACAACTACTTCACCGGCACCGCCGCGGGCAAAGGCAGCGGGATCGTCAAGCAGGGCGAGCTCGAGAACTCCGAGGTCGACCCGATCAACACGATGGTCAGCATGATCAGCGCGACGCAGACCTACCAGGCCGGCGAGAACGCGATCCAGACAATCGACTCAACGATGCAGGAGAGCTCGCAGTCGGTGGGCTCGCTGGGAGGCTGATAGATGTTCGAAGGTCTGTACGCCGCCGCTTCGGGCATGTCTGCCCAGCAGCAGCAGTTCGACGCCATCTCCAACGACATGGCGAACGTCGACACGCCCGGCTACCAGTCGACCATCATCGGCTTCCACGACCTGCTCTACTCGAACGGCGAGTACGGCTCGAACGTCGCCACGGGCGCCGGCACTCAGGCCGAGCAGATGGGCTATGACCAGAGTCAGGGCGCGATCCAGCAGACCGGGCAGCCGCTCGACGTCGCGGTCAACGGCCCCGGCTACCTCGAGGTCCGTCGGCAGGACGGCACCATCGGCATGACGCGCAACGGCGCGCTCCAGCTCAACGACAAGCGCCAGCTCACCACGCAGACCGGGATGCTCGTTCAGCCCCCGATCACGATCCCCGCCGGCGTCGACCCGAGTCAGGTGTCGGTCGCGTCGAACGGGACGGTGTCGGTCGGCAAGCAGACCCTCGGCAAGCTCTCGCTCGTCGACGTCCCCGCGCCCAACGGGCTCGTCGCCGACGGCGACAGTGTGTTCAGCGCGACCGCCGCGAGCGGCGCGATCCGGGCCGCCAAGGGCACCTCGCTCCAGCAGGGCGCGCTCGAGGGCTCGAACGTGAACCTGGGTGACGAGATGAGCAAGATGATGGACGCCCAGCAGCAGTACGCGATGGGAAGCCAGGCGATCCAGTACCAGGCCCAGATGCTCCAGATCGCGAACGAGATCAAGCCATGAGCATCGGGACGATGGGAAGCAGCCTGCCCCCGGTCGACGCCGCGAACGAGCCGGCGGACATCCGCAACGGCAACACCGCCGCCAAGAACGCCTACCAGGAGGCGCTCGGGTTCGAGGACATCCTCGTCCAGCAGCTCACCCAGGAGCTCGCCTCGACCGTGTCCAGTCCGACCGATGACAGCTCCGGCGGCGACGGCTCCAGCGACTCGAGCGACTCGAGCGATGAGCGGCGGCATCCTCGGCTCTGACCCGAGCACCAGCGGGTTCGCGAGCCTGATCCCGACCGCGCTCACTCAGAGCATCATGTCCAACGGCGGCCTCGGGATCGCCGCGCAGCTCGCGCAGTCGATCGATCCGGCAATCGGGACGCCACAGGGTGAGGCTACGAGCACGAGCGCGAGCTCGAATACGAACACGACTGCGGGGGCGCAGTGATGGCGACGGCCGAGCTCCAATCCAAGGCCGACGCCGCCCTGACCACCGAGGTGATCGCGCATCTCGAGGCCCAGCTGGTCGCCGCCCGGCGGCTGCTCCAGGTGGTCCTCGAGCAGGGGGTCGCGATCCGCAACCGCGACGTGAAGCGCGTCGTGGCGCTGACCGGCGTGCTTCAGGCCGAGCTGTATCACCGCCAGCAGCTCGAGCACGAGCGCATCGCGCTGCTCGAGCGCGCCGGCGCGCGGCTCGGTGTCCCTGGCGTGTCGGTCACGGTCGCGCTGCTCGAGACGCTGATGGACCCCGAGTCGGCGCTCGCCGCCGGCGCGCGGAGCGCTGAGCTTCGCGGCCTGCTCGAGGTCATCCAGCGCGAGCACCACGTCAACCGGGCGCTGATGAGCCAGGAGCTGGCGTTCCTCGATCACCTCCTCAAGCTCGCCGGAATCGCCGGCGACGAGAGCTACAACGCCGGCGGCGACCGGCTGGCCACGACCGCCGCCCAGACGACCGGCCACCGCGTGTTCGACCTGGAGTGCTGAGCGATGACGATCCCGACATACATGGGACTGCAGACGGCGCTGAGCGGCCTCGAGGCCGCGCAGGCGGCGATCGACACGACGGGTCAGAACATCTCCAACGCGAGCACGCCTGGCTACTCGCGCCAGACGGTGAACCTGACCGAACGCAGCCAGCTGACGATCCCGGCGCTATCCAGCGTCACCGGCGATGGCTCGCAGTTCGGAACCGGCGTCGACATCACCTCGATCACCCGCATTCGCGACACCTTCCTCGATAGCCAGTACCGCGACGCGAACACGACCGAGAACGGCGAGAGCACGTCGTCGACGATCCTCAACCAGGTCCAGGCGGGGCTCGACGAGCCCAACGCAAGCGGCCTGTCGGGCCAGCTCGATACGTTCTTCCAGGACTGGGCCTCGCTGGGAGCGACGCCGTCGAGCGCGGGCGCCCAACAGGGCGTCATCGGCCAGGGCCAGGCGGTGGCGGACCAGCTCAACACGCTGTCGGGACAGCTGAGCACGCTCGAGTCGCAGGTCACGACGCAGTACGACACGCTGACCGATCCCGCGAACGGCGCGGTCGCAAGCGACGCCAACCAGATCGCCCAGCTGAACGGCCAGATCGCCCAGGCGCAAGAGGCCGGGATCAACGCGAACAGCCTCGAGGACCAGCGCGACAACGTGATCGACGATCTGTCGCAGTACTCGAACGTGAACGTCACCACCCAGTCGAACGGAATGGTGAACGTGAGCTTCGGAAACGCCGCGATCTCCGCGCAGAGCGGCGGCACGGATGCGACGCCGCTGGTCAACGGGACCAGCGTCGACCTGACCGACAACCTCACCGACTCGAACCTGAGCGGCTCGGGCGGGACGCTCGGATCGCTGCTCGGCCTGTACGACTCGACCACCGGCACGGGCCAGATCGCGACCTACTCGTCCACGCTGGACACCGTCGCGAACCAGCTCGCGACCACGGTCAACAGCGCGATCGCCGGCGCCGACTCGGCCGGAGCGACCGCCCCGCCGTTCTTCACCGGCACGACCGCGGCCACGATCGCCGTCAACCCGGCCGTGACCGCCAGCGCCACGAACCCGCCGTACACGGAAGCCGAGGCGAACGCAGTCGCGGCCTTGAGCGGCGGCACCGCGCAACAGTCCTACAACGCGTTCGTCACGCAGGTCGGCAGCGACGTCTCCTCGGCCCAGAACGCCCAGACGACCTCGCAGTCGCTCCTCACCGCGATCGGCAACCAGCGCCAGAGCGTCTCCGGCGTCTCGCTCGACGAGGAGATGACCAACCTCATCCAGTACCAGCAGGCCTATCAGGCCTCTGCGCGGGTGATGAGCACCATCAACAGACACGTTCACCGCGCTGCTCGGCATGGTCTCGGGGTGATCTGAATGATCGGGCGCATCACCCAGCAGATGACCGCGTCGAACACGCTGTCCGGGATCGAGGGCGCGCTCGATCGCCTCGACACGACCCAGGAGGAGCTGTCGACGGGCAAGTCGATCAACCAGCCGTCCGACAATCCGTCGGGGACCGCGCTGACGTTGACGCTGAATACCGACCTGTCGAACCTCACCACCTACTCGAACCAGGTCACCGACGGCACCGGCTGGTCGCAGGCGGCCAGCACGGCGCTCTCGGACATCACCAACTCCGTCCAGCGGATCCAGGAGCTCACGACCGAGGCGGCCAACGGCACCCAGACCACCGCCGACATGCAGGCGTCCGCGCAGGAGGTCAACCAGCTGATCGACGAGATCAAGCAGGACGCGAACACGCAGTACAACGGCCAATACGTGTTCTCGGGCACCGCCACCTCCACCGCCCCCTACCAGTCCGGATCGAACGACAGCTACGGCGGCAACACCGGCCAGGTCACCCGGACGATCGGCCCGAACACGACGCTCGCCGTGAACGCGAACCTGCAGTCGGTGCTCGGGACCGGCCAGACCGTCTCGGGCCAGCCCGCCGGCGACGGCTTGCTGCTGAACAGCCTGCGCAACATCGCCGACAGCATGCAGTCCGGCAACAGCAGCGCGGTGAGCTCCGACCTGTCCTCGCTCAGCACGAACCTCAACTCGCTGACGGGCCTCTCGGCGAACGTCGGCGCCACCCAGGACAGGCTTCAGATGGCCTCCTCCCGGATCCAGACGCTCCAGACCAGCGACACGCAGGTCCTCTCCAACACGCAGGACGCCGACATGGCGTCGACCGAGATCAGCTACTCGACCCAGCAGGCGGCGTTGACGGCGGCCCTGCAGGCGGGCGCCAGCATCGTCCAGCAGTCGCTGATGAAGTTCCTCAAGCGGCTAGAGTACGCCCGGCCTTGTCGCTCACGATCGAGAGTTCCCGCTTCGGGCGCGTCGAGATCGAGCCTGAAACGGTCCTCGAGTTCCCCGAGGGCCTGATCGGTCTCGGCGGTTCCCGCTACGCGCTGCTCGGGAGCGACCCCGACGCGCCGTTCCTGTGGCTTCAGTCGCTCGAGGATCCGTCGCTGGCGCTGCCGGTGACGAACCCGCACCGCTTCTTCCAGGGGTTCGCGGTCGAGGTGGTCGACGAGGACGTCGAGCGCCTCGGCCTTGACGGCTCGAGCGCGATGGATGTGTACGTGACCGTGCGCGCCGCGCCGGCGCTGGAGGACTTCACAGCCAACCTCAAGGCGCCGATCCTGGTGCGGGCCGGTCAGGCCTACCAGGTGATCAATCAGGCGCCCGGCTGTGAGCTCCGCGCGCCGCTGTTTGAAGCCCCCGATGGGGACTCCGCGCCGGACGGCTCCGACTCGGCATGCTGAGAATCAGCCGACGCGCCGGCGAGCGGATCATGCTCGGCGACGACACGATCATCGAGGTCCTCGAGGTGCGGGGCCAGACGGTCCGGATCGGGATCGATGCGCCCCGGGCGGTGCCGGTCTACCGCGAGGAGATCTGGCTCGAGGTCAAGCGCGAGAACCAGGCCGCCGCCGAGGCGGCGGCGGCGAGCGGCGACCTGCCGGACTTCCCGGCTACGCCACCTCGCTGAACAGCGCCTCGTCGGCCTCTAGCTCGACGCGGAGCTTCTTGGTGATCTGGCCGTGGATCTGGCAGACGCGGCTCTCGGTGACGCCGAGGATCTCGCCGATCTCGCGCAGGGTCAGGTTGTAGACGTACAGGAGGACGGCCACCTTGCGCTCGCGCTCGGGGAGGCGCTCGAACGCCTTGCGGAACCGGGCCTTGGCCTCGTCGCGCATGGCCGCGTGCTCGGGATCGTAGTCCTGGTCCTCTGAGTGCAGCGTGTCGATCCGCTCGATCGTCGTGTCATCCTCGGCGAGGACCACGGTGTTGAGCGATCCGACGTGGGAGCGGGAGATATCGTCCTGGCGGCTCAGCAGCTCCTTGGCGGAGATCCCGAGTGACTCGCTCAGCTCCTCACGCGAGGGCTTGCGGCCGTACAGGCCGACAAACTGCTCGTTGGCCTTGTTGATGTCGCGATCCCAGCGGCGCAGCGAGCGCGGCGCCCAGTCGTTGCGGCGAAGCTCGTCGAGCACGGCGCCGTGGATCCGGGTCCACGCGAACTGCTCGAGCGTGGCGCCCTTGGCCGGGTCATAGCGGTCGATCGAACGGATCAGAGCCTCGAGGCCGCACGAGATGAAGTCTTCGACCTCGCAGCGGGCCGGAATCTCGCGCGCCTTCTTGTAGACGATGTACTTCACCATCGGGGCGAACGTGAGGACCAGGCGGTCACGAATCCGCGCATCGCCCGTCTGCTGGTACTGCTGCCACAGGTCGAGCGTCTCCTGCGCTGACATGCGACCCGACTTGTCCTTGGCCTTCCGCATTTAGAGGACTCCGTATTCTCGAGGGAAATTGGGGGCCGGGCTCAAGTTCCGGCTGCCGGGAATGACATCGACCAAAGAGCGCCTGTATACATCCGCGCCGACCCGCAACCCCGGTCCGTAGTAACCCGCAACGTGGCCCGCAACAGCTCACAAATCCTGCTCTTACGTGGCATCAACATCGGTCCGAACAAGCGGATCGCGATGCCTGAGCTGCGCGCGCTGCTCACGGATGCGGGGTTCGAGGACGTTCAGACGTACGTGCAGAGCGGCAACGTCGTGCTGTCCTCGGGGTTGTCGCCGGATGAGGCGGCGGCGCGGGCGGAGGGCTGATCGCGTCGCGCTTCGGATTTGAGGTGGACGTGATCGCGCGGACCGCCGACGAGCTCGCGGACGTCGTCCGTGCGAATCCGCTTGCCGACGTCGCTGAGGACCCCAAGCGCTACCAGGTCAGCTTCTGCGACGGCGAACCTGATGGCGCCGCGGTCGAGAAGATTGTGGCCGCGGCGGCGCCGGAGGAGAGGCTCGTCGCGATTGGCCGCGAGCTGTACGCGTGGCATCCCGACGGCGTCGGGCGCTCGAAGATGTGGAACAAGCTTGCGGGATCCGGGCTGGGCGTCCGCGCCACCGCGCGCAACTGGACGACCGTCACCACGCTGCTCGAGATGGCCGGCGAGTCGTGAGCACGGTGACGACGCTGCTCGAGACCGGGGGCGAGTCGTGAACATGCGCCGCTACACGGTCGCTGACGTGTTCACCGACGTCCCGCTACAGGGCAACCAGGTGGCGGTGTTCACCGACGCCACCGGCCTGAGCGACGAGGTCATGCAGCGCGCCGCGCGCGAGATGAACCTGTCCGAGACCGTGTTCGTGTTCCGCGCCGATGACCCGAATGCGCACCTGCGCGTGCGGATCTTCACGCCGACGACCGAGCTTCCGTTCGCCGGCCACCCGGTGCTCGGGACGGCGTTCGTCGTCGGACGGGCGATGGGGTCGAACGTGGTCCGGCTCGAGACCGGCCTCGGAGTGATCCCGGTGACGCTCTCGCGGTCGGACGGCGGACCGCCGTACTACGGCGAGATGGAGCAGCGCGTGCCCGTTGCGGAGCCGTTCGAGCCGGTCGCCGAGCTTCTTGCCGCGCTGGGCAGGGCCCCGGATGCGGGCGCGCTTCCGATCGAGGCGTACCGCAACGGCCCGCTGCACGTGTACGTCGAGTTTCCGAGCGAGGAGGCGGTCGCGGCGCTTCGGGCCGGACATCGGAGCGCTCGAGCGGCTTGGCGTCTACGGGTTCAGCTGTTTTGCGGGGTCGGGGGAGCACTGGAAGACGCGGATGTTCGGGCCGGCGCTCGGCGTGGCCGAGGATCCCGCCACCGGGTCGGCGGCGGGGCCGCTGGCCGTGCACCTCGCGCGTCACGGCCGGGTTCCGTTCGGGACCGAGATCGAGATCGTGCAGGGCGTCGAGATCGGGCGGCGGTCCGTGCTGAGCGCTCGCGTCGAGGGCAGCGCGGATCGGATCGAGCATGTGTTCGTCGGCGGGTCCGCGGTAATCGTGGCGCGCGGCGAGTATCTGTTGGATTAGAGGCCTTGTTCGCGCGCGGGCGCGGTGGAATACTCGGACGACCGGTCCATCTCTCTGGAGGTGACACATGTCAGAGCCGGCCAACGTTCTCGTCGTAGCGCACCAGACGGCTGCGACCAGTGGTTTGCTGGACGCGGTCCGGGAGCGCGCGCAGCGCAGTCCGGCCAGGTTTCATCTCGTGGTGCCGCGCCAGGCGCACGGCATGCACAAGTTCGTCGATCCGCAGGATGCCAGTGAGGAGGAGGCCAGCAAGGTGCTGGCGGTGGCGCTGCCGAAGCTCTCGGACGCCGCTGGCCACGATGTCACCGGCAGCATCGGCGATGCCGAGCCGCTGATGGCGATCCAGGACGCGGTGAATCTCGGCAACTACGACGAGATCATCATCTCGACGTTGCCGCTCGGGATGTCGCGGTGGTTGAAGCTCGACCTGGTGAGCAAGGCGAAGGGGCTCGGTCTTCCCGTCACGCACGTCGAGGCGTCGAGCAAAGTAGAGGCTGGCGCAACCGCGTAAACGCTCCTCGCCGCGGGGCGCCGCGGAAAAAATCGCATTGGCTGAATCAACGACCCCGGTGCCGGGTAGGGGTTACCCGACCCCGGAGGTTGGGTAAGGGTTGAGGAGGAGAGGCCATGCTGCGATTGCATCCAGCCACAGTCGACTACGTCATCATCGGGATCTACTTCGCGGTAGTGCTCGGGATCGGGTTCATCGCCCGGCTGTCGATCAAGACCGATCTCGACTTCTTCCTGTCCGGCCGGTCGTTGCCGGCGTGGATCACGGGACTCGCGTTCATATCCGCGAACCTGGGTGCACTCGAGATCCTCGGCCAGTCGGCCAACGGCGCCCAGTACGGCGTCTCGGCGGTGCATTACTACTGGATCGGCGCGGTGCCCGCGATGGTGTTCCTCGGGCTGGTGATGATGCCGTTCTACTACGGCGCCAAGGTCCGATCGGTGCCCGAGTACCTGCGTCTGCGCTTCGGCAACGCCGCGCACATCTTCAACGCGCTCACGTTCGCGGTCGCCACCGTGCTGATCGGCGGCGTCAACCTGTTTGCGCTGGCACTGATCATCCACCTTCTGCTCGGCTGGCCGGTCGGAGGCTCGATTCTCGCCGCCGCGGCGATCGTGCTCATCTACATCACGCTCGGCGGCCTCACCTCCGCGATCTACAACGAAGTGCTCCAGTTCTTCGTGATCTGCGCCGCGCTGATACCGCTCACGCTGGTAGCGCTGCACTCGATCGGCGGCTGGTCCGGTCTCGAGCACCGGATCAAGGCGCTGCCCGCGCTAGGTAACGCCGGACTGCATGCCTGGAAAGGCCTCGGCATCCATCATGAGACCAACCCGCTGAAGGCAAACTGGATCGGGGTGGTGTTCGGCCTCGGCTTCGTCGTCAGCTTCGGCTACTGGACGACGAACTTCGCCGAGGTGCAGCGCGCCCTGTCGGCCAAGAACCTTTCGGCCGCGCGGCGGACGCCGCTGATCGCCGCGTACCCGAAGATCTTCCTGCCCGCGATCATCATCCTCCCGGGCCTGATCGCGGTGGCCACAGTGCACGGCCTTGGGGTCGGCAAGAGTCTTTCCGTCCAGTACAACACAGCGATCCCGCACCTGATCGCCCAGTACTTCCCCGAGGGGATGCTCGGGATCGCGATCGTCGCGCTGATCGCAGCGTTCATGGCGGGTGTCGCCGCGAACGTCACCGCGTTCAACACGGTGGTGACCTACGACCTGCTCCAGGACTACGTCTGGAAGGACCGCGACCCAGCGTTCTATGTTCGCTGGGGCCGTTTGATGACGGTTGCCGGAGTCCTCATCTCGATCGCCACGGCATTCATCGCCAAGGGCTACTCGAACATGATGAATTACATCCAGACGCTGTTCTCGATCTTCAACGTGCCTCTGTTCACGACGTTCATCGTCGCAATGTTCTGGAAGCGCGCGACCGCGTGGGGTGGGTTCTGGAGCCTGGTCGCCGGAACCGCCACTGCCTATGGCGTGAACCGCCTGGCGGCGTACCACGTGATCTTCCACTTCGGGTCGGCGCTCAGCGCAAGCTTCTGGCAGTCGATCTGGGCGTTCGTCGTCGGCACAGTGGTACTGGTGGCGGTGTCACTGGTGACCAAGCCGAAGTCGCGGGAGGAGTTGCGTGGCCTCGTCTGGGGACTCACACGCAAGGACGAGCGCGAGCTCAACGCCGACCCGCGCGACCGCCTGTGGTGGCGCTCGCCGGCGCTGCTCGGCGGCGTCGCGATGGCCATCGTCATCGCGCTGAACATCATCTTCATCTAGGTAGGAGCAGCCCGTGTCATCAACCCCGTCGAAGCGAATTCGCTGGCCACGTCCCTCGTCGCGTACCGAGCCGATGATGCCGACCGGTGAGAGCGATGAGGACGAGGCCCAGGCCGCGCGCGCGGCCAACAAGTTCGACATCCGCCGCCTGATCGGTGGGTTGTTCTGCCTTTACGCGCTGATCCTGATCGCGCTTGGGCTGTTTGGCTCGCACACGGTCAAGAACAAGGCGGCCGGGATCAACGTCGACCTGTGGACGGGCATCGGGATGCTCGTGTTCGGCGCGCTGATGATCTTCTGGGCGCTTTCGCGTCCCGTCATGCCTGAGCCGCAGGAGACGCGTGGTCAGGGCTCGGGGCGGATCCGCCGGGCGCCGGCGACCTAGCCTGTGTGTGGGGCCGGGGCGTTTCCCCGCCCCGAAGCGCGGGTTACTCGAGTGTCGCGGTCACCGAGATCTCGATGCCCGCAAGCGCGCGCGAGATCGGGCAGCCCTTGCTGGCGTCGGCGGCCGCCTGCTCGAACGCGGCCTGATCGATCCCCGGCACACGGCCGGTGACGGTCAGCTCCGAGGTGGTGACCGTCGGTGCGCCGTCACGCTCGTCGAGTGTCACCTTCGCGGTGACGTCCAGATGCTCGGGCGCGTGGCCGTCTTCGGTGAGACCGTGCGCGAGTGCCATCGAGAAACAACTCGAGTGCGCGGCCGCGATCAGTTCCTCCGGGCTCGTCTTCCCCTCGGAGCGCTGTGTTCTCGAGGCCCAGGTGACGGACATGTCTTTCAGGGCTCCGCTCGTGCCGTTGAGGACGCCGTTCCCGTGTGCGAGGTCGCCGTCCCAGCCGGTCGTCGCGCTTCGCTCAGCCATCGGCATGTCTTGTTCCTCCTAGTGGTGGTCGATCACGCGGTCGATGAGCCCGTACTCCACGGCCTCGTTGGCCTTGAAGAAGCGGTCGCGCTCCATGTCGGTGTGCACCTGGTCGATCGACTGTCCGGTGTGGTGCGCGTAGATCTCATCGATCCGCTTGCGGATGTTGAGGATCTCGCGGGCATGGATCTCGATGTCGGTCGACTGGCCTTCGAACCCCGCGGAGGGCTGGTGGATCAGGATCCGGCTGTTCGGCAGTGAGAAGCGCTTGCCCTTCGCGCCGCCGGTCAACAGCAGCGAGCCCATCGACATGGCGATACCGATGCAGATCGTCTGGACGTCGGGCTTGATGAACTGCATCGTGTCGTAGATCGCGAGGCCCGAGTAGATCGAGCCGCCGGGACAGTTGATGTAGATCGAGATGTCCTTGTCGGGATCCTGGGACTCCAGGTGCAGCAACTGCGCCACCGTCAGGTTCGCGATCGTGTCGTCGATCGGAGTGCCGAGGAACACGATCCGCTCGTTGAGCAGGCGGCTATAGATGTCGAACTCACGCTCGCCGCGCGCGGTCCGTTCAATCACCATCGGGATCAGGGGCATATCTGCAGCGTAGTTGGTTTCAAATCACAAGCACGGCGGTGCCCTCGAAGCGGCCGGCTCGCAGGTCGTCCAGCGCCTGCTCTGCGTCCTCCAGCGGGTACTTGGTGATGCTCGTCCTGATCTGCGCCTCGCGGGCGAGCGCAAGCCACTCGTGGCCGTCCTGTCTGGTCAGGTTGGCGACCGAGCGGATCTTCTTTTCCTGGTACAGGTCGTCGTACGGGAACGAAGGGATGTCGGTCATGTGAATGCCGGCGCACACGACCGTGCCATCGCGATCGAGGTGTTTGAGCGCCTGGGGAACGAGCTCGCCGGCGGACGCGAAGATGATCGCCGCGTCGAGCAGCTCAGGCGGCGTCTCGTCGCTGCCGCCGGCCCAGGTGGCGCCCTGGGTTTTTGCGAAGTTCTGCGTGCGTTCGTCGCCGGGTCTCGTGAACGCGTAGACCTCGCGGCCCTGGTAGACGGCCGCCTGGCAGATCATGTGCGCCGCCGACCCGAACCCGTACAGCCCCAGCCGGTGCGCGTCGCCGGTCAGGGTGAGGGAGCGGTAGCCGATCAGGCCGCCGCACAGCAGCGGCGCGGCCTGCTCGTCGTCGAGCTCGTCGGGCAGCTCGAGGCAGTAGCGCTCGTCGGCAACCGTCCACTCCGCGTAGCCGCCGTCGATGTCGCGGCCGGTGAACCGCGCATTGAGGCAAAGGTTCTCGCGGCCGCTTGTGCAGTAGCGGCAGGTGCCGTCGGTCCAGCCGAGCCATGGCACGCCGAATCGTTGTCCGTCATCGGTGCGCCCGACGATCTGGTGCCCGAGCACGACCGGGAGCTTGGTGGCCTCGATCTCGTGGTCGCGCAGGTGCAGGTCGGTCCGGCACACGGCGCACGCGGCGATCTTCAGGAGGAGTTGGCCGGGTTGCGGGTCCGGTTCAGGGAGGGTCGTCGGCTTGAGCGGCTCGCCCTGGTGTTCGAGGACTACGGCGCGCACGGTCTGGTCTCCGGAGTTCTACGGGACCGCGTCGAGCCACGCTTGGCGGGTCGTGTGGATCGCCGGCGCAATGCCGTCCTGGAGCTCTCGGCGGACCTCCGCGAGAGTGCCGAACCGCTCGGCGACGACGTTGTGCTGGTGGATCGTCTCGAGGTTCACCTGGCGGGCCTCCACGAACGCTGCGTCGTTCAGGGCCGGGAACGCCTCGACGACGCCGCGAATCATCTCTCTGACGCAGTCCTCGACGAACCGGGGTCGACGGTGCGCCTTTTCGACGACGTGAACCTCGTCCGCGCGCTTCATCAGCTCGTAAATCTCCGACGACATCGACTGCTCGACGATCTGCAGCAACGTCGAGGCGTCGATCTCGTCGTCGCACAACTCGGTACAACCGATGTGGAGCGTTCCAAGGCCGCGCTGATTGTGGGTCGCCACGGGTACCGCGTCGAGGATCTTTTCGATGTCGTCGTCGTCGAAGCCGTGTGATTCGAGGCGCGCCCGGGCGTTACCCGCCACCAGCTCCTGCGCGCACGGGCATGCGGTAATGCCCTGCGCGGTCACGCCGATCAGTCGGCGAGTGCCGAACTCGGTGCAGGCGGCCGAGCCGTGCAGCGTGTACAGCTCCTGTGTGTTTATGCCCGATAGCGGGGCCGGCTTGTGCTCCGGGAAGCGCGCCTCGATGGTCACTTCGGCGCGGCGGGCGTGCTGCCGGGAGCGCACGAGCTGCGCGATGTGCTCGGCGAGCGTCTCGGCCTTGAACGTCGACTCGCCGAGGACCACCTCGCCGATCGCATCGTTGACCACCTCCTCGAACCGCGACATGTGCGCGCCCTTCTGGTCGGGGCCGAGCTCGACGACGCACTCGAAGCGCGCGGAGAACAGCTGCTCGGAGCCGTTCTGCTGGATGCGGATGACCTTTTCCACGCCGGTTACGCCGACGCGGGAGAGGCTCAGCTGGACCGCCGGCCGGCGGGCCTGCACGTCCGTTATGGAAACGAATGGGGACTGGTTCGAGGTCATCGCGTCCCCTACAGCCTAGACCGCACGGCGATTGGGCCCCCGGATTCCCTGGACATCGGCAGGGTTTGTGGTATCACTCCTTCCCGGCGCATTTGGGAGACATCGAGAGAGACGGCCGGCAGAAAAGCCCCGGTCCGGGGGCAACTGGTGGCTTGCTTTAGGGAGGAGCTCAGGGGCGAGTGAGCGAAAAGTCAACGATCCTTTTAAGCGATGACGCTCCGATTGCGGAGCTGGATGAAGTACGACCGCTGATCGCCGAGGGCCAGGAGCGCGGCTACCTGACAATCGACGAGATCCAGACGTGGCTCGAGGAGTCCGAGGTCAGCAAGGAGCAGGTGCAGGAACTGCACGCGTACCTCGACGACCAGGGCATCGACGTAGTCGACGGCGACGGCCGTCCGGCCAAGTCCGAGGGCTCGAGCGTCGAGGCGAGCGCGGCGGCGGCGTCCGAGCCGCGACCCGAGCAGTCTTCTAAGAAGGTCGAGATCGACCTGACCGTCGAGCCCAGCCTCGACTCGCTGCGTCTCTACCTGCGATCGATCGGTCGCGTGCAGCTGCTGACCGCCGAACAGGAGGTCGCACTCGCGCGGCGGATCGAGCGCGGCGACATGATGGCCAAGCAGCGGATGATCGAGGCCAATCTGCGGTTGGTGGTCTCGATCGCCAAGTCGTACCTCGGGCGCGGTCTGACGTTCCTGGATCTGATCCAGGAGGGGTCGATGGGCCTGATCCGCGCGGTCGAGAAGTTCGACTACCGCCGCGGCTACAAGTTCTCAACGTACGCCACCTGGTGGATCCGCCAGGCCGTGACGCGCGCGATCGCCGACAAGGGCCGGACGATCCGCATCCCGGTGCACATGGTCGAGAAGCTCAACAAGGTCGTGCACGTCGAGCGCCAGCTCGTCCAGCAACTCGGGCGCGAGCCGACCTCGGAGGAGATCGCGGCCGAGCTCGAGACCAACGTCCGCGAGGTCCGCGACGTTCTGCGGATGGCTCAGCAGCCGGTGTCGCTCGAGAAGCCGATCGGCGAGGAGGAGGAGTCCGAGCTCGGCGACTTCGTCGAGGACCAGACTGCGGAGTCTCCGTTCGAATTGGCCAGCGAGCGGCTGCGGCGCGAGAACCTGCGGCGGGCTCTGGCGGCGTTGCCGGAGCGCGAGCGCGAGGTGATCGAGATGCGGTTCGGTCTGACCGGCGAGCGTCCGTTCACGCTCGAGGAGGTCGGGCGGGCGTTCAACGTCACCCGCGAGCGGATCCGGCAGATCGAGAACCACACGCTCAAGAAGCTCGAGGCGCTGCCTGAGGCGCAGCGTCTGCGCGACGCTTCGTAGGTTCGCGGGGTCCGCGTCCCGGGGAAGCGCTGGCAGTGCGGCGCGCGTGCGCCTGAACCCACCACGGCCCCCGGATTCTGTAGCAGAATTGTTGCAATTTACAGGGCTTTTACGTCCGGTCCGGGACGTATGATGCGTGCATGGAGTCGGTCTGGACACCGAGGAGGCAGGGGGATGCCGGCGAGTTGTCGGCGATGCAATGGCTCGTCGGCGCGGGCGCGACCGTCTGGATACCGGTCCTGGCGGCGCCCGACTACGACTTGATCGCTGACTTCGGGGACAGGCTCGTTCGTGTCCAGGTGAAGACGTCGACGTGCTGGAGCCGGAATCGCTTCATCGTGGCGCTATGTACCCGCGGCGGGAACCAAAGCTGGAACGGGATCGTCAAGCGCCTCGACGCCACAAGATGCGATGCCGTCTTTGTCCATGTCGGCGACGGCCGCCGCTGGTACATACCGGCATCGGCACTGGGTGGCGGTAGCGGGATCTCTCTCGGTGGCCCCAAGTACTCGGAGTACGAGGTCGAACCCGGCCAGCCGTTGCAGGCCCGGCCGCCTCCGGTGGACACCGCCGCGTAGCCCTCCGACGTTAGACTCAAGGCCCCCTGGCGGGGTTCCCGAGCGGTCAAAGGGACAGCGCTGTAAACGCTGCGGCTCAGCCTTCGCAGGTTCGAATCCTGCCCCCGCCATAGCCAGGTTTCCGGCGCCTTCTTAGCCGTGGCGCGATCCGAGTGCGAAGCCTTCGAGCGCCATCGTGCCGCTGAGCACGCGGAGCGTGAGGCGGTGGTGGCCGACCGGCGCGCGTGCGAGAAACAGCACCTGCGCGGGTCAGCGTGCGTGCGGAGTGGAGGTCGATCGTGTGGCTGCGGCCGTCGAACGTGACGCCGACGCGGCCGCCGTGCGGAGAGCGCTCGCCGATCACCGCGAGTTCGCCGCCGACATAGCGCGAGCGTGAACTCCGCGCCCGGAGTCGAGCTGACGATCGCACCGCCTTCCCAGGCGCCGCGAAGCCGGCGCGTGTGCCACGCGCCGCGGTACTTGCCGCCCGCGGGGTGTAGGCCAGACGGGACGATGGTGATCGCGCTTGACCACGATCCCGGGGGCGCCGGCGGCGCTGACCGCGCGCACCTGGAATTCGTACGTCCGACCCAGTCGGCCGGCGAACTTCAGCGAGCGATTTGTCGTCGAGGTCATGAGAGTTCGCCACTTGCCCGTCGACGAGTCCGTGTCGCGGACCTGGACGGTGAACACGGCGCCGGCCCCGCTCGCGCTCCAGCTGACCGGGATCCGCGGGCCGGCGGCAGCGCTCGACGCAATCGCCGGCGCATGGACTTTGATCGTCGGTGGCGGTTGCGCGGACGCGGTCGTCGATGTGCACGGCTGGTTGAAGATGTCCGAGCCGAACGACGTCTCACCCGGGAGCTGGGCGTAGCCGAGGTGCGGCAGCCCGAAGATGTCCTCGACGCTGCGCAGCATCGAGTAGTGGTTGTACGGCACGGTCGAGACCGTGCTGGGCGCGATGCAGGGGGACAGGAGGACCGCGCCGATGTCGCCGCCGCCGGGCCCGTTGATGCCGGGCTCGGGGCTGTCCGGGCCGGCGATCTCGCCGCAGCAGGAGCTCGTGTCGCTGGTGGCGGCCTCATCGAAGGTGATGATCAGAAGGCCGCGCTGCTGGGTGAACGCCGGCGAATTCGTGATCTGCGGAACCCACTGGCGCAGGAAGGCGTCGGCCTGGGCGAGGCCGCCGGGCTGGCCGTTCGCGCACGGTGAGTCGTGGCCGTCGTCGCACAGGTCGGGGGTGATGAACACGTAGTTCGGCGTGTCGGCTGCGGAGGCAAGGTCGTGGGGGAGGAGGCTGAGGTTGACCACGTGCGAGTCGCACAGCGCGGTGTCGTCGATGATCGAGTGGAAGTAGACGAACGGGTCGTGGCGCGTGGCGTACTCGTCGGTCGCGGTGGCCTTCTGCGTGTTGTCGACCGAGTTGATCCCGGGGTGGCCGCATTCGGAGGCCTCGCGGGTCGGGTCGGCGCCCATGCTCTCGTCGTAGTCGCGCCAGGTCAGGCCCGATGCCGTCATCTGATCCGCGATCGTCGGCACGTCGGCCGGGTACACGCAGCCGGTGCCCTCGGCCTGCCCGTAGCTCCCGATCGTCCCCGGCTCGAGGTTGTCGTAGAACTGACAGTCGGCCTGGTTCTGCGCGCTCGGCGCCTGGCCGCTGATCATCGCGATGTAGTTGTCGTTGCTCTCGTGTCCGACCCCGTAGTAGTTCGGGAGATACGCGCCCTCGGAGCGCAGCGTGGTCGACAGGTACGGCGCCGGCGATCCGGCTCCGAACGTCGTCGATGCCGACTCGTTCTCGAGCACGATCACGAACACGTGGCCGATCGGGGGCAGCGCGGCGCTCGCCGGCACGGAGTTCGCTCGCGCAGCGCTCGCCGGCGCGGCGCTTGCCGGCGCGGCGCTTACCGGCGCCGGGACCGCGAGCCCGAGCACGCCGGCCGCCAGCGCGAGCACGCCGGCCGCGATCACGCTGGCCGCGAGCGCGATCACGCCCGCCGCCACCGCGAGCCGTGAGTGCCGGCGCTTCACAGCGGCACGCCCGGGCCGCAGGCACTGCGCGCCGCCCGCCGGTCGCGCGCCACGATCTTGCTCCGCTTCGCCACGAGCTTCTTCAGCCGCGCGCGGTTGGCGCGGCTCTTGGCGTGGCGCAGCTGACGCCTCGCGCGCGCGAGCGACCCCCGAGCCGCGTCGTAGCGGGCGGCGCCGACCGTGCACGGCTTCGACACGTCGACGATCGGCGGGTCGACCGTGTCGTTGGCGAACTGCCGGTTGTCGCCCTCCTCCTCGAGGAACGCGCACACGGTCTTCTGTCCGTAGGCGGTCGGGTTGCCCGATCCGTGCCCGGTCGCCTGGTAAGCCTGCCCCGTCGCCGGCTGTGGGTTCAGCTGCTCGTCGATCAGCACCGGGCCTGGGGTGGTGTCGAACGTGCCGCCGCACTCGTCCGCGAGCTTTGCGCGGATCCGCAGCGGCGCGGTGCCGCTGTCGAGGGCTCCGGCATCGGCGGAGACGTTGATCGTGATTGCGAGCGGCTGGGCCAGGCGCGCCACCGGCGCGATCGTGATCGCGAGCCGCACCGGGTTGAAGCTGTCGGCGCCCGCCAGTCCGCCCCCGAACGCTACCGTCAAAGCCGCGGTCACCGTGGCGAACGCGACGGTCGCCGCGAGCCGGCCGCCGCGCCCACCGCGCCGCCGCCCGATCCACATCGGCCTACCCACTTAGTCCGAGCTTCGACGGGTGGCGGAACATCGTCGAGGGCGTCGCCTTCCGGTAGCGGAAGTGCAGCCGCTCGAGATACCCGCTCGTCAACATCGTGTCGAGATCGTGTGGCTTCGGGCGCTCCAGCGGCGCGGGCGGCTGGAGCGTCGGGAGCCCGGTGATCGGCGAGCCGAGCAGCGTCCCGTCGTCGAGCCCGACATTGCCGCTCGAGTCGATCGGCGTCGAGCCGCTGCACGCCGCCGACATCACCTCGGGCGGCTGCGGCAGCGACGGCGGCGTGTAGTCCGGCTTTGACTCGAAGTCGAACGCGGCAGCGATGTTGTTTGCGAACAGGTCCCGCGGGGTCAGCGGCGGAAGCCCGTAGCGGTAGCGGATCATCTTGAGGATCGACTCGAACCCGTAGATCGTGTGGTCCACGTGCCCGCGGCGCGCGTACGGCGAGACCACGACGGCCGGAATCCGGAACCCCATCTGGCCGAAGTCGCTGTTCAGATCCGCGCTCGCGCGGAGGTCCGGAACTCGTGGCGGGACCACGTGGTCGAAGAATCCTCCCCACTCGTCGTAGACGATGAACAGGGCGCCGCGCTTGTACTGCGGCGACTCGAGGAACGCGTGGACGACGTCCGCGATGAACGCCTGCCCGACCCGGACGTCGCCGTGGGGGTGCTCATCGCCCGAGGTTCCCTGGTCCTCGCCGTTGAACGCGGGATCGACGAACGAGAGCGCCGGCAGCGTCCCCGCCGCCGCCTGCTCGTAGTACGTCTGAACCTGGCTCGAGCGCGCGATCCCGGGCGCTCCCCACAGCGCCGAGACGGGGATGTCGGTGTAGAAGTAGCGGTTCGACACGCCCGCCTGCGAGAGCGCGTGGAAGATCGTGGTGTCCGGGAACCCGAGCTCGCCGTTCGGCGAGAACGGCAGCGAGTTGTCCATCATCCCGTAGGACTGGCCCGAGTGCATGTATTCGCGGTTCGGATACGTCGAGGCGAGCAGCGAGCAGAAAAAGCGGTCGAACGCGGTGAACGCCTTGGCCACGTGGGGTGTGAACGGCAGGTCCGACTCGGCGTAGTAGCCGATCGAGAACACGTCGCTCTGCGCGCGCAGGAACCCGTCCATCCGCCCGCCGTCCAGCTCGGTCCGCCCGCCCTGCCATGAGTGATCGGGATCGAGGAAGCCGCACCCCTGGTAGTTGTCGCGCAGCCGATAGGTCGAGTGCGCCTGGCCCTGTCCGTCGGTGAACGTGAGCCCCGCCTGGCGCCCATCGGCTCCGGGCAGCCACCCGAGGTAGTGGTCGAACGACCGGTTCTCCATCATCAGCACGACGAACGTGTCGATCGGCAGGTTGCGCGGGGACGGGATCTGGTGCGCGCGCTGCCGGCGTGCCGCCTCGGCCACGACCGTGTCGGGATCGAGCACCAGCCCGAGTCCGGCCGCCAACCCCGCCGTCACCGCGGTCCGCTGGAGGAACTCCCGCCGGGTGTGGTACGCGTCGGGCGCGATCGTCTGCAGCCGCTCGGCGTCGAGCGGATCCCGGATGTCGCCCATGCTCCCGCGCGCGGCGCCCATGGGCGCGAACCATAAAGCGTCGGTGTGAAGCAGGTATCACTTCGATGTGAACGGCGCGGTCGCGGGTATAAGCACGCCATCCAGGACGTCTGACACCGCGGGAGGAATTGGGATATGCGTAACCGTGTCGTCGCGATCGGCTTTGCCGCGATCGCCCTTGCCATGACCGCTTCGCCGGCTGCCGCCGCGCAGTTACCGGTCGTCTACAACGGGATCCTCGGCTACGCGCACGCCAGCCCCACGGCGAGTCCTCCGGGCGCCAACAACTGGTCGTGCAAGCCGTCGGCGGCACACCCGGTGCCGGTGATCCTCGTGCACGGCACGTTCGGCGACATGTCCGACAGCTGGCAGGCGCTGTCACCGCTGCTCTACAACAACGGCTACTGCGTGTTCGCGCTCAACTACGGCTCGTACGACGGGAGCGGGTCCGTCGGCGTCTACGCGACCGGCGACATCGCCGCGTCCGCCGCACAGCTCGCGACCTTCGTCAACAAGGTGCTGGCCGCGACCGGCGCCCACAAGGTCGACCTGGTCGGGCATTCACAGGGCGGCATGATGCCGCGCTACTACATCAAGAACCATGGCGGCGCCTCGAAGGTCGACACGCTCGTCGGCCTCGCGCCTTCCAACCACGGCACGACGCTCGAGGGGCTGTTCACGCTCGCGGGCTACTTCCCCGGCGGCAGTTCGTTCATCGGGGTCGACTGCCCGGCGTGCCAGCAGCAGGAGGCGGGATCGAGCTTCATCACGGCTCTGAACGCCGGCGGCGAGACCGTCCCGAGCGTCAAGTACACGGTGATCGAGTCCGACAACGACGAGGTTGTCACGCCCTACACCTCGGCGTTCCTGGCGCCGGCGCCCAACGTCAAGAACATCCTGCTCCAGAACCAGTGCGCGCTCGACCAGGGCGAGCATCTGTCGATGCCGTACGACCACATCGCCGATGCCGACGTGCTGACCGCGCTCGACCCCGCGCTTCCGCAGCATCCGGCGTGCACACCGGTGCTGCCGGTCTCGGGCGGCTGAGGCCGGACGACTCGGACGACTCGGACGACCCGGACGACCCGGATGACCCGGGTGGCCGGGTCGGTCCGCGGTACCCGGCGACTATCCTCAGCCACCGATGGATTTCGAGCAGGCCCGGACCCGCGAGATGATCCAGGACCCCGCGGAAGATGTCGAAGAGTCCGCCGCCCGGCTAGCCCGGCTGCGCGGGGCGGTCGCGCGGCTCGACGGCGAGCCGTCGCTGATCTCGGCTGCCCGCCGGTTCCGCCAGCGGCTGCCCGGCGACGAGAAGTTCGGCGACCCCCTCTCCACCGCGGGGCGCGCTCCGGTCGAGGTCATCGCCCGCGGGGTGTCGGCCCTACAGCCCGGCCGCGAGAGCGTGGCCAAGGAGCTCGGCCTGTCGGCGCTCCAGGTCTGGCAGTCGTTGTCGGAGGCGACCGGCCGCGGCCGCGGGGATCTCGACATGGCGCTCCTGTTCACCGACCTCGTCGGGTTCTCCCGATGGGCGCTTGGCGCGGGCGATGCCGCGGTGCTCGAGTTGCTGCGCGAGGTCGGAGTTGCGGTTGAGGTCGCGATCGCCGCGCACGAAGGCCGGATCGTCAAGCGGCTCGGTGACGGCCTGATGGCGACGTTCCTGAGCGGGGACGCCGCGGTGCAGGCGGCACTGGACGCGCAGGACGCCATCCGCGGTATCGAGATCGAGGGATACGCGCCCCGGATGCGCGCCGGTCTTCACTGGGGCCGCCCGCGGAAGCTCGGCGGTGACTATCTCGGGGTGGACGTGAACGTCGCCGCGCGGGTCGCCGAAGCGGCGAAGGCCGAGCAGGTTCTGGTGTCCGACGCGTTGCTGGCGCAGATCGACGTTCAGGGGCTGACCACCGGGAGGGCGAAGCGGCTGAGGGCCGACGGCGCGCCGTCCGATTTGCGCGTCATCCGAGTGACGCGCGCGTAACAGCGCCGAAATCCTCCTTGACGCAGGATTTCTTGCATTGAGCGTCCGAGAAGGCGGGGAAGCTGGCGGGCGTGTTAGCGTGGCCGCCGCCTGACCCGCTCTAGCGGACAGCGACAGCGCGCGCCGCACGCGGAGTCGGCGCCGTAACCATCATGCCCAGCCGCCGGACCCCATTCACCGACGTTGCGCGCGCCACGTTGGCGGCGATGGTTTTGTTCGCCGTCGCTCTAGGACTCAGCTCTAGCTCGCCCGTCGCCCGGGCCGCGAGCGTAGGCCAGCTCCAGAACCGCATATCCGCCGGCCAGGGACGGATCTCCTCGCTGTCGGGCACGGTGCACGCCGCCTCCGGTCGGCTCGGGCAGCTCGACGCGAGCCTCGCCGTTCTCGCCCGGCGTCTCAATCGCATCCAGGCCGACATCGCGGCGAAGAGCGCCGAGCTCGACAGGCTCCGCGTCGAGTTGGTCGCCGCCCGCACGCGTCTCGGCCAGCTCGTAGCGGTTGTGGCAAACGACCAACAAGTGCTCGCGGACCAGCTCGTCGCCACCTACGAGACCGACCCCCCGAACATCGTGACCGTGGTGCTCAGCGCCACCGGCTTCCAGGATCTCCTGAACCGCCTGTCGTTCATGCAGCGAGTCAGAACGCAGGACGTCACCGTCGTCAGCCAGGTGCGTGAGGACCGCCGCGCGGTCGCGGCGCAGGCCA